>NZ_DASYFV010000078.1:0-28144 GCF_036000465.1 Jatrophihabitans sp. | reverse complement strand
CGCATCGACGTGTTCGGCGCCTGAGGGAGAAGACGAGTCCAATGGGAATCCGCAAATACAAGCCGACTACGCCGGGCCGTCGTGGCTCGAGCGTCGCCGACTTCGTCGAGATCACTCGTACGGTGCCGGAGAAGTCGCTGGTGCGGCCGCTGCATTCCAAGGGTGGTCGCAACGTGCACGGCCGGGTCACGGTGCGCCACCAAGGTGGCGGTCACAAGCGCGCCTACCGGCTCATCGACTTCCGTCGTGACGACAAGGACGGCGTGCCGGCCAAGGTCGCGCACATCGAATACGACCCGAACCGCACCGCCCGCATCGCACTGCTGCACTACGCCGACGGCGAGAAGCGCTACATCATCGCGCCGGCCCGGCTCCAGCAGGGCGATGTCGTCGAGGCTGGTCCGAGCAGTGACATCAAGCCCGGTAACACGCTGCCGCTGCGCAACATCCCGGTCGGCACCGTCGTCCACGCGATTGAGCTTCGGCCCGGTGGCGGGGCGAAGATCGCCCGCTCGGCCGGCACCAGTGTTCAGCTCGTGGCCAAGGAAGGCGCTTTCGCGCAACTGCGCATGCCGTCCGGTGAGATCCGCAACGTCGACGTGCGCTGCCGGGCAACCGTCGGCGAGGTCGGCAACGCCGAGCAGAGCAACACCAACTGGGGTAAGGCCGGCCGCATGCGCTGGAAGGGCAAGCGCCCGACCGTCCGTGGTGTTGCCATGAACCCGGTCGACCACCCGCACGGTGGTGGCGAGGGCAAGACGTCCGGTGGTCGCCACCCGGTGAACCCGAACGGCAAGCCCGAGGGCCGCACGCGTCGCCGCAAGGCCAGCGACCAGCTGATCGTCCGCCGTCGTCGTACGAACAAGAAGCGTTGAGGGGCTGAGTAATGCCACGCAGTTTGAAGAAGGGCCCGTTCGTCGACGACCACCTGCTCAAGAAGGTGGACGTCGCCAATGACAAGGGCAGCAAGAACGTGATCAAGACCTGGTCGCGTCGCTCGACGATCATCCCCGACATGCTCGGGCACACGATCGCCGTGCACGACGGCCGCAAGCACGTCCCGGTGTTCGTCACCGAGGGCATGGTCGGTCACAAGCTGGGCGAGTTCGCGCCGACCCGGACGTTCAAGGGCCACATCAAGGACGACCGCCGCGCCCGGCGGGGCTGAGCGGGAACGGGATAGAGACATGAGTTCACCAGACACCGAGGTGCGCACGGCCTTCGCGAAGGCGTCGCATGTCCGCGTCACGCCGATGAAGGCGCGTCGCGTCATCGACCTCATCCGTGACATGCCGGCCGCCGAGGCGCTGGCGATGCTGAAGTTCGCGCCGCAGGCCGCGAGCGAGCCGATCGCCAAGGTCCTCGCCAGCGCGATCGCCAACGCGGAGCACAACTTCTCGCTCGACCCCGAGTCGCTCGTCATCTCGCGGGCGTTCGTCGACGAGGGCCCGACGATGAAGCGGTTCCGGCCGCGGGCCCAGGGTCGCGCCTACCGCATCCGCAAGCGCACCAGCCACATCACGATCGAGGTCGAGAGCATCGACACGACCAGCAAGCAGAAGGGACGGACTCGCTGATGGGTCAGAAAGTCAATCCCAACGGGTTCCGTCTCGGCATCAGCACCGACTGGAAGAGTCGTTGGTTCGCCGACAAGCAGTACGCGGAGTACGTGAAGGAAGACGTCGCCATCCGCCGGCTCATGTCCAAGGGCATGGAGCGCGCGGGTATCGCGAAGGTCGAGATCGAGCGCACCCGTGACCGCGTCCGCGTGGACATCCACACGGCCCGCCCGGGCATCGTCATCGGCCGCCGCGGCGCCGAGGCCGACCGCATCCGCGGCGAGCTCGAGAAGCTCACCGGCAAGCAGGTCCAGCTGAACATCCTCGAGGTCAAGAACCCCGAGGCCGACGCCCAGCTGGTGGCGCAGGGTGTGGCCGAGCAGCTCAGCAACCGCGTGAGCTTCCGCCGCGCGATGCGCAAGAGCATGCAGTCGACGCTGAAGAGCCAGGGCGTCAAGGGCATCCGCGTGCAGTGCTCGGGCCGCCTCGGTGGCGCCGAGATGTCGCGCTCGGAGTTCTACCGCGAGGGACGCGTCCCGCTGCACACGCTGCGCGCGAACATCGACTACGGCTTCTACGAGGCCCGCACGACGTTCGGCCGCATCGGCGTGAAGGTCTGGATCTACAAGGGCGAGGTGCCGACCGGTTCGCGCGCCGAGCGCGAGGCCGCCGCCGCTGCCGAGGCGCTGCGCCAGCGTCGTGACCGTCCGGCCGGCGGGGCCGCGCGCCCGCGCCGCTCCGGTTCGCAGGGCACCACGGGTGTCAGCACCGATGCGGGACGCGCGGCGTCCGGCGAGGCGCCGGCCACCGAGCCCGCGGCGGTCGAGCCCGACCTGCAGGAGTCGCCGATCACCACCGAGGCCGCTGCCGCGGCCGAGGTCGCGACCGACGCTCCGGCCGAGGTCACCACCGAGGCTCCGGCCACCATCGAGGCTCCGGCCACCACCGAGGCGCCGGCCACCACCGAGGCGTCGACCGACGCCGCGCCGGCGGCCGAGCCCACCGAGAGCACGGAGAGCTGAGTCATGCTCATCCCACGCAGAGTCAAGCACCGCAAGCAGCACCACCCCACCCGCCGCGGCATGGCGAGTGGTGGTACCCAGGTGTCCTTCGGTGAGTACGGCATCCAGGCCCTGGAGCCGGCGTACGTGACCAACCGGCAGATCGAGTCGGCGCGTATCGCGATCAACCGACGCATCCGTCGTGGCGGCAAGGTGTGGATCAACATCTACCCCGACCGTCCGCTGACCAAGAAGCCCGCCGAGACCCGCATGGGTTCCGGTAAGGGGTCGCCGGAGTGGTGGATCGCGAACGTCAAGCCGGGCCGGGTGCTCTTCGAGCTCTCGTTCCCGAACGAGGTCGTCGCCCGCGAGGCGCTGACCCGGGCGATCCACAAGCTGCCGATGAAGTGCCGCATCGTGACGCGGGAAGTGAGTGATTTCTGATGGCTGCCACTACCAGTGAGCTGCGCGAGCTGCACGACGACGAGCTCGAGACGCGACTGCGCGAGTCCAAGGAAGAGCTGTTCAACCTGCGCTTCCAGATGGCGACCGGGCAGCTGGACAACAACCGGCGACTGCGCACCGTGAAACACGACATCGCGCGGATCTACACGGTCCTGCGCGAGCGTGAGCTCGGGCTGTCCGTCGCCCCGAGTGAAGGTGTTACCGCATGAGCGAGTCAACGGACGTGACGGCGAAGGCCGGCCGCGAGACGTTCCGCAAGGTCCGCGAGGGCCTGGTCGTGAGCGACAAGATGGAGAAGACGGTGGTTGTCGAGGTCGAGGACCGCGTCAAGCACCCGCTGTACGGCAAGGTCATGCGTCGCACCACCAAGCTCAAGGTGCACGACGAGACCAACCAGATCGGCGTGGGCGACCGCGTTCTGATCATGGAGACCCGCCCGCAGTCGGCCACGAAGCGCTGGCGTGTGGTCGAGGTTCTCGAGCGGGCCAAGTAAGTATCGATCTGGGTTGTCGCCGGTCGTGTGGCCGGATGGCAGCAGCGGCGCTCTAGTGAGTTCTAGGAGTAAGCAGTGATTCAGCAGGAGTCGCGACTTCGGGTCGCCGACAACACCGGGGCCAAGGAAATCTTGTGCATCCGGGTAATGGGCGGCTCCGGGCGTCGTTACGCCGGGATCGGCGACATCATCGTCGCCACCGTCAAGGACGCGCTGCCCGGCGCCGGCGTCAAGAAGGGCGACGTCGTCAAGGCGGTCATCGTGCGCACGGTCAAGGAGCGCCGCCGCCCCGATGGCAGCTACATCCGCTTCGACGAGAACGCGGCCGTGCTCATCAAGGCAGACGGTGAGCCCCGCGGGACCCGCATCTTCGGCCCGGTCGGCCGCGAGCTGCGCGACAAGCGTTTCATGAAGATCATTTCTCTCGCACCCGAGGTTCTGTGATGAAGGTAAAGAGGGGCGACGAGGTCGTCGTCATCGCCGGCAAGGACCGCGGCGTCAAGGGCAAGGTCATCGCGGCCGACCCCGAGACGAACAAGGTCGTTGTCGAGGGCGTCAACCGGGTCACGAAGCACACCCGCGTCGGCACCACCGCACGCGGCGCCAAGTCCGGCGGCATCGAGCACATCGAGGCGCCGATCAGCGCCAGCAACGTCATGGTGATCGACGGCGAGGGCAAGGCCACTCGCGTCGGCTACCGGCGTGACGAGGAGAGCGGCCGCAACGTGCGCGTCTCGCGGCGCTCCGGAAAGGACCTGTCATGACGGCGACCACCGAGACGCCCACCCCGCGGCTCAAGGCCCGATACCGCGAGGAGATCGTGCCGGCGCTGTCCGAGCAGTTCTCCTTCGGCAACCCGATGCAGGTGCCCGGTCTGGTCAAGATCGTGGTCAACATGGGTGTCGGCCAGGCCGCCAAGGACAGCAAGCTGATGGACGGCGCGGTCCGCGACCTCACGCTGATCACCGGCCAGAAGCCGCTCGTGCAGAAGGCCCGCAAGTCCATCGCGCAGTTCAAGCTGCGCGAGGGCATGCCGATCGGCGCGAAGGTCACCCTGCGCGGCGACCGGATGTGGGAGTTCCTCGACCGGCTGCTGTCGCTCGCGCTGCCCCGCATCCGTGACTTCCGCGGCCTGTCCGACCGTCAGTTCGACGGCAACGGCAACTACACGTTCGGCCTGACCGAGCAGTCGATGTTCCACGAGATCGACCCCGACTCGATCGACCGTCCGCGCGGTATGGACATCACCGTCGTGACGTCCGCGGCCAACGACGACGAGGGCCGCGCGCTGCTCAAGGCGCTCGGCTTCCCCTTCAAGGAGAACAGCTGATGGCCAAGACCGCTCTGAAGATGAAGGCTGCCGGCAAGCAGAAGTTCGCGGTGCGTGGCTACACGCGCTGCCAGCGCTGCGGCCGTTCGCAGGCCGTCTACCGCAAGTTCGGCCTGTGCCGCATCTGCTTCCGCGAGATGGCTCACGCGGGCGAACTGCCAGGCGTCACCAAGTCGTCCTGGTAAACCCTCTTCGCCACAGGCCCGACCGGGAACCGGGGCGAGAAAGTAGTTGATTTCATGACAATGACCGACCCGATCGCAGACATGTTGACCCGTCTGCGCAACGCGAACACGGCCTTCCACGACACCGTCGTGATGCCGCACTCGAAGCTCAAGGGCCACATCGCCGAGATCCTCAAGCAGGAGGGTTACATCGCCGGCTTCAAGATCGGCGACGCCCCCGAGGGCCAGGTGGGCCGCGTGCTGAGCATCGAGCTCAAGTACGGCCCGAACCGCGAGCGCAGCATCGCCGGTGTCCGCCGCGTGTCCAAGCCCGGGCTGCGCGTCTACGCGAAGTCCACGGGCCTGCCGCGCGTGCTGGGTGGCCTCGGCACCGCGATCATCTCGACGTCCAACGGCCTGCTGACCGACCGTCAGGCAGCCAAGCGCGGAGTAGGCGGAGAAGTTCTCGCCTACGTCTGGTGAGAGGAGGAGACCAGTGAGCAGAATCGGAAAGCTTCCGGTCGCCGTCCCCTCGGGCGTCGACGTCGACATCGCCGGCCAGACCGTGACCGTCAAGGGCCCCAAGGGCAGCCTGACGCACGTCGTGGCCGAGCCCATCACGGTCAGCCACGACAGCGGCACGATCACCCTCGCCCGTCCGGACGAGGAGCGGGTCTCGAAGTCGCTGCACGGCCTGTCCCGCACCCTGATCGCGAACATGGTCGTCGGGGTCACCGAGGGCTACACCAAGAAGCTCGAGATCGTCGGCACGGGTTACCGCGTCGTCGCCAAGGGCAGCGACCTCGAGTTCGCGCTCGGCTTCTCGCACCCGGTGCCGGTCCCGGCCCCCGAGGGCATCACCTTCGCCGTCGAGACGCCCACGCGGTTCTCCGTGTCGGGCATCGACAAGCAGAAGGTCGGCGAGGTGGCCGCCAAGATCCGCAAGCTGCGCAAGCCCGACCCGTACAAGGGCAAGGGCGTGCGCTACGCCGGCGAGGTCATCCGTCGCAAGGCCGGTAAGGCAGGTAAGAAGTAATGGGCGCATCAACCATCGCCAAGCAGGCCCGTCGTTCGGCCGGAATCTCGGCCGCCCGTCGGGTGGGCAAGTCGCGTCGCCACTTCCGGCTGCGCAAGAAGGTCGTCGGCTCGGCCGAGCGTCCGCGCCTGGTCGTGTCGCGCTCGTCGCGCCACCTGTTCGTCCAGGTCGTCGACGACGCGACGGGCACGACCCTCGCGTCGGGCTCGACGTTCAAGCTGACCGACGGCGACAAGACCGCGCAGGCCCGCCAGCTGGGCACGACGGTGGCCGAGGCCGCCAAGGCGGCCGGCGTCACCAAGGTCGTCTTCGACCGCGGTGGCAACACCTACACCGGCCGGATCGCGGCCTTCGCTGACGCGGCCCGCGAAGCCGGACTGGAGTTCTGAGCAATGAGCAACGCAACTGAGGGGAACATCTGATGCCCGGACCGCAGCGCGGAGCCCGAACGGGCGGCACCGGCGGCAATGACCGTGGGGGCGAGCGCGGCGAGCGTCGCGACCGCCGCGACGGTGGCCGGGGCGGCCAGGACACCCGCGAGAAGAGCCCGCACCTCGAGCGCGTCGTGACGATCAACCGCGTCGCGAAGGTGGTCAAGGGCGGTCGTCGCTTCAGCTTCACGGCCCTCGTGGTCGTGGGCGACGGCGACGGCACCGTGGGCGTCGGCTACGGCAAGGCCAAGGAAGTTCCGGCTGCCATCGCCAAGGGCGTCGAGGAGGCCAAGAAGAACTTCTTCAAGGTCCCGCGGATCCAGCAGACCATCCCGCACCCGGTGCAGGGCGAGAAGGCGGCCGGAGTCGTGCTGCTCAAGCCGGCCAGCCCCGGTACCGGCGTCATCGCCGGTGGCCCGGTGCGCGCCGTCCTCGAGTGCGCCGGCATCCACGACGTCCTGTCGAAGTCGCTCGGCTCGGACAACCCGATCAACATCGTGCACGCCACCGTGGCTGCCCTGAAGGAGCTCGTGCGTCCCGAGGAGGTTGCGGCCCGCCGCGGCCTGCCCCTCGAGGACGTCGCTCCGGCCGGCATGCTGCGCGCCCGTGCCGGGCAGGGGAGCTGACCTTCCAATGGCACGCCTGAAGATCACCCAGACGAAGTCGGGCATCGGCTACAAGCAGAACCAGCGTGAGACTCTCCGCACGCTGGGCCTGAAGCGGATGCACGACACCGTCGTCAAGGAAGACCGCCCGGAGATCCGCGGCATGGTCAAGACCGTCACGCACCTGGTGACGGTCGAGGAGGTCGAGTAGTCATGACGAATCTCAAGGTTCACCACCTCAAGCCCGCCCCGGGCTCGCACACCAAGAAGACCCGCGTGGGTCGTGGTGAGGGCTCGAAGGGCAAGACGGCCGGCCGTGGCACCAAGGGCACCAAGGCCCGTTACCAGGTGCCCGCCGCGTTCGAGGGCGGCCAGATGCCGATCCACATGCGGATGCCGAAGCTCAAGGGCTTCAAGAACCGCTTCCGGGTCGAGTACCAGGTCGTCAACGTCGCGTCGCTGGCCGCGCTGTTCCCCCAGGGGGGCACGGTCGGGGTCGACGAGCTCGTCGCCGCCGGCGCCGTCCGCAAGGGCGAGCGGGTCAAGGTCCTCGGCAACGGCGACCTCGGCGTGAAGCTCGACATCACCGCGCACGCCTTCTCCGACTCCGCTCGGGAGAAGATCACCGCAGCCGGTGGGTCGGCCACCGCCCTGTAAGTGCACTTCCCGCGCACCGGGTTCTTACCGGTTGCGGACCGTCACCCGGTCCGTCTCCTTGAACCCGGTGCGCGGACCTTTTTGTCCCATAGAGTCACTCTCAGCAGGTGCGGATCCGGGCGACTGTTAGCCTGGGCCGACCGGTCGCCGGGTCGTGGAGATCACCTCCCGGCGCGTACGTCCGATCGGTCGTGCACTCGCTTTCTTCTAACAGCTTCGCGGCAGGAGGACCGGACCCGTGCTCAGCGCGTTCGCATCGGCGTTTAGGACGCCCGACCTGCGAAAGAAGCTGCTCTTCACCCTGGCCATGCTGGCGCTGTACCGGCTCGGCGCGTCGATCCCGACGCCGAACACGAACACGGTGGCGATCAACGACTGCCTCGCCGGGGCGTCGCAGAGCAGCAAGAACATCTATTCGCTGATCAACCTGTTCTCCGGCGGCGCGCTGCTGCGCCTGTCCGTCTTCGCGTTGGGCATCATGCCCTACATCACGGCCAGCATCATCATCCAGCTGCTCGTGGTCGTCATCCCGCGCTTCGAACAGTTGAAGAAGGAAGGCCAGGCGGGCCAGCAGAAGCTGACCCAGTACAGCCGGTACCTCACCATCGGCCTGGCCATCCTGCAGTCCACCGGCTTCATCGCCCTGGCCCGCTCCGGACAGCTCTTCCAGGGCTCGTCGAGCGCCTGCCAGTCGATCCTGTACCACCAGGACCTCTACACCCTCGGCACGATGGTCATCATCATGACCGCCGGCACGGCCGTCATCATGTGGCTCGGCGAGCTGGTCACCGACCGCGGCGTCGGCAACGGCATGAGCGTGTTGATGTTCACCTCGATCGCCGCGCGCATCCCGAACGAGGGTCACGTCATCCTGCAGAACGCGGGCGTGTTCGTGTTCATCCTCATCGTGCTGCTGGGCCTCGCGATCATCGTGGCCGTGGTGTTCGTCGAGCAGGCGCAGCGCCGCATCCCGGTCCAGTACGCCAAACGCATGGTCGGACGCCGGCAGTACGGCGGCACGTCGACCTACCTGCCGCTGAAGGTGAACCAGGCCGGCGTCATCCCGGTCATCTTCGCCTCGTCGCTGCTCTACATACCGCAGCTGATCAGCCAGCTGGTGAGCAACAACAACTCCACCGGCTTCGCCAAGTGGGTGCAGACCTACCTGCTGGACCAGCAGTCGTGGTCCTACCTCTCGGTCTACTTCCTGCTCATCATCTTCTTCGCCTACTTCTACGTCGGCATCACCTTCGACCCGGTCGAGCGGGCCGACGACATGAAGCGCTACGGCGGCTTCATCCCGGGCATCCGTCCCGGTCGCCCGACGGCGGAGTACCTCCAGTTCGTGTTGTCCAGGATCACGCTGCCGGGTTCCATCTACCTCGGTATCGTCGCCGTACTGCCGAACTTCTTCTTCAACATCACCAGCGGCAACAACCAGAACTTCCCGTTCGGCGGCACCGCAGTGCTGATCATGGTCGGCGTGGGTCTGGACACC
Organism: Jatrophihabitans sp.; assembly: GCF_036000465.1. GTDB lineage: Bacteria > Actinomycetota > Actinomycetes > Mycobacteriales > Jatrophihabitantaceae > Jatrophihabitans. The sequence continues at coordinate 18,905 of NZ_DASYFV010000078.1, read as the reverse complement.
GTGAAGCAGATCGAGAGCCAGCTCATGCAGCGCAACTACGAAGGGTTCCTGCGCTGAGCCCGACCGCACACGCAGTGGTGTCCGCGACCGCGACGACAAGGAGGCGAGCCGCGTGAGATTGGTGCTCGTGGGGCCGCCTGGCGCCGGCAAGGGAACGCAGGCCGAGTTCATCGCCGCGAACTTCGGCATACCGAAGATCTCGACCGGTGACATCTTCCGGGCGAACGTCTCCGGAGGCACCGAACTGGGGCGCATGGCCAAGAAGTACATGGACGCCGGCGATCTGGTGCCCGACGAGGTCACCAACGCGATGGTGCGCGACCGGCTGGCCGAGCCCGACGCCGCCGACGGCTTCCTGCTCGACGGCTTCCCCCGCAACGTCGCCCAGGCCGAGGTGCTCAACGGCATGCTCGACGAGCTCGGGTCACCGCTCAGCGTCGTGCTCGACCTCGAGGTCGACTTCGAGGAGGTCGTGAAGCGGCTCTCGGGCCGGCGCACCTGCAAGAAGTGCGGCCACGTCTGGCACCTCGAGTTCGATCCGCCGAGCACCGGGGGCGTCTGCGACAAGTGCGGCGGCGAGCTGTACCAGCGTGACGACGACCAGCCGGGCACGGTCCGCCGCCGGCTCGAGGTCTACGCCGACCAGACCGCGCCGCTCATCGACTTCTACCGCAACGAGGACCGCCTGGTGGCGATCGATGCCCTCGGCGCCGTCGAGGACGTCACCGAGCGGGCGATCGCGGCGCTGACCCCGTTCGCCGACTGACGATGCGCGGCCTGCCCGAGCGGATCCAGCTCAAGACGCCCGACCAGATCACCCTCATGCGCGAGGCCGGCCTCGTCGTCGCGCGCGCCCTCGCGGCGATGCGCGACGCCGCGGCGCCCGGGGTCTCGACCGCCGACCTCGACGGCGTGGCCCGCGGGGTGCTGAGCGAGGCGGGCGCGACCCCGTCCTTCCTCGGCTACCACGGCTACCCGGCGGTCATCTGCGCGTCGGTGAACGACCGGGTCGTGCACGGCATCCCGTCCACGGGCGAGAAGCTGCGCGAGGGCGACCTCGTCTCCATCGACTTCGGCGCCATCGTCGAGGGCTGGCACGGCGACGCCGCGATCTCGGTGGCCATCGGCGAGGTCGCCCCCGATGTCGCCGCCCTTTCGGCCGCGTGCGAGAAATCCATGTGGGACGGCCTGGCCGTCGCCCGGTCCGGGGCCCGACTCACCGACATCTCGCACGCCGTGGAGACCTCCATCCGTGGCTCCGGCACCTACGGAATCGTCGCCGGCTACGGCGGCCACGGCATCGGCTCCGAGATGCACATGGCGCCGCACATCCTGAACTACGGACGTCCCGGCAAGGGGCCGCGGCTGACCCCGGGCATGGCCTTGGCCATCGAGCCCATGGTCACCCTGGGCTCACGCGCCACCGAGGAGCTCGACGACGGCTGGACCGTCGTCACCACCGACGGCTCATGGGCCGCGCACTGGGAGCACACCGTCGCGATCCTCGAGGACGGTCCCTGGGTCCTCACCGCCGAGGACGGCGGCCGGGCCGAACTGGCCGCGCGCGGCATCGAACTCTCCGCCGCCGCGGCCTGATCCCGTCGCCCGCCAGAAGTTGAGTGGCGAGTCTTCCGCTGAGTGGCGCCCAGGAACGCGCCACCTAACAGCATTTCTCGCCACTCACCGGGTGGACGGCGTGCCGCCGGGAGGCAAATGCAGGTCGAGGGGTCACCGATCGAGCTCGCGACGCAGCCACCGTACGTAGGCGACCATCTGATCCGGGCGCCGGAACACCTGGGTCGGGCCGAAGGTCTCGGTGCGCCAACCTCCCCGGGAGCCGATGTCGAACTCCCGGTCGATGTCGCGCCGCATCCGGTCGACCTTCGCGTGGTCGGCTCCGTTGTACTCGAGGGCGAGCCGGACGTCGTCGTAGCTCAGATCAGGTCTGGCCAGCCATTGGCCGTGTTCGTCGTAGATCGGCTGGTTGACCGCAGGTGCCGGGAGACCGGCGCTGACCAACGCGTAGCGCATGTGACTCTCGGGCCGTGATTCGAAGCGACCGTCGAGATGAGTGAGTGCGGCCCGGGCGCTGACGACACCGCGGCAGTGGGCGGCTCGCGTGACGGCGTGCTGGAGCTCCTCGGGACCTGCCCCTCGACGCAGGGCACAGTCGCCGAGGGCGACCAGATCGGGCATCGCAAGTCGGTCGGCCAGATCGATCCAGGTGCGGGCCGGGGTTGTGACCGGAATGCCGTCGACGAGGGTGATCTCGTCCGCGCGCAACCGTTGGCGCCGCGCTCGCACCCCGCCGCGTCTTCCGCCCGGGCGGCTGGTCGGTGGCGGCAGGTCGGGGTGCACGATCAGTTCGACCGGCCCGGGCGGCAGGTCGGGCAGCCACAGGTCGTGCAGCCGCGCCGCCGTCGACCCGGACACGACGGTGTCCACTGCGTAGACGCCGACGATCGCTGCCACCCGACCGCGGAGGTCGGCCACTGCCTCCTCGGTCCGCCAGACGCCCCGAGTCACATGGATGAGTTCGCTCACGCGGCCACGATGCAGCGTGCGTGTGCGTGACGGGGGCGGATGTGGACACGCCCGGGCTCGTCCACACCTCGTCGCCGCCCGGCTTGTCGGAGCGGGGCGAAGCTGCTACCCGACTCGAGTCCTCGTTGAGTGGCGAGTTGCGGACGTGAGTGGCGGATACTTAGTCGCCACTCACCGCAAGGACTCGCCACTCAGCATCGTTGGGGAGCGCCGGTTCGACCGGCTGCGGCTCGGGCGCGAGGCGGGTCAAGGTGCGGCTGGCGCGGCCGAGCAGGGGCGCGGCACTCGCGAGGGCGAGCACCGCGGCGCAGCCGACGAGCACCCGGTCGATCCCGAAAGAGGCCGAGAGCGGGCCGGCGAGCGCGGCGCCCAGGGGCATGCCGACGAACGAGGCGAGCGTGTCCCACGAGGCGACGCGAGCGAGCAGGCGGTGCGGCACGTGGTCCTGGATCGCGGTGTCCCAGGCGACGGAGAAGAAGGACAGCCCGGTGTAGCCGAGCACCGCGCCGGCGACGACGGCCGCGAGGGCGGACGGCCAGACGTAGACCAGCACCCACAGCGGCATCAGCAGCAGGGCGAGCCAGCCGGCCCGCAGCAACTGGGCCGGGCGGAACCGCAGCGCGACGGCGGCGCCGACGACACCGCCCAGACCCTCGGCGGCGGCGATGACACCGGCCGCGCGGGCCCCGCCGAGATCCCGGATCGCGACGACCTGGATGAGCACCAGCACGACGCCGTTGGCGACGTGGTAGCCGGTGGCGGCCAGGATGCCGTCCCGCAGCCAGGCCCGGTGCCAGACCTCGGACCAGCCCGCCGCGAGCTCGCGCAGCATGCCCTCGCGCGGGGCGCGCTCGGCCCGGGTGCGGATGAGGACGACGGTGCCGACCGAGGCCAGGAAGCTCGCGGCATTGACCGCGAACCCGGCGGCCGAGCCGAAGCCGGCCACCACGAGTCCGCCCAGCGCCGGTCCGAGCACGGCCGAGGAGGTCTGCAGGAGGCCGAGCGTCGCGTTGGCCGATTGCCGCGCCGCGGCCGGGACGAGCATCGGCTTGAGCGCGGTCATGGCGGGGGAGAAGAAGGAACCGGCGCCGGAGCTGACCGCGACGAGCGCGCAGAGCAGGACGATCGAGTGGTGCCCGGTGCCGAACATGACGGCCATCGCCCCGACCGCGACGAAGCGCACGACGTCGGACAGCACCATCACCCGCTGCGGCTGCACCCGGTCGGCCCAGACGCCGCCGAAGAGGGTGCCCGCGAGCATCGCCACGACCGAGCTCGCCATCACCAGCCCGAGCTGGCCCGGGCCGCCGCCGGAGAGCACGACGGCCACGGCGAGCGCGACGGTCTGGAACCCGGTGCCGAGCCAGGACAGCGCCTGGCCCGCGGCGAGGAGCCGGAACTCGCGAGGCAGCAAGCGGAGATCGTGCACGGCAAGGACGATAGTTCATTGTCTAACAATTCACCATCGCATTTTCAGATGGCGCCCCCGGCTGCGAGGATGGGGCCATGGGGGAGCAGCCGGAACGCGATGCGGTCGACCATCACGTGGCCCGGTGGGCCGAGTACTGGACGGACAACCCCTCCTTCGATCCCGAGGTCGAGGGTGCGATCACCCGGATGCAGTCGATCCTGCGGCAGCTCAAGCGAGTGGACGCCGCGGCCTTCGCCGGCTCGGACTTCACCCTCGAGGACTACTGGACGCTGCACGCGCTGATGGTGCAGCCCTACCCGACCGAGGCCACCCCGGCCCAGCTCGCCGACGCGAACCGGGTCACCCGGGCCGCGATGACGAGCCGGCTCGACCGCCTGGTGGCGTCCGGGCTGGTCACGCGGGAGGTCGACCCGCTCGACCGGCGGCGGGTCGTGGTGCGCCCGACCGCGGCCGGGCGGGTGGCGTGGGACCGCTACGTGCACGAGGGGATGGGACGCGAGCAGCACCTGCTGCGCGCGCTCGACCCCGAGCAGCTCGTCGCGCTCAACGCGCTGCTGCGCGCGGTCGTGCTCTCACTCGACGCCTGAGGGGTACTCGATCGTCCTCAGCACGCGGGCCGGTGCCCCGGCCGCGACGGAGAACGGCGGGATGTCGGTGGTGACCACCGAGTTGGCGCCGATCACCGACCGCCGGCCGATGGTGACCCCGCTGGTCACCACCGCGTGCGCGCCCAGCCAGACGTTGTCGCCGATCACGACCGGGCCCTTCGTGGTGAACCCCTGCCAGGGCACCGGGGTGTCGGGGTCGTCGAAGCGGTGGTCGCCGTCGGTCACGACGCACCCGTTGGCCAGCATGCAGTGCGCGCCGATCTCGACCCGCTCGACCGCCGCGACCATGACGTTCAGGTTGAGCAGGGCGCCGCCCCCGATCGAGATCCGGCCGGTGTCCGAGGTGATCCAGACGCCGGGCTCGAAGTAGGCGTGCGGCCCGATCTCCAGGCGTCCCTCGCGCAGCATCCGCAGCGGATTGCCGTGCAGCGCGCCCCGCGCGAACGCCTCGCGCCGGGCGAGTTCGAGGTGCAGCGCAACCCGGTTCCACGGCAGCGAGGCCTGCTGGTACCACCGCCATTTCCGGGCCCACACCCGCAGCTGGTCGGCGGTCGGGAGCATTGGCCGACTGTAGACGGGGCGCATCGGCGGCGGGCCGCTCAATTAGGGTGAACCGTATGAACATGCCGCAGGGGCCGGGTGCCCCGAACACGTTCCCGGACCCCCAGGCCCAGCCCGGAGCGCCGGCTCAGCACCACCCCGCCGGCCCGCACGGCGCGCCGACCGTCCAGTTCGTGGCCCAGAACCCGCCCCCGCCGAAGGCCGTGCGTCCGAAGGTCTTCACCTCGATCTGGACGCTCGGCCTGGTGAGCCTGCTCGGCGTCGTGCTGGGGATCTCCCTCGACGAGAACGGCGTCAACGCCTGGCACAGCGTGCACGCCTGGGGCGGCGTCGCCGTCCTGGGTGCGGTGCTCACCCTCGCCCCGGTGCTCGGTCACTCGTTCGGACTGACGCCGCCGCGGGCCCGACAGGTGGCCGCGGGAGGGGCGGGCGCGCTCGTCCTCTACTGGGTGCTGTTCGTGCTGCCCGTCGTCGGCTCGAACACGTCCCTGCTGACCACGATCGGGGTCGCGGCCGGCGTCGTCGCCGCCCGGATCCCGCAGGAGCACTCCTGGTGACGCTGTCCACCGGCCCGCGCCTGGCCGCGGCCGCGGCGCTGTGCCTGGTGCCGCACGTTGCGGTGGCGGCGTCCACGCGGGCCCTGCTCGTGCTCGCCGCCCTGGCCCTGGTGTGGTGCGCCACCCGCCCGCGCACCGCGTCGACCCGGCAGGTCGCCCGCGCCGCGACGCTGGGAATCGGCGCGGCGGCAGCCCTCGCGGCCTCCCGCGGGGCCCCGGTCCCGGTCGTCTGCGCGGTCCTCGCGCTGTTCCTGGTGGTGCCGCCGGTCTGGCGGCGCCGAGGCGTTTTTGTCCCTGGCGCTGCGGATAGGTAGAGTGGACCGCTGGCGCACGCCGCTCTTTTCTCATGTCCGCTGTGGCCGCGGATCCGAGGGCGGACCCTCACGGCAGCGTCGAGTTGAAGACCGAGCAATTCCTGCACGTCGAAGTCACGAAATGCGGAGGACATGCCCAAGAAAGACGGCGCCATCGAGGTCGAAGGCCGAGTGGTCGAACCATTGCCCAACGCGATGTTCCGGGTGGAACTGAGCAACGGGCACAAGGTTCTCGCCCACATCAGCGGCAAGATGCGGCAGCACTACATCCGCATCCTGCCCGAGGACCGCGTCGTCGTGGAGCTCTCGCCCTACGACCTCACCCGTGGGCGCATCGTCTACCGCTACAAGTGATTCCGGCTGCGGGCGACCGCGGTCCGAACCAGCCGGCGAGCACCATTCGTCGGTCCGCCACAAGCAATCCAGAAGGGGCACGGCCGTGAAGGTCAAGCCGAGCGTCAAGCCGATCTGCGACAAGTGCAAGGTGATCCGTCGCCACGGTCGCGTGATGGTGATCTGCGAGAACCTGCGTCACAAGCAGCGTCAGGGCTGAGTCCCGCCTCTCGCTCCACCTAGGTCCGTCCCGGACCGACCAGCAAGCGCACACCACCCCGCGTCAGTACGAGCGGGTCCACCTCCGGACGAAGGCCGGAGCTCCACCCAGGGCGGGTGGGGAACGGGTGCGTACAACACCTTCGACGAAGAGAAACCAGGAGAACCGCCCGCATGGCAAGACTTGCCGGCGTCGACCTCCCCCGCGAGAAGCGGATGGAGATCGCGCTCACCTACATCTATGGCATGGGTCGCACCCGAGCCAAGGCCACCCTCGAGGCCACCGGCGTCAGCCCGGACCTCCGCGCCCGTGACCTGTCCGACGAGGACCTCGTCAAGCTGCGCGACCACATCGACGCGAACTACAAGGTCGAAGGTGACCTCCGCCGTGAGGTCGCGGCCGACATCCGTCGCAAGATCGAGATCGGCTGCTACGAGGGCATCCGCCACCGTCGCGGACTGCCCGTCCACGGTCAGCGCACCAAGACCAACGCCCGCACCCGCAAGGGCCCGAAGAAGACCATCGCGGGCAAGAAGAAGGCAGGTAAGAAGTAATGCCGGGTCAGGCACGCAAGGCCGGCGCCAAGAAGGTCCGCCGCAAGGAAAAGAAGAACATCACCTTCGGCCAGGCGCACATCAAGAGCACCTTCAACAACACGATCGTGTCGATCACCGACCCGCAGGGCAACGTGATCAGCTGGGCCTCGGCCGGCCACGTCGGTTTCAAGGGCTCGCGGAAGTCGACGCCGTTCGCCGCGCAGATGGCCGCCGAGAGCGCCGCCCGCAAGGCGCAGGAGCACGGCCTGAAGAAGGTCGACGTCTTCGTCAAGGGCCCGGGTTCGGGTCGCGAGACGGCGATCCGCTCGCTGCAGGCAACCGGCCTCGAGGTCGGCACCATTTCCGACGTGACGCCGCAGCCGCACAACGGCTGCCGCCCGCCCAAGCGTCGTCGAGTCTGAGCCGGAGGACTGGATAAATTATGGCTCGCTACACCGGACCCGCCACGCGCATCTCGCGTCGGCTCAACGTCGACCTCGTCGGCGGCGACAGCTCCTTCGAGCGCCGTCCGTACCCGCCCGGCCAGCACGGTCGCAACCGCATCAAGCAGAGCGAGTACCTGCTTCAGCTTCAGGAGAAGCAGAAGGCCAAGTACAGCTACGGCGTGCTCGAGAAGCAGTTCCGCGGTTACTACCGCGAGGCTGTGCGCCGCGAGGGCAAGACGGGTGACAACCTGTTGCAGATCCTCGAGTCGCGTCTCGACAACGTCATCTACCGCGCCGGCATCGCCCGCACGCGGCGCCAGGCCCGTCAGCTGGTCAGCCACGGCCACTTCCAGGTCAACGGCCACAAGGTCGACATCCCGAGCTTCCGCGTCACGCCGTACGACATCATCGACGTGAAGCCGAAGTCGCTGGAGACCACGCCGTTCCTGATCGCTCGTGAGACCTACGGCGAGCGGCCGGTCCCGGCCTGGCTGCAGGTCGTTCCGAACCGCCTGCGCGTGCTCGTGCACGCGCTGCCGGTACGGGCCCAGATCGAGATCCCGGTCCAGGAACAGCTGATCGTCGAGCTCTACTCGAAGTAGCCCGCTCCGGCAGGAGCGGTTTCACCCCGTCGGACGTCATATAGCGGGCGTCCACGACCCCAAGGAGTACCCCTGTGCTGATCTCTCAGCGCCCCTCGCTCGCCGAGGAACCACTCGCCGACAACCGTTCGCGGTTCGTCATCGAGCCGCTCGAGCCCGGCTTCGGCTACACGCTCGGCAACTCGCTGCGGCGCACGCTGCTCTCGTCCATCCCGGGCGCGGCCGTCACCAGCATCCGCATCGACGGTGTGCTGCACGAGTTCACGACGGTCGAAGGCGTGAAGGAAGACGTCACCGACATCATCCTGAACCTCAAGGAGCTCGTCGTGAGCTCCGACAGCGACGAGCCGGTGGTCATGTACCTGCGCAAGCAGGGCCCCGGTGCGGTCACCGCCGCCGACATCGCGCCCCCGGCCGGTGTCACGGTGCACAACCCCGACCTGCACATCGCCACGATCAACAAGAAGGGCCGGCTCGAGATCGAGCTGGTCGTCGAGCGGGGCCGCGGCTACGTCACGTCCACGCAGAACAAGCAGGCGGGCCAGGAGATCGGCCGCATCCCGGTCGACTCCATCTACTCGCCGGTGCTGAAGGTGACCTACAACGTCGAGGCCACCCGCGTCGAGCAGCGCACCGACTTCGACCGTCTCGTGGTCGACATCGAGACCAAGAACTCGCTCACCCCGCGCGACGCGGTGGCGAGTGCCGGTCACACGCTGGTCGAGCTCTTCGGCCTGTTCCGGGAGCTGAACGAGGAGGCCGAGGGCATCGACGTCGGCCCGTCGCCGGCCGAGGTCGCCGACATCGCGGCGTTCTCGATGCCGATCGAGGACCTCGACCTCACGGTCCGCTCGTACAACTGCCTCAAGCGCGAGGGCATCCACACCGTGGGTGAGCTCGTTGGACGTAGCGAGGCCGACCTTCTGGACATTCGTAACTTCGGTTCGAAGTCGATCGACGAGGTCAAGGTCAAGCTGGCCGGCCTCGGCCTGGCCCTGAAGGACAGCCCGCCCGGGTTCGCCCTGCCGACCTCGGTCGAGTCCTACGGTGACGACGACTTCACCGACGACACGGACTACGCCGAGACCGAGCAGCTCTAGCAGCAAGCCCGCTTCACCCATCACCTCCGGGGCGCACCTGACCCGGACGGACACCACAGGAGCACGACATGCCCACGCCCACCAAGGGTCCCCGCCTCGGCGGTAGCCCCGCGCACGAGCGGCTGATGCTGGCGAACCTGGCGACTTCGCTGTTCGAGCACGATCGCATCACCACGACCGAGGCCAAGGCCAAGCGGCTGCGCCCGCTGGCCGAGAAGCTCATCACCTTCGCCAAGCGCGGTGACCTGCACGCCCGTCGTCAGGTCATGACGGTGATCCGGGACAAGGACGTCGTGCACAAGCTGTTCGCCGAGATCGGCCCGAAGATGGCGGCGCGTCCGGGTGGCTACACGCGGATCATCAAGACCAACCCGCGCAAGGGCGACAACGCCCCGATGGCCATCATCGAGATCGTCGAGGAGTTCACCTCGGTGACCAGCGAGGCCGAGAAGGCCCGCGGCACGAAGTTCGCCGCGAGCAAGGCGCCGACCGGCCGCACCAAGGAGATCGCCGACGACGCGGCCGCCGAGTCGGCCACCGCCGCCGGTGTCGCCGCGGCCGCCGACGAGGCCTCGGTCGAGTCGGGTGAGGACGCGGGTGACCTCGCGGCTCTCGGGCTGACCGACGAGGACGCCGAGGAGGCCAAGGACGCCGCCGACGAGACCGTCGGTGACGAGCCCGAGGCCGGCGGCGAGCTCGCCGAGAAGCCGTCGGACGACGACAAGTAGCACGCAGCACCTCCGTCGAGTGGCGGATCGCCGGGATGAGTGACGTCGAATCGGACGTGGCCGAACCCGGGGATCCGCCACTCGTCGCGTTGACCCGGGTGCGCCTCGACCTCGCCTACGACGGCACCGGCTTCTCGGGCTGGGCGAGCCAGCCGACCCGGCGCACCGTGCAGGGCGAGCTCGAGGCGGCGCTGGCGACCGTCCTGCGGCTGCCGTCGGTGGCGCTCACCGTCGCCGGGCGCACCGACGCCGGGGTGCACGCCTCGGGGCAGGTCGCGCATCTCGACGTCCCTGATCCGGTCTGGGCGCGGACGGGCGACACCCTCGTGCGCCGCCTGGCCGGCGTGCTGCCCCCCGACATCCGGGTCAACTCGGTGCGGCGGGTGCCCGTGGCGTTCGACGCCCGCTTCGGCGCGCTCTCGCGTCGCTACGAGTACCGGATCACCGACGCCCCGGCCGGGGTCGATCCGCTGAGTCGCGCCTTCGTGCTCGGCTGGCCCCGCCGTCTGGACGAGGCCGCCATGGCTGCGGCCGCCGGACAGCTGACCGGCCTGCACGACTTCGCCGGCTTCTGCAAGCGCCGCGACGGCGCGACCACGATCCGCACCCTGCAGACCTTCACCGTGACCCGCGACTACGACCGGCTGACCTGCGCGGTCGTCGCCGACGCGTTCTGCCACTCGATGGTCCGCTCGCTGGTCGGCGCCCTGCTCGCCGTCGGCGAGGGGCGGCGTCCGGCGGACTGGCCGGCCTCGCTGCTCACCCTGGGTCGGCGGGCCGACGACGTCGGTGTCGCGCCGGCCCACGGGCTCACGCTCGTCGAGGTGCGCTACCCACCCGACGACGAACTGGCCGCCCGGGTGGAGACGACCCGCGCCCGCCGCGATTAGCCCGAGTTGTTGCGGGTCGGCCGCGCTCGGGCGCGTCTCGAGCGGAACCGGTCGGGTGGGGCGGGGCGGGGGTCAGGCGATCGCGCCGAGCAGGCGGTAGCAGCGCTCGATCATCTCGGCCGCGGACTCCTCGGGGTGGTCGAGCCACCACTGGACGAGGGAGTTGACCAGGCCCATCCAGACGGCGGTCAGGGCCGAGGCGTCGGCGACGCCGGTGATGCCCCGCGCCCGCAGGAATCGTTCCGAGCCGCTGGCCGCGAGCTCGGCCGTGCGGGCCTGGTAGCCCGCCGCCGCGGCCGGGATGGGGCCGCTGGTCGGCAGGGACGTGTCGAACAGCAGTCGCCAGGCGTCGCGCTGCGGTTCGAGGGCCTCGAACACCGCACGCAGCGGATGGATGCGCGAGGCGACGGTGTCGTCGACCTCGAGTTCCGCGGCGTCGAGCCGCTCGAGCAGACCACCGGCGACGTGGTGCAGGCAGGCCAGGTAGAGCCCGTCCTTGGACTCGAAGTACTGGTAGACGAGCGGCTTGGAGATGCCGGCCCGGCGGGCGATGTCGACCATCGAGGCCCGGGCGTAGCCGTGGGCGGCGAACTCGCTGACCGCCTCGGCGATGATCTGTTGCTCGCGCTCGAGGCGGGGCACGCCCTTCGTCCCGATCGCCGCACCACTGGACACGCCGGCGACCTTACCCTACGGTAAGTGACTCAAAGGTCAGTTCTCTCGAGGAGGCGCCGGAGATGTCGGCACTCGCGGATTCGCTGCACGACCCCGTCCTCTACGCCGTCCCGGTGTTCGTGCTGTTCATGGCGCTGGAGATCGCTTCGCTCAAGTTCGCGGAGAGCACAGCCGAGGCCGACCTGGAAGGTGGTCGCGGTCGCTACGACGCCCGCGACACCCGCACGAACGTGCTGATGGGCGCCGGCTCGCTCGTCGTGAACGGCACCGCCCGCGGCGTGGCGCTGATCGGGTACGCGGCGCTCTACGTCCTCACCCCACTCAAGTGGGACAGCCACAAGTGGTACACGTGGGTGTTCGTGCTGCTGGCCGTCGACCTGCTGTTCTACCTCGAGCACCGCGCCGCGCACCGGGTGCGCATCCTGTGGGCGGCCCACCAGGCGCACCACAACAGTCAGCGGTTCAACCTCTCGACCGCGGTGCGGCAGAAGTGGAACCCGTGGTGGGAGCTGCTGGTGTGGGTGCCGCTGCCGCTGCTCGGGGTGCCGCCGTGGCTGCTGTTCACCGCCTTCTCGATCAACCTGATCTTCCAGTTCTTCGTGCACACCGAGCGCATCGACCGCATGTGGCGCCCGGTCGAGTACGTCTTCAACACGCCGTCGCACCACCGCGTGCACCATGCGAGCGACAAGGAGTACCTCGACCGCAACTACGGCGGCATGCTGATCATCTGGGACCGCCTGTTCCGCTCCTACGTCGAGGAGAAGCAGCGTCCGACCTACGGGTTGACCAAGAACATCGAGACCTACAACGTCTTCCGGCTGCAGTACCACGAGTACGGCGCGATCATCCGCGACGTGCGCCGCGCCCCCACGCTGCGGGCCAAGCTGGGCTACCTGTTCGGGCCGCCCGGGTGGACGCCCGAGCCGCTCGCGGCCGAGGCGCTGCAGCCCGCCGCCTGAATCAGAAGAAGGCCAGGTTGTCGCGCCGGCACCAGTCGAGGACGGCCGGCCACGGGCCGTAGCCGCTCTCGGTGTTCAGGTGCCCGCCGTCCGGCACGACCGTGGTCGCCATCTTCAGCGGCAGGCCGTACTCGGCCGCGATGCCGTTCGGCAGGTAGGGGTCGTCCGAGCCGGCGACGAGGACGGTGCCGTCCGCCCCTCGGCGCACGCGGTCGACGTCGAGCGGTGGCGGGAAGAACCCGGCCACGGCCTCGAGCCTGGTGCGCGGCGACGGTGGCGCCACCAGCAGCACCCGGGCCGGCCGCGGCGAGTCGCCCGGATCGGCCACCGTGCTCACGTGGTGCAGCCACAGCACGGCGCCGAGCGAGTGGGCCACGACGTCGAAGCCGTCGGCGGGCAGCGGGGCGAGGGTGGCCCGCAGTGCGGCCAGCCACGGCGCGAGCTCCGGGCGGTCGTGGTCGCCGAAATCGGGGCGCACCGTCTCCCGGCCGGCCTCGCGCAGCTGCTCCTCGAGCCAGGTCTGCCAGTGGCCCTCACCCGATCCGTTGAGGCCGGGGACGACGACGGTCGGGACGGTCCGGGTGGGGCGGCGGGGCATGCCTGCAGCCTAGGAGACCGCCCCTGGCCTCGGATGGGCGGAGGCTCAGAACGAGCGGATGAGCCCGATCAGGATGAGGAACTGGGCCAGGTGGTAGGTGACGATCACCAGCAGCGGGCCCCGCTGCACCGGTGCGACGAACCGGCCGCGGGCCAGGATCGCGTCCGAGGCCAGGAACAGCACGCCGCCGACCGCCGTCGCGACGATGCCGGTGCCCGTGGCCAGCACGGTCATCGTGGACAGGCCGAGCACGTAGACCAGGACGACGGCGGCGAAGGCGTTGCCCGCCTTCTGGATCGCGCCGAGCAGGATCGCCGGCAGCACCAGCCCGGCGACGCCGGCGATGACGAGCAGGCCGGCCACGAGGTCGGCGGTGCGGATGTCGAGCTGCAGGAACGCGACGATGTAGGCGACGTGGCCGAGCAGGAACGCGCCGAGCCCGGCCAGGAACGGCAGGTCGGTGTCACCGTCGCTGAGCATCAGGCCGATGTCGCCCAGCAGGCCGAGGACGAGGGCTGCGACGACCCACGGCTTGGGGTCGCCGATCGAGGCCGAGGTGGCAGCTGCGACGAGCAGGACGAGGGTCAGCGGCTTGAGCAGGTACTCCAGCCGGAACAGCCGGCCCTGCACGGCCACCCAGTCGCCGAGGGCGACGATGGCCGCGACGACGAGCAGAGTCAGGGTCACGGCAGGTGAGTATGCCGTGAACCCGGAGCTACAGCACGACGCCCGGGTTGAGGATGCCGTCCGGGTCGAGGGCGTCCTTGATGCGCCGGGTCAGGGCCATGACGTCGGGGCCGAGCTGGTCGGGCAGCCACGGGGCCTTGAGCCGACCGACGCCGTGCTCGCCGGTGATCGTCCCGCCCAACGACAGCGCCAGATCCATGATCTCGCCGAACGCCACCCGGGCCCGCTTCTCGGCCTCGATGTCGCCCGGCGGGTAGGCGATGATCGGGTGCGTGTTGCCGTCGCCGGCGTGGGCGACGAGCACGATGTGGGTGTCGTTGCGCTCGCCGATCTCGCGCACGCCGTGGCACAGCGCGGGCAGCTCGGGCACGGCCACCCCGACGTCCTCGAGCAGCAGCGTGCCGACCTTCTCCATGGCCGGGAAGGCGGCCCGGCGGGCCGCGGTGAACGCCTCGCCCTCGTCGGCGTCGTCGGTGCTGAACACCTCGCCGGCGCCGTTCGCCCGGCAGGCGGCCTCCATGATCTCGATCTCGGCCCGGGCGGCGTCGCCCGGCGCGTCGGAGCGGGCGATGAGCAGCGCGCCGACGGTGCGGTCGAGGCCCATCTTCACCAGGTCCTCGACGGCGTTGATGCTGCCGTTGTCCATCAGTTCGAGCATCGCCGGGCGGATCTGCGCGGTGATGGCGACGACGGCGTCGGCCGCCGCCTCGATGGTGGCGAAGTTGGCCACCAGCGTGCTCATCCGCGGCGGGGCCGGCAGCAGCCGCAGGGTGAGTTCGGTGATGACGCCGAGCGTTCCCTCGGAGCCGACGAACAGCTTGGTGAGCGAGAGGCCGGCGACATCCTTGAGGCGCGGGCCGCCCAGGCGCACCGCGGTGCCGTCGGCGAGCACGACCTGCATGCCGAGCACGTAGTCGGTGGTGACCCCGTACTTGACGCAGCACAGCCCGCCGGCGTTGGTGGCGGCATTGCCGCCGATCGAGCAGATCTCGTAGGACGACGGGTCCGGCGGGTACCAGAAGCCGTGCTCGGCCGCCGCCGTCTTGACCTCGGCGTTGAACGCGCCGGGCTGCACCACAGCCACCCGGGTGACCGGGTCGATCTCGATGCGGCGCATGCGCTCGGTGCTCAGCGTGATGCCGCCGGCGATGCCCGACGACCCGCCGGACAGGCTCGTCCCGGCTCCGCGGGGCACGACCGGTACCCGGTTGGACGACGCCCAGCGCAGCGTCTCCTGGACGTCGTCGGTGGTGCGCGCCCGCACGACCGCCATCGGCGTGCCGGCGTCGGGGTCGCGGGCCCAGTCGTGCCGGTAGCCGGCCACGACGTCGACATCGGTGATCACGGTGTCGGCAGGCAGCGCCTCGATGAGCTTCGCAAGATCGACGGTCATTCCCCGATCCTGCCCCCTCTGCCGCGCGAACCCCAGGCCGGGACGCAGCGAATGCGAGTGCGCGACGGCCGGGGCATCCCCGACACTGGCGGCATGGGTTATGTGGAAGCGGCGTCGATCGGTCACGTGCTGCCGGACGGGCGGGTGCTGCTGGACGGCGCCAGCCTGCGGGTGGGCGAGGGGGTCAAGGCGGCGCTCGTCGGCGCGAACGGCACCGGCAAGACCACGCTGCTGCGCCTGATCGCCGGCGACGAGACCGCGCAGTCGGGCACCGTCACCCGCTCCGGTGGCGTCGGCGTGATGCGCCAGTTCATCGGCTCGGTACGCGACCGCACCACCGTCCAGGACTTCCTCGTGCGCCTCTCGGCCCCGCCGCTGCGCGCCGCCTGGGACGCGCTGGAGGCGGCCGAGCTGCAGATGATGGAGCACGACGACGAGAAGACGCAGCTGGCCTACGCCCACGCGATCTCCGAGTGGGGCGACCACGGTGGCTACGACGCCGAGGTCCTGTGGGACACCGTCACCGTGGCCGCGCTCGGCGTGCCCTACGAGAACTGCAAGTACCGCGAGCTGACGACGCTGTCCGGCGGCGAGCAGAAGCGTCTCGCGCTGGAACTGCTGCTGCGCGGCCGCGACGAGGTGCTGCTGCTCGACGAGCCGGACAACTATCTCGACGTGCCGGGCAAGCGCTGGCTCGAGCAGCGGCTCCGCGAGACGCCGAAGACGGTGCTGTTCGTCAGCCACGACCGCGAACTGCTGGCCACCGTCGCCGACCGGGTCATCACCGTCGAGGGCGGCACGACCTGGGTGCACGGCGGCGGCTTCGAGAGCTACCACGAGGCCCGCGCGAACCGGCACGAGCGGATGGCCGAGCTGCGGCGCCGCTGGGAGGAGGAGCACGCGCGGCTGAAGGAACTCGTGCGCACCCTGCAGCAGCAGGCCAAGATCAGCCCGGACATGGCCTCGCGCTACCGGGCGATGGCCAACCGCCTGGCCCGGTTCGAGGCCGAGGGGCCGCCGCCGGACAAGCCCGAGGACCAGACGGTGACAATGCGCCTGCGCGGCGGGCGCACCGGCGTGCGGGCGATCATGTGCGAGCAGCTCGAGCTGACCGGCCTCATGCAGCCCTTCGACTCCGAGATCTACTACGGCGAGCGGGTGGCCGTGCTGGGCGCGAACGGCGCGGGCAAGTCGCACTACCTGCGCCTGCTCGGGGGCGAGCCGGTGACCCACACCGGCAGCTGGCGCCTCGGCGCCCGGGTCGTGCCCGGCCTGTTCGCGCAGACGCACTCGCACCCGAGCTGGCTCGGCCGAACGCTCACCGACCTGCTCTGGGCCGGCGGCGAGGGGCGCCCGGGCGTCGACCGCGGCCGGGCGATGTCGGCCCTGCGCCGCTACGGGTTGCAGCAGCAGGCCGAGCAGACGTTCGGCACGCTGTCGGGCGGCCAGCAGGCCCGCTTCCAGATCCTGCTGCTCGAGCTGTCCGGGGCCACGCTGCTGCTGCTCGACGAGCCGACCGACAACCTCGACGTGCTCAGCGCCGAGGCGCTGGAGGAGGGGTTGGAGTCCTTCGACGGCACGGTTGTCGCGGTGACGCACGACCGTTGGTTCGCCCGCTCGTTCGACCGGTTCCTGGTCTTCGGCGCGGACGGTCGGGTCTACGAGTCGACCGAGCCGGTGTTCGACGAGACGCGGGTGGTGCGCCCGCGCTAGGCCTCAGGCCGTGGCCGAGGTGGCCGGCACGGCGAAGACCACGATGTTGTCGAGGTAGTTGCCGGTCGAGGCGTCGAACGGGCCGCCGCAGGTGACGATCGCGATCCGGCCGACGCTCTTCTGGTCGAAGATCTGCTGATACGGCAGCCGGGTCTTGTGATAGGTCCGCACGCCGGTGACGGTGAAGCGGATGACCGCACGGGTGGCGATCCGCTTGCCGTACACGTACACGGCGTCGCCCGGCTTGAGGGCGCCGATGTCGGCGAGCGTGCCGTCGACGCCGGCGTAGTTGATGTGGCC
Source organism: Jatrophihabitans sp. (assembly GCF_036000465.1). GTDB lineage: Bacteria > Actinomycetota > Actinomycetes > Mycobacteriales > Jatrophihabitantaceae > Jatrophihabitans. The sequence goes on along the minus strand of NZ_DASYFV010000078.1, from coordinate 1,706 downwards.
GGCGAGGATCGCGGTGCCGACCTGCGCGCCCGGCTTCGCGCCCGGGCTCCACCACCCGACGACGCGCGGGTTCGCCGGGACGTCGAGCTCGCCGTCGGATGTCGTCGTCACCGGGACGATCGGGGCGACGGCCTTGAGCCTCGGGATGACGATGCGGTTCGGGGAGAGGGTCGTGACCTTCGCGCCGCTGGCGACCGGGACGGTGCCGACGAGCTTCGGCTGCGGCGGGACGGCGTTGTTGCGGCCCCAGTAGGGCGAGGTGATCCAGGTCAGGTTGGCCACCGCCACGACCAGGATCGTCAGCAGGGCGCACACGACGGGCACCAGGGCACCGGACCGCCGGGGGACCACGGTGAGGCGACGTGCCGGTCTGTCGGTGCTCACCGCGCTCCCGCCTGGTCCCGGCCGATGGGGTTCCGCGGCCTCGTCAGAAGGATAAACGAGCCGGCCGGGCTGCCGATGCGGGCGATTTGGCCGGGCACAACGAGGGCCGGTAGAGTCCGGCGTTGGCGCGCGAGCGATCGTGCGTCCCGGCCATGCCCCGGGGTCCATCGGCGGGTTCTCATCCGTGCGATGACCGTGGGGGCGCCGGACTGCGTCGCTCATCGGTGGCGCAGCCGCGTGAAGACCGAAAGAGAGCAGAAGAGTGCCCACGTACAACCCGAAGCCGGGTGAGATCGAGCGCCGCTGGCACGTCATCGACGCCAACGACGTCGTCCTCGGCCGGCTGGCCAGCCACGCCGCCACCCTCCTCCGCGGCAAGCACAAGCCGCAGTTCGCGCTGCACGTCGACGTCGGTGACTTCGTCGTCGTCGTCAACGCCGAGAAGGTCGCCCTCACCGGCGCCAAGCTCAACGAGTTCCGCTACCGTCACTCCGGCTACCCGGGCGGTCTGTCCAAGCGCACCGTCGGCGAGCTGCTCGAGACCAAGCCCGAGCGGGTCATCGAACTCGCCGTCCGCGGCATGCTGCCCAAGACGACCCTCGGCCGCGCCCAGCTGAAGAAGCTGAAGGTCTACGCCGGCCCCGACCACCCGCACGCGGCCCAGAAGCCGCAGCCGTTCGAGATCAAGCAGGTAAGCCAGTGAGCTCCAACCCGAATGCCCCCGTCGTCGGCCGCCGCAAGGAGGCCGTCGTCCGCGTCCGTCTCATCCCGGGCAGCGGCGAGTTCAAGCTGAACGGCCGCACCCTGGAGGGATACTTCCCGAACAAGGTGCACCAGCAGCTCATCAAGGAGCCGTTCGTCACCCTCGAGAAGGACGACCAGTACGACGTCATCGCCTCGCTCGTCGGCGGTGGCATCACCGGTCAGGCCGGCGCCCTGCGTCTCGCGATCGCCCGCGCGCTCATCAACATCGAGCCCGACGACCGCCCGGCCCTGAAGAAGGCCGGCTTCCTCACCCGTGACCCGCGGGTCAAGGAGCGCAAGAAGTACGGCCTGAAGAAGGCCCGCAAGGCGCCTCAGTACTCCAAGCGCTAGTCCCGTGGGTCTGTTCGGGACCGACGGGGTCCGGGGTCTGGCCAATGGTGACCTGACCCCGGAACTCGCGCTCGCCGTCGCCGGCGCGGCGGCCGAGGTGTTGATCGCGCACGACGCGTCGCACCGCCCGGTCGCCGTCGTCGGCCGCGACCCGCGGGCCAGCGGGGAGATGCTCGAGGCCGCCGTCGTCGCGGGGCTCACCAGCGCCGGAGCCGAGGTGCTCCGCG
>NZ_DASYFV010000077.1:0-58703 GCF_036000465.1 Jatrophihabitans sp. | reverse complement strand
ACTCGACCAGCGGGTCGCGCTGGGCCATCGCGCGCAGGCCGATGCCCTCCTGCAGGTAGTCCATCTCGTACAGGTGCTCACGCCACTTGCGGTCGAGCACCGACATCAGCACCCGGCGCTCGAGCTCGCGCAGCACCTCCGCACCGAGGTCCTCCTCGCGCTGGTCGTAGGCGGCCTGCGCGTCGGCGACGATCTCCTCGACGAGGAACTCGCGCGTCAGGTCGGCCTTCTCGCCGCCCGCCTGCTCGATCGCCTCCTCGATGGTCAGCGAGATCGGGTAGAGCGTGCGCAACGCCGTCCAGAGCTGCTCGAGATCCCACTCCTCCGGGTAGCCGGACGAGGTCGCGCCGTTGACGTAGCTGGTGACGACCTCGTCGATCATCGGCCGCATCTGGTCGGACATGTCCTCGCCCTCGAGGACGCGGCGGCGCTCGTCGTAGACGACGGTGCGCTGCTTGTTCATGACCTCGTCGTACTTGAGGACGTTCTTGCGGATCTCGAAGTTCTGCTGCTCCATCTGCGTCTGCGCCGACTGGATCGCCTTCGAGACCATCTTGGCCTCGATCGGGACGTCCTCGGGCAGGCGGAGCAGGTTCATCATGGCGGCGACGCGCTCGCCGTTGAAGCGGACCATCAGGTCGTCGCCGAGCGAGAGGTAGAACCGCGACAGGCCGGGGTCACCCTGGCGGCCGGCGCGACCACGCAGCTGGTTGTCGATCCGGCGGGACTCGTGCCGCTCGGTGCCGAGGACGTAGAGACCGCCGAGCTCGACGACCTCGTTGTGTTCCAGCGCGACTTCCGTCTTCATCTTCTCGAGGGTGTCGGGCCAGGCGGCCTCGTACTCCTCCGGGGTGTCGGCCGGGCTGAGGCCCTGCTCGCGCAGCAACGCGTCGGCCGAGAACTCGGGGTTGCCGCCGAGCATGATGTCGGTGCCGCGGCCGGCCATGTTGGTGGCGATCGTGACCGCGCCCTTGCGCCCGGCGTTGGCGATGATCGCGGCCTCACGCGCGTGCTGCTTGGCATTGAGGACCTCGTGCGGGATGCCCTTGCGCAGCAGGAGCGAGGCCAGCCGCTCGGACTTCGACACGCTGGCCGTGCCGACGAGCACCGGCTGGCCGGCCTCGTGCCGCTCGGCGATGTCGTCGATGACGGCCGCGAACTTCGCGTCCTCGCTCTTGTAGATGAGGTCGGTCTCGTCGGCGCGGACCATCGGCTTGTTGGTCGGGATCGGCACCACGCCGAGCTTGTAGATCTGGTGCAGCTCGGCGGCCTCGGTCTGGGCCGTACCGGTCATGCCGGAGAGCTTGGTGTAGAGGCGGAAGTAGTTCTGCAGGGTGATCGTGGCCAGCGTCTGGTTCTCCTGCTGGATCTGCACGCCTTCCTTGGCCTCGATCGCCTGGTGCATGCCCTCGTTGTAGCGGCGCCCCTGCAGCACGCGGCCGGTGAACTCGTCGACGATCATGACCTCACCGTTGTTGACGATGTAGTCGCGGTCGCGCTTGAAGATCTCCTGGGCCTTGAGCGAGTTGTTCAGGTAGCCGACGAGCGGGGTGTTCGCCGCCTCGTAGAGGTTGTCGATGCCGAGCTGGTCCTCGACGAAGGCGACGCCTTCCTCGGTGACGGCGACGGTGCGTTTGCCCTCTTCGACCTCGTAGTGGACGTCCTTCTTCATCCGCGGCGCGATGCGGGCGAACTCGAGGTACCAGCGCTGGTTCTCCTCGGCCGGGCCGCTGATGATGAGCGGGGTTCGGGCCTCGTCGATCAGGATGGAGTCGACCTCGTCGACGACGGCGAAGTTGTGCCCGCGCTGGACGAGGTCGTCGAGCGACCACGCCATGTTGTCGCGCAGGTAGTCGAAGCCGAACTCGTTGTTCGTGCCGTAGGTGATGTCGCACTGGTACGCGGCGCGGCGCTTCTCCGGCGGCAGGTCGTTGAGGATCTTGCCGACGGTGAGGCCGAGGAAGCGGTGGACGCGGCCCATCCAGTCGCCGTCGCGGGCGACCAGGTAGTCGTTGGTGGTGACGACGTGCACGCCGTCGCCGGCGAGCGCGTTGAGGTACACCGGCAGCGTGGAGACCAGGGTCTTGCCCTCACCGGTCTTCATCTCGGCGATGTTGCCGAGGTGCAGCGCGGCACCGCCCATGAGCTGGACCTTGTAGTGGAACTGTCCCAGCGTCCGCCGGGCCGCCTCGCGGACGAGCGCGAACGCCTCCGGCAGCAGGTCGTCGAGCGTCTCGTCGTCGGCGAGGCGCTCCCGGAAGGTGTCGGTGAGCGCGCGGAGTTCGGCATCGGTGAGGTCGACGTAATCGTCCTCGAGGGTCTCGATGTGATCGGCGATCGCCGACAACCGACGGACCTGTTTGCCTTCACCGGCGCGCAAGAGCTTGGCTAGAACCACGACGGCCATGGTACGGGGCGGGTGGCGCCCCTCACTCCATGGTCAGCTCCGATAACCGATTCCGGCGCCGCGAGCCGTCTGGGAGCCTTCGATCATGGGTGTCTTCGCGGATGTGGAACTGGACGAGCTGGTGTTGACGACGCCACGGCTGACGCTGCGACCCTGGCGTCGCGACGACGCCGAGGCGGTCGCCGAGATCATGCGGGGCGCCGACCTCGGCGAGTTCCTGGCGCTGCCGGACCCCTACACCCTCGACGACGCGATCGGGTTCGTCACCGCGATCGGGGGCGAGACGCGCAGCGCCGGCACCGGTCTGGAGTGCGCGGTCGTGGAGACGGTGAGCGGGCAGCTCGTGGCGTCGGCGGCGCTCCGGCTGCCCCGGCCGCGCCGGCTCGAGGCCGAGGTCGGCTACTGGGTCGGCCGGGCGTATCAGGGTCAGGGGTACGCCGCCGAGGTCACCCGGGCGCTGACCGACTGGGCCTTCGCCCATGGCGTGAGCCGGGTCGAGCTGTTCTGCGCCGTGCGCAACCTCGCCTCGGCGAAGACCGCCCTCAACGCCGGGTTCCGCTTCGAGGCGGTCCTGCACGGCCACCACCCGATGCGAGACGGCGATCCGGCCGATTCGGCGCTGTTCGCCCGGCTGCCGTCCGACAGCGGGGCCCCGACCCCACGGGCGGCCGTCGACCTGCCGGGCGGCGGGCTGTCCGACGGCATCGTGCTGCTGCGGGTGATGGCGCCGGGCGACGAAGCCGGCCTGGGCGAGCAGGAGGCCGACCCGGTCACCCGGAGCTGGGAGTTCACCGCCGAGCCGCGAACGGCGCTGGAACACCGGCGGCTGTGCGCGGGGGCCGCGCTGCAGTGGCTCACCGGCCAGGTGATGCGCTGCGCGATCGTCGACGTCGAGACCGGGCGCTACGCCGGCATGATCAGCATCCGGCCGGCCGGGCCGCCCCAGATCGGCGGCATCGGCTACGCGGTGCACCCGGCGTTCCGCGGTCGCGGCTACACCGCTCGGGCCCTGCGACTGCTCACCGCCTGGGCCTTCGGCGAGGCCGACTTCGCCCGACTCGAACTCGGGGCGAAGGTCGGCAACATCGCCTCGCAGAAAGCGGCGCTGGCCGCCGGGTTCGAGCGCGACGGCGTGCGGGCGACGCGGATGCGCAACCCCGACGGCACGTTCACCGACGAGGCGCGCTTTGCCGCGCTCAACCCGCGCCACGTGCAGCGCGACGCGGGTTGAGCGGGGAGGTCACGCCGACAGGCGGATGAGCCCGTAGTCGTAGGCGTGGCGACGGTAGACGACGCTGGCCCGTCCCGTCTCGATGTCCTTGAACAGGTAGAAGTCGTGCCCGACCAGTTCCATCTCGAACAGGGCCTGGTCGACCGACATGGGCTCGGCGTCGTGGTCCTTCTCGCGCACCACGCGACCGGGACCCTCGAGCGGTTCGTCCTCGCTCACGTCGGCGGCGAGATCGGTCGGCAGTTCCGCGGTGGCCTCGGCGACCGAGCGCGGCGTGCGCCGACCATGGTGGATGCGCCGTCGGTCGGCCGCCTGACGGAAGCGGCGTTCGAGCCGGTCGGCGGCGATGTCGAGAGCCTTGTAGAAGTCCTCGGCGCAGGCTTCACTGCGCACGACCGGCCCGCGGGTGCGGCACGTGATCTCCACGTGCTGACAGCTGCCGTTCTGTCGCGGGTTCTTCTCGTGTTGGAGTTCCACGTCGGTTCGGTGGATCTTGTGGTCGTAGCGCTCGAGTTTCCCGAGCTTCTCGGCTACGTGCTGCCGATAGTGATCTGGAACCACGACATTGCGGCCACGAACGACGATCTCCATGTTTCCCGCGACAGTTTCCATACGACCTCCACCATGCTCGCGGCGACTCGGCGGCACACGGTAGGTCGGGGGGTTCTCGTGTGCGGGGCCGAGATTCGCCTACTCCGGTTAGGTCATGCCCACGCTAGACCGGTCAGGTGTGCGCTGCCAATGGGCCCTCCGACCCGCCGCGGTGTCGCGGCCACGACAGCCGCGCCGACGACGGGCCAGCCGGCCGCCAGCAGGGCCCGTCGACCCTCCCGCAGAGTCGCGCCCGTCGTGACGATGTCGTCGACGAGCACGGCGGCCCGACCGGGCCGGGGCGGAGCGGCCCGCATCGCCCCGGCCAGGTTCTCGGCCCGGGCCGAGACCCCGAGGCCGGCCGAGTCGCGCACCGCCCGCTGCAGGGTGAGGGCCCCGCGGGCCCGGTGCAGGCCGGCCCGCGAGCCGGCCCGCGCCGACAACCGGGCCAGGTGGTCGCCGCCTCGCACCGCGGCGGCCACGCGCGACGAGGGCACCGGAACCAGCACGATGCGCCCGGGCCCGGGCCGGACCGCCGCCCCGACCGCCGCGGCCAGCAGCGCCCCGAGCGGCGCGGCGAGGTCGCGCCGGCCCCGCTCCTTGTAGTGGATCAACGCCTCGCGGGCCGGACCCTCGTAGGCGAGCGCGGCGAACACCGGCAGCCCGACCCCGGGCACCAGGAACGGTTCGGCGGCACCGAGGCAGGCCGGGCACCACGCCGTCGCCGCGAGGCCACACCCGGCGCAGCGCCGCGGCAGCACGAGGTCGAGCAACTCGTCGAGCAGGTCGTGAAGGAAGGCAACCACCGGCTCAGCCTGGCCGCCCGCGGCGTCCCCCGCACCGCGCGAAGCCGCCCCTGTGGACAACTGTCCGCTTCCGCCCCGCCTCTGTGGATCGCGGCCGGACGGGCTCCCGATGTGCTAGCTGCGCTACTCGAGGTAGATGGGCATGCCGCCGTTGCGCTGGCCGGTGCCGTCCGGGCTCTGCCACGAGCTGCCGCTCTGCTCCCACACGGCCCCGTCGGCCGAGACCCAGGCCGGCCGACCCGGCGCCGCCGTCACGCTGTCCGGGGCCAAGGGCAGCAGCCCGATGGGCCGCGCGTTGAACGCCGCGCCGTCGACGTCGGTCTCGAAGATGCGCGAGTCGAAGTTGGAGGCGTTGTAGCCGATCGCGAACAGCTTCATCGCCTGCGGCCACGCGACGTCGGAGATGATGACGCCGGGTGGGCTGAGCGGCGGCGTGGTGAGGGTGTCGACCCGCACCTGACCGGCGCTGCGCACGATCGCCCCCAGGTACAACTGCTGCGTCCCGGTGGCGGTCGCGATGACGAGGGCCAACCGGGTACCTTCCGGGCTGAACCGCAACGCGACGATCCTGGTCGCCCCGGCCACCGCGGGAAGCGCGACCGGGATCGGCGCGGCGGCGCGACCGTTGGCCTCGACGGGCACGCGCATCAACCCGCGGCCCTGGCCGACCCACACCTCGCCGAGTCCGGGCGCCCACGCCGGGCGCGAGAGCGTCCCGTGGACGGAGGTCCGCGCCAGCCCACCGAACTGTGAGCCGATGTAGAGCCGTCGCGACGAGCCGGTGCCGGTGAGGCCGGCGATGGCGAGCGCGGCCGACGGCGAGGGCTGGCGCATCGCGATCGCGGTGAGCAACGGACCGGAGGAGTTGACCGCGCCCGCGAGCGGCTCGTTGTTCTCGCCGTAGATCCGGCCGCCGCGCAGGAAGTAGACGTCGGGGGCCGGCGGCGTCGGGCCGAGGGCGTCGACGAACTGCGAGCCGGTGAACTGGGTGGCGTTGCTCGTGATGGGCACGGCGTCGCCGCCGTCGGTGATCTCCAGCGTCAGGCCGGCGGACACGCCCTCGAACGTCTGAGCCACCTGCGCGGCGAGACGGTAGCGCGCCTCGCTGTCGAGCTGGGACGAGCCGGGGATCTCCACCCTCGTCACCGCGCCCGAGGTCACCGTCAGGCGGGACGGCACCTGCTGGTTCGGCAGGGTGTCGCTGTTCACGGCGTTCTGCAGCTCCGGGCGCGGGCCGTTGGCGAGCTGGTTCAGCAGCCAGCGTTCCAGCGGCAGACCGGAGTCGGCGGTCCAGCGCTGGTCGGGGACGAGGTACTTGCCGGCGAGGTCGTAGAAGTACAGGCTGCGCTGCTTGAAGGCCTGCTGGAACTCGTCGGTCGTGAGCACGAGACCGCCGCTGAGGCCGTCGATGCGGTACTGACCGCGCACCTTGACCAGGTGGTAGGTGTAGGGACCGGCCGGGCTGCTGCCCTGCGGGTTCGGGGTGTAGACCCCCGCGTTGTTCAGCGTGCCGACCGCCCGCCCGCGCACCACGACCTCTGACCGGTCGGCCTGATAGGTGCTGACCGACTCGGTGCCGCCGTCGAGGATCGTCACCTTCGACATCGGGGTCCACTTGACCCGCGCGTCGCCGGCGAGGAACGCCCGGGGCTGGGCCGAGCCCGCAGCCGCGGACGCGCTGGCGGCGAGGAACGCGAGCACGAGGTCGCGCGGCTGCACGTCGTTCGGCGGTGGGGTGATCGACGGGGCGCCCCCGTTGCCCAGCTCGACCGGCTTGATCGTCTCGGGTGCGGACGAACCCGGGATGCTCGTGCACCCCGTCAGCGCGGTCGCGACCGCGACGGCCAGGACCAGCAGACGTGGACGGGCGGGCGTCACTCGTCGTCCTCCTCGGTCTCGTCCGGATCCAGCGGCAGCGGCGAATGCATCAGCGTGTGTCCGGCGTGCCGCGGCAGCGTCAACCGGAACTGCGCGCCGCGGCCGCGCTCGCCCCACGCCTGCAGCCAGCCGTCGTGCAGCCGGGCGTCCTCGAGCGAGATCGCCAGCCCGAGCCCGGTGCCGCCGGTCAGCCGGCTGCGCGACGGATCGCCGCGCCAGAAGCGGTTGAAGACGAGGCCGGCCTCGCCGGGTCGCAGCCCCACGCCGTGATCGCGCACGGTCACGGCGACGGCGTCGTCGTCGAACCCGATGGTGATCACGACCGGCTTCCCCTCTCCGTGGTCGAGGGCGTTACCGAGAAGGTTACGGAGGATGCGCTCGACGCGCCGCGCGTCGATGTCGACGGTGACCGGATGCTTCGGCTGCTCGACGACCACGTCGCTGCCCTGCCGCTCGGCGAGCATCCGGGTGCCGTCGACGGTCGTGCCGACCACGGCCCGGATGTCGACCGGCTCGGACTCCAGCCGGGCCACGCCCGCGTCGTAGCGCGAGATCTCGAGCAGGTCGCCGAGGAGCATCTCGAAGCGGTCGAGCTCGTCGTGCAGCAGCTCGGCCGAGCGGGACAGCTCGGGGGCGAAGTCGTCGCGGCTGGCGTAGAGGAACTCCGAGGCCATCCGGATGGTGGTGAGCGGCGTGCGCAGCTCGTGGGACACGTCGCTGGTGAAGCGCCGTTGCAGTCGGGACAGATCCTCGAGGCGGCGGATCTGGCGCTGCAGGCTGTCGGCCATCTCGTTGAACGCGCGCCCGAGCCGGCCGATGTCGTCGCTGCCGGCGATCTCGATCCGCTTGGACAGGTCGCCGGCCGCGAGCCGTCCCGCGGTCTCGGCGGCAACCCGCACCGGCCGCACCACCTGGCGGGTGACGAGCAGCGCGATGCCGAGCACGAGCACGACCAGGGCGAAGCCGGCCAGCAGCACGGTGCGCTTGATCAGCGAGATCGTCTGCGCCTCGGAGGTCAGCGGGAACGAGTAGTAGAGCTCGAACACCCCGTTCTGGGCCGGGACGGGCTCACCGACGATGAGGCCAGGCACGTACTTGCCGGTGCTCGGGTCGAGCACCGGCGCGTACTGCAACGCGACGTTGCCGTTCTGCACGGTGAGACGCAGGGCCGCGGGGATCGTCGTGGACGTCGGCGTCTGGGGCGCGCCCTCGAAGTTGATGCCCGACGGCGGTTGCAGGTCGATGGTGAACAGGCCGACGCTCGACCCGCCGGTGCCGAGGTTGGTCAGGATCTGCTGGGTGGCGTCGGAGACGTCGGACGAGACGCCCGCGTTGACGCCGAGCAGCACCGAGCGCGCCGTCGGCAGTCCGCTCGTGGCCTGGTTGATCGCGGCGTTGCGCTTCGCGCGCAGCAGGCCGCCGGACACCTCGTCGACCAGGAAGATGCCGATCAGGAGCACCATGACGCCGGTGACGACGACCGTGGTCGTCCCGACGCGCAGTGACAGCGACTGGCGCCATACCCGGTTCACCCGCACCGCCGCCGAGCGCACGACGCGGAGCGCGTTGCCCATGACTAGCCGCCCATGGCTACGGAGGCCCGGCCTTGTAGCCGACCCCGCGGACGGTCAGCACGACCTCGGGTCGCTCCGGATCACGCTCGACCTTGGCCCGCAGCCGCTGCACGTGCACATTGACCAGGCGGGTGTCGGCCGCGTGCCGGTAGCCCCACACCTGCTCGAGCAGCACCTCGCGGGTGAAGACCTGGCGCGGCTTGCGGGCGAGCGCGACGAGCAGGTCGAACTCGAGCGGGGTGAGCGCGAGCGGCGCCCCGCCCCGCTTCACCTGGTGGGCCTGGACGTCGATCTCGACCGGCGAGTCGGTCGGGCCGATCGACAGCGTCTCGCTGGAGAGGTCCTCGTGGTGCCGCAGCCGCGCGCGCATGCGGGCGACGAGTTCCTTCGGCTTGAAGGGCTTGAGCACGTAGTCGTCGGCGCCGGACTCGAGGCCGAGCACGACGTCGACGGTGTCGGTCTTCGCGGTGAGCATGATGATCGGCGTGCCGCTCTCGGCCCGGATCGCGCGGCACACGTCGATACCGGACATGCCCGGCAGCATCAGGTCGAGGAGCACGATGTCGGGCTTCGTCTCCCGGAAGGCCTTGACCGCCCGGGAGCCGTCGGCGACGAACGCCGGGTCGAAGCCGTCGGTGCGCAGGACGATGCCGAGCATCTCGGCGAGTGCCGAATCGTCGTCGACGACGAGTACGCGAGGTTTCACGCGCCCATGGTGTCATCCCGACGCGACGAGGGCATGGAAGTACGCGCGCCGGACAGGGCATCCGCTCAGCCGGGTGGGGAGGATGACACGATCAAGCGCCACCCGGCGGGAGGAGACGAGGCATGAGCGAAGTGTCCGTCGCCGCGCTGCGCCCGCTCGGGGCCGGGGAGATTCTCGACGGCGCGGTGCGCTGCGTGCGCCGCAACGTCCGCACTGCGTTCGTCGTGGCGCTGCCCTATGCGGTCCTGCGCACCGGCCTCGTCGCCCTGCTCGAACTGGCGACCTTCGACTCCAACGACGCGGCCGCCCTCTCCTTCTTCGGTTCCATGATCCTCAGCCTGCTGCTCGGCGTCGTGCTGACCGGCTTCCTCACCCCGGCCTTCGCCGACGAGTTCCTCGGCCGGCACCTCACGGCCGGCGAGTGCGTCGCCCGCGTCGGATTCGCCGTCTGGCCGCTCGTCGGCCTCGCCGTGGTCGTCGCGCTCGTCGAGGAGATCGGCCTCGTGGCGCTGCTCATCGGCGGCATCTGGCTGTGGGGCGTCTGGGCCGTGGCCGCGCCGGCGCTGGTCACCGAACGCACCGGGTTGCGCGGCGCGTTGGGCCGCAGCCTCACCCTGGTGAAGGGCGACTTCTGGCGGACGTTCTGGGTGCGCCTGCTCGGCCTGATCGTCACGTCGGTCATCAGCTTCCTGCTGGCCCTGCCGTTCGACGCGCTGGCCGCCGCGGTCACCGGCAACGACCCGTTCCATTTGACGGCCACCGGCCTGTCCGGCCCGCAGGTGTTCGTGCTGATCTCGGCGGCCGGCGGGTTGATCGCGGCCCTGGTCACCGGGCCGATCAGCGCCGCGGTCGACGTACTGCTCTACCTCGACCTGCGCATGCGGCGCGAGGGGATGGACCTCGTCCTCACCCTGCCGCCGCTGCCGGCCGACGCCCTGCCGGCCCCGGACACCCGGCCGGTCAGCGCGTGGTGACCGCGTCCGGACCCGGCGGCGGCAACCCGGTCGGGGGCGACGCCGCGCGGCGCGCGGCGCAGGCCGAGCTGCGTCGCGTCGAGTACCACCGCGAGCAGGGCTACGCGGCCCGCGTGGTGCACTGGCTCACCGACAAGATCGGGCGCTTCTTCAGCGGCACCAGTTCGGCCGACCACGCGATGCTGGTGTTCGCGGTGATCGTGCTCGTCGTGGCGATCGTGCTCGCGGTGCGCGCCGGGCGGCCGCGCCACGGCTCGGTCGGTCGCGGCGCTCCGGGGAACGACCCGCTCGCGCCGGTGCCCGCCCGGGACCACCGCCGCCTCGCCCAGCAGTACGCCGCCGAGGGACGCCGGGCCGAGGCGCTGCGCGAGTGGCTGCGCGCCGCGGTGCGCTCCATCGAGGACCGCGGGGTGCTGCCCCCGCGACCGGGACGCACGGGCGCGGCCACCGCCCGCGAGGCGGGTCCGGCGCTGCCCGCGGCCGCCGACGCGCTCGCCGCCGCGACGACCGCGTTCGACGAGATCTGGTTCGGTGGCCGCGCGGCCACGGACGCCGACGTCGCCCACGGCCAGGCGGCCGCCGACGGTGCGGCCTCGGCCCGCATCGTCGCGGGCGCCGCGGCGGCGGACGGGATCGCGGTGCCGTGGTGACGCCGACGAGCGTCCAGGCCGCGCCGCTGGTGCGTCCGGTCTGGCGCCGGCTGCGGCTCTGGGTCGGGCTGGCCGCGCTGCTGGTGCTCGCCGCCCTCGTCGTAGTTCCGTTCACGCACGCCCCGGGCCGTCCCCTCGACCCGGCCTCGACCGAACCGAACGGCAGCCGGGCGCTCGACCGCGTCCTCGCCGGGTACGGCATCTCGCTCACCGAGACGGCCTCGATCGGCACCGCGCTCCGCGCCGGGTCCGACGCGACCGTCGTCGTCACCGTTCCGGACGACTACTCCGACGCGCAGCTGCGCGACCTCGCCGCAGCGCCGGCCCGGCTGGTGCTCGTGAGCCCGGGCCGCCGCGCCACGGCCGCGGTGGCGCCGGCCCTCGAACCCGACCCGAACGCGCTGGTCGAGCCTGACCCGAACTGCGACGACCCGGGCGCGATCGCGACCGGCCTGATCGAGCCGCCCGACGACGGCGTCGCCTACCGCGAGCGTTCCGACACCTCGGCGGGCCGCCTCGTCCGCTGCTACGGCGGCGGGTACGTCGTGGGCGACCGGCTCACCGTGCTCGGCTCGACGAGCGTGCTCGAGAACAGCACGCTCGGCCGCACCGGGGTTGCCGCGCTCGCGATCAACGCCGTCACCGCCGACCGTCGCGTCACCCGCGTCGTGTGGCTCGTGCCCGGGGCGGACGCCGCCGGCCCGGGCGCCGCCTCGGTCTGGGACCTCTTCCCCGCGGGCGCGCAACGCGCGTTCTGGTGGCTCATCGGGCTGGGCGTGCTCGTCGTGCTGTGGCGCGCGCGCCGGCTCGGCGCGGTGATCGGCGAGGCGCTGCCGGTGATCGTCCGGTCGGCCGAGGTCGTCGAGGGGCACGGTCGGCTCTACCTGCGCGCCGGGGCCCGCGACCGGGCCGCCGCCGCGCTGCGCGCGGCCGCGAGCGAGCGGGTCGCCGCCCGGCTCGGCCTGCCCCGCACGTCCCCGCCCCCTCAGATCGCGCTCACGGCGGCGCCGCTCGTCGGGCGGGCGCCGGCCGAGCTCGCCGGGCTGCTCACCGGCCCGCCCCCCGTCGATGACGCCAGGCTCGTCCGGCTCGCCCGCGACCTCGACGCCTTCGAGGCCGCCGTCGCCGCCCTGGAGCCGCGCACCACCGACCGATCCACCTATCGAGGGGAAGCCACACCGTGACCGAGGCTCCAGCGGAACCCGCCAGCAACCCGCGGGACGGGCTCATCCGGCTCCGCGCCGAGGTCGGCAAGGCCGTCGTCGGGCAGGACGCTGCCGTCACGGGTCTGCTCATCGGGCTGCTGTGCCGCGGGCACGTCCTCATCGAGGGCGTGCCGGGGGTGGCGAAGACGCTGCTCGTCCGCTCGCTGGCCGAGGCGCTGGACCTCACGACGACGCGCATCCAGTTCACCGCCGACCTGATGCCCGGCGACGTGACCGGGTCGCTGATCTACGACACCGGCACGAGCAACTTCGTCTTCCGGGAGGGGCCGGTGTTCACCAACCTGCTGCTCGCCGACGAGATCAACCGGACGCCGCCGAAGACCCAGTCGGCCCTGCTGGAGGCGATGGAGGAGCGGCAGGTCTCGGTCGACGGGCAGCCTCGCCGCCTGCCCGACCCGTTCTGCGTCATCGCCACGCAGAACCCGGTCGAGTACGAGGGCACCTACCCGTTGCCCGAGGCCCAGCTCGACCGCTTCCTGCTCAAGGTGACGATGCCGCTGCCCGACCGCGACACCGAGATCCGGGTGCTCGCCGCGCACGCTGCCGGCTTCGACCCGCGCGACCTCGCCGCGGCCGGCATCTCGGCCGTCTCGAGCGCCGGCGATCTGACCGCCGCCTCGGCCGCGGTGCGCCGCGTACGCATCGACCCGGCGATCCTCGCCTACATCGTCGAACTGGCCCGGGCCACCCGGCAGGCGCCCGCCGCGGCGCTCGGCGTCTCGCCCCGTGGCGCGACCGCGCTGCTGGCCACGGCCCGCGCGTGGGCCTGGCTGTCGGGCCGCGACTTCGTCACCCCCGACGACGTGCAGTCGCTGGCCCGGCCGACGTTCCGGCACCGCATCCACCTCCGGCCGGAGGCCGAGCTCGAGGGCATCACGGTCGACGGCGTGCTCGAGACCGTGCTGGCGTCGGTGCCGGTCCCGCGCTGATGGTGCTCTCCGGCCGCCTCGTCGCGCTCGCGGCCGCCGGCGTGCTGCTCGCGGCGTGGTCGGCGGCCGCCCTGTTGGTCTATGCCGCGCTGCTGGCGCTGGCCGCCGGGATCGACCTCGCCCTGGCCGCGCGCATCGCCTCGCTCCGCCTGACCCGCGAGCCGGGCGCCCCGGTCCGGCTCACCGAGCGGGGCGAGACCGTTCTCACCGTCGCCAACGAGGGACGCCGCACGCTGCGCGCCGTCGTCCGCGACGCGTGGGCGCCGTCGGCCGGCGCAACGCCCCGCAGCCAGCCGCTGACCGTGCCGGCCGGAGAGCGGCGCCGGGTGGTCACCACCTTGGTGCCGACGCGCCGCGGCGAGCGGCCGAGCGGCCGCGTGACGATCCGCGCGTTCGGCCCGCTCGGGCTCACCGCCCGGCAGCGCCAGCTCGCCGCACCCGGCACGCTGCAGGTGCTGCCCGCGTTCTCCTCGCGCCGGTTCCTGCCCGAGAAGCTCTCCCGGCTGCGCCAGATCGACGGCGCGGTGCTCGTGCGCCAGCGCGGTCAGGGCACCGAGTTCGACTCGCTGCGCAGCTACGTCATCGGCGACGACGTGCGGGCCATCGACTGGCGGGCGACGGCCCGCTCGCGCGACCTCGTGGTGCGCACCTGGCGCCCCGAGCGCGACCGCCACATCGTGCTCGCGATCGACACGGGTCGCGCCTCGGCCGCCCGGGTCGGAAACGAGCCGCGCCTCGACGCCGCGCTCGACGCCTGCCTGCTGCTCGGCGCGCTCGCCGCCCGGGCCGGCGACCGCGTCGCGCTCGTCGCGGCCGACACCCGCGTGCGCGCCCGGCTCGGCCTGGCCGCCGGCCGCGACGTGCTCCCCCGCCTCGTCGGCGCGCTCGCCCCGCTCGAGCCGACGCTGGTCGAGACCGATCCGCAGCTGCTCGCCGCCGAGGTGCTGCGGCAGGTGTCCAAGCGGTCGCTGGTCGTGCTGTTCAGTGCGCTCGACACCGCGGCCGACACCGGACTGCTGCCGGCGGCACGGGTGCTCGCGGGGCGGCACGAGGTGATCGTCGCTTCGGCGGCCGACCCCTCGCTCGGCGTGCTCGCGGCCGGTCGGGCCGACAACGCCGAGGTCTACCTGGCCGCCGCCGCCGAGCTGGCCCGACACCGCCGTGCGTCGGTCGTCGAGCAGCTCGGCAAGCTCGGCGCGCACGTGGTCGACGCGCCGGCCGACGTCTTCGCCTCCCACGTCGCCGACGCGTACCTCGACCTCAAGGCCGCGGGGAAGCTGTAGACCTCACGCCACCGGGACGAGGTCGCCCCGCTCGTCGGCCTCGATGTCGCCGGTCGCGCCGGCCCGCACGCCGCGACGGCCCAGCACGATCACGTAGGTGAGGAACGCGAGCTCGGCGAGCGCACCGATCGAGATGCGGGCAACGGTCGAGAGGCCCGACGGCGTCACGAACGCCTCGATGACGCCGGAGACCAGCAGCACCCCGACGAGCCCCAGCGCCACGACCCCGGCGGCGCGGCCGGCCTCGGCCAGTGACTCCGAGCGCGGCCGAGCGCCCGGTGCTATCCAGGCCCAGCCGGTGCGCAGCCCGATGCCACCGGCCACGAAGACTCCCGACAGTTCGAGCATGCCGTGCGGCAGGATCAGCCCGAAGAACTCGCTCGCCTTGCCCGACGCGATCATGACGCCGCCGACGAGGCCGAGGTTGACCGCGTTGCTCCACAGCACGTAGAGCGTCCCGATCAGCGTGACGCCGAGGAACAGCGCGAGGGCCGACACGAGCGCGTTGTTCGTCCAGACGTGGGCGGCGAACGACTGCGCCGGGTGCTCGGAGTAGTAGCTGCGGAAGTCGTGGTCGACGAGTTGACGCACCTCGCTCGAGGGCAGCACCCGGCTGATCCGCTCGGGGTGCGCCCGCAGCCAGAGCCACATCGCGGTCGACGCCCCGATCGTCGCCAGCGCCACCGCCACCGACCACCGCCAGGTGCGGTAGACCGTCACCGGGAAGTCGACGAGGACGCCACGGGCGAGCGCCTGCCACCCGCGCACCCGGGGCGGGCCGACGGCGGCGGCGCGGCCCTGGGCGAGCAGGCGCGACAGGCGGGCGGCGAGCGCCGGCTCGGGCGCGCGCGTCTGCACGAGCGCGAGGTGCGTGGCCACCTGGCGGTACAGCGCGACGAGCTCGTCGGCCTCGGCACCGTCGAGGCGGCGGCGGCGGCCGGCCAGGTGCTCGAGGCGAAGCCATTCGGCGTCGTGCCGGGCGATGAAGGAGTCGACGTCCACAGTGCTGCGAAGTCTAGGTGTCGGCCTCGCGATCTAGAGTGCCCGCATGGAGCCGAATGCCGCCGCGCTCGTCTCGGGCGAGGGTGTCCGGCTCACGCTGCGCTCGGCCGGGGTCGGCTCGCGCATCATCGCGGCCCTGATCGACCTCGCCGTCCAGTTCGGCGCGTTCCTGGTGATCTCCACGCTCGACGTCGTCCTCGTCGGTCAGGCCGACCTCGCCGCGATCCAGGCCGTCGTCATCACCGAGGTCGTGCTGATCCTGGCCGGCTACCCGATCGTCATGGAGTGGCTGACGAAGGGCCGCACCGTCGGCAAGATCAGCATGGGGCTGCGCGTGGTGCGCGACGACGGCGGGCCGGTCGGCTTCCGCCATGCCCTCGTGCGTGGCCTCGCCGGGCTGCTGCTCGAGAAGCCCGGCGTCGCGTTCCCGCTGACGACCGTTGCCGGGCTGCTGACGATCAGCCTGAGTTCTCGCGAGAAACGCATCGGCGACATGATGGCCGGCACGGTGGTCCTGAACGAGCGCGCGGCCCCGCAGGCCCTGGGCACCCCGCCGGCCTGGGTGCCGGTGCCACTGCAGCCGTGGGTGCTGTCGCTCGAGATGCACCGGCTCGACGACCGGCTCGCGCTGAGCATGCGCCAGTTCATCAGCCGGGCCCACGCGATGACCCCGCCCGCACGCACTGCGCTGGCCGAGCAGCTGCGCCATCACGTGCTGGCAGTGACGTCACCGCCTCCGCCGCCCGGCGCACCCACGCCGGTGCTGCTGATGAGCGTGCTCGCCGAGCGCCGCCGCCGCAGCCTGGCCACCGCCGATCACGCTCCGCTGTTCAACACCCGGTCCACCCCGCCGCCGCACTTCACCGCGCCGCCGTACGCGCCCGCGCACTACCCGCCGGTCGGCTACGCACCCCCGCCCGCCGACGGGCAACCGGACAACCCCTTCGCCCGCCCGAGCTGAACGGAGCACCAACCATGAGCGAGCCGTCCGCGACCGTGGCCGACAACCCCGATCGCTCCCGCTACGACGTGCAGATCGACGGCGACACCGCCGGCTTCGCGGCCTACCGGCGCCTCGACGACCGCCTCGTCTTCACCCACACCGAGATCGACGACCGGTTCGGCGGCCGCGGGCTCGGCTCGGTGCTGGCCCACGCCGCCCTCGACGACGCGCGGCGCCAGGGCCTGCTGGTCACCCCGCAGTGCCCCTTCATCGCCCACTTCATCCGTACCCATCAGGAGTACGCCGACCTCGTCGACCCCGAACACGCCGACGACGTGCGTCCCGACGACAGTCGCAGCTGACGGCGTCCCGTGGCCTGGACGGTGCTCGGGTGCGTCTGACCACTGTCCGCTCGGTGCCTGTCCACTACCTGCGACCTCGACGGCCGCACTGCCTGCTGCGCGGGAGGGCCTCAGCTGGTACTCATGGGTGACCCAGCCCACTCCAGCGTCGGAGGTTTCCCGTGCCCATCCCACGAACCGCGTTGGTCGCCTCCGTTCTCGGTTGCGTGACGGCCTTCGTCGTCGGTGCCCAACCGGCGCTGGCGGCGTCGAGCGTCAACTACATCGCCCTCGGCGACTCCTACGCCTCCGGCGTGGGGTCGGGCAGCTACACCTCCGAGAGCGGCAGCTGCCTGCGCAGCACCCTGGCCACCTCGCAGCTCTGGGCCAACGGGCACGCGCCGGCCTCATACCGCTCGGTCGCCTGCTCGGGGGCCAAGACGACCGACGTCTCGGCCAACCAGGTGTCGGCCCTGTCGTCGTCGACCACGCTCGTCAGCATCACCATCGGCGGCAACGACATCGGCTTCTCGACGGTCATGGAGGACTGCGTCCTCTACAGCACGAGCACCTGCGTCAGCGAGGTGAACGCCGCCGAGCAGAAGGCGCAGACCCAGCTGCCCGGACTGCTCGACACCGTCTACAACAACGTCCGCAGCCACGCCCCGAACGCGAAGGTGGTGGTGGTCGACTACCCGCGCTTCTATCACGACCTCTGGTACTGCATCGGGCTCAGCTCGACCGATCGCAACAAGATCAACGAGGGGGCGGACGTCCTGGACACCGTCATCTCGTCGGCCGCGAGCCGGCACGGCTTCCGCTTCGCCGACGTGCGCCCGGCGTTCGCCAACGGTCACGAGATCTGCGACAGCGGGTCGTGGCTGCACTCGGTCGACTGGTCGAACATCGTGCAGAGCTATCACCCGACGGCCGCGGGCCAGTCCGGTGGCTACCTGCCGGCCTTCACGGCCCAGGCCGGCTAGCCACCCGCACGAGCGCCGCCGGCTTCCGGCGGGACCGGGGGAGACAGGGACGGATCAGGCGACCGAGCCGTCCCTGTCGCATCTGCGCCCTTGTCGCGCCCGCCCGCCGGTGCCAGGCTGGGTGCCCTCGCACCGAGGGGGCAGGCATGGCGGGCCAGCACGCCGTCGGGACGCAGCAGACCCGGTCGGGTCTTGCCGCGGTACTGCTGCTCGGCTGCGCTGTCGCCCTCGGCCTCGGCGTCTACGCGAAGCTGCACGATCCGGCGCTGCGGCCGCTCTGGCTCATCGGCTTCTCCGGGATGCTGCAGCTCAAGACCTGGCTCGCGACGGCCGCGCTCGCGCTCGTGCTGGTGCAACTGACGACCGCGCTGTGGATGTGGGGCCGCCTGCCCGGCGCCGGCGACGCCCCGGTCTGGGTCGCGCCGGTGCACCGCTGGAGTGGCAGCCTCGCGTTCGTCGCGCTGGTGCCGGTGGCGCTGCACTGCCTGTGGTCGCTCGGTTTCGTGACGACGACCGGTCGCACGCTGACCCACTCGCTGGCCGGCTGCGCCTTCTACGGCGCGTACTCGGCGAAGATGCTGGGCCTGCGACTGCGCGGCCTGCCGGGCTGGACGCTGCCGGTACTCGGCGGGCTGGTGTTCGCGCTCTTCGTGCTGCTGTGGCTGACGTCAGCGCTGTGGTTCTTCACCCGCTCCGGGCTGCCGCTCACATGAGCGGGGTGACGCGCCGCTCGGCGCTCAGCGCGGCCGCGGCCGCCGGGGCCGGGGTCGTCCTCGGCGTGGTCGTGGCCCGCAACAGCGCCGCGGCCGACGCCGGGCGCGGGCACACGGCGGCCAACGCCTACGGCAACACCGACACGACCGGCACGCTCCTGGCCGCGCTCGCCGACGTCCCGAAGGACGGCGGCGTCGTGCTGCACGGCCCGAAGGTCGTGCTCACCCGCGGCGCCGACGACGCCGTGCACGCGTTCTCCTCGATCTGCCCGCACCAGGGCTGCGAGGTCAACCGCATCGCCGGCGGCACGATCGAGTGCCCGTGCCACGCCAGCCGCTTCGACGCCACGACCGGCAAGGTCGTCGGCGGCCCGGCCCCGCACGGCCTCGACCCCGTCGCCGTCACCGTCCGCAACGGAGAGGTGTTCGAGTCATGACGCGCGCATTGCCCACCCTCCTCTGGCTCCTGGCCGCCGGCTTCGCCGTCGGAGTGCTCATAGCCCTCAAGTGACCTGACGGTCGCGCTGGTGCCGAAAGGCAACAACGCGACCGTCAGGCGAGGCCGGAACGCGACGACAACCGAGATGGCGCGGAGAGGCGGGGTCTGTCGGTACTGAGGAGCTCGCTCCTCAGTACCGGTAGTGCTCGGGCTTGTACGGGCCGGCGACGTCGACGCCGATGTACTCGGCCTGCTCCTTGGAGAGCGTCGTCAGCTTGGCGCCGACGGCGTCGAGGTGCAGCCGGGCCACCTTCTCGTCGAGGTGCTTCGGCAGCGTGGTGACCGTGGGCTTGCCGTCGACGATGTAGTTGTCGGGGTTCTTGTGGATCTCGATCTGGGCGATCGTCTGGTTCGAGAACGACGCGCTCATCACGAAGCTCGGGTGACCAGTCGCGTTGCCCAGGTTCAGCAGGCGACCCTCGGACAGCACGATGATCTTCTTGCCGTCGGAGAACGTCCACTCGTGGACCTGCGGCTTGACCTCGACGCGGGTGACACCCGGGTACTTGGCGAGGCCGGCCATGTCGATCTCGTTGTCGAAGTGGCCGATGTTGCCGACGATGGCCTGGTGCTTCATCTGGGCCATGTGGTCGGCCATGATGATGTCCTTGTTGCCGGTCGTGGTGATGAAGATGTCGGCCTTGTGCACGACGTCCTCGAGCGTGACGACCTCGAGGCCGTCCATCGCCGCCTGCAGCGCGCAGATTGGGTCGACCTCGGTGACGACGACGCGGGCGCCCTGGCCCCGCAGCGACTCGACCGAGCCCTTGCCGACGTCACCGTAGCCGCAGACGACGGCGAGCTTGCCGGCGATCATGACGTCGGTGCCGCGGTTGATGCCGTCGATGAGCGAGTGGCGGCAGCCGTACTTGTTGTCGAACTTGCTCTTGGTGACCGAGTCGTTGACGTTGATCGCCGGGAACAGCAGCGTGCCCGCGCGCTCGAACTCGTAGAGGCGGTGGACGCCGGTCGTGGTCTCCTCGGTGACGCCGATGATCGCGGCGCCCATGCGGGTGTAGCGGCCCGGGAACTCGACGATCGAGCGGCGCAGGAGGTTGAGGATGACCTGGTACTCCTCGGAGTCGGTGTCCTCGGCCTGCGGCACGACACCGCCCGTCTCGTACTCGGTGCCCATGTGGATCAGCAGCGTGGCGTCACCACCGTCGTCGACGATGGAGTCCGGGCCCGAACCGTCCGGCCAGGTCAGCATCTGCTCGGTGCACCACCAGTACTCCTCCAGCGTCTCGCCCTTCCAGGCGAAGACCGGGATGCCCTGGGGGTTCTCGGGGGTGCCGTCCTTGCCGACGACGATCGCGGCGGCGGCGTGGTCCTGGGTGGAGAAGATGTTGCAGCTGACCCAGCGAACGTCGGCGCCGAGGGCGGCGAGCGTCTCGATCAGCACGGCGGTCTGCACGGTCATGTGCAGGGAGCCGGCGACCTTCTTGCCCTTGAGGGGCTGGGTCGGGCCGAACTCACGCCGCAGCGCCATCAGGCCGGGCATCTCGTGCTCGGCGAGGTCGATCTCCTTGCGGCCGAAGGTGGCCAGGCTCAGGTCGGCGACCTTGAAGTCCGACACGCTTCCAGCGGAATCGGCGGTGAGGGTGACGCTCACGTGCTCTCCTTCTGACGTCTGGACGTCGCTCGTCGGGGGTGCCGAGAACGTGTCCGGGATGGTGGTCAGGCGGCGGTACAGGCCCGCCTCCGGTGGTGCGGCGGATCGGTGCAACGGCCCGAACCAGTCGTCGACGGCCCGGGCGAGCTGCGGATCGGTCCGCATGCGCAGCTCGAAGGCGATGTCGCTGATGCCGAGCCCGTGCGAGTCCAGCAGTTCCCGCAGCTTCTGCAGGCGCTCGATCTGGCGCGGGCCGTAGTGTCGGTGACCGCCCGGCGTGCGTAACGCGGCGACGAGCCCGGCCTGCTCCAGGTACCGGAGCATGCGCTGGGACCAGCCGGTCGCGTCGGCTGCCTGCTGGATGGTCATGGACTGCATCGCGGCAAAATCTACCACTGTCGTGTCAGGTTTCGCGCGACGAACGGATCGAGCGGCCCGCCTCGTCACCCCGGCGTAAGGATTCCCCACCCCGAGGAGTGCGATGCGACCCCGTTCCCGCTCGACCATCGCGGTGCTGCTGTGCGCCGGGCTCGTCACGGCCTGCGGGAGCGGCGGTACCCGGCGCAGCGAGGGCTCGACGGGGCCGCCCGACCCGGTCGTGCACGCCCGGCTGGCCGGCGCGGTCGAGTACCGCTCCCCCGGGCACCACGCCACGCCGGCCGCGCGCGACGCGGACCTGCTCGCCCGGAGCGAGCAGGAGTTCAGCCTCGCCCTGCTGCGCCGCCTCACCCGGGGCGGCGCCGGCAACGTCTCGGTCTCGCCGGCGAGCCTCGGTCTCACGCTGGCCATGCTGCAGAACGGGGCGGCGGGCACGACCCGGGCCGAGATCGTGGCCGCCCTGCGCGCGAGCGGGCTCACCGGCGACCGGCTCGACGCCGGGTGGCTCGCCCTGAACCGGGCGTGGTCGGCCGCCGCCCGGCCCGGGTCGCTCACGCTGTCGAGCGCGAACGCGCTCTGGCTGCAGCGCGGCTTCCCGCTACGGAAGACCTTCCTGGCCGCGCTGTCGGGCTACTTCGATGCGGGCGTGTGGCAGACCGACTTCTCGAAGGGCTCGACCGCGGCCGACGCGATGAACCGCTGGACCTCCGAGCAGACCCACGGGCGGATCACCCGGCTGTTCGACCGGCTCGATCCGTCCACCGTGCTGGTGCTGGCCGACGCGATCTACTTCACGGCGGCCTGGGCCACCGCCTTCGACGCCGGACGCACGCAGGCCGGCCCGTTCACCCGGGCCGACGGCTCGACCGTGTCGGCGCGCTTCCTCACCGACGACCAGACCACCCGGCCCGTCGCCGTCACCCCGGACTGCTCCGCGGTGCAGCTCCCCTACCGCGGGGGGAGCTTCGCGGCGCTGGCCGTCATGCCGACCCGGCAGTCGCTGCCCGCCTTCGTCGACGGCCTGACGTCGGCCCGGCTCGACGCGATCGTCACCGCGCTGCGCCCCACGGCCGTCGACCTCGCGCTGCCCAGGTTCACGACGACGTCCGCACTCGACCTCGAGCCGGTACTGCAGTCACTCGGCATGCGCCGGGCGTTCACCGACTCGGCCGACCTGTCCCAGCTCTCCGCCCAGCCGACCAGGGTCGACCAGGTGATGCAGCGCGTGTACCTCGCGGTGGCCGAGAAGGGCACCGAGGCGGCGGCCGCCACCGGCATCTCGGTCGTGCCGACGTCGGTCCGCCCGAGCGGCCCGACCCTGCGCCTCGACCACCCGTTCCTGTTCCTGATCCGCGACACCGTGACCGGCGCGATCCTGTTCGCGACCCAGGTCAACGATCCGACGGCGGGCTGACCGAGGCGACGAAAGCGGTGCCGAGGACCGACATCGGCACCGCCGCCCCGGCACCGACGAACGCCGCCCGGCCGGGCAGGACGATCTCGCCGGGGCCGACGGACACCGACCCGTCGATGCACAGGACGATCGCCGGTCCGGCGATCTCGCCGCGCCCGGTCGACCGGGTGAGCCGGAAGTCGGGCACCGGCACCGAGAACGTGCCGCCGACGTCGTGCCACCGCGGCTCGGCGAGCTCGCGGAAGTCGGTGATGCGCAGCAGCTCGTCGACATCGACGTGCTTCGGCGTGAGCCCGCAACGCAAGACGTTGTCGCTGCTCGCCATGATCTCGACGCCAGTGCCGCGCAGGTAGGCGTGCACGTTGCCGGCCCCGAGGTAGATCGCCTCGCCCGGCTCGAGCACCACGTGGTTGAGCAGCAGCGTGAGCACGGCGCCGATGTCGCCGGGAAAGTCGTGGGCCGCGACGAACACGGGCCGCAGCGGGCCCTCGGTGGTGGCCCGGGCGGCGACCGCGGCGACCAGGGCCGCCGGGTCGTCGTGGGTCAGCACGGCGGTGAACGCGGCCCGGAGCGGGTCGGGCCCGCGCAGTCGCTCGGCCAGGAAGTCGAGCTCGGGCAGCGCGAGCTCGTCGAGCAACGCCAGCGTCCGAGCCACCGGCCGGAACCCGCACAGCGCCTCGAAGGGGGTGAGCGCGCAGAGCAGTTCGGGCTTGTGGTTGGCGTCGCGGTAGTTGCGGTGCGGTGCGGTGCGGGCCACGCCCGCGGCGTCCTCGGCGGCGAAGCCGGCCTGCGCCTGGGCGAGGTCCGGGTGCACCTGCATCGAGAGGGCCTTGTCCGCGGCGAGCACCTTGAGCAGGAACGGCAGCCGGGGTCCGAAGCGCTCGACGACCCCGGCGCCGAGCGTGGCGTCGGCGTCCTCGGCGATCACGGCGTCGAGGGCGATGTCGCTGCCGTCGATGCCGGACGGGTCGTCCGGGTGGGCCCCGAACCAGAGCTCGGCGACCGGCGTGCCGTCCGGCTCGACCCCGAGCAGCCGCGGGATGGCCGTCGGCGATCCCCAGTCGTAGCGGCGCGGGACGCCGACCAGCGGTGCAATTCGTGGCTGCGGCATCCGGCGATCGTAGGCCGCGGGCCGCGGGCCGGCCCGACGACGGCCGTCACGACGGCGGCGACCATCACCCACGACATGACCATGATGTGCCGGCCGCGATGTTGCTCACGACCGGCTCGCGCCGGCGGATGGACAGCCCACCTGCCCCGGTCACCAGCCTCAAGCGCCGCGGGGCAGGTCCAGGTCGGGGACGCCGTGGGCGGTGTTGCCGCGTCTCAAGCCACCGCAAACCTGGGGATACCTACTCGAACGCCGGACCGTCGTGCGACATCGTGCTCGGCGGGGCGGCTCCGGCGGGGAGGGCACCGGCGCGACCGCGATCGAGATCGGGCTCGAGGTAGATCACGCGCGCGGTGGGAACCGCAGCCCGCACCCGGGCCTCGGCGGCGTCGATCGCGGCGGCGACGTCGGGCAGCTCGGCCGAGGCCGGCATGGCGATCTTCGCGCCGACCAGCAGCTCGTCCGGGCCGAGATGCATCGTGCGCAGGTGGATGACCCGCTCGACGCCGTCGCCGACCAGGGCCGACTCGATGGCCCGCACCTCGACCGGCGCGGCCGACTCGCCGAGCAGCAGGCTCTTGGTCTCGATGACGAGCACGATCGCCACGACGATCAGCAGCGCGCCGATCGCGCAGGTGCCGATGCCGTCCCAGATCGGGGCGTCGGCGAGCACTGCGATGCCGACGCCGCCGAGCGCGAACACGAGACCGGTCAGGGCGGCGACGTCCTCGAGCAGCACGACCGGCAGCTCCGGGTTCTTGGCGTGCCGGATGAAGCCGAACCAGGTGTCGTCGCCCTTGAGGTGGCGCGATTCGCCGATGGCGGTCCTGAGGGAGAAGCCCTCGAGCCCGATCGCGATCAGCAGCACGATCACGGCGACGACGGGCGACTCGAGCTCGTGCGGGTGGCGCACCTTCTCGACACCCTCGTACAGCGCGAACAGGCCACCGGCCGAGAAGAGCATGAGCGCGACGAGGAAGCCGTAGACGTAGCGGTCGCGTCCGTACCCGAAGGGATGGTCAGCCGTCGCCCGCCGTTTGGCCGATCGGCCGCCGCGCAGCAGCAGACCCTGGTTGCCCGAGTCGACGACCGAGTGCACCCCTTCGGCCAGCATCGACGACGAGCCGGTGATCGCGAACGCGATGAACTTGATGACGGCGATGCCGAGGTTGGCGCCGAGCGCGGCGACGATCGCCTTCGAGCCGCCGGCGGCACTCATCAGTGATCCAGTTCCGCCGGCCCGCGCGAGCCGGGATCGAGGCCCAGCCCGAATGCCAGGTAGGCCGCGGTGAACTCCCCGAACGCGGTGGCTGCGGCGAAGCGGGCGAGGGGGTCGCCCGCCGGCACCGCGACACTCGACGACCGCAGGCCGAGTCCGGCCGCCAGATCGTGCAGCGCCTTCGCCGCCCGCCGGGCCGCGACCTCGTCGAGCTGGATCTGGGCGTCGGAGCGGTCGCCGAGCAGCAGGTCGTCGGCCGAGCCGTCGTCGCCGACCACGAGCAGCCGGGGACGGGTGGAGGGTCGATCGTCGATCCGGTCGCGGAAGAAGTCGTCGACGGGGGCGCCCCCCGCCCCACGCAGCAGCGACCCGGCGCGCCCGACGCCGTCGGGCAGCGACACCGACACCGAGTTGACCCCGGCGAACTGCTGGAGCGCGTCGGAGATGGCGCGCGCGGCCACCCCGGCCAGCGCACCCGCTCCCGCGATCAGCGGCACGGCCTCGGCGAACTCGACGGCCAGCGCCTTCGCCGGGTTGGTGAACGCGTCGCCGTTCGGTCGGCACGCCTCGGCCTGCTCGTCGAGGGCGTCGGCGACCTCGATCAGCAGGCCGGACGGGATCGGGTTGACCCCGAGCACGTCGAGCGCCTGCAGCAGCGGGGTCAACACCGACCAGCGGGCCGCGCGGGGGTGGAGGTCACGCGGGATCTCGGCGAGGGGCGCCCGCCCGGACGCCGCCGCGACCTGGCTGCCGGCCGGGGCGACCACGGCCATGGCCAGCCCGCGCTGCGCCCCCTGCGCGGCGAGCTCGGCCAGCCGCGGGTGCCGCCCGTCGACCGACCCGATCAGCAGCGCGTCGGCCGGACCGGCCCAGCGGGGCAGCTCGACGCCGTGCCAGGCGAGCGCGGGCGTGCGGGTGCAGCTCAGCCGGGTGACGAGCCGCGAGGCCGCCGACGGGGCGGAGTCGGTCGCGACGAGCAGCGCCCGCGGCATCTGCCCGCCACGCAGCCGCTCGATGCCGAAGTCGCCGAGGGTGTCGACCGCCCGGCGCACCTGCGCGCCGGCCGTGGCCAGCGACCACAGCAGCCGCTGATCGTCGCGCTGCTCGAGCCGGGCCGGCTCGTCCAGCAGAGCCTCGTCGAAGGCCATGCGGATCAGCCCTCGCTGCTGTGCCGCGGCGGCGCGGGCGAGCCCGCGGCCACGCCGATGCCGTGCGGACCGGGCGTGGCGTCGTCGAGCAACAACACCGGGATGCCGTCCTGGATCGGGAAGCTGGACTCGCAGAAGGAGCACACGAGGACGTCGGCACCGTCGCGGGATTCCTCCCGCAGCGGTGCGTGGTCGTCGCTCGGGCAGGCGAGCATGTCCAGCAAGGTCTCGTCGAGGGCCACGCTGCATCTCCTTCGGTTCGCCGCGGGTCGCGGCCGGTCGGTCAGTTGCGGATGACCGCGAGCGCCTCGTCGCGCACCTGTTCCATCTGCTCGCGGGTCGGGCCCTCGACATTGAGCCGCAGCAGCGGCTCGGTGTTGGAGGCCCGCACGTTGAACCAGGTGCCGTCGGTGAGCTGGACGGTCAGGCCGTCGAGCTCGTCGGTGTCGCGGGCCCGGCCGGCGAAGGCGGCCCGGACGGCAGCGACGCGCGCCGGCTGATCGTCGACCGTCGAGTTGATCTCGCCGGACGCGACGTAGCGGGCGTACTCGGCGGTGATGTCGGCCAGCGAGCTCGGCTGCTCGCCGAGCGCGGCCAGCACGTGCATCGCCGCGAGCATGCCGGTGTCGGCGAACCAGAAGTCGCGGAAGTAGTAGTGCGCCGAGTGCTCCCCGCCGAACACGGCGTCGACCCGGGCCATCTCGGCCTTGATGAACGAGTGTCCGACGCGGGTGCGGATCGGCACGCCGCCGTGTTCGCGCACGACCTCGGGCACCGCGTGCGAGGTGATCAGGTTGTGGATCACCGCGCTGCCGGGCGCCTTGGCCAGTTCGCGGGCGGCGACGAGCGCGGTGATCGCGCTCGGCGACACGGCCTCCCCCGCGGCGTCGACGATGAAGCAGCGATCGGCGTCGCCGTCGAAGGCGATGCCGATGTCGGCGCCCTCGGCCACCACCGCGCGCTGCAGGTCGACCAGGTTGGCCGGCTCGAGCGGGTTGGCCTCGTGGTTGGGGAACGAGCCGTCGAGTTCGAAATAGAGCGGGACGACGGTGAGCGGCAGCCCCGGCAGCACGGCGTCGCCCAGCACCGCCGGAACGGTGAACCCGCCCATGCCGTTGCCGGCGTCGATGACGACCCGCAATGGGCGGATCGCGCTCAGGTCGACGAGGTTGCGGAGGTACTCGGCGTAGGCGCCGAGGAGGTCGACCTGTTCGACGTCGCCCGCGCCCTGCGCCGCCGGCAGGCCGTCGGCCAGGTAGCGCGACGCCCGCTCGCGGATCTCGTAGAGCCCGGTGTCCTGGCCGATCGCGACCGCGTTGGCGCGGCACATCTTGATGCCGTTGTACTGCGCGGGGTTGTGGCTGGCGGTGAACATGGCACCGGCCAGGCCGAGGTGACCGGAGGCGAAGTACAGCATGTCGGTCGAGGCCAGACCGGCCTCGACGACGGAGGCGCCGCGGTGCATCGCGCCCTCGGCGAAGGCGCGGGCCAGACCCGGGCCCGACTCGCGCATGTCGTGGGCGGTGACGATGCGGTCGGCGCCGGTGACGTCGACGAACGCGGCGCCGATGGCGCGGGCGATGGGTTCGTCGAACTGTTCGGGGACGATGCCGCGGACGTCGTACGCCTTGACCAGTGCCGAGAGATCCACGTGCCGGAGCCTACCGACGCGGGCGGCGTCAGTGCGTCGGCGGCACCACGCGCAGGTGGCCGCGGCGACCGGTGGTGGCCTCGGCGTCACCCGTCCGGGCCACCGGGTCGGTGCGGGCGGCCTCGCGGACGGCGTCGGCCAGGGCCTCGAGGTCGTCGGCGTGCGGGATGGGCGACGGGAAGTCGCCGACGTGACGCATGACCTCCCACCCGCGCGGCACGGTCAGGCGCACCGCGTGCTCCTCGCACAGGTCGTAGGAGTGCGGCTCGGCGTAGGTGGCGAGCGGCCCGACGACCGCGGTGAGATCGGCGTAGGCGTACGTCAGGGTGGCCACCGCGGAACGGGTGCACCCGGTGCGCGTGCAGCGTCGCACGTGCCTCACTGGACGGTCCTCACAGCCTCGGACCTTAGCCCCCGCGCCGTCCCCCGGACCGCTTTGCCCGCTCCAGCGGGCGTCGTGTCGCGGAATCGGGTCCGATCAGGGCACGTCGCACTGCAAGGCCACCGGGCGGCTGGTGCCGGCGGCCAGGGTCACCGAGGTCGGGATGCCGCAGTAGGACGACGACACCCGGTACCGGCCGGCGGGCACGGTGAACACGGCGGTGCCGCCCTCCCCCGTACTCCCGTGCCACACGCGCCCGCGCGCGTCGCGGAGCAGCACGGGCTGCCGCTTCGCCGCCTGGCCGTTCATGGCCATGCGACCGTCGGGTCGCATCGGGCCGCCGTAGATGGCGATCCGGACCGAGAGCACGCCGGTAGCGGCGGAATCCGGCCGACTCGTGGACCGGGCGGGCGCGGTGCCGCCGCTGCCGGCGCAGGCGGCCGTGATCAGGGTGGCGACCACCCCGGTGATCGCGCTGGTTCGTGGGCTCATGGCCGTCTCCGTTCGTCACCCTTCTGACGCGACGGGACGCGAGCGCGGTTCCCGGTGGCCCCGGTGAGTACGGTGGCCCCGTGCGCAGCGAGAGCCGCTCGTCGGCCCGGCCGGGCCGCCCACCGCGCCGGCGCGACCGCCGGGGACGCGGGGTTCGCGGCTACCTGGCCCCGGTGGACGTCCCGCTGCACCGCACCCGGGCCGAGGTGTTCGACGACCTCGTCATGGACGCCGTCGAGGAACTCGAGGAGCACTGGGCCGCCGAACTCGCCGGCCTGGAGTTCGCGGTCGAGGACGTCCCGCCCTCGCAGCTCGACCCCGATCTCGGCCACGACGTCGTGCTCGACCGCGGTGTCGCCCTCGGCCAGTTGTTCCGCAACGGCCTGCCCGAGATCGAGCAGCCGGTGATCGTCGTCTACCGGCGTCCGATCGAGGCCCGGGCTACAGAGCCCGAGGATCGTGCCGATCTGGTGTTCATGGTTGTCGTGGACCTGGCCGCCGAGTTCCTCGGCCGCGACGTGGACGAGATCGACCCGCATTGAGCGACGCCTGCGGATCGATGAGACGCAAGGTTGGAAACGTTGCGATCGCGGTGTTGGTCGTTGCCGCGTGCAGCTCGGCGGCGCCGTCGTCCGCCGTCACGCCGCCGCCGACGATCGCCGGCTGCGCGCTGTTCCCGTCGGACAACCCGTGGCGCCAGGACATCTCGCACACCGCTCTGAGCCCCTACTCGGCGGCGTGGGTACGCAGCGTCGGCACCGCCGGGCACCTGCACCCCGACTTCGGCTCCGACCCGTCCTACGGCATCCCGTACACTCTGGTGCCCGGCGCGCAGGCCAAGGTGCCGATCCGCTTCACGGCCTACGGCTCGCAGAGCGATCCCGGCCCGTACCCGGTGCCGCTCACCGCCCGGGTCGAGGCCGGCAGCGACCGGCACGTCCTGGTCGCCTCGGGCAACTGCCACCTCTACGAGCTCTACGGCGCCTACCGGTCCGGCTCGGGCTGGGCGGCGGCGTCGGGTGCGGTGTTCGACCTGCACACGGATCGGTTGCGCCCCGAGGGGTGGACCTCGGCCGACGCCGCCGGGCTGCCGATCCTGCCGGGCCTCGTCCGGCCGGACGAGATCCGGGCCGGGCACATCGATCACGCGCTGCGCTTCACGGTGTCGCGCACGCAGAAGGGGTTCATCCACCCGGCCACCCACCAGGCCGGGTCGACGACCTCGACCTTGGTGCCCCCGATGGGGGCGCGCTTCCGGCTGCGGGCGTCCTACAACCTCACCCGCTTCCACGGGGCAGCGCTGATCGTGCTGAAGTGCCTGAAGAAGTACGGGATGATCGTCGCCGACAACGGCTCGAACTGGTTCATCTCGGGGGCCACGTACCGCGGCTGGAACGACACCGACCTCGATCAGCTCAAGAGCGTGCCGGGATCAGCGTTCGAGGTGGTGAACACCGGACCCGTTCGTCACTGAAGGGTCCGGTACGGCGCTAGACGACGCGGCGCTTGAGCCGACGACGCTCGCGCTCGGAGAGCCCGCCCCAGATGCCGAACCGCTCGTCGTGCTCGAGGGCGTACTCGAGGCACTCGCTGCGCACCTCGCAGCCGGTGCAGATCTTCTTCGCCTCGCGGGTGGAGCCACCCTTTTCAGGGAAGAAGGCCTCCGGATCGGTCTGGGCGCAGAGCGAACGCTCTTGCCAGCTCGCCTCTTCGGGAAGCCCGAAGAGTTCGGCGAGTTCATCACCGTCGACGGTGTGAGTCAGCTCCGTCACGACGACCTCCGAAGGTTGGCGGTTAGCGGGGGAATAACCGAATGACACGTTGCAAATTACACGCGTGTCGTTCCCGTTAGTCAAGCCAGCGGGCTGCTATTCCGCTGCGACACGCCGGACGAGGGTGTGCTATGTCCGTTTGATCATGATTTGGAGACCCCTCGGGCGTTGTGCCCGAGATGATGCCGGCGTCAGGGCGTCAGCCGATCCACGGTCAGTCGAGGGCGAGCGGCAGCGACGGCCGCGCGGCCCGACCCCCCACGCCGACCAGCGCGGCACCGCTGCTGACGGCGTCGACGTAGCCGCCCGCGGCGTCGACGGCGTCCGCCAGGGGGACGCTGTAGTGCCCCGGCACCTGCGTGCACGCGCCGAAGTAGTCGAAGGTGATCCGATCGGCGTGCGCGCCGACGCTGTGCCGGGTCGTGCCGTCGGCCGTGGTCCACAGCACCACGGCGCGGTCGTGCGCGATGCCCAGCACGAGCGACGACCCGTCGAGGTCGGCGAACTCGAGCGCCGGCGAGCAGTCGGCCCGCAGTCCGGTCACGACGCCGACGAGTTCCACGACCTGGTCGGAGTCGACGAGCTCTCCCTCGACGATCTCCTGCTGCAGCGGATCGAAGTATCGAAAGCGCACGACGGACCTCCCGCGGGGTTGTGGGATCGGTTCGGACGTCGCGCGCGGGGGGCACGCGGTGAGCTGACCGTACCTGGTCAAATCGGACAAGGGCAGGGGTTGTTCCTCAAGGCTTGCTGTGCATGCCACCGGCGGCGGACCGGCCGGCGCACGCGCGCGCGACCGCGTCGAGCACCTCGGCCACGACGGGCCGGGCGGCGACGCTCGGCCGGGCGACGGCGAGCAGCCGCCGCGTCAGCGCCGGCGCGCGCAGCGGGCGGACCTCGACGTCGGCGGCGTCGTCGGCGACCGAGCGCCGCGGCAGCACGGCCACGCCGTGCCCGCGGGCGACCGCCCGGACCAGCAGCAGCATGTCGTCGGTCTCCCAGCGGACCCGGGGCTCGAACCCCGCGGTGCGGCAGGCGGCCCGGACGGCCCGACCGCACGCGGCGTCCTCGGGCGGCATCACCCAGTCGGCCTGGGCGAGGTCGGCCAGGGTCGGGTTGCGTCGACCGTCGGCTCCGACGGGCCGGACCACCACGAGCGGCTCGGTCGCCAGCTCGCGCACCAGCGCACTCTCGGGCAGCGCCAGCGGCACGTAGTCGTACTCGTCGACGAC
This sequence comes from Jatrophihabitans sp., assembly GCF_036000465.1. GTDB lineage: Bacteria > Actinomycetota > Actinomycetes > Mycobacteriales > Jatrophihabitantaceae > Jatrophihabitans. The sequence continues at coordinate 27,556 of NZ_DASYFV010000077.1, read as the reverse complement.
GGCGAGGTCGACGTCGTCGCGCAGCAGCATGCCGATGCCCCGCTCGGGTTCGGTGGCGACGACCGAGACGGTGATGTCGGGGTCGCTCGACCGCAGGGCGGTCACGGCATCGGACACGACCGACCCGGCGGCGCTGGCGACGGCGGCGATGCGTACGGGACCGGCGACCGACCCGGCGAGACGGTCGAGGTCGGCCCGCGCGGCGGCGAGCACGTCGAGCACCTGGCCGGCGCGGGCGGCGAGCGCGTGGCCGGCCCCGGTGAGCACGACGCCGCGGGATGAGCGGTCGAGCAGGGCGGTGTCGGTCTCGCGCTCGAGCAGGGCGAGTTGCTGGGAGACCGCGGACGGGGTCAGGCCGACCACGCGCGCGGCGGCGGCGATGGAGCCGCGCAGCCCGACCTCGCGCAGCAGGCGGAGCCGGGCGACGTCCAGCGGAGCCGCATTGGTCATAAGTACAACTTACGGCATAGGCTAGCCAGACATAAGCAATCACGAGGAGCTGAGATGTCCGTCCCCACCCACGACACCCTGGCCGCGGAGGCGTCGGCGATCCTGGCGCGACTCGGCGTCAGCGCGCTGTCCACCGACGGCGACCTGACCGTCCGCACGCCGATCACCGGCGGCTCGCTCGGCCGCCTCACCGCTCACTCCCCCGCCGAGGTCGCCGAGACCGTCGGCGCCGCGCAGGAGGCGTTCCGCACCTGGCGCACCGTTCCGGCACCGGTCCGCGGCGCGCTGGTGCGCGAGCTCGGCGAGCTGCTGCGCGAGCACAAGGACGACCTCGGCGCCCTCGTGTCGCTCGAGGCCGGCAAGATCCGCTCCGAGGGCCTCGGCGAGGTCCAGGAGATGATCGACATCTGCGATCTCGCCGTCGGGCTGTCGCGCCAGCTGCACGGGCTGACCATCGCCTCCGAGCGTCCGGGCCACCGGATGATGGAGCAGTGGCACCCGCTGGGTGTCGTCGGCGTCATCAGCGCCTTCAACTTCCCGGTCGCGGTGTGGTCGTGGAACGCCGCGCTCGCCTTCGTCTGCGGCGACGCCGTCGTGTGGAAGCCGTCGGAGAAGACGCTGCTCACCGCGCTCGCCTGCCAGTCGCTGTTCGACCAGGCCGCGGCCCGCGTCGGCGCCCCGGCCGGGCTGTCGGCCGTCGTCCTCGGTGACGCCGCCGTCGGCGAGGCGCTCGTCGACGACCACCGCGTCGCCCTGGTGTCGGCCACCGGCTCCACCCGCATGGGCCGCGCCGTGGCTCCGCGCGTGGCCGGTCGCTTCGGCCGCCTGCTGCTCGAACTCGGCGGCAACAACGCCGCCGTCGTCGCGCCGTCGGCCGATCTCGACCTCACCGTCCGCGGCATCGTGTTCTCCGCCGCCGGCACCGCCGGTCAGCGCTGCACGTCGCTGCGTCGGGTGATCGCGCACTCCTCGATCGTCGATGAGCTGACCACGCGCCTCGCCGCCGCGTACGGCACGCTGCCGATCGGTTCGCCCCTCGACGCCGGCACGCTCGTCGGTCCGCTCGTTGACGAGGCGTCCTACCAGGGTTACGTCGACGCGCTGGACAAGGCGCGGGCCAACGGCGGCGTCGTGCTCGCCGGTGGCGAGCGGGTGCTGGCCGACGAGGCGTCCGACGCCTACTACGTGCAGCCGGCCATCGTCCGCATGCCGACGCAGTCGGACATCGTGCAGGCCGAGACGTTCGCGCCGATCCTCTACGTCATGAGCTATGACGACCTCGACGAGGCGATCGCGATGCACAACGACGTCCCCCAGGGCCTGTCGTCGTCGATCTTCACCCTCGACCTGCGCGAGGCCGAGCGCTTCATGGCCCCGGACGGTTCGGACTGCGGCATTGCCAACGTCAACATCGGCCCCTCGGGCGCCGAGATCGGTGGCGCGTTCGGTGGCGAGAAGGAGACCGGGGGCGGTCGCGAGTCCGGCTCGGACGCCTGGAAGTCCTACATGCGCCGCACCACGAACACGGTGAACTACTCGACCGAGCTGCCGCTGGCCCAGGGCGTGCAGTTCGGCTGAGTCCTGTCGTCACACGCCCGGCGCGTCAGGGTTTCCTGGCGCGCCGGTCGTGTCTCTCGGTGACGGCATCGGGCGGCCGATGGTCAGGTCAACTCCCCACCTCACCGAGGCAAACGACCACTCGCTCCCGGCGCACGGAATCTCTCGCAATCCCCTGTGCGGCAGGGGTTCCAGGGCCGTCTTCTGTCAGACCCCCTCCCTAGAATTCGATCTATGGACGGGGCCGGGATGCACGAGCGGGACGCTCTGCTCGACCGGTTGCTGTCCTTCCAGAAGGTGCATGCTGCTCTGCACGCGGAGGAGCAGCGGATGCTGGCCCGGCTCGCCGCTCTGCCGTTGCCGCCGTGTCTGGACACCCATGACAAGCAGTACGTGGTCGACGAGGTCGCGGCGGTGCTGCGGCTGTCGGGCCTGACGGCGTCGGATCGGGTGGCGACGGCGCAGGACCTGGTCGGGCGTTACCCGGCCACGCTGGACGCGCTGTCGCGGGGTGAGCTGACCCTCGATCATGCCCGGGTGTTGTCCGACGAGGCCCTCGGTCTGGACGACGCGACCGCGGCGCTGGTCGAAGCTCGGGTGCTTCAGCGGGCGGGCGGGAAGACGCCGGTGCAGTTCCGCGCCTGTGCCCACCGGGCGGTGGCGTCGCTTGACCAGCGCCCGCCTGAGGTGAAGCCCGATCCGCGGGAGGAGCGGCGGGTGTGCCCGCGCTACCGCAAGGACGGCATGGGTGAGCTCTGGGCGCTGCTGCCGGCCGAGGACCTCGCCACCCTGATGAACACGATCACCCAGCTGGCCCGCGCCACCCAGGGCATGGACGAGCGCACCGCCGAGCAGCGCCGCGCCGACGCCCTGGCCGATCTCGGCCGCGGCGACCTGCACCCCACCGCCGGCCCTGCCGTCGAGGTCATCGTCTCGCTGTCCACGCTGCTCGGGATGGACGAGCAGGCCGGCGAACTCAAAGGTGTCGGCCCCGTCCCGGCCGAGGTCGCCCGCCGCCTGGCCGATGACCCGACCGGCACCTGGCGGCGGCTGTTGACCGACCCGGCCGGTCAGGTGCTCGAGACCAGCCCGACCTACGCACCACCCGCGGCGATGGCCCGCTTCGTCAAAGACCGCGACACCACCTGCCGCTTCCCGGGCTGCCGCGCCTCCCGCACCGAGATCGACCACATCGTCCCGTGGCTCGCCGGCGGCCCGACCCACCCCGACAACCTGCACCTGCTGTGTCCTCGACACCATCATCTCAAGCACGAAGCCGGCTGGTCGGTCCACCGCACCCTCGACGGCGTCACCCACTGGACCAGCCCCACCGGCCGACACTTCGACAAGCCGCCTGACGAACTCCCCGTCGACACGACGTGCGCCGACCTCGACGTGCCGGCCCCGTTCTGAACTGACCCGCAGCCGGCATCACGCGCCATCGCCGGCCGTTCGCCGTCCCGTCCGGACATGAGGTCACCGCACCTGTCAGCGGCATGTCTGCATCGTTTGCGGCGAGACGCGGGCCGCAAGATCGTTGATCCTGGCCGCTCCATAAGCGACCAACGCTCCACGGTCTGTTCGTCGACCGAATTGGCCATCGCCTAGCGCATCGTTCGCGTCGCCATCTGGATCGGCAGCCGGATTGCTTGTTGATCAACGCGCCCGCAACAGGTCTGTGGACCTGCTCCCGGCGAGATGATCAAGGTCGCACGGCATTCGCTCATCGGGGTACCCCGCTGTCAGCTCTGAAGCGCGGTATCCAGGTCGGCCATCGCCATGGACGGGCTTTCGGCATGGCGAGGACGGCTTCCAGCGATCGCCTCGATTTCGGCGATGCTCGAGCCGAGACTGATTGCGTGCAAGTCGCGGCAGTGAGGGGCCGTGACGGCGATCGTGTGATCGATTGCGTGTTGGACCCGCAGCGGCCACCGACCGCTTCGCAGCCCATCGACGTACTTCGTGCACCCGGTGCTTTCCAGCGTGACCTTGCGATGCCACACCGAGAATGGTGATCCTCCGAGCAGCGTGATGTTCTGACCTTCGAGGTAGGTGTCGCGCAGCGGTGTGTACCGCAAGCGCGCGTAGTCAATGGTCCAGAGACCGTTCGAGTCGGTCAGAGGGGACGCCGAGATTGACAAGGATGTCGGTGCCACGGACGTTGTCGCATGTTCGGTCGAGGTAGCCGACCTCGGAGTTGAAGCGCTGCATCCTGCAACCAAGAGGACCGCGATCATCGCGAAGATCTTCACGCGACGGAACACTGACCCAACCCGGAGCGCTTGTCCACACCGTCTCGCCACGCGAGGCGACAGTGCAGCAATCGCTCATCGGTAAGGTCGCACGCCTTGCGCGGGGCGGAAGCGCGGATCTACTCTGCGCGCAGGATGCCCATCCGCACGATGTCCTCGTAGCCGCCCCGGACCCAGGCGTGCTCGCGCTGGCGACCCTCGATCACGAAGCCGGCCTTCTCGTACGCGCGGATGGCGGCCACGTTCGACGCGATCGCCTGGAGGTGGATGCGGCGCAGGTTGTGCCGCACGAACCCGAACTCGACGAGCTGGACGATCGCGGCCGTCCCGATGCCCCGCCCGCGGGCAGGCCGCGCCACGTTGATCCCGGCCTCGGCGTGACGGGCCAGGAAGTCGAAGTCGAACAGCGTCACGGTGCCGACGGCGCGGCCGTCGACGTCGATCACCAGCGACACGGGGTCGCTGTCGGCGTCGTTCTCGGCGGCCCGGGCGAGCCGCGCGTCGAAGCGCTCCCGGGTCAACGGCCGCGGCGCCCGCGGACCCCGCTCCTCCCAGGTGTCCAGGTCGGCCGCGATCTCGAACAGGACATCCAGGTCGTCGTCGGTGCGCGCGCGCAGCGACACGGTGGGCGTTTCAGGCACAGTCAGGACCCTATGCGGGCCGGGCAACCGAGATCGAACCGAGGAGCCTCGACGATCCAGCAGACTCGAGGTCGTGATCCCGCTCGCCGTACCCCCACGCCTGGTCGATCCCACGACCGCCGTCCGCACGTCCTACCTCGTCGGCGAGCAGGCCGACTGCCTGCTGCGCGGTACGCCGACGGAATGGCTCGGTCCGGCCGCGGACGACTTCGAGGCGTTCGTCGCCGAGCGCATCGGCGTGCGGGAACGGTGGGGAGTGCCCTCGACCGTCTACTGGTACGTGTCGGGCGAGTACTACCTCGCCAGCCTCGTGATCCGGCACCGGCTGACGTCGGAGCTCGAGCGGGCCGGAGGGCACATCGGCTACCACGTGGTCGCGCCGTGGCGGCGGCACGGACACGCGACCCGCATGCTCGGCGAGGCGCTCACCATCTGCCGGGATCAGCTCGAACTGGACCGCGTTCTGATCACCTGCGCCGTCGACAACGAGGCGTCGCGCAAGGTCATCCTCGTCAACGGCGGCGTACCCGAGGGTACGGCCGACGGCGAGGATCGCTTCTGGGTCTCGCTCAGCTGAGCGAACCCCGTCGCCCGCGGGCACGGTCAGCGCAGCACGCCGATCAGCAGCATCACTGTGGCCGCGACCATGACCGGCGCGAGGGTCACGAGGAGGATGTCGACCACGCCTTCTTTCGCCGCCGACGCCTGGTGGCGCCCGGTCGCTCCCGGCGCGAACCGCCGGCCGGCACCCCAGAGGGCCCCGAGTTGAGTCGCGAGCCAGTTGGCGTACGTCCCGTAGACGAGCAGGGCGACCGTGGTGATCCCCCAGCCGTGCGGCAGGTGAACCCGAGGCCACAGAAGGCCGATGAGGACGAGGAACGGTCCGTTGGTCATTCCCTGCAGGTGGCTGGCCACCCCCATACGGGGGTTCTTCAGGGCGGGCACCGCGAGCCCGGTCAGCAGGCCGAGGAGGAACAGCACCAGGCCCAGCGCGATCAGAGCGTCCTGCATGCGGTCAGAGGCTAGCTCCTTTCGGTGGCACTCGCTCAACTCAGCGTGAGCGCGGTGTCGTCGAGGACGAAGGACGTCTGCAGCTGGCTGTCCTCGACCCCGCTGAAGGTGAGGGTCACCGTCTGCCCGGCGAACGCATCGACCGACAGGGTCTTCTGGACGTAGCCCGTGGAGTGGTTGAGGTTCGAGTACGTCGCCAGCGTCGTCGATCCCATCTTCACGGTCAGCTTGTCGTAGGCCGTGCTGGTCGTGGTCTCGGCGGTGTCGACGTGCAGCCAGAACATCAGCGACGCGTGGCACCCGCTCGGGATGGTGACCGACTGCGACACGGTGTCGGTCGTGGCCGAGCCGTAGCCGTCGAGCCAGGCGTCCCAGCTGCCGCCGTGCGCGGGTTCGTTCGTGCTGTTGCTGAGCACACCGGTGCTCATGGTCCACGGCGCCGCCGCGCCCGTCTCGAATCCGGGGTTGCCCAACTGCTGGCCCGAGCAGCCGCCGGTGGTGGCGCCCACTGCCCAGGAGAACGACGTCGATCCCGAGGCACCGGTGGTGTCCTTCGCCGTCACCGTGACCGACGACGTGCCGGCAGTCGTCGGCGTGCCCGAGATCAGGCCGGAGGAGGGGTTGATCGTCAGACCGGCCGGCAGGCCGGTCGCCGAGTAGGTCAGCGTCTGTCCCGAGGCGGAGTCCGAGGCGCTGATCGGCAGGCTCGCGGCGGTGCCGACCGTACTGCTCTGGTTGCCCGGGTTGGTCACCGTGACACTGTTCGCCGGCGCCGTACCGAAGGCGACGTCGAGCACCGAGTGCAGCTCGATCGCGTTCGGGGCGACGCCGGTCTGACCGTGGTTGAAGTCGAAGAACCCGACGCCGGTGACGGTCACGGCGGTGTTCGCGGTCTTGAACGTGCCGCTCGGCGTGTACTTGGCGTCGAACTCGCCGCGGGCCTTCTGGATCGAGCTCAACAGCGGGCTCGACGCACCGACGCAGAGCGGGTCGGGGATCTCCGCGATCATCGTGCGGCCCGCGCTGTCGGTGAGCACGAGGTGGTAGTCGGAGTCGGCCTCGAGCTTGTACTCGGTGAGCGTGCCGCTGACCCGGTAGACAGTGGTCTCGGTCGGCGCGACGCGGTTGTTCGCCGGCAACGTGGCCGGAGCCGGGATGGCGTCGAGCGCGGCGATCGTGGTCGACGTCGTGGACTGCAGCGTGATCTTGCCGGCATCGGCGTCGGTGCCGGTCTTCACCGACCAGCGCTCGACCCCGCACGACCCGGTGGACGAGTTCGGCACGGCCCGGACGTCCTCGTGCTCCTCGGCGTCAGGTTTCGAGCTGCGGCGGTGGGTCACGACGCCGGCGGTGGCGACCGCCGCCGCGGTCAGCGCCACGATGGCCAGCACCAGGCTGAGCAGGATGTTCCGTCGTCGTCCAGCACGCATCGATGCCTCCGCGGTCACCCAGGAGAAATCCGGGCATTAGCCATGAATCGGATGAACGCCAGGAAGCATCCCGCACCCCGGCGCCACGCGCCAGAGGTCTTCGATGAACAGTCAGAGAGCGGCGAGCTTGCGGAAGTCCCAGCTGGAGATCTTCTTCGGCGTGACGCGGAGCCAGCCGTGGCGGCCGTCGTGGAACATGTTGCCGCCCCCGCTCGAATCCATGTACTTGTTGCCGAAGGCGAACTCGACCGCGGTGAGGGCGTCGTCGGGCTCGCCGGTGCGCGGGATGTCGCCGACGACCTCGACCGTGCCGGTGATCTCGACGCCGCGCAGCTCGAGGTAGTCGACCCCGGTGTCGACGGTGATGCCGATGCGCGGGTCGCGCGCCAGGTCGGCCCAGCGCTGGCTCTTGACGATCGAGTACAGCCACAGGTGCGTGCCGTCCCAGAGGTACCAGAGCGGGGTGGCGTGCGGGCCGTCGGGCGAGAGTGTCGCCACCCGGCAGGTGCGCTCCTCGGTCAGGAACGCGTCGCGCTCCTCGGTCGTCATCGCGATCTTGCGGCCACGCTTCTGCGGGCGGAGTTCGTCGTCGGACATGCGCCGGACGTTACTTGAGCTGCAATCGCGAGATGCGCCAGTGGCCGCCGTGCCGGACCAGCGTCATCTGCAGCCGGTTGCGGTCGGTGCGCGGCGTGCTCGACTGCGCCGTCGTCACGTTCTGGTCGAGCATCACGAACACCTCGGCCCTCGTCTCGGTCACCGTCCCGACGGCCAGGCCCTGGACGATCGCCGTCGACCGGCCCTGGTACTGCACGATCGCCGGACGCAGGCGGGTGCTGTCGGCGAGGTAGGTGTTCCGGAAGTCGGCGGTCAGGTGATTCGCGACCCGGGCGAAGTCGGCGTCGAGGTGGCGGTAGTCGTAGGAGCCGAAGTCAACGGCATAGGTGCGGGCGGCGGCCAGCGCGCTCGCCCGCGCGGCGTTGACGTGCTTCTGGTGCAGCCAGGTCGGGACGAGGATCGCGACGAGCGTGCCGAGCGTGAGGACCAGGACGGCCAGCACCGACACCGCGACCAGCAGGCCCTTGCTGCCCCGCCCGGTCTCGGCCTCGCGGTCGGCGGCCCGCTCGGCGCGACGCTGCTCGAGCTCCCGCAGCCGGGCGGCCTTGGCCTCGAGCTTCTCGGCCCGGGTGCGCGGCTTCGCCGCTGCCCCGACCGTCCCCGCCGCCTCGACCGTCTCGGTGTCCTCGAGCTCGTCGGTCCGGTTGCTCATCGTCGCGTCCTCACATCAGGGTCCAACGACATCGGACCGGTAGGGGTGCTCATCCGCCGGTCACGGCGAGCAGGAGGGACTGCCAGGAGTTGGCACCGAACAGGCGTTGCTGGCCGCCGTTGGTGCCGAGCCGGACGAGCGTTCCGTCGCTCGTCTGGGTCAGACCGGTCTGCGGGTCGTACGTACCGACCTGCCCGCCGGGCACCGGGGTGGCCGCGGCGCCGATCGGCTGCGTCCCGGCCGAGTCGGCCCCGACCCCGCCGCCCGGGCGCGGGGCGTTGGCCGCGCCGCGCACGATGCCCGGGCCGCAGCCGACCGCGTAGAGCCTGCCGGGCGTCGACGACAGCGGGTTCGGCAGCGGCAACCCGGTGCCGCACATCGGCTGGCTCTGGTTGAGGTCGGCGATGGCGAGCAGCGTGCCGTCGTGGACGACGCTCGGGGCCAGCCGCCCGAACTGCGGCACGGCGACCAGCAGCGAGCGCAGGCCGGGCACCCGGGCGGACTGGATGTCGCTCAGCGTGGCGAGGTTGCCGAGCAGGACGGTCAGCGCGGATCCGTTCTCGGCGATCACCGAGTTGATCAGCCGGGTGGTGGGCGCGGCCTGGCGCAGCAGCAGCCCGAGCCGGGGCGTGGACGCGGCGAGCGCGCCCGTCAGCGAGCGCAGCGAGGTCGCGAAGCGGTCGAACGCGCCGGCGTGGGCCGCGGCGCCGTGCAGCAGCAGCGCCGAGTTGCGCAGCAGGTGCAGCATCGCGTCCTCGCTCGAGGACAGCTGGTCGACGATCGTCGTCGTGTCGGTCAGGATCGACTTCAGCTGCGGCCCGGTGCCCTGGAACGCGATCGCGCCCTCGCGCCCGATCACCTGCAGGTCACTCGGGTTGATGCTGTCGACGAAGCGCTCGAGGTCGTAGAGCACCGTCGCGGTGGCGAGCGGCGTCGTGGTCCGCTCGCTCGGGATGACGCTGCCGCCGCGCAGCACCGACGTGCTCGGGCCGGTGGGAGTCAGGTCGAGGTACTGCTCCCCCACCGCCGACAGGTCGTAGACGTGGGCGATCGCGTTGTCGGGCACCCGCGTGCCGTGATCGATCGACAGCGTGGCGGTGACGCCGTCGGTGTGCAGGTCGACCGCCTCGACCGTGCCGACCTTCACGCCGCGGAACGCGACCTCGGCACCGGTGAAGATCCCGCCGGCATCGCGCAGCTGCACCGTCACGGTGAACGGCTGGTCGGTCACACGCACGCCGAGCAGCCCGAAGACCGTGTAGGACAGGATCAGCACCGAGATGACGCCGAACACGGCGAGCTGCGCGAGGACGGTGCGTCTCCTCACGGCAGGCTCCCGGACAGCAGCGTGCTCGTCGCGTCGCGCGGCGCGGCGGCACTGGTGTTGCCCCCCGCATCCGGACGCGCCGGCGGAGCGTTGAGCAGGAACTCCACTGTCGCCGACACCTTCACGTAGTCGCCCGGCGCGGCGTGCTGGACCGCGCGGCCGAGGGCCGACAGCGAACGCATCGCCGGGATCAACTCGTTCTGCCGGGCCCGCAGCGCGTCGAGCGTCGGACGCAGGTTGTCGAGGTCGGCGAGCAGCGCCCCCTGGCTGCGGGCGAGCAGGCCGTCGACGGTGCTCCCGAGCCGGGCCACCCGGGTCAGCAGCTCGCGCACCCGCCCGGTGTCGTCGGCCAGCGTCTGGAGCGTCGGCGGGAAGAGCGCGAGCGCCTGGGTGACGACCCCGTTGCCCTGGTTCAGAGCCTTCGCCATCGCGGCGAGGCCGTTCAGGGTGCGGTCGATGTCGCCCTTGTGCGCGTCGAGGTTGCCGATCACCCTCTGCAGCTGGACGAGCGCGTCCCGCGCGTTGCCGGTGCGGCCGTGCAACGCGCGGTCGAGCTCGGTCGCGATCGTCTGCAGCTTGGCGAGGCCGCCGCCGTTGAGCAGCGCCGAGACCGCGGCGAAGGTGTCCTCGATGCTCGGCGCGTTGCTGGTCTCGCTCAACGGCACCGACGCCCCGTCGGCGAGGGTGCCGCGCGCCGGGGTGCCCGGCGTGACCGCGATGAAGTCCTCGCCGAGCGGCGTGGTGAACCGGATCTGGAAGCGGGCGTCCCGGCCGAGCACGAAGGTCTTCTCGATGGTCAGCCCGACCTCGGCGACGTAGTCGTGCGTGTCGATGGAGGTGACCTCGCCGATCAGCGCACCGCCGTCCTTCACCTTCGCGCCGAGGGCCAGGTTCTGAACGTCGCCGAACGCGGCGGTGACCCGGTAGGTCGGCCCGCTCGTCCCGGCCGGCGCGGGCAGGTCCTCCAGGCCGACGCTGCAGCCGCTCAGGGTGATCGCGACGAGGACGAGTCCCAGCGCGGCTCTCATCGCCGCCCCACGTAGTGGGTGAGGTCGAGGTCGGGCGTCTGCGGCGAGCCGGGCGGGCCGGTGCGCTGGGCGAGCAGTCCGACCTGCGCGCCGCACGCCGTGTGCGTCGCGGTCGCTCTGCCGAGCTGGGCGTTCTGGGCCAGGATCGGCAGCAGCGAGTACATTACGCTGGCGCCGCAGTACCTCTGCACGAAGGCCCATGCGTCGGAGGTGAAGTCGAGCCGGGCGTAGAGCGCCGGGCAGCTGTTCGGTGCCCCGGTGGCCGACGGGCAGGGCGCGTTCGGGTCGATCGCCCGGTTGAAGTTCTGGAAGCCGAGCGGCGCGGTGTCGAAGGTCTGGATGAGCGCCTTCTGCTCGCCGATCACCGTGCGCAGGGTGGTGTCGAGGTTGTGCACCGACGCGCCGAGATGCGCCTTGTTGCGTGCGATGAACGTCGCGACCTCCGTCAGCCCCGTCTGCAGGTTGGCGATCGCGGCCGAGATCGTCGCCCGCTCGTCGGCCAGCTGTCCGGTCGCCCCGGCGAGGTCGTCGTAGAGACGGTTGATCGTCGCGTCGTGCGCGGCCAGCTCGGTGGTCAGCGAGTCGAGGCCGGTGACGAGCCGCTTGAGGTCGTCGGGGTGAGCGGTGAGGGCCGGCAGCGCGGCCGAGATCTTGACGATGGCCTCGTGGAGGCCGCTGCCGTTGCCGTTGGCGAGCTGGGCGAACGAGTGCAGTACCGAGGTGAGCGCCCCGCCGCTGTTCGCGCCGGCCGGGCCGAGGGTGCGCGACAGGTTGTCGAGACTGGCGTCGATCGAGTCGAGCTCCAGCGGCACGACGGTGTGCTTCGTGTCGAGCACGGCGCCGTCCTTCGCGGCCGGGCCGCCGGTGTACGGCGGGGTCAGCTCGACGAACCGGTCGCTCACCGGATTCGGTGCCATCAGCACGGCCGTCGGGTTCGCCGGCACCTTCACGCTCGTCGGCAGCTCCAGCACGACCTCGACCCAGCTGTCCTCCGGCGTCACCGAGACGACGTGGCCCTTCGGCACACCGAGGATGTCGACGCTGTTGTCGGCGTAGAGACCGGGCGTCGCCACGAAGCGGGCCGTCAGCCGGTACGTGGCCCCGCCGCCGGCGATACGGACGAGGGCGACGGCGCCGACGACGAGCAGCCCGACGGCGCCGGCGGCGACGAGAACGCGGCCGAGCCCGAGGCGGTCGAGGATCGCGGTCACGGGTTGCACGGCTCCGACGATCCGGACGGGTTCGTGCCGCAGCCCGCGATCTGGTTGTCGGGGACGACCGCGGTGGGGGTCAGCAGATCGAGCCAGGGCCCGGAGCCGGTGACGTTCGTGATGTTCACCGAGAACTGCCCGAGGTTGACGATCGCGGCCGCCAGCGCCGCCTTCTCCTTGACGAGCACGCCGGTCACCGAGTCGAGGTTGGCCAGCAACCGGCCGAGCTGGGCCGAGTTGCGCTCCATCAGGCGCGACAGCGCCGCGCCCAGACGGGCGGTGTCGCGCAGCAACTGCGTGATCACCGCGTGCCGCTGTTGCACGAGGCGCAGGAACTCATCGCCCTGGATGAGCAGCCCGACGAGGGCGCCGGAGTTCTTGTCGAGCGTGCGGACGATGGTGTCGGCGGCGGTGAGGATGCTGCTGATCTCGCGCTGCTTGCCGGCCAGCGTGCTCGACACGTCGGCCAGCCCGCGCAGGGCGGCCTTGACGTCCCGGGGGGCGATGCCGCTGATCGTCCGGGCCAGGGTGTTCAGCGAGGTGCGCAGCTGCGGCACGTTCGTCTTCTGCGAGAACTCCCCGAACGCGTCGAGGGCGCCGAGCAGCGAGTACGGCACCACGGTGCGCCCGACCGGGATGGTCGTGCCCTCGCTCATCGTGCCGCCGCCGGACGACTCGACCTGCATGAACAGGTTCCCGAGCACGGTGGCGACCTCGATGCTGGCCCGGCTCGCGCCGCCGAGCCGGATGCCGGCCTTCAGCGAGAACGCCACGTGCACGTGGTCGCCCGCGACGTCGACGGCGTCGACCGAGCCGACGCTGATGCCCTCGACCCGCACGTCGTCGCCGCTCTTCAACCCGTCGGCGTTGGCGAAGTCGGCGTAGTAGGTGGTGGTCGGGTCGACGCCCGGGATCTTGTCGAGGTTGACCGCCGCCAGGATCGCGACCACGGCGAGCAGGGTGCCGACGATCGCGACCGACACCTGGTTGCGTTCCCGCATGGGTTTGATCATCGACAGACCTGCGTGTGCGCGGTGGTGCCGCCGACGCGACCGTTGGGCAGGGCCAGCGGCAGCGGCGACGCGAGCCGGCCGAGGGCGACGCCGCCGAGGATGCCCGTGGCCACGCCGCCCAGGCCGGCCAGCGGTCCGCCGAGCAGGCCGGTCAGGCCGTTGACCGCCTGCGTCGCGGAGATCGAGACCGTGCCGTAGGTGCGGACGCCGATGTTGCAGGCGTAGACGTTGATCCAGTTCCCGTACTGCGAGGTACGGGAGAACGTCTGGAACGCGCTGGCGAAGCCGGTGAGCAGCGAGTCGACCGTGCCGGTGTTCTGCGCCAGCACGCCGGTGAGCGACGACGCGTCGGCGACGTCCTGCGGCAGGCTGTGCGCGTCGAGCCGGTCGAACAGGCCGCCGACCGAGCCGATCAGGCGGTCGACCGCGTCGAGGGAGTCGACGATGGCCGGGCCCTCCTCGTGCAGCTGCGCCGTCAGCGCGTGCAGGGTGGTCAGCACGCCGGCCAGCTGGTCGTCGTGCTTGCTCACCGTCGTCAGCAGCGTCGACAAGCTGTCGATGACCGTCGCGAACGTCGTGTCGCGGTCGGCCAGGTTGCTCGACAGGCTCGCGGTGCTGGCGATCAGGTCGTCGATGCGCGCGGTCTGCCCCTGCAGCACGTCGATGATGTCCTGCGAGAGCTCGTTGACCTGCTGCGGCGTCAGCGCGGAGAACAGCGGCCGGAACCCGTTGAACAGATCGGTGAGCGACAGCGCCGGCGCGGTGCGGCCGGCCGGGATCGTCGCCCCGGGCGCGAGCGTCGCGCCACCGCTGTCGACCGGCTGGGTCAGCGCGAGGTAGCGCTGGCCCAACAGGTTGGCGTAGCGCACGACGGCCCAGGTCTGCGAGGTGACCGCCTGGTGCCGGTTGGCCGTGAACGTCACGAGGGCGTGCTCGGCGTCGACCAGTTCGACGGCCGTCACCTTGCCGACCGGGACGCCCGACACCCGCACCGGGTTGCCCACCCGCAGTCCGGACACGCCGTCCGCGCCGCCGAAGATCGCGCGGTACGAGTCGGTCGTGCCCGTGTGCGGACCGGTCAGCGTGGTCAGCTCCATGGCGGCGAGGAAACCGGCCACCAGCAGGAACGCGATCAGCCGGATCAGCGGCTTGCGGATGCTCACGTCACCTCACCACCGTGACCGATCCGCGCAGCAGCGGGCCGAGCAGCAGGTCGGTGGTCGCGTCGTGCAGCTGCCCGGCCGGCAGGTGGGTGATGGACGCCGCGGCGGCCCGAATCGTCCGCACCTCCTGCGCACTGCCCACGGCGCCGCTGGTGCCGCCGTACCCGAGGCCGCTCGTGAGCAGCCGCTCGGCCGCCGCGTTCGTCCCGGCGCCGCTGCAGTTCGGCCCGATCGCGCCGGCGTAGCGCGGGCAGTCGGCCGGCGTGTAGAGCGGCGGGTCGACGATGGCCTGGAAGACGGTGCCCTTCTGCCCCGCCGCCACCGGCAGCAGCTGCGCGAAGTCGGCCCCGGTCAGCAGCACGTTGACCTTGAGCGACCCGCTGGTCAGCGTCTGGTCGAACGTGTCGGCGAACTGCTTGAAGCCGTGGATGGTGTCGGGCAGCGCCTGCGGGTTCGCGCCGAGGGCGGCCGTCACCGGCTGCTGCCCGACCAGCACGGTGACGATGTTGTCGACTGTCCGCGGCGACAGCAGGCGGCGCGCGTTGTCGGCCGCGGTCGGCCCCGCGGCGAGCAGCCCGGCGACGGCCTGCCGGTCGGCCAGGATGCCTTTCGCGACCACGAGGGTGTTGGCCAGCGCGCTCAGCAGCGACGGCGCGTTGCGGGCGATCTCGTCGGTGACCGTGGCCAGGCTCTCGATCACGTCGTCGAGCTGCGGCAGCGACGGCGCGAGCTTGCGCAGGTAGCGATCGGCCTCGTAGATCAAGGTGTTCAGCCGCCCGCCCTGACCGTCCAGTGCGGTGGCCAGCGCCGAGAGCGCGGCGTCGAGCTGGGCCGGGTGCACCGCGGTGAGCAGCGTGTACGCGTTGGCCAGTGCGGTCTGCAGGCTCTCCGCCGCCGGGCTGCGGTCGGCGGCGATGACGCTGCCCTCACGCAGCCGCGGGCCGCTCGGGTCACGCACGGGCAGCAGCTCGACCTTCGTCGTCCCGAACAGCGAGGCCGGCACCGCGACGGCGGTGACCGACGCGGGGATCTCGGCCGCCGCGTGCGGGTCGATGAGCAGCTGCGCGGTGGCGCCGCCGCCCGACGTGCCCGCGGCGTCGGTGACCTCGCCGATGATCACGCTGCGGTAGGTGACGATGTCGCCGACCTCGAGCGCGTCGCCCGCCTTCGCCAGCTCGGCCGAGACGGTGATCTTGTCGCTGAATCGCAGGCTGAACGAATCCCAGACCAGAACGACGCCGAGCACCAGGGCGCCGGCGAGCGCGAGGCCGAGCACGACCTCGAGGCCGCGGTGCCGCACGCGCTCCATCAGCCGCCCCCGAGCCGCACGCCGTGCAGTCCCCAGAACAGCATCGTCAGCAGCACGTCGCTGGAGGCGATGAGCACGGTCGTCGCCCGGATGGCGCGCGCCGTCGCCCGGCCCACCCCGGCCGGACCGCCGGAGGCGTTGTAGCCGTAGTAGGTATGGATGATCGAGATGATGACGAGGAAGACCATCACCTTGATCACCGAGTACACGATGTCGATGTTGCGCAGGAACTGGTCGAAGTAGTGCTCGTAGGTGCCGGCCGACTGGCCGAAGAAGATCGTGACCGTGTACTTCGTCGCGACGTAGGAGCCGAGCAGCCCGATCAGGTACAGCGGGACGATCGTGGTGAAGGCGCCGATGATGCGCGTCGTCACCAGGTAGGGGATCGACGGGATCGCCATCACCTCGAGCGCGTCGATCTCCTCGCTGATGCGCTGCGCGCCGAGCTGCGAGGTGAACTTGCAGCCGATCTGCGACGCGACCGCGACGGCCGCGATGAGGGGCGCGATCTCGCGGGTGTTGCCGTAGGCCGAGACGAAGCCGGTCAGCGGCGCGATGCCGATGATGTTGAGGCTCTGGTAGCCCTCGACGCCGACCTCGATGCCGATGAACAGCGACTCGGCCACGACGACGCCGATGGTGCCGGTGAAGGTGATGAAGAGCCCGGTGCCGAGGGTGACCTGGCCGATCTGGCGGGCGACCTCGGACCGGTAGCGGCGCAGCACCATCGGCACCGCGCGCAGCGCGTGGAAGGTGAAGATCACCATGTCGCCGAGGAAGCGCAGGCTGTTCTCCACCGCTCCGGCCCGCGCGCCGAGCGTCGACACGGCGTCGCGGGCGCGGCGCGGGACGAGGTCGGCGACGGTGGCCACGTCAGAACGTCCGTTGCGGGACGACGGCGAAGAAGATCTCGGTGATGATCAGGTTGAACGCGAACAGCACGATGCCGGTGATGACCACCGACTGGTTGACCGCCTCGCCCACGCCGGTCGGCCCGCGCTTGGCGTTCAGGCCCTGGAAGGCCGCGATCAGCACCGCGATGAGACCGAACACCCCGGCCTTGATCTCCGAGGTCACGAAGTCGGCGACGGTCGCGAACTGGATGAAGGCGCCGAAGAAGCTGCCCCGGGTGCCGTGCAGGGCGGCGAGGTCGAAGATGTAGGCGCTGCCGATGCTGACGAAGATGACGACGAAGTTCAGGAAGATGCTGATCAGCACGCCGGCGACCATCAGCGGGGCGACGAGGCGGCGCAGCGGGTTGAGGCCGAGCACGATCATCGCGTCGATCTCCTCGCGGATCGTGCGCGCCCCGAGCTCGGCGCAGACGGCCGAGCCGCCGACGCCGGCGAGCAGCAGGGCGGTGATGATCGGTGACGCCTCGCGCAGCACCCCGATCGCATCGGCCGCGCCGACGAAGCTGGTCGCGCCGATCTGGGCGGCGAGCGCCCCGACCTGCAGCGCGATGGCCACACCGAGCGGGATCGACACCAGGATGGCCGGCAGCAGGGCCACGCTGACCAGGAACCAGGAGCGCTCGACGAACTCCTCGAACTCGAACTTGCGGCGGACGAGGTCGGAGCCGAGCCCGTAGAGCGAGGCCGCGAACATGCTGTACATGCCACCGACCGCCTCGAGGCTGCGGCGGATCGGGCCGGGCAGGGCGCCGGAGACGCGATCACCCAGGGCGCGCCGCTCGGGCGCGACCCACCGGGTTGCGACCGCGGCGGCGCCCGGCTGCGGCCGCCCGACCTGGCTCGTCACCCGTGTGGCCCCCGCTCCGGCATTTCCTGGGACAGACAGACCCAGGAAAATTAGCCGCGGTTGGCCGAGTCGTCCATTCGGGGTGAGCCGGTCGCGAGATCACGGGCATCGCCCACAGAAAGCCGCGAGGGCCCCGGACCGTTCGTCCGGGACCCTCGCGTGAGCTTCGGCGTCAGTGCTTGAACGCGTCCTTCACGTTCTCGCCCGCGTTCTTCAGGTCCGACTTGGCCTGGTCCTTCTTGCCCTCGTTCTCGGTCGAGCGGTCGCCCGTGACCTTGCCGAGTGCTTCCTTGGCCTTGCCCTCGACGTCCTCGATGGCGTTCTTGATCTTGTCCGTGGCGCTCATAGTCGCGTCTCCCCTTGGTCGCTGTCGCGTACACCGACGAGGTACCCGACCCCTACGCGCCGGTAACGTGGCGCGATCACCGTCACCCGTCGCTGCCACACCTGCCCGAAAGCGTCGCGAGCTGCTCAGGCGAGCCGGGTCAGCTCGACCGTCACGGTGAGGCCGGTGGTGCGGTGGGGGCCGGCGACGATGCCCTTGATCGGCGGGATGTCGGAGTAGTCGCGCCCGCTGCCGATCATCACGTGCCGCTCGGAGACGACCGAGGAGTTGGTCGGGTCGTAGGCCGCCCACTCCCCCAGCCACCACTCGACCCAGGCGTGGCTCTCGCCCTGGGTCGTGTCGCCGATGACCGGCTCGGCCTTGGGGTGCAGGTAGCCCGAGACGTAGCGCGCCGGCATGCCGACGTGCCGCAGCGCGCCGACGACGAGGTGCGCGTAGTCCTGACAGACGCCGCTCTTCGCCGCCCACGCCTCGGCCGCCTTGGTATGCACCTCGGTGGCGCCGACGACGTAGGTGAGCGCGTCGTGCACGGCGTCGCTGATCAGCCGGGCCGCCGCCGCGGGTGGGTTGTCGGCCGCGATCGACTCGGCCAGGTCGGCCAGTTCGAGCGGGGGTTCGGTGGCCGGGGTCTGGGTCAGGTACTCGACGAACTCGTCGCGGACGGCGGGGTCGCGCACCTCGGCCCAGGAGAGGTCGGCCGGGGCCGGGCGGCGCGAGGCATCGATCTCGACCAGGCTCGTCGCCCGCACCTCGAGCGAGCGGTGCGCCCCGTTGGCCTCGAACACACGGACGTCGTTGCCCCAGTAGTCGGTGTAGCGGTAGTGCCACGTCATCGGGTCGATCTGCAGGTTGGACTCGAGCCGCGTCTGCCACGACGTCTGCAGCGGCGTCAGCCGAGCCTCGTTGAACGACGCCGCGACACTGCGGTCGTACTCGTAGCGCGACGTGTGCTGGATACGGTAGCGCGCGGTCACGACGCCATCCAGGACGTCACGACCGACCGCGGGAAGTACCGCTGCGCGATGGCGTCGCTCGCCACCGAGCACGCGCTCTGCACGCGCTCCATCACCTGGTAGACGTCCTCGAGCAGCTCGGCCGGCGGGGCGAACTCGAGCTCGGAGCGAATCATGCCGAGCACGCGGTGGGCCTGCCGGGTCGTTGTCCGGTCGTCGACGCCGTGCTGCAACGCCAGCTTGTCCAGGCTCTTCTCGGCGACGACGAGGGCGCTCATCAGCGACCGCGGGAAGAGCGGGTCGAGCAGCAGGAACTCGGCGGCGCGCCGCTCGTCGATCGCGCCGCGCGCGCTGCGCAGGAAGGCCTGGTAGGCGCCGCAGCTCTGCAGCAGCGTGACCCACGACGGGCCGGCCGTGCCGGCCAGCGCCCGGGCCGCCGCCAGCCGGGCGATCATGTCGGCCCGCTCGATGCTGCGGCCGAGCACCAGGAAGTGCCACGCCTCGTCGCGCGAGAGCGTGCCGTCGGCGACGCCGTTGAAGGCGGCCGTCCGCTCGCGCACCCAGGTCAGGAACGGGTGCGGGTAGGCGCGTCGACCGGGCCGGCTCGCCTCGTGCCAGGTGACGTTGATGCTCTCCCACAGCTCCGAGGACACGACCTCGCGGCTGCGCCGCCCGTTCTCGCGCGCGGCCCCGATCGACCCGACCACCGAGGCCGGCGTCGAGGCGTCCCACACGAGCGCCTGCAGCACCTCGTCGCGGCGCACCGTCTCGGCCGGCTCGTGCCCCATCGCCGACAGCAGCGACGCGCACACGACGTCCTCCGGCGCCCAGGGGTCGTCCAGCAGCAGCGTCAGGTGCACGTCGACAATGCGGCTCGTGTCCTCGGCCCGCTCGACATAGCGCCCGATCCAGTACAGCGACTCGGCTATCCGACTCAGCACGAGGGGCCTCCACTCTGCTGCTGCTGCATCTGTTGCTGCCTGATCTCCAGGTCGATGGCGGATTCCACCGCCGGCAGCGAGCCGTGGGCCGGGGCGGCGGCGGTGACGACGGTGCGCGGGGTGGGGGTCTGCCGCTCGCCCGCGAGCACCCAGGTGTCCTTCGATCCGCCGCCCTGGCTCGAGTTCACGACGAGCGAGCCCTCGGGCAGCGCGACCCGGGTCAGGCCGCCGGGCAGCACCCACACGTCGTCACCGTCGTTGACCGCGAACGGCCGCAGGTCGACGTGGCGCGGCGAGATGGAGTCGCCGATGAGCGTGGGCACGGTCGACAGCTGCACGACCGGCTGGGCGATCCAGCCGCGCGGGTCCTCGATGAGCCGCTTGCGCAGCTCGTCGAGCTCGGGGGCGGTGGCCTGCGGGCCGATGACCAGACCCTTGCCGCCGGCACCGTCAACCGGCTTGACCACCAGCTCGTCGAGCCGGTCGAGCACCTCTTCGAGCGCGCCGGCGTCCTCGAGCCGCCAGGTGTCGACGTTCGGCAGCACCGGCTCCTCGTTGAGGTAGTAGCGCACGAGGTCGGGCAGGTAGGTGTAGATCAGCTTGTCGTCGGCCACGCCGTTGCCGACCGCGTTGGCGATGGTGACGTTGCGGGCGCGAGCAGCGGTGAGCAGGCCGGGGCAGCCGAGCATCGAGTCGGAGCGGAACTGCACCGGGTCGATGAAGTCGTCGTCGACGCGGCGGTAGATGACGTCGACCCGCCGCTCGCCCGAGGTGTCGCGCATGCGCACGACGCCGCCGGAGCAGATGAGGTCCCGCCCCTCGACGAGCTCGACGCCCATGGCCCGGGCCAGCCAGGCGTGCTCGAAGTAGGCGCTGTTGTAGACGCCGGGCGTGAGCACGACGACGCACGGGTCGGCCACACCGGCCGGGGCGGCGGCGCGGAGGGCGGCGAGCAGCCGCTGGGGGTAGTGCGAGACCGGCCGCAGCCGCACCCGGCCGAGCACCTCGGCCCACTGCTGCCGCATCGCGGCCCGGTTGGCCAGCACGTAGCTGACGCCCGACGGCACCCGCACGTTGTCCTCGAGCACCCGGAAGGTGCCCTGCTCGTCGCGGATCAGGTCGATGCCGCCGACGTGCACGCGCACGCCGTTGGCCGGCTCGATGCCGTGCGCGGCGCGGTGGAAGTGCTTCGAGGACGTGATGACGCTGCGCGGCACCACGCCGTCCGAGACGACCTTGCAGTTGCCGTAGACGTCGGCCAGGAACGCCTCGAGGGTGTTGACCCGTTGCCGCACGCCCTTCTCGATCGTCGACCAGCTGTCGGCATCGATGACGCGGGGCACGATGTCGAGCGGGAAGGGTCGCTCCTCGCCGCCGACGTCGAACGTGACGCCCTGGTTCAGGTAGGCCCGGGCGAGCGCGTCGACCCCGGCCCGGAGCTCCTGGGCGCCGCTGCGCTGGATCGACTCGTAGAGCATCCGGTAGGGCTCACGCGCCGTGCCGTCGGAGGCGATCATCTCGTCCCACGCGGCGCCGCGTCGGTAGTCGGTGAACAAGTCGGCCACCCCTGCGATCGTATGGCGGGTCTGTGTCGGCAGTATTGCAGCCGACGTACTACCCGTCGTCAGTGGACGATCAACCGCAGGCGCCGATCCGCTTCGCGGCGAGCTCGATGCGGTCGTCCGGCTGCACCGCCGCCACCCGGAAGAAGCCGGCGCCGGCCGGGCCGTAGAACTCGCCGGGCGAGACGACGATGCCGACCCGGGTCGCCAGGTCGCGGGCCGCGGCCCAGGCGTCGTCGGTGGCGATCCAGAGGTAGAACGCGCCGGGCGGGACGGTTGTCGGGTAGCCCGCCGCGCCCAGGATCTCGGCAAGGCGTTCGAGGCGGGCGCGATACCGCGCGCGCTGGGCGTCGACGTGCTCGTCGTCGTCGAGGGCGACGACCGCCGCGGCCTGCACCGGGCCGGGCGGCATGAGCCCGGCGTGCTTGCGCACCTCGCGCAGGTAGTGCACGAGCTCGCGATCGCCGGCGTAGAAGCCGATGCGGGCACCGGCGAAGTTGTCCCGCTTGGACAGCGAATGCACGGCGAGCACGCCCGCGGTGCCCTCACGCAGGATCGTCGTCGGCGGGGCGTCCCAGCTGAACTCGGCGTAGCACTCGTCCGACGCGACCGGGACGCCGCGGGCGCGGCCCCAGGCGGCGGCCGCGGCGAGGTCGAGCAGTTCGCCGCTCGGGTTGGCCGGCGAGTTGACCCAGACGACCAGCGCGCGGGCCGCGTCCGCGTCGTCGATCTCGTCGAGGCTCCGGTAGGGCACGGCCCGGCAGCCGGCGAGGGTGGCGCCCATCTCGTAGGTCGGGTAGCTGATGGCCGGGTAGAGCACGGTGTCGCGCGAGGGGTCGCGCAGCTTGAGGTACTGCGGCAGCGAGGCGACGAACTCCTTGGTGCCGACGCAGGCGGCGAGCTCGGAGTCGGGGTCGACCGTGGCGCCGAGGCGCCGCTCGATCCAGCGGGCCGCCGCGGCGCGGAACGCCTTGGTGCCGATCGCCGGCGGGTAACCCCGGGCGGCGTCGCCGGCCGAGAGCGCGGCCAGGACGGCCGGTGGCGGCGGGTCGCACGGCGTGCCGATGGACAGGTCGACCGCACCGCCCTCGTGCTGCGCGGCGAGCGCGCTGATCTCGTCCAGCCGGTCGTAGGGGTACGGCGGGGGGACGAACGGCTCGGTCATCTCTCGCTCCCGGGGGCGTCGAGGTGCTGGTCGAGGAGCTGGGCGAGGTGCTGGCCCTGAACGTGCGCGAGTTGCTCGAGCTGGGTGCGGCAGGAGAAGCCGTCGGCGAGCACGACCGCGTCGTGCGGCGCGTTGCGGACGGCCGGCAGCAGGGCCGTCTCGGCCACCGCCTCGGAGACCTCGTAGTGCCCCTTCTCGACGCCGAAGTTACCGGCCAGCCCGCAGCAGCCGCCGACGGCGGTGACCTCGGCGCCGGCGCCCTTCAGCAGGGCGGCGTCGGCCGTCCAGCCCATGACGGCGTGCTGGTGGCAGTGCGGTTGGGCGACGGCCTGCACGCCGGCGAGCGACGGCGGCGTCCAGTCGGCGTTCTCGCCGAGCAGCTCGGCCAGCGTGCGGGTGGCGCCCGCGACTCTCGCCGCGCGCGGGTCGTCGGGCAGCAGTTCGACGAGGTCGTGCCTCAGGACGGCGGTGCAGGACGGTTCGAGCCCGACGATCGGCGTGCCGGCCGCGGCTTCGAGGGCGTCGAGGCTGCGGCGCAGCTGCTTGCGGGCGCCGTCGAGCTGCCCGGTCGAGATCCAGGTGAGGCCGCAGCACACCGGCCTGTCGGTGATCTGCACCCGGTAGCCCGCGGCCTCGAGCACGCGCACCGCGGCCCGCCCGACCTCGGGGGTGAAGTGGTCGGTGAACGTGTCGACCCAGAGCAGCAGCGGCGTGCCGGAACCGGCGGCCCGCCCGGCGAACCACTCGCGGAACGTCTCGGTGGCGAACGTCGGCAGCGGCCGGCGCGCGTCGATGCCGCCGAGCCGCTTCATGGTCGAGGCGAGCGCGGTGTTGCGCAGCGTCGCGTTCGCGAAGCGCGGCATCTTCGACGCGAGCCTGGCCCACCGCGGCAGCCAGCCCAGCGCGTAGTGCGACGGCGGCCGCAGCCGGCGCCGGTAGCGCTGGTGCAGCACCTCGGACTTGTAGGTCGCCATGTCGACGCCGGCCGGGCAGTCGGCCGAGCAGCCCTTGCAGGACAGGCAGAGGTCGAGCGCCTCGTGCACCTCGGCCGAGCGGTAGCCCTTGACCAGCGAGCCGTTGGCGAGCTCCTGCAGCACCCGGGAGCGGCCGCGGGTGGAGTCCTTCTCGTCCTTGGTCGCGAGGTAGGACGGGCACATGACCCCTCCCGTCGCGGTCGTGTCGGCGCGGCACTTGCCGACCCCGACGCAGCGGTGCACCGCGGTCGAGAGGTCGCCGCCGTCCTTCGAGTAGGCGAACGCGAGGTGCTTGCGCAGCGGCTGCGCGGCCGGCACCCGGAGGTCGGCGTCCAGCGGCGCGGGGTCGACGATCACGCCGGGGTTGAGCAGGTTGCGCGGGTCGAACAGCTGCTTGACCCGGGCGAACGCGGCGATGGCGCCGGCCGAGTACATGTGCGGCAGCAGCTCGCCGCGGGCCCGGCCGTCACCGTGCTCGCCCGACATCGAGCCGCCGTGCGAGCCGACGAGCTTCGCCGCGTCGACGACGAACTCGCGGAAGCGATGCGGCTCGCTGGTGAGCGGGAAGTCGATGCGGGCGTGGACGCAGCCGTCGCCGAAGTGGCCGTAGACGAGGCCGTCGACGCGGTGCTGGGCAAGCAGCGCCTCGAACTCGCGCAGGTACGCGCCGAGGTGCTCGGGCGGGACGGCGGCGTCCTCCCACCCGGGCCACGCCGGGGCGCCGGCGGGCGTGCGGCCGCCCAGGCCGGCGCCGTCCTCGCGGATGCGCCAGAGCGCCGCGGCGACCGGGCCGGTGACGATCGTCGAGTCGAGGCAGCCGGCGTCGGCGATGACCTTCTCGGCCTCGGCCACGGCCTCGGCCGGGGTCGCCCCGGACGTCTCGATGAACAGCCACCCGGCGCCGCGGGGCAGGTCGGGAACGGCCGAGGGGCCGCGCCGGGTGCGCACGACCTCGACCAGCCGGGCGTCCATGCCCTCGAGGGCGACGATGTCGTGGGCGAGCAGGCCGGGCACGGCGTCGGCGGCCGATGGCATGTCGGGGTAGCCGAGCACCGCGAGCGCGGTGGCCTGCGGCGCGTCGACCAGGCGCACGGTGGAGTCGAGCAGCACGCCGAGCGTGCCCTCGGTGCCGACCAGGAACCGGGCGACGTCGCCGCCGTTCTCGGGCAGCAGGTGCTCGAGCGAGTAGCCGCTGACCTGGCGGGTGAAGCGGCCGAACTCGGTGCGGATCAGCCCGAGGTTGTCGCGCACCAGGGCGTCGAGGCCGGCGTAGACCGTCCCGGCCGTGCCCTCGGTCGGCAGCGGGGCGCGCCCGACGCGCTGCGCGGTGAAGCGGCCGCCATCGATCGTCAGCACGTCGAGGGCGACGACGTTGTCGGCGGTGCGGCCGTACTTGAGCGCCCGGGACCCGCACGAGTTGTTGCCGATCGAGCCGCCGATGGTCGCGCGCGCGTGGGTGGACGGGTCGGGCCCGAAGCGCAGTCCGTGGGGCGCGGCCGCGGCGCTGATCGCGTCGAGGATCGCCCCCGGTTGAGCGATCGCGGTGCGCGCCTCGGGGTCGACCGAGACCACCCGGTTCAGGTGCCGGGAGGAGTCGAGCACGATGCCGGGGCCGACCGAGTTGCCCGCGGTCGAGGTGCCGCCGCCGCGCGAGGTGAGCGGCACACCGTGCCGCGCCGCGACGTCGACCGCAGCCGCGACCTCGTCGTAGGAGCGCGGGAACGCGACGACCGACGGCACGACCCGGTAGTTCGAGGCGTCGGTCGAGTACTCGGCCCGGCGCCGCGGGCCGGAGTCGGCCTCGGCCACGCCGGCGCGGCGCAGCGCGGCGGCCAGTTCCTGCGGCGCGAGGGTCACCCGGTCATTGTTTCCTACCGGGTCCGACGGGCGCTCGCAGGCCGGTCGAGGATCACGCCGCGAAGTAGGGCGGCGGCGCGGTGCCGTCGACGGCGCGGGCGACGGCGGCCCGCGCGGCGACGGGGCCGACGAGGTTGCCGGTGCCGTTGTAGCCGCCGATCGCGACGACGCCGGCGGCAACCTCGGTGCACAGCGGGCGGCCGTCGGCGGTGAAGCCGACCGACGCGCCCCAGCGGTGCGTCACCGTCACCGGGCCGCCGGCCATGCGGGCGGCGACGTCCTCGATGTGGCGCTGCACCGGCTCGGTCGGCGCGGTCGAGGCCGTCCACTCGGCCTGCTCGAAGCGGTCGCGGCCGCCGCCGACGTGGAGCCGGCCGTCCGCGCCCTGCTGCGCGTAGTCGTAGCCGTGCCGCCCGTAGACCGGGCAGGGCAGGCGCGATGCGGAAACCGGTGCGGTGGTCAGCATCTGCAGCCGGGCGGTGCGCACCCGGCGGGCCAGCGACGGGATCAGCGCGTCGAGGCGGCCGTCGACCGCCACGACCACGACGCCGGCCGACACCGTGCCGTGCGAGGTCACCACCCGGCCCGCGGCGATCCGGCGCACCGAGGTGTTCTCGTGCAGCGCGGCCCGGTGCTCCAGCCGGGCGGCGATCGCCGTCGCCCGCACCGCCGGGTTCGTCGCCGCGTCGTCGGGCAGGAAGATGCCCCGCCCGAGCGGGCCGTCGTAGTCCTCGACCGCGATGCCGTGCTCGCGCAGGGCGGCGGCGTGGGCGGCACAGTCGGCGACCTCGGCCGCCCGGTCGGCGGCGTCGCCCTCGTCGGTCGGCGGGCCGGGCAGCCCGGCGAGCCGGATAGAACCGACCGGCCGCACGACGCCAGGACTGAGCGTCTCCTTCAGATGGCGTAGCTCCGCGAGCGTCTCGCGGTACAGGTCGACCGCGCTCGGCCCCCACGCCGCGATCGCGTCGTGCAGGAACAGTGCCGGGCCGCCGAGCAGGAAGCCGCCGTTACGCCCGGCCGCGCCGGCGGCGACCCGGCCGGCGTCCAGCCCGATGACCGACAGGCCGCGGCCGACGAGGTCCTCCACCGCGGCGAGCCCGGACGCGCCGAGCCCGATGACGCAGGCGTCGGCCGTGCGGTCACCGGCCAGGGGCGAGAACCCGGGCCAGCCGGTGACGGCGTCGTCCCACCCGACGGACGATCCAGCCACTCAGAGCACTTTCGACAGGAAGGCCTGGGTTCGCTCGTGCTGCGGGTTGGCCAGCACCTCACGCGGGACGCCCGACTCGACGACGACCCCACCGTCCATGAACACGAGCTGGTCGGCGACCTCGCGGGCGAAGCCCATCTCGTGGGTCACGACCAGCATGGTCATGCCGCCGCGCGCGAGCTCCTTCATCACGTCGAGCACCTCGCCGACGAGCTCGGGGTCGAGCGCCGAGGTGGGCTCGTCGAAGAGCATCAGCTTCGGCTCCATCGCCAGCGCTCGCGCGATCGCCACCCTTTGCTGCTGCCCCCCCGAGAGCTGCGCCGGATATGCGTCGAGCTTCTCGGCCAGGCCCACGCGGTCGAGCAGATCGACGCCCATCGCCCGCGCCTGCTCGCGGGCGATCCCCTTCACCCGGATCGGCGCGCACGTGACGTTCTCGATCGCCGTCATGTGCGGGAACAGGTTGAAGTGCTGGAAGACCATCCCGATCTCGGCGCGCTTGCGCGCCACCTCGGACTCGCGCAGCTCGTGCAGCCGCGCGCCGACCTGGCGGTAGCCGACGAGCTCGCCGTCGACCGACAGGCGCCCCGAGTTGATCTTCTCGAGGTGGTTGATGCAGCGCAGGAACGTCGACTTGCCCGAGCCCGACGGGCCGAGCAGGCACATCACCTCGCCGCGCGCCACCTCGAGCGTGATGCCCTTGAGCACCTGGTGGCGCCCGAAGCGCTTGTGAACGCTCTCGGCGCGGACCATCGGAGCGCTCACGACCACTCCCTCCTCGTCGACAGGACGCTGCCCTTCCACCGCTGCAACACCGTCGGCGATAGCTCGCGCGAGGCGCCCCGGCCGTAGTAGCGCTCGAGGTAGTACTGCCCGACGTACAGGACGCTCGTGCAGACGATGTACCAGATGCTCGCCACGATCAGCAGAGGGATCACTTTGAAGTTGCGCGAGTAGATGTTTTCCACCGAGCGCAGCAGCTCGCTCACCGTGATGACGCTCGCGAGCGAGGTCGTCTTGAGCATCGAGATCGTCTCGTTGCCGGTCGGCGGGATGATCACCCGCATCGCCTGGGGCAGGACGATCCGGCGCAGCGTCTGCACTCTCGTCATGCCCAGCGACTGG
>NZ_DASYFV010000076.1:0-77248 GCF_036000465.1 Jatrophihabitans sp. | reverse complement strand
TTTCGGTGCTTTCGTCGCGAATTACCTCCATCGCCAGCAGCTCGTCGGAGTCGGAGAAGCGCATCCCGATGACGCCGGATGTGGCCCGTCCCATAGGCCGCAGGGTGTCGTCGTTGGCCGTGAACCGGATCGACATGGCCTTGCGACTGACCAGCAGCAGGTCGTCCTCGGCCGAGATGAGCGCCGCGTCGATCAACTCGTCGTCCTCGCGCAGGTTGACGGCGACGATGCCGCCGGTGCGATTGGAGTTGAAGTCGGTCAGCTTCGTCTTCTTGACCAGGCCGGCCTTGGTCGCCAGCACCAGGTACGGCGCGACCTCGTAGTTCTTCAGTGTGATGACCTCGGCGATGGTCTCGTCGGGCTGGAACGCCAGCAGGTTGGCCACGTGCTGGCCGCGGGCGTTGCGGTTCGCCTCGGGCAGCTCGTAGGCCTTGGCGCGGTAGACCCGGCCCTTGTTCGTGAAGAACAGGATCCAGTCGTGGGTGGACGTGACGAAGAAGTGCGCCACCAGGTCGTCGGTGCGCAGCGCCGCGCCCTGCACACCCTTGCCGCCGCGCCGCTGGGCCCGGTAGAGGTCGGTCTTGGTGCGCTTCGCGTACCCGGTGCGCGTGATGGTGACGACGACGTCCTCCATCGCGATGAGATCTTCCATCGAGACGTCACCGTCGTGCGGGATGATCCGGGTGCGCCGATCGTCGCCGTACTTGTCGACTATCTCGTTCATCTCGTCGCGGATGATCTGCCGCTGCCGGCCCGGCTTGGCCAGGATGTCGTTGTAGTCCTCGATCTCGGCGGCGATCCGGTCGTGCTCGTCGATGATCCGCTGCCGCTCGAGCGCGGCGAGGCGGCGCAGCTGCAGGTCGAGGATGGCGGTGGCCTGCACCTCGTCGATCTCGAGCAGGTTCATCAGACCGCCGCGGGCCTCGTCGGCCGACGGGCTGTTGCGGATGAGCGCGATGACGGCGTCGAGTTGGTCAAGAGCCTTGAGCAATCCGCGCAGGATGTGGATGCGCTTCTCGGCCTCGGCGAGCAGGTAACGGGTGCGCCGGACGATGACCTCGACCTGGTGGTCGACGTAGTGCGAGACGAACTGGTCGAGGCGCAGCGTGCGCGGCACGCCGTCGACGATGGCGAGCATGTTGGCGCCGAAGGTCGTCTGCAGCTGGGTGTGCTTGAACAGGTTGTTCAGCACGACCTTGGCCACGGCGTCGCGGGTGAGCGTGATGACGATCCGCATGCCGATACGGTCGGAACTCTCGTTGTGGATCGCCCGGATGCCGGCGATCTTGCCCTCCTTGACCAGCGCGGCGATCGACTCGACGAGGTTGTCCGGGTTCACCTGGTAGGGCAGCTCGGTGACGACGAGGATCGTCGCGCCCTTCTGGTCCTCCTCGATCTCGACGACGGCCCGCATGCGGATCGAGCCGCGGCCGGTGCGGTACGCGTCCTCGATGCCGTCGCGGCCGACGATCAGCGAACGGGTCGGGAAGTCCGGGCCGTGGATCAGCTGGATCAGCTGCTCGAGCAGCTCCTCCGACGTCGCGTCCGGGTGGTCGAGGGCCCAGCTCACGCCGGACGCGACCTCGCGCAGGTTGTGCGGCGGGATGCGCGTGGCCATGCCGACGGCGATGCCCTCGGAACCGTTCACCAGCAGGTTCGGGATGCGCGCCGGCAGGATGACCGGCTCGACCGTGTTGCCCGCGTAGTTCGGGACGAAATCGACAGTCTCCTTGTCGATGTCGCGCAGCATCTCCATGGCCAGGCTCTGCAGCCGGCACTCGGTGTAGCGGTACGCGGCCGCCGGATCGTTGCCGGGCGAGCCGAAGTTGCCCTGCGGGTCGATCAGCGGATACCGCAGCGACCACGGCTGGGCCATGCGCACCAGGGCGTCGTACAGCGCGGAGTCGCCGTGCGGGTGGTAGTTGCCCATCACGTCGCCGACGACCCGTCCGCACTTGACGTAGTTGCGGTCGGGCCGGAACCCGGAGTCGTACATGCCGTAGAGGATCTTGCGGTGCACCGGCTTCAGGCCGTCCCGCACATCCGGCAACGCCCGGCCGACGATGACCGACATCGCGTAGTCGATGTAGCTGCGCTGCATCTCCGTCTGGATGTCGACCGGTTCGATCCGGTCGAACGACGGAGGCTCAGTGATGTCAGTCAAGGGAATTGCCTATCTGTTCGTGATCTTCATGCCGATACGGAGCTCACGGTGCGTAGCACCATGAAGATCCCTAGATGTCGAGGAAGCGGACGTCGCGGGCGTTGCGGATGATGAAGGAACGGCGCGCCTCGACGTCCTCGCCCATCAGGACCGAGAACAACTCGTCGGCGGTGGCCGCGTCGTCGAGCGTGACGAGTCGCAGGATCCGGTGGGCCGGATCCATGGTGGTCTCCCACAGCTCCTTGGAGTTCATCTCGCCGAGACCCTTGTAGCGCTGGATCGCGTCTTCCTTGGCCAGGCGACGGTTGGCCTCCTGGCCGGCCTTGATCAGGCCGTCGCGCTCCTTCTCGGAGTACGCGTAGCTCGGCTCGCCCTTGCTCCACTTGATCTTGTAGAGCGGCGGGGCGGCGAGGTAGACGTGGCCGGCCTCGATGAGCGGACGCATGAAGCGGAACAGCAGCGTCAGCAGCAGTGTGGTGATGTGCTGGCCGTCGACGTCGGCGTCGGCCATCAGCACGATCTTGTGATAGCGCAGCTTGGTGACGTCGAAGTCGTCGTGGATGCCGGTGCCCAGCGCGGTGATGAGCGACTGGACCTCGTTGTTCTTCAGCACCCGGTCGATGCGCGACTTCTCGACATTGATGATCTTGCCCCGGATCGGCAGGATCGCCTGGAACATCGAGTCGCGGCAGGACTTCGCCGAGCCGCCGGCGGAGTCACCCTCGACGATGTAGAGCTCACTCTCGCCCGGGTCGGTCGAGCGGCAGTCGGCCAGCTTGCCCGGCATGCCCATCGTGTCGAGGGCGTTCTTGCGGGAGAGCTTGCGGGCCTGCTGCGCCGCCTTCCGGGCCCGGGCCGCCTGCGAGATCTTGGTGACGATGATCTTCGCCTCGGCCGGGTTCGCCTCGAACCACATGCCCAGCTTGTCGTTGCAGACCTGCTGCACGAACGTCTTGGCCGACGAGTTGCCGAGCTTGGCCTTGGTCTGACCCTCGAACTGCGGCTCGCCGAGCTTGATGGACACGATCGCGGCGAGACCCTCGCGGATGTCGTCGCCGCTGAACCGGTCCTCCTTGGTGTCCTTGATGATCTTCTTCTCGATGGCCCACCGGTTGACGATGTTCGTCAGCGCTGCCCGGAAGCCCTCCTCGTGCGTGCCGCCCTCGATCGTGTTGATCGTGTTGGCGAAGGTGTAGACGCTCTCGGAGTACGTCGCGTTCCACTGCATCGCGATCTCGACGGAGAGCCGGTTCGGCTGGTCCTCGGCCTCGATGTAGATCGGGTTCTTGTGGATCGGCTCCTTGGAGCCGTTCAGGTGCCGGACGAAGTCGGCGATGCCACCGGCGTAGAGGTAGGTGATCTCCTTGACGTGCGGCGCCTTCGTCGTCTTCGGCGCCGCCGTGGCGTCGTCCTCGTCGACGACCTTCTCCACCCGCTCGTCGCGCAGGATGATCGTCAGGCCCTTGTTGAGGAACGCCATCTCCTGCAGGCGGCGGCTGACCGTCTCGAAGCTGAAGGTGGTGGTTTCGAAGATCTGCGCGTCGGGCCAGAAGGTGACCGCGGTGCCCGTCTTCCTGCTGGCTTCGCCCTTCTTCAGCGGCTCGGCCGGCTTCTGGTCGACGTAGGGCTGGGTCCAGCGGAAACCGTCGCGGTGGATGTCGACCTCGAGGCGGTGGCTCAGCGCGTTGACGACGGAGATGCCGACACCGTGCAGACCGCCGGAGACGGCGTAGGAGTCACCGTCGAACTTTCCGCCCGCGTGCAGGACGGTGAGGATGACCTCGACCGTCGGACGCTTCTGCTGGGGGTGCATGTCGACCGGCATGCCGCGGCCGTTGTCGGTGACCCGGACGGCACCGTCGGCGAGCAGCACGACCTCGATGCGGTCGGCGTGCCCGGCCAGGGCCTCGTCGACGGAGTTGTCGACGACCTCCCAGACGAGGTGGTGCAGGCCGCGCTCCGAGGTCGACCCGATGTACATGCCGGGTCGCTTGCGGACCGCCTCGAGCCCCTCGAGGACCGTGATGGATTTACCTGAATAGTCGTTCTTGGCGGATTTGCCGGCAGTCTTCGCGGGGCTACTGGTCACGAGTGCGAACCTCTCTCGCCGAACCGGCGATGTGTCCGGCGGCGGTGCGCCGGCCGATCCAAGACGCCAGAAGCAGGGATCGGCCTGCTTCCAGACATGCAACTGGGGTCGTCCGGCACGTGGAGACGCGCAGGGCCAACCCCGAACTGTCCTGTCCAGTCTAGCCGAAACCCGGTTACGGAACCGTCGGCACGCGGGCTGATTCCGATGCTGAGCGATTTCCATCCCAGCCGTGACGGGTTCCCATGCACCCCCCGGTCCGGTGACGGTGTGCGCCCGATCAGCCACCCGCGGCGGCGATCAGGTCGCGTGCAGGTTATCCGTAGGTGTCGCGCGGGCCGCGGGCTCCCCGCACGCTCCGGTTCCCGTGCTTCCAGCTCGGGCCGGACGGTCCACTGATGATGATCTTGGTGACGACGTCGGGTCCGAGCTCGGTCACCAGGCGGGCCAGCAGGGTCGATGCCAGCAGGCGCAGCTGGGTCGCCCAGGCGGTCGACTCGGCCGCGACCCGGAGCTCGCCGGCGCGCAGGGACTGCGGGGTGCAGTGCGCGGCGACGTCGGCACCGACGAGCGCGAGCCAGTCGGCGAACACCCGTGCCTCGGACAGCGGGCGGTCCCACCCGCGCTCCTCCATGTAGGCCGGCAGCAGCGAGCCGATCCGCTGCGGATCGCTCGAAGTGTCCGTCCCCGGGCCGGAATAGCCACCGCGGTTGCGCCCGATGAGGTTGTCCCGGCGATTGCGCCGGCGGGACTCGGTATCGGTACGGGCGCGGCGTCCGGGCAGGGTGCGGGAGAGCTTGCGGGCATCCGTGAGCGCGCTGCGGACCAGATCGGGTGTCTCCCCGTTGTCCACAGGTTGTCCACCGGAACCGGGGACAGAGCCCCGCAAATGTGCTGAATCGGTGAAGTCGCTCGAGGCGCTGTCCACATCAGCGGACGGTTTTCCACCGTCGGCTGTGGACAAGCGTGTGGCCTGAGTCTCACCGGTCAGGTCCGCTTCACCGCGGTTTCGCAGGTTTCGCTCGTCAGTTCGATCATCGGACACGGCGGACCGCCCCACCGTGGACGTCGTAGCGCGCGCCCTGCAGCTGGCTCGGCACGTCACCGGCGACAGCCGCGGTGACGATCGCCTGCTCGGCCTTGCCCGCGACGAGCGCGAGTTGCTCGCGGCGCTCGCCGTCGAGCTCGGCGAAGACGTCGTCGAGGATGAGCACCGGATCGCCGCCGGGCAGGGCATCGGCCCGCAGCAGCTCGTAACTGCCGAGCCGCAGGGACAGCGCGGCCGACCACCCCTCGCCGTGGCTGGCGTACCCCCGGATCGGCAGCTCGCCGATGCCCAGCTCGAGATCGTCGCGGTGCGGCCCGACGAGATTCACGCCGCGCTCGATCTCGGCCGGACGGGCCTGGGCCAGCTCGGCCATCAGCGCCGCCTCGAGCAGGCTCGCCTCGGGTATCGCCTCGGGATCGTCCAGTTCCGGCAACGACGCCGCCAGCGAGGTCGAGTACCGCAGGGTCAGCGCCGAACTGGTCGGGGCGACCTGGGCGTAGGCCGCAGCGGCGTGGGGCCGCAACGCCCGCACGGCGGCGAGCCTGGCCCACAACAACTGCGATCCGTGCTGGGCGAGGTGCCCGTCCCATACGTCGAGCGTGCGCAGGTCACCGCCACCGCTGGACCGTCGGGCGGCGCCGGCCGACTTGAGCAGGGCGGCCCGCTGCTTGAGCACCCGTTCGTAGTCGGCGCGCACCCCGGCCAGGCGGGGCGTGCGAGCGACGATGAGCTCGTCGAGGAAACGGCGCCGCTCGCCCGGATCGCCCCGGACGATGGCGAGGTCCTCGGGCGCGAACAGCACCGTGCGCAGCGCGCCCAGGATCTCGCGGGGGCGGGGGACCGGCGCGCCGTTGAGCTTCGCCTTGTTGGCCCGGCCGGCGACCAGTTCGAGCTCGACCCGCAGCTCACGCTCGTCGGCCACGATCGCCGCGCGGACCACGGCCCGCTCGGCGCCGGCCCGGATCAGCGGGGCGTCGGAGGCGACCCGGTGGCTGCCCAGCGTGGCGAGATATGCGAGAGCCTCGACCAGGTTCGTCTTGCCCTGCCCGTTCGCCCCGACCAGGACGGCCGGGCCGGGATCGAACGCGACGTCGGCGCTGACCCAGCTCCGGAAGTCGGCGACCGTGAGGTGCCGGACGTGCATGAGCCGACCTAGCCCGGCAGGCGGACGGGCATGATCAGGTAGGTGTACTCGGCCCCGTCGGCGGCCTCGGGCCGGAGCACGACCGGCTTGGTCGAGGACGTGAACAGCATGCGGGCCGTCCCGGTGGCCAGCGCACCCAGACCGTCGAGCAGGAACTGCGGGTTGAACGCGGTGGTGATCGGGTCGCCGTCGTAGGTGACTTCGAGCTGCTCCTCGGCCCGGCCCTCGTCGTCGCCGCCGGCGGTGAGCGAGACGGTGCCATCGGCGAATTCCATGCGGACGGGCGCGTTGCGGTCGGTGACGAGCGCGACGCGCTTGACCGCGGCGACGAGCGGGTCGACCGCGACCTCGGCGCTCGACGCCCACTCGTTGGGCAGCAGCGAGCGGTAGGCCGGGAAGGTGGCGTCGAGCAGGCGGGTGGTGGCCCGGCTGGCGCGGCCGCCGTTCGTGCCGGAGAAGCCGATGATGCCCTCGCCGGCGCCGCCGGCCGCCAAGGAGATCGTCAGCGACTCGCTGTGCGCAAGGCTCTTGGCCGCGTCGGCCAGGGTGCGAGCCGGGACCAGCACCTGGGCGCCGGCCGCCGTCGCGTCGTCGGGCTTCCAGGACAGCTCGCGGACGGCTAACCGGTAGCGGTCGGTCGCGGCGAGGGTCAGCCGGTCGCCGTCGATCTCCAGTCGCACACCGGTGAGCATCGGCAGCGTGTCGTCGCGGCCGGCGGCGATCGCCACCTGCCCGACGGCCGCAGCGAACTCGGCGCCGTCGACGGTGCCGGCCGTCGTCGGCATGCTCGGCAGCTTCGGGTAGTCGTCGACCGGCATGCCGGGCAGCGTGAAGCGGGCCGCGCCACACGAGATGGTCAGCCTGGACCCGTCGACCGTGACGTCGACCGGGTGCGGTGGCAGGGCGCGGGTGATGTCGGCCAGCAGGCGACCGGAGACCAGGGCCTGGCCGGGCGCGCCCGCGGTGACCTCGAGGTCGACCTCGGTGGAGGCCTCGAGGTCGAAGCCGGATACCCGCAGCTGATCGCCGTCGACGGTCAGCAACAGACCGGCGAGCACCGGTAGCGTGGGCCGGCTGGCCAGGCTGCGGGCCGCCCAGGTGACGGCGTCGGCCAGGGCGTCTCGTTCGACCCGGAACTTCACTGCTGCTCCCAACCGTCTTCGCCGCCCGGCATGGGGATATCCCCACTGTCCACGTGGCTGTAGCTCTTGTCGTTGTCCATCATTGAATTGAGATTTACGTCTGTCGTCTTCGCATCTGTGGATGCTGGGGACAACCACCCGGCTGCCCCGTGAACGCTAGCGTCCGAAGGTCTACCAGCTGTGGACGACAGGCAGGTGGTCGTACCCAGGTCGGTGACGTGCCGGTGCACATCCGGCGCCGGCGCGAGGTCGTCCACACGACGTGCACTGTTGTCCACAGCGAACCCCACATCGTGTGAACTCATGAACGAGCCCGGACCTTGATCCGGCTGGTGAGCTCGGTGATCTGGTTGTAGACGGCGAGCTTCTCCGTCATCTGGGCCCGGATCTTGCGCTCGGCGTGCATCACGGTCGTGTGGTCGCGATTGCCGAACTTCTCGCCGATCTTGGGCAGCGAGAGGTCGGTGAGCTCGCGGCAGAGGTACATGGCCATCTGGCGGGCGCCGACCAGCACCCGGCTGCGCGAGCTGCCGACCAGGTCGTCCAGCGTGATCGCGAAGTACTCCGCGGTCACGGCCATGATCGTGGTCGCGTTGATCTCGGGGGCGTCGGATTCGCCGACGAGGTCCTTGAGCACCATCTCGGCCAGCCCGAGCTCGACGGCCTGGCGGTTGAGGCTGGCGAACGCGGTCACCCGGATCAGCGCGCCCTCGAGCTCGCGGATATTGCTCTGGATCTTGCTGGCGATGAACTCGAGGACGTCGGGCGGCGGGTTCATGCCCTCCTGGGCGGCCTTCTTGCGGAGGATGGCGATGCGGGTCTCGAGGTCGGGCGCCTGGACATCGCTGATGAGGCCCCACTCGAAGCGGGTGCGCAGGCGGTCCTCGAGCGAGCTCAGCTGCCGCGGGGACTTGTCGGAGCTGATGACGATCTGCTTGTTCGCGTTGTGCAGCGTGTTGAAGGTGTGGAAGAACTCCTCCTGGGTCCGCTCCGCCCGCTCGATGAACTGGATGTCGTCGATGAGCAGGACGTCGACCGAGCGGTAGCGCGACTGGAACGCCTGCATCTTGTCGTCGCGCACCGAGTTGATGAAGTCGTTGGTGAATTCCTCGCTCGACACGTAGCGCGTGCGCAGCCCGGGCTGCAGCCGTTGCGCGTAGTGGCCGATCGCGTGGAGCAGGTGCGTCTTGCCCAGGCCGGAGTCGCCGTAGATGAACAGCGGGTTGTACGCGCGCGCCGGCGCCTCGGCCACCGCAACCGCCGCGGCGTGGGTGAACCGGTTGCTCGAACCGATGACGAAGGTCTCGAACGTGTACTTGGGGTTGAGCCGGGCCTCGCGATCACGCTCGTCGTCGGAGTGCTTCGGCCGGTAGGTCGGGGTGGCCGAGGCCGGACGCGGCGGGTCGGCCCGCCAGTCGTCCTCGTCGGTGGTCAGGCCCTCGGAATCGCCCGGCTCGGGCGCCGACTCCTTGGCCTCGCCGGCCTGCACGGTCACCGCGACCTGGATGTCGCGGTCGAGTTCCTCGCTGAGCACCTTGGCGATCATCTGGCGCAGCCGGTTCTCGAGGAAGTCCTTGGCGAAGTCGTTCGGCGCCGCGAGCAGGACGGTGTCCTCGACCAGGCCGAGCGGGCGGGTCAGGCCGATCCAGGCCTTCTGCTGGGGGCGGACGCTCGGATCGTCGAATCGGTGCTTGACTCGATTCCACACGGCGACGATGTCGACGCTGTCGTCCACGGGCGGGTCACTCCAGTAAGTCGCGGTGCAGGTGTCGCCATGCCACGGGGATTCGTCGGTGGTCGTTCGTCGGTGGTCTCGGCGGTGAAGAGGTGCTGCTGCGACCCTCTCACGCGTCGAGGGGACGCCGAAATCCACAGACTTCTCCACAGACTGTGTACGGCGGTGCCCCCTGGCGGGGTCGACCGGTCCTGGTCGGTCCCGGTCGACTCCTGGAAACCCCCGCGTCACCCGCTGTTGGGCGACACGATGGGCGAACCTAACAGCGGTCGCGGACCGCGACAATAGGTACCGGCGTGTCGGCCCGGCCGGGGTCGTCCGGGGCCCTACGGTGATCGATTCGGGCCGGGCCTGGTTTGACCTGCACGCCAGGCAATCCGTACCGTGAGCGCGTCTGTGTCGTCACCGGTCCGCCGGTGACTCACGTCCGTTGTCTCCCGCTGCAGGCCACACCCGCGTGGCCACGGAAGATCGCGTCTGTACCGCCTCGACCGATGGAGCCCCACCGTGAGCAAGCGCACCTTCCAGCCGAACAACCGACGCCGCGCCAAGACGCACGGCTTCCGGCTGCGCATGCGTACCCGTGCCGGCCGCGCCATCATCGCGGCTCGCCGTGGCAAGGGCCGCAGCAAGCTCTCGGCCTGATCCGACCCGGCGCCGCCGGCTCGTAGACGCTCGTTTCCCGTGCTCCCACCCGTTCACCGGATGAGGCGCTCGACCGAATTCTCCTCGGTGGTGCGCTCCGGTTCACGCGTGCGCAGCGGCAGTGTCGTCGTCCACCACCATGCTGATCTCGGTTCCGGCCCGGCCCGGGTCGGGCTCGTGGTGAGCAAGGCGGTCGGTGGCAGCGTCGTGCGCCACCAGGTCAGCCGCCGGTTGCGGGCCCAGCTCGCCGATCGCCTCGTCCGACTGCCCGACGGCAGCCTGACCGTCGTCCGGGCGCTGCCCGACTCGGCCCGCGCGACCTCGCAGGATCTCGGACGCGCACTGGACCGGGCTCTCGAACGGTTGGCCGTCTGATGGCCCGCTCGTTCACGGCGCGGGTCCTGCTCGGTTGCGTGCGGTTCTACCGGATGGCCATCAGCCCGCTCCGGCCGCCGAGCTGCCGCTACGTCCCGACCTGCAGCGAGTACGCGGTCGAGGCCATCGAGATGCACGGGGCGGGTCGCGGCGTGTGGTTGGCCCTGCGCCGCCTGCTGCGGTGCCACCCTTTCCACGCCGGCGGGCACGACCCGGTGCCACCGTCCGTTGGAGGGCGCGAGCGCCGTCGCGACCGAAAGTCCAGCCCTGACCCCGTCCTGCTCACGACGTCGTCGCGATCAGCGGCCTAGGAGTATTTGAGTGCTCAACTTCCTGTACGTCGCGGTTTCCTGGGTGTTGCTGCGGTGGCACCAGCTGCTCGGCGCGGTCGGCCTCGATCCGAACAGCGGCCTGACCTGGGCGCTCTCCGTCGTGCTGCTGGTGGTCACGGCCCGGCTGCTGCTGTTCCGCATGTTCGTCAAGCAGGTGCACTACCAGCGCAACATGCAGAAGATGCAGCCGAAGATGCAGAAGCTGCGGGAGAAGTACAAGAACGACCGGGCCGAGCTGAACCGGCAGATGATGAAATTCCAGCAGGAGGAGGGGTTCAACCCCCTTGCCGGCTGCCTGCCGATGTTCCTCCAGATCCCCGTGTTCCTGGGGCTCTACCACGTCTTGCGGCACCTCTCGAACTCTGTGACGCGCTGTAACACCAATAGTCACGACAAGATCCTGCAGATCTACACCTTCACCCGCAGTGAGACCTGCAGCGCAGCCAAGGCCAAGCTCTTCGGGGCGCCGCTCGCGGCCTCGTTCCGGGACAACGCGGCCCAGCTGGCCAAGCTCGGTGGCGACATCACCTCCACCCGCTCGGTCATCCTGCCGCTGCTGCTCGTCAGCGCCGCGGCCACCTTCGCCACGCAGCTCATGGTGCGGGCCAACGCGACGGTCGCCCCCGAGGGCACCGCGGCCACGATCCAGCGGGTGATGCTCTACATCATCCCGGTCGGTGTGCTGATCTCCGGGCTGCTCTTCAACTTCCCGCTCGGCGTGCTCCTGTACTGGTTCACCTCGAACTTGTGGACGCTGGTCCAGCAGGCCTACATCATCCGGTTCCACCCCCCGACCGACGAGCCGGCCAAGCCGGCCGGCGAGGTCGGCCGGACGCTCGCCCCCCGACCCGGGCAGCGGCCGGTACGAATGAACAAGCCGGGCCAGTCGACGAGCGGCTCGGGAGCCGATGTGGTGGACGACGAGGAAGACTCCGTCACCACGCCGCGAGGTTCGACGCCTCGACCCGGACAACGCCCGAACCGGCCGGGCGGCAAGCGCCCGCCGGCCAAGCGCCCCACCCAGGCCAAGAAGCGTCGCTAGCCGCGCCGGCCATCCCAGACCGCACCACCCACCGCCCGGGTTCCATTTCCGGGAACTGCTGGAGAGGACACAGTTCGTGAGCGAGACCGATACGCACGCCATCGACACCGCCATCGACACCGAGGACGACACCGCCGCCGAGGCGATTGACGAGCCGACGCCGGAGTCCGGAGCCCCGACGAGCGAGGGCCGCGGCGGCGAGGCCGCCGACAGCCTGCTGGTGCGTGAGGGCGACATCGCCGCCGACTACCTCGAGCGGCTGCTCGACATCGTCGACTACGACGGCGACATCGATCTGGACGTCGAGAACGACCGGGCCGCCGTCGCGATCGTGGGCAGCGACCTCCAGTCGCTCGTCGGCGGTCGGGGCGAGACCCTCGATGCGCTGCAGGAACTGACCCGCCTCGCCGTGCAGCAGCAGACCGGCGTGCGCAGTCGGCTCATGCTCGACGTCAGTGGCCACCGCCAGGCGCGCCGCGCCGAGCTGCAGAAGCTGGCGACCGACACCGCCGCTCGCGTCCTCGACTCCCACGAGCCGGTCCGCCTCGCCCCGATGAACCCGTTCGAGCGCAAGGTCGTCCACGACGCGATCGCCACGGTCGACGGCGTCGTCAGCGAGTCCGAGGGCGAGGAGCCGCACCGTCGGGTGGTCGTGCTCGTCGAGCGGTGACCGGCGAGCCGGTTCCGCATGACCCGGAGGACGGGTCGGCCACATCCGCAGGTCAGGCCGGCCCGGTCGACCTGACACCCACGCCGGCGGCGAGGGCGATCTTCGCCGATCGCCTCGCGCCGGCGGAGCAGTTCGTAACCCTGCTGGCCACTGACGGCGTCGAGCACGGTCACATCGGGCCGCGGGAGCGATCGCGCCTCTGGGATCGCCACCTCGTCAACTCGGCGCTGGTGACCGACCTGCTCCCGGTCGGGGCCCGGGTGGTCGATGTCGGCAGCGGCGCCGGTCTGCCCGGCATTCCCATGGCAATCCGCCGGCCCGACCTGCACCTCGACCTCGTCGAGCCGATGTTGCGCCGAACCCGCTTCCTCGAATCCGCGGTCGCCACCCTTGAGCTGGGCGACCAGATACGCATCGTGCGCGGGCGGGCCGACGAGCCGGCAGTGCTCGCCGAGGTCGGATCGGCAGATTTTGTTGTCGCCCGGGCTGTCGCTCCACTCGATCGACTGGTGAGATGGTGTCTACCGCTCCTGGCCCCCGGCGGGCGACTTCTCGCTCTGAAGGGTGCAAGTGCGACCGACGAGGTCGTGCAGCATCGGGCGGCGCTGTCCCGATTGGGCGCAGCAGAGATCACGGTTCATGAGCTGGGCGCCGACCTCGGGTCGGAGCCGACCTGGGTCGTCCAGGTGACCCGATCCGCTCGAACGGCTGGGCGGCGTCCGGCGAGGAGGGCACGATGAACGAGCAGGCCGACTGGTCGGTGGACCAGCATGTTTCACGTGAAACCGAAACGGCGGTCGCCACCGACGCTGACACGGACAGGAGTCCGAATATCGGCGGCGATGTTTCACGTGAAACGCTCGCGGGTGACGAGCTGGTGGACGTCCCTGGTACTGACCCGGTTTCACGTGAAACCAGGCGCGAGCGCGACGACAACCACGACACCCCGATCATGCGCGAAGCCGCGCAGGCCGTTCACGTGTTGAACGTGCGGCAGGAGCAGTGGCCGACACCCAAGGCGACCCGCGTGCTGACCGTGGCCAATCAGAAGGGTGGCGTCGGCAAGACGACGAGCGCGGTGAACATCGCGGCTGCCCTCGCCCTGCACGGTCTGCGCGTCCTGCTCATCGATCTCGATCCGCAGGGCAACGCCAGCACCGCCCTCGGCGTCGACCACGGGGTCGGCACCCCGTCCATCTACGACGTGCTGCTCGGTGGGCGCCCGATCGCGGAGGTCGCCACGGCCACCGAGTTCGCACCCACCCTGCGCTGCGTCCCGGCCACCCTCGACCTCGCCGGGGCCGACATCGAACTGACTTCCCAGGTCGCCCGCGAGTACCGACTCCAGCGAGCCCTGCAGACCTTCCTCGATGCCGAGGGAGACGAGGTCGACTACGTCCTCATCGACTGCCCGCCCTCACTGGGACTGCTCACCCTCAACGCGCTCGTCGCCGGCCGGGAGATGCTGATCCCGATCCAGTGCGAGTACTACGCCCTCGAGGGTCTGGCCCAACTGCTCAAGACGGTCGAGCTGGTGACCTCGCACCTCAATCCCGACCTGGCCGTCTCGACCGTGCTGCTGACCATGTACGACAGTCGCACCCGGCTCGCCGATCAGGTGGCCGACGAGGTGCGCCGCCACTTCGGCGAGCTCGTTCTCGAGCCGATGATTCCCCGCAACGTCCGGGTCTCCGAAGCCCCGGGCTTCGGGCAGACCGTGATGACCTACGACGCCGGATCACGCGGAGCGATCGGGTACCTTCGAGCGGCTCGCGAGATCGCCGAGCGCGGTGCTACGGCATGACCGGACAGGAACGGGTGGGACGGATGAGCGGGCTGGTTGTGCGGACGTCAGGGTGGTCGGCGTGAGCGCGAAGTCGCGCCGCGGGGGGCTCGGACGGGGCTTGGGTGCGTTGATCCCGACCGCTCCGCCGGTCGAGGACCGCCCTGCCGCCCCCGTAGCCGATCAGTCCGGCAACGGCAGCGCCGAGCCGGCGACCGCCTCGCCCGGATCATCGACCGCAGCGCCGTCGACCGAGCCCGCGCTCGAAGAGGTCGCCGGCCCGCTGGCGATCCCGGGCGCGACGCTGGAAGAACTGCCGGTCACCTCGATCCACGCGAACGCCAAGCAGCCGCGCCAGGTCTTCGACGAGGACGCCCTGGCCGAACTGACGCACTCGATCCGCGAGTTCGGCGTGCTCCAGCCCGTTGTCGTCCGCGCCCACACCGACGGTGACGGCTACGAGCTGGTGATGGGTGAGCGGCGGCTGCGGGCGGCGGTGGCCGCCGGCCTGGACACGATTCCGGCCATCGTCCGCTCCACCGAGGACGACGCGATGCTGCGCGACGCCCTGCTGGAGAACATCCACCGGGCCCAGTTGAACCCGCTCGAAGAGGCGGCCGCGTACCAGCAGCTGCTCGAGGAGTTCGGCACCACCCACGACGAGCTGGCCCAGCGTATCGGGCGCAGCCGGCCGCAGGTCAGCAACACGATCCGGCTGCTGAACCTGCCGCTCGCGGTGCAGCGGCGAGTTGCCGCCGGGGTGCTGTCGGCCGGCCACGCCCGCGCCCTGCTCGGCCTCGACGACCGCGATGCCCAGGACGAGCTCGCCAGCCGGATCGTCGCCGAGGGCCTGTCCGTCCGCGCGACGGAGGAGCTGGTCACGCTGGCCCGCACCGCCGGACCGGCCAAACCGGCTCGCCGCCCCGCCCCGCGGATCAGCGCGCCGGCCGTCACCGAGCTCGCCGGCAAGCTGTCGGATGTCTTCGACACCCGGGTTCGCGTCGACATCGGGCGGCGCAAGGGCCGGATCACCGTCGAGTTCGCATCCATCGACGACCTCGAACGCATCGTCTCGGTCATGGCCCCGCAGGTGTCGACCCGCCGCTCAGCTCAGGACGAGGGCGACTCGACGTCGAACGAGCCGTAGGTCAGCACCTCGGGAAGGCTTCGCCGGCCGCGCTTGAGCGAGGGTGAGCGCAGGTCCGGGGCCGGGTGGCCGAGACTGACCACGCCGATCGGCTCGAGGCCGGGCGGCACGTGGAACGCCTCGAACAGGGCGGGCCAGCGATCCTTCGGCACGCCGAAGAAGCAGGCGGCCAATCCGGCGTCCTGCGCGGCGAGCAGCAGGATCATGGCGGCCATGCCGGTGTCGATGTGCCAGTAGGGGACCGGCCATCGATCCGGGTCCTTGTCGATCCAGCCCTTGTCCGGCTCGGCGTAGCGGTCGAGGTAGGCCTGCTGATCGGAGAAGAAGATGATCAGAACCGGTGCGGTTCGCAACCGATCGAGCCACGAGTTGCTCGCGCCGTCCTCGGTGGTCGCCGACCAGAACGAATCGCGAGATGTTATGTCGTCCAG
This sequence comes from Jatrophihabitans sp., assembly GCF_036000465.1. Taxonomy (GTDB): domain Bacteria; phylum Actinomycetota; class Actinomycetes; order Mycobacteriales; family Jatrophihabitantaceae; genus Jatrophihabitans. Next base: position 61,501 of record NZ_DASYFV010000076.1, on the reverse strand, counting down.
GACGAGAAATCTCCAGGCTTGGGTATGGCCCGCCGACGGCGCCCGAATTGCCAGATTTAGTAGGTTTTCCAGCTCGTCCCGCGGGATCGGCCGGGTCGGGTCGTAGCTCCGGACCATGCGACGGGTTCGGACCGCTTCGCGAAGTTCCACCCGCTCACTCTGGCAGCCGGCTGTTAGGTCGGCGACAGTGGTCGGCAGTGGGACTGCCCCGATCGACCTAACTCGGGCGCCGATCTCAGTTCGATATGGGATCGTGGCGGCGTGGAGCTCATGCAATCGCGCAAGTTGACGAACGTCTGCTACGACATCCGCGGCCCGGTGCTCGAGGAGGCCAAGCGCCTCGAGGAAGAGGGTCGCCGGATCATCAAGCTCAACATCGGCAACCCCGCACCGTTCGGCTTCGAGGCTCCCGACGAGATCCTGGTCGACGTCATCCGCAACCTGCCGACGGCGCAGGGTTACAGCGATTCGCAGGGTCTGCTCTCCGCCCGCACCGCGATCGTGCAGCACTACCAGGAGCGCGGGATCGACACCGTCGACGTCGACGACGTGTGGCTCGGCAACGGCGTCAGCGAGTTGATCACGATCAGCCTCCAGGCGCTGCTCGACAACGGTGACGAGGTGCTCGTCCCGGCGCCCGACTACCCGCTGTGGACGGCCTCGACCTCGCTCGCCGGCGGCAAGCCGGTGCACTACCTGTGTGACGAGTCGGCCGGCTGGCAACCCGATCTCGACGACATCCGGTCCAAGGTCACCCCACGCACCAAGGCCATCGTGGTGATCAACCCGAACAACCCGACCGGTGCGGTCTACTCCGAGGACACGCTGCGGGCGATCGCCGACCTCGCCCGCGAGCACGGCCTGGTCGTCATGGCCGACGAGATCTACGACAAGATCCTCTACGGCGCCGCGGTGCACCATCCGTTCGCCCGGATCGCCCCCGATGTCTTCACCCTCACCTTCAACGGGCTGTCCAAGGCCTACCGCGTCGCCGGCTTCCGGTCGGGCTGGATGATGGTCAGCGGCCCGAAGCGGCACGCGACGAGCTACCTCGAGGGCATCACGATCCTGGCCAACATGCGGCTCTGCGCGAACGTTCCGGCGCAGCACGCGGTGCAGGTCGCGCTCGGCGGGCGGCAGAGCATCCGCGATCTCATCCTGCCCGGCGGCCGGCTGCTCGAGCAGCGCGACGCCGCGATCACCGCGCTGCGCGCGATTCCCGGCGTGAGCTGCACCGTCCCCGACGGCGCCCTCTACGTGTTCCCCCGCCTCGACCCCGAGCGCTACCCGATCAAGGACGACCAGCGTTTCGTGCTGGAACTGCTGCGGGCACAGCACGTCCTGGTCGTGCAGGGCACCGGGTTCAACTGGCCGGATCCCGACCACCTGCGCATCGTCACGCTGCCCCGCGCCGACGACCTGACCGACGCGATCGGGCGGCTCGGCGCCTTCCTCTCCGAGTACACCGGGGAGCTGTAACGCTCGACAGGAGGGTGACGTGTCCCGGCGACTGGTCAGCATCACGCTCGACAACCTGTCGGATCTGCCGACCCGGTGCCGCTCCTGCGTGTTCTGGGAGCTCGATCCGGTCTCCGGTGAGCGGGCGCGCGACCGCGGCGGCGCCGGGATCGAGAAGGAGGCCTGGGTCTCCGACACCCTGCTCGAATGGGGCAGCTGCGGGCAGTTGGTCTATGTCGACGGCGTGCCGGCCGGTTACGTCCTCTACGCGCCGGCGGCCTACGTGCCGCGGGCGGTCGCCTTCCCCACCTCCCCGGTCAGCGCCGACGCCGTCCTGCTCATGACCGGCCGCATCGTCGCCGACTTCGCCGACGGCGGGCTGGGCCGGATGCTCGTCCAGGGGGTCGCGCGCGACGTCGTCCGGCGCGGGATCCGGGCCATCGAGGCGTTCGGACGGACCGGCTCCGGCGCCCCGCGAGACGCCGATTCGGCCGATCACAGCTGCCTGCTGCCGGCGGACTACCTGCTCGCGGTCGGCTTCAAGACGGTGCGGCCGCACCCGCGGACCCCGCGCCTGCGCCTGGACGTGAAGACGACGGTCACCTGGCGCGAGGATGTCGAGTACGCGTTCGAACGCCTGCTCGGCTCGATGCAGGCGCCGGTGCTGTCCCGCTGACCGGACGGACGGATGGCGTCAGCGGATCGCGTCAGCGCACGTGGGCCGGGATGCGCATGACGCCGGTGGGCGGGTCGTCGGCGACCGGCAGGTAGAGCCGCTGCACGGCCACCAGCAGCCCCTCGGCGATGGTGTCGCGGTACTGCGGATCGCACAGTTTGGCGCGGTCGCCCGGAGCGGTCAGGTAGCCGACCTCGACCCGGACCGTCGGCATCCGGGTCAGCCGGAGCAGGCCCCAGGTCTTGCCGTGCGTGCGGTTGTCCAGCATGCCGGTGCGGGCGACCAGCTCGCGCTGGGCGAGGTCGGCGAGCCGCTCGCCGATCGTCGAGGCCGACTCGCCGGCGCCGTAGTAGTACGTGGCGATGCCGTTGGCTTCGGGGGTGTGGAAACCGTCGACGTGCAGCGACAGCACGAGGTCGGCGCCGACGTCGTTGGCCAGCTTGGCCCGCTGCTCGTCGGTCGCGCCGTTCTGCGGGCCCCGGGTCGACCAGGTGCGCACGCCGAGCGCGGTGAGGCGTCCGTCGAGGCGCGAGGTGAGATCCCAGACCAGCTCGGACTCGGTGACGCCCTCGGCCACCACGCCGGTATCGGCCCCACCGTGCCCGGCGTCGAGGACGATGCGCTTGCCCAGCAGGCTGGGGCCCGAGTCGGCCACGGCGATGAGGTCGCGCAGCAGCTGGGGCCGGCCGCCGACCACCCGGCGACCGAGCTGACGCAGCGCGCGCATGGTGTCGGGCCCGCAGATGCCGTCGGCGATGAGGCCGTAGTCGCGCTGGAAGCTGCGCAGGGTCTCGGCGGTGTCGCCCTCGAAGACGCCGTCGGCGCGGACCAGGTGGTAGCCGAGTTCGATGAGCTGGGTCTGCAGGGCCGTGACGTCGTCCCCGGTGAGGGGCGAGCCCGACTCGTGGGCGAGGACGCGGTCGCCGAGCTTCCAGTGCGCGCCGGTCAGGGCCGCGTAGGTCTCGACCCCGACGCGTCCGTCGACCGAGATGCCGCGACGCTGCTGGAAGTGGCGCACGGCCAGCTCGGTGGTCTCGTCGAAGACATGCGCCGTCCGCGGATCTGAGTTGTTCAGCAATCCGATGGACGCGAGCATGCCGCGGACCTCGGCGACGGCGCTGCTGGAGTCGCCGCGTCGCAGTGGCTGCATCAGAGAGGTGCCTCGCGAATCGCCTCGGGTGTCGGACCGGACTTCCGTCATTGTGCCTCAGCGGCCCGCCTCGACCGAACTGCGACGGGCCCGCGGCCAGGAACGAGCGAGGCGGCCGCCCCGGATTCCCGGGAGGGCCGCCTCGAGGTCGTGCGGAGGGTCGGATCAGCCGACGAAGTCGGTGAGCTCGCGCAGGATGGCCGCCTTCGGGCGGGCCCCGACGATCGTCTTCACGAGCTGGCCGCCCTGGAACACGGCCATCGTCGGGATGGACATGACCTGGTAGTTGCGGGCCGTCTCGGGGTTCTCGTCGATGTTCAGCTTGGCGATCGTCAGTTTGCCGGCCTGCTCGCCGGCGATCTCCTCGAGCACCGGGGCGACCTGGCGGCACGGGCCACACCACTCCGCCCAGAAGTCGACGAGGACCGGTCCGTCGGCACCGAGGACGTCGGTGGCGAAGCTGCTGTCGGTCACGGTCTTGGTGTTCGCGCCCATGTGGGATTCTCCTGATTGTCTCGGGGAGCGTCCTGATCGGACGCTGATGGAACAAGGAACCGGGTGGGGGGATTCCCGCCCGGGTGCGGGGCAGGGATTGAGGGCTATCCTGCCTCGGTGCCGACGCCGGCCGGTACCGCGGCTCGATCGGCGAGGGCGGCGAGGTAGCGCTCGGCGTCGAGCGCGGCCTGGCAGCCGGTGCCGGCCGCTGTGATCGCCTGGCGGTAGGTGTGGTCGACGAGGTCACCGGCGGCGAAGACGCCCTCGATGTTCGTCCGGGTGCCCTCGCCCGTCCGCACGTACCCCTCGTCGTCGAGCTCGACCTGGCCGACGACCAGTTCGCTGCGCGGCTCGTGGCCGATGGCGATGAACAGGCCACCGAGCTCGATGTCCCGCTCGGCGCCGGTGACGGTGTCGCGCAGGCGCACGCCGGTGACCGAGGTGTCGCCGTGGATGTCGGCGACCGCACTGTTCAGCGCCCACCGGATCTTGGGGTTGGCCTCGGCGCGGTCGACCATGATGCGGCTGGCCCGCAGCGCGTCGCGGCGGTGCACGATCGTGACGGACCTGGCGAAGCGGGTGAGGAAGGTGGCCTCCTCCATGGCGGTGTCGCCCCCGCCGACGACGGCGATGTCCTGGTCGCGGAAGAAGAACCCGTCACAGGTTGCGCACCACGAGACCCCGTGCCCGGAGAGCTGGTCCTCGCGGTCGAGCCCGAGCTTGCGGTAGGCCGAGCCCATGGACAGGATCACCGCGTCGGCGGTGAACTCGCCGTCGAGCGTGCGGACCGTCTTGACCGGGCCGGTGAGGTCCATCGAGACGACATCGTCGGCCACCAGTTCGGCGCCGAAGCGTTCGGCCTGGGTGCGGATCTGGTTCATCAGGTCCGGGCCCATGATGCCCTCGGGGAAGCCGGGGAAGTTCTCGACGTCGGTGGTGTTCATCAGCGCGCCGCCGTACTGGGAGCCCTCGAACACGAGGGGGGCCAGGTCGGCGCGGGCCGAGTACAGCGCGGCGGTGTAGCCCGCCGGGCCGGAGCCCACGATGATGACGTTGCGGTGCTGGGTCACTGTTCCTCTTTCCGTCGCTGACTGAACCGAAGCGGGGGGTGCCGGGATTCCCGGCGCGGGCGTGGTCGGGCTCACCGGCGGCGCACCGACGCGACCGCCTGCTGGACGTCGGGGATGCGCAGGCGCCACGCTACGACAGCGAACACGGCGAGCCCGACGATGCCGCCGAGCGCCAGTCCGGTGACGGCGCCGAGGCGGGCCCCGCCGAGCGCGTGCTGGGCGCCGACCACGACCGCGTAGGCCGCGAGACCGCCGACGGCGGCGGCGGCGGCCACCTGGGCCACGGTGAGCGCGACCGAGCGGAAGCCGAGCCGGCCGAGCCGCCGGGTGAGCACGATGTGCCCGACGATCGCTCCCACCACGTAGGAGAGCGAGGTCGAGATGTTGAGCCATTCGACCGCCCGCACGGACGGGTGCAGGTTCACGTTGGTACCGGCCGGGGCGGCGAACACGGCGTTCGAGACCAGCACGAGGACGACCTTGGTGCCGACCATGAAGGCGTTGATCAGGGTCGGGGTCCGGCCGTCGCGCATCGCGTAGAACACGCGCAGCTGCAGCATCACCAGCGCGAACGGGAACAGACCGAAGGCCGACCAGGCCAGCGCCGACCCGATGAGGCCGGCCTTCTCGATACTCGAGTTGCCGTAGGAGAACAGCGTGACGCCCATCGCGGGCCCGAGCGCGATCAACCCGGCGGTGACCGGCACCAGCGCGACGGCCGACAGCCGGGCGCCGAGCGACAGGTCCTCGATGACCGCCGCGTTGTCGCCGCGGACCGCCGCCCGCGAGAGCCGGGGCATGATCGCCGTCAGCAGGGAGACGACGAGGATGCCGTACGGCATCTGGAACAGCAGATCGGCGAAGGTGAAGACGCTGAACCCGCCGTTGTCGATGCCGACCTTCTGGATGACCGTGACGCCGACCTGGCTGACGACGACGTAGCCCAGCACCCAGCCGGCCAGCGTGCCGACCTCCTTCATGCGTCCCGTCTCGCTGGGCCGGGCCCGGAAGCGCCACTTCCAGTGGAAGCCGGCCCGGCGCAGCGCCGGGACCAGCACGAGCGCCTGGCCGGCGATGCCGAGGGTGGTGCCGAGGCCGAGCACCAGGATCTGGGGCGTGGTGAGGGCGGCCGGGTCGTTCAGCGAGTCGGGCCCGGGTAGCAGGAAGAACAGCCCGATCGTCACGATCATGATGACGTTGTTCAGCACCGGCGACCACGCGCCCGGCTTGTAGCTGTGCCGGATGTTGAGGACCGCCGTGAACATCGCGCCGAGGCCGTAGAAGAAGATCTCGGGCAGCAGCAGCGTGGCGAAGATGCTGGTGAGGTCGCGCTGCGCGCCCGCGGGCACGAACGCCGCCGCGATCCACGGCGCGGCCAGCACCGTGGCCAGGGTCATGGCACCGAGTGCAGCGGTGGCGATCGACAACAGCCGCTGGGTGTAGGCGATGCCGCCGTCGTCGTCCTCGGACTGCGCGTGCACCAGCAGCGGGATGAGCACGCTCGAGAGCACGCCGCCGAGCAGCAGCTCGTAGATCATGTTGGGCAGGTTGTTGCCCGCGTTGTAGGAGTTCGCGACGGCGCCGGTGCCGATCGCGATGACCAGCAGGATGCTCCGCAGGAAGCCGGTGATACGGCTGGCCAGGCTGGCCACCGCCATCGACCCGCTCGCCGCCATCAGGCCCCGGTTGCTGCGCTCGGACTCGGGTTCGGCCGGGCGTTCCGGCGCCTCGGTGGCGTCGGCGGCCTCGGCGGGACTGAACGCGGTCGTGGCCGGCGGCTCGACGACCTCCGGTTCGACCTCGGGCTCGACCTCGGCCCCGCGCCGCCGCCGGCGCGGCTTGCCGACGTAGGTGGTGGTGCCCCAGCGGGGCTCGTCCGGCGCCTCCCAGTCGGCGTACATGACGCCGCCGATCGGGTCGGCTTCGGTGAACAGGCGCGGTTCGACGGCGTGACTGCCGTTGTACAGCGTGGCGCTGCTCCAGCCGTCGTCCTTCACCGGGGTCGTCACGAGACGGTCACTGGGCGAGCTCCGGCTGCGAGTCCACGAGGTGGCGTTTGGTGGCCCGCGTCGGGCCGGACGGCCGGGTGCGGCGGGTGCGCCACTGCCGGGAGAGCCGCAGCAGCAGGGCGATGCCGAGGATCGCGCCGGCCACGATGGTGATGACGACCCCGACCGTGCCGAGGACCGTGCTGTGCACCGAGAGCGTGATCGGGTCGCCGAGCGACGCGCCGTCGGTGGTCCTGAGCTGGGCCAGCACCGGGATGCGTCCGGACCGCTCGACGTGGGTCCTGATGTGCACGAGTTGCTTGGTGTGCGGGGCGATGACCGGCGAGCTGGCGTTGTCAGCCGTGAAGCCGGGCAGGCCGCCCGCGGTACGGACGTCGATGACGACCTTGACGCCGAAGTTGCTGTCGTTCTCGACGGTGATCGGCAGCGGGGAGTTGCTCGACGCCAGCGTGTAGCTGCCCGAGGTCGGCTTGACGATGTACACCGCGGCGAAGATCGCCTCGAGCCGCTTGTAGAGCTCGCCCGACTGGGCCGCCGACGCGGACTGCAACCCGATGGTCGAGTCGACCCGCCACGCTGCGGACGACACCCGCTGCAGCGCCGGCTCGTACGTGGCTCGCAGGGCCTGTGCCGTGGGGGCGTCGGCCAGCAGCTGCTCGGCGGTGGGGAGTTCGGTGGTCGCCGTGTTGATGTTGGAGAGGGTCTCGTTCGAAAGCCCGGTCTGCAGGGCGTTGGTGGCCACCAACCGGCTGGTGACCTTCTGGTCGCCGCTCGGCGACGCCGAGCGCAGCGCGATCGGGGTGGTGAACGGGCTGATGCTGGTGTCGCGGATCGTGCGGACCGCGTTGGCGACGGACGCATCGACGTAGCGCGGTGGCGTGAGCAGGACGAACCGGTCGGCGGACAGGTCCTCGTCGCGGCGCACCGCCAGTTCGGCGGTCAGCTGCGGCAGCGCCCCGGTGCCGGCCCCGCCGACCGTCACCGCGCTGCGGACGTAGCTCTGCAGCGCCGGAGCGGTGAGCGCGGCCTGGATCGAGCTGCTCCGGGTGCGCAACGTCGCGAACGAGCGGGGGATGTCGCCCTCGAGATTCGGCCGCACCGCCGCGGAGTCGAGGATCAGCGTCTGCGCCCCGGCCGTGGCGAGGGATTCCAGCCCGGTCCTGCTCACCACCCCGGCCGCCGGCCAGGCGACGTCGTCGCTGTAGCTGCGGCCGCCGAGCGCGGTCGCGACCCGGGCGGCCATGGTCTGGTTCGCCAGGTTCCGGGCCCAGGGCAGGTCGGCCGCGGCGAGGGACTCGACGTCGGGATCGGCGTAGGGGGTCAGCTCCACCTGCACCTGGTCGAGATCGACGACGGCGCGCAGCCGCACCAGCCAGGATTCGGCCGCCGCCGACCCGGTGCCCGGGACCGCTTCGACCGGGACGGTCTTGCCCGAACTGTCCTTGCGGGTCGTGGCGGACTGGACGGTGTACTTGCCACCGGCCATGACCTCGAGCTCGTCGAGCAGTTCCGGGTCGATGACGAGGGTCAGCGGCACCGCCGGTTTGGCGGCCTCCACGCCCTCGACGACGCGCAGCGCCCGGTCGAGACGCCCGTCGGTGACCGAGGCCGCGAGCTCGTCGTCGGTGAACACGGTGTCGTCGAGCAGGCGGTGCGGACGGTCGATGAGCGGCCACACCCAGCTCACCTGGACCGGCTTGGGCACGGCCTTGAACGACGGCATGTAGGTGGTGGCGAAGCCGAGCGTCTGGTCGACCCCGTCGGTGCCCGTGACGTGGGCCGACATCTGCAGGGGATAGATCGCGTCGTGGCACAGGCAGATGCCGGCGTCCCGCGGGATGTCGGTGGAGGTCACGAACCGGGTCGGCACGTTGGTGGCGCCGGCCGGCAGGTCGACGGAGTCGGGCGTGGTCGGGGCGATGTCGTAGCCGCCCTCGGGCGGGGTGCTCGTCTTCAGGGCGGCGTCCAGGGCCTGCTGGTTGCCGATCGGGTCGCCCCGCTGGGCCTGCACCTGCACCCCGTTGATGGCCCGACCGGTGTTGTTGGTGAGCTCCATCGAGATCACCAGCGGGCGCTTCACATTGCTCGGGACCGGCGTCGACGGACTGACATCGACGACCTGGATGGTGATCGCCGAGGTCTCGCGCGACGCGTGGGCCGCCTGCGGCGCGACCAGGACCGGCCCGGCCATCGCGAGCCCGAGAGCGAGGACGCCGCGACCCAGGCGGGTGATGATCACGCGGTGTCCGCGAGCATCCTGCCCGCGGTGTCCACCAGTCCGCGCTCGTCCGGGTAGGCGAGTTGCGCGCGGATCTCGGACAGCGGGACCCAGGCGACCTCGTCGACCTCGATGTCGGCGTCGGACAGCTCGCCGCCGGTACGGCGCATCAGGTAGTGCCGCACGGTCTTGTGGATGCGGCGGCCGTCGGCGACGAACCAGAAGTCGATGGTGCCGAGTTCGCCGAGGATGACCCCGGAGATGCCGGTCTCCTCCTCGACCTCGCGGACCGCGGCCTGCTCGGCCGTCTCGCCCGCTTCGATGTGGCCCTTGGGCAGCGACCAGAGCAGGCGGCCCTGCCGGTCGGTGCGCCCGATGAGGGCACCGCGGGGAACCTCGCCGTTGAGGTCGACGACCAGGCCCCCGGCGCTGAACTCGTCGACCTGACGCAGCCAGCGCCGGGAGCGGCGACGCTTCTTGTTCCCGGATCGGCCCGCCCCGGGGGTACGGGCCGGCGCATCGGAGGTCGGTGACGGGGTCGGCTTCGCCGGCCGCCCAGCCTGGCGCCCGGGCTGGGACTCCGGGCCAGTGGGCATCTCCCGATGGTAACCGGAGGAGGTCGGCATCGCCCCGGAGGCGCAGGCGGGTCGGTCGGTACGCTGGCCGTCCGTGAGCCCGCGCGCCGATCGACCGAACCGCACCGAAAAGGTGGGCCAGTGACGTCCCCGGCCGATCTCGTCCCGCTGCCGCCGGCCGCGCTGGCGCTCGGCCGGGCGTTCCGCGACGCCGGTCACGAGCTGCACCTCGTCGGCGGCCCTGTCCGCGACGCGCTGATGGGGCGCCGGTGCGAGGACCTCGACTTCACCACCGACGCCCGCCCGGAGGAGATCCTGGCCGTCGTCGGCCCGCTCGCCTCGGCGACGTGGACGACGGGCATCGAGTTCGGCACGGTCGGCGCCCGCGTCCAGGGCCTGATGTGCGAGATCACCACGTTCCGGGCCGACCGTTACGACCGGGTGAGCCGCAACCCGATCGTGGCCTGGGGCTCGTCGCTCGAGGACGACCTGCGCCGGCGCGACTTCACCATGAACGCGATGGCCGTGTCGGTCACCGGCGACGCCGTGTTCACCGATCCGTACGGCGGGCTGGCCGATCTCGCCCGCGGCGTCATCCGCACGCCGGGCACGCCGGAGGAGTCGTTCGCCGACGACCCGTTGCGCATGCTGCGGGCCGCGCGGTTCGTGTCGACCCTCGGCGTGACGGTCGACCCCGAGGTGGCCACCGCGATGACCGCACTGAGCGGGCAGCTGGAGCGCATCACCGCCGAACGCGTGCAGGCCGAGCTCAACAAGCTGCTGCTGGGCGCGGCACCGCGAGCCGGGCTGGAGGTGATGGTCGACACGAAGCTGGCCGACGTCGTGCTGCCCGAGTTGCCGGCGCTGCGGATGGCCGCCGACGAGCACGGCCAGCACAAGGACGTCTACGCCCACACCCTGCAGGTGCTCGACCAGGCGATCGATCTCGAGGACGGCGGGCCCGACCTCGTGCTGCGGTGGGCCGCGCTGCTGCACGACGTCGGCAAGCCGGCGACCCGTGCCTTCCTGCCCGGTGGACGCGTGACGTTCCACCACCACGAGGTCGTCGGGGCCCGGATCGCCCGCAAGCGGCTCAAGGCGCTGCGCTGCAGCAAGGACCTCATCGAGGACGTCGGCCAGCTCGTCTTCCTGCACCTGCGCTTCTACGGCTACCGCAGCAGTGACTGGACCGACTCGGCCGTGCGCCGCTACGTCGTCGACGCCGGGCCGCTGCTGCCGCGGCTGCACAAGCTCGTCCGCTCCGACTGCACGACCCGCAACCAGCGCAAGGCCGCCGCGCTCGCCGGTGCCTACGACACCCTGGAGCAGCGCATCGCCGCGCTCAAGGAGCAGGAGGAGCTCGAAGCGATCCGGCCCGATCTCGACGGCAACGAGATCATGACGATCCTCGACATCCCGCCGAGCCGCCTCGTCGGCGCGGCCTACAAGCACCTGCTCGCGCTGCGCATGGAGCACGGCCCGCTCGGCCACGACCGCGCGGTCGAGGAGCTCAGGAGCTGGTACGCGCAGAACTCCTGACCCGGGCGAGCCGTAGGTAGGCCAGCGCGGTCACGGCGTAGCCGAGCGCGATGACCACCACCGCCATCGGGGAGTGGCCGTCCTCGGGCAGCACGCTCGCCGTCAGCAGCGCCGCCACCACCAGGGTGACGTTGAACAGCGCGTCATAGAGGGAGAAGACGCGGCCGCGGAACTCGTCCTCGACCTGCTGCTGGACGAGGGTGTCGACGCTGATCTTGATCGACTGCGCGACGAAACCGAGCAGGAACGCGGCCACGAGCAGCAGCGGGAGCACGAAGGTCAGCGCGAGGCCGAGTTGCACGCCGGCGGCGGCGAGGAGCAGGGCGGCCGGCCAGCGCACCGGCCCGATCGAGCGGAAGGCGGCCGGCGTGACCATCGCGGCCAGCGCCCCGCCGGCGGCGAGGGCTGCGACGACCTGGGTCAGCCCGGCCAGCCCGGCCCGGAAGAACCCGTCGTCGGAGAAGTAGTTGCGGTACAGCAGCACGGTGCAGACGGTGGTGACGCCGTAGCCGAGCCGGTGCGCGCCGATCGCCGACAGCCCGAGCAGTACCGGCCGGGTCTCGCGGAGGTGCCGGGCGCCCGCGAGGAGCCCGCGCAGCACCGCGCCCACGGTCTCGCGGGTGCGCCGCTCGCTGTCCAGCGGCCCGAGGGCGCCGCGGGCGAACCCGGCGGCCACGGCACCGGCGAGCAGGAACGGGACGGCTGCGGCCGCGGCGATGACCGCGTAGTCGCGCGAGCTGTCCCCCAGCACGAGGCGGACGCCGACCGCCGCCGCCCCCCCGGCGGCCGCGACCAGGGTGCCGCTGGTGGTCGACAGTGCGTTGGCCGTGACGAGTTCCGCGGCCGGCACCACCCGGGGCAGCGCCGCGCTGAGCGCGGACAGGATGAACCGGCTGATGGAGACGAGCACCAGCGCCGAGGCGTAGAACGGCAACCCGGCGACCCCGGCCGCGACCTCGCCGGCGAACGCCACGACGGCGACGGCGCGGACCAGGTTGGCGAAGGTGAGCACCCGCTGCCGCCACCACCGGTCGAGCAGCACGCCGGCGAACGGGCCGAGCAGCGAGTAGGGCAGCAGCAGCACCGCGAAGCCGGCGGCGACGTCGGCCGCGCGGGCCTGCCGTTCTGGGTTGAACAGCACCGCTCCGGCGAGGCTGGCCTGGAACACGCCGTCGCCGAACTGGCCGAGCAGGCGCGCCGCGTAGAGCCGCCGGAAGCCGGGGTCGGACAGCGCGGCGACGAGGTGTCTGCGGCGCGGCACCCCGGCAGTCTGTCCTATCGCGGCGGCGCGGCCGACCACTTGTGGTCGATCACCTGTGGCCGTCGGCGGGTCCGGACGCCAAGATGGGCGCATGGCAGCGGTGAACTGGGGGGCGATGTCCGGTCTGGAGCCGGCCGCCGGGCGCCTGCTCGTCGCCACGCCCCTGCTCGGCGACCCGCACTTCGCGCGCACCGTGGTCTACCTGCTCGAGCACGACGGCGGCGGCACGGTGGGCGTGGTGCTCAACCGCCCCAGCCACACCCCGGTCGGCCAGGTGCTGCCCGACTGGCACGACGCGGCCAGTGGCCCGGCGGTCGTCTTCGGCGGCGGGCCGGTGCAGCCCGACGGAGCGCTGTGCCTGGGGGAGCTCGAACCCGGGACGACCGGCATCCGCGAGGTCGTCGACGGCGTCTCGACCATCGATCTCGACGGCGACGTGGCGGTCGTGGCTCCCATCGCCCGGCGGCTGCGGGTGTTCGCCGGGCACGCCGGCTGGTCACCGGGGCAGCTCGACGACGAGATGGCCGAGGGCGCCTGGTGGGTCGTGCTCGGCAGCCCGGCCGACCTGTTCAGCGAGGACCCGCGCACGATGTGGCGCCGCGTGCTGCGCCGCCAACCGCCACCGTTGTCGCTGATGTCGACCTTCCCCGAAGACCCCTCCCTGAACTGACCCGGGCGTTCTCCTCTAGTGCGGGGGGCCGGCTGGTGCTCTACTTGTCCCACTATCTGGGAGGCATGACATGATCGTTCTGTTGCTGGTTGCCGCCGGCATCATCGCCGCGTTCATCGGGCTCTACGTCTGGACCCGGCGCTCCGAGCGTGACGTCGACTACGCCGAACTGAGCGACGAGACGACTCAGACCGACGAACAGCGCCGGGCCAAGCAGCTCGGCATCGGCCTCTCGTCCAGCAACATCGGCGGCACGCTGCAGTAGGCGGTTGATCAACGCGCCCGCAGCAGGTCTGTGGACCTGCTCCGAGCGAGATGATGAAGGATGGGACCGACTTCCGGACTCAGCGCTGGGTGAGCACGTACGCCCCGGCGGCGGTGAACGCGGCCGAGGTGGCGGTGCCCAGGATCTTGCCGCGGGCCGAGACGTCGGGGCCCGCGGTCGCGCTGATCACCGTGTCGAGCGCCGTCATCGCCGTGCTCATCATGCTCAGCCGGCGCCGGTCCTCGGGCTCCTTCGCGGTGAGCATGACAGCGCCGAGGGCAGCGGTCCGGGTGCCCCACAGCCGCGTCATCACCCGGACGTTCGGGTTGGCGGTCAGCCCGTACAGCGCGGTGAACACCCGCGGCGCGGCGACGGCCAGCACCCCGAAGCCGACGGCTCCCAGCGCGAGGGCCTGGCGGACCTGGTCGGACTGAACCGGCTGTGACATGACTGCCTCCCCGCTGGCGCCACGCCGTGTGGCGTGGCGTGGCGCCAACCTAGGCCCGCGACCCGACCGCGTCCAGATGTCGATCACCCCCGGGGGCGGGATGGGGAGAACTTCCCTTAGGTCGGTCTGGGCCCGTTCTGCGAGGTAACGTCGGCTTCCCCGCCGTTCTCGCCGAAGGGAAGCCCATGGCCCACGTCGACACCGATGCGCTACGCCGACTCGCGGACGACTTCGAGAACAACGTCGGGGCGAAGCTCGCGGCCGCGCGCACGACGCTGGCCGCGGCCCAGGGCATCGAGTACTCGAACTTCACCAACGTCCACCTGCCGCTCGCAGCCGTCTACGTCGAGGCGTTCAACTTCGGAGATCGCGACCTCGCGACGAAGCGGAACACCGCGTCGCAGTTCCGCACCAACCTGCGGGCCACGGCCGACGCCTGGGACCAGGCCGAGCAGCACAACACGATGAACCCGGGCGGGGGTCACTGATGGCCTCGCCGCTGGACAGCGGGAAGTACATTGCCGAGGGCGCGCTGATCGCCATCACCGCGTCGGCCTGCGTCATCCCGGACGCCTGGTACCTGGCCGGCGAGGCCTACAAGATGCAGTGCGACCCGGGCGCGATCTACGACGCCGGGCAGGCCTGGCTCGACTCCGCCGGGCAGATCGGCGAGGCACTCAACGCCGCGATGGACACCAACAACGCCATCGCCGGCACCGGCTGGGAGGGCCAGGACGCCGACGCGTTCAGCGAGAAGGTCGCCGACTACATCCGCGAGCTGATGGTGGCGCAGGTGTTCGCCTACACCGTCGGCATCGCGCTGATCGTCGCTGCGATCGCCTCGTTCATCTCGATCCTCGTGCTCGCCGCGATGGCCGTGGGCCTGACCGTCTGGGCCGGCGTCATCCTCGCCGCGATGGCCTCTGTCGTCGGCTTCCTCGGCCCGGTCGAGGTGCTCGAGGTCGACGCCTCGCTCTACGCCGTCGAGTGCGAGCTGGGCCTGGACGAGCTGGATGTCGCGACTAAGGCGACCGACGGCGTGCTCGCCGGCGGCATCGGCGCGTTCCTCACCGGCGACGCCGGGGTGCAGCTCGCGATGGGCGACACCGCGGTGCTCGGCGATCTCGTGCAGGCCGGCGTCGACGGCATCGGCACGATCACCGCCGGGCTGACTGCCGCGCTGTACCAGAACGTGATGGGCAGGGGCATCGGCAAGACGGTCGGACGCGGACCGCTCAACACCCTGCTCACCGCCGTCGGCCTCGGCGACACGCTCTACGGCAGCTCGGTCGTCGACCGCGGCACGCAGGGGATCGACCCGGTCCAGCACTGACGCCGGGTCAGCCCCGGGTCTGGTCGCGGAAGCGTTCGAAGACGCGGCGGGCGTCGCCCTGACCCTCCGCCATGGTCGAGCGCAGCCGGGCGAGATCGGTGAGCATCTGCTCGAGATCGGGCCGCTCGCCGGGCACGCCGAGTTCGGCGGCCTGCTCGGCCCGGCGCTGCGCGAGATCCTCGGCGGCCTGCTGGGTCACCTGGACGATGAGCTGGGCGAGGTCCTGCGACGGCTTGCGCATCGCCTTCGGATCCAGCACGAGCTCCTGCAACCCGAAGCCGCCGACGACCGCGCGCACCGTGCCGTCGGGGCTCTCGGCCGCACCGGTGACCTCGGCCAGCCGCCGGCGCGCTGCCACGCTCTGCTCGGCGGACTGCTCCAGCGCGGTGACGGACGCCTCGGGCCGGACGTCGGCGAAACGGGGGATCCGGTCGAACTCGCTCATGTCAGCCATGCCTACTTTGTAGCGGTTCGGGTTCAGCGATGGCGCGCCGCGTGGACGATCACCGCGGCCAGGGCGGCGATCCGCACCAGCGCGTCGGCGTCGGTCGACCACGCGAAGGCGAACGAGCCGGGGGCGGCGTCCCCGATCGCCGGGCGGCCGAACGGCGCCTGGACGCCGAAGGCGACCGAGCCGACCTCACCGCGATCGAGACGCACGGCTGCGAAGCGCGGCCCCTCCTGACGCAGCTCGGCGAACACCGCCCCGGCCGGGTCGGTGAGCCGCAGGTCGAGGCCGTCGCCCACCCGCGGCATGAGCGCCCCGGCAACGGCCTGGCCGTCGGCCAGCTCGGCCGACACGGTCGTGCCGTGCCGCAGCCCGTGTTTCGAACGTTGCACGATGAGCTCGACCGCGCCGCCGGCGTCGCGCACCCGGAACATCGCGGCCAGCGTCTCCGGTCTGCGGGTGAGCCAGCGCCGCCCCACCGCGATCAGCGAGCCGACCTCCTGCTCGACCCGACCGAGGTAGGCGTCGCCCGGGCCGACGACGTCCCAGTTGCGCGTCGCGTCGGCCGACGGCGGCAGCGGGGTGAGGGTGAACGAGTCGAGATCGAACAGCGTGGTCACGGAACTCCCGGGTCGGAAACGACAGATCCTCCCGACGCCACCCGTGAGGGCGGCGTCGGGAGGATCGTGAGGTCGGAACGTGCGGTCAGCGCTCGACGGTGCCGTCGATGAAGTCCTGCACGGCCTGCTTCGCCTCGTCGTCGAAGTACTGCACCGGCGGGGACTTCATGAAGTAGCTCGACGCCGACAGGATCGGGCCGCCGATGCCACGGTCCTTGGCGATCTTCGCCGCGCGCAGGGCGTCGATGATGATGCCGGCCGAGTTCGGGGAGTCCCAGACCTCGAGCTTGTACTCGAGGTTCAGCGGCACGTTGCCGAACGTCTTGCCCTCGAGGCGGATGAACGCCCACTTGCGGTCGTCGAGCCACTGGACGTAGTCGGACGGGCCGATGTGCACGTTGCGCGCACCGAGGTCACGGTCGGGGATCTGCGACGTGACGGACTGGGTCTTGCTGATCTTCTTCGACTCGAGGCGCTCGCGCTCGAGCATGTTCTTGAAGTCCATGTTGCCGCCGACGTTGAGCTGGTAGGTGCGCTGCACCTCGACGCCGCGGTCCTCGAACAGCTTGGTCAGGACGCGGTGCGTGATCGTCGCGCCGACCTGGCTCTTGATGTCGTCACCGACGATCGGGACGCCCGCGTCGGTGAACTTCTGCGCCCACTCCGGCGTGCTGGCGATGAAGACCGGCAGCGCGTTGACGAAGGCGACCTTGGCGTCGATGGCGCACTGGGCGTAGAACTTCGCCGCCTGCTCCGAGCCGACCGGCAGGTAGCAGATGAGGACGTCGACGGCCTGGTCCTTGAGGGTGGCCACGATGTCGACCGGCTCCTCAAGGGACTCCTCGATGGTCTCGCGGTAGTACTTGCCGAGGCCGTCGAGCGTGGGGCCGCGCAGCACCGGGACGTCGAGCTGCGGGACGTCGCAGATCTTGATGGTGTTGTTCTCGCTGGCCAGGATCGCCTGCGAGAGGTCGAGGCCGACCTTCTTGGCATCGACGTCGAACGCGGCCACGAACTCGATGTCGCTGACGTGGTAGGGCCCGAAGTTCACGTGCATGAGGCCGGGAACCTTGGCCGACGGGTCGGCGTCACGATAGAAGTGGACGCCCTGGACGAGGGACGCGGCGCAGTTGCCCACGCCGACGATGGCGACGCGGATCGGACCGGCCGCAGACTGCGAACCCATCAGGGCTCCTCCTTGTGGTTGGTACTTCGGTTGCTTCGGTGGTCGTGCTTACGGTGTCGTCGGGCCGGCGCCGTCGTCGGCACCGGTCCGTTCGTGCTCGATGAGCTCGGTGAGCCAGCGGACCTCGCGGTCGACCGACTCGAGGCCGTGCTCGTGCAGCGTGCGGGTGTAGCGGTCGAGCCGCTCGCCGGTGCGGGCGAGGCTGCTCTTCATGCCGTCGCGCTGCTCCTCGACCTTGCGCCGCCGACCCTCGAGGATCTGCAGCCGGATCTCGGAGCGGGTCTGGGCGAAGAACGCCAGACGCGCGCCGAAACCCTCGTCGTCGAAGGCGTCCGGGCCGACCTCGGCCAGCAGATCGGCCAGGTGCTCCTTGCCGTCCGCGGTCAGCTGGTAGACCCGCTTGCCACGCCGCGACCGAGTGGTCCCCGACGGGGCGTCCAGCGGAGCCTCCTCGGAGATCCAGCCCGCCTCGGATAGGCGGCGCAGGGTCGGGTAGAGCGAGCCGTAGGAGAATGCCCGGAACGTCCCGAGCAGCGTAGCGAGTCGCTTGCGCAGCTCGTACCCGTGCATCGGGCTCTCGCCGAGCAGGCCGAGCACAGCGATCTCCAGCACGCCGCACCCCCGGTAGTTCACCCGCTCGCCGCGTAT
The DNA here is from genome assembly GCF_036000465.1 of Jatrophihabitans sp. Lineage (GTDB taxonomy): Bacteria > Actinomycetota > Actinomycetes > Mycobacteriales > Jatrophihabitantaceae > Jatrophihabitans. The sequence goes on along the minus strand of NZ_DASYFV010000076.1, from coordinate 43,432 downwards.
GTGTCGCTGCGATGTATCACGACGATACATCACGATGAGAGGTCGCGACGACCACCGGTCAGGCGGGCGGCGGCGGTCCCCCGGTCGACGCCGCGATCGGCGCGGCGATCGCCGCTTCGGGCACGCCGAAGGCGTCGACCAGCGTGCGCGCGTGCGGGCGCAGCGACTCGCACAGCGCGTTGACCCCGGCGATGACCGCCTTCGAGCGGGTCGCGGTGAGCCGGCCGTGCTCGGCGAACCAGCCACGCTCGGCCTCGATGGTGCTGAGCACGAACAGGTCGCAGACGCGATCGAGCAGGGCGCGCTCGGCGCCTGCGGGGCAGCGCTCGACGGCGTCGACGAAGGCCTGCAGCAGCACGCTGTCGATGTGCGCCCGCGCCGCCAGCAGCAGGTGGTCCTGCGCGGCGTTGAAGACGGCGAACGGGTCGTCGGCGCCGGCGGCGCGGCGCAGCCGCTTGGCCACCGAGTCGAGCAGGTGCTTCTCGCGCCAGTCGAACAGCTCGAGGTGCCAGGTGCGGTCGAGCAGGTCGTCCTCCTCGCCCCGGCCGGGGGCGGCGTCGAGCAGTCGCTGCAAAATGCGCCGGCCGCCGACCCGCTCGACCACGGCCTCGACCGCCTGGTCGGCGACGAAGCGGGCCGTGCCGAACCAGTCGAGCTCGCCGAAGTGGTCGCGGTAGTCGGTCAGCAGTTCCTTGGCGAGGAGCTGCAGCAGGACGGTGTTGTCGCCCTCGAAGGTGGTGAAGACGTCCGTGTCGGCCTTGAGCCCGGGCAGCCGGTTCTCGGCCAGGTAGCCCGCCCCGCCGCACGCCTCGCGGCAGACCTGGATCGTCTGCGTCGCGTGCCAGGTCGCGATCGCCTTGACCCCGGCGGCGCGGGCCTCGAGCTCGCGGCGCTCGGGGTGCTCGACCGGTTCGGCCGGGATCGGCTCGTCGAGATCGGGCGTGGTCTCGTGCAGGCTGGCGACGAGGTCGAGCTGGGCGAAGTGCAGGGCGTAGCTCTTCGCCAGTGCCGGCAGCAGCTTGCGCTGGTGGGCCAGGTAGTCGAGGACGGCGATCTCGCTGCCGTCCGGGCCGGCGAACTGGCGGCGCTGCTCGCCGTAGCGGACCGCGATGGTGAGCGCCACCTTGGTGGCGCTGCCCGCCCCGCCCGCGACCGAGATGCGGCCCTGCACCAGGGTGCCGAGCATCGTGAAGAAGCGCTTCGTCTTGTTCTCGATCGGGGTCGAGTAGGTGCCGTCGGCCGCGACGTCGCCGTACCGGTTGAGCAGGTTCTCGCGCGGGACGCGGACGTCGTCGAAGTACAGGCGTCCGTTGTCGACGCCGTTGAGGCCGGCCTTCAGCCCGCAGTCCTCGATGCGGACGCCGGGCATCGGCGTGCCGGTGTCGTCGCGGATCGGGACGACGAACGCGTGCACGCCCTGGGTCTCGCCACCGGTGACGAGCTGCGCGAAGACCGCGGCCAGGCTGCCGTCGCGGGCGGCGTTGCCGATGTACTCCTTGCGGGCCGGGGTGTCCGGCGTCGAGATCACGAACTCGTCGGTGTCGGGGTCGAAGGTCGCCGTCGTGCGCAGCGAGGCGACGTCCGAGCCGTGGCCGGTCTCGGTCATGGCGAAGCAGCCCAGCACGTCGAGGTCGATGACGTCGGCGAGGTAGCGCGTGTGGTGCCGCTCGGTGCCGAGGTGCAGCAGCGCCCCGCCGAACAGTCCCCACTGCACGCCGGCCTTGACCAGCAGCGACAGATCGCCCATCGCCAGCATCTCGAAGCCGGTGATCGACCCGCCGACGTCGTTGCCGCCGCCGTAGCGGGTGGGGAAGCCGAGGCGCGAGTAGCCGGCCTGGGCGAGGGCGCCCAACCGCTCGAACACCCGGGCGCGTTGCGTTTCGGTGCTCTCGCCGACCTCGACCGCGAACCGCGGGTCCTTGGCCAGCTCCCGCGCGCGCTCCCGGACGGCCCACCAGCGGCCGTCGAGCAGCTTCTGCAGGGTGGCGGCGTCGGCCGGGGCGAGCGCGTCGGTCGAGGGCATCGAGCTCCTTGGGCTGCTAGTCGGCTGGGGGGAACACACCAGGTGCGGGTCGGCCGTCGACGTCGCGTCCCGCCGATTGGTATACCCCCGCGGCGCCACCCCAGAGCAGGGCCGCGAGGTACTCGGTGAGCTCGCGCCGGGTCATCGCCCCGGGGTGCTCGAGCCACCAGAGGCTGGCGGCCCGGATGAAGCCGAGCGAGGCCTCGCCCCAGGGCTGGGCCCGGCTCGGGTCCAGGCCGCACTGCTGCAACTGGTGGGCCAGCGCCGCGCCGAGCACCGCGGACACCGCGCCGCTGAAGTCCGACGGCGTCGGGCTGCCCAGCAACCGGTTGTGGGTGACGAAGCGGAAGAGGTTGGGGTTGTCCTCGAGCAGCTGAAGGTAGGAGTCGATGGCGATGTGCAGCATGACCTGCGGGTCGGCGTCGTCGGGCACGCTCTCCAGCGCGGTGACGATGCTGGCCACGACCCGGCGGCCCACGGCCCGGTACAGGTCGAACTTGTCGGCGAAGTAGCGGTAGATCACCGGCTTGCTGGTTCCCGCCTCGGCGGCGATCTGGTCCATGCCGACGTCGGCGCCGTAGCGCCCGACCGCCGTGACCGCGGCGTCGAGCAACTCCTCGCGGCGCAGCGTGCGGTGCTCGGCCCAGCGCGAACTTCGCCCGTCTTCGGCGGGTTCGCCTGTTGGTCCGGCCACAGCCTTCTTCACGAGACACAAAGTAGCGGATACCGTCGGTGTCGTGAATACACGTCGCGCCGCCATCGTGGGTGGCAACCGCATCCCGTTCGCCCGCTCGAACGGCCCGTACGCGCACGCGTCCAACCAGGACATGCTCACCGCCGCCATCGACGGGCTCGTCGCCCGCTTCGGCCTGCAGGACGAGCGACTCGGTGAGGTCGCCGCCGGCGCCGTGCTCAAGCACAGCCGCGACTTCAACCTCACCCGCGAGTCCGTCCTCGGCTCGCGCCTGTCGCCCAACACCCCCGCCTACGACGTCCAGCAGGCGTGCGGCACCGGGCTCGAGACCGTGATCCTCACCGCCAACAAGATCGCCCTCGGCCAGATCGACTCGGCGATCGCCGCCGGCGTCGACACCACGTCGGACGCCCCCATCGCGGTGAACGAGGACCTCCGCGCGGTGCTGCTGGAGGCCAACCGGGCCAAGTCGCTCGGCGGCCGGGTCAAGGCCCTGGCCGGCATCCGCCCGACCCAGCTCGTGCCGTCGATCCCGCAGAACTCCGAGCCGCGCACCGGGCTGTCCATGGGCGAGCACCAGGCGATCACCACGCTCGAGTGGGGCATCACCCGCGAGGCGCAGGACGAGCTCGCGGCCGCGTCGCACCAGAACCTCGCCGCCGCCTACGACCGCGGCTTCCAGGACGACCTGATCACCCCGTTCCTCGGCCTCACCCGCGACCAGAACCTGCGGGCCGACTCGACCGCCGAGAAGCTGGCCAAGCTTTCGCCGGCGTTCGGCAGGTCCTTCGGCGAGCAGGCGACGATGACCGCCGGCAACTCGACGCCGCTGACCGACGGGGCGTCGACCGTCCTGCTGGCCTCGGACGAGTGGGCCGCCGCGCACAACCTGCCGGTGCTCGCGTACTTCGTCGACGCCGAGACCGCGGCCGTCGACTACGTGCACGGCGACAAGTTGGCCGACGGCCTGTTGATGGCGCCGGTCTACGCGGTGCCGCGGCTGCTGGCCCGTAACGGCCTCACCTTCGCCGACTTCGACTTCATCGAGATCCACGAGGCGTTCGCCGGGACGGTGCTCGCCACCATGAAGGCGTGGGAGGACGACGAGTTCTGCCGTACCCGCCTGGGACTCGACGGCGCGCTCGGTTCGATCGACCGCGCGAAGCTCAACGTCAACGGCTCGTCGCTCGCCGCCGGACACCCGTTCGCCGCGACCGGTGGACGCATCGTGGCCTCGCTGGCCAAGATGCTGCATGAGAAGGGCTCCGGCCGAGGGCTGATCTCGATCTGCGCCGCCGGTGGCCAGGGCGTCGTTGCGATTCTGGAGGCGTGACATGTCGGACCGGTACCTGAATCTCGTCAACTCGCCCGTCGGCTCGGCCGTCGCCTCGCGCGTCGGGCTGCCGCGCCCCTCGGTGCTGCGCCGCTACAGCGCGGGGGACCCGCTGCTGCCCGGCCCGCTGCTGCTCGGCTCGACGTCGGGCAAGCCGACTGCCGCGCTGCGCAAGCTGCTGACGACGGCCGGCGCCGAGGTGCTCGACACCCTCGGCGAGACCGACCGGCTCGCCGCCGTCGTCCTCGACGCCCGGTCGGTGGCCACGCCGCGCGACCTCTCCGGGCTGCGGGAGTTCCTGGCGCCCGGGCTCAAGGCGCTCGGCTCGTCGGGTCGGGTCATCGTGCTCGGCACCCCGACCGACGGCGCCGACATCACCGCCGACGCCGCCCGCCAGGCCCTCGACGGCATCGTCCGCTCGCTGGCCAAGGAGCTGCGCCGCGGTGCCACCGCGAACCTGCTCTGGGTCGCCGACGACGCGTCGCTGGCCTCGGCGCTGCGCTTCTTCCTCTCCGGCAAGTCGGCCTACGTCGACGGCCAGCCGCTGCTGCTCGGCGCCGGCAAGGCGCCGGCCCCGAAGGACTGGGACCAGCCGCTGGCCGGCAAGACCGCCCTGGTGACCGGCGCGGCCCGCGGCATCGGCGCCGCCATCGCCGGCGTGCTCGCCCGCGACGGCGCGCACGTCATCGTCGCCGACCTGACCTCGGCCGGCGAGGCGCTGGCCAAGGTCGCCAACCGGGTCGGCGGCACCGCCCTGCACCTCGACGTCGCGTCGGACAAGGCGCCGGAGCGGCTGCTCGAGCACCTGGCCGCGCACACGAAGGGCCTCGACGTCCTCGTCCACAACGCCGGGATCACCCGGGACAAGCTGCTGGCCAACATGAAGCCGGAGCAGTGGGACTCGGTCATCGCGGTCAACCTCGAATCACAGCTGCGCATCGACGCCGCGCTGCTCGGCAGCGACCAGCTCAACGCCCAGGCGCGGGTGGTCTGCCTGTCGTCGACCACCGGGCTGTCGGGCAACCGCGGGCAGACCAACTACGGCGCGACGAAGGCCGGCGTGCTCGGGCTCGTCCGCTCCTCCGCGGCGGCGTTCGCCGCGCACGGCGACTCGACGATCAACGCCATCGCGCCCGGCTTCATCGACACCGAGATGACGGCCAAGATGCCGCTGGCCACCCGCGAGGTCGCGCGGCGCCTGTCGTCGCTGCAGCAGGCCGGCCTGCCGATCGACGTCGCCGAGGCCGTGTCGTGGCTCTCCTCGCCCGGCGCCGGTGGTGTCAACGGTCAGGTGCTGCGGGTGTGCGGCCAGAACCTCGTGGGAGCGTAATGCCGGCTCTCACCAGCCCGCCGTCCCTGCTGCCGCTCTACGCCCGGGCGGCGGTGACCGGGCCGCTGCACCGCGGCTCGGCCCTGCCCGGGTCGACGTACACGCTGGCCGACCAGACGGTCGACGCCGATCACCTCGTGGCGTACCAGAAGGTGTGCGGGTTCGGGGTGTCCGACGTGCTGCCGCCGACCTACCTGCACGTCCTCGCGTTCCCGCTGTCGGTGGCGCTGATGACCGAGCAGGCGTTCCCGTTCCCGCTGGTCGGCATGGTGCACGTCGCGAACTCGATCACGCAGCTGCGCCGGGTGCGCTCGGACGAGACGGTGTCGTTCACGGTGCGCGCGGCCGACCTGCGCCCGCACGCGGCCGGTCGGCAGTTCGACCTGCTGGCCGAGGCGAGCGTCGCCGGCGAGACGGTATGGACGGGGCGCAGCACCTACCTGCGCCGCGGCAAGGCGGCCGACGACGCGTCGAAGGAGAAGAAGCGGACCGAGCTCGCGCCGCAGGACGGCCCGCTCGCGCTGGTCCGCGTGCCCGACGACATCGGCCGCCGCTACGGCGCGGTGTCGGGTGACCGGAACCCGATCCACCTGCACGGGCTCACCGCGCGGGCGTTCGGGTTCTCCTCGGCCATCGCGCACGGTATGTGGCTCAAGGCCCGCACGCTGGCCACGCTCGAGGGTCGGCTCGACGATTCGTTCACCGCCGAGGTCGCGTTCAAGCTGCCGGTGCCGCTGCCGTCGACGGTCGCCATCGCGGCGACCCGCGACGACGCCGGTTGGGAGTTGGACGTTCGGGCGGCGAAGTCGGGCAAGCCGCACCTCGCCGGGACGGTGCGACCGGTCGCTCAGCCCGGCTGATCGGGTCCCGTCTCGCGCGCCCGGCGGGCGAACCAGTCGACGATCCCGTCGGCGGCATTGCCCACGGCGTCACCGAAACCGCGCACGGTGGACACGAGGGGTCGGTCGATTCGTCGACCCGGTGCGGGTAGTCCCCGGACAGGATGCGGGCTTGGGGTCATCGTTGCATGATCGTCAAGGTGCTGGACCAGATGGTCCAGAGCGTTGACCACTGTGCCAGGGTGTCTGCATGACCAAGCGCGACACCGATCTTGCCCTGACCGTGCTGAACGCCGCGACCCTCGTCGTCGACGGCATCCAGGAGGGCCTGGCGCGCCGCGGTCACGCGGCGGTGCGTCCGGCTCAGGGGTTCGCGCTGGTGCGGATCGGCCAGGGTGACACGACGGTGCTCGATGTCGCCGAGCAGTTGGGCGTCACCAAGCAGGCGGCCAGCCAGCTGGTCGAGGTGCTCGTCGGCCGGCGGCACGTGAAGCGGGTGGCCGACCCGAACGACGCCCGGCGGCGGCTGCTCACGCTGACCGCGCGGGGCCGGGCGTGCGCCGCGGCGACGGAGGAGGCGGCGGCGGAGGCGGTCGCCGCGTGGCGCCCGACCCTCGGTGCCGCCGGCCTCAAGTCGCTCTACGGGCTCCTCGGCGCGCTCGACCGCACCGGCCCGCTGCGGCCGGCCTGGTAGGCCTCAGCGGCCGGACCGGTTCGGCCGCGAGACGAGCTGGATGTGCGTAATCGGCCGAGGTTCGGGCAGTACTGTGCGGCCCAGGTTTGTATGACGGTGTAAACACACCTGAGCTACACACCGCGATGTCCGCTCGCCTCCACCGCACGATGCGCCGCGGAGGCGCGGCAGCAGGTTCAGCGTCGCCCGGGGCCCGGCGCGTCCGCTACGGCGCTGGCTTGGTTGCGTCGCAATCCGTCCGCAGCCCGGGCGGCGAACGGTGTGCATCATGCCGATGATCGCCCGGTTGCTGGTGCGGTCGCGCGGGTCCGTCGGCCCAATTGGGATGGAGCGTTGAGCCCTTGCTGCTTGTCGCCGTAAAGGTCGAAGGTGGGAGTGTGCAGCCACCTGAGAACGCCGAACCGCCGCGTGGGGAGGTGCTTCAGGATCTGGTTACGACGCTTCGTGACCAGCCGCCGATGGTGGCTTACTTCGACGCTGAACTGCGCAACAAGTTCGCCAGCAACACCTACGTCGCGTGGTTCCAGGCCGCCGAACCAGGTGTGGTCGGGACCGACATCCAGTTCGCGGGGAGCCCCGAGGACACCGAACATGGAATGCCGCACGTCCGGGCTGTGCTGCACGGTGAGGAGCAGGACTTCGACGCAACCACGGTGGATGCGGCGGGCAGCGTCCGCTACTCCGAAGGCGTCTACGTTCCCCACTCCGTCGACGGGAAGGTCCAGGGCTTCTTCGCGGTCGTCACCGACACCACAGCCCGAGTAGTGGCCGAGGCAGCCACGCGCGCAGCCTTCGAGCCGCTCGTCTTGGCGCGCGAACGGGAACGCATCGCCGCGGACCTGCACGACACGATCATCCAAAGCCTCTACAGCGCGAGCCTGCAGCTGGCCGCCGTGGCCACGACGATCGAGCCAGGTCCGGCAGAGCGCGTCGAGTTGGCGATCGACACCATCGACAAAGCGATCGTCGCGCTGCGGAAATCGATCTTCCACCTGACCCACGGCCTCACGGACGCGGAGACGGCGACAGCCATCACCGAGATCGCCGGCCGCGCGGCGATGATCCTGGGGTTCAACCCCACCGTCGTTCTGTCCGGCCCCCTCGACCTGCCCGCTGACATGTCCGGCGAAGTCCTCGCCGTCATCACCGAGTCTCTGTCGAACATTACGAAGCATGCCGAGGCCAGCGCAGTCACCGTCACCGTCACTGTCGACCCGGAACAGATCGACATCAAGATCGCCGACAACGGCCTCGGCTTCAACCGATTGGACCGAAGCAGCGGACTAGCGAACTTGCGCGCCCGCGCTGAACAACTCGGCGGCACCTTCACCTGGCACAGCAACGAACCCACCGGGACCGTCATCGAATGGCACGCACCGCTCAACCAGCCCCCGCCACCGAACCCGACGGACTAGCTGGGCACCCGCTCGCCCTCGTCGCCGACACCGCCCCCGAGACGACCGATCATGCCGCTGCGGCGGCTACGCCAGCGCGCACGGGCGAGCTCACCCTGCTTGCCGAACTCAGCGTCGGGTGAGTCCCCGCCGGGCCGAGCCGGCGAGGGTGAACCCGAAGGCCACGAGGGCGATCACGAAGAGCCAGAACAGGCCCTTGATGATCAGCCCCATGATCCCGAGCAGAATCCAGATGGCGAGCAGCGCCAGCACTACCTTGCCCAACGTCATGACGACCTCCTGTCCCTACAACCCCTCGTCGACCCGGAGGGTTCCCGCCCGGAGCGGTGCACGAACGGGCAGACAATCCGCCCCAGATCCACTCGGCGCATTGACGCACCTCGCGGGGCGCCGAAATTCTCGGACGTGATGCCGCGGTCGGGGCGACCGCGACCGGAATCAAAGGTCTGCCGATGGGATACGTGATTCTCGGCCACGGCGGGTTCAGCCCGGCCGACGGAGCCAAGATGGAGGTCTGCGCGCTGAGCGCGGGCACGACGCTGCAGTACTACGCCGACACCGGCCAGTCGCTCGTCGTCACCAAGGGGTTGCTGGACAACTTCGGCAGCATGTCGCAGCCGTGGCCGCCGATCGACGACACCGGGGTGACCTACAACCTCGGGCTGGAGGCGCTGACCGAGGGCCAGCGGCAGGGCCTCGTCGACCCGAACAACGACTGGGGCGGCAACACGCTGCTGCTCGTCGGCTCGAACCTGGGCGCGAAGCCGCAGTTGTGCACGGGCACGGAGGCCACCTGCCCGAAGGATCCGCGCATGATCACCGGCGCGGTCGCGGGCCCGCGCGAGCACACGTGCGACGGCATCCTCGGCGTCTACAAGGGCCAGGACCTGCACTGGATCGCGTGCACCGTCACCGAGGGCTTCGACGCCACGACCCAGGGTGCGGTCGACACCGCCCGGGGCGACGCGCTGGGTGAGTCCTTCCTCGGCACGAACCCGGACGACGCCGTGGCGAACGCGCTGCAGATGGCCCAGATCGACCCGGCCGGGTTCGAGAAGTGGTTCGACGCACTCGGCCAGGGGGAGAAGGACGTCCTGCTCCGCGACCCCGGCATCTACGCGTGGGACCAGGGCCGGGCGACGACCGCCGTCTGGTACCCGTCGGACACCGACCGGCAGAACGTCGCCGACGTCAACCAGCGCTACGTCAAGGACCTCGACGAGGACACCGATGCCACCTGGGAGATCGGCGGGTTCCTGATGCTGCTCGGCGACCAGCACGGCTACGCCGACTGGGTGCGGCAGCAACAGGACTACGCCCACGGCACCTTCCAGGTGGCCCGCGCGACCTTCGGCGCCGGCAAGCTGGTCTTCACCGGCGTCCCGCCCGCGCACGAGGGGACCATCAAGTCCATGGTCGAACAGTTCTCCGACAAGTCGGTGAAGTTCGAGTAGCCGGGCGAGCGGTCAGGCGCTGGCCTTCGTCTGCGACGGGGCCGGCGCCGTGGCCGCGGCCTGGGCCGACGCGCTCGGCATGACGCGACCCGCGCCGCGGACGAGCAGGCGCTGGTAGGCCGGGCCGAGCACCCGGATGGCGATGTCGAGGAACTTGGCGTCGAGGCCGACGACGGCCCGGGGCCGGTTTCGCGAGACGGCCCGCAGGATCGACCTGGCCGCCGACTCCGGCGACGTCTTGGCCAGCTTGGCGTCGAAGAACTCGGCGAGCGAGGCGGCGTCGTGGCCCTCGACCGCGCCGGCGTTGCGGGCGATCGCGGTCTTGATGCCGCCGGGGTGCACGCAGGTGACCTGCACGTTGTGACCGGCGACGAGCATCTCCTGGCGCAGCGCCTCGGTGAAGCCGCGTACCGCGAACTTGGCCGCGTTGTACGCGCTCTGCCCCGGCACCGCGAGCAGGCCGAACAGCGAGGAGATGTTGACGACGTGGCCGTCGCCCGACTCGATCAGGTGCGGCAGGAAGGCCTTGGTGCCGTTGACGACGCCCCAGAAGTCGACGTCCATGACCTTCTCGATCTGGGCGAACGACATGTGCTCGACGTCGCCGGTGAAGGCAATGCCGGCGTTGTTGATGACGACGTTGACAACCCCGTACTCGGCCCGGACGGTGTCGGCGTAGGCGAGCACGGCGTCCCGGTCGGTGACGTCGAGGCGGGTCGAGTGCACCGGCGCGCCGATCACCCGCACCTGCTTGACCGTCTCGGCCAGCCCGGTCTCGTCGACATCGCTGATCGCCAGCTTGGCGCCGCGGCGTGCGAGGTCGTAGGCCAGCGCGCGGCCGATGCCCGATCCGGCTCCGGTGACGACGGCGACCTTGCCCTTGACGTCGGTCATGACTGTTGCTCCTTCGATGGTTCGAACGGGGGATCAGGCGGTGGTGCGGACGGGGGTGTCAGGCGCTCGCGGCGATCGGGACGACCGCGCCCGCGCGCTCGGTGGTGTCGTAGGCCGCGACGTCGAAGCGTCGCGTCTGCTGGCGGAAGGCGAAGGTGAAGCCCGGCCAGAGTGTCGTGTTGTTGCCGTGCTTGTCGAGGTACCAGCTCGCGCAGCCGCCGGTCTTCCAGATCGTGCGGCCCATGCGGGACTGCAGGTTCTCGTTGAACTCCCGCTGCGCCGCCTCGGTGACCTCGAACGTCGCCAGCCTCTGCTGATCCATGGTCTTCAACGCGCTGGACAGGTAGTTCAGGTGCGACTCGATCATGTAGACCATCGAGCTGTGCCCGAGGCCGGTGTTGGGGCCGACGACGAAGAGCATGTTCGGGAAGCCGGCGACCGCGGCGCCCTTGTAGGCCTGCTGGCCCTGCTCGTCCCACACTTGGGCGAGCGAGCGGCCGTCCTTGCCGATGATGCGCTGATAGGTCGGGGAGTCGGTGACGTGGAAGCCGGTGGCGACCACGATCGCGTCGACCTCGCGCACGGTGCCGTCGGTGCTGACGATCGCGTTGCCGCGGATCTCGGCGATGCCGTCGGTGACGAGGTCGACGTTGTCCTGCGCCAGCATCGGGTACCAGGTGTTGGAGATGAGGATGCGCTTGCAGCCGATCTGCCAGTCGGGGGTGACCTTCGCGCGGAGTTCTGCCCCGTCAGCGGTGTCGGCCTTGATGCCCTTGGCGATGTTGCGCTCGGCCACCTTCTGGGCCGCCTGCAGGATCCTGGGCTGGAACGCGAAACCCAGCACGTAGGCCTCGCGGCCCCAGTAGATCGCCTCGCGGGCGGCGCGTTGCAGGAGGGGCACGTTCTTGTAGGCGAAGCTCTCGAGCCCCGAGTAGGCGCGGTCGTGCCGCGGCATCACCCACGGCGCGGTGCGCTGGTAGACGTCGAGGTGGCCGACCGTGCCGGCGATGGCCGGGCCGATCTGGATCGCCGAGGCGCCGGTGCCGATGATGGCCACCCGCTTGCCGGCGAGGTCGGCGTCGTGGTTCCAGCGGGCCGAGTGGAAGATCTCGCCTTCGAAGTTCTCGATGCCCACGATGTCGGGCAGGTTCGGCTCGCACAGGGCGCCGACCGCGCCGACGAGGACGTCGGCGCTGAAGTCGCCGTTGGTGGTGTCGACCAGCCAGCGGCTCGTCGCCTCGTCCCACCGGGCGAGGGTGACCTCGGTGTCGAACAGGTGCTTGTCGGCGACGTCGTACTTGGCCGCGACCGAGCGCAGGTAGTCCTGGATCTCGGGCTGCGGCGAGAACGAGCGCGACCAGGTCGGGTTCAGCTCGAAGCTGTAGGAGTACAGGTGTGAGGGCACGTCACAGGCCGCCCCCGGATAGGTGTTGTCGCGCCAGGTGCCGCCGACCTCGCGGCCCCGCTCGATGACGAGGAAGTCGTCGCGACCGTCCTTCACGAGCCGGATCGCCGCGCCGAGACCGGCGAAGCCGCTGCCGATGATCAGCACGCCGACGTGGCGGCGGGGGTGGGAGCCGTTGACCGGCTTGCGTCGCGGGGTCCTCGTCGGGCGAGTGGGTGCCTGGGTCATGGTGTCGAGCGTAAAAGCTCATTGAACGTCAGTCAATAGATAGTTGGCTCACGTTCAATAGCGAGTTACGATGATCGGCATGACGGCGACCAAGCGCGTGCGGCTGAGCCCGGAGGCCCGGCGCGCCCAGCTCATCGAACTCGGCGTCGAGATGCTGGCCACCCGGCGGCTCGACGAGCTGTCGGTCGAGCTCATCGCGCAGACGGCCGGCATCTCACGCGGGCTGCTGTTCCACTACTTCTCCTCCAAGCAGGACTTCCACGTCGAGGTCGCCCGGGCCGCCGCCGCGGCGATGATCGAGCGAACCGAGCCCGACACCTCGCTGCCGCCGGTCGAGGCGCTCCGCGGGGCGCTGTCGCGCTTCATCGACTACGTCGAGGAGAACCCGGACAACTACAAGTCGCTCGTCCGCGGGGCGGCCAGCGCCGACCTCGAGATGCGGGCGATCTTCGACCACACCCGCGCGACGATGGCCCAGCGCGTCATCGACGTCATCGGCGAACTCGGTCTCGAACTCAGCGACCGGGCGGTGCTGGCCGTCCACGGCTGGGTGGCCTACGTCGAGGAGTGCGTCATCCGCTGGACGGAGTCGCGCACCTTCGGGCGCGAGCAGTTGCTCGAGATGCTGACCAAGTCGCTGCCGGCCGTCGCGCTCTCCGCATCGGACGACGAGGTGGGCACGCTGGTCTCCATCCTCACCGCCCACACAGCCATCGGAGGCTGAAGGGCTCGTTTCTCTCTCGGCTGGAAGTCCTAGGATGACCGACTATGAGCCAGAGCACTGCGTCGTTCAGCGTCGAACGCAACCCCAACCCCCGTAGCGAGGCCGAGCGGGCCGAGATCCTGGCCGCGCCGGGCTTCGGCCGCTACTTCACCGACCACATGGTCCGCATCGACTGGACCGAGGCCGACGGCTGGGGTCCCGGCCGCGTCGTGCCGTACGGCCCGCTCTCGCTCGACCCCGCGACCTCGGCGCTGCACTACGGCCAGGAGATCTTCGAGGGGCTCAAGGCCTACCGGCAGGCCGACGGCTCGATCGCGACTTTCCGCCCCGAGGCGAACGCGAAGCGGTTCCAGCGGTCGGCCCGACGGCTGGCGATGGCCGAGCTGCCCGAGGAGCTGTTCGTCGAGTCGCTGCGCGCGCTGGCCGAGGTCGACCGCGCCTGGGTGCCGGCCAACCCCGACGAGTCGCTCTACTTCCGCCCGTTCATGATCGCGACCGAGGTCGGGCTCGGCGTCAACAAGCCGTCCAGCTCGTACACCTACCTGCTCATCGCCTCGCCGGCCGGCGCGTACTTCAGTGGCGGCATCAAGCCGGTGAAGGTGTGGCTGTCGACCGAGTACACCCGCGCCGCCCCTGGTGGCACGGGCGAGGCCAAGTGCGCCGGCAACTACGCCGCCGCGTTCGTCGCCCAGGCCTACGCCACCGAGCAGGGCTGCGACCAGGTCGTCTGGCTCGACGCCGCCGAGCACCGGTGGGTCGAGGAGATGGGCGGCATGAACCTGTACTTCGTGCACGGCTCGGGCCCGTCGGCCCGGATCGTCACGCCCGCGCTCACCGGCACGCTGCTGCCCGGCGTCACCCGCGACTCGCTGCTCACCCTCGCCGGCGAGCTCGGCTACACCGCGGAGGAGGGCAAGATCTCGACCGACGAGTGGCAGGCCGGCAACGCCTCCGGCGCCATCACCGAGGTGTTCGCGTGCGGCACCGCCGCCGTCATCACCCCCGTCGGCTCGGTCAAGAGCGCGACCGGCGAGTGGACCGTCGGCGACGGCACCCCGGGCCCGGTGACCATGCAGCTGCGCGAGCGCCTGCTCGCCCTGCAGACCGGCCAGGTCGCCGACACCCACAACTGGATGCACTCGCTCTGATCCGCGGGCTCTTCGCGCGTCACCGATGAGTACCTGGCCAACAACGCCCTTTACGCCGAGTCGTTCTCCGGCCCGCTGCCACTGCCACCGGCGAAGCACGTCGCGATCGTCGCCTGCATGGACGCCCGGTTGAACGTGCACGGCGCGCTCGGCATCAAGGAGGGCGAGGCGCACGTGATCCGCAACGCGGGCGGCGTGATCACCGAGGACGAGATCCGCTCGCTCGCGATCAGCCAGCGGCTGCTCGGCACCGAGGAGATCATCCTCATCCACCACACCGACTGCGGCATGCTGACCTTCACCGACGACGCGTTCAAGAAGTCGATCCAGGACGAGACCGGCATCAAGCCGTCGTGGTCGGCCGAGGCGTTCGACGACGTGGAGATCGACGTCCGCCAGTCGATCGACCGGATCAGGACCAGCCCCTTCGTCCCGAAGAAGGACTCGATCCGCGGTTTCGTCTTCGACGTCGCGACCGGCCGCCTGGACGAGGTCAAGCCCAGCTGATCCGCGGGCTCGTCGCCTGCGTGCGACGATCCAGCGATGGATGCCGCCACGTTGATCGATCACCTGGACGCCGAGGGGCCGCGGCTCGTGCAGTCCGCGCGCCGGGCCGGGGTCGAGCAAGCGGTGCCCTACCTGGACTGGAACGTCGGGCAGCTGGTGCGGCACACGAGCGGGGCGCACCGGTGGGCGACGGCGATCCTGCGCGGTGAGGTCACCGCGATCGACACGGCGGGCGACCTCACCGACGGCGGCCCGGACGACGCCGACGTGCTCGAGTGGTTCCTGGCCGGGCACGCCGACCTGGTCGAGACGCTGCGCGCGGCGCCGGCCGACCTGAAGGTGCCGACGCTGATGAAGGCCGACAGTGCGCGGCACTTCTGGGCCCGGCGTCAGGCCCACGAGACGGCGATCCACCGGGCCGACGCCGGGGCCGCCGCCGGCGAGGTGCCCGAATTCGCGAGCGACCTGGCCCAGGACGGCATCGCCGAACTGCTGCTCGGCTTCGGCCGGGGGCGTCCCTTCGCGGTGCCGACCCCCGGCACGCTGGCCCTCGAGCTGACCGACGGGCCGTCCTGGCGCATCCGGTTCGGCGGCGAGCGCAACGTCATCAGCGAGACCGAGGGTGGTGATGCCGACGCGATCGTGCGGGGCACGTCGTCGGAGGTCTACCGCTGGGTGTGGAACCGGCCGTCGGAGGCGGTGGTGAGCGGCGACGTCGAGGTCGCCGCGCGCTGGGCCGCGACGGTGCGCATCGTGCGCAGCTGAGCTACTGCGTCGGCCAGCGCTTGAAGTTCAGGTACGACCGGCTCGGGGTCGGCCCGCGCTGGCCCTGGTAGCGCGAGCCGTAGACCGCCGATCCGTACGGGTGCTCGGCCGGGCTGGACAGCCGGAACAGGCACAGCTGGCCGATCTTCATGCCCGGGTGCAGCATGATCGGCAGGTTGGCCACGTTGGACAGCTCGAGGGTGATGTGGCCGTTGAAGCCGGGGTCGATGAAGCCCGCCGTCGAGTGCGTGAGCAGGCCGAGCCGGCCCAGCGACGACTTGCCCTCCAGCCGACCGGCGAGGTCGTCGGGCAGCGTCACGACCTCGAGCGTCGAGCCGAGCACGAACTCGCCCGGGTGCAGGACGAACGGCTCCTCGCCCTCGGGTTCGACGAGCGCGGTGAGGTCGTCCTGCTGCTCGGCCGGGTCGATGTGGGTGTAGCGCGAGTTGTTGAAGACCCGGAAGAACCGGTCGAGCCGGACGTCGACGCTCGACGGCTGGACGAGCCCGTCCTCCCAGGGTTCCACGGCCAGGCGGCCGGAGCCGACCTCGGCGCGGATGTCGCGGTCGCTCAGCAGCATGGGGCAGAGGCTATCGGGCGGCCGGGGTCGCCTCGACGAAGGTCACGATGTGCGCGGCGAGCTCGGGGCCGGCGTCCTCCTGCAGGAAGTGCCCGGCGTTCGTGACGGTCGGGTGCTCGCGGCCCTGCGCGCCCGGCAGGACCTTCTCGAGGATCGGGCGCATCGCGCCGGTGATCGGGTCTCCGTCGGAGAACGCGACGAGCACCGGGGTCGGTGACGCGGCCAGCACGCCCCACGCGGCCCGGTTGGCCTCGGTCGCCGGATCGTCCGGACCGGTCGGGACGAGCCCGGGCATCGCCCGCGGGCCGGCCTTGAACGACTCGTCCGGGAACGGGGCGTCGTAGCCGGCCGCGACCGCGTCGGACATCGGCCGGGCGCACCCGCTGGCCACGAACCGGGCGACGTCGACCACGGGCGCCGTCTGGATCGCCGCCCGGAACTGGTGCCAGATCTCGGGCATCGGGTGATCGCCGGTCGGCAGCCCGCTGTTGGCGACGACGAGGCGGGCGAACCGCTCGGGGTGCTCCGCGGCCAGGCGCAGCCCGATGAGTCCACCCCAGTCCTGTCCGACCAGGGTGACGCCGTCGAGCCCCATCACGTCGAACACCAGGGAGCGCATCCACTCGACGTGCCGGGCGTAGCTGTGGTCGCCGATCTCGGTCGGCTTGTCCGAGCGGCCGAAGCCGACCAGGTCGGGGGCGATCGCCCGCAGCCCGGCGCCGGCCAGCACCGGCATCATCGTGCGGTACAGGAACGACCACGACGGCTCGCCGTGCAGCAGCAGCACCGGCTCGCCGTCGGCCGGGCCGGCCTCGACCCAGGCCATCCGCAGCGTGCCGCCGTCCTGGTCGGGAACGTCGGCGTAGTGCGGCTCGTGACCGAAGTCGGGCAGGTCGGCGAAGCGGTCGTCAGGCGTGCGCAGCGTCTCCATGCCCGGAAGCTACCGCCCGCCCGGCCGACGGGCGCGTCCGGCCGAGCGTCCGGGCCGCGGGCGGCACGAACTTCCACCACGTCGCGAACGTGTGTACTTCGACGTGCCCGCGCGGCCAGGATGAAACGGTGACGATCTACACCTCCGACGACGCGAGCCCGGTCCGCCGCCTTGCGGACGACCTCGCCCGGCGCCTGCTCGACGCCGACCCGTTCCTGGGCACCGGGCTCGGGCTGCGCGAGTACGACGCGCTCGTGCCCGACCCGTCCGCCGCGGCCGAGCAGGCCCTCGACGCGGACCTCGCTGCCTTCGCGGCCCGGTGCGACGAGGTCGAGCCGGCCGACGCCGCCGAGCGGGTCACCCTCGCCGTGGTCCGGGCGACGTGCGAGCGGCGCCGCCTCGCCATCGCCGCCGGCGAGATCGAGTACACCGTCAGCGCCATGCCGATCGCCGGCCCCCCGATGATCTTCGCGCTCGCCGCGCGCACGGTGCTGCCCGACGAGCGGGCGGCCCGGGACTACCTGTCGCGCCTGGCCGGGCTCGCCGATTGGATCGACGCGAGCACCGCCCGCCTCGCCGAGGGGCGGACCAAGGGCCGGGCGCCGGTCGGCTCGCTCGTCGACCAGGCCGTGGACTGGGCCGAGCGCACCCTGGCCGCCGACGTGCCGGCGGCGTTCACCACCCCGGCCCCGCCGGCCGGGTGGGACGGCACCGCGCAGTGGTCGACCGAGCGGGATCGCATCGTCGTCGACGAGGTGCTGCCGGCCGTGCGGCGCTGGTGCGACCTGCTGGTCGAGCTGCGGCCGCACGCCCGGTCGGACGAGCAGGCCGGCCTCGGCGCGCTGCCCGGCGGCGACGAGGACTACCTGCGCGCGATCGCCTTCCACACCACCCTGCCGCTGACCGCCGAGGAGTTGCACGCGATCGGGCTCGCCGAGGTCGAGCGGCTCGAGGCCCGGGCCCTCGACCTCGGGGCGCGGATCGGGCCGGCCGACCTGCCCGCCGTCATCGCCGCCGTGCGCGCGTCGGCGAGCGAGCTCGACGCCGAGTCGGCGCTGGCCGCGGCCCGCACCGCGGTCGCCCGGGCCGAGGCCCGCGCGGCCGAGATGATGCCGCCGCCGCTGCCCGAACCCTGTGCCGTCACGCCGATGCCGGCGACGGTCGGCGAGTCGGGCATGGCGCCGCACTACACGCGTCCGCAGCAGGACGGCAGCCGGCCGGGCACGTTCTGGTTCAACACCCTGCGCCCGACGGCCGGCGCCGGCTGGGATCTCGAGGCCGTCGCCTTCCACGAGACGGTGCCCGGCCACCACTCGCAGGTCGCCCGCACCCAGGTGCTCGACGACCTGCCGCTGCTGCAGCAGCTGACCATCACCGTGCACGCCGAGGGCTGGGGGCTCTACGCCGAACGGCTGGCCGGCGAGTTCGGGCTCTACAGCGACGTGCGGGCCGAGATCGGGTCGGTCTACATCGAGATGCACCGCGCGGCGCGCCTCGTCGTCGACACCGGCCTGCACGCCTTCGGCTGGAGCCGGGCCCGCGCCGTCGAGTACGTGGTCGAGCACGTCGCGCTGCCGGAGAGCTTCCTGGCCAACGAGATCGACCGCTACATCGCCTGGCCCGGCCAGGCGCTGGCCTACCTCGCCGGGCAGCGCGAGATCCTGCGGCTGCGGGCGAAGGCCGAGGCGGCGCTCGGTGACGCGTTCGACCTGCCCGCCTTCAACGGCGCGTTGCTCGACAGCGGCTCGGTGCCGATGCCGGTACTGGCCGGGATCGTCGACGACTGGATCACGTCGCGCGGATGATCCGGACGGGACCGGACCCGAAGGTACGGTCCCGTCCGGCCCGAACCTTTCAGTGGTTTCGCGACTGCTGACAGGGGTTGCGGCGATCACCGCTGTTGAAGTTGTTGAAGCGCGTGACCGTGGTGGGGCCCGCCACCGGGTACACCGTGCTCAGCAACGGACCGAACTCCGCGGCCGAGTTGCCGCCGAACAGGTGCGTCGTGCCCGGGATGTAGCGGCCGCCCTCCTGCCAGGTGCAGACGTCGCCGACCGTCCGGGTCGAGAAGAACGGGTAGAACGCCGCGCCGGATGGCGGGTTGACGCAGTTCGCACCGGTGTTGCGATCGCAGAACGGCGGAGTGTCCTGCGAGTCGCCCGCCTCGATGCGCGGCAGGTCGGTCTCGAACGCGATCGTCGAGTAGTTCGACCGGCCGTTGGCCAGTGGGCTGGTGAACAGCACCGAGGTCGGGTGCAGCTTCCGGTCGCGGTTCACGTTCGGATCCGTCCCGGGCCAGTCGAGCCGGTAGGACTGGCCGTCGAAGTCCTCGTCCGAGGCGAAGCAGCCGTTGATGTGGATGAGGGTCGAGTCCGAGCCGGGCACGCAGGACGAGTCGTCCTCGTCGAGGGCCTGGCCGTTCGGCGCGACGGCGCAGTTGAGGTTGGCGTCGAGCTGCAGGCAGTTCTCGAAGTGCCCGATCTCGTCGGACATCGCCACGTTGTACGTGTGCGCCGACCACGTGTTGCCCCGCGGGTCGGCGGTCGAGTACTCCGGGTGGAAGGCGTAGGGCGCCATGTGGCACGTCGTCGAGCTCGGCTCGTACAGGATGTGCCCGAAACCGTTGGCGACCGACGCGGTCATGGAGCCGTGCCGGCCCCGGGTCAGGTCGTTCAGGTCGATGCGCAGCCCGGCCGCGGTGTCGTACATGTGGACGCGGACCCGGTCGCCCGGCGTCATGAGCAGGTCCTTGGTGAGGTCCGGGGTCACCGCGCTGAGGTTCGGGGCGGCGAAGGTTCCGGTGAACAGCGGGTTGGCCGGGGCCTGGGGCAGGCCGGACTTCGTGATGTAGGCCCAGTTGATCGGCTCCGGTCCGCCGAGGATGTAGTTGTTGCAGTCGGCGTTGTTCTCGATCCCGGTGTTCTGGTCCTGGGTGCGCGAGTCGATGGTGATGGCCGCGCAGTACGAGTGGGCCGAGCAGCCGAAGCCCTCGAACTGTGGCACGTAGCCCGGGCCGTAGAACTGCAACTCCATGTAGGCGTTGCCGGGGTGCTTGCCGATGTAGTCCGGGGCTGCCGGGTTCGTCCCGACGAGGTTGTTGCCGTCGGAGTCGGGCGTGCAGATCTTGGTGAACTCGGGCGAGGACTCGGAGTCGCACAGCGTCAGCCCGAACCAGAACGTGGGGCGCAGCTGGAAGTTCCAGGTGCCGCCGCTGCCGTCCTGGCGCGGCCGCACGGGCGGGTCCTTCGGCAGCGTCATCGTGTAGGTGATGTCGTTGCCCGACCCCGCGATGCCCGATTTGAACTCGAGCGACGGCTCGTCGTGACCGACGTAACCACCCGCCGGGTTGTCGTACATGTCGGCGCACATGGACGACCGGCTGAGGCACAGCGAGGTGTGCACGCCGAGGGTCGTGGCGGTGGCCCCGCCGGCGGACGTGGCGCCCGGCAGGCCGAGGCCGACGAGCGTGAGGGCGGCGACCGCCGTGAGACCTGCTGCGATGGATCGATTCACCGTGATGTCCCTTCGTCGAGACGCGGCGTCGGGACCGGCAGAGGTCGTCACGACGCCGGGCTGGTTGGACGAGCCGCTACCTCCCTTCGAGCGGGAAGGAGCGTCGGCGATCGGGGCGTCGGCGCATCGGCCGCAGCGGCCGATTTCCGGCCCGGACGGTACCCCTGGAGATCACCGATCACCAGGGTCGGTCGCATATGGTGACGAATCGCCGTGCCGAGTCGGTGCCGCCGTGACCGGCGGCGGGGTCAGAGCCCCGGTCCGACGATGTTCGGCGTCTGCTCGACCCGGCGGAAGATGTAGAGCGCGGTGTGCTTGCCGTGGAACGCGAACCAGGGGTAGCCCTCGTGCCCGATCGAGCCGGTCTGGGCGTGCGCGAGCGCGACGTGCTCGAGCCGCCAGCCCTGCTCCTCGATCTTGTCGATGACGTTCTCGTCCGACTCGACCCGACGCGTACGGGTCGCCGGACCCCTGGTCGGATGCACGAAGCCCTCGTCCCGGCTGATCACGAGGTCGATCTGGAATGTCCGCTCGCCCCGCATCCAGGCCTCGTAGGCGAGCCGTTCGGGGGAGGCGGGACGTTTCTCGGTGGCGTCGGCCATGCCCCACTGCGCGTCCTCGAGGTCGACTCGGTTCGGCGGACGCACCTCGCTCATGTCAGGAGACTAGGGCGGGAAGGCCCGCGGCGTCACCGCTCGAGCAGGAGCACGGCCCAGCCGTCGTCGTCGAGGTCGGGTCGCCGGGTCAGCCCGGCCCGCTCGGCGACCGCCAACGCGGCGGGATTGGTCGGGCGCGTCTCCACGAGCACCGGCCACTCGGGACGGGTGACGGTCGCGGCGGCCACGGCGGCGCGGGCGAGCTCGGTGGCCAGACCGCTGCCGTGCCGGCTCGGGTGCAGCCGGTAGTAGAGGTTCCAGCAGTCGCGCTCGCGCCACCGCTTGGGCTTCACGCCGCCGAAGCCGACCACCTCGCCGTCCCGCCGGGCGGTCCAGTAGCCCAGGGGGCCGTCGTCCCAGACTGCGACGAACTGCGCGAGGTAGCCGGCCCAGGTGACGGGGTCGGGCGCGTCGCGCGGCGGTGTCTCGAGCGAGCGGAGCGCGATCTCGAGGGCGACGAACGCGTCGGCGTCGGTGACCGCGACCGGCGTGAGCCGCAGCCGCGGCGTCGTCCACTCGCGGGTCACCGACCCGACGGTACCGATCAGTCGCCCTCGACGACCGGGTGGATCGAGTCCGCGACGAGGCCGTGGGCCTCGCGGTGCACCGTGTTGGCCGCCTCGGCGTCGGGGGCGTCGACCAGGCAGAAGATCTTGCCCGCCTCCTGGTCGACCCAGTACCGCAGGTAGTGCACCCCGTGCTCGCCCTGCGTCTGCAGGTCGGCGGCGTGGGCCTTCGCGACGTCGTCGATGCTGACCGCGTCGCCCAGATCGTGGACGTCCATGAACAGTGGCATGTCGTGCTCCCCAAGGTGTCGGCCCGCGATTCCGCGGGTCCACCCAGCACACCGCGCCGGGCCGCGTGGGACATCGGGAGCATTCCCTATGTTCGCGGCGCGGACCCCGGTGCCGGAGCGAGCAGCCCGGTGCGGAGCGCGGTCGCGACGGCGCGGGCCCGGGTCGGTGCGCCGAGCTTGCGCAGCACGGCCGACACGTGGTGGCCGACGGTCTTCTCCGACAGGTAGAGCCGCCCGGCGATGTCGGCATTGGACAGCCCCTCGGCGAGCAGGTGGAGCACCTCCGACTCGCGCGCGGTCAGCGCGGCCGGGTTGGCGAGCCGGGCCGCCCTGGGCCCGCGCGGGACGGGGAGGCCGGTGTCGTGGCGCAGCCGCAGGATCGCCTCGCGCACGGCGGGCGCCCCGAGCCGGTCGACGAGGTCGAGGGCGTTGCGCCCCGCGTCGAGCGCGGGGACGCGGGCGAGGGCCAGCGCCCGCCACAGGTCGGCGCCGAGCGCCCGCCACGCCTCGGCCGCGTCGAGCCAGCGCTCGTCGAGCATCAGGGCGAACGGCGCCGCGACGGGTGCGTCGGTCGACGCCGGCAGCCCGATGACAGCGCGCCAGCAGGCGAGCTCGCCGACCTCCCAGGGCTGCGGGTGGGTGGCGGTGGCGGCCCAGGCTATGTCGAGGGCCTCGGTGGGGTCCCCGACCCCGGTCAGCCAGGTGCGCTCGGCGAGAGCCGCCGCGACCGGGACGAGCCGTTCGGCCTCGCCGGTGCCGCGGGCGAGCGCCCACACCTCGTCCAGGAGGTCGTCGACGTTCTCGCCCCGCCGCAGCGCGACCTGGGCGGCGACCGTCCCGGCCACGATGGCAGTGATCGGCGCCAGCCGCGGGTGCCGCAGCACGTCGGCCGCCACGGCCCCGGCCTCGTCGAGGCGGCCCTGCTCGGCGAGAAGGTGCGCCAGGTGCGCCCCCATGTAGTGCCGCCACGAGTCGAGGTCACGCTCGGTGCAGTAGGCGATGCCCGCCGCGAGGTCGGCCTCGGCCTCGGCGAAGCGCCGCTCCAGGTCGCCGACGCTGCCGAGATTGGTGTACGCGCGGGCCGCGTGCTCCTGCGCGTCGCGGGCGAGGGCCAGGTCGAGACTGCGCTCGAGCAGCTGCCGTCCTTCGAGCCAGTGGCCGTCCTGCATCAGCGCGGTGCCGACGTTGTTCAACGCGTGGGTCTCGGTGTCCAGGTCGCCGAGGCGGCGCGCCAGGTCGAGGGCGCGCCGGCCCCACCGTTCGGCGCCGGCGGTGTCGCCGGCGAGGACGGCCAACTGGGCCTGGTTGCTGTAGGCCATCGCCAGTTCGGGATGATCGCCGCCCGGCTCGAGGGTGGCGACGGCCCGGGCGCCGTAGCGGACGCTGTCGGCGTTGCGGCCGAGGAACCACGACAACCGCGACACCCAGCGCTGGTGCCGGCCGAGGTCGCGCGGGTCGCCGTCGAGCTCGGCGAGCTCCATGGCCTTGAGCCGGGCCGCGAGGGCCTCGGCCAGGTCGTCGGTGAGGTAGCACGCGTAGGACAGGGCGCTGAGCAGCCGGTCGCGTTCGGCCCCGCCGCCGTCGAGGAAGCGCAGCGCCAGCCGGTACTGCTCGGCCGCCTCGCGGTGGGCGCCGAGTCGGGCGGCGCGATCCCCGGCCCGCACGGCGTGCCGCTTCGCCGCGGCCCGGTCGCCGGCCATCGCCGCGTGGTGGGCGAGGCGGCGGTCGTCGTCGCTGTGGCGGGCGGCCAGCGCAGCGAGGGTGCGACGGTTCAGCTCGGCCAGTGCGGCCGGGCCGAGCGTCTGCTCGACCGCGAGCCGGGCCAGCTCGTGGCGAAAGGCCCAACCGCCGTCGGCCGCCACGAGCAGGCCGTGGTCGATGCACTCGTCGACCGCGTCGGCCGGTGCCTGTGCCACCTCCGCGAGCAGCGGGGCGTCGGCCGGCTGGCCCAGCACGGCCGCCGCGGCCAGCACGTCCGACGCCCGCGGGGACAGCCTTCCGGCGCGCGCGAGCACGGCGTCCCGGACGGTCGCGGGCAGCTCGACCCCCTGCGCCGCCAGCACCTCGCTGACGTAGAAGGCGTTGCCGCCGGTGCGGGCGCGCAGGGTTTCGGGGTCGAGTGCCGAGCCCGCCGCCCCGATCAGCTCGGCCACCGCCGCGGCGCTCAGCGGCGGGACCAGTACCCGCTCCACACCGGCCGTCGTCGCGAGATCGCCGAGCACGACCGCGAGCGGGTGCCGCGGCGTCACCGTCTCGCTCCGGTAGGTCGCGAGCACGGCGAGGGGCAGGCCCTCGAGGCGACGGCCGAGGTAGCGGAGCAGGTCCAGGGTCGCCTCGTCGGCCCAGTGGACGTCCTCGAGCACCAGCAGCGTCGGCCGCGCGGCGAGCCGGCCGCGCAGGCGGCGGAACAGCTCGTGCCGCGGACGGCCGCTCTCGAGGTCGGCGGCGAGCTCCGGCAGGGCGTCGACGACGGCGCCGAGCGCAGCGGCGGTCGTGATGTTGTCGGCCGTCCCGCGGCGCACGCGCAGCCCGTCGGGGGCCGCTGCGGCTGCCGCCGTGACGACCGACGTCTTGCCCATGCCCGCCTCGCCACCGACGAAGACCAACCGGCCCCGGCCGGCGAGCGCGTCGTCGACGGCAGCGGCCAGGCCGGCCAGCATCGTCGCCCGCTCGACCAGCATGCCGACATTGAACCGTGCCCGCACGCACAGTGAGACCTTCGCCGACTCCGCGCGACGGCACAGCGGCGCCGTGCCACAGTTGTCGTCCATGCGCGTACACCACCTGAACTGCGGCACGATGACGCCGCTGATCGTCGGTCGCATCGTCTGCCATGTCCTGCTGTGCGAGTCCGACGACGGGCTGGTGCTCGTCGACACCGGCTTCGGGTTGGCCGACTGCGCGAAGCACTCGCGGGTGGGACCGGCCCGGTTCCTGCTCAACGCGAGGTTCGACGAGTCGGAGACGGCGCTGCGCCAGGTGGAGGATCTCGGCTTCTCTCGCGAGGACGTCCGGCACATCGTCACCACCCACTTCGATCTCGACCACGTCGGCGGGCTGAGCGACTTCCCGGACGCCACCGTGCACAGCACCGCGGTCGAGTTCGAGACCGCGAACCACCCGCCGTCGCTGGAGGAGCGCCGCCGCTACCGGCAGGTGCAGTGGAGCCACGGCCCGACGATGCGCACCTACGCGGGCGGCGGCGAGGCGTGGCAGGGCTTCGCCGAGGCCTACCCGGTGGCCGGCGTCGAGGGTCTCGTCATCGTCCCGATGCCCGGGCACACCCGCGGGCACGCGCTCGTCGGCGTCGACGCGGGCGATCGCGGTTGGCTGCTGCACGCCGGCGACGCCGTCTTCGACCGCGGCTCGATCGCGCTGGCCGGCGACCCCGAGGACGACCGGGCGAAGCGGCGCACGATCCGGCTGTTCGAGCAGGCGGTCGGGCAGGACCGCTCCCGGATCGCGGGCAACCACGCGCAGCTGATGGAGGCGCGGGCGGCGGGGGCCACGGTCATCCCGGCCCACGACCCGGTGGTCCTCGAGCGGATGGTCGCGGCGACCACCGTCTGACGCCTACGCCGCGCCGGTGATGCGGCCGTCGGTGGCCGCCTCGAGCGCGACCTCGATCTCGGCCAGCCTCGCCTCCGCCGCCAGCAACTCGTCCAGCCTCGGGAAGCGGTGGGTGTCGATCAGCCCGCGGGCGGCGACCGCGGTGTCGTAGGCGGCCGCGGCCAGCTCGGCGACGGCGTCGACGCGATGGTCAAGCTCCTTGACCCAATCGGCGAGCGCGGTCAGCACCCGTCGCAGACCCGGTGGCCGACCGCCGCGCAGCGGCAGCACGAGCTCGTCCACCCGCCGGTGCGACAACGTGATACGTACGGACAGACTGCGCCCGTCGGACGCGCGCCAGCCACCGGCCGGGATCAGCTCGACGCCCAGTCCGCGCCACGGGACGCGGACCGGCGCCGGGTCGTCGCTGCTCGCGGGGTCGCGCAGCCGGGCGCCGAGCGTTGCCACCGCCGCCTCGACCGCATCGCTCGGGCCGCGGGCCGCGAGCCGGTCGCGGGCGGCCCCGAGGATCAGCGAGTGCTGGTGGTGACGCACCTGGTCCCGCTCGGCCGCCGCCAGGGTGCGGCGGGCCTCGGTGACGGTCTGGGTGTCGATCGCGCGCAGCAGCCGCAGCCGCGCGACCTCGGCCTGGGCCCGCGCGTGGTCGAGCAGCAGCGGGTTGCCGGCGGCGAGGGCCTTGACCTCGGCGAAGGTGAGCGTGGCGTCGCCGAGGTCGTCGGCCTCGCGGCGGTCGGTGCGGCCGAGCTGTTCGATGAAGGCGGCCTTGCGTTCGAGCGTCTGCCACATGTACGCGTCGAAGGTGCCGATGGTGACGTAGCGCAGCACGGTGACGACCGGGTTGAGGTTGCCCGGCCGGAACGCCCGACCTTCGCGCTGCTCGATGTCGGACGGCCGCCAGGGCGCGTCGGCGTGGTGGATCGCGCGCAGCCGGGCCTGCACGTTGGTGCCGACCCCGACCTTGTCGGTCGAGCCGATGAGCACCGACACCCCGCCGGCGCGGCAGGCCGCGAACAGCGCTGCCCGCTCGGGGCCGGTGCGGGCCGCGTGCACCCAGCGCACCCGCTCGGGCGGCACGCCGCGCTCGGCGAGCGCGATCCGGATCCGTCCGTAGGTCTGCAGGCCGTTCGGGCCGGGCGTGCCCTGGTCGCAGAAGACGAGCTGGAGCACGCCCTCGGCGTCGCTGCCGGGCAGGCGCAGCGTGGCGTTCTCGTGGTAGATCCGGGCCACCTCGTCGGCCAGCGCGGCGACCTTCGGCGAGGCCTCGGCGACCCCGACCAGGGCCGGGTCGAGCGCGGCCCGGCGGCCGTCGCCGCACAGCGCCAGCATGTTGTCACCGCCCGGCTCGGACTTCACCGACTCGCCCCGGATCTTGTCGGCCCGCGCGCCGAGGCTGCGCACGTACTCGAGCTGGCGCGGTCCGGGCTCGCAGACGACGGTGTCCTCGTCGCGCTCCGGCCGGTCGAGGCCCAGGGACGACGCGGGCAGCACGTCGGCCGAACGGGCGAGCAGCGCCTGCAGCTCGGGCACGTTGCGGATGCGCGACGGCCGCTGCTTGAGCCGGATGTCGGCGCCGTCGGGCGTCACCTCGACGACGGTCTCGAAGTCGACGAACACCGCGGCCCACGCGTCGAAGGTGTCGATGCCGGCGTCGGCCAGGACGTCGGGCTGCACGAACGTCTGCCACACGAACGTCTCGGCGATCGAGTTCGACCACGGGGTGCCGGTGAACAGCGCGAGGCTCGGCCGTGACCCGCGACGGGCCCGCAGGATCTGCGCCTTCAGCAGCAGGTCGGCCGCGCGCTTCGAGGCGCCGAGCGAGACCCCTTCCAGCCGCGACACGACCGGCAGGCGCTTGAAGTAGTGCGCCTCGTCGACGAGCAGCAGGTCGACCCCGAGGGTGTCGAAGGTGATGGCCGGGGTGTCGGCCCGGCCCAGCGCCTCGATGCGGGCTTCGAGCGCGGCGCGGCGGCGGTGCAGCCCCGCGCGGCCGAAGCGGCCCCCGCGCCCGGCCGCGACCTGCGCGTCGACCTCGTCGCGCCGCTCGGCCAGCCAGGCCGCCTCGGTGGCGGGCGCGACCGGCAGCGCGCTGAACGTGCCGTGCGACATGATCACCGCGTCCCACTCGCCGGTCGTGCAGCGCGCCGCGAGCTCGGCCCGGGTGCTGCCGACGTCCTCGCCGGCGATCAGGAAGCGCCCGGTCGGGAAGGCCTGCCTGGCCTCGCGCGCGGTCTGCTCGACGAGGTGCGTCGGCACCGCGATCAGCGGCTTCCGCGCGAGCCCGAGGCGGCGCGCGGTGACCGCGGCCGCGACCATCGACCGGGTCTTGCCGGCGCCGACGGCGTGCGCGCACAGGGTGGCCGGCGAGCCGATGATCCGGGCGACGATGTCGCGCTGCCACGGCCACAGGGAGACGCTGTCGGCGAGGCCGGGAAAGGTCAGTGCCGAACCGTCGTGGCGGCGCACCAGGTGGGTGTTGAACCGGCGGTTGAACTCGGCGGTGAGGCGGCGGGTGCGGGCGGCGTCCTCCCAGATCCAGGTGCGGAAGCGCTCCTGCAGCGCGGCGAGCTTCTCCTGCGCGGCCAGGCTCTCCTGCTGGTTGCGGACTCGGTGCCGCTTGCCGGCCACGTAGACGATCTCGAACACCATCGGGGTGCGGCCGTTGAGCCCGGCGGCGAGCAGGTCGTAGGGCTTCACCCGGTGCGTCGTCCAGCCGAAGGCCTGCGCGGGCACCTTGCCCAGCGGCACGATGCGCCACGACGCCGCCGACGGCAGGTGCCACACCTTCACCCGCCCGCCCAGCACCTCGTGGACGAACGCCTCGACGTCGGTGGCCGGCACCCAGGGCGCGCCGAGCGCAACGGCGATGTCGAGCGGGCCGAGGTCGGTGGGCACGACGGCGGCCAGCGCGTCGACGTTGCGCCGGTAGTGCTCGTCGTCGCGGGCCGCGGCAACGGCGATCGCGTGCCGGGCCCGCACATCGCCGGCGAGATAGGCGCGCGCGGTGACCCAGCGACCGTCCTGCTCCGGGTCGCGGAAGATCAGCTCGCCGAGTTCGCGCTCGGCCGCGGCGGCGTCGGGCAGTCCGGCCAGGGCGGCGATGCGGTCGAGATCGACGTCGCCCGCGCCGACCGCCAGCGCCTCGACCGCGTTCGCGACCCCGCCGACCGTCGTGCCCCCGCCGTGCACGCGGCGCTGCAGGATCGGCGCCGGTGCGGCCGTCCCCGTGCTCTGGTCGAACACCTCCAGGGCGAGGACGGTCAGGTACTCCGGGTCGCGCCGGAAGCCGCCGAGGTCGGGGCGGCGCCAGACCGGCGCCGGCAGTCCGGTCTGCGGGTCGAGCCGGGATTCGTCGAGCACGCCGCGGTTGAGCGGGCCCCACCTCTCGACGTAGGCGGCGTAGAGGTCGGCGGCCTCGCGGCGGATCGCCTCGCGGGCGTTGTCGGGCGCGTCGTCGTCGGACTCCGCGGCGATCAGCTGGCAGGCCGCGTCGCGCAGGGCGACCAGCGCCTCGAGCTCCGCGTCCGACGTCACCGCCCCATTGTTCAGCAGCCCAGGTGACGCAGCGCGTGCTGGAGCAGGACGTCCTGCCCGCCGCCCATCTCGGCCAGCACCGACTCCATCAACGCCTCCTCGGGCGTGAACCAGGTCAGCTCCAGCGCGTCCTGCTGCGGGTCGCAGTCGCCCTCGACCGGGACGATGTAGGCCAGCGACACCGCGTGCTGGCGCGGATCGTGGAACGGCGTCACGCCCTCGTGCGGGAAGTGCTCGGCCACCGTGAACGGCTGCGGCGAGGGCGGCACCCGCGGCAGCGCGAGCGGCCCGAGGTCCTTCTCCAGGTGGCGCAGCAGCGCGGCCCGCACCCGCTCGCCGTAGAGCACCCGCCCCGAGACGAGCGAGCGGGTGATCTCGCCCTTGCCGCTCGCCCGCAGCAGCAGCGCGACGTGCAGCAGCGCGCCCTGGCTGTCGACCCGCACCGGGACGGCGTCGACGTAGAGGATCGGCAGCCGCTCGCGGGCACTGTCGAGCTCCTCGCGGGACAGCCAGCTGCTCATCGTGTCGGACGTCGCCTCGGTCATGCTCACTTTCTATCGGTTGGACGTCGGTTGTGCGGGAGGTGCCCGATCCGGCCCTGTCGGCCGGGCCTCGCAGCGGGCTAGCGTCGGCCTCCCGGGGTCGCCCGGGATCCTCTGTCGAAAGGCGTCGGCCATGCGCATCTCCCTCGTCGTCCCCATCGCAATCGCGGCCCTCGCCGCCTCGGTGTTCACCGGCCGCGCCCTGGCGACCGCGCCGGGCTCGCCCCACCCCGGCGGGACGTTCACCGTGGTCGAGCACGCGGTGAGCGACACGACCGCCGACACCGGCCCGGCGGGCGACAGCGTCGGCGACATCCTGGGGTTCGCGAACCCCGTGTTCGACCGGAGCAACACGCGTCAGGTCGGCACCGACAACGGCTCCTGCGTGCGGACGGCCGTCGGGGTGAGCTACGAGTGCTCCTGGACGACGATGCTGGCCGGCGGCTCCATCGTGGTCGAGGGCCCCTTCCTCGACGCCGGTGACTCGACGCTCGCGGTCACCGGCGGCACCGGCCGCTACCGCGGCGCCGTCGGTGAGATGCGGCTGCACGCCCGCAACGCCCAGGGCAGCGAGTACGACTTCGTCTTCTCGCTGCGCCGCTAATTGCGTTGACGCCCCTCCGACGCTGGACGGTGATCGACGTCGACGGCGCGAAAGGGTGGCGATGCAGGGTTTCGATCCGTGGACGGCGTTCGGGCACGACGTCGCCCAGCGCTACGACGACGACCTGCGCGGCGACGAGGCCGAGACCGTCGCCTTCCTGGCCGGCCTGGCCGGTGACCGGCCGGCGCTGGAATTCGCGATCGGCACCGGCCGCATCGCGCTGCCGCTCGCCGCGGCCGGGGTCCGGGTCGACGGCATCGAGGTGTCGCCCGACATGGTCGACCGGCTGCGCGCGAAGCCCGACGGAGCCGGCCTCGACGTCGCGATGGGCGACATGACCACGACCTCGACAGGGCGCGTCTACGGCGTCGTCTACCTCGTGTTCAACACCATCGCAAACCTGCTCACGCAGGACGACCAGGTGCGCTGCTTCGACAACGCCGCCCGGCACCTCGAGCCCGGTGGCGTGTTCGTGGTCGAGTGCCTCGTGCCCGGCGACGTCGCCCGCCCGGCCGGCCAGTACGTCGACGCCGAGGTCGTCGGCGTCGACCACGTCGTGCTGGACGTGTGCCGCTACGACCCGTCGACGCAGATCCTCGACGAGAACCACGTGCGGATCAGTGCCGACGGGATCCGGCTCGCCCCGATCCAGCAGCGCCTGAGCTACCCGTCCGAGCTCGACCTCATGGCCCGCCTCGCCGGCCTGCGGCTGCGCCAGCGGTGGGGCGGCTGGCGGGGCGAGCCGTACGACGCCGCCGCCCGCCGGCACGTGAGCGTCTACGAGAAGGCGGTGGCCAGCTCGGAGAGCACGGCGCGGGCGACGACCGGCACGGCCCGCCCGACCTCGGCCGAGAGCCCGGGCCCGACCTCGACGTCGGCGGCCTCGACGGCGTAGAGGACGAGCCGCTGCGGGGCACGGTCGAGCACCTCGGCGAGCCGGAGCGCGTCGGCGAGGCCCAGGCCGTGTGTGCCGCCACCACCCGGTGCGGCCGCGTCGCCGTCGAGCCGGTGCACCCGGCCGGGTTCGGCACCCGGCACGGCGTCGATCACGACGGCGAGCTCGACGCCCTCCCACGCGTCGAGCAGCCGGGTCGGCTCGCCGTCGGTGGCGACCAGGGTGACGTCGGCGAGGGCGAGCCGCTGCAGTTCGGCGATGACCGCCGGCCCGACGCCGTCGTCGTGGCGGAACTCGTTGCCGATGCCGATGACGGTGACCCGGGTCGTCATCGGCGCTCGACCGTCAGGCGGAGGAAGTGCGTCGAGCACGAGATGCACGGGTCGTAGTTGCGGATCGTCTGCTCGCAGAGGTGGGTCAGCGCGGCGTCGTCGAGATGGAGGTTGGCCGAGGCGATGCGGTGCAGGTCGTGCTCGATGGCGGCCTGGTTCTGCGACGTGGGCGGGATGATCGTGGCCTGTCGGATCAACCCGTCGGCATCGAGCTCGTAGCGGTGGTAGAGCAGCCCGCGTGGTGCCTCGGAGACGCCATGGCCGACGCCGGCGCGCGGGGGCACCTCGATGCCCGGCGCGGCCGGCCGCTCGTAGCCGTCGATGATGCGCAACGCTTCGTCAAGCGCCTGGACTATCTCGACGGCGCGGACGACGACGCTGCGAAACGGGTTGCGGCAGGTCGCGCCCAACCCGGCCGCGGCGGCGGCCTGCTGCGCGACGGGCGACAGCAACGCTGAGCTGATCGAGTAGCGCGCGAGCGGCCCGGTCAGGTAGCGGCCGCCGTCGAGCGTCGCGTGCAGGGCGGTCGAGTGCGGCACCTGGTGTTCGACGACGTGGTCGAGGAACTCGG
This sequence comes from Jatrophihabitans sp., assembly GCF_036000465.1. Lineage (GTDB taxonomy): Bacteria > Actinomycetota > Actinomycetes > Mycobacteriales > Jatrophihabitantaceae > Jatrophihabitans. Next base: position 11,458 of record NZ_DASYFV010000076.1, on the reverse strand, counting down.
CCGGCGCGAACCGGGCGCCGCTGCCGGTGGCGATGTGGTCGGCCCGCTCGATGGCGTAGCCGGCGGGGTCGTAGGCGGCGAGCAGCTCGTGGTCGAGTTCGAGGTCGGGGAAGTCGAAGCCGGCGACCCAGCGCACCGTCTCGAGGGCGGCGTCGAGGGCGGGCCGCAACTGCTCGGCGAGGCGCGCGAGTTCGGCTGCGGTCGGCGCGCGGTGGAACCCGCCGACGCGCGGGTTCACCGGATGGATGGCCCGTCCGCCGACCGTCTCGAGGATCGCGTTGCCGGCCTTCTTCAGCATGAGTCCGCGGCTGACGGCCGCCCGGTGGTCGCGGGCGAGGGCGATGGCGTCGGGGTAGCCGAGGAAATCGGGGGCGTGCAGCAGGTAGATGTGCAGCGCGTGGCTGGAGATCCACTCGCCGCAGTAGAGCAGTCGGCGCAGCGCGCCGACGGCGGTGTCGGGCGCGACCCCGCACGCGTCCTCGACCGCCGCCCAGGCGCTGGTCTGATACGCGACCGGGCAGATGCCGCAGATGCGCGAGGTGATGTCGGCGACCTCGGTGTGCTGGCGCCCGCGCAGGAAGGACTCGAAGAAGCGGGGCGGCTCGTAGATCTGCAGGGCCGCGGTCTGCACGGCCCCGTCGGCGATCACGAGGTGCAGGGCGCCCTCGCCCTCGACCCGGGCGAGCGAGCTCACGGTCAGCGTGCGGTCGCTCATGCGCGCGGGCCCCGGTCGGCGAAGGCCGGCGCCGCGACGTTGAAGGTGCTGAACACCCGGTCGACGTCGCCGTCATCCAGGCCGCACCGGCGCAGCAGCGGGACGAGCGCGGCGACGTTCGCCCCGGTCATCGGCCCGAAGCAGCCGTAACAGCCGCGATTCACCCCCGGGCAGAGCGCGCCGCAGCCGGCGTGCGTCACCGGCCCGAGACACGGCTCGCCGTGGGCGACGGTCACGCAGGTCAGCCCGCGGCGCTTGCACTCGGTGCAGACGCTGGTGTCGGGGATGTCGGGCTTGCGCCCGGCGAGGAAGGCCGAGATCACCTCGAGCAGCTGGCCGCGGTCGATCGGGCAGCCCCGCAACTCGAAGTCGACCGTCACGTGCGCCGCGATCGCGGTCGAGGTGGCGAGCGTGTCGATGTAGTGCGGGCTGGCGTAGACGGCCGAGCGGAACTCGTCGATGTCGGCGAAGTTGCGCAGGGCCTGGATGCCGCCGGCGGTGGCGCAGGCGCCGATCGTGATGAGCACGCGGGACTGCTCGCGCACGCGCCGGATGCGCTCGACGTCGCCCGGCGTGGTGATCGATCCCTCGACCAGCGAGACGTCGTACGGGCCGGGGCGGACGTCGACCGACGCCTCGAGGAAGTGCGCGATCGTCACCTCCTCGGCCAGCGTCAGCAACTCGTCCTCGCAGTCGAGGAGCGTGAGCTGGCACCCGTCGCACGAGGCGAACTTCCAGACGGCGAGCGTGGGTGGAGACGTCATCACAACTCCCTGATCGCGAGCAACGGCCGGGCCTGCCGGTAGTCGACGACCGGGCCGTCGCGGCACAGCAGCAGCGGGCCCAGTTGGCAGTGCCCGCACAGACCGGCACCGCACTTCATGTTCCGTTCGAGAGAGACTCGGATGTCGGCCGCCGGTAGACCCATACCCTGAAGTACGTTCGCGCTGAAACGCATCATGGGCTCCGGCCCGCAGAGGAACGCGGTCGTCCGCGTCGGGTCGATCGTCAGGCGGCCGAGCGGTTCGGTGACGAACCCGACGTCGCCGGTCCAGCCGTCGGCCGGCCGGTCGACCGTCAGTTCCACCTCGAGATCGGACTGCTTCGACCAGCGCGCGAGCTGGTCGCGGAACAGGAACTCGGCCGGCGTGCGTGCGCCCGCGACGAGCACGATGCGGCCGAACTCGGCCCGCCGGGCCAGCGCGCCGAGCAGAACGGGGCGCAGTGGCGCGAGCCCCACCCCGCCGGCGACGACGACGAGATCCCGACCCGCGGCGGTGTCGAGTCCCCAGCCCCGGCCGTACGGGCCCCGGACCCCGATCCGGGTCTCCAGGTCGGCGCGGCACAGCGCCCGGCTCACCGCGCCGACGTCGCGGATCGTCTGGGTGAGGGTGGCGCCGTCGAGCGACGGGTCGCCGCTGATCGAGATCGCGACCTCGCCGACCCCGCGGGCGTAGAGCATCGTGAACTGGCCCGGTGCGAACGGGGCGATGCGAGCCCCCACCGGTTCCAGGTGCAGCGTCACCGAATCCCCCGTCTCGCGCTCGCGCCCCGCCACCCGGTAGGGCAGCGGCAGCATCGGGTCAGCGGTCACGGGGGTTCCCGTAGAGGTCGAGCAGCCGGGCCCGGGTGCCGTGCAGGCGAGGCAGCAGGGCGGTGACGAAACCGAGCAGCAGGGGGTAGCCGAACGCCGGGTCGGTCTCCGCGGCCGCGCGCATCGCGGCGGCGTCGAGCCGCACGGCGGTCACCGCCTCGGCCGCACTGGCCCCGAGCTGCCACCGGTACGGCGGCACGAGCCAGGACCACCCGAGCACGTCACCCGGCCCGAGCGTCTGCACGACGTAGCGCGGCCCGGCCGGTTGGCCGGCGTCGAGGGTCACCCGTCCGGTGCGGATCAGCCAGCACGCGTCCGCCACCTGGCCCTCCTCGAAGATCCGCTCGCCGGGGGGCAGGGTCACGGTCTCGGCGAGGTCGGCCAGCAGCTGCCGGTGCTCGGCGTCCAGGCCGGCCAGGGCCGGGAAGTCCAGCAGCTCGTCAGCGGTCGGCATCGGGGCTCCCTTCGGCGGCGGCGCGCAGCGCATCGAGCTGCGCGACCTCGGCGGTGATGTCGATGCCCACCGGGCACCACGCGATGCAACGTCCGCAGCCGACGCAACCCGAGCTGCCGAACTGGTCGTGCCAGCTGCTGAGCTTGTGGGTGATCCACTGGCGGTAGCGGCTCGCGCCGGAGGTCCGCACGCTGCCGCCGTGCACGTAGGAGAAGTCGATCTCGAAGCAGGACGCCCACCGCTCGGACCGCTCGACGTGCTCGCCGGTGAGGTCGGTGACGTCCTCGGTGGTGGTGCAGAAGCAGGTCGGGCAGACCATCGTGCAGTTGCCGCAGGTGAGGCAGCGGTCGGCAACGTCGCCCCAGTGCGGGGATTCGCGGCTCTCGACGAGGAGCGCCCGCAGGTCGGTGGCCGGCATCGTCCGGCCCATGCGGTCGCGCGCGGCCGCGACCGCGTCGGCGGCGTCGGCGGTCTCGGCCGCGGTCGCGGCGCGGTGGGTCAGGCTCTCGAGCACGGCCGCGCCCGCGTCGGACCCGACGGAGACGACGAAGCGGTGGCCGTCGGCGTCGACCCGTTCGGTGAGGGCGAGGTCGTAGCCCGGACCCGTTTCGGGGCCGGTACCCATCGACGCGCAGAAGCACAGCCCGCCGGGCTCGGTGCAGCCGACGGCGACGACGAACAGGTCGCGCCGGCGCCGGGCGAACCCGGCCGACGGTTGCGCGCCGTCGCCGAGCACCGTGCCCAGCGTGCGCAATGCCGCGAGGTCGCAGCCGCGCACGCCCAGGAAGGCGTAGCGCGTCGGCTCGGCCTCGGCGGCCCGGAACTCGCCGTCGTCCAGCGACCACAGCGGCTGGCGCGGCGGGTGCAGGAACTGCTTCCACGACTGAGCGCCGGCCGAGTGGCTGAACACCGCGCGATCGGCGCGACGGTGCAGCCGGTAGTGCCCCGGCCCGACGTCGACGCCCCACCCGTCCGGCAGGTCCGCCCCCGAGCCGAGCTCGGCCAGCACGATGGCCTCGTCGCGGACGGTGGGGCCGACGACCTGGTAGCCGGCGGCGTGCAGGCCGGCGACGAGCGCGTCGAGCCCGGCCCGGTCGATGACGGCGTCACCCATGATCGTCAGCCTGCCCGTCCCGTCCGCGCCCCGGCAGAGACCAAAGGTCCGTTCGGGAGCAGTCGAGGGGATCGTGCCGCGGGGAGGGGATGCCCCTTTACGTGACGCCCGGGGTAAGGGCATCCCCCGCGCGATCTGATCCCCCGCCCGCGACACTGGACCGGACGAGCCGCCCGGCATGCCCCCACGATGACCGCCCCGGCCGCCCCCGACCACTGCCTTTCGGCCTAATGCGTGGGGGACCCGTCTCATCCGGTCCGGTATCGTTCCGAGCGTCTGCGGGTGTAGTTCAATGGCAGAACATCAGCTTCCCAAGCTGACAGTGCGGGTTCGATTCCCGTCACCCGCTCCACGAGGTCTACGCGAAGCGCCGGGTCGTTCTTCGTGAAATGACCGAACTCGGCGATGACGAATTCCGGGCGGCGGTCAGCAGGCGAGCAGCGTCGCCGTCGGCAGCCGTGAGTAACCGCCCGCTGCCGTGGTCAGCACTACCGCCCCGCCGACCGCGTAATGCAGTGTCAGGCCGCGTGGCAGTTCGACGGTGCGGCCGGTCACGGTGTCGTAGATCTGCTGCGGCGCCCCGGCCGGGTCGGTGGCCGCGAGCCGGCCGATCGCCTGCGTCGGTCGGAAACCGGACGGCACGGTGTGCCGGATCGGGTCGGGATCGCCGGGCGCCCATTGCCAGAGGGAGTGCAGGTCGCCGGCCCCGGCCAGCCATTCGAGCGTGGTGCCGTCGCTCGCGAAGGCATAGCCGTCCTGGGCCGCGGGTGGCAGCGAGGTCGGCCGGTAGTCCGGCTGGTCGAAGTCGAGGACGGTCCGACCGCCCGCCGACGGGCGGACGCTGATCACGTTGCCGCCCACCGCGAGCAGTGACCGGACACCGCTGGTGCGGGTGCGACCGCTCGGCGTATGCACGGCCGAGTCGGCCCAGTACTGCGCGATCTGCTGGCGGGCGGGGGCGGCGAGCGACGTCTCGAGCACGCTCACCGCACTGCGGAGGATGACCGGCGCCGACGCCGTGTCGGTACCGACCCGGTAGCCGGCATCGACCGTCAGGGATGCCGAGGAGTGCGTTCCACTGTCCACGACCATGATCTCAGGAGTGCCGTGGCCGCCCGTCGGCACGAGGACGAGGACGGCCGTCGACCCGTCGAACGCGCCCGACGGGTTGGCCACCACCCGGACCCGGTCGGCCGGTCGGGTCGTCCACAGCCGCGTGCGGGTTCCGACGGGGCTCAGGACATCGACCGCGCTCGTCGCCCCGTCGTGTCCGGTGGCAACGAGCAGGGAGCCGTCGCCGGCCGCGGCCAGGACCGCGTTGCCGGCCGGCAGGGCGCCGGCGCGCAGTGCCGCGGCGAACGGGGTCGGGCCGGTGATCGCGCAGTGCCCGACAGACGGCTCCGAACGATGATCGTTGCTCGCGCGGGTCCAGGCGAGGAGCGCGATCACGACCAGGGCCGTGAGCATCGCCGTGCTCGTCACCCACGCCGCCCAGGTAGGACGTGGACGAACGTCCCGCGCCCGAACGTCGCTCGCGCCCTTCGACGCCGGAAGCGGCTCCAACCGGTATTCCGGCGCCACCTCGATCGACGCGGCCCGCTCCTTCAGCACGCGGGTCAGCTCACGTTCCATCGGCGATGTCATCGCGCCACCTCCGCGGCGGAGCCGGCCGGGCGCAACACCGGACGCAACGTCTTGAACGCCCGGGCCGCCAGGCTGCGGATCGTTCCCTCCCGGCAGTCGAACAGCGCCGCGATCTCGCGGTCGGTCTGGCCGAGGTAGTAGCGCAGGACGAGGACCGTGCGCTGCCGGGCCGGGAGGGTGGCCAGCGCGTCCCAGGTCCGGTCCGCCACGATGTCGAACTGCGTGGCGTCGGTCCAGGCCACCTCGGGCGGGCGTTCGGACGGCACCTCCAGGACTCGTCGCCGACGCAACCAGCTCACATGCGCGTTGACGACGGCGCGGCGCGCGTAGGCGGCCGGGTCGTCGAGGGCGAGGCTGGTCCCGAAGCGCCGGTGCATCGCGAACAGGACGTCCTGTACGAGGTCCTCCGCGCGGCCACGATCACCGGTGACGAGATAGGCGAAGCGGGTCAGCTCCAGGGCGCGGTCGCGTACGAAGTCGTCCAGCAGCACCGTCTGGTCCACGCTCACCACCGCCCCGATGTCCGTCACCAGTACAGACGCCGGATCACCGAAATCCGCTGCGCGACCCAGCCTGCTGCCGTCCGTGACCCCCGGCAAGACCGGCCGCAGCGGATTCCCCGGAATTCGCGTCTGTACGGGTGACCCCGAGGCACGGTCGCCGTGGGCAAGCCGTGCACCCGATCGAGCGGAGGCATGATGTACCGACGACTGACCGCGACCGCGAGCGCGTGTGCGCTCGCTGCCACTCTGGCGACCGCGCACGCAGCGCCGGCCCAGGCGACCTATCCGGGCGATCCCGGCCGCATCGCGTTCGGCATGACCGACACGACCGGCCGCCACATCTACGCCGCGCGTCCGGACGGCAGCGGGCTGAGCCAATTGACCTCCGGCCCGTACGCCGACCTGTGCCCGGCCTACTCCGCGAGCGGGAGACGCATCGTGTTCTGCAGCAACCGCAGCGGTGCGTTCGAGATCTGGTCGATGTCGGCGAACGGGCGCGACCTCCGGCAGCTCACGAGCGTCGCGTCCGCGTCATTCCCCGATTTCTCACCCGACGGCAGCCATATCGTCTTCGACGGCCAGCTGCCGGGCGACTCGAGCGACGCCGTCTTCGTGATGAATTCCGACGGGTCGGGACTGCACCGGCTGACCTCCGGCAGCGGGAACAACGACTATCCGGCGTGGTCGCCCGATGGCCGGCGGATCGCGTTCATCAGCGACCGCACCGGCGTCGAGCAGGTGTTCGTGATGAGGGCCGACGGCGCCCACGCGACGCAGCTGACGTTCGCGCCGATCGCGCACGACGAGTCACCCGACTGGCGACCCGACGGGCGCCAGATCGCCTACGCCCAAGGCAATCCAGGCGTGGACGAGAAGATCTGGGTGATGAACTCCGACGGCTCGCACCCGCACCAGATCACCTTCGGGACGGCCGACGACTTCGGCCCGGTGTGGTCACCGGACGGGCGGCACCTCGCCTTCCTGCGTGACTTCGGCAACGGGGACCGCCCGGTGATGATCACGACGGCTCGCGGCGCGGATGTGCACCGGCTCGCCGACCCGAACCACACGGCTCACCAGTTCGTGCCGGCCTGGCAACCGCTGGGCGGTGACGGCGCTCAGGGCGACGGCTGACCGGCTCGGTCGGCGAGTGCCGGCGCGGTGGGGCACGGACTTACGAAAGCCCCTCCACCAGGTATCACGGCCGCGCGCGGCTGCTCCTCAACCCCGACGACGTCCTTGTCGCGTTCACCGAGCAGGGGAGAACAGCCATGACCTCGACACCGCGCAGACTGGCCCGCTACGGCTGGGTACCCGACCTGCCCGACACGCGGGATCACATCTTCGCCGCGGCGGCGCCGACCCTGGCCGCACTGCCGTCGTCGGTCGACCTCACCGCCCAGTGCCCGCCGGTCTACGACCAGGGACGGATCGGGAGCTGCACCGCCAACGCCATCGGCGCCGCCGTCGAGTTCGACCTGCACAAGCAGGGGCTGACCGACTTCATGCCCTCACGCCTGTTCATCTACTACAACGAACGGGCGATGGAGGGCCACGTCGGCAACGACTCCGGGGCCGCGATTCGCGACGGCGTGAAGAGCGTCCACCAGCTCGGGGTGTGCCCCGAGTCCGAGTGGCCCTACGACGACACCCCGGCGACGTCCGACGGTGGCCGGTTCCCGCCCGGGGCCCGCGACGGGGAGCAACCGTCCGCGCAGTGCTACACCGACGCGCTGAACAACCGGGCCGCCGCCTACACGCGGGTGACCCGCGACCTGAACCACATGCGGGCGTGCCTCGCCACGGGCTACCCGTTCGTCTTCGGCTTCACCGTCTACGAGAGCTTCGAGAGCGCTGCGGTCGCCGCGTCGGGGGTGGTCCCGATGCCGGCGAGCACCGAACACGTTCTGGGCGGGCATGCTGTCCTCGCGGTGGGCTACGACGACGGCCAGCAGCGGTTCGTCGTCCGCAACTCCTGGGGCACCGGTTGGGGTCAGCACGGCTACTTCACGATGCCGTACGACTACCTGACCAACCGGGGACTGGCCTCGGACTTCTGGACGATCACGATGATCAGCTGATCGGCTCGGCCCGACGCCGCGACGCTCAGGCGACGTGGCGCGAGGTGGCGATCTGCCAGTCGCGTCCACCGAGCACGACCGGGTCGTGCTCCGGCGCAACCCGACAACGGCCACCGTCGCCGTGGCCGTGAGCACGACGATGACGACGAGCCGGAGCATCCGCCAGGGGCGGGCGGTGCGCGGCCGAGGCATGCACCCCCTCGGTGTGGGCGACGTGCGGTTGATCAGGCCGGCGAGTACCGGTGCTCGGGACGTCCGGTCGAGCCGTAGCGCAGCTGGAGCCGCACGACGCCGTAGCTCTCGAGATAGCTCAAGTACCGCTGCGCGGTGGCGCGGCTGATGCCGATGCTCTCCGCGACGTCCGAAGCCGAGACCGCGTCCGGGGCCGTGCGCACGGCGTTGCGCACCAGTTCGAGCGTCGGGGCGGAGTGGCCCTTCGCCGGGCGGCGGGCGCTGGCCGGTTGCGAGCGCAGGATGCCGAACAACTCGTCGACCGCGGTCTGATCGGCCTCGCCGGGGAGGCCGGCGATGCGCAGGTGCAGGCGGCGGTACGCGCTGAGCCGCTCGCTGAGCGCGGCGAAGCCGAACGGCTTGACGAGGTAGTGGACGGCGCCGAGCTGCATGGCGGTCCGCACGGTCGACATGTCGCGGGCGGCGGTGATGACGACGACGTCCGGGTGCCTGGCCCGGTCCATGAGGCTGCGGACGACGGTCAGCCCGTCGCCGTCGGGGAGGAAGACGTCCATGAGCACGAGGTCGGGGTCGAGCTCGGTGACGGCGTCGAGCGCCGCGGCCGCGGTGTGCGCCTGGCCGACCACGGTGAAGCCGTCGACCTTCTCGACGTAGGCGGCGTGCACGGCGGCGACCCGGTAGTCGTCGTCGACGACCAGGGTGCGGATCGGTGGCGGTGTCATCGGCCCGCGGGGACGGCCGGGGTGGTGACGGGCAGGTGGACCTCGAACGTCGGTGCCGCGCCCTCGGAGACCGCGATCGTGCCGTGCAGCCGCTGCACCAGGCGGTGCACGATCGCGAGTCCGAGGCCGCGGCGCAGCGGGCCGGCGCCGGTCTTGGTCGTGTAGCCGTCGCGGTAGATCAGCTCGCGGTCACCGGGCGGGATGCCGGGGCCGTTGTCGGTGACCCGGATCGTGATCGCCCCGTCGTCGTCGATGATCGTGACAACGACCCGCCCGCCGGCCACCCCGGCGAGTGCCTCGAACGCGTTGTCGACCAGGTTGCCCAGGATCGTCGTCAGCGCCTGCAGCTTCTGGGTCGACTCGCCGAGCCAGGTGTCGTCGGTGATCTCGAAGGCCAGGCCCCGCTCGCTCGCCTCGGCCGCCTTGCCGAGCAGCAGCCCGATGATGAGGGGCGAGCCGATCCGGGCGCGGAGGGAGTCGGCGAACTCGGCCGCGCCGCCGTGCAGCTCGGCGAGGTAGAGCAGCGCGTCGTCCACCTGACCCAGTTCGAGCAGGCCGGTGACGGCGTGCAGCCGGTTGGAGAACTCGTGCTGCTGGGCGCGCAGCGCATCGGTCAGGCGCCGCACGCCGTCGAGCTCGCGCAGCAGCCCGGACATCTCGGTGCGATCGCGGAGGGTCACCACCGCGCCGTGGTCCCGGCCGCCGAGGACGACCGGTCGCCGGTTGACCGTCAGGCAGTAGTCGTCGGTGAGGACGACCTCGTCCGGACCGCTCACCGTGCCGGCCAGGACGTCGCGGAGCCGGCCGGGCGGGAGCAGGTCGGAGAGCTGGGCGCCGAGGGAGACGTCGATGTCGCCGAGCAGCCGGCGCGCCTCGTCGTTGACCACCGACACCCGTCCCGACGGGTCGAACGCGATGACCCCCTCACGGATCCCGTGCAGCGTGGCCTCGCGCTCCTGCAGCAGGTGGGCGATCTCGTCCAGTTCGAGCCCGAACGTCTTGCGCTTGAGCGTGCGGGCGAGAAACCAGGACGCCAGCGCTCCGGCGGCCAGGGCTACCGCGAACCACTCGGCGTAGGACGGCAGTTCGCGCCACAGCGCGTGCGACACCGAGCTCTCGGTGATGCCGACGGACACCTCGCCGACCATGCGGTGGTCGGCGGTGTACAGCGGCGCCTTGCCGTTGGCGGACAGGCCGGTCTTGCCGTCGTCGATACCGACGTGCGTGTGACCGTCGGCCGTCACGATCGGCTCGGCTACCTTCTGCCCGATCAGCGTCGGGATCGGGTGCGAGTGCCGGACCCGGTTCATGTCGATGACCACGACGTAGGACGCGTGCGTCTCGGCCTGGATGCGGCTCGCGATCGTCTGGACCGATTCCGGGCACGGGCTGCCCGGCCCGGCGAGGCAGCTCTGGATGGCCGGGACGCCGGCGACCGTCTGCGCGATCGAGGCGGCCCGGGCCTCGTACTGGCGGTAAAGCTGTGACCGCTCGACGCGGGCGAACAGCGCGAAGCCGATGAGCACCGTCGCGGTCAGGATCGCCAGCTGGGCGATGAAGATCTGCGTCGACAACTTGCGGGTCGAGAAGCGGTGCACGGGCCTGATTGTCACCGCCCCCCAGGCCGGGAACAACAGATGGGGCCCCGCGCAGAACGCGCAAAACCCCGATCAACGCGGTAAACGCGGGATGCGCGCGAAACCGCGACGTAACCGGGCGGCCACACCTAGCGTCCCTCCTCACCAAGCGAGCGGGCCACCGAGCGGCCCCTCCGCACCGAGCGAAAGGGGCCGACATGGTCGACACGACCGCGGCGCACGCCGATGCGGCCAGGATCGAGATCAGCCACCTGACCAAGCGGTTCATGACGCGCACCGGCGAACCGTTCACCGCGATCCGCGACGTCAGCCTCACCGTCGAGCCGGGCCAGTTCTGCGCGATCGTCGGACCGACCGGCTGCGGCAAGTCCACGACCCTCGGGCAGGTGTCGGGCCTCGACACCCCCAGCGGCGGGTCGGTCCGGGTCGGCGGCCGCGACGTCCGCGGCATCACCCCGGGCGTCGGCTACATGTTCCAGAGCGACGCGCTGTTCCCGTGGAAGTCGGTGCTGGCCAACGTCATGATCGGGCCGGCGCTCAACGGCATGGGGCGGAAGGACGCGATCGAGCTGTCGCGCGACTGGCTGCGCCGGGTCGGCCTGGCCGGCTTCGAGGACCGCTACCCCCACCAGCTGTCCGGCGGCATGCGCAAGCGGGTCGCCATGGCGGCCGCGCTGATCAACGAGCCGCGCATCCTGCTCATGGACGAGCCGTTCGGGGCCCTCGACGTGCAGACCAAGGCGATCATGCAGACCGAACTGCTCGGGCTGTGGGAGCAGTCGCGCCCGTCGGTCCTGTTCATCACCCACGACCTGGACGAGGCGGTGGCCCTCGCCGACCG
>NZ_DASYFV010000075.1:0-19572 GCF_036000465.1 Jatrophihabitans sp. | reverse complement strand
CTTCTGCGAGACGGATGATCACGTGCCTGTTCAACCTACCCCGCCCCTCGGCGGGTCGCACGGTGCCCCCGACCGAGGTGCTGGGTGCCCCGCTCCGAGGCGGCCGTTCCATGCGGCATACGACGCGCAGGTATGCCGCGTGCCTCCTCAGCGGGGCGGTCGGTGCCGCAGGCGGCCCAACGGCAGGCGCGTGGGCAGCCGGAACAGGACCAGCGCGCGGATCTGGTCACGAGCCAGCGAACCGATGCCGTGGGTCCAGGAGTCCGCACGCCCGGGTGCCGACTGGTTGTCGCTCTCGACCCAGAACCGGCTCGGGTCGGCAGGGTCGCGCCCCGTGACCCGCTTGACGGCAAGGGGCCTCGGAGCGCCATCGGCGTCCGGGGGAAGTCGCACGATCGCCAGCCCTCCCAGGCGGGGCGGGGCGCCGCGCAGCACCACCATGCGGTCGCCGGTGTGCAGGGTCGGCTCCATCGACTGACCCCTCACGGTGACGACGCCCAGGCCGAACGCCATCAGACCTGTTCCTCCGCGTGTTCCTCCTGGCGCATCCGCCGCAGGAAGGTCCTGGTGCGTTCGTGCTGGGGGTTGGAGATGACCTCGCTGGGTGGGCCCTCCTCGACGACGACACCGCCGTCCATGAAGACCACGCGGTCGGCCACCTCGCGGGCGAACCCCATCTCGTGGGTCACCACGATCATCGTCATGCCGTCCACGGCCAGCTGCCGCATCACCTTGAGGACCTCGCCGACGAGCTCGGGGTCGAGCGCCGAGGTGGGCTCGTCGAAGAGCATCAGCTTGGGCTTCATGGCGAGCGCGCGGGCGATGGCGACGCGCTGCTGCTGCCCGCCCGAGAGCTGGGCCGGGTAGGCCTTCTCCTTGCCGTCGAGACCCACCCGGGCGAGCAGCCCGCGGGCGGTCTCGATCGCCTCGCTCTTCTTGACCCCGCGCACCTGGGTCGGGGCCTCGATGATGTTCTGCAGCGCGGTCATGTGCGGGAACAGGTTGAAGTGCTGGAAGACCATGCCGATGTCGCGGCGCTGCTTGCCGGCATCGCGCGGCGACATCTCGTGCAGCTTGTCGCCACGCTCGCGGTAGCCCATCAGCACGCCGTCGACGTAGAGGCGGCCGCCGGTGATCTGCTCCAGGTGGTTGACGCAGCGCAGGAATGTCGTCTTGCCCGAACCGGACGGCCCGACCAGGCACGCCACCTCGCCCCGCTGGACGGTGATGTCGATGCCCTTGAGCACCTTGAGGCCACCGAACGCCTTCTCGACCGAGGTCGCGCGCACCATCGGCTCGCTCACATGCCACCGCCGGTGACATGCATGGCGTTGGCCAGCGCCTCGAGCTGCCGCCCGGTCAGCTTGCGGGACGCGCCCCGGGAGAAGCGCTTCTCCAGGAAGTACTGGCCGACCATCAGCACGCTGGTGATGGCGAGATACCACGTGGCCGCGACCATCAGCAGCGGGATCGGCCGGAAGATCACGCCGGCGATCTGGGCCTGCTGGTTGTACAGGTCGGTGCTCAGCGGCACGGCGACCACGAGCGAGGTCGTCTTCAGCATGCTGATCAGCTCGTTGCCGGTCGGCGGGATGATGACCCGCATCGCCTGCGGCAGCACGACGCGTCGCATGGTCAGCCCCCAGGACATGCCGAGGGCACAGGCGGCCTCGGTCTGCCCCTCGTCGACCGACGAGATGCCGGCTCGCACGATCTCGGCCATGTAGGCCGCCTCGTTGAGTCCGAGCCCGATGGTCGCGAAGAAGAACGCGGCGTCGACGGTCTGGATGTCGAAGTGGACGAACCGCGGGCCGAACGGGATACCGAACGCCATGTGCGGGTAGAGCGACGTGAACAGGCCCCAGAACACGAGTTGGACGTACACCGGCGTCCCTCGGAAGATCCACAGGTACAGCCAGGACACGCTCTGCAGCACCGGGTTCGGCGTGAGGCGCATGACGGCCAGGACGACGCCGAGGACGACACCGATCAGCATTGCCCAGAACGTCACCTGGACGGTGACCCAGGCGCCCTCGGAGATGCGCTTGTCGAAGACGTACTTGCGGTACGTATCCCACTGGAAGTTGTCGTTGGTCGCCGCGCCGTAGACGAAGAGCACGAGCAGCGCCAGCACCACGAAGGCGGCGATCCAGCGGCCCGGCCGGCGCAGCGGGACAGCCTTGATCGGGTCGCCGGACGCGTTCCCCGCGCCGGCGACCTCGACCCTGGACCCGATGTGCGTCAGCTCGTCGCCCCGTTGATCGCGGCGGTCTTGATCGCGCCGGACTGCACGCCCCACTTGGTGCAGATCTGCAGGTAGGCACCGTTGTCCATCAGCGACTGCAAGGCCTTCTGCATCGCCTGCACGAGGGTCGAGCCCTTCTGGATCGGCCAGCCGTACGGCGCGGCCTCGGTGATCGGGCCGGCCTGCACGAGCTTGCCCGCGCTCTGCTTGATGGCGTAGGCGGTGACCGGCGAGTCGGCCGACATCGCGTCGGCCTTGCCGAGGACGACCGCGTTGGTGGCGTCGTCCTGACTGGTGTAGCTGAGGATCTTGATGGCCTTCTTGCCCGCCTTGGTGCACGCCTTGCTCAGGGCCGGGAGCTCCTGGAGCTGCTCGGTGGTCGTCGACTGCACCGAGATGGTGAGGCCGCAGGCGTTCGTCGGATCGACCGTCTTGCCCTTACGGGTGGCCCACAGGAAACCGGCGCTGAAGTAGGTGACGAAGTCGTCGGTCTTCTCCCGCTCCTTGGTGTCGGTGAACGACGACATGCCGATGTCGAAGGTGCCGGCCTTGACCGCGGGCACGATCTTCTCGAACGCGGCCTGGCGGTAGGAGGTCTTGAGCCCGAGCACCTTGGCGGTGGCGTCCATCAGGTCGACATCGAAGCCCACCACCTTCCCGTTGGAGACGTACTCGTTCGGCGAGTACGGCACGTTGACGCCGACGACGAGGGTGCCGGCCGACTTGATCTTGGCCGGGACGAGGTCGGCGAGGGTGGCCTGCTTGCTCACCGTGGCGGAGACCGACCCTGTGGGGCCGGAACCACCCTCGGTGTTGCTGGCGCAGGCGGAGAGCAGGAGGCCGGTCAGCGCAGCGATCGAGGCGGCGATGACGGTGGGGCGTGACAGCACGAAGACTCCTAATTGGCGTTGGCGACATACCTTATCCACTTCGCGCAACGCTCGTCAGCGAGGCAACACAACCGTTACCTCTCCAGATTCTCAGTTCGATCAGGGCAACGCGAGCTGCGTCTTGCCGAGCACGACGATGCCGCCCTCGGAGACGTGGTACCGCGCGCGGTCGAGATCGGGCTCGAGCCCGATGTGCGCGCCTTCGGGCACTACGACGTCCTTGTCCAGGATCGCCCGGCGCACCACCGCACCGCGGCCGACCTGGACGCCCTCCATGAGCACCGATCCCTCGACGTACGCGCCCGAGGCGAGCCGCACGTTGGAGGCGATGACGCTGTGCCGCACCGTCGCGCCGGCGATGATCGCGCCCGCGCCGACCATCGACTCCTGGGCGATACCCCCCTCGACGAACTTGGCCGGCGGCAGCTGCGGGTGATGGGTGTAGATCGGCCACTGCTGGTTGTAGAGGTTGAAGATCGGGTGCACCGCGACGAGGTCGACGTGCGCGTCGTAGTAGGCGTCCAGCGTCCCGACGTCGCGCCAGTAGCCGCGGTCGCGCTCCTCGGCGCCGGGCACGTCGTTGTCGGCGAAGTCGTAGACGTAGGCCGACCCCTTCTTCACCATCATCGGCATGATGTTGGTGCCCATGTCGTGCACCGACTGCTCGTCGTCGGCGTCCTCCTTGAGGGCCTCGAGCAGCGCCTCCGTGGTGAAGACGTAGTTGCCCATCGACGCGTAGCTCTCGTCTGGGCTGTCGGGCAGACCGGGCGGCTCCGACGGCTTCTCCAGGAAGTCGATGATGCGCCGGTCGGGATCGGCGTCGATGACCCCGAAGGCGTGGGCCTCGGAGCGCGGCACCCGGATGCCGGCGCAGGTGGCTCCCGCCCCGGACTCGATGTGCTGGTTCACCATCTGGCGCGGGTCCATGCGGTACACGTGGTCGGCGCCGAACACGATGATGTAGTCGGGCTTGTCGTCATAGATCAGGTTGGCCGATTGCAGGATCGCGTCGGCGCTGCCGGTGTACCAGCGCGGCCCGAGACGCTGCTGGGCCGGCACCGGGGTGATGTAGTTGCCCAGCACCGTCGACATGCGCCAGGTCTGGGTGATGTGCCGGTCGAGCGAGTGCGACTTGTACTGCGTCAGCACACAGATGCGCAGATACCCCGCGTTGACGAGGTTCGACAGGACGAAGTCGACCAGCCGGTAGTTGCCCCCGAACGGCACGGCGGGCTTGGCCCGGTCAGCCGTCAGAGGCCACAGCCGTTTACCCTCACCGCCCGCCAGGACGATGCCGAGAACCCGCGGCTCACGCGCCATACGCCACACCCTAGTGCGAGTGGCTACGGTGTGGACCATGAGAGTCGCCGTGCTTTCCCGCGAATATCCGCCGGAGGTCTACGGGGGGGCCGGGGTCCACGTCGAATTCCTGGTCCGCGAGCTACGGCGACTGGTCGATGTCGACGTCCACTGCTTCGGACAACCCCGCGACGAGCCGGGCGTGTTCTCCTACGCGACACCCTCCGGACTGGCCGAGGCGAACAGCGCGCTCCGCACGCTCGGGGTCGATCTGGAGATGGCGGCGGCGGTCGGCGGGGCCGACGTCCTGCACTCGCACACCTGGTACGCGAACGTGGCCGGTGTGCTGGGCAGCCGGCTGCACGACATCCCGCACGTGCTGTCGGCGCACTCGCTCGAGCCGCAGCGGCCGTGGAAGGCCGAGCAGCTCGGCGGCGGCTACCGCGTGTCGTCGTGGGCCGAGCGGCAGGGCTACGAGACCGCCGACGCGATCGTCGCGGTCTCCTACGGCATGCGGGCCGACGTCCTCGACGCGTACCCCTTCGTCGACCCGGCCAAGGTGCACGTCATCCACAACGGCATCGACACCGACCTCTACGCACCGGTGCCGGGTGACGACGCGCTGGCCCGGCACGGCATCGACCCCGACCGTCCCTACGCGATCTTCGTCGGACGGATCACCCGGCAGAAGGGGCTCGCCCACCTGCTCCGCGCCGCCGAGCAGTTCGACCCCGAGGTGCAGCTCGTGCTCTGCGCGGGCGCGCCGGACACCCCCGAGATCGCCGCCGAGATCAGTGGGCTCGTCGAGCACCTCGCGAGCACCCGCAGCGGCGTGGTCTGGATCCAGGACATGCTGCCCCGCGACCAGCTGGGCGAGCTGCTCACGCACGCAACTGTCTTCGTGTGCCCCTCGGTCTACGAGCCGCTCGGCATCGTGAACCTCGAGGCGATGGCCTGCGAGACCGCGGTCGTCGCGAGCGCGGTCGGCGGCATCCCCGAGGTCGTCGCCGACGGCCTCACCGGCCTGCTGGTGCCCTACCACGCCGTGCCCACCGACGAGTTCGAGTCGGTGCTCGCCGACGCCGTGAACACGCTCTGCGCCGACCCGGTGCGGGCCACTGCGATGGGCCTCGCCGGCCGCGAGCGGGCGATCCACGAGTTCGGCTGGGACACCATCGCCCACCGCACCGTCGAGCTCTACGAGGCCGTCGCCCGCTGATTCCGGCGGTCATGACCACCCCCTGCTCCGGCCCGGCGGCGGTCCGGGGTCTCAGCGGCCGGGCAGCGCGACGAGAGCGGTGGCGGTGCCGGGCTCGACCTCGGTGAAGCCGCCGTCGTGCACGACGGGCGCGCCCGAGGCGAGGCCGGCGGCCCACTGCTGCGGCGTCGCGTCGCGGACGGCCACGGCCAGACCGGCGGCCAGCCAGGCGCGGCGGGCGGGTTCGGAGCTCGCCCACCAGCCGAGTTGGGCGGCATGGGCCGCCTGGGCCATCGCCTTGCCGGTGGTCATCTCGGCGTGGGGCGAGAGCAGCACGACCGGGACGCCGTCGGCGCTCGGGCCGGGCGGCTCGGGGTCGGTGAGGTTCGTGCCGCCGACCTGCAGGCGCGACAGCTCCGGCGGCCAGGCGTCGATGGGCACCGGCGGGTAGACGCGCAACTCGGCCGACCCGTGCACGACGTCGAGCCCGTCGACGGTCAGCGCGCGCCGCCACTCGGCCTTGCGGGCGCGCCGCACGACCTTGCGGATGCGCTGGCCGTCCCACGTGTCGACCGCCTCGGCCCACTCGGGGCGGTGGCCGGTGAGCATCCGCAGCACGGCCGAGGCGGCGGCCTCCAGCGCGTCGGTCCGGGTCGGCGGTGTCTCGCGCTCGATGCGGATGACGAAGGGCAGGACGAGTTCGGTCACGTCGGGACTCACGCCAGCGATTCCACCCAGTCGGCGAGCAGGCGGGCGCCGAAGCCGGTGGCGCCGCGGGAGAGCAGCCCGTCGTCGGCCGGGGCCCGGGCGGTGCCGGCGATGTCGAGGTGCGCCCACGGGACCCCGCCGGCGAAGTGGCGCAGGAACAGCGCGGCCGTGATCGCGCCCGGGTTGCCGGGCGCGTTGGTCGCGTCGGCCACCGACGACTGGAGCGTCGACTCGTATTCGGTCGGGAGCGGCAGGCGCCACAGGGGCTCACCGGTGACGGCGCCGGCCGCGACCAGCCCGTCGGCCACCGCATCGGACGTCGCGAACACCCCGGCCGTGCGCAGGCCGAGCGCCACCTTCACCGCGCCGGTGAGGGTCGCGATGTCGACCAGGGCCGACGGGTGCAGCCGGGCCGCGGCGTAGGCCAGCGCGTCGGCGAGCACGATGCGCCCCTCGGCGTCGGTGTTCGCGATCTCGCTGGTGCGCCCGCCGTAGTGGCGGATGACGTCGCCCGGCCGGTACGAGGAGCCGGACAGCGCGTTCTCGGCCGCCGGCACCAGCACGGTGAGGCGCACCGGCAGCCGGCGCGAGGCCACGAGCCGCAGCGCGGCCAGCGCAGCCGCGCCCCCGGCCATGTCCGTGTGCATCGTCCGCATGCCCTCACCGACCTTGCGGTTCACGCCGCCGGTGTCGAAGGTGATGCCCTTGCCGACGACGATCGGGTGGACGTCGCCCCGCGCCCCCGACGGCTGCCAGGACGCCTCGATCAGTCGCGGCGGCGAGGCCGACCCGCCACCGACCGCGAGCACGCCGGCGAAGCCGTGCTCGGCCAGCCAGCCGGGTTCTCGGACAGTGACCTGCACCCCGAGTGGCGCCAGCTCCCGCTCGGCCTGCGCCGCGAGCCAGGCCGGGGTCGCGGTGTCGGCCGGGGTGTTGGCCAGCGTCCGGGCCCAGAGGGTGGCGGCGGCGGCGTCCCGGCCCCGCTCGACGGCACTGCGGCCGGCGTCGGAGTCGGCGCCCGCGAGTTCGACGACGGTCGGGCCGCCGCCGGAGAGCCGGTGTGCACCGAGCGCGAGCCCCTCGACGACCGCGGCGAGCCGGGCACCGTCGAGGCCGTCGACCGCGACGGTGCTCGGCCCGTCCGCCAGGTCGCGGGCGAGGGCGCCGGCCGCGCCCCGGGCGGCGGCCGGGTCCGCGGGAATGTCGAGAGCCCGGGCCGACGGGTCGGACGGGGTGCAGCGGAACTCGAGCATGCCCCGATCCTGCCCCGGCGCCGGACAGACGCCGACCCCGGCCCGATGAACGGGCCGGGGTCGGTGAAGTCGAAGAGCGGTTCTAGTTGCCGACCGCCTTCAGGGCATCGCCCAGAGCGGCCGCCTCGTCCGGCGACATCTCGACCACCAGACGCCCACCGCCCTCGAGCGGCACGCGCATCACGATGCCGCGGCCTTCCTTCGTCACTTCGAGCGGGCCGTCGCCCGTCCGCGGCTTCATGGCCGCCATGCGAACCTCCTCCGGTGAGCCGCACGCTCACGTTCCCGACAAAACGTCGCCCGGCGCAGACCGTGCAGCGCCAGCTTGCCCACCATTCTCCCGCATGGCGGGCAGTTCGCCCAACCCCGGGGGGAGGTAGCGTCGAGCGACGGCCCCGACCGACGATCAAGAGGCGAGGAACTTCGACGTGAGCGACGTGCTGCTGGTGGATCGATCGGAGGGCGTCGCCACCCTGACGCTCAACCGGCCGGAATCGATGAACTCGCTGTCGGTGGAGCTCAAGGAGGCGCTGCTCGAGGCCACCCGCGACGTGTCCGGCGACCCGTCGGTGCGAGCCGTCGTCCTCGCCGGCACCGGCCGCGGCTTCTGCGTGGGGCAGGACCTGCGCGAGCACGTCGCGCTGATCGAGGCGGGCGACCCGTCTCCGCTGTCGACGGTCACCGACCACTACAACCCGCTGGTGCTCACGCTCGCCCGCATGCCCAAGCCGGTCATCGCCGCGGTCAACGGCATGGCCGCCGGCGCCGGCGCGGGCCTCACCTTCGCCTGCGACTTCCGCATCGCGGCCAAGACCGCCGGCTTCCTGCTCGCCTTCGCGAACGTGGGGCTGACGCTGGACAGCGGCGTCTCGTG
The DNA here is from genome assembly GCF_036000465.1 of Jatrophihabitans sp. GTDB lineage: Bacteria > Actinomycetota > Actinomycetes > Mycobacteriales > Jatrophihabitantaceae > Jatrophihabitans. The sequence continues at coordinate 11,105 of NZ_DASYFV010000075.1, read as the reverse complement.
GACCCTGCCGCGGCTCATCGGCTCGGCCCGCGCGCTGGCGCTGTCGATCCTGGCCGAGCCGATCAGTGCCGAGTCGGCGCTGGAGATGGGGCTCGTCAACGCCGTCGTCGAGCCCGACCACCTGCTGCCGGCCGCCCAGGAACTCGCCGCCCGGCTGGCCCAGGGCCCGACCGCCGCCTACGCCGCGATCAAGCAGTCGATCTCCTACGCCGCGACGTCCGACCTGGAGTCGGCGCTCGCCAAGGAGGGCGAGCTACAGGTCGCCATGGGCCACACCGAGGATCACCCCGCCGCGACCGCCGCGTTCGTCGCCAAGCAGAAGCCGGTGTTCGTCGGCCGCTGAGGTCTGGGAATTGTCGGTCGGCAATGCGAACATGTGTTCGTGTCGTCGGGCGGGCAGCGGTCGGGTGAGCACATCCTGCACGCCGACCTGGATTCGTTCTACGCCTCCGTCGAGCAGCGCGACGACCCGTCGCTGCGCGGGCGGCCGGTCATCGTCGGCGGCGGCGTGGTGCTGGCCGCGAGCTACGAGGCCAAGGCGTTCGGGGTCCGTTCGGCGATGGGCGGGCGGCAGGCCCGGGAGCTCTGCCCGCAGGCGCTGATCGTCGCGCCCCGCTTCGAGGCCTACTCCGAGGCGAGCAAGGCCGTCTTCGCCGTCTTCGACGACGTGACCCCGCTCGTCGAGGGCATCTCGATCGACGAGGCGTTCCTCGACGTCGGCGGCCTGGCCGCGGTTTCCGGCTCCCCGGTCGAGATCGCGGTGAAACTGCGGGCCGACGTCCGCGAGCGGGTCGGTCTGCCGATCACCGTCGGCGTCGCCCGCACCAAGTTCCTGGCCAAGGTGGCCAGCGGCATCGCCAAGCCCGACGGCCTGCTGCTGGTGCCGACCGAGGGCGAGCTCGGCTTCCTGCACCCGCTGCCGGTACAGAAGCTGTGGGGCGTCGGCGCCAAGACCGCGGCCAGGCTGGCCGAGCGCGGCATCACGACGGTCGGCGAGGTCGCCCAGCTCGAGGAGCGCTCGCTCGTCGCGATGCTCGGCCGCGGCTCGGGCCGGCACCTGCACGCGCTCGCCCACAACCGCGACCCGCGGCCGGTCGAGGTCGGCCGCCGGCGCCGCTCGATCGGCTCGCAGCGCGCGCTCGGCCGGCGCCGGCTGAGCCCGGCCGATCTCGACGCCACCCTCGTCGGGCTGATCGACCGGGTCGCCCGTCGGCTGCGCGGGGCCGACCGCGTCTGCCGCACCGTGGTGCTCCGGCTGCGCTTCGACGACTTCGCCCGCATCACCCGCTCGCACACGCTGCCCCGCCCGACCGCCGACACCGACGCGTTCGTCGGCGCGTTGCGCGCGCTGCTGGCCGAGGCGAAGCCGCTGATCGACGAGCGCGGGCTCACCCTGATCGGCGTCACGCTGGCCAACCTCGACTCCCACACCGCGCTGCAGCTCGAGCTGCCGTTCGGCGTCGAGGCCCGCATCGTCGACGGTGCGGTCGACCGGGTGCGCGAGAAGTTCGGCACCGCGGCGATCACGCGAGGTGTGCTGCTGAACCGCGACCCGGGGTGGGAGATGCCGCTGCTGCCCGACTAACCGGCGCGCCAGCACGTAACGACGTGGTCGTCGACCATCCCCGTCGCCTGCATCAGCGCGTAGGCGGTCGTGGGCCCGACGAAGCGCAGGCCACGCGCCTTCAGCGCCTTCGCCATCGCTACCGACTCGGGCGAGGTGGCGGGCACGTCGGCGAGCGTGCCCGGGCGCGCGCGGGGCGCGGCCGGGGCGAACGACCACAGCAGCGCGTCCAGGCCTTCGGGCACGGCGTCGAGGATCGTCCGGGCGTTGGAGATCGTCGCGTCGATCTTGGCCCGGTTGCGCACGATGGCGGCGTCGGCGAGCAGGCGCTCGACGTCGGAGGAGTCGAAGCCGGCGACGGTCTCGAGGTCGAAGCCGGCGAAAGCGGCCCGGAACCCGGGTCGCTTGCGCAGGATGATCAGCCAGGAGAGCCCGGACTGGAACGCCTCCAGCGACATCCGCTCGAACAGCGCGGTGTCGCCGTGCAACTCGGTGCCCCACTCGTCGTCGTGGTACGCGACGTACTCGGGGGCGGACGTCGCCCAGCCGCAGCGGGAGCGCTCAGGCGGGACCATCGTCACCGACCGGCTCGGCCGGGAGCTCCGCATCGGCCGCCGGCTCCGGCTCGGCCTCCTCGGACGGGACCGGCTCGCCGCCTCCGCGGAGGCGGGCGATCTCGGCGTCCCGCGCCCGCAGCTCGGCGGCGAGGCGGTCGAGCAGCAGGTCGGTCTCGGCGAAGCGGTAGCCGCGCAGCGCCACCGGCAACCGCACGGTGTCGACGTCCTCGGGCGCCAGCTCGCGGTCGGGCGGCAGGTCCCACGGCGGCTCGTCGCGCAGCGGCGGCGCGATCTGCTCGCCGGCGGGCAGGAAGCGCGCGGCGAGCAGGAAGAGTCCGCCGGCGAGGATGATCGCCAGCAGCCCGTACAGGACCAGGTGCAGCACCCGACGATCGTGCCATGCCGTCCGGACGGGTCAGTCGGCGATGGCCGCCCGGGCGATGATCTTGTCGGGGACGAGCCGGACGAGCAGCTCCCCCGGCACGGCGTTGCGCCGTCCGAACGCCTCGGCCTGCTCGGCGCCCATGTAACGACCGCCGATGACGGTCGACCAGCCCAGCATGACGTCGAGGTCCTCCGAGATCTCCACGGCACCGTCGACGGTGACGAAGTCGAAGGGCGGCTCGGGCCGGTCGACGGTGAGCACCGCGCGCCCCGTCCGCTGCAGGTTGCGGCCCTTCACCGTGCCGGCGCCGGTCATGAACACGACGTCGTCGCCGTCGAGGGTGAACCAGACCGGAGCGGCGTGCGGGCGGCCGTCGGCCCGAACGGTCGACAGGATGCCGGTGCGGGTGCCGTGCAGCAGGAAGGCCCGGCGCTCGTCGTCGATCATGTCACGCGTCACGCCCGCCAGCGTAGGACGCCGGCCGCGTGGTGGACTGGCCCGCATGACACCCGTGCTGCGCGAGCGCATCGAGGACGGCATCGAGGTCGTTCGGCTGAACCGCCCGGACAAGCGCAACGCCCTCGACTCCCCGGCGCTCGCCGTCCTCAACGATGCGCTCGACGACCTGGCCGCCGACGACTCGCTGCGCGCCCTGGTGCTGTCGACGACGAACGTCCGCGCGTTCTGCGCCGGTGCCGACGTCGGCGAGGCGCTCGACCAGGACGGCGGCGTGGCCCGGATGGCGGCCTTCACCCGTATGTACTCGGCGATCGACGCCTTCTCGGTGCCGGTGATCGCGGTCTGCGTCGGCAACTGCGTGGGGGCCGGCGCCGAGATCGTGGCCGGGGCCGACCTGCGGGTCGGCGGCGACAACCTGAAGCTGGCCTGGGCCGGCGCCCGCCTCGGCGTGCCGGTCGGGCCGGCCCGGCTCGCACCGCTCATCGGCGTGGCCCGGGCCAAGGACCTCGTCTTCACCGGACGCTCGATCGGCCTCGGCGAGGCGGCTGCGCTCGGCCTGCTGCACCGCACCGCCGCGGCCGACGAGGCCGAGGCGGTGGCCATCGAGGTGGCCCGTGCCGTCGCGGCCCAGTCGCCCCGCGGTGTCCGGGTGCTCAAGCAGATGTTCCGCGAGCTCGACCGCACCGGCGATCGGGTGGCCTACGAGAACGAGCACCTGATGCGGTTCCAGCAGCACGGCGCCGGGCTGCCGCGCGGCCGCTAGTCGAGCAGGATCGCGAGCAGGTCGAACGCCTCGTCCACGGTCTCGACCCGACGCAGCATCTCCAGAGCCAGCGTGCGGACGAATCCCTTGCCCCGCAGCGCATCCAGGTACTCCCACAGCGGCGCGTAGAAACCGTCGGGGTCGAGCACGAGCACCGGCTTCTCGTGCATACCGAGCGAGGCCGACGTCCAGACCTCGAACAGTTCCTCGAGCGTGCCGAGCCCGCCGGGCAGCGCGATGAACGCGTCGGCGCGGTCGTCCATCTCGCGCTTGCGGTCGCGCATCGTCGCGACCACGACGAGGTCGTCGGCGTCGGTGTCCGCGACCTCGAGCGGCATCAGGTGTTCCGGGATGACGCCGGTCGTGTGCGCGCCGCCGGCCCGCGCGGCCCGGGCGACGTCACCCATCATCGACACCCGCCCACCACCCGAGATCAGCGAGTGACCGTCGGCCGCGAGGCGGACACCGACGGCGGCGGCGAGCTCGCGGTACGCCGCGTCGATCGACTCCGACGACGAGCAGTACACGCAGATGGCGGCCACCGGTCACTGCCCGTCGTGGGTGCGGCGGTGAGCGTTGTCGACCGCGATCTCGTTCGCGCGCTGCCGCGAGCGGTGGTCCTCGGCGGCGACGATGTGCTCGACGACCTCGTCCACGTCATCGGTCAGGTGCATCAGGTCGATGTCGGCGCCCCCGACCTTGCCCGCTGGCTGCACGGTGTCGCGCAGCCACTGCACCAGCCCGGCCCAGTAGGACCGGCCGAACAGCACGACCGGGAAGCGGGTGACCTTCTGGGTCTGGACGAGGGTCAGCGCCTCGAACATCTCGTCCAGCGTGCCGAAGCCACCGGGCATGATCACGAACGCCTGGGCGTACTTGACGAACATGGTCTTGCGGGCGAAGAAGTAGCGGAAGTTCAGCCCGACGTCGACCCAGTCGTTGAGCCGCTGCTCGAACGGCAGCTCGATGCCCAGACCGACCGAGACGCCGCCGGCCTGCGAGGCACCCTTGTTGACCGCCTCCATCGCCCCGGGCCCGCCGCCGGTGATGACGGCGAAGCCGGCCCGGGCCAGCGCCGCCCCGAGCGCCTCGCCGGTGGCGTACTCCGGGTGCTCTCGGGGCGTGCGGGCCGAACCGAAGACCGACACCGCGGTCGGCAGCTCGGCCAGCAGCCCGAAGCCCTCGACGAACTCGCTCTGGATGCGCAGCACGCGCCAGGGGTCGGTGTGCACCCAGTCGGAACTGCCCTGCGAATCGAGCAGCCGCTGGTCGGTGGTGCCGCTCTTGACCTGACCCCGCCGCAGCAGCACGGGGCCGCGCTGGTGCTCGGCCCGCGGGTCCGGGCTCTCGGTTGCGTTGCTCATGCCTGGGACGTTAGCGCCCGAGGCATCGATCAGAGGCGGTGCACCGCGAACGGCACCCGGGCCGGGTGGGCCTTCGTCGCACCGAGGTAGACCTGGCTCGCCGGCAGGTCGCGGTTGCCGACGTGCAGGTGCGAGACGACGAGCCGGGCCGCGCAGTCGGTGTGGAAGTTGACGCCGTCGATGTAGCCGTGGTTGACGAAGACGAACAGCATCGTCCGGTGGTCGGCCGACAGCCGCACGGTGTCGCTCCGCTCGAGCCGCACCGGGTCGATGTGCATCGGCGCGGTGCTGCTGACCAGGCCGCTGTAGACGCGCATGTCGTGGTTGGCGTGGGTGACCCGCAGGTGGAAACCGGTGCTGTTGTGGAACAGGTAGTCGCCGCTGCGCGACCCGGCGGCGACCGAGGGTGTGCCCTGCACCTTGACCTCCCAGGGCGCGCGGTCACAGGCCGACGGTGAGGGTGTGGCCGCGGTGGCCGGGGCGGCGAGCGCGAGCGCGCCGGCGGTCAGGGCGGTGGCGGCGGTGGCCGCGCGGGTGAGAACGGATCTCATGGCTGGTCCTTTCGACTGGTGTCACGCGAGTGCGTGTCATCTCCAGTTCTAGGGATCCGCTGTGCACCCTGGGTTCGGGCGATGTTCGGGTCGCGTCAGACCGGTTCGAGCCGGCGGTGCGGGGCGTCGGGCACCCGGACCTCGAGCAGGTCGCCGGGGCGCACCCCGCCGTCACGGACGACGATGCCCATGACCCCCGCCCGGCGGATCAGCGTCCCGTCGGGCGCCCGGTCGAGGACGGCGTTCTGCAGGCCGCGGGCGTGACGGTCGAGCTGCCGGCACGGGTTGCGCAGCCCGGTGATCTCGACGAGCGCGCCCGCCCCGAAGCCGACGACGGTGCCGGTGGGCAGCGCGAGCAGGTCGAGGCCGCGGGTCGTCACGTTCTCCCCCATGACGCCGGGCGCGACGTCGAAGCCATTGGCGACGAGCTCGTCGATCAGCTCGGCCGCGATCAGGTGCACCTGGCGCAGGTTCGCAGCGGTGGGATCACGCCGCACGCGCGAGCGGTGCTGCACCGTCGCGCCGAAGTGGGCGTCGCCCTCGACGCCGAGGCCGGTGCGCAGCGTGATCGCCTCGACCGTCGGCTTGCTGAAGCGGTGCCGGTCGTCGCGGTGGACGGCGACGACATGCGCAGCGCTCACGACAGGCCGGTGTTCATGAGAGACCGGTCCTCATGAGAGGAAGCGGACGAGGGCGGCCTCGCCGTCGAGCACCTTCTGCCGGGCGACGTTCTCCTCCGGCTTGTGCGCGAGGTTCGGGTCGCCCGGGCCGAAGTTGACGGCCGGGATGCCGAGCGGGCCGAAGCGGGCGACATCGGTCCAGCCCAGCTTCGCGCGCGGTACACCGCCGACGGCCGCGACGAATTCGGCCGCGACCGGCTGGTCGAGACCGGGGCGTGCGCCCGGCGAGGTGTCGGTCAGCTCGACGTCGAAGTCGGGGAAGACGTCGCGCACGTGGGCCAGCGCGTCCTCCTCCGAGCGGTCGGGGGCGAAGCGGTAGTTGACCGTCACGACGCACTCGTCCGGGATGACGTTGCCGGCGATGCCGCCGCTGATGCCGACCGCGTTGAGGCCCTCGTGATAGGTCAGCCCGTCGACGTCCACGACGCGGGGTTGGTAGGACGCGAGCCGGGCGAGCACCGGCGCGGCGAGGTGGATCGCGTTGGTGCCGAGCCAGGATCGGGCGCTGTGCGCGCGCACCCCGACGAGCCGCACGGCGACGCGCAGCGTGCCCTGGCAGCCACCCTCGATGTCACCGTCGGTGCCCTCGAGCACGATGGCGAGGTCGGCCGCGAGCGCCTCCGGGCGGGTGCGGGCCAGGCGGGCCAGGCCGTTGCGGGAGGCCTCGACCTCCTCGCAGTCGTACAGGATCCAGGTCAGGTCGACCCGCGGGTCGAGCTCGCCGCGACCGACGAGGTGCGCCACCCGCAGCATGACTGCGACGCCGGATTTCATGTCGCTGGTGCCGCAGCCGTAGAGCAGGTCGCCGTCCCAGCGCGACGGCACGTTGTCGGCCGTCGGCACGGTGTCGAGGTGCCCGGCCAGCACGACCCGCTCGTCGCGGCCGAGCTCGGTGCGGGCGACGACGACGTTGCCGTCGCGCTCGATCGTCAGGTTCGGGTAGGCCCGCAACGCCGCCTCGACGAGATCGGCGAGACGGGCCTCGTTGCCGGAGACGGACTCGACGTCCACGAGGGCAGCGGTCAGGGCGGCGGCGTCCACGTCCAGATCGAGCACGCAGGCGAGGCTACGCGGGGAGCGCACAGGGCTGCTGGTTAGGGTTGTCGCGTGAGCGAACGAAGCGAACGAACCATGGGCATCGTGCTCTGCCGCCCGAACGAGCGCAGCGAGGCTCGGACGTGAGCGAACGAAGCGCATGGGGCTACGGCCTGTCGACGACGGTGACCGGCGGCGAGGCGGCCGATCGGGTGCTGGACACCTGGTTCCCCGAGCCGGCGCTGGGCGAACTGCCCCGGGCGGCGAGCGCGCCGCACGACCTCGCGGCCCTGACCGGCAGCCAGGAGGCGGTGCAGGAACGCGGCGTCCGCATCGACGTCGTCGTCTGCGAGATCGATCTCGACGCGCCGCCGGCCGATGCTGCTGACGCCTACCTGCGCCTGCACCTGCTTTCGCACCGCCTCGTCCAGCCCCGCACGATCAACCTCGACGGCCTGTTCGGCGTGCTGCCCAACGTGGTCTGGACGAGCGTCGGCTCGTGCCCGGTCGAGGGCTTCGAGCGCACCCGGCTGGCGTTGCGCCGCAAGGGCCCAGTCCAGGTCACGGGCATCGACAAGTTCCCGCGGATGACCGACTTCGTCGTGCCGAGCGGAGTCCGCATCGCCGACGCCGACCGCGTGCGACTGGGCGCCCACCTCGCCGTGGGCACGACCGTCATGCACGAGGGTTTCGTGAACTACAACGCCGGCACCCTCGGCGCGTCCATGGTCGAGGGCCGCATCTCGGCCGGCGTCGTCGTCGAGGACGGGTCGGACGTCGGCGGCGGGGCGTCGATCATGGGGACGCTCTCGGGTGGCGGCAAGGAGCAGATCTCGGTCGGGCGGCGCTGTCTCATCGGCGCCAACGCCGGCATCGGCATCTCGCTCGGGGACGACTGCATCGTGGAGGCCGGCACGTACATCACGGCCGGCTCGAAGCTGACCCTCCCGGACGGACGCGTCGTCAAGGCGGTCGAGCTGTCGGGTCAGCCCGGGCTGCAGTTCTGGCGCAACAGCGTGACCGGCGGCCTCGAGGCCCGCCCGCGCTCCGGTGGCGGCATCGCGCTGAACGACGCCCTGCACGCAAACGACTGATCCAGTGGCACGCAGCAAGGCCGGAGTGGTCGTCGTCGTGGTCATGGTGGCGATCGCCGGGATCGCCGTCTGGGGGCTGCCGCGACTGTGGGAGTCGGCGAAGTCGCAGTTCGCCTCTGACACCTGCACGATCGGCGCCTACGACCTCGATCCGTCGCAGGCGAGCGTCGCGGCCGCGATGATCGGCGCGGCGACGAAGTTCACGCCGCGCCTGCCGGCCCACGCCGGCGTCCTCGCCCTCGCGGCGGCGCTGCAGGAGAGCAAGCTGACCAACATTGCGCCGGGCAGCGGCGACCGCGACTCCGTCGGTGTTCTCCAGCAGCGGCCGTCGCAGGACTGGGGCAAGATCGCCGGGCTGCCCGACTCGATCGCCGCCCGCACCCAGCGCCTCACCGACGTCGGGGAGGCCACCCGCGAGTTCCTGGCCAAGCTCGTCCAGGTGCCGAACTGGCAGACGCTGCCGCTCGCCGACGCGATCCAGGCCGTGCAGATCTCGGCTGACGGCAGCGCCTACGCGCAGCACGAGCCCGAGGCGACCGTGCTCGCCGCTGCTCTGCGCGGTGCGACGCCGGCCGCGATCACGTGTGACTTCTCGGCGCCGACGCAGGTCGCCCCGCCCGCCACCGTCGCCGCGCTCGCCCGCAAGGAACTCGGCATCACCACGCCGGTCGCGGTCGGCAGTACGGTGCGCGTGCCCGGTGCCGGCTGGCAGACCACCGCCTGGCTCGTCGCCAACGCGGACCGCCTCGGCATCGAGAGCGTGGCCTACAGCGGCAGGCAGTGGACGCGCACCGGCGGCTGGAAGAAGTCGACCGCCTCGGAGGCCGTCGTCGTGGCCACGATGCACCAGCTCAAGAAGAGCTGAGCCCTACCGCCCGGCCGGATCCGCCACCAGCACGGCGCGGGCCTGCCTGACCACCAACGGGGTGCGCGGTCGGACCGCCCGGCACGGATCGCGCGTCTGCGAACTGAGGGTCCGCAACCGGTACGCCGAACCAGGCGGCCAGGCCGAGGATCCGGACAATCGGCGCAACCCGACGGAATCGCACGGCCCGAGGGTCGCACGCCGCCGCGCGGTCAGCGGGAGTCGTCCACAGACCGCCGAGGCGGTGGGAGAACCGTCAGTGCTCGTCGTGCTCGACGGGCGGAAGGTCCTTGATCCACTGCGGGTCGGCGTCGGTCTTGCCGACCTTCGACGCGCCACCCGGCGAGCCGAGGTCGTCGAAGAAGTCGACGTTCGCCTTCGTGTACTCGCTCCACTGCGCCGGCAGGTCGTCCTCGTAGAAGATCGCCTCCACGGGGCAGACGGGCTCGCAGGCACCGCAGTCGACGCACTCGTCGGGGTGGATGTACAGCATCCGACCGCCCTCGTAGATGCAGTCGACAGGGCACTCTTCGATGCAGGCCTTGTCGAGCAGGTCCACGCACGGCTCGGCGATCACGTAAGTCACTGCGCTCCTCCGGGGCGATCCACAGCAGTTGGGGCACGCCTAGTATGCCGCTCGTGCTTCAACCAAGTTGGGTGGGTCGGCGTGTGACCGTGCGCCGCGTTGTGGATCGCGCTCCGGACGGCCGTCTGTTGCTCGGTGATGTGGTCGGCGACCTGGTCGGTCTGGACGCGCAGACCGCCGTCGTCGAGACACGGAACGGCCTCGTGGAGATCCCGGTCGCGCTCGTGTCCGTCGCGAAACTCGTGCCCGCCTCGACCGCCGACGAGCTCGCGCTCGAGGACATCGTGGCCCGCGGCTGGCAGGCGGCCGAGACCGATCACCTCGGCGGCTGGCTGCTGCGGGCGTCAGGCGGCTTCACCGGGCGCGGCAACTCGGTGCTGCCGCTGCGCCAGCCGGGCGTGCCCCTCGACGAGGCGCTCACGGTGGCCGCCGCCTGGTACGCCGAGCGCGGGCTGCCGCTCACCCTGCAGATCCCGACCGAATCGCGCCGGCTGCTCGACGCCGAGCTGGGCGAGCGCGGCTGGGACTTCAGCACCGACGTGCACGTGATGACCGGGCGCCTCGACGTGCTCTCGGCGGAGGACCTGCCCGACGCGCCCGTGCTCATCGACACGGCGCCGGACGATGCCTGGCTCACCCGCTACCGCGACGGTAAGGGGACTGACCCGAACGCCCGCGGCATCCTGACCCGGCACGAGCGCGTCGCCTTCGCGTCGATCCGCTCGCGCGACGGCGAGGTGCTCGCGATCGGCCGGGGCACGGTCGACGAGGAGTGGCTGGGCGTCACCGCCGTCGAGGTCGCGAGCGAGCGGCGTCGGAGCGGGCTGGCCCGCGCGGTGACCGCCGCGCTCTGGTCGTGGGGCCTCGCCAACGGCGCGCTGCGCAGCCATCTCGAGGTGTCGGCCGACAACGCGCCGGCCATCGCCCTCTACGAGCGCCTCGGTTACCGGACGCACCACGACTACCGCTACCGCACTGCCCCGGCGCAACCTGCCGACCGCGAACCCGACCACTTCGGCTGACCGGCTCACGGAGGCTCGGCATCACCTGTCGTCCGATCGGGCAGGTGGTGGGCGGTGTTGCGGCGGGGTTGTTGGTCGGGATCGAGCCAGGCCGGTGGGGTCCATTCGGGGTGGCCGTCGACGATGTCGACCTGCCATCCGCGTTTCTCGAACTCGCGGTGGTGGTAGCCGCAGACGAGG
>NZ_DASYFV010000074.1:0-27599 GCF_036000465.1 Jatrophihabitans sp. | reverse complement strand
GTGGCGAGTTCCTACGTTGAGTGGCGAGTAGTAACTCGCCACTCAACGTAGGAACTCGCCACTCAACCGATCGGGGGGCGCGCGCTCGACCGTTCCGAGGCCGACGCGGAACGGGCCGCCCACCGTGAGGTGGACGGCCCGTTCGGGCGACGTTTCCTAGCCCTTGCGCTTGGTGATCTCGTCGGCGAGCTGGGGGGCGACCTGGAACAGGTCACCCACGACACCGAAGTCGGCGAGCTCGAAGATCGGCGCTTCGGGGTCCTTGTTGATCGCGACGATCGTCTTGGACGTCTGCATGCCGGCGCGGTGTTGGATCGCGCCGGAGATACCGACGGCGATGTAGAGCTGCGGCGACACGGTGACACCGGTCTGGCCGACCTGCATCGTGTGCGGCACCCAGCCGGCGTCGACGACCGCGCGCGAGGCGCCGACGGCGGCACCGAGGGTGTCGGCCAGGTTCTCGATGACGGCGAAGTTGTCGGCGTTGCCGATGCCGCGACCGCCCGAGACGACGACGGAGGCGTCGGAGAGCTGCGGGCGCGAGCCCTTCTCCTCGACGACGGTGTCGACGATCTTGGCGGCCTTGGCCGAGTCGGACAGCGAGACCTCGACCGCGACCTCCTCGGCCGCGCCGGTGCTGGGCTCCGGGGCGAACGAGTTGGGGCGCACGGTGATGACCGGCGTCCCCTTGCTGACCTTCGACTGCACCGAGGTGGCGGCACCGAAGATCTGCTGGGTGGCGGTGCCCTCGGCGTCGAGGCCGACGGCGTCGTAGAGCAGGCCGCTCTCGAGCTTGATCGCCAGGCGGGCCGCGATCTCCTTGTTCTCCGCGGTGGAGGACAGCAGCACGGCGGCCGGCGACGCCTGGCCGGCGACGGCCGCGAGGGCCTCCGCCTTGGGCGCCACCGAGAAGCCGGCGATCTCGTCGCTCTCGACGACGTAGATCTTCGCGGCGCCGTACTCGGCGAGCTGGTTCTTGAGCGGCGCGGCGGTGCCGGGGGCGCCGACGACGACCGCGCTGGGCTCACCGAGCTGGCGCGCGGCGGTGAGCAGTTCGAGCGTGGGCTTCTTGACCTTGCCGTCGAGCGAGTCGACGAGGACCAGAACTTCAGCCATGGGTCTATATCTCCTTCGAGTCGACTCGGGTCAGATCAGCTTCTTGGACGCGAGGAAGTCGGCGATCTTCGCGCCGCCGTCGCCCTCGTCCTTGACGGTCTGCCCGGCCTCACGCGGCGGGGCGTTCTCGAACGACGTGACCTGCGTCCACGCGTTGGCCAGCCCGACCTCGCCGGCGTCGAGGCCGAGGTCGGCGAGCGACTTCGTCTCGATCGGCTTGCTCTTGGCGGCCATGATGCCCTTGAACGACGGGTAACGCGGGTCGTTGATCTTCTCGACGACGCTGATGACGGCCGGGGTCGAGCCCTCGACCTTCTCGTAACCGGTGTCGGTGACGCGCTCGATGGTGACCGTCGAACCGTCGACGGTGACCTTGCGCGCCTGGGTGAGCTGCGGGGCGCCGAGCACCTCGGCGAGCAGCGCCGGGAGCACCGCGCCGCGGGAGTCGGTGGCCTCGGAGCCGGCGATGGCGACATCCCACTCGATGGTGCCGAGCGCCTTGGCGATCGCCTTCGCGGTCCCGATGGCGTCGCTGCCGTGCAGCGCCTCGTCGGAGACGTGCACCGCCTTGTCGGCGCCCATCGACAGCGCCTTGCGGATCGACTCGGTGGCCCGCTCGGGGCCGACGGTCAGGATGGTGACCTCGCCGCCGTGGGCCTCCTTCAGGAGCAGACCCTCCTCGATGGCGAATTCGTCGATGTAGTTGATGACCGGGTCGACCGCAGCACGGTCGACCGTGTTGTCGGCGGGGTTGAGCTTGCGGTCACCTTCGGTGTCGGGCACCTGCTTGACCAGCACCACGATGTTCATACGTCGCTGACCTCTCAGTCGGGGTCCCCCCGGGACACCGGGCGGGAGATCGGACGAGCCTGCGTTTGCGCGCGCGACGTCGTCACGACACGTTCACGACACACTCTGCCTAAGTTACTGACGAGTAGCAATATGACGGTGCTCTCGTGATGCCCCATCCTCCCACGGGTACACCTGACGTTCACCCGGCCCGGAGCCGGCGGGGCTCACTCCCCCGGCGTCATCGGCGGGGCCACGTGGGTGAGCTCGGCCGCGCGGTGCGCCCAGTTGCGTCCGTTGCGCAGCTCCTCGCCGAGCCGGGTGCGCTGGCCGTCGCCCCAGAAGCGGGGCCAGCGCCGGGCCACGCTGACCGAGCCGCCGGCGACGAGCAGCGCGGCGGCGACGTGCCGACGCCGCCACTGCGGCTGCACATAGACCTGGTCGATCTCGCCGGTCTTCGGGTACCAGCGCACCGCGCCGAGCTGGTCGGAGCGCACGACCTCGAGTTCGGCGACGTCGACCGGGTCGAGCACCGCACCGCGCGCCGGTCCGTGCCCGGTGAAGGCGATCAGGTTGACCGCGGGCGGCCGCGCCGCGGATTCGCGGAACTCCACGAACCACACGTCCGGGGCGCGCGGCGTGACCTGTGGCGACAGGTCGATGCGCCGGACGCGATCGGCGCCGTCGAGGTCGACGACGCAGATCGCGTCGTCGCCGACGGCGGCCGCGGCCTCGGACGCCGTCAACTCGATCCGGGTGCCGTCCGGGTAGCGGCCCGACTCGACGACGTGGCAGCGGTCGCTGCCGTCAGGTCCGCCGCCGCGGACGACGCAGTGCCACCAGGACCCTGCGCCGCCCGCCGCGGGAGCTGGCTCAGCCGGCATGCCGTCCGCGGTACCGGCGACGCCCGACGTGCGCCGCCGCCCCGCCGGCCATCAGCAGGGCGAGCGAGATGCCGACCATCTCGCTCGTCGGGACGCCGGTGCTGGCGATCGGGTCGATGTTCAGCGGGGCGGTCACGGTGATCGTGACGGTGGCCGTCGCGGTGCCGAAGGGCGTCGAGATCGTGTAGTCGAAGGTGTCCGTGCCGACGAAGTTGTCACCCGCGGTGTAGACGACGTCGGCTCCGTCGATCCGCACGCTGCCGTGCGCCGGGTCGGTGGTCGACACGAGCGTGATCGCCTTGTCGCTGTTGGCCGAGTCGTTCGTGGTCACGTGGACGGTGACCGACTGGCCCGAGGTCGTCGACGCCGAGTCGTCCTTCGCCGTGGGCGGCGGCGGCGTGACGGTCACGGTGACCGACGCCGTCGAGTTGCCGTTCGCGGTGTGCAGCGTGTAGTCGAACGTGTCGACCCCCGCGAAGCCGGTCGCCGGGGTGTAGGTGATCGCCTCGGTCGGGGTCTTGCCCCCCACGACCGGATGGATCTTCGCCGTGCCATGTGCCGGGTGCGTGACCGCGGTGATCGACGCCGGCGCCCCGTGCGTCGTGTCGTCCTTCAGCGCGTCGATCTCGGCGGCCGTCTCGTAGGGCGTGGTGACGGCGTCGTCGACGGCGACCGGCGGCAGGCCCGGGTCGGTGAAGGCCGCGTCGAGCGGAGCCTGCGCCGTGGGGCAGGTGGGCAGTGCGTCGGCCGCCGCGGTGGTCCGAGCGCCCTTGACCGGTGCCACCAGGACAGGGACCGGCAAGACGCAGGGGCCGAAGGTCTGTGGGGTCGAGTCGATGACCATGTTCGGTTCCACGGTCGACTGGGTGAAGGTCACCGTGTCGCCGGGCTCGACCGGGTAGTACGGCGAACCGGTCGGCGGTGCAGCCGCGAGCTTGGCCATCGCCCGGTCGACGGCCGCCTGCGGCGCGTGGATCCGAGCGAGGGCACGCTGGGCCGCGACGCCCACCAGGCGGGGCGTGAACAGGCACAGGGTCTCGGTGCTGCCCGGGGCCTCGGTGCCGGCCTGGGTCGTGCACTCGGTGCCCCAGAGCATCTTGGCGAACGCCGAGGCCGGTCCGGTCTCGTTGATCGTGATCGTGCTCCCGGCCGTCGTGGTGCCGGCCGGGTAGTAGTCACCGTCCTTCTGCTGGACGCCGACCCGGATCTTGTTCATGCCGTAGTCGGGAGTCACGACGTCGGCGGCCGGCTTCGCCGCCTTCGGCGCGGCGGCCGTGCCGCTGCCCGCCACCCCGGCGGGCGCCGTGGTCGCCGTGGCGGCCGGCGTGTCGGCCTGCGCGGGTGGCGCGACGACGACGAGCGCGGCGAGGCCGGCGACGCCGAGGCCTCCCGCCACCTGCACGGATCGGGGCAGGGTCGAACCAGGGCGAAACGACATTCAGGTGCCTCCCGGCGAAGTGCGCCGGTCACCCCCTGCGACCGCGCCGGGCTGATCGTGGCACGAACTGATACCGGATCGACAGTAGCGGTATCCGGCGAGCCCGGCCCCGACCGGTCAATTCGCACCAAACGCCTCAGAATCCGGCCGCGACCGGGATGATTCTCTCGCCGATGATCTCCAGGGGCGTGATCGTCGAGACGTCCTTGATGCTGCTGTGCACGTGCTGGATGCCCACCTCGCTCATGCGCTGCAGGGTCTCGAGGATCGACTCGACGTTCTCGCCGTTCGGGCCGACGTCCATCGGCATCATCACGGTCTTCTCGATGGCGTCGTAGTCGGTGCCGAGGTCGTCGCAGTGCCCGCGCAGGATGTCGAGCTTGCGCTTCAGCTCCTCGTTCGGGCCGCCGAACAGGTTGCAGGCCTGGGCGTACTGGGCGACCATCCGCAGCGTCTTCTTCTCGCCGCTGCCGCCGATCAGGATCGGCGGGTGCGGACGCCGCAGCGACTGCGGCACGTTCAGGGTGCGGCCGAGCCGGTAGTGCTTGCCGGCGAACGGGTCCTCGGAATCACTCCACATCTGCAGGCAGATCTGCAGCGCCTCCTCGAGCCGCTCGAAGCGCTCCGCCGTCCCCGGGAACGGCAGGCCGAGCCCGACGGACTCCTCCTCGTTCCAGGCCGCGCCGATACCGAGCCAGGCGCGCCCGCCGGAAAGCACGTCGAGGCTCGTCACCGCCTTGGCCAGCAGGCCGGGCTCGCGGTAGATGACCGCGGTGACCCAGGCCAGCAGCTCGATCTTGCTGGTCTTGGCCGCGAGGTAGCCGAGCGCGGTGTACGCCTCGAGCATGTCGTTCTCCGGCGGCCCGATGTGCGCGATCTGCCAGACGTGGTCCATCACGCTCAGCTTGGCGAAGCCGGCGTCCTCGGCCGCGACGGCGATGCGGGTCAGATCGGCCGCGAGCGTCTGCGGGCCGCCGGGCCAGGTGAAGTCGGATACGTGGACGCCGAGCTGCATGCGTTCTCCTCGAAAGTGATGTCTCACCTTCGACGCTAGTACGGGCGTGGTTGCCGATCAGCGGGGGCGGTCGTCGACGATCCGGCGCATCTTGCCGACCGAACGCTCGACACTGTCGGGGTCGAGGACGGCGACGTCGACCGAGACGCCGATGGTGCTCTTGATCAGATGGCGCAGCTGGTTGCCGGCGGCCGCGGCGTCCTCGGGGCCGGCGTCGGGGCGCCGCTCGACCCGCACGGCCATCTCGTCGAGCCGGCCGGTGCGCGAGAGCACGCACTGGAAGTGCGGCGACAGCGCGGGCGTGCGCAGGATCAGCTCCTCGATCTGGGTCGGGAACAGGTTCACGCCCCGCAGGATGATCATGTCGTCGGAACGGCCGGTGATCTTCTCCATGCGCCGCACCGTGCGCGCGGTGCCGGGCAGCAGCCGGGTCAGGTCACGGGTGCGGTACCGGATGACCGGCATAGCCTCCTTGGTCAGCGAGGTGAACACGAGCTCGCCCTCCTCGCCGTCGGGCAGCACGTCGCCGGTGAGCGGGTCGACGATCTCGGGGTAGAAGTGGTCCTCCCAGATGTGCAGGCCGTCCTTGGTCTCGACGCACTCGTTGGCGACGCCGGGCCCCATCACCTCGGACAGGCCGTAGATGTCGACGGCGTGCATGTCGAGGGTCTGCTCCATCTCCGCCCGCATGTCGTTCGTCCACGGCTCGGCCCCGAAGATGCCGACCTGGAGGGACGTGGACCGCGGGTCGATGCCCTGGCGGTTCATCTCGTCGACGATCGCGAGCATGTAGGACGGCGTCACCATGATCACGTCGGGCTCGAAGTCGCGGATGAGGGTGACCTGGCGTTCGGTCATGCCGCCCGACACCGGGATCACCGTGCACCCGAGGGCCTCGGCACCGTAGTGCGCCCCGAGGCCGCCGGTGAACAGCCCGTAGCCGTAGGCGACGTGAACGCGGTCGCCCGGGCGCCCGCCCGAGGCGCGGATGGAGCGGGCCATCACGTTGGACCACGTGACGATGTCGGCGGCGGTGTAGCCGACGACGGTGGGCCGGCCGGTGGTGCCGGACGACGCGTGGATGCGGGTGATCTGCTCGCGCGGCACGGCGAACATGCCGAAGGGGTAGTTGTCGCGCAGGTCGGCCTTGGTGGTGAAGGGCAGCCGGGCGAGATCGGCGAGCTCGCGGATGTCGTCGGGGTGCACCTCGGCCTGGTCGAACGCGCGCCGGTAGTGGGCGACGTTGTCGTAGGCGTGGCGCACCGACCACTGCAACCGCTCGAGTTGCGTTGCCCGCAACTCGTCGAGGGAGATCAGCTCGAAGGGGTCGAGGGTCTCGGGCGCCGGTGTCCGATCACGCATGCGCCCATCCTTCACCCACGGCCGACCTCTTCACAGGGCGTGGACGAGATCGAGCGCCCGACCGAGGGTGGTCAGCCGGTCGGCCACCGTCTCCCCCGCCGGGTAGAGCCGCACCGTCGTGACCCCGGCGTCCTGCCACACGCGCAGGCGCTCGCGCACCATCTCCTCGGTGCCGATGAGCGTCGTGGCCAGCACCATCTCGTCGGTGACGAGCGCGGCCGCGTCGTCGTGGGCGCCGGCCTGCCACCGCCGGTGCACCTCGGCGGCGATGTCGGCCCAGCCCTGGCGGCTGTACGCGTCGTTGTAGAAGTTGGTGCTCGCCGACCCCATGCCGCCGAGGCTGAACGCGAGCTCCTTCTTGCGCCCCGCCACCATCGATCGCAGGTCGTTCTCGTCGCGGGCGAAGGCGACCTCGGCGCCCTGGCAGATGTCGAGGTCGGCGAGCGTGCGCCCGGTCGACGCCGCACCGTCGCGCAGCGGGTCGAAGTAGGCCGCCGCGCCTTCGGGCACGAAGCTCGTGCCGAGCCACCCGTCGGCCACCGCGCCGGTCAGCCGCAGCATGCGCGGCGACAGCGAGGCGATGTAGATCGGGATCCGGGCCGGCTCGATGTGCAGCCGCATCGGCCGGGCCTCGCCGCCCGGCAGCGGCACGTCGAACGCTTCGCCGTGGAAGTCGATCTTCGCGCCGGAGCAGGCCTGCCGGACGATCTCGATCGTCTCGCGCATGCGGGTGAGCGGCTTCGCGAAGGGCACGCCGTGCAGCCCTTCCATCACCTGGGGCCCGGAGCTGCCGAGCCCGAGCAGGAAGCGTCCCCCGGAGAGCTCGGCGAGGGTCAGCGCGGTCATGGCCACCGCGGCCGGCGTGCGCGACCCGACCTGGATGATGCCGCTGCCGAGCAGCAGGCGCTCGGTGCGGGCGGCGAGGTAGCCCAGCGGCGAGGGCGCGTCGGCGCCCCAGGCCTCGGCGACCCAGCAGACGTCGAGGCCGAGCCGTTCGGCCTCGAGCACGAAGTCGACGGTGTCGCGCCAGCCGCGGCCGAACTCGACCGTCGTCGCGGTGCGCATCAGCCCGACTCGGCGAGTCGCTTGATCTCCTCGAGGTTGGCTCGCATACCGGTGGCGAACTCCTTCATGCGCCGGGCCACGATGCGCTCCTCCTTGTCCGGCATGGAGCGGATCGCGAGGTGCAGCCCGGACGGACCGTAGCCGAGCTTGACCCACTGGCTCACCACGCAACCGGAGCCGTCGGGGCGGACGGTGAAGCGCCACGACGTGTTCGGCTCGTCCAGATCGCCGACGCACCAGGCGAACACGGCCGGCGGCTCGCACTCGGTGACGGTCGAGGTCGTCTGCCACTCACCGAAGTACTCGTTGCGGTTCGTGCCGACGAAGGTCCGGCCGACCGCGGGGCCGCCGTCGGGGTCGGACCAGTGGGCGTGGACGAGCTCCTCACTGGTGCGGGTGATCAGCGTGATGTCGGTGACGAGCGGCCAGACCTGCTCCGGCGTCGCCGCGACGTGGATCTGTTCCTCGGCCGTGGGCCGGTCCGCGTGGCGCATGCGCCCACTAGACCAGCCCCCTGGCGTCGGCCGCCAGTTCGCGCGGCCCGCGCGCCCCGCGGCCGCTATCGTCGGCCCATGCCGGATCGTCTGCACCTCCCCGGACGGGTCAGCCTCATCCGGCGCCGACCGCGGGCGCACCCGGAGTCGACGCGGCCCGACGACGGCCCGACGCGGACCTCGCGCTCCGGCGTCGTCGACAGCGCCGTCTACTGCGACGGCAAGCGGCAGTGCTCGCCCCGCACGCTGGCCGACACGTTCCAGTCGCTGCGCGACCAGCCCGACGGCATGGCCTGGATCGGGCTGTACCGCCCCGACGTCGACGAGCTGAACTCGCTGGCCAAGGAGTTCGACCTGCACCCGCTCGCGGTCGAGGACGCGATCAACGCCCACCAGCGCCCGAAGCTGGAGCGCTACGGCGACACCCTGTTCGTCGTGCTGCGCGCGGCCCGCTACCTCGACGATGTCGAGGAGGTCGAGTTCGGCGAGCTGCACGTGTTCATCGGCAAGGACTTCGTCATCACCGTCCGGCACGCCGAATCCCCCGACCTGTCGGTCGTGCGGCACCGTCTCGAGGACGACCCGGAGCTGCTGGCCAACGGCACCGAGGCGGTGCTCTACGCGATCCTCGACGCCGTCGTCGACGGCTACCTGCCCGTCGTCGCCGGCATCGAGAACGACGTCGACGAGATCGAGACCCAGGTGTTCGACGGCGACCCGGCGGTGTCGCGACGCATCTACGAGCTGTCCCGCGAGGTCGTCGACTTCCAGCGCGCGGCCTCACCGCTGACGGCGATGCTCGAGAGCCTGGCCGCCGGCTTCGACAAGTACGCCCGTCGACGAGGAGCTCCGCCGGCTGCTGCGCGACGTCGCCGACCACGTCACGCAGGTGACCGAACGCGTCGACGGCCTGCGGGTGCTGCTGCGCGACATCCTGCAGGTCAACTCCATCCTCGTGGCGCAGAAGCAGAACGAGGAGATGACGGCGCTCAGCCGCACCAGCAATGCGCAGAACGACGAGGTCAAGAAGATCTCGGCCTGGGCGGCGATCGGCTTCGCCCCGACCACGATCGCCTCGATCTACGGCATGAACTTCCACGGCATGCCCGAACTGTCCTGGGCGCTCGGCTACCCGTACGCGATCGGGCTCATGATCGTCACCGGCATCGTGCTCTACATCCTGTTCAAGCGGAGGGGCTGGATCTGACATGCAGGCCGACTCCGAGCCGGTGATCATCAGCGACGGCACCGCGCTCGAGGACTTCGACGTGCGCCCCTACTTCGACGGTGCGGGGGCGGTCCTCGCCGGCACCGCGAACGTCATCATGCAGCTCGCTCTCGCCCCGGTCGGCTACGGCGTGATCGAGAGCAAGGTCGAGAGCGGGCAGGTGATGAGGCACCCGTTCAAGCGGGCCCGCACCACGTTCACCTACCTCTCCGTCGCCATGCTCGGCACCGACGAGGACCGTGACGCCTACCGCGAGGCCGTCAACGGATCGCACCGCGCGGTGCGCTCGGACGCCGCCGGTCCGGTGAAGTACAACGCCTTCGACCCGGCGCTGCAGCTGTGGGTCGCCGCCTGCCTCTACTACGGCACCGTCGACATCGTCGAGCGCCTGCACGGGCCACTGCCCGAGGCGCAGGCCGACGCGCTCTACCGTTTCGGCGCGCGGTTCGGCACGACGCTGCAGGTGCGGCCGGAGATGTGGCCGACCGACCGCGCCGCCTTCGCCGCCTACTGGGACGAGACGCTCGCGACCCTGTCGATCGACGAGCCGGTGC
This sequence comes from Jatrophihabitans sp., assembly GCF_036000465.1. GTDB lineage: Bacteria > Actinomycetota > Actinomycetes > Mycobacteriales > Jatrophihabitantaceae > Jatrophihabitans. Next base: position 17,654 of record NZ_DASYFV010000074.1, on the reverse strand, counting down.
GGCAGTACCTGCACGCGCTCATGACCGACCGGCACCTGCCGCGGCTGCTGCGCAGCCCCCGGTTCACCGCCTGGGTGACGACCGGCTTCCTGCCGCAGCCGTTCCGCGACCAGATGGGACTGACCTGGAGCGACGCCGACCAGCGCCGGTTCGACACGTTCCTGCGCCGGACGGGCGCGGTGCTGCGACGCCTGCCCCTGCCGCTGCGCAACGTGCCGTTCAACGTGCTGCTCCGGGACATGCGGCGTCGGCGTCGCGTCGGGCGTCCGCTCGTCTGAATCAGGCCTTCACGACGAGGGTCCCGGCCATCGCCGGGTGGTAGTTGCAGCGGAAGGGGTAGCTGCCCGGCGTGGCGGGCGCGGTGAAGGTGCCGGTGCCACCGTCGGCCGGGATGTTGCCGGTGTCGAACTTCTTCGTCTTCTTGTCGGTGAGCGTGTGCGCGACGCCGTCGTCGTTCGTGACGGTCACCCTCGCGCCGGGCTTCACGGTGAGCGCACCCGAGTAGCCGTAGCCCCTGATCGTGATCGTCGGCCCGCCCGGGGTAGCGGCCGAGCTGCCGGTGCGCGCCGGCGGCGAGGACGACGAACTGCACGCGGTGAAGGTGAGCAGGGCGGCGAGCACGCCGGCTGCGACGGGGCTTCGCATCATGCCCGGTACACGCACTCAGGCCGCGGATGGTTCACTCGCGCGGTGACTGCGCCATGAGCCCGATCGTGCGCGTGGTGGTGGGCGCGGTCGTGCTCCTTGCCATCACCGGCGTTGCGCTGACGCTCGCCGGCGTCCGCGCGCACCGCGCCGTGGCGATCGCGGCCCTGCGTGCGGCCGCCCAACTGACCCTCGTCGCCCTTGCCCTGCGCGGGGTGTTCGCCGCGCCGCTCGCGGTCGTCGCGGTCATCGCCGTCATGTTCTCGGTGGTCGTCTGGACGGCCTGGGGCCGCCTGCGCGGCCACGCCGACGCCCTGCGCTCGGTGGCCGTCTCGTGCGGCGCCGGCGCCGCGGTCGCGATCGGCGTGATCGTCGGGCTGCCCGTGCTGACGCGGGACGTGCGCACTCTGGTCGCCGTCTCCGGCATCGTCCTCGGCGGCACCATGACCGCCGCCACCCTGACCGGTCGGCGCATCGCCGACGGGCTGCGGCTGCGCCGGCCCGAGGTCGAGGCCTGGCTCTCCCTCGGCGCCACCCCGCGCCAGGCCGTGCGGGACATCGCCCGGGGCGCGGTCTTCGAGGCGCTCGTGCCCGCCCTCGACCAGACCCGGACCGTCGGGCTCGTGTCGCTGCCCGGCGCGTTCGTCGGCGCGTTGCTCGGTGGGGTCAGCGCGGCCACCGCCGCCCGGTTCCAGATCGTCGTGCTCGTCGGCCTGCTGTGCGCCGAGGCGATCACCGCCACGATCCTGGCCCACCTCATCGGCGCGCCGGCCGTGCTCCCCGACTGATCAGCCACGCGCACCACTCGTCCACCCCGTCGCCGGTGCGGGCGCTCGTCCCGATCGTCGCGACGCGCGGATTGACCGCGCGCAGGTTGGCCCGGAACAGCTCGAGGTCGAAGTCCAGGTGCGGCAGCAGGTCGATCTTGTTGATCAGCACGAGGTCGGCCGAGCGGAACATGACCGGGTACTTGAGCGGCTTCTCCTCCCCCTCGGTGATCGAGTACACCATCGCGCGGGCGTGCTCGCCGACGTCGAACTCGGCCGGGCAGACGAGGTTGCCGACGTTCTCGATCAGCACGAGGTCGAGATCGGCCAGCGGCAGGCGAGGCAGCGCCGAGCGCACCATCGGGGCGTCCAGGTGGCACTCGCCGCCGAAGCCGTTGCCGGTGTTGACCAGGGCGATCTCGGCGCCGAACCCGGCCAGCCGGTCGGCGTCCAGGCTGGTCTCGATGTCGCCCTCGACGACGCCGATCCGGGTGACGCCGGCGAGGCGGACGAGGGTCTCGCGCAGCAGCGCGGTCTTGCCCGCACCGGGCGAGGACATCAGGTTCACCGACCACACCCCGGCGGCCGCGAGGTCGGCCCGGTTCGCCGCGGCGAGCCGGTCGTTCTCGTCGAAGATCCGCTCGAGCACCTCGACGCGCTCGATGCCGGTGGCGTACCCGGAGTGGTCGTCGTGGCTGTGTGCCGGGCCGTCGTCGTGGCGGTGGAACCGTCCCATGGGTCAGGTCTCCACGAGGTCCATCGCCGTGATCAGGAACTCCTCGCCGGACTCCACCTCGCAGGACGCGCCGTCGCAGGCCGCACAGCCGAAGTCCGGGAAGTCACCCATGGCGCTCACGTGGCCGCAGTCGGGGCAGCGGAGCCGGGCCGGCACACGGTCGACGACGAGCTCGGCGCCGTCGAGGTCGGTGCCGGCGCTGGTCATCGACCAGCAGTACACCAACGTGTCGGGCACGACCTGCCGCAGCTCGCCGATCCGCAGGTGGACGCGGACCACCCGACGCTCGGCCGCGGTGCGCCGGACGATGTCGGCGATCGATCGGCACAGGGCCAGCTCGTGCACGTCTCTACCGGGGCGTGGTCTCGCCGGCCTCGACGGCCGCCCGCTGCCACGCGTCGCCGAACTCGGTGTCGAGCTCGCCCATCGAGGCGAAGACGGCGAGGGTCTCCAGGGCCGATTGCTCGTCGAGGCGCTGGAGCGCGAACCCGACGTGCACGATCGTGTACTCGCCCACCTCGAGATCCGGGACGAACTGGAGGCATACCTCCTTCTCGATGCCGCCGAAGTCGATCGTCGCCATGCGAGTGCCGTCCTGGTCCCAGACGGCCACGACCCTGCCGGGCACCGCGAGACACATGCGCTTCTCCTCCGCCGCCGACCTCGGTAGGGCCAGACGCTACTCCCGCGGCGCCCCGACGAGGGGCGCGAACTCGAGCAGCCGATCGGTCGTGATCGCGTCGACGCCGAGGTCGCGCAGATCGCGGGCGCGCCCGGCGTCGTTCACCGTCCAGGCGACGACGGGACGGCTCATCCGGTGCAGGGCTGCGACCGTTCCGGCCGTGAGCAGCGAGTGCCGCACCGAGACCGCGTCGTCGGCCCCGTCGCCGTCGCAGGCGGCGCTCAGGTCGGCCGGGGTCTTCAGCGTGCGCCACGTCCGGAAGCCGGCCGCCCGGTAGCGCGCGAGGTCGTCGGCGTCGTCGGTGCTGACCCGGAACCGGTCGCGCTGCGGCAGCCGCTCGGCGAGCGCGTCGACCAGCCTCGCCCGACGCCGCGGGTCGGTCTCCTTCGGGTCGAGCAGGATCAGCCGGTCGTCGGGCACCCGCGCGACGACGTCGTCGAGGTCGGGGTCGAACGGCGGGCCGCCCCGCCAGCGGAAGCGGCGGCCGTCGTGCTCGAACCAGCCCCGGACGCGGAGGAACGGCAGGAAGTGCGAGGCGACCACGCGATCGTCGCGGAGCTGGACGTCGACCTCGAAGCACCAGGCCCCGGCGGCCGCGAACGCGGCGCAGGCGTCAGGCGTGCGCGGGGTGCGGTGGGCGACGAGCAGCATCCCGTCCGAGTATGGATCAGTTGTGGTGGGCGAGCACGACGTGCCCGGAGCTGTCGCACGTCTCGGCGAAGCCGAGGCCGCGGAGCAGGGCCCGCCCGGCCGTGTTCGTGGACTTGACGGTGATGGTGACCGGGCGGCGACCGGCGTCGGCGAGCACGTCGCGCAGGACGGCGGTGGCCAGACCGTGTCGGCGGTGGCCGCGGCTGATGGTCAGGTCGATCACGCGCACCTCGGGCCCGGCGACGTCGACCACGAGCCGGCCGACGTCGGTGCCGTCGGCGACCAGGATCTCGTGGGTTGCGCCCGGGTACTCGGCGGCGATGAGACACCGCTCGGCGTGGACCTGCATCTCGACCACGGTGTCGCGCACATCGCTCGGCATGAGGAGCAGGTCGTCGCGGGTGTCGGCGAGCATCTGCCGGACCAGCCGGCTGTCGGCCGCGCCGGCGAAGCGGCGCTCGATGTGGTGCGGCATCGGCTGCGGTGCTGCGGTCATCGGGGAACCTCCGTGATCAGATGCGCCCCGTCGCAAACTTACACTCACTTCACTTCAGACTAACACCGATTTCACATTGAGGGCAACCGTGGGCGTCGCTCCTTCAGAGGGAACTGAGATCGAGATCGGCCAGGATTAGAACCTCGACCCGCCGGAAGGACCGACGATGGCGCTCGCGCCCATGCTCACCGCAGTCACCGATGAGGCCATCGGCAAGACCCGCCGCGCCGACCCGGTGCTGCCCACCAGTGGCGGGCCCGCGGGCAACGCCCGGCTCACAGCCTGGACCGGTCTGGTCCTGCTGGTGCTGATCGCGATCGAGACCGTCACCGCCCTCGACGTGCGCGGCCTCATCAGCTGGCACATCGTGGTCGGCACGCTGCTGGTGCCGGTCGCCCTGCTCAAGACCGCGTCGACCGGATGGCGCCTCGTGCGCTACTACCTGCACAAGGACGTCTACGTGACCGCCGGGCCGCCGCCGATGCTGCTGCGCCTGCTCGGCCCGCTCGTCGTCGTCTCCACCCTGGGCGTGCTCGGCACCGGCCTCGCCCTCATCGCGATGGGCCCGACCTCGGGACGCAACCCGTTCTTCCTCGGCCTCGACATGCTGACCCTGCACCAGGGCAGCTTCATCGTCTTCGGCGTCGCGACCGGGCTGCACGTGCTCGGCCGCCTCGTCCCGGCCTGGCGGCTGGTGAGCGGCCGGGTCGAGCGCACCGTGGCCGAGCACAGCGCGGTGCCCGGTGGCAAGGCCCGGGTCGTCGCGCTGCTCGTCACCCTCGTCGCGGCGGCGGTCACCGCCGCGCTGGTGCTCGGCGCCTCGACGAGCTGGCGCAAGGACCGCGGCGGATTCGACCACTTCCGCTCCGACCGCAACGAGGGCGCCCCGGCGGTCCCCGGCGGCTGAGCACCACCACGGGCGCTACCGTGTCCCTCGCCGTCAGCCCACCGACCCGAGGAGACGACGTCATCGATCCCGAGCAGGCGCTGCCGCTCACCGGCGAGCGCACCGTGCCCGGTATCACCGAGGAGAACTACTGGTTCCGCCGTCACGAGGCGGCCTACGAGTGGGCCGCGCCACTGGCGGCCGGCCGGCGGGTGCTCGAGGTCGGCTGCGGTGAGGGCTACGGCACGGCGATGCTCGCGGGGGCGGCCGCGGCGGTGCTGGGCGTCGACTACGACGCGGCGGCGATCGCGCACGCCGGGCGGCGCTACCCCCAGGCCCGCTTCGTCCGGGCCAATCTCGCCGCCCTGCCGGCACCGTCGGGATCGTGCGATCTCGTCGTGACGCTGCAGGTGATCGAGCACGTCTGGAACCACCCCGAGTTCGTCGGCGAGTGCCGCCGGGTGCTCGGCCCCGACGGGCGGCTGCTCGTCACGACGCCGAACCGGCTGACGTTCTCCCCCGGGCAGGACACGCCCCTCAACCCGTTCCACACCGTCGAGTTCACCGGCGCCGAACTGGTGGCCCTGCTGCGCGCGGGCGGCTTCGACATCGACCTGCTGGCCGGTCTGCACGCCGGGCCGCGCCTCGCCGGGCTCGACGCCAGGCACGGCGGGTCCTTCGTCGGCGCCCAGATCAGCCGGCCCCCGGGCGAGTGGCCCGCCGTACTGCACACGGACGTCTCGTCGGTGACGACCGCCGACTTCGAGATCGTGGCCGACGGCGAGCGTCCGGTGGACGCGTCGCTCGACCTCGTCGTGCTGGCCCGGCCGGCCTGACCTTCAGTCGGCGTCGGCCGGAACCGGCAGGGGGCGGCCGAACCGGCCGGGCCGGCGCAGCACGGACAGCGTCAGCGGGATGCCGACAGCGAGGGCGATCGAGGCGAGGACCAGCCACCGCCCGGACGGGTCGTCGGCCCGCCCGTCGGCGTTGTCGACGAAGACGTGCGTGAGGCCCGGGCAGGCGACGTGGATCAGGCCGGTGTCCTGGGCGACGAACGTGGCGATGCGGTCCGTGGCCTTGCTGGTGTCGGACTCGAGCGCGAGCTGCAGCGGCGCCGGTGCCTGGTCCTGCTGGTTCGCCGTGCATTGCACCGACTTCAGCTGCCGCCCCTGCCCCGCGACCGTCAGCGCGCCGCCCGGCACGGCCAGGCTGTAGGTGTGGCCGGCGGTCACCTCGACGTAGGTCGGCGCCACCGCCCCCGGCGTGAAGGAGTGCGACTCGCCACCGGCGATCCAGCGCGAGACCACCCAGAACACGAGGCCGGCGAAGACGAGCACCAGGCCGGCAAAGGCCATCCGGGACGTCGCCGGGCGGGAGTCGGACACCCGAGCAGACTAGTGTGCGACGCCGTGCGGGTGCTGATGCTGTCCTGGGAGTACCCGCCCCTCGTCGTCGGCGGTCTCGGCCGGCACGTCGAGGCGCTGGCCCGGGCGCTGGCCGCGGCCGGGCACGACGTGCGCGTCGTGTGCCGGGGCGAGTCGGCCGGCGTGGTCGAGGAGGTGCGCGACGGCGTGCGCGTCGTCCGCGCCGCCGTCGACCCGATCGACATCGGCTTCACCATCGAGTCCCTGCTCGCCTGGTCGCAGGCCGGGGAGCACGCGCTCGTGCGGGCCGCGTTGCCGCTGCTGCCCGGGTGGCGGCCGGATGTCGTCCACGCCCACGACTGGCTCGTGGCCCAGGCGGGCATCACGCTGTCCGAGGTCGCCGGCGCACCGCTGGTGGCCACGCTGCACGCGACCGAGGCCGGGCGGCACCAGGGCTGGCTGCCCGAGCCGTTGAACCGGGCCATCCACTCGGTCGAGCGATGGCTGGCGAGCCGGGCCGACGCCGTCATCACGTGCTCGCAGACGATGCGGGCCGAGGTCGCCTCGCTCGGGCTCGCGCCCTCGTCGGTGGCGGTCGTGCCCAACGGCATCGAACCCGCCCGCTGGCGGCCGACGGCCCGTGAGCGCCGCGAGGCCCGGACCCGGTTCGCCGGCGAGGGGCCGGTGCTCGCCTTCGCCGGCCGGCTCGTCCACGAGAAGGGCGTGCAGACGCTGCTCCACGCCGTGCGGCCGCTCCGCGAGACCTGTCCGCAACTGCGTCTGGCGATCGCCGGCACCGGGGGGCACGAGGCCGAACTGCGCGCGATCGCCCGGCGGCAGCGGATCGCCCGGGCGGTCGACTGGCTCGGCTTCGTCCCCGAGACCGAGCTGCCGGCCGTGCTGGCCGCGGCCGACGTCGTCGTCGTCCCGTCGTTCTACGAACCGTTCGGCATCGTGGCCCTCGAGGCCGCGGCCGTCGCCACGCCGCTGGTGGTGGCCGAGACCGGCGGCCTGCGCGATCTCGTCGACGCCGGTCTCGTGGCCGGGTCGTTCCCGGCCGGCGACGTCGACGCCCTGGCGACGGCGGTCGGGAAGGTGCTGGCCGACCCGGCCACCGCCGAGCGCGACGCGGCCCGGTCGGCCCGCACCGTGCGACGCCGCTTCGGCTGGACGGCCGTGGCCACCCGCACCGTCGAGGTCTACGAGGGCGCGCGGCGGTCCTTCACCACGCGGGCCGGCACCCCGACGGCAACGCTGTAGGGCGGCAGGTCGCGGGTGACGACGGCGTTGGCACCGACGACCGCACCCTCGCCGATAACGACGCCGCGGGCGACGGTCGCCTTGGTGCCGATCCAGACGTCGGGCTCGATGCGCACACGCGACTTCGTGATGCCCTGGGTCATGATCGGCCGGTCGAGGTCGGCGAACTTGTGGTCGAAGTCGGAGATGTAGACGCTGTCGGCCATCAGCGCCGCCGCCCCGATCTCGACGTCGAGGTAGCAGTTGATCGACACGTCACGGCCGAGCACGCTCTTGTCGCCCAGGCTCAGCGTGCCCTCGTGGCAGCGCAGCGCGGTGCGCACCCCGAGGTGCACCCAGCGGCCGAGGATCATGCGGCCGTAGCCGCGGCGGCAGTACACCTCGACGCCGCGGTCCATGAACACGAAGCCGCGGGTGACGACGTGCGGGTTGGCGATCTTGAACCGCAGGAAGCGCCAGTACCGCACGAGGTACCACGGCGTGTACGCACGGTGGCGCACGATCCAGCGCAGCGAGGCGAGGGTGACGAAGCGGGGGCTCCTCATCGCGCCGGGATCACGACGCTGCAGCATCGTCCGCCCCGAGTCCGAGCGCGGCGGCCAACTCGCCCGGTGCCGCGCAGATCGGTTCGGCCCCGGCCGCGACGAGCTCGCCGGGAAGCCCGTAGCCCCAGGCCGCCCCGATGCAGCGGATGCCGTGCTCGCGTGCGCCGAAGACGTCGTGCTCGCGGTCACCGATCATGACCGCCTCCTGCGGGTCCACGTCGCCGAGGCGGCGCAGCACCTTGTCGATCACGAGCGCCTTAGTGCCGAGCGAACCGTCCTTCTCGTCGCCGCCGATCGTCTCGAAGTGATCGGCGAACCCGAGGTGCTCGACGATGGGGATCGCGTACGCCTCGGGCTTGCTGGTGGCCACCGCCATCCGCAGGCCGGACGCGCTCGCCCGCTCGAGCACCGCGCCGATGCCGTCGTAGGCGGTGGTGTCGAACATGCCGCCCGCGCCGTAGTGCTCGCGGTAGGCGCCGATGACGTCCCAGAGGTCGACGTCGCCGATCAGCGGAGGCAGCGAGTCGTAGAACGGCGGGCCGAGCAGCGCCTGCTCGGTCTCGGCGTCGAGCGGCGGCACGCCGTTGACCGCGAAGGCGTGCCGCAGCGCGGCGAGGATCCCCGGGGCGGAGTCCGACAGCGTGCCGTCGAGGTCGAAGAGGACGAGCTCGGTCACGTCGAGGGCTTCAGGCCGGTGATCTCGGCGTTGTAGAACAACCCCTTGGGCACGACCCGCTCGAGCCGGGCGTCGACGGCCGAGAGCCGCTGCCAGCCCTTGAGGGCGAAGGTGGCCCAGCGCAGGCCCAGCTTCTCGCGCGGCACCGCGCACTCGAAGGTGCGCACCGGCCACCCGAACCACGAGGCCAGCAGTTCCGAGGTCGCGACGTGGACCTGCACCGCGCCGGCCCGCTCGGCCGTCGCGGCGAGCTCGGCGGGCGGGAAGGTGTGGATGTCGACGACGGCCTCGAGCGCGGCGGCCCGGGACGACTCGTCGAGCTCGGCCTGCGGGCGACGCCACGCGGCCAGGTGCGGCAGCCGGGTGATGTTCGTGGCCGCCCACCAGGTGAGGCGGGACAGCCGTCGGGCCACGAAGTCGCCGTGCCGGGTGGGCTCGCCGGCAAAGACGAAACGCCCGCCGGGCTTGAGCACCCGCAGGATCTCGGCGAAGGCGGTGTCGAGATCGGGGATGTGGTGCAGCACCGCGTGCCCGATGACGACGTCGAAGGTGTCGTCGTCGTAGGGCAGCTGCTCGGCGTCGGCGACGCGACCCTCGACCTCGAAGCCGAGCGCGCGGGCGTTGCGCTGCGCGACCTCGACCATGCCAGGGCTGAGGTCGGTGACGTGCCCCTCGTCGATGACCGCGGCCAGCTTCAGGTTCAGCGTGAAGAAGCCCGTGCCGCAGCCGAGCTCGAGCGACTTCGCGTAGGGGTGGCCCGACGCGCCGGCCACGTGGGTGAACCGTTCGCGGGCGTAGGCGATGCAGCGCTCATCGAACGAGATCGACCACTTCTCGTCGTAGGTGCCGGCCTCCCAGTCGTGGTAGAGGATGTTGGCCAGCTTGGGATCGCTCCAGGCCGCCTCGACCTCCTCGGCGGTGGCGTTCGGGCGAGCCGCCGTCACTCGCCCGCCCCGGTGAAGACCGCCTTGCCCGGCCCGTTCTCGATGAACGACGTCATGCCGATGGTGCGGTCCTCGGTGGCGAACAGCGAGGCGAACAGGTGGGCCTCGAGCCGCAGCCCCGAGGCGAGGTCACCGTCGAGCCCGCCGTCGACGGCCGCCTTGGCCGCGGCCAGCGCGTGGGCCGGGCCCTTGGCGAACTTGGCCGCCATGGCGAGGGCGGTCGGGTAGACCTCGTCCTTCGGCACGACGACGTCGACGAGGCCGAGCTCGAGCGCCTCGTCGGCGGCCACGAAACGTCCGGTGTAGATGAGGTCCTTGGCCTTGGCCGGGCCGATGAGCCGCGGCAGGCGCTGGGTGCCGCCGGCGCCGGGGATGATGCCGAGCAGGATCTCGGGCTGGCCCCACTTGGCGTTGTCGGCGCTGACCCGGAAGTCGGCGGTGAGCGCGAGTTCGCAGCCGCCGCCGAGCGCGAAGCCGGTGACCGCCGCGATGACCGGCTTCGGGATGCGGGCCAGCGCATCGAGCGCCGAGGTGAGCCGGTGGGCGTCGCGCAGCATGTAGGCGTGGTCCTGGCCGGCGAACTCCTTCACGTCGGCACCGGCGGCGAACACCTTCTCGCCCCCGAACAGGACGACGGCGCGGACGGAGCCGTCGCTGCTCACCTGCTCGGCGGCGGCGCGCAACTCCTCCTGCATGGCCGTGTTGAGGGCGTTCATCGGTGGCCGGGTCAGCCGGATCGTCGCCACCCCGGACGGCGCGCCGTCCGATCCGTCACCGATCTCGACCTGTACCAACTCGCCCATTCCGGCCCCTCTCGTCCGCACCGACGGCCCCGTCGACAGCGGCCTGAGCCTACGGCGTGACCGCTGCGCGGGCGCGGGCGTACCAGCGGCCCTCGCGCCGCTCGACCTCGAGCGGGAGCCCGAACGTCTCCGACAGCGGCCCGGCGGTGAGCACGTCACGGGCCAGGCCCTGGGCCACGACGGTGCCGTCACGCAGCAGCATCGCGTGCGTGATGCCGGGCGGCAGCTCCTCGACGTGGTGGGTGACGAGCACCGACGCCGGGGCGTCGGGATCCTCGGCGAAGCGGGTCAGGCGGCGCAGCAGGTCCTCGCGGCCGCCGAGGTCCATGCCGGCCGCCGGCTCGTCGAGCAGCAGCAGTTCGGGGTCGGTCATGAGCGCGCGGGCGATCTGCACGCGCTGCTTCTCCCCCTGGCTGAGGGTGCCGTACGTGCGGGCGCCCAGCGCGCCGACGCCGACCCGTTCGAGCAGCCGGGCGGCGCGCCGGACGTCGAGGCGGCCGTAGGCCTCGCGCCAGCGCCCGAGCACCGAGTAGCCGGCGCTGACGACGACGTCGCTGACGGTCTCGCTGCCGGGGATGCGCTCGGCGAGCGCCGCGCTGGCCAGGCCGATCCGCGGTCGCAACTCGAAGACGTCGACGCGACCGAGCCGCTCGCCGAACACGTACGCCTCCCCCGATGTGGGGTGGATCGCCGCGGCGGCGATCTGCAGCAGGGTGGTCTTGCCCGCCCCGTTCGCGCCGAGGACGGCCCAGCGCTCGTCCACCTCGACCGTCCAGTTGATGCGGTCGAGAAGGAGCTTCGTCCCGCGTCGCACGGTCACATCGACGAACTGGAGGACTGCGTCGGGGTTCACTTCGGCCACGCGTCCATCAAAGCGCACCGGCGCCGCGCGGGGTTGGTGCCACCCGCACGGCGCCGGTCGTTGCTTCGGCGCTACCCGCCGGTCAGTCGGCCGGCCCAGTGGCCAGCGTCACCGACGCGGTGTGGGACGTGCCGTCGACGCTGGTCCAGGTGACCGACACCTTGGTGCCGGGGTCCTTGGCCGTGAGCACCGAACGCAGCGACTGCGGCGAGGTGACCTTCATGCCGTCGATCGCGGTGATGGTCGAGCCCTGGGCGATGCCGGCACGGGCCGCGGGACCGTCGGTGAGCAGGGCCGACACGCCCGCCCCCGCACCGCCCGCGCTCACCGTGCTGACCCCGAGGAAGCCCGGGTAGCCGATGTGGATCGCCGCGGTCTCGACGCCGCTCTCGATCTTGTCGGCGACCGACCTCGCGTTCTGGATCGCGATCGCGTAGGCCTCGGCCGCCGTGCCGGTGCGCAGGTTCGTCGACGCCGCGGTGTTCATGCCGACGATGTCGCCGGACGAGTCGTAGAGGGGGCCGCCGGAGTCGCCGGAGATGATCGGCGCGTTCGTCTGGATCAGGCGGGTGAGCTTCTCGGCGTCGCCGCCGCCCTCGTTGGAGGCGGTGATCGCCTGGTCGAGCGCGGTCACCGCACCGGTCGCCGAGGTCAGGGTGCCGGTGCCGCCCGCGTTGCCCACGCCGGTGACGGTGTCGCCCACCTTCACACCGGCGGCGGAGCCGGCGAACTTCGCGGTCTGCAGGCCCGACGCGTTGCGCAGCTTGATCACCGCGACGTCCTCGGTCGGGGCCGTGCCCACGACGTCGGCCCGGTAGGACCGGCCCGTGGTCTCGACGGTGACGGTGATGCTCGTCGCGCCGTTGACGACGTGGTTGTTGGTGAGGATCTCGCCGTCGGAGCTGAGCACCATGCCGGTGCCGGCGCCCTCGGCGTTCTGGTACTTCAGCACCGACACGACGGTGACGATGCCGACCTGCTGCCTGGCCGACGCGGTGCCGTTGCTCGTGCCACCGCCCGAGCCGGACGAGCCTCCGTTCGATCCGTCCGAGCCACCGGGGAACACCGGGACGTTGGGGGTGAGATCGGGGGCGGAATCGGCGGCGACGGAGCCGGACCCGGCGATGACGGTCGAGCCCGCGCCGCTGCCGGCGGCGTACCCGCCGGCGACGGCGAGCACCGCGGTCGCGGCGAGGGCTGCGTAGGCGTGTCTCGTTCTCATGGGCACCAATCAACCGTGGGCAGCCAAACGTCCCCTGAGTCCTACCCATGAGAAACCTGGGAGTGTCGGGCACCCCCACCCGGGTCGGTAAGGTCCGCTGCGTGCTGCCCGAGCAACTTACCGCTGCGCTCGCGGCCCGGATGCCGCTGGCGTGGCCCGGGCAGCCGTTCCCGCTCGGCGCCCACTGGGACGGCGAGGGCACCAACTTCGCCCTCTGGTCGACCACCGCGACCGCGGTCACGGTCTGCCTCTTCGACGGCAACGACGCCGAGACGCGCATCCCGCTCGACGACACGACGTACCACGTGTGGCACGGCTACCTGCCCGGCATCGGGCCGGGCCAGCGCTACGGCTTCCGGGTCGACGGCAGGTACGCGCCCGCCGAGGGCCTGTTCCACAACTCGCACAAGCTGCTGGTCGACCCGTACGCCCGCGCCATCGAGGGACGCTACGTCGACGACCCCAAGGTCTACCCCGGCAACGACCTCGACTCCGCGCCGTGCGTGCCGCGCTCGGTGGTCGTGCACGACGCGTTCCCGTGGGGCGACGATCACCGCCCGAACGTCGGATGGGACGACACGGTCATCTACGAGCTGCACGTGCGCGGGTTCACCCGGCAGCATCCCGGCATCCCGCCCGAGCTGCGCGGCACCTACTCCGGGCTGGCCCACCCGGCATCGATCGAGCACCTGCTCTCGCTCGGGATCACCGCGGTCGAGCTGATGCCGGTCCACCACTTCGTGTCCGAGGCGCACCTGCAGCAGCGGGGCGCGCGCAACTACTGGGGCTACAACACACTCGGGTTCTTCGCCCCCGACGCCGGTTTCGCGGCCCGCCAGGGCGACCAGGTGCGCGAGTTCAAGGCGATGGTCCGCGCGCTGCACAAGGCGGGCATCGAGGTGATCCTCGACGTGGTCTACAACCACACCGCCGAGGGCGGCCCGGACGGTCCGGTGCTGAGCTTCCGCGGCATCGACAACGGCTCGTACTACCGGCTGGCCACCGATGACCCGTCGCGCTACGTCGACTACACCGGCTGCGGCAACACCTTCGACCCGCGCCGGCCGTTCCCGCTGCAGCTGATCACCGACTCGCTGCGCTACTGGATCACCGAGATGCACGTCGACGGGTTCCGCTTCGACCTCGCGTCGGCGCTGGCCCGCTCGTTGCACGACGTCGACAAGCTGTCGTCGTTCTTCGACACGATCCACCAGGACCCGGTGATCTCGCAGGCCAAGCTCATCGCCGAGCCGTGGGACGTCGGCGCCGGCGGCTACCAGGTCGGCGAGTTCCCGCCGCTGTGGACGGAGTGGAACGGCAAGTACCGCGACACCGTGCGCTCGTTCTGGGCCCACGGCGCCGACGGCGTGCGCGACCTCGCGTACCGGCTCAGCGGCTCGTCCGACCTCTACGGCGACGACGGCCGGCTGCCCATCGCCTCGATCAACTTCGTCACCGCGCACGACGGCTTCACCATGCGCGACCTCGTGTCCTACGAGCACAAGCACAACGAGGCGAACGGCGAGGGCAATCGCGACGGCACGGACGACAACCGCTCCTACAACTGCGGGGCCGAGGGCGATCCGGCGGCGCCGTCGGTGGTCGCGCTGCGGCGGCGACAGGCGCGCAACCTGCTCACCACGCTGCTGCTGTCCACCGGGGCACCGATGCTCGTCGCCGGCGACGAGATGTGGCGCTCGCAGGGCGGCAACAACAACGCCTACATGCAGGACAACGCGATCTCCTGGCTCGACTGGTCCGGCGGCGAGGAGGCCGCGGACATGCTCGCGCTCGTGCGCCGGCTGGTGGCGCTACGGCGTCAGCACCCCGTCCTGCGGCAGAGCGCTTTCTTCGAGGGACGCGCGGTCGAGGGTGGCGACGGTTGTAAGGACCTCGCCTGGTTCCACCCGGCCGGGCGCGAGCTCTCCGACGGCGACTGGTTCGACGCCGGGCTGCGGTCGATCGGCATGTACCTCGACGGCCGCAAGCTGCGTCACCGCAGCCGCCGGGGCGAACCCATCGTCGACGAGTCGTTCCTCCTGTTGCTGCACTCGGGCGACGCCGACGGCACGTTCACGCTGCCGGGCGAGCCGTGGGCCGCGGCCTACGAGCCGGTGATCGACACCCGCGGGGTGAGCGGCGAGCCGGCCGACGCCACGCTGATCACCGCCGGCACGAAGATGGCGATGTCGCACCGCTCGGTGCTGCTGCTTCGCGTGCACCGGGCCTGAGCGTCCGGGCCTGAGCGTTCCGGGCCTGACAGACTGGCGCCATGCGCGCCCCCACCGAATGCTGGCTGTCCGACATGGACGGCGTCCTGGTCCGCGAGGAAGCCGCGCTGCCGGGTGCGGCCGAGTTCCTCGCCCGCCTCGTCGAGAAGGGCCGGCGCTTCCTCGTCCTCACCAACAACTCGATCTTCACGCCCCGCGACCTGTCGGCGCGCCTGGCCCGTTCGGGGCTGGACGTGCCCGAGACGTCGATCTGGACCTCGGCGCTGGCCACGGCGACGTTCCTGGCCGACCAGGTGCCGCACGGCTCGGCCTACGTCATCGGCGAGGCCGGCCTGACGACCGCGCTGCACCACGAGGGCTACACGCTCACCGACCGCGACCCCGACTTCGTGGTGCTGGGCGAGACGCGTACGTACTCCTTCGAGGCGATCACCCGGGCCATCCGGCTCATCGAGAACGGCGCCCGGTTCATCGCCACCAATCCCGACGTCACCGGGCCGTCCGAGGAGGGACCGCTGCCGGCCACCGGCTCGGTGGCGGCGTTGATCACCAAGGCGACCGGGCGCGACCCGTACTTCGTCGGCAAGCCCAACCCGATGATGCTGCGCAGCGCGATGAACCGCATCGAGGCGCATTCGGAGAACACCGTGATGATCGGCGACCGCATGGACACCGACATCGTCGCCGGCATCGAGGCGGGGCTCGACACCATGCTCGTACTCACCGGCTCGACCCGTCCGGCCGACATCGCCCGGTTCCCGTGGCGCCCGGGCCACGTGTTCGACTCGATCGCCGACGTCGTCGACCTCGTCTGATCCGGCAATGACATTGCCGTGACATCACTTTGATGTCATAGTGACTGCGCTTCGTCGGCGCGGTCCGAAGTCCTGTCGGTACCCCTCTCTAGGCTGGCGACGCACCGCGATACGCCCGAAAAGAGGGAGCTCCGTCGATGTCCGATGTCATCACCGCCGAGGGTCTGGTCAAGGTGTACGGCGAGGTCCGTGCCCTTGACGGCCTCGATCTCACCGTCCCCGAGGGCACCGTCCTCGGCCTGCTCGGCCCCAACGGGGCCGGCAAGACCACCGCCGTGCGGGTGCTCACCACCCTGCTGACCCCCGATGCCGGCACGGCCACCGTCGCCGGCCTCGACGTCGTCCGCCACCCGGCGCAGGTGCGCGGGCAGATCGGCCTCTCCGGCCAGTACGCCGCCGTCGACGAATACCTCACCGGGTACGAGAACCTCGACATGATCGGCCGCCTCTACGGGCTCGGTCGATCCGGCTCGCGTTCGCGGGCGCGTGAGCTGCTCGAGCGGTTCAGCCTGTCCGACGCCGGCGACCGGCCGGTGAAGACCTACTCCGGCGGCATGCGCCGCCGCCTCGACCTCGCCGGCGCGCTCGTCGCCTCGCCTCCGGTGCTGTTCCTCGACGAGCCGACCACCGGCCTCGACCCGCGCAGCCGCACCGAGATGTGGGAGGTCATCGTCGAGCTGGTGAAGGCCGGCACGACGCTGCTGCTCACCACGCAGTACCTCGAGGAGGCCGACCGCCTCGCCGATTGCATCGTCGTCATCGACCACGGCCGCTCGATCGCCGAGGGCACGGCCGACGAGCTCAAGGCCCAGGTCGGCGGCGAGCGGGTCGAGATCGTGGTGGCGTCGGGCTCCGATCTCCTGGCCACGCGCGACATCCTGTCCGAGCTCGCCGAAGGCACGGTGGACATCGACGACCACAAGCGGCGGGTCACCGGGCCGGTGTCCGGTGGATCGTCGGTGTTCATCGAGGCGCTGCGGCGCCTCGACACGGCCGGCATCGTCGTGCAGGACGTCGCACTGCGCCGCCCCACGCTCGACGACGTCTTCCTCAGCCTGACCGGCCACGCCGCCGAGATCGCCGATCCAGCGACCGATTCCGACCGGTCCGACCAGGCGACCGAGTCCCTCGCGGAGGTGACCCGATGACCACTCTCGTCGAATCCACGTCCCGTCCGGCGCCCCGGCCGGTCAGCCGGTTGAAGGTCTTCGTCGACGGCGCCACCGTCGCGAAGCGCAACCTCATCAAGATCAAGCGGGTGCCCGATCTGCTGGTCTTCTCGACCATCTCGCCGATCATGTTCATCCTGCTGTTCGCCTACGTCTTCGGCAGCGCGATCCCGGTGCCCGGCGTCGGTTACCGCGAGTTCCTGATCCCGGGCATCTTCGCCCAGACGGTGATCTTCGGCTCGACGCTCACCGGCGCCGGCCTGGCCGAGGACATGCAGAAGGGCATCATCGACCGGTTCCGGTCGCTGCCGATGTCGCGCTCGGCCGTGCTCGTCGGCCGCACCACCAGCGACGTGCTGAACAACGTGCTAGTCGTCGTGATCATGTCCGTGACCGGCCTGCTGGTGGGCTGGCGCATCCGGTCCTCGGTCGGCGAGGCGATCGTCGGGTTCCTGCTGCTGCTGGCCTTCGCCTACGCGATGTCGTGGATCATGGCGGTCGTCGGGCTCATCGTGCCCAGCCCCGAGGTGGTCAACAACGCCTCGTTCGTGGTGATCTTCCCGCTGACGTTCATCGCCAACACCTTCGTGCCGACCAAGAACTTCCCGAGCGTGTTGCGGACGATCGCCGACTGGAACCCGGTGTCGTCGGTGACCCAGGCATCGCGCCAGCTGTTCGGCAACACCGGTACGGCGAAGCTGCCGACCCACCCCTGGTCACTGCATCACCCGATCATCTACACACTGCTGTGGATCATCGGTCTGCTCGTGGTGTTCGTGCCGCTGGCGGTGCGGCAGTACAAGCGGGCGGCCAGCCGCTGACGTTCGGGACGGGCCGGCGCCGCGGATCAGCCGACCCGCGGCGTCACCACGCGCATCGTCTCCGGCTTGACGGTGAAGG
>NZ_DASYFV010000073.1:0-40715 GCF_036000465.1 Jatrophihabitans sp. | reverse complement strand
CGACGTAGGCGAACTGCTCGAGATCGGCGTTGGAACGCGCGAGGTCCTCACCGCGCTCGGCCAGGACCGCGCGCGCCGCCTCCACCCGAGCCAGCTCGCTGGCGATCTGCTCGCGCATGGTGTCGACGTCGCGGCCGAGCTCGGCGATCTCCGCCGGCCCGGTGGCCACGATGCGCTTGTCGATGGCACCGCCGGCAACCTCGCGCGCCTGCCGGGCGAGGTCCTCGACCGGGCCGAGAACGGTCCTGCGCAGGGCGCGCCACACGACCACGCCGGCCAGGAGCACCAACAGCGCGGACACGATGAACGCGGCCACCACGATTCGGATGGACGTGACGCGGTCGCGCTTGGCCTGGTCGCGGACGGCGCCGATCTTGGCAGTCAGGGCCGACGCCGCCACCCGGATCCGGTCGAAGGCGGCCTTCGCCCGGTCCGAGGACGCCGCCTCGCCGACGGACGGATCGTGGGCGCGCACGCGGGCGATGAACGGTGTGGCGATGGAGGAGCGCCAGGCGCGGGTCGCCGTGCGGAACTCGGTGAACGCGGTCTGCAGGTCGCCACGTCCGCTGATCAACCGTGACAGCGCCTTTTCGTGACGGACCTCGGCGGCAAGGTAATCGCGGTAGGGCTGCAGGAAGGAGTCGCGGTGGCCCAGGGCGTAGCCGCGAACGCCGGTTTCCTGATTGACCACGTCCGCGAGCAGACTCTCGCTCAGGCTGTACGCGGGCTCCCAGCGGTTGATCACGTCGTTGCCCTTGGCGCTGAAATCGACGAGCGCGCCGATCACGGCGGTGACCATCAGCAGGAGCAGGACCAGTAGCACCAGCGATGCGCGCACGGCGCGCTGCCGCAGCGGCCGACCGGCCGTGCCCGTCCGACGACTCGGGACGACTCGGCTCACCGCGACGAGCGGGGACGGACGGTGAGCACCACGACGGCCGTGTCGTCGAGGGAGCGTTCGGGTGCGCTGCCGACGATCGACGGAATCCACGACGCGATCGAGCGGCCGGTGGCCACCGCATCGCTGGTCGCGTCGAGCAGTTCCTCCACACCGAGGCTGGAGCGATTGGCCGGCACCCGGTAGGCGTCGAGCAGCCCGTCGGTGTAGAGGATCAGCGAGGCCTCGGCGGACAGCAACGTGTGCGTGACCGGCCAGCCGCCGCTGTCGGGCCAGCGGCGGGCCGCACCGCTGAGACCCTCGACGCCGAGCGGTGGCCCGACCTCGGGCTCGAGGTAGGCGGCCCGGCCCGAGGCGCACAGCAGCGGCGCGGGGTGGCCGGCGACCCGCAGCGTGACGCGCAGGTCGGGGTCGATGGTGATGTCGCAGGCTGTGACGAACCGGCCGCCGCTGCCGCTCTCGGCCGACAGCAGCCGAGACAGCGAGCTCAGGATGGTCTCCTCGGCGACACCGGCGAGGACGAGCGTGCGCCAGGCGACGCGCAGGTGCACGCCGAGTGCGGCCTCGTCGGGGCCATGCCCCATGACGTCGCCGATCACGGCACGCACACGCCCGTCCGGCGTCTGCACGACATCGAAGAAGTCCCCGCCGAGCACGGCGAGGTTGCGGCCCGGCTGGTAGTAGGTGGCGCAGTCGATGAGGTCGTCGCGCAGCAGCGGCTTGGGCAGCAGCCCCCGCTCGAGCCGGCCGTTCTCGGCCGAGAGCATCTGCTCCTCGCGCAGGGCCAGCTCGGTGGCCTGCGCGCGGCTGCGTTCGACGGCGTAGCGGATCGAGCGGTCGAGCAGTTCCGGGGTGATGTCGTCCTTGACGAGGTAGTCCTGGGCGCCGGCCGCGACCGCCTCGACGCCGGTGCGGTCGTTGCGGCCCGTCAGCACGATCACGGGCGTCGCGACGGCCTCGGACACCAGCCGGTACAGCGCGCCGAGACCCTCGGCGTCAGGCAGCCCCAGGTCGAGCAGTACGCAGCCGGGAGCCTCGGCGAGTGCGGTGATTCCGTCGGCCAGGGTGCGCTGCCACAGCACGTCTGACTCGGGGAAGCCCGCCTCGATCAGGCACTCCCGGACCAGCATCGCGTCGCCCTCGTCGTCCTCGACGAGCAGCACGCGCGACAGGAGGTCACTCACCGTGCCCTCCTCGATGGCTGCGGGGTGCGATCCAGCGCACCTTACCGGTCCGGCGTAGCCGACCCCGCGAACGCCAAGTTGTTGACACATCACAAACCTCGGTCTATGGTGTTGATTGAAAGGTCAACCAACCAGCAGTCCCGAGGAAGAGGCACCACGCGATGACCACCACCACCTCCACCGAGTTCAGCACCCTCACCGGCACCTACACGCTCGACCCGTCCCACAGTCGGGTCGGCTTCGTCGCCCGCCACGCGATGGTGACGAAGGTGCGCGGCTCGTTCAACGAGTTCGACGGCACCGCGACCATTGACGGCGCGAACCCGAGCAACTCGGCCGTCCAGGTCACGATCCAGGTCGCCAGCATCGACACGCGCAACCAGCAGCGCGACGACCACCTGCGCACCAACGACTTCCTCGACGCCGAGAAGTACCCGACCATCACCTTCGCCTCGACCTCGATCAGCCACGACGGCGGCAACGACTTCGAGGTCACCGGCGACCTGACGATCCGCGGCGTCACCAAGTCCGTGACCCTGCCGCTGGAGTTCCAGGGCTCCGCGACCGACCCGTTCGGCAACGCCCGCGTCGGCTTCGAGGGCTCGCTGGTCATCAACCGCAAGGACTGGGGCGTGACCTGGAACGCCGCGCTCGAGGCCGGCGGGGTGCTGGTGAGCGAGAAGATCACCCTCGAGTTCGAGATCTCGGCCATCAAGTCGGCCTGACGCCTGCGCACTTCGCCCAGTCGTCGCATTCGGCCCGCGCCTTCGCCCGAAGGCGCGGGCCTTCTGCGTCCCACGGGTATTCGATCTTGATCATTGGGCACGCTGGCCGTCAGACGCCGGGGGGCTCCACACACCGCCGGCCCGACCACCGGAGTCACACCATGACTGCTGGAACTTCACTTGCGTCCTCGGCCCGGCACGCCTCCCGCGGCGATGCCATGGCCGGCCTCGCCCGCTTCGGTCTCGCCTCCCGGGCCTTCGTCTACCTCGTGATCGGCTGGCTCGCCTTCCAGATCGCCCTCGGCCATCACTCCCAGCAGGCGAACCAGCGCGGCGCCCTCGCCGAGATCGCCTCGAACACCGGCGGCACGGTGCTGCTCTGGCTGCTGGCCGTCGGATTCGCCGCCTACGCGATCTGGCGCCTCAGCGAGGCCGCGTTCGGTACGGCGGCCGAGGGCAACGAGAAGGGCCCCCGCGCGCAGTCCGCGATCCGCGGCGTCATCTACGCCGCCCTGTCCGTCTCGACGTTCGCCTTCATCGCCGGGTCGTCGCAGAAGGGGCAGTCGCAGCAGCAGGCCAGTACGACGGCGAAGGTCATGAAGCACGACTTCGGACGCTGGCTGGTCGGCATCGTCGGCATCGTCGTCGTGATCGTCGGCGTCGCGATGATCGTCGAGGGCGTCAAGAAGAAGTTCCTCAAGCAACTGCGCACCGGCGAGATGTCGCCCACCCAGAGCAAGGTCGTGACCCGCCTCGGCATGGTCGGCACCGTCGCCCGCGGCATCGTGTTCGCGATGGCCGGCGTCCTGGTCGTCATCGCTGCCGTGCAGTACGACCCCAACAAGTCGACCGGCCTGGACGGCGCCCTGCGCACCTTCGCCCAGGCCCCGGCCGGCCCCTGGATCCTCGGCGCGCTTGCCGTCGGCCTCATTGCCTTCGGCGTGTACGGCTTCGCGATGGCCCGCTGGGCCAAGACCTGACCGGTCGCCTCACTGCCTCGCGGCCGGGAGGGTGACGAAGTGGAGGCCCCGGCGCAGCAGCGCCGGGATCACGGTCTGCAGGGCCCGGTAGGTCTCGGTCCGGTCACCCCCGCCGTCGTGGCACAGCAGGATGTTGCCGGGTCGGGCCCGACCCAGCGCGGCCTCGATCGCCCCGGTCCCGGGCCGCGCCCAATCGCGCGGGTCGACGTCCCAGCCGAGCGGCATCATGTGCTGCGCGGCCAGTTCGTCGAACACTCGTGGGCCCCAGACACCGCCGGGCGCACGGAATTGCGCCGGCAGGTGACCGGTCGCCTCGTGCACCACCTCGTTGGTGCGGGCGATCTCGCGGTGGACGACATCGGGTGAGCGGTAGGCCAGCTGCTCGTCGTGCGTCCACGTGTGGTTCGCGATGACATGGCCCTCGGCCGCAACGGCCCGGACCAGGCTCCGGTTCGGTCGCACCTGTTGCCCGATCACGCAGAAGGTCGCGGTGACGCGGTGGCGCGCCAGCAGCCGCAGGTATCGGGGCGTCCACTCCGGGCTGGGCCCGTCGTCGATCGTGAGCATGATCGAGCGGGCCGGGAATCGCGCCGCGCGGTCGCGCCGGAGGAAGTCCTCGAGGTCGCGCACGGGCGCGTGCCACCGCTCGGACCACGGCGGCAGCCGGCGACCGGTCGCGCGGTTCGCGGCGACGCCCGCGGCGGCGGCCGCGTTCATGGTGGACAGCGCTGTCCCGGCGATCACCCCACCGATGCTGAGCAGGACCGCGCGGCGCGCGACATCTCCACCACTGGCTGCTGGGCTCATCGACGGTCACCTTCACAGGATGCGATCTTGCGTACATCCCATAGATCGGATCGACCGGGCGACAGTTGCAGCCGGACGGTCACGACTCGATGACGATCGGGCCGGGGCCCGACGTCGACCGGGCGGCGGCTCAGACGATGATGCGACCCACCGGATCGTTCTCCGTGATCGGATATTCGGCGGCGGCTCGACGGGTCTCGATACGCGCTCGGCGGACGAAGGAGATGACCCGCTCCCCGGCGTAGAACGCAACCAGGGCGGCGCCCGCCAGAACGATCCCCATGACTGCCTCCAGAACGCGCATCGGCGAGATCCACCATGGTGGCACCCGGCGCGCCGCAGCGCCATCGCCAAGCTGCGGACATCCGGCCGTAACGACGTCGAGGGCGAGCACGGGTGCTCGCCCTCGACCATCTCGTTGGCGGTGGCGGTGGGATTCGAACCCACGGTGGTTTTACCCACACACGCTTTCGAGGCGTGCTCCTTTGGCCGCTCGGACACGCCACCGCCGAGAAGGTTACCAGCGGCGTTCGGCGAAGAATTCACGCAGCAGGGCGGCCGACTCGTCCTCACGCACGCCGGCCACGACCTCGGGACGGTGGTTCAGCCGGCGGTCGCGCACCACGTCCCACAGCGAGCCCACGGCGCCGGCCTTCGGGTCCCACGCGCCGAACACGAGGCGTGCGACGCGGGCCAGCACGAGGGCGCCGGCGCACATCGTGCACGGCTCGAGGGTGACGACGAGGGTGGCGCCGGCAAGCTGCCACGAGCCGAGCGCCTCCCCCGCCCGGCGCAGGGCGACGACCTCGGCGTGAGCGGTCGGGTCGTGCCCGCTTTCGCGCTCGTTGTGGGCGGCCGCGAGGATCGTGCCGTCGGCCGACAGCACCACTGCCCCGACCGGGATCTCGCCGGCCTCGCCCGCGCGACGTGCCTCGGCCAGCGCCGCATCCATCGCCGCGGCGTCGTCGGCCCGGGTCACCCGCGCAGTTCTTCGAAGACCTCGCCGCAGCCGGCCTTCTCGCAGACGGCGAGCAGCAGGTCGACCGGCAGCGTGCCCTCGTGCTCGCACATGGCGATCAGCTCGACGGCCGGCGTGCCGATGTCCTCGACGACGTCGGCCTCGCCGAACGGCGCGCTGTCGTGGGCGGGCGGCGCGTCCTCGTCGTCCTCGAGGTCGTCGCCGCCGACCTCGGCGAGCTCCTCCGCGACCACGGCCGCCATCGGGTACTCGTCGGCGGCGTGCCCGTCGGAGAGGAACGCGCGCGGCTCGTCCTCGCCGTCGTCGAGCCGCACGATCGCGGCGTACTCGTCGTCCTGCTCGATGAGCAGCAGCCGCACGTCTCCGGCGACATCGCGCAGCACGTCACCGAGGTCATCGAGGGACTCGCATCCTTCGAGGCTCGCCTCCTCGCCCTTCCAGCGGTCACCGCTTCGCATCAGCACGGCCGCGAAGTAGGACATGGGGGTTTCACCTCACCCAGGCTGCGTCGATCGCCCGACTGTAGGAGTCGGTCAGCTCCAGACGTTCGATGATCGCGTCGAGCATCTCCTCCGGCAGGAGGTCCATGTCGTCGAGGATGTCTTCCATCTCCTCGTCGCCCAGGCCGAGATCGGCGAACAGCTCGAGGTCACCGATGGGCCACACCTCGTCGAGCTCGTCGTCGTCCGGCGGATCCTCACCGAGGCGCGTCATCGCCTGCTCGGCGAGTGGGAACTCGACGACGGCGGTCAGGTCGGAGAGCAGCAGAGAGATCCGTGGACCGTCCTGCCGGGCGATGACGAAGAACTCGTCCTCGACGCACGCGACGACGAACGGGCCGCCCTCGGGCGGCTGCGAGCGGAGCGCCGACAGCAGCACGCCGAGGTCGTCGAGGACGGTCGGCGGAAGGGGCTCCACACGCCAGAGCGGTCCCTCGCGGAATGCCGCGACCGCGAACCCTTGCTGAGCCATCGGTCCCACCACCTTCCCGGAGGCGAACGTTCCGCCGTGTGGCGGGTCTCGATCCTGGCACGGAATTCCCGGAGCCCGAAACCCGTCGCCACGATGGCGATACCGTCGCGCGGTGAACGAATCCTCAGGAACGTCGACGTGACGGCCGGATTCCACCGCATCGCGGTCCTCGGCCTCGGTCTCATCGGCGGTTCCCTCGTCCAGGCGGTGCGTCAGGCCGGCATCGACGTTGTGGGCTACGACACCGACCCGGCGACGGCCGCGGCCGCCAGCGCCTCCGGCTTCCCCGTGGCCCCGACCGATGCGGCCGCGGTGCACGGCGCCGACCTCGTCGTCCTCGCGATGCCGCTGCCCGAGGTCGCGCGAGCCCTGCAGTCGCTGGCCCCCAACCTCGGGTCGAACACGATCGTCACCGATGTCGGGACGTTGAAGCGGCCCGTCCTCGAGGCCGTGCGCACCCACGCGCCGCACGCCGTCTTCGTCGGCGGCCACCCGCTGGCCGGCGTCGAGGACACCGGCTGGGGTGCGGCCGATCCGTTGCTCTTCCGCGACTCCCCCTGGGCCCTCATCGTCGAGCCGGAGACGTCCATCGAGGCGTGGCTGAAGCTGGCCGGGCTCGTCTGCGACCTCGGCGCCAAACCGGTGCCCACCACGGCCGCCGACCAGGACGCCGCGGTGGCCCGGGTCATCGGGCTACCGCATGTGCTCGCCGGCGCGCTGG
The DNA here is from genome assembly GCF_036000465.1 of Jatrophihabitans sp. Lineage (GTDB taxonomy): Bacteria > Actinomycetota > Actinomycetes > Mycobacteriales > Jatrophihabitantaceae > Jatrophihabitans. The sequence goes on along the minus strand of NZ_DASYFV010000073.1, from coordinate 33,449 downwards.
CCGTCACCGGGCTGGCCGGCGGCCCGCTGGGGCTCTCGCTCGCGGCCGGGTCGTACATGTCCGGCTCCCGCGTGGCCCGCACCCGTCCCGAGCTGGTGACGACGTGGTGCGACGACAACCCCGCGCTGGTGGCCGCACTCGACGACGCGATCGCGCATCTGACCTCGGCCCGCACCGCGCTGGCCGCCGGGAGCTCGGTCTACCCGCTCGCGGCCGAGGGGCACGACGCCCGCATCAACTGGGAGCACCGCCGCTTCGAGCCGGTCGAGCTCTCGGCGTCGACCGCCGAGCTCGTCGCCCACGGCGAGACCGGCGGTTGGGTCACGGCCGTCCTGCGCGACGACGACGGGGTGCGGCTGCTCGGGATGCGGCCGGTCGGCTGACGTTCCGCGGCCGGGGTGCTTTGGAACTGGTCGAGGACGTCCCCTATGCTGGTGACGTCCACCAGCGGGGCTAGCATGATGCGGTTGCCCTCATCGTCTAGAGGCCCAGGACGCCGCCCTTTCAAGGCGGTAGCACGGGTTCGAATCCCGTTGGGGGCACGAAGCAAGAAGCCTGACCGAGTTCTCGCGGACGACGTCGGGTCGAGGCCCAGTAGCGCAGCTGGTTAGCGTGCCGCCCTGTCACGGCGGAGGTCGCGGGTTCAAGTCCCGTCTGGGTCGCCATGCATCACATCGCGCCGCGTCTTCTCGTGGTCGCCCACGGAACCGCATCCCCGGCCGGCTCGGCCACCACCGCTCGTCTCGTGGCCGCCGTCGCCGCGGCCCGACCCGCCGTCCCGGTCGAGCTCTGCTTCCTCGACGTCGTCGATCCGCGGCTGGCCGCCGCCCTCGCCGGCTCCGACGAGCCGACGATCGTCGTGCCGCTGCTCCTGTCGACCGGGTACCACGTGCAGACCGACATCCCCGCCGCTGCCGCCCCGCATCCGAACGTGCGCGTCGCCCGTCATCTCGGCCCGCACCCGCTGCTCGTCGACGCGGTGCTCGACCGGATGCCCAGGGCCGAAGGCATCGCCTCCACCGCTCTCGTCGGCGCCGGCTCGACCCGTTCCGGCGCGACCACCGAGCTGGCCGCCACCGGCGAGTTGCTGGCCGAGCGGGTGGGGCACCCGGTTACCGTGCTGACCATGGCCGACGACCTGCGCACCGCCCTCGAGCAGCTCCCCGCACCGCGCCAGGTGGCCACCTACCTGCTGGCCGACGGGCAGTTCGTCACCACGCTGCACACGGCCGCTGCCGGCCTCGCCCTGGTCGGAGAACCCATCGGCGTGCACCCCAAGCTCGTCGAACTGGTGTGGACCCGCTACGACGAGGTGCTCGCCGGCTGACGTCGTCCGAGCATCGCCGCCGGGTCCGGTAGAGTTCCACGGGTTCGCGCCGCGGCGCGAGGCACGGCCAGGTAGCTCAGTTGGTACGAGCGACCGCCTGAAAAGCGGTAGGTCGGCGGTTCGACCCCGCCCCTGGCCACCGACGCCCCGGGCTCGATCGGATCGCACCGATCGGCCCGGGGCGCTGCCGTGTCCGGTCAGTTCGTCCAGACCGTCGCGTGGGCGTTCCCGTCGGCGGTGTCGGCGCTCCCGCCGACCAACCCCCGGGCGTCGATCGCCACCGCGTCGCTGGTCGGGCCGCCGAGCGTGCCGAGGTCCTGCAGCCCGCCGCGCGGGCTCCACCGCACGGCGTGCCCGTCACTCACCCCGACCACCGTGCCGCGGTCGTCGAGCGCCGCAGCGCGGCTCGATCCGCCGGCCAGCGTGCCGAGGTCCTGCAGCCCGCTCGTGGGGGTCCAGCGGAACGCGTGCCGGCCGCTGTACCCGACGACCTCCCCGGCCGAGTTCAGGTCCGTCGCCGCACCGATGAACCCGCCCGCCAGCGCGCCGAGATCGCGCAGCCGGTCACCCGGGGTCCACCGGAAGGGATGTACGACGTCGGCGTCGGAGATGGCGAGTGCCCCGGCCACCTGGCCCCGCGCGTTGATGACGCCGCCGAAGCTGCCCTGCCCCGCGGCGACCCCGAGGTCGCGCATCCCCTGGCCCGCCGTCCAGCGAAAGGCATGGCTGCTGCCGTCGGCCGCCGAGGCCGTGCCGGCGATCTGGCCGAAGTCGTTGAGCGCGGTCGCGCTGCTGCCCGGGCCGCCCAGCGTGCCGAGGTCACGCAGCCCGCTCGACGGGCCCCAGCGGAAGGCGTGGGCAAAGCCGGCGGGCGTGTCGGCCGAGCCGACGATCACCCCGAGGTCGTTGACCGCGGCCGCCGCGCTGGTGTCGCCCCCGAGCGTGCCGAGGTCCCGCATGCCCGTCGCCGCGGTCCAGCGGAACGCGTGGCTGACGCCGCTCGCGGTGAAGGACTGGCCGACGACCACGCCGAAGGCGTTGATCGCGGTGGCGGCGCTGGTGCCACCGCCGAGCGAGCCGAGATCCTGCATGCCGCCCGCGCGGGTCCAGCGGAAGGCGTGGAACTGTCCGGACGCGGTCTGCGCCTGGCCGACCACCCCGCCCCGGCTGTTCATGGCGGTCACCCGGCTGGTCGCGCCGCCCAGCGTGCCGAGATCGTGCGCGACCGGTGCGGCCGCGCGCGCCGACGTCGGCGCGATGATCCCGATCGAGGTGGCGACCAGGAGAGTCGCCCCCAGCACTCCCCGCCGACCTGCCCTGTGTGCTGCGCGCATGACGTGGACCCCCGCCCCCGGGGCAGCCGGGTCAGAGGTTGCCCCCCGGCTACCGAACGTGCGGCGCCGACGAGGTCGCGGCACCGCGCGACGATCCTCGCATCCGAGGCGCCTTCGTGGGGGAATTCGTCCGATTTCGCTCCGAGGCGATCCGGACGGGTAAATCAGCCGGCGGCGCTGTGCGCGTCGTACACCGCCTTGAACGCGTCGGCCAGCTTCGGGTGCGTCTTCAGGACGTCGCGCAGCTTGTCGTTCTCGATGCGCAGCCCGCTGACCCGGGTCGACGAGGTGACGGTCGCGCGGCGCTGGCCGCCGCTGAGCAGGGTCATCTCGCCGACGACGTCGCCCGCGGTGATCGTCGCGACCTGCTCGCGCTGGTGGAACACGCGCGCCTCGCCGTCGGTCAGCACGTAGCACGCGTCGGACGGCACGCCCTCCTGCACGAGCGGCCAGCCCGACGGCAACGCGAACGGGCCGCCGGCCTCGACGAGGGCGGCGACGTCCTCGCGTCCACAGTCCGCGAACGTCGCGTACCCACTCAGCTGAGCGACCAACTCACGCTTCTCGCCGTGCGCCATGTGCCACCTTCGTCCCGTCGTCACGCCGCTGCCCACCAGCGGCGTGGCCGTGCCCGAACACGTCTGAGGGAAGCCTAAGGGTGGTCGGGCGCGGGCGCACGGCGAACGGACGGGTCCTCGGCCTCGGCGTGCGGGGGCGAGACGTCGACGGGGACCGCTCGCTGCTCGGCGTTCGCCGCGGCCGCCCGGGCCGCCTGCTGACCGGACATCATCCGCAGCGGCACCTCCTTCATCGACGCCGACAGCACGATGGCCAGGACGAGGAGCAGCGACCCCACCAGGAACACCAGGTCCATCGCGTTGGAGAAGCCGACGAGGAAGGGATGCGCGATGGCGCGGTCGAGCGTGTGCAGGAAGGACGTGTCGTTCAGACTGGCCCCGCCGGTGATCGCCTTGAGCTGGTCCGGGTGCGCCGCGGCCGCCGCCTGGAAGGACGGCTGGGTGCGGGCCTTGGCGTACTCGGTCGCGATGTTGTTGCCGGCGCTGGAGAACAGGATCGACAGGAAGATCGCGGTGCCCAGCGAGCCACCGACCTGGCGGAAGAACGTCACGGCCGAGGTAGCGACGCCCATGTCCTTCGGGTCTACGGCGTTCTGCATGGCCAGCACGATCGTCTGCATGTTCATGCCGAGACCGAGGCCGAAGATCGCCATGTAGATGTCGGTGACCCAGAGCGCGCTGTCGGCGCCGATCCGGGTCATCAGCAGCAGGCCGACGACCATCATGACCGAACCGATGACGGGGAAGATCTTGTAGCGACCGGTGCGCGAGGTGATCTGGCCGGTCGTCAGCGATCCGACCATGAGCCCACCGATCAGCGGCAGCATCAGCAGGCCGGCCTTGGTCGGCGACGCTCCCTGCACGATCTGCAGGTAGAGCGGGACGCACGCGATGCCGCCGAACATGCCCATACCGACGACGATCGACTGCACCGAGCCGAGCGCGAACACGCTGTGCCGGAACAGGCGCAGCGGCAGCAACGCCTCGTCGCCCATGCGGCCCTCGATCCAGATGAAGGCCGCGATACCGAGGAGACCCAGGAAATAGCAGACGAACGCGCTGGCCGAGCCCCAGCCCCAGGTGCGGCCCTGCTCGGCGATGATCAGCAGCGGGACGAGGGCCACCACGAGGGCGGACGCGCCGGCCCAGTCGATGCGGTGGTCGCGCCGGTTGTGGTCGAGGTGCAGCACGCGGGTGACGACGAACAACGCGAAGATGCCGATCGGCACGTTGATGTAGAAGATCCAGCGCCAGCCGGTGATGCCGAAGATGCTGCTCTGGCCGGCGAGGAAGCCGCCGACGACCGGGCCGAGCACCGACGAGGTCGCGAAGACGGCCATGAAGTAGCCCTGGTAGCGGGCGCGCTCGCGCGGCGGGATGATGTCGCCGATGATCGCCAGCGCGAGCGGCATGATGCCGCCGGCGCCGATGCCCTGGAACGCCCGGAACGCGGCGAGCTGGTACATCGACTGGGCCAGCCCGCAGAGCATCGAACCCAGGATGAAGATCGTGATCGCCAACATGAAGAACGGCTTGCGCCCGTAGATGTCGGACAGCTTGCCGAACAGCGGCGTCGAGATCGTCGAGGTGATCAGGAACGCGGTGGTGACCCAGGCCTGGATCGACAGCCCGTGCAGGTCGTCACCGATCGTGCGGATGGCGGTCGAGACGACCGTCTGGTCGAGCGCGGCGAGGAACATGCCGAGCAGCAGCCCGGACAGGATCGTCATGATCTGCTTGTGCGACAGATCGCCCGATTCGGATGGTGCGGCCACGGGGTTGGCCGCGGTGGTGGACGACATCAGTTGGTACCTCCGGCAGGGACGGTTCGGGTCGCGATCCGTCCGGTGAGCCAATCGTGGTTGGCGTGTTCGTAGTCAGCGGTGAAGCGGTCGAGCATCGCGGCGAAGGTGCGCAGGTCGTCCTCGCTCCAGTCACCGAGCATGCCGGCGAAGAAGTCGAGGCGGATGCGGTCGTGATCGGCCAGCACGGCGTCGGCCTTGGGGGTGAGGACGAGCAGGCTGGCCCGGCCGTCATCCGGGTCGGCGCGGCGCTCGAGCAGGCCGTCCTTGACCAGGGCGGCCACCTGGCGGCTGACCGTCGACGGGTCGGAGTTCAGGTGGTCCGAGATCGCGCTCGCCCGCATCGGTCCCTCGCTGGACAGGCACTTCAGCAGGACGTGGGCCGACCACTCGACGTCGTGGGCCGCGGCCTGCAGCATCCGGGCCCGGGCCTTGCCGAAGGTGCGCATCAGCGCGACGAAGTTGTCGGCGACGGCGACAACCTCTTCGGCCGGCTCGGCGCCCAGCGTCTCGTTCATGGCGGATCCTTGTTGCTTGACACATACAACTAGTTGTTGTCGGCAAGCATCTACCCGGACGGGGTCGAAAAGCAAATGGGTTTCACGCCAGGTGGAGCAGGCGAACCGAGTCCTCGCGCATCTGCACCTTGCGCACCTTGCCGGTGACGGTCATCGGGAACTCGTCGACGCGATGGACGTAGCGCGGGATCTTGTAGTGGGCGAGCTTGCCCGAGCAGAACTCCCGCAGCGCCTCGGCGGTCAGCTCGTCGGCGCCGTCGCGCAGCCGCACCCAGGCCATCAGTTCCTCGCCGTACCTCTCGTCGGGCACGCCGATCACCTGGGCGTCGACGATGTCGGGGTGCGTGTAGAGGAACTCCTCGATCTCGCGCGGGTACACGTTCTCGCCCCCGCGGATGACCATGTCCTTGATGCGGCCGACGATGCTGAGGTAGCCCTCGGAGTCCATCACGGCGAGGTCGCCGGTGTGCATCCAGCCGTTGACGAGCACCTCGGCCGTCTTCTCCGGCTCGTCCCAGTAGCCGATCATCACCGAGTAGCCGCGGGTGCACAGCTCGCCCGGCTGACCTCGCTCGACCATGAGCCCGGTCTCGGGGTCGACGACCATGACCTCGAGGTAGGGGTGCACGCGCCCGACGGTGGCGGTGCGGCGGTCCAGCGAGTCGTCCTTGCGGGTCTGGGTCGACACCGGCGACGTCTCGGTCATGCCGTAGGCGATGGTGACGTCCTCCATGTTCATCTCGGTGATGACCCGCTTCATGACCTCGACCGGGCAGGGGGAGCCGGCCATGCAGCCGGTGCGCAGCGAGGAGAGGTCGTAGGTGGCGAAGTCGGGCAGCGCGAGTTCGGCGATGAACATCGTCGGGACGCCGTAGAGGGAGGTGCAGCGCTCCCGCTGCACCGCGTGCAGCGTGGCGGCCGGGTCGAATCCCGGGGCCGGGATGACGATGCAGGCCCCGTGGCTGGTCGAGGCGAGGTTGCCCATGACCATCCCGAAGCAGTGGTAGAAGGGCACCGGCACGCAGATGCGGTCCTGCTCGGTGTAACCCATCCCCTCCCCGACGAAGAAACCGTTGTTGAGGATGTTGTGATGGCTCAGCGTGGCGCCCTTCGGGAAGCCCGTGGTGCCCGAGGTGTACTGGATGTTGATCGGGTCGTCGAACGCGAGCATGCCGGAACGGGCGTCGACGTCCTCGCGACTGACGGACTCGCCGGCGGCCAGCAGGTCGTCCCAGGACTGTTCGCCGATGTAGACGACGCCGGCGAGCGCCTCGAGCTTCGGTGCGACCTCGTCGATCATCGCGCGGTAGTCGCTGGTCTTGAACGAGACGGCCGAGATCAGCGTGCCGATCGAGGCCTGGCGCAGCACGTACTCGACCTCGTGGGTGCGGTAGGCCGGGTTGATGTTGACCAGGATCGCGCCGATGCGCGCGGTCGCGTACTGGGCGAGGAACCACTCGACGCAGTTCGGGGCCCAGATGCCGACGCGATCACCCTTCGCGATGCCGCGGCCGAGCAGCCCGCGGGCGAGGCGATCGACCGCGCCGTCGAGCTCGGCGTAGGTGAACCGGCGATCGGAGGCGACATCGACCAGGGCCTCGCGCTCGGCGAAGCGGGCGACGGCCGCGCGCAGGTTGGCATCGATCGTCTGGCCGATCAGCGGCTTCGCCGCGGGGCCGTTGGCGTAGGACAGTTCAGCGCTCACCTGCGTCAGCCTAGGTAGTGCCGGTCACAACCGGGAGGGCGAAAACGGCGAACGCCGCGTCGAATCGCCGCAGCAGCGATTCGACGCGGCGTCAGTACCGCGTGTGTCTTGCGTCAGGACTCGACGGAAGCAGTGTTGCCGTCGAGAAGCGAGCGAACCTCGGACTCACGGTAGCGGCGGTGGCCGCCGAGCGTGCGGATCGAGGTGAGCTTGCCGGCCTTGGCCCAGCGCGTGACCGTCTTCGGGTCGACGCGGAAGAGCGTCGCGACCTCGGACGGGGTGAGCAGAGCTTCGGTCTCCGGACGATGGCGGACCGTTGTCATGTGGGTGCCACCCTTCTGGCGATTCATCACGAGGAGTCCTGTTCCACGTGAACACCGCTAAGTATGCATAACGTAAAGCGCGCCGCCCAGGGACGAAGGTCCAACTGTCCACTGTGTGCCATGCAGGAAGTCCCTGTCCCGAATTTTCGGGGGTTCAAATGGGACTTTCCCGGTCACTTTAGGACACTGTGCACCGGCGTGCGGCGGCACTTCTGCGCGAGGTACGCTGAGGAGACGACATGACAATTTCCCCGGCAAGGCCCGTCAACCCCTACTGACGGCCGTCAGCCGGATGAGCGCGCGAGCGAGGGGGTCGAGCCATGGGGCGCGGCCGTGCGAAAGCCAAGCAGCAAAAAGTGGCCCGAGAGCTGAAGTACAACACCCACTTCACGGATCTCGATGCCCTTCAGCGCGAGCTTGGGACTTCGGACTCTGGTGGGCACGGAATACCAGAGGACACCGGTGCTCGCGACGACGAGTGCGAGGACTGGACCGGCACCGAACGCTGACGCCGGGTCTGGCCACCCTCCGTCGCAGCTGATCACCCCGCGCGACGAGATGTCGGGTATGCGAAAACTGCTTTTTCATGCCGCTCGACCCGGCGACACCCTGGCACGCTAGCGCCAGGTCGACGCCGGACCCGCGTAGTCCCCGGAGAGCCGGACGGGCCCGGTGCGGCCGTCCGAGGTTCCTTCGTCCCTTGTTCCGGTGGCCTCGACGACCCCGAGCGGCCAGGCCGGCACATTGCGGGCGGTGAGCAGTGCGAGCGCGTCGTCGACCCGATCGGCCGGCACGATCGCCACCATGCCGACCCCGAGGTTGAAGGTCAGTTCCAGGTCGGCCCGCGCCACGGCGCCGGTGCGCTGGACGAGGTCGAAGATCGGCTGCGGGGCCCAGCTCGAGCGGTCGATGGTCGCGCCCGAGCCGTCGGGCAGCACGCGCGCGAGGTTGCCGGCGAGGCCGCCACCGGTGATGTGGGCGAAGGCGTGGGCGTCACACTCGGCGGCCAGGGCGAGGCAGTCCAGCGCGTAGATGCGGGTCGGGGTCAGCAGCTCGTCGCCGAGGGTGCGGCCCTCCAGCAGCTCCGGGGTGCCGTCCAGGGACAGCCCGCCCTGCTCGAGCAGGACGTGGCGGACGAGCGAGTACCCGTTGGAGTGCAGGCCGGACGAGCCCATCGCGATCAAGGCGTCGCCGACGACCACCCGCTCGGGGCCGAGGACGGCGTCGGCGTTGACGGCACCGACCCCGGTGCCGGAGATGTCGTACTCGTCGGCGGCCATGACGCCCGGGTGCTCGGCGGTCTCGCCCCCGACGAGGGCGCAACCGGCCTGGACGCACCCTTCGGCGATGCCCGACACGATGGCCGCGATCTTCTCGGGGACGACCTTGCCGGTGGCGATGTAGTCGGTGAGCAGCAGCGGCTCGGCGCCCACGACGACCAGGTCGTCGACGACCATCGCGACGAGGTCGATGCCGATGGTGTCGTGCCGGTCGAGCGCCTGGGCGATGACCAGCTTGGTGCCGACCCCGTCGGTCGAGCTGGCCAGCACCGGCTGCGGGTACTTGGCGAGGTCGAGCGCGAACAGACCGGCGAAACCGCCGAGGCCGCCGAGGGTCTCGGGGCGGTCGGTGCGCTTGACCGCCGCCTTCATCAATTCGACGGCGCGGTCACCCGCCTCGATGTCGACCCCGGCGTCGGCATAGGAGCTCATCGGTGTGCTTCTCCTTTACGGACGCGTCAGCGCGTCCTCGGCGGCGTAGGACGCCGCGTGCTCGGGCTCGCGGCCGACGCCGTTCACCGACTTCTCGATGCCCTCGAGCACGTGCTTGCCGACGACCTCGGGCAGCGCGATCGGGTACTCGCCGTCGAAGCACGCCCGGCAGAGGCGTGTCTTCGGCTGCTCGGTCGCGGCGATGAGGCCGTCGAGCGAGACGTAGCCGAGGGAGTCGGCGCCGATCGAGGCGCGGATGCCCTCGTCGTCGAGACCACTCGCCACGAGCTCAGCCTTGGACGCGAAATCGATGCCGTAGAAGCAGGGCCACTTGACCGGCGGCGCCGAGATGCGGACATGGACCTCGAGCGCACCGGCCTCGCGCAGCATGCGGACCAGCGCGCGCTGGGTGTTGCCGCGCACGATCGTGTCGTCGACGACGACGAGCCGCTTGCCGCGGATGACGTCGCGCAGCGGGTTGAGCTTGAGCCGGATGCCGAGCTGGCGGATGGTCTGCGACGGCTGGATGAAGGTGCGCCCGACGTAGGAGTTCTTGACCAGCCCGACGCCGTAGGGGATGCCGGATTCCTCGGCGTAGCCGATGGCGGCCGGGGTACCCGACTCGGGCACCGGGATCACGAGGTCGGCCTCGGCCGGGTGCTCGCGGGCCAGCCGGCGGCCGAGCTCGACGCGGGCGGAGTGCACGCTGCGTCCGGAGATCGTGGTGTCGGGGCGGGCCAGGTAGACGTACTCGAAGACGCAGCCCTTGGGCTTCGGCGGGGCGAAGCTCTGCGAGCGCAGGCCGTCCTCGTCGATGGCGATCAGCTCGCCCGGTTCGATCTCCCGGACGAAACTGGCGCCGACGATGTCGAGCGCCGCGGTCTCGGAGGTGACGACCCAACCGCGCTCGAGTCGCCCGAGCACCAGGGGTCGCACGCCCTGCGCGTCGCGGGCGGCGTAGAGCGTGTGCTCGTCCATGAACACGAGCGAGAACGCGCCGCGCAGCTTGGGCAGCACCAGCATCGACGCCTCCTCGACCGAGAGGTCGGGGTGCGCGGCGAGCAGCGCCGTCAGCAGTTCGGAGTCCGTGGTGGCGCCCATGCCGCTGCCGATGCCGGCGGCGCGGGCCTCGGCCGCGAGGTCGGCGGTGTTGACGAGGTTGCCGTTGTGGCCGAGCGCGAGACCGGTGCCGGCCGGGGTGGTGCGGAAGCTCGGCTGCGCGTTCTCCCACGTCGTCGAGCCGGTGGTCGAGTAACGGGTGTGCCCGACGGCGATGTGGCCCTGCAGGGTGGCGAGCGTGGCCTCGTCGAAGACCTGGGAGACCAGGCCGAGATCCTTGTAGACGACGAGCGAGCTGCCGTCGCTCACCGCGATGCCGGCCGCTTCCTGGCCGCGGTGCTGCAGCGCGAAGATGCCGAAGTAGGTGAGCTTGGCGACCTGCTCGCCGGGGGCCCAGACACCGAAGACCCCGCAGGCGTCCTGGGGCTTCCTGTCGTCGTCGAGGAACTCGTGCGTGAGCTTGCCATCGCGTCTCGCCACGCCTTCGAGTGTACGGGTGAGCGGGGCCACAGCCGGACGGGCCCACGGGCGCGCCGCGGCTTACGACAGCAGCGGCAGGTGGTCGGTGAGATCGGCTCGGTTGCCGCTGGCCCGCACCGCGCCGGCGGCGACCGCGGAGGCAAATGCGAGGCGCCCGGTCGCGAGCCGCAGCCAGGTGAGCGGATCGGTCTCGACGACGTTGGGCGGGGTGCCGCGGGTGTGCCGCGGGCCCTCGACCGCCTGCACCGCGACGAAGGGCGGCACCCGCAGTTCGACCGAACGGCCCGGCGCCTGCGCGGCCAGGATCTCGGCCAGCAGCCGGGTGGCTGCGGCGAGTGCGGCGCGGTGCAGCGGCGCCGGATCGCGATCGGGCAGCGAGCGGGACAGGTCGTCGCAGTGGACCACGAGATCGACGGTGCGGGTCAGCACCCAGTCGAGCGCGGTCAGCGTGCCCCGCGGCGCGGCGACCGGGGTGCGGTCGGCGACGCCGTCGGCCGCTGCGCGGCCGGCGAGGCTGTCGCGCAGGCGGGCCACGAGCTGGTGGGGCGTGGCGCCGGCGACGGCACCCGCCTCACGGGCGGCGATCTCGCCGGCGGCCGGCGCGTAGTTGCGCACGTACAGCGCGACCGGCGTGGACGGTGCGGGCGTGCGGGCCCGCAGCCCGTCGGCCAGGCGGTCGTGGAGCCCGGCCACGTGCGCGGCGAGGGTGCGGACGTCCCACCCGGGCAGCACCGACGGCGCGGCCCACTCGTCCGGGCGCAGCGCGGCGAGCCAGTCGGCGAGGGCGGAGCTCTGGGCGAGGAAGGCCTCGACCTCCGCCGCGAGCCGCCGGGTCACGGCTCGAAGCGGCGCCGGATCGTCGATCCCCAGACGTCGCGGAGCTCGCGCACGGGGATGCGGAACTGCCCGGCGACGTCGAGCACGGGGTCGAGGAGGTCGACCCGGCCGAGGCGCCGCAGCGGCACCCCGTGCGCGGCGGCGAGCTCGGCGAAACGCTCCTCGTGCCCGCGGGTGACGCTGACGATCGCGCGTCCGGAGGACTCGCTGAACAGGTGCACGAAGGGGTCCCCCTCGGGCAGCTCGATCCGCACGCCGACGTCGCCCCGCACGCAGGACTCGACGAGCGCCTGGGCCAGGCCGCCGTCGGACAGGTCGTGGGCCGAGTCGAGCAGCTCCTGCCCCGACGCCGCGATCAGCACCTCGGCCAGGGCCTTCTCGCGGGCGAAGTCGACCGCGGGCGGGCGACCGCCGAGGAAGCCGTGCGTGGCGTAGGCCCACTCGGAGCCGCCGAACTCGTCGTGGGTGTCGCCGAGCAGGTAGACGATCGCGCCGTCGCCGTGGAACGCGTGCCGCGTGCGGCGGGCGACGTCGTCGATGACGCCGAGCACGCCGATGACCGGCGTAGGCAGGATGGGGGTGTTGCCGGTCTGGTTGTAGAAGCTGACGTTGCCGCCGGTGACCGGCGTGCCGAGCTCCAGGCAGCCGTCGGCCAGACCGCGGACGGCCTCGGCGAACTGCCACATGACCGCAGGGTCCTCGGGCGAGCCGAAGTTCAGGCAGTCGGTGACCGCCAGCGGGCGGGCGCCGGTGCAGGCGACGTTGCGGTAGGCCTCGACGAGCGCGAGCTGCGCGCCGACGTACGGGTCGAGCCGGGTGTAGCGGCCGTTGCCGTCGGTGGCGAGGGCGAGACCGCGGTTCGTCGACTCGTCGATGCGGATCATGCCGGCGTCCTCGGGCTGGGCCAGCACCGTGTTGCCGAGCACGTAGCGGTCGTACTGGTCGGTGATCCAGCCCTTGTCGGCGAGGTTCGGCGCGCCGGCCAGGCGCAGCACGGTGGCCCGCAGCTCGTCGGCGTCGCGCGGCCGGGGCAGGCTGGCGCCGTCGTGCTCGACGAGCGCGTCCTGGTCGAGCGGCCGCTCGATGGGGCGCTCGTAGACCGGGCCGTCGTGGGCGGCCGTGCGCGGCGGCAGGTCGACGATCTGCTCGCCGTGCCAGCGCATGCGCAGCCGACCGCTGTCGGTGACCTCGCCGATGACGGTGGCGAGGACCTCCCACTTGGCGCAGACCGCGAGGAACTCGTCGAGCCGCTCGGGCGTGACGACCGCCATCATGCGTTCCTGCGACTCGCTCATCAGGATCTCTTCGGGCGTGAGCGTGGGGTCGCGCAGCGGGGCGAGATCGAGGTCGACGTCCATGCCGCCGGTGCCGGCCGCGGCCAGCTCGGTGGTGGCGCAGGACAACCCGGCCGCGCCGAGATCCTGGATGCCGACGACGAGGTCGGCCGCGAAGATCTCGAGGCAGCACTCGATGAGCACCTTCTCGGCGAAGGGGTCGCCGACCTGCACGCTCGGGCGCTTCGCCTGATGCGCGTCATCGAACGTGGCGCTCGCGAGTACCGAGGCGCCGCCGATGCCGTCGCCGCCGGTGCGCGCGCCGAAGAGCACGACCTTGTTGCCCGGGCCGTCGGCCTTGGCCAGCTTGATGCCGTCGGCCCGCATGACGCCGACGCTCAGCGCGTTGACCAGCGGGTTGCCGATGTAGGTCTCGTCGAAGACGACCTCGCCACCGATGTTGGGCAGGCCGAGGCAGTTGCCGTAGCCGCCGACGCCGGCGACGACGCCGGGCAGCACCCGACCGGTGTCGCGGGCGTCGAGCGGGCCGAAGCGCAGGCTGTCGAGGACGGCGACGGGGCGCGCCCCCATCGTCAGGATGTCGCGGACGATGCCACCGACGCCCGTCGCCGCGCCCTGGTGCGGCTCGACGTAGGACGGGTGGTTGTGCGACTCGATCTTGAACGTGACGGCCCAGCCGTCACCGACGTCGACCACGCCGGCGTTCTCGCCCATGCCGACCAGCAGCGCGTCGGTCTCTGGCTTCTTCTCACCGAACTGGCGCAGGTGCACCTTGGACGACTTGTACGAGCAGTGCTCGCTCCACATGACCGAGTAGATGGCGAGCTCGGAGCTGGTGGGGCGGCGGCCGAGGATCTCGCGCACGCGCGCGTACTCGTCGTCGGCCAGCCCCAGCTCCTTGAACGGCTGCGCCTGTTCCGGCGTCTCCTCGGCCCGGCCGACGGTGTCGACGTTCGCGCTGTTCACGCATTCACCCCGGCAAGCGAGAGGAAGAAGCCGAGCCCGTCGGTGCCGGGGCCGGTGAGGGCCTCGACCGCGTGCTCGGGGTGGGGCATGAGGCCGACGACGTTGCCGGCCTCGTTGGTGATGCCGGCGATGTCGCGGTAGCTGCCGTTCGGGTTGTCACCGACGTAGCGGGCGACGACCCGACCGTCGGCCTCGAGCTCGTCGAGGGTGGCCTTGTCGGCGACGTAGCCGCCCTCGCCGTTCTTCAGCGGGACGACGATCTCCTGGCGCTCGGAGTAGTGCGACGTCCAGGCCGTCGCGGTGTTCTCGATGCGCAGGCGCTGGTCACGGCAGACGAACTTGCGATGGTCGTTGCGGATCAGCGCGCCGGGCAGCAGGTGGGCCTCGCACAGCACCTGGAAGCCGTTGCAGATGCCGAGCACCGGCAGGCCGTCACGGGCCGCGGCGATGATCGACTCCATGACCGGCGAGAACCGGGCGATCGCGCCGCAGCGCAGGTAGTCGCCGTAGGAGAAGCCGCCGGGCAGGATCACCGCGTCGACCCCGTGCAGGTCCGGATCGGCGTGCCACAGGGCCACCGACTCGCCGCCGGCGATGCGCACGGCGCGGGCGGCGTCCCGGTCGTCGAGGCTGCCCGGGAAGGTGACGACACCGACGCGAGCGGGCACTACTGCTCCTCGCCCGCGGCGGGCGTTTCGGGCTCGGGGCGGGTGATCGTGAACGTCTCGATCACCGGGTTGGCCAGCAGTGTGTCGGCGAGGCGGGTCACCGCGGCGTCGTCGACGCTGTCGTCGACCTCGAGCTCGAAGTGCTTGCCCTGCCGCACCTCGCTCACCCCGTGGATGCCGAGGCGGCCGAGCGCCCCGACGATCGCCTGTCCCTGCGGATCGAGGATCTCGGGCTTGAGCACGACGTCGACGACCACGCGGGCCACGGGCAACTCCTTCAGGCGGGGGTGGTGCGAGCCTATCTCGTGGCCCGGCGGCCCCCGTCGGATCATCCCGGCCAGTCGGCGAAGCTCAACCCGGTGAGCCGTTCGTACGCCTCGACGTAGCGCTCGCGGGTCGCGGCCACGACGTCGTCCGGCAGGGGCGGCGGCGCCTCACCCGAGGCGCGGTCCCAGCCGGATTCGGGCGACAGCAGCCAGTTGCGGACGAACTGCTTGTCGAAGCTGGGCTGGGGCCGGCCCGGTGTCCAGCGGTCGGCCGGCCAGAAGCGCGACGAGTCCGGCGTGAGCACCTCGTCGCCGAGCACCAGTGCCCCCGTGTCCGGATGCCGGCCGAACTCGAACTTGGTGTCGGCGAGAATGATGCCGCGGCCGGCCGCCAGCTCGGCGGCGAAGGAGTAGATGCCCAGGGTCAGGTCGCGGACCTCCGCAGCGGTCTCGGGGCCGACGTCGGCGGTGATGGTCTCGAACGACACGTTCTCGTCGTGCTCGCCGATCGCGGCCTTCGTGGCCGGGGTGAAGATGGGTTCGGGCAGCCGGTCGCCGTCGACGAGGCCGGGCGGCAGGGCGACCCCACACACCTCGCCCGTGGCGCGGTAGTCGAGCAGCCCGGAACCGGTGAGGTAGCCCCGGGCGACGGCCTCGACGGGCACCATGTCGAGCGGGGTGCAGACCATCGTGCGGCCCTGCCACTCGCTCGGGATGATCGGGTCGTCGACGCTCTCGAGGTGGTTCGCGACCAGGGCGTCGAGCTGGGCGAACCACCACACGGACATCGCGGTCAGGATGCGTCCCTTGTCCGGGATCGGGGAGTCCAGCACGAAGTCGAAAGCCGACATGCGGTCGCTCGCGACCATCACCAACCGGCCGTCCGCGCTGCGATAGAGATCGCGGACCTTGCCGCTGTGCACGTGCGTGAGTCCGTCCGGAGTCTCGACCATGAGGTGATCCTCGCAGAGCCCCCACGGCCGGACACATCGATCCCGCCCTCCGAAGCCGCTCACCCGACGGAGGTGAGGGACTGCTGCAGAGGAGGGCGGGACCGGTGTCACGCTGCTGCGACCGCCAGGACATACGGTCTGCAGCGTCAGCGCACGGGCGCTACCACCACCAGTCCTGCTGGGTGTAGGTGACGCCGGAGGAAGTGGACTTGGCGGGAGCGGTCCGGACCGGCGCGCTCTTGACCGGCGCGGTCCTGACGGTCGAGTGCGGAGCGGGAGCGGCCTGCGCCGGGAGGGTGGACGCGCCGAGGGTGACCCCCGCGACGACGGCCACAACTGCCGCCGCCCGCGAAACAACCCGAAGCATTTCCACCCCTTTGCCCAGAATTATGGCGATTTTGTCGCACATGAATCTGCTGCAGTCGCTCACATCGGTCCGATGCCTGACAATAGGATTGTCATTGAAGGGCCAGGAACTCAAATCGGCCAAGTGGCAGCAAGCTGCCTGGCACGAACTAACGGACGGCACCTGTGGGCGATTTCGGCGAATTGGCCGATCTGGACGTGGCCCTCTACCGTGCCGCCCTGAGCCGGCCGGACCAGCTCATCCCGGACCTCGCCGAGGAGCTGGCGACGACCTCCGACGAGATCGACAAGTCGGTCGCGCGGCTCGCCGAGATGGGGCTGCTGCGGCTGAGCGAGGGCGACCGGCTCAACGCCGTCAGCCCGATGCTGGCCGAGGCCACCGTGCTCGGCGCCGAGGACCTTGAGCTGGGCGCCCGCCGGGCGGCGGTCGAGCAGCGTCGCGACACGATCCGGCGACTCGTCCCCGAGTGGAACGCCGCGTTCAGCACGATCGTCCACGAGGGCGCGGTCGACGTCATCTCCGACCAGAGCGCCATCGCGAACGTGCTCATGCACTACGCCGACCGCTGCGAGCAGGAATTGCTGTCGGTGGCACCCGGGCGGCTGCCCTCGACCCGGATCGACGGCCGCACGCGGGTCGCCAACGTCTACTCGGCCCGGCGGGGCATCAAGACGCGGGCGCTCTACCAGCACACCGCGCTGCGCGATCGCGCCACCCGCTCCTACCTCAACGAGCTCGCCCAGAACGGGGCGAAGATCCGCTTCGCGCCGTCGGTGCCGGGCCGCAGCCTGGTCGTCGACCGCTCCGTCGCACTGCTGCCGATCCCGACCGACGACCCCGGCCGGCACGGCCTGGCCGTCGTCCGCGAACCCAACGTCATCGCCTGGGTCGTCGCCACGTTCGAGCAGCTCTGGGCCGAGGCCGCGCCGCTCGAGGACGTCATCAACAAGCAGCACGACGACACCGAGCTCGACCAGACCCGCGCCGCGATCCTGCGGCTGATGGCCGAGGGCGAGAAGGACGAGGCCATCTCGCGGCGGCTGTCGATCTCGGTGCGCACCTGCCGGCGGCACATCGCCGACTACATGGCCCAGGTCGGCGCGTCGAGCCGGTTCCAGGCCGGCGTCATCGCCGCGCGCGCGGGGCACACCGATGCGCCCACGCCCGGCTGACGACGCCCGGTCTCGGTAGCGTTCGAACCGTGCTCGTCCTCGTGATCGTGCTCGTCGTGACGAACCTCGTGACCCTCGGCGCGCTGGGCTATCTCCACCTGCGCCCGGACGACGAGCGCGGACCCGACGCCGCCGCCGCGGCGGCGCTCGACCGCACGCCGCCCCCCGCGGTGGCCGGCGGTACCCGGCGGCTGATCAGCGTCGAGATCCTCAACCCGATCGAGCTCGCCGGCACCCGCGGGCGCATCGTCGGCATCGCCGGCTCGCTCGCACCGGGGCTGACCCGTCGCATCGTCTACGACCAGACCTTGAAGATCCTGCGCCGTCAGCTCGTCGAGCAGCAGGTGGTGGCCGACGTGCGGCTGCACACGCTGCGCCTGGTGCCCTCGACGCCGCCGCCGTCGCCCGCCCGGCCTCCGGCCCCGCTGCCCGAGTCGACGCCGTTCGTCGACGAGATCGTGGACCTGACGCCGCTGGACGAGCGGCCCGAGTAGCTCAGCTGCCGGTGTAGAACGAGTCGGCGACGTCGAGGGCCTCGTCGAGGATCGCCAGACCCTCGCTCACCTGATCGGCCGGGGTGTTGCACGGCGGCACGACGTGCGTGCGGTTGAAGTGGGTGAACGGCCAGAGGCCGCGCTGCTTGCACGCCCCCGCGAAGTCGTTCATCGGCTTGGCCTCGGCCCCGGAGGCGTTGTACGGCACGAGCGGCTCCCGGGTGTCGCGGTCGCGCACGAGCTCGAGGGCCCAGAACGCGCCGAGCCCGCGGACCTCGCCGACCGACGGGTGCTTGGCGGCGATCTTGGCCAGGGCCGGCTCGATGACGTCGGTGCCGAGCCTGCGGGCGTGCTCGACGATGCCCTCGTCCTTGAAGATCGTGATCGAGGCGACGGCGCTCGCGCAGGCCAACGGGTGGCCCGAGTAGGTGAGCCCGCCGGGGAACAGGCGCTGGTCGAACGTCGCGGCGATGCGCTCGGAGATGATGACGCCACCGAGCGGGATGTAGCCCGAGTTCACGCCCTTGGCGAAGGTGATGAGGTCGGGGGTGACGCCCCAGTGGTCGACGGCGAACCACTCGCCGCAGCGGCCGAAGCCGGCCATGACCTCGTCGGCGATCATGACGATGCCGAACTCGTCGCAGATCTCGCGGACCCCGGCGAGGTAGCCGTCCGGCGGCACCAGGATGCCGTTCGTCCCCACCACCGTCTCGAGGATGATCGCCGCGATCGTGGCCGGCCCCTCGACGGCGATGAGATCGCGCAGGTGCTGCAGCGCACGGGCGCACTCCTCCTCGGCGCTGGTCGAGTGGAACGCCGAGCGGTAGGGGTAGGGCCCCCAGTAGTGGACGATGCCGGTCATGCCGGGCTCGCTACCCCACCGGCGCGGGTCGCCGGTCATCGCGATCGCGCCGGCAGTGGCGCCGTGGTAGCTGCGGTAGGCGGCGAACACCTTGTGCCGGCCGGTGTGCAGGCGGGCCATGCGCATCGCGTTCTCGGTGGCCTCGGCGCCGCCGTTGGTGAAGAAGACCCGGTTGAGATCGCCCGGCGCGAGTTCGGTGATGAGGCGGGCGGCCTCGCTGCGGGCGTCGTTGGCGAAGGCCGGCGAGATGGTGGTGAACCGCCCGGCGTACTCCTGGATCGCCGCGATCATGCGCGGGTGCGAGTAGCCGATGTTGACGTTGACCAGCTGGCTGGAGAAGTCGAGGTACCGCTTGCCCGCGTAGTCGGTGAAGTACGACCCCTCGGCGCTCGCGATGGGCAGCGGATCGATGAGCGCCTGGGCCGACCAGGAGTGGAAGACGTGCGCGCGGTCGAGTTCGCGGACCCGGGCCTCGTCGGTGGGAATGCTGTCGAGATCGCTCATGGCGTGGTTCCTTTCCGGTTCGGCGCGGTGCGCGGCCACGGGTGGAGTCGTTCGAGCTGGGCGGCGACCGCGAGCAGGGTCGCCTCACCCCCGGGCCGGGCGACGAGTTGGACGGCCAGGGGCAGCCCGCTGCGGTCGAGCCCGGCGGGCACGGTCATCGCCGGCCAGCCGGCCAGGTTCCACGGTGCGGCGAACGGTGCGTAGCGCGCGTTGGCCCACACGTTCGACAGCCAGCCGCGGTGCGACCACCGGCGGGCGGCGATCGGCGGCTGGGCGAGGGCGGGGGTGACGAGCACGTCGTGGTCGGCGAAGAACGACCCGGCCCGCTGCTGCCAGCGGCGGCGGCCGTTCTCCTTGGGCAGGCCCGCCCGCAGCGCGAGGCGGCCGAGCGCGGCGTGCCGGCGCACCCGGGCGTCGAGCGCCGACCGGTTGCTGACGAGCTGGGCGTCGAGCTCGGTGCCGGCCGTCCAGCGCACGGCCTCGGAGACGAACATGCGCTGGTCGTAGGGGGGGTCGGCCGCCTCGACGGCGTGCCCGGCGCCGCGCAGCAGGTCGCCGGCGCGGCGGGCGGCGGCGGCCCACTGCTGGTCGAGCGGGGTGCCGGCGGCCGGCACCTTGATCGAGACGGCGATGCGCAGCGGGCCCGGGTCGGCGATGTCGGCGTAGTCGGGTCGAGCGGCGAGCACCGAGAACATCAGGGCGGCGTCGGCGACGGTGGTGGCGAGCGGGCCGTTCTCGGCCATCCCGAACCAGGACCCGTTGCCGAGGTCGGCCGGGACGACGCCCGAGCCGGGCTTGAGCCCGACGAGTCCGCAGCAGGCCGCCGGGATGCGGATCGAGCCCATGCCGTCGTTGCCGAGCGCGATGGGCACGGTGCCGGAGGCGACGGCGGCGGCCGAGCCGCCGGACGAGCCGCCGGGGGTGCGGGCGCGGTCCCACGGGTTGTGCGTGGTGCCGAACGTCGAATCGGTCGCGCCGAAGACGCAGAGCTCGGGCACCCGGGTGAGGCCGACGACCACGGCGCCCGCCGCGCGCAGGCGCCGGACGATCTCGTGGTCCGCCGGCTGGCCCGTGGGGTCGGTGCTCGCCGAGCCGACCCGCATGGGTTCACCGGCGACGGCGACGTTGTCCTTGATCGCGACCGGCACGCCGGCCAGCGGCAGGCTCTCGCGGTCGGGGCGCGCGTCGACGGCATCGGCCTCGCGCAGCGCCGCGAAGACCCGGACCTCCTGGTAGGCCCCGATGTCGGGATCGATGTTCTCGATCCGCTCGAGCGCATGCTCCACGGCCTGCCGGGCCGTGCCCCGGCCGGACCGGACGTCGGCGGCGATCTCGACGGCAGTCATACCCGGAGGCTAGTGCTTGACGTATCCCGGTTGGAGGCTGTGGCAGCGTGGATCGGGTGCTGGCCGATCCGTGGAACGTGTGGGCGGCGAACCGTCCGACCTCGACCGTGCTGCACCTCGACAGCGGCGCCGCCGGCCGGTCGTCGGTGGCGACCCTCGACGCGGTGGCCGCGCACGCCCGGCGCGAGGCGACCCGCGGTGCCTACATCGCGATGCGCGAGGCCCAGCCCGCGCTCGACGGGCTGCGGGACGACATCGCCGGGTTGCTCGCGCAGCCGGCGGGCGGGGTGGCGTTCGTCGAGAGCGGGACGACCGGGCTGGAGGCGCTGCTGCGGGTGTGGCCGCTGCCGCCGGACGCGTCGGTCGGTGTCGTCGCCCCGGAGTGGGGGCCGAACCTCGCCGCCTTCACCGCCCGCGGACTGCGCATCGTCGAGGTCCCGCACGACGGCACCGGCCGGCTCGACGTCGCCGCCCTCGCCGGGGTGCTGGCGGACGACCCGCCGACAGTGGTGCACCTGACCCAGGTCACGTCGCACCGCGGGCTGGTGCAACCGGTGGCCGAGGCGCTCGCCGCGTGCCGCGCGGCCGGCGTGCCGCTGTGGGTCGACGCGGCCCAGGCACTCGGACACGTCGACACCGCCCAGGGCGTCGACGCGGTGTACTCGACCAGCCGCAAGTGGCTCACCGGTCCGCGGGGGGTCGGCCTGCTGGCAGTGGCCGAGCCGTGGTGGGAGTCGCTGCGGGTGGCGCGACGTCCGATGGAGGACTCGCCCCTGCCGCTGCGGCACCTCGAATCGCACGAGGCCCACATCGCCGGGCGCATCGGCCTGGCCCGGGCGGTGCGCGAGTACCTGGACCTCGGACCGGCCGCCGTCGTCGCCCGCCTGGAGGAGGTCGGCCGGCTGACCCGGCAGGTGCTGGCCGTCGTGCCCGGGTGGGCGGTGGCCGGATCGACCGGCAGCGCGATCACGGCGCTGCGGCCGACGGCCGGCCAGGACGTCGCGGCGGTGCGGGACCGGCTGTTCGCCGAGCACGCCGTCCTCACCACCGCCGGCTCGACGACGCGCGCCCCGCGCGACGGCGCCGGCCCCCTGCTGCGGGTGAGCCCCCACGTCGACGTCACGTCCGAGGCTCTGGAGCGGCTGCGGGCGGTGCTGCCGGAGCGGTAGCTCATGACGATCGGATGAACGCTTTCCGGGTCGTTGTGCGTTGTCAGAGGCGTGAGCAAGACTGGAAGGCACAACCGAACAGCACCACCAGCCGGCTCAACCGAGAGCTAGCGCAGATACGAGGACGGCCGGACAGAGGGCCGCCCCCGCACCGACCCGCGGTCGCGCAGTGCGACCGGTCCGGACCTGGAGGGGGCGGAGTGACCGCTCAATTTGTTTCCGCAGTGCCATCCGACCAGCACGACGAATCCGCCGACGAGCTGCTGACCGCGGCCGACCCGCTCGACGCCGCCCGGCGGCACATCATCGACGGCGCGCTGCGCGAGAGTCCCGGCGGTGACGCCGCGCGGGTGGGCCTCGAGCTCGAGTTCCATCTCGTCGATCTCGCCGAACCGGCGCGCCGCCCGTCATGGGAGCAGGTCCAGCAGCTCGCCGGCGGCCTGCCGCCGATGCCGTCGGGCAGCAGCGTGACCGTCGAACCCGGGGGTCAGCTCGAACTCTCCACGCCGCCCGAGGTCGGCGTGGCCGCCTCCGTGGCCGCGCTGCTCGCCGACCGGCGGGTCCTGCAGGACGGCCTGGCCGCCGCCGGCTTCGGCTCGGCCCCGCTCGGCACCGACCCCGCGCGGCCCGTCCAGCGCATCAATCCCAGCGCCCGGTACGTCGCGATGGAGGAGCACTTCGCCGCGCTGAACTGCGCCCGCTCGGGCAAGGCGATGATGTCGGCGACGGCGGCCCTGCAGGTGAATCTCGACGCCGGCCCGCGTGAGCGCTGGACCGACCGGCTCGGCCGCATCCGCGCTCTCGGACCCGTGCTCGTCGCCGTGTCGGCCTGCTCGACCCTGCTGGCCGGCGAGGCGTCGGGCTGGCACTCGATGCGCCAGGAGGCCTGGCACGGCATCGACCACAGCCGCAGCGACCCTGTGCGCGGCGTCGAGCCGGGCGCGGCGTGGGCGTCGTACGCCCTGGACGCGCCGGTCATGCTGGTGCGCGACGGCGAGCGGGTGACCCCGGTGCGGCAGCGGGTGCCCTTCCGGGCCTGGCTGCGTGGGGCGTCGCCGATCGACCGGCGCCCGACGACCAGCGATCTCGACTACCACCTGACCACGCTGTTCCCGCCGGTGCGTCCGCGCGGTTACGTCGAGATCCGCTGCCTCGACGCGCTGCCCGACCGCTGGTGGCCCGCCCTCGCGGCGCTCACGGTCGCGCTCGTCGAGGACGACATCGCCTCCGATCGCGCCGCCGAGCTGTGCGAGCCGCTGCGCGACGCCTGGGTCACCGCCGCCCGCGACGGGTTGAAGGACCCGGCGGTGCACCGGGCCGCGTTCGGCTGCGTCGAGGTCGCGACCCGCCGCTGCGCGCCCGAGCTCAAGGCCGGCGTCGAGGCGCTGGCCGAGCTCGTGGCCGACGGCCGCACGCCCGGCGACGAGCTGCGTGAGCGGGCCCGGCGCTCGGATCCGATCACCGTCCTGGCCGAGGAGGCGAGAGCGGGTGTCTGACCTTCGCGAGGCGGCGGCCCGCGGCCTCGAGCAGGCCCGGGTGCGCACGGCCGCGCTCACCGAGTTCGACGAGCCCGAGCTGACCCGCCAGCACAGCCCCCTGATGAGTCCGCTGGTCTGGGACCTCGCCCACATCGGCCAGCAGGAGGATCTCTGGCTGCTGCGCGGCGGCGACGCCGCCCGTCAGGGCGTGCTGCCGGCCGCGATCGAGAAGCTCTACGACGCGTTCGAGCACCCGCGGGCGACCCGCGTCGCGCTGCCGCTGCTCACCCCGCAGGAGGCGCGGCGCTACCTCGCCGACGTCCGCGATCAGGTCTTCGACTCACTCGCTGCGCGGACCACCGCCGAGGACCTGTTCCCGGTGGTCATGGTCGAGCAGCACGAGCAGCAGCACATCGAGACGATGCTGGCCACGCATCAGTTGCGCGACGGCGTGGCACTGCTCGGGGCGGGGGCGGCGTTGCCCCCGCCGCGCCCGGTGCCGCACGACGCCGTGCTCGTGCCGGCCGGTGAGTTCGTGCTCGGGGTCGACGCCGAGGACGAACCGTGGTCGCTCGACAACGAGCGGCCGGCGCACCGGGTCGACCTGCCGGCGTTCCGCATCGGGCGGGTGCCGGTGACGAACGCCGAGTACGCCCGGTTCGTCGCGGCCGGGGGCTACCGCGAGCCGCGCTGGTGGTCGGACCGCGGGTGGCAGCACCGCGTCGAGGCCGGGCTCGAGCGTCCGCAGTTCTGGGGGGTCGACGGTTCGCGGCGCCGCTTCGGCATCGTCGAGGACATCCCGCCGGACGAGCCGGTGCAGCATGTCTGCTTCTTCGAGGCCGAGGCCTACGCCGCCTGGGCCGGCGCGCGGCTGCCGACCGAGCAGGAGTGGGAGAAGGCGTGTGTCTGGGACCCCGCCGTGGAGGCGCGCCGCCGCTGGCCGTGGGGAGCCTCGGAGTGGACTCCGGCGCTGGCCAACCTCGGCGGCGCGGCCCTGCGCCCGGCCCCGGTCGGTTCGTACGAGGCGGGCGCCTCGGCCTACGGCGTGGAGCAGCTGATCGGCGACGTCTGGGAATGGACGACGTCGGCGCTCACGCCGTGGCCCGGCTTCACCCCGATGCTCTACCGGCAGTACAGCGAACCGTTCTTCGGCGGCGACTACCGCATCCTGCGCGGCGGTTCCTGGGCGGTGGGCGGCAACACGATCCGGCCGTCCTTCCGCAACTGGGACCACCCGATCCGCCGGCAGATCTTCTGCGGCCTCCGATTGGCGTGGGACGTTGTGTAGGCACCTGGCCTGGCTGGGCGAGCCCCGGTCGGTGTCCTCGCTGGTGCTCGACCCGCCCTGCGGGCTGCTGCGCCAGTCGTACGCGCCGCGGCGGCAGAAGCGCGGGCTGCTGAACGCCGACGGGTGGGGCGTCGGATTCCTCGACACCGACGGCGGCGTCCGACGGTGGCGCTCGGCCCGACCGCTGTGGGGCGACGCGTCGTTCGCGTCGGTGGCGCCGGTGCTGTCGTCGGGCGCGGTGCTCGCGGCCGTCCGCTCGGCGACGGCCGGCATGCCGACGGACGAGAGCGCCGCGGCGCCGTTCTCCGACGGCGAGTGGCTCCTCTCGCACAACGGCCGGGTGTCGCGCGAGGCCGTGCCGGCCCGGGCCGACGCCGAGTCGGTGTGCGACTCGGCGCTCCTGGCCGCGCATGTGTTCGCGGCCGGCGCGGCGAACGCCGTCGACACGGTGCGCGAGGTGGCCCGGCTCGACCCGGACGCGTATCTCAACCTGCTCATGATCACGAGCGACCGCATCGTGGGTATCACCTGGGGCGACGAATTGAGTTACCTCGTCGAGCCCGACGGTGTGGTGGTCGCGAGCGAGCCGTGGGACGACGACCCGCGCTGGGTCGACGTGCCCGACCACCACCGTGTGGAGGTGACCCGGTCCGGGGTCACCGTGACCGATCTGGAGACCGCGTAGTGGAGATCTATCTCGACCCCGGCGCCTTCGCCGAGCAGCTGGCGACCGACGTCCGAGCGGGGCTGACCGCGACCCCTAAGGCGCTGCCCCCGAAGTACTTCTACGACGCGCACGGCAGCGACCTGTTCGACCGGATCACCCGGCTGCCCGAGTACTACCCGACCCGCACGGAGCGGTCCATCCTCGAGCTGCACGCCGGCGAGATCGCGGCGGTCACCGGCGCCGAGACGCTCGTGGAGCTCGGCAGCGGCACCTCGGAGAAGACCCGCCTGCTGCTGCGCGCCCTGCGCGACGCCGGCACGCTCGAACGGTTCGTGCCGTTCGACGTCGACCCGGCCGTGCTGAAGGACGCCAGCTCGGCGGTGTCCGACGAGTTCCCCAGCCTCGACGTCGAGCCGGTGGTGGGCGACTTCGAGAAGCACCTGGGCGAGCTGCCCCGCCACCCGCGGCGCGTGCTCGCCTTCCTGGGTTCGACCATCGGGAACCTCGATCCCGTTCAGCGTCACGGCTTCCTGACCGCCGTGCGCGGCCCCCTGACCGAGGGCGACTGCTTCCTGCTCGGCACCGACTTGGTCAAGTCGATTGACCGCCTCGTCGCGGCGTACGACGACGCGCAGGGCGTCACCGCGGCGTTCAACAAGAACGTCCTCACCGTGGTGAATCGCGACCTCGGCGGCGACTTCGATCCCGCTGCGTTCGAGCACGTGGCGATGTGGGACGACGCGAACGAGTGGATCGAGATGCGCCTGCGCTCGCTGCGCGACCAGCCGGTGCGCATCGAGTCGTTGGACCTCGACGTCCACTTCGCCCGCGGCGAGGAGATGCGCACCGAGATCTCCGCCAAGTTCCGCCCCGAGCGCGTCGTCGAGGAACTGGCCGCCGCCGGGCTCCGGCTGACCCAGTGGTGGACGGACGCCGACGGCGATTTCGCGCTGTCGCTGTCCGTGCCGGTCTGAGGCAACGACCCGCGCGCGGGTGAGTCCGTCCGGGGCGTCGCCCACGAACTGTTGGATATGCCCCGCGACAGGACCTACCGCGTCGTCGTCCGCGTGTTCCGGATCGTCTTCCGGCTGCTCGGCCTGCGCTTCGACGTGCGCGGCGCCGAGCACATCCCGCGGCACGGTCCGGCGGTGCTGGCCAGCAACCACCTGAGCTACCTCGACTTCACCTTCATCGGGCTGGCCGCGTCGTCCCGGCACCGGCTCGTGCGGTTCATGGCGAAGCACGCGACGTTCGCGAACCCGGTGTCGGGCCCGTTGATGCGGGCCATGCGGCACATCCCGGTCGATCGCTCGAGCGGTGCCGCCGCCTACCGGCGGGCGGCCCGCGAGCTGGCTGCCGGCGAGCTCGTCGGCATCTTCCCCGAGGCCACGATCAGCCGCTCGTTCACCCTGAAGTCGTTCAAGCTCGGGGCGGCCACCCTGGCGGTGCGGGAGCAGGTGCCGCTCGTCCCCGTCGTGCTGTGGGGCGCGCAACGCACCTTCACCGTCGACCGCCGCTACAGCGTCCGGCGCGGCAAGACGATCATGGTGTTCGTCGGCGAGGCCATCGTGGCGGCTCCGGGCGACGACCCGCGCGATGTGGACGCCGAACTGCGCCGGCGCATGGACGAGCTGCTCGCGATCGCCGTCCGCGACTACCCCGACCGCCCGCGGGACGACGCCGACCGCTGGTGGCTGCCCGCCGCTGACCGCCTCCCCTCCGGCTGACCCCGTTTCAGCCGGCCCGGACGGGGTCGACCGGAGGGGAAGCGGAAGGGGCTGGGGGTGCGCAGACGGCGCAGTGGTGGGCGACCGGGTGCGCCGCGGGCTCGGCGAGCGGGTTGCGGATCAGCAGGAACGACAGCACCCCGCCGAGCGCGCACAGCCCGCCGGCGATGAGCACGGCGTGGTGGAAACCGGTCGAGAGCAGCGCCGGGTGGTCGTACGCGGTGGGCGTGATGCCGGCCAGGCCGGGCAGCACCGCGACCGCGAGCAGGCCGGCGACGCGGGCGATGTCGTTGTTCACCGCCGACGCGACGCCGACCTGGCGTGCGGGCGCCGCCGCGAGCACGGTGGCGGTGAGCGGCGCGACGGTGGCCGAGAGGCCGAGCGCGAAGACGAGCAGGGCTGGTACCAGATCGGTCAGGTACGACGCGCGCGGTCCGACCCGGACCAGCAGCGCGAGTCCGGTGCCGGCGACGATCGGCCCGACGGTCATCGGCAGCCGCGGCCCGATGCGGGTGGCGAGGCGTCCCATCCGCGCCGACAGCAGCAGCATCACGGCGGTGATCGGCAGCAGGGCGCTGCCGGCCGCGACCGGGGTGAATCCGGAGACCCGCTGCAGCTGCACCGGGATCAGGAACAGCGCCCCCGACAGCGCGGCGTAGACGACGAACGTGACCAGGTTGGCCGCCGAGAACTCGCGGTCGCGGAACAGGCTCAGCGGCATCATCGGCGCGTGGCCCCGGGCCTCCGCGACCAGGAAGCCGGCCAGCACCAGCAGTCCGACGACGAGGCAGGTGATCAGCGCGGCCGGCCAGTGCCGCTGCGGGCCCTCGGTGAGCGCGTACACGGTGAGCGCGAGCCCGACGGCGGCCAGCACGGCGCCGGTCACGTCGAGACGCCCGGTCGCCTCGTCGTCGCGCGTCTCGGGCACGTAGCGCGCGGACAGGAACACGACCACGGCGGCGAGCGGCAGGTTGATGAGGAAGACGAGCCGCCAGCCCCACGGCGCGACGCCGACGAGCACGCCGCCGAGCACCGGCCCGATCGCCGTCGCCACCCCGCCGAGGCCGGACCACGACCCGACCGCTGCGGCGCGGTCCTCCCGCCGGAACACGGCTTCGAGGATGGCCAGCGAGCCCGGTGTCAGCAGCGCCGCGCCGACGCCCTGCAGCGCCCGCATGGCGATCAGCAGGCCGGCCGACGGCGCGAGGGCACACCCGGCCGAGGCGACGGTGAACCAGACGACGCCGAGGACGAAGATCCGCCGCCGGCCGAGCCGGTCGCCGAGCGATCCGCCGAGCAGCAGCAGTCCGGCCAGCGTGAGCGTGTAGGCGTTGACCGTCCACTGCAGGGCGGTGAAGCCGGCGCCGAGGTTGCGGCCGATGCGGGGCAGCGCCACGTTGACGACCGTGCCGTCGAGCTGGGCCAGCCCGCTGCCCAGGATCGTCGCGGCCAGCACTCCCCTGCCGCGGGTCGAGCGCAGCGTCAGCTCGGGAGCGCCCGCCACGTCAGCAGCCGGGCTTGAACTTGTAGACCTGCATCGCGTTCCCGGCGAGGACGAGGTCGGCCGTCTCGGGGTCGGGGCACACGGCGGCGACGGCGCGGGCGTTCTCCGCGATCCCGGGAATGCCGGGCCAGTCGGTGCCGAAGATCATCCGCCGGGCCAGGCGGGGCCAGCTGTGCCGGGCGTAGTAGGTCTGCAGTCGCGACGGCGGCAGGCCGGACAGCTCGATCCACACCCGCGGGTTGGCCAGCGCGAGGAACGCGGCGGCGTCGTACCACCAGCCGCGCCCGCCGTGGGCCAGGACGAGGTCGAGGTCGCGGAAGTCGCGCAGCACGTCATCGAGCAGGATCGGGTCGCCGAACTGGTTGAGCGCGCCGGGGAAGGTCGAGGTGCCGCAGTGCACGACGACGGGGACGCCGCGCTCCTGGCAGATCGCGTAGGCGGGGTACAGCGCCCGGTGGTTGACGCCGAAGCCGCCGTGGACGGGGTGGACCTTCAACGCGACGGCGCCGAGGTCGAGCTGGCGGGCCAGTTCCTCGTCGACCGGGTGGTGCAGGTGCGGGTTGACGTTGGCCGCGAAGTGCAGGCGGTCCGGGTTGGCCGCGCAGACGGCGGCCATGTCCTCGACCGCCTGGGTGCCGGTGACCCGGGGGCTGTACTCCGAGAGCACCAGCGCGACGTCGACCCCCTCGGCGGCGAGCAGCGCGTCGAAGGCGGCGCCGTCGACGGTGTCACCGTCCGGGTACAGCCCGTCCAGCTCGGGTGCGTCGAAGTCCTGCACCCAGACGTCCCACGGCAGCTTGAGGGTGCTGCGCCGGGCGGGGTGGAGGTGGACGTCGATCAGTGGACGGCCGTCGAGCATCCGCTCAGCGTACGGTCCGTCCGCAGTGCCGGCAGGCCGGCGGCGAGCACATGTCGCTGATGCTGTGGCCGGTGCGGCGGCACGGGGGGCGCGGGGCCGGGCGACGCACGCGTCCGAGGAAGTGGGAGAGCATCGTCGACCTCCGGGGGTTCAGCGGTTGAGCACAGCCTTCCCGGGAAGGAAGATCACTTCACGCGGTACCGGGAGCGGGTGCAACCGCGCCGACGCGGCGGCGCAGATCGCCCTGCGACGACTCCTGGAACCCCCGCGCGGTGAGCCAGGCGGTCATCCACGCCCGATCGGGGTGGCCGGGCGGCACCTGGTTGTAGATGTAGTTGAGCCCGCGGGCCGCGGCCTCGCGCTCGAGCCGGCCGACGATGAAGCCGCCGACACCGGCCCTGCGCCGGTCCGGCACGACGAGGAACGAGATCTGGGCGTCGCCCCACTCGGAGTCGAGCCAGCCGTAGCCGAGGATCGTCCCGGCGTCGTCGACGACCTGCCACCACTCGTCGGCGATCGCGGCGCCGGCCGCGGGGGCGGTGAGCCCGACGCTCGCGAGTTCGGTCGGGCCGAACACGCTCTGCTTGTGGGTGTCCCAGCGCGGGGCGTCCTCGCGCTGCCAGTGCAGCCCGCCGACCGGCTGCTCGACCGGGGCCTCGACCAGCGCAGTGGCCGCCATCGCCCGCAGCTCGACGCGACGGATCTTCCCGGTGGCCGTGGTCGGGTAGGCGTCGACGAACACCACCTTGCGGGGGCGCTTGAACGACGGCAGACCCTCGCGGCAGAACGCGATCAGCTCGTCCTCGGCGACCGCTCTCCCCTCGTGCAGCAGCACGTAGGCGACCGGCTTCTCCAGCCCGTCGAGGTCGGCCGCAGCCACGACGACGGCCTGCGCGACGGCGTCGTGGGCGAGCAGCCGGGTCTCGACCTCGGCCGGGCTGACCCAGATGCCGCTGGCCTTGAGCATGTCACCGGTGCGGCCGAGGCAGGCGTAGTAGCCGTCGGCGTCCTCGATGTAGGTGTCGCCGGTGCGCAGCCACTCGCCCTGGAACACCTGGCGCGACGCGTCGTAGCGCGACCAGTAGCCGATCGCGGTCGAATCGCCTCGGACGAACAGGGTGCCCGGCGTTCCGGGACCCACCTCGCGTCCGTCGTCGTCGAGGATGCGCAGGTCGTAGCCCGGGACGGCGACGCCGGTGGTACCGGGCCGGACCTGCCCCGGCCGGTTGGACAGGAAGATGTGCAGCATCTCGGTCATGCCGATGCCGTCGAGGATCTCGACGCCGAAGTGCTCGGTCCAGCGGGTGTAGAGGCTGGCCGGCAGCGCCTCGCCGGCGCTGGCCGCCATCCGCACGGGACCCAGCGCGTCGGCCGGCAGTCCGGCGCGCAGCATGTTGGCGAAGAAGGTCGGGCCGCCGAAGAACAGCGTGGCGCCGTACTGGCGGGCCCGCTCGGCGATGACGTCGGGACGCGACGGCGCCGGTTCGAGCACCGCGGCCGCGCCGACCGACAGCGGGAACAGCACCGAGTTGCCGAGGCCGTAGGCGAAGAAGGCCTTGGCCACGGAGAGGGAGCGGTCGTCGCGGGTGATGCCCAGGACCTCGGTGCCGTAGGTCTCGCAGCTGTGCCGGATCGAGCCGTGCCGGTGCATCGCGCCCTTGGGCAGGCCGGTGGTGCCCGACGTGTAGAGCCAGAACGCGGGCGAGTCGGCGCTGGTGTCGTAGGGGTTCGGGTCGACGCCGTCCAGTTCGTCGAGGGCGTGGACGGAGAGGCCGGTCGCGACCTCGGCGCCCGGGCCGGCCAGGACGCCCGCGACCTCGGGGGCGTCCTTCAGCGCGCTGCTCGCGAGATCGCCGAACTCGCGGGTGACGGCGAGCAGCCGGGCCCGGGAGTCGCGCAGCAGTTCGGCCAGGCCGTCGGCGTGCGTCATCGTCGAGACGGGCACCGGCACCGCCCCCATCCGCATCGCCGCCAGGTAGACGATGACGAACTCGGGTGAGTCGGCCATGAACATGAGCACGCGCTGCTCGGGCTGCAGCCCGATCGCGCGCAACCCGGCCGCGGCCCGGAGCACCCGCTCGTGCAGCCGGGCGTAGGTCAGATCGCCGCCGACGCCGGTGAGCGCGAGCCGGTCGCCGTCGCCGGCCTCCAGGCGCCGGTCGAGGAGGTAGACGGACGCGTTGAACAACTCAGCCATCGCCCGGTCCCCCGATCAGGGAAGCCGCACGTAGTCGTAGTCGAGCGGCTGATTGTTGATGCCGTTACGCGGTGGTGCGATCCACGAGGCAATCTTGCCGCGCTCGTAGACCGGATGCATCAGGGAACGGACGTGGGTCTTGTCCAGTTCCGTCGGCAACCACTCACCCTGCTGCTCGGCCCACTCGTCGCCGCTGATCTTCCTTCCCTCCGGCGTCGCCTCGATCGCGGCGAACGCGCCGACCTTGCGGTTGAACGCGACGCTCGGCAGCGCGAGCCGCTCGGACAACCCGGCCTCGTCGAGGATGCGGTTCCAGCGCTTGATACCGCCCTGGCAGTCGGAGATGTACTCGCGGCGCAGGTCGGTGTTGAGGCCGACGAGCGCCGACACCTCGGCCTCGCCGATCTCGCCGTCGACGACGGCGTCGACCATCATCGCGTCGTCGCCGAGGCGGTGGTCGTCCTTGCGGCGGTCCTCCAACCAGCGGCCCTTGATGCCGGCGGTGTAGTAGTTCGCGACGTTCGTCGACGTCTCGCCACCGAAGAGATCGAGCGACACCGAGTAGTGGAAGTTCAGGTACTTCTGGATCACCGGCAGCGGGATCGCGCCGAGGGCGGCGACCTCGTCGGTGTCGTGCTCCGTCATCAGCATCGCGGTGCGCTCGACGACGCGGTCGATGCCGGTGGTGCCCACCATCATGTGGTGGGCCTCCTCCTTGAGCATGAACTCGCAGGTGCGGCTCAGCGGGTCGAACGCCGACTCCTTCAGCGTGCCCAGCTGGTACTTGCCGTCGCGGTCGGTGAAGTAGGTGAACATGTAGAAGCTCAGCCAGTCAGGCGTCTCCTCGTTGAAGGCACCGAGGATGCGCGGGGCGTCGTCGCTGCCGGAGTTGCGGTGCAGCAGCTCCTCGGCCTCCTCCCGGCCCTCGCGGCCGAAGTAGGCGTGCAGCAGGTAGACCATCGCCCACAGGTGCCGCCCCTCCTCGACGTTCACCTGGAACAGGTTGCGCAGGTCGTACAGGCTCGGCGCGGTGGCGCCCAGGTTGCGCTGCTGCTCCACCGAGGCGGGCTCGGTGTCGCCCTGGATCACGATCAGCCGCTGCAGTTCCGCCCGGTACTCCCCCGGGACCTTGGCCCACACCGGCTCGCCCTTGTGCTCGCCGAACCCGACCGTGCGGCCCGGGTCCCGTTCGGCCAGGAAGATCCCCCACCGGTACTCCGGCATGGCCACGTGACCGAACTGCGCCCAGCCATCCCGGCCGACGTTGACCGCGGTGCGCAGGTAGACGTCCTGGGTCGGCAGCGTCGGGCCCATGGTCTGCCACCACTGGATAAAGTTCGGCTGCCAGGACTCCAGGGCCCGCTGCAGCCGCCTGTCCTCGTGCAGGTTGACGTTGTTCGGGATCTTCTCGGTGTAGTCGGCGGCCGCTCCGTCATTTTTGGCTGGCATGGGGATCAGACTCGCTTCCGGTCGAAGACGGCCCGCTGCCCGGTGCCGAACCGGCGTAGCGCGCCGTCCGGGCCTGATGCGTTGGGCCGGTTGAATATCCAGTTCTGCCAGGCGGTAAGCCGCCCGAAGATCTTGGTCTCCATCGTCTCCGGGCCGGCGAACCGGTAGTTGGCCTCGAGCCCGGTGAGCGCGTCGGGGCTGAAGCTGGAGCGCTCCTCGGTCGCGATCCTGATCTCCTCGTCCCAGTCGATGTCGTCCGGCGCGAACGTCACCAGGCCCAGGTCGGCCGCGTCCTCGGCCTCCAGGGCCTCGTTCTTGCGCTTCGTCACCGCCTCGTAGCCGGCCTCGTCGCCCCAGAACCGGGTCTGCAGACGGGTCAGCCCGTTGCTCATCGTCAGCGGCCCGAGGTTGGCCTCGCCGAGGGTCACGGTCGCGGGCTCGGCGTCAGAGTCCTTATCCTCGAACACCCCAGCCAGCTGGAACGAGCGGTCGGCGGCCAGCGCGAGTTCGAGCAGCGACCCGGCGAAGCAACTGCCCGGCTCG
>NZ_DASYFV010000072.1:0-34513 GCF_036000465.1 Jatrophihabitans sp. | reverse complement strand
CGGCGATGGCGCGCAGCTCCTGCTGCATCGACGGGGGCGCGGAGCGCAGCGCACGCTCGAACTCGCGGACGTTACGGCGCGCTGCCATCTTGCGGACGAGCGCAGACGTGCGGGACATGACGGTGACCTTCTCTCGGTGTGTGATTCCTTTACAGGATGCTCACTTGAACCGAAGAAAGCAAAGCGATATGCCCCCTCGTGCCTAACGTCACACGGGTCCTACAGCAGTGCGAGGCCCGGATCCGTCAGCACGGCTGCCACATCGGCCAGGAACTGCGATCCCTGCGCCCCGTCGACCAGCCGGTGGTCGAAGGACACCGCGAGCTGGGTCACCCAGCGCGGCTCGATGCGCTCGTCGGCGCCCGTGCCCACGACCCACGGCCGGCGCCCGATCGCGCCGAACGCGACGATGCCCGCCTCGCCGGGGTTGATGATCGGGGTACCGGTGTCCACGCCGAAGACGCCCACGTTGGTGATCGTGATCGTGCCGCCGGACATGTCCGCAGGGGGCGTCTTCCCCGAGCGGGCGGTGTCCGTGAGCGCGCCGATCGCCCGCGCCAGGTCGAGCAGCGAGAGCTGGTCGGCGTCCTTGATGTTGGGCACGATCAGCCCGCGCCCGGTCGCCGCGGCGATGCCGAGGTTGACGTAGTTCTTCACGACGATCTCGCCGGCGGCCTCGTTCCAGGTCGCGTTGATCTCCGGCGTCTTGCGCGCGGCCAGGATCACGGCCTTGGCCACGAACAGCAGCGGGCTGACCTTGACCTCGCGGAACTCGCGGCGGGCGGCCACCCGGTCGCGCAGCTCCATCATCGCGGTGACGTCGCAGGTGATGAACTCGGTGACGTGCGGCGCGGTGAACGCGCTGGAGACCATGGCCGCGGCGGTGTGCTTGCGCACCCCCTTGATCGGGATCCGCGTCTCGCGCTGTGACCGGTCGACCTGCGGCTGCGGCGCCACGGCCGCGGTGCCGACGGCCGCCTGCACGTCCTCCCGCGACACCGTCCCGTGCGGGCCGGTCGGGGTGACGGTGCTGAGGTCGACACCGAGGGTCTTCGCGAGCTTGCGCACCGGCGGCTTGGCCAGCACGCGTTGCGCCACCGGCGCGGGTTCCGGCTCGACGACTGCCGGCTCGGGGCCGGCCGGTGCGGGCGGCAGATTGAACGAGACCTGCGCGCCGGCGCTCGTCGCGCCGTTGGTGCCGCCGGCGTGACGGCGGCGGCGGCGACCGCCGGACTCCTCGCGGGGCCCGTAGCCGACGAGGGTCAGCTGCTTCTCCTCCGCCGGGACGGCGCCTTCACCGGGCAGGCCGGGGACGGCCGGGACCATGTCCTCGCCGGCGGCGATGTTCTCGGTGCCTATGCCGCCGGTGTCGATCGAGATGATCGGCGTGCCGACCGGGACGGTGGTGCCCTCGTCGGCGTGCAGTGCGGTGACCACGCCGGCGAACGGCGACGGCAGCTCGACGGCCGCCTTCACCGTCTCGACCTCGGCGATCGTGTCGTTGACGTCGACCGTGTCGCCGACCGCGACCGTCCACTTGAGGATGTCGCCCTCGGTGAGCCCCTCACCGAGGTCTGGCAACAGGAACTGCTTGACCGGCATGGTCAGTACTCCATGATCTTGTCGACGGTGTCCAGCACGCGGTCGAGGTTGGGCAGCCATTCGTGCTCGAGGCGGCTCGGCGGGTACGGGGTGTCGTAACCGCTGACCCGCAGCACGGGCGCCTCGAGTGAGTAGAACGCCTGCTCCATCACCCGCGTCGCGATCTCCGCGCCGACACCGAAGCTGTGCGGCGCCTCGTGCACGACGATCAGCCGGCCCGTCCGCCGCACCGACTCGACGACCGTCGGCATGTCCAGCGGCGAGACCGACCGCAGGTCCACGACCTCGAGCTCGATGCCGTCGCCGGATGCGACCTCGGCCGCGGACAGCAGCGTGGACACCGTCGGGCCGTAGCCGACCATCGTCACGTGGCGGCCCGGACGGACCACTCGGGCCTGGTAAAGCGGGGTCGGCGTCTCGGCGATCGGGGCCTTGGCCGCGTGGTAGAGCCGTTTGGGCTCGAAGAAGATCACCGGGTCGTCGTCGGCGATGGCCTCCTGGATCATCCAGTAGGCGTCGGAAGCGTTCGAGCACGAGACGACCTTCAGCCCGGCCGTGTGCGCGAAGTAGGTCTCGGGCGACTCGCTGTGGTGCTCGACCGCGCCGATGCCGCCGCCGAACGGGATGCGGATCGTGATCGGCATCTTCATCAGCCCGGCCGAGCGGTTGTGGAACTTGGCCACCTGGCTGACGATCTGGTCGAAGCCGGGGAAGACGAAGCCGTCGAACTGGATCTCGCACACCGGCCGGTAGCCGCGGATCGCGAGGCCCACGGCCGTG
Source organism: Jatrophihabitans sp. (assembly GCF_036000465.1). Taxonomy (GTDB): domain Bacteria; phylum Actinomycetota; class Actinomycetes; order Mycobacteriales; family Jatrophihabitantaceae; genus Jatrophihabitans. Next base: position 32,131 of record NZ_DASYFV010000072.1, on the reverse strand, counting down.
CCGATGATCCCGGACTCGGCGAGCGGGGTGTCGATCACGCGGTCCTCGCCGAAGTCCTTCTGCAGGCCGTCGGTGATCCGGAAGACGCCGCCGAGCTTGCCGACGTCCTCACCCATGATCACGACCTTGGGGTCGCTCTCCATCGACTTGCGCAGGCCCTCGTTCAGCGCCTTGGCCATCGTCATCGAGGCGAACGCGGGGGCACTCATGCGGACACCTCCGAGACGAAGTCGACGAATTCCTGGCGCTGCTCGACGAGGTCGTCGGTCATGGTCACGTGGACGTGGTCGAACAGCGACCCGGGGGTCGGGTCGGGCAGCGCGCGGCAGCCGGCCCGCACGTGCTCGGCCAACTGCTTGGCCTCGGCCTCGACGTCGTCGAAGAAGGACGGGTCGAACCCGGCGACGCGGCCGAGATAGGCCCGCACCCGCTCGATCGGGTCCTTGAGTTTCCAGGTCTCGGCCTCGCTGCCCAGGCGGTAGCGGCGCGGGTCGTCGTTGGTGGTGTGCGGGTTCATCCGGTAGGTGAAGGCCTCGATGAGCGTCGGGCCCTGCGCGTTGCGGGCGTCGTCGAGCGCCTTGCGGGTGACGGCCAGGCAGGCGAGGACGTCGTTGCCGTCGATCCGCACGCCGGGGAAGCCGAAGCCGGCCGCCCGCTTGTAGAGCGGCACGCGGCTCTGCGTGGTGACCGGCTCGCTGATGGCCCACTGGTTGTTCTGGCAGAAGAACACGACCGGCAGGTTGCCCGCGCCGGCGAACACGAAGGACTCGTTGACGTCGCCCTGGCTCGAGGCGCCGTCACCGAAGAAAGCGAGCACGGCGGTGTCGCGCTCGGGGTCGCCGGTGCCGACGGCGCCGTCGCGGACCACGCCCATCGCGTAGCCGGCCGCGTGCAGCGTCTGCGCGCCGATGACGATCGTGTACAGGTTGAAGTTGTGCTCGCGCGGGTCGAAGCCGCCGAGGTTGGTGCCGCGGAACAGGCCCATCAGCGTGAGCGGGTCGACGTCGCGGCACCAGGCCACGCCGTGCTCGCGGTAGGTCGGGAAGGCCATGTCGTGCTTCTTCAGCGCGCGGCCGGCGCCGATCTGCGCGCCCTCCTGGCCGAGCAGGCTGGCCCACAGGCCGAGCTCGCCCTGGCGCTGCAGCGCGATCGCCTCGGTGTCGATGCGGCGCACCATCACCAGGTCGCGGTAGAGCGAGGCGATCTCGTCGTCGCTGATCTCGAGCGGGTAGTCGGGGTGCTCGACCCGCAGGCCCTCGGGCGTCAGCAGTTGGACGAGATCCGGTTCGGGCTGAACGGCATGAAGCTGCTCGCTCATATGCCGACCTCGAAATGGACGCAGGCGTGCATGGCGACTCCTCGCATCGGACGTAGGACGGGGTCTCCGTGCCGTACGTGCTCACAGGTGACTGGGCTGGACCCGTTGGTACAGGGGTGGCGTACCGGGCGGATTACCCAGGGGTTCCTACCATAACCGTGACCGCCGTCACGGATCGAATGCTGCCGCCGCGGTTCAGGGGCCGGGCTTCGGCCGCTTCTTCTCCTCGCCGTGCAGGCCCTCGCGCAATCCCTCGGCGGACTGCTGCAGCGTCTTCGCTGCGCGCGCGCTGCCCTCACGCAGCTTCTCGGCCATCGGCTTGGCCTTCTCGCGCGCCTGCGCGGCCATCGGGCCGGCCTTCTCCTTGGCCTGCTGAGCCGCCGGCTTGGCCTGCTTGGCGAGCTCCTCGGCCTTCTCCTTGGCGCGATCCAGGAATCCCATGACGCGTGCCCCTGTCTGTCGTGGTGGGTTCTGCTGGTCCTTCCTACCGCAGCTCGGGCGGCAGCGGCTGTGCGTGCACGATCCGAAGCCGCGAGACGGCCCGGGTGAGCACCACGTAGAGGCGGCGCAGGCCGTCGATGCGGGTCGTCTCCGCGGCCACGATGTCGTGCGGTTCGAGCAGCACGACGGAGTCGAACTCCAGGCCCTTCGCCTGCGAGGCCGGCACGACCTCGACCAGCGGGTCGGCGTCCTCGTCGAGGGCGTGGGCCGCGATGCCGACCGCGCGCAGCTCGGCGAGCACGGCGCCGGCGCGGGAGTCGGGGACGATGACGCCGACCGACCCCTCGACGGTGAGGCAGTCGCGCACCTCGTCGACCACGGAGCCGTCGACCGCGTAGTGCAGCGCGTCGTCGCCCTGGCGGATGGAGGTGGCCGGCGGGACGTCCGGGGCGATGTGCGGCAGCAGCCGGTTGGCGACCTCGAGCACCTCGCCCGGCACGCGGTAGCCGGCGGTCAGCGGGCGCACGGTGGCGTCGTGGCCGAGGTGGCCGAGCGTGGCGGCCCAGTCGCCCGGGGCCCACGGCGTGGTGGCCTGGGCGAGGTCGCCGAGCACGGTCACCGAGCCGAGCGGGCAGCGGCGTGCGACGACCCGGCACTGCATGGCCGAGAGGTCCTGCGCCTCGTCGACCACCGCGTGCACGAACGTGTCGCGCCCGTACAGCTGCGCGTCGAGCTCGTCCAGCAGCACGGTGTCGGCCGCGGTCCACCTGATGCTGCGCACCGACCTCGGGGCCGGTCGCAGGAGCAGCGCGCGCTCCTCGTCGGTGAGCGTGGTCGCCGAACAGCGCCGCAGGAAGTCGGCGTCGTCGTAGAGCCGGGCCAGCAGGGTCGGGGCGTTGAGCTCGGGCCAGACCGTGTCGACCCATTCCTTCACCGCGGCCGAGCGGGCCACCTTGTTGGTCTCGGCGTCGGACGGCGCGCCGCCGGCGTCCTCGCGCTGGCGCCGGACGTCCTCGGCCACCTGCATGCGCAGCCGGTCGCGGGCGGTCGACCAGCGCAGCCCGGTGCCGAGCGAGCGGCGGGCGTCGTCGACGTAGCGGCGCAGGTGGTGCGCGCCGATGCGGTAGCGCTTGGTGCCGATGATCGACACGACGTCCTCGGTCGGCTTGGCGATGTGCGAGAGCACCGCTCGGCGGAGGACGTCGGCCATCCGGGCGTCGCCCTTGAGCACGGCCACGTCGGTGGCCTCGGTGCCGCGCGCGACGAACGGGACGAGGTCGCCGACCGTGCTCTGCGTGATGCCGCCTTCGCCGAGCGACGGCAGCACCTGGGCGATGTAGTGCAGGAAGGCGGCGTTGGGGCCGACGACGAGGACGCCGGAGCGGCGCAGCCGGTCGGGATAGGTGTAGAGCAGGTAGGCGGCGCGGTGCAGGCCGACCGCCGTCTTGCCGGTGCCCGGCGCCCCCTGGATGCACAGCGAGGTGTCGAGGTCGGCCCGCACGAGGTCGTCCTGGTCGGGCTGGATGGTGGCGACGATGTCGCGCATGGGGCCGACGCGCGGCCGCTCGATCTCCTCGCGCAGCAGTTCCGACGACAGCCCGAGGGACTCGCCCCGGTCGAGGTGCTCGTCCTCGACGGAGGACAGCACGCCGTGATGGAAACCGAAGCGCCGGCGCAGCCGGACGCCCATGCGGTCGGCGGGGGTGGCCCGGTAGAAGGCGCGGGCGATCGGCGCGCGCCAGTCGATGACGACCGGGTCGCCGGTGGAGTCGCGGACGTGGCGGCGCCCGATGTGGAAGGTCTCCGTGCCGGGCCGGTCGTCCTCGCGGTCGCGGTCGGTCCGCCCGAAGAAGGGGGGCGCGTCCGGCTCCGCGCCGAGGTGCTCGAGCCGCTGCGCCCGCATGCGGCCCAGGCCGTGGCTGGCGAGCTCGTCGACGCCGTAGTCGGCGAGGTGCTCGGCGACCTCGCGCATGGCGACCAGGCAGTCGCGGGCGAGGTCGAGGTGGTCTCGTTCGGCGGTGAGGATGGGATCGGGTGCGGGATCGTCGGCCACGATCAGATGACGTTACGCGCGGCCCGAAACGATTTCCGGATGCGGTTCACTGGCCCGATGACCCGGCCCGATCTCCTCGCGCGGGCCGCGGAGCTCGCCTCGGGGCCGCGCCGGCTGCTCGGCCTCGCCGGCGCGCCGGGCGCGGGGAAGTCGACCCTGGCCGCCGCCCTCGCCGCCGGGGTACCCGGCGCGATGGTCGTGCCGATGGACGGCTTCCACCTCACGACGCAGCGCCTGCGCGAGTTGGACGCCGTCGAACGCCGGGGGGCGCCGGACACCTTCGACGGCGCCGGTTACGTCGACCTGATGCGCCGGCTGCGCTCGGCCACCGGCGCGGTCCACGCGCCGGACTTCGACCGCTCGGCCGAGGAGCCGGTGCCCGGCGCGATCGTGGTGCCGGCGTCGGTCCGCCTCGTCATCACCGAGGGCAACTACCTGCTGCTCGACGAGGACCCGTGGAGGGACCTGCCCGCGGTGCTCGACGAGGTCTGGTTCGTCGAGGTGCCGGAGGCCGTGCGGGTCGACCGTCTCGTCGCCCGGTTCCGTGCCTACGGCTGGGACGAGTCGCGCGCCCGCGAGCGGGTGCAAACCGGCAGCGACGCGCGCAACGCCGGCATCGTGGCGGCCACGCGGGAGCGGGCCGACCGCGTCGTCCGCCTGGACTGAGCCGCTCCGGGCCGATCGGGCACAGTGAGCGCATGGACGAGGCCCGGATCCGCCAGCTCAGCAGCCGCACCGTCTACCGCAATCCATGGCTGGAGCTGCGCGAGGACGACGTCGAGTTCCCCGACGGCTCGACCGGGCTCTACTCGGTCGTCGACAAGCGCGACTTCGTGGTCGTCCTCGCTCACGAACGCCGGGAAGGCGTCGCCGGCATCTGGATGGTGCAGCAGTTCCGCTACCCGATCGGCCGGCGCGAGTGGGAGTTCCCGCAGGGCGGCTGGCCGGCCGACCGCGACGGCCCGCCGGCCGAGCTCGCCGCCGCCGAGCTGCGCGAGGAGACAGGCCTGCGCGCCGACGAGCTGCGCCACCTCGGCCGCCTCTTCGCCTGCTACGGCTTCTGCTCGCAGAGCTACGACGTCTTCCTGGCCACCGGCCTCACCACCGGCCCGACCCAGCGCGAGAGCACCGAGTCGGACATGGTGCACGAGTGGCGCAGCCTCGACGACATCCGGTCGATGGTCCGCACCGGCGAGCTCGCCGACGCGCACAGCATCGCTGCGCTCGCGCTGCTCGACCTCGACCCGGTCAGGTGACGACCGGCTGCCACGTGCGGTGGTAGACCACCTGGTAGCGGCTGTCGACCACGGAGAGCGTGACCAGGAAGCGGCCGGTCCGCGCGTAGGCGTGGCGGGCCGAGGTCGAGGTCGCGACGGTGCGGGCACCGTCGCCCCAGCGCCACACGTAGTAGAGGATGTGCGTGTTCGGCGCGTATTCGGTCGCCTTCGAGGTGAAGGTGCCGACCTGCCGGACGTGCAGGGCCGCCGGATGGGTGAAGCCGAGCGCCGGCTCGGCGTTGAGGAACAGCGACGACGACGACGGCGCACCGACGCCGCTGGGGCCGTCGTACCCCACGACCGCGTTGCACTCCTGGTCGAGCGCGGGTGGCGAGGACACGGTGCCCGACGACGGGAACGAGCAGTCCTTGAGACCGCCGGGCAGGGCATTCGGGTTGTTCACCGTGCCGGGCAGGCCGAGCAACCCGCTCTGGGAGGCGACGGACTGGCTGCAGTCCGAGGTCGTCGCGCCCCCGCAGAAGCCGTTGCCGCCGGTCCGGACGTCGTAGCGGCTCCAGAGCTTGGTGTCGCTGTTGGTGTAGACCGCGGCCGAGGGGTAGGCGGCGCCGTGCGCGCCACCGACGAGGGCGTACATGCCGGCCACCAGCGGTGCCGCCACCGAGGTGCCGCCGACGGTGATCCAGCCGCCCGCCCCGAACCGGTCGACGATGTCGAAGCCGTAGCGCGGGTCGGCGAGCGCCGACACGTCGGCCGACAGCCGCTTGCCCGCGCAGCCGGCCGCGGCGTAGCCCGCGTGGTGCAGCTGCCAGAGCGGGGCGCCGAAGTACCGGCTGCAGCCACCCCCGCCGGCGCCGAGGCGCCGATGGTTGGGCAGGCCGGCGGAGTCGCTGGGACCGTTGCCGTTCCACACCGTCTCGTTCGCGCGGGTGCCGTTGGCGTTCAGGGTCAGCGACGTGCCGCCGACCGACACCACGTAGGGGCTCGACGCCGGGTAGGAGACGGCGTTGTCGGAGTGGTCGCCGGTGTTGTTCGACCAGTCCCACCCGCGCCAGCCGTCGTCGCCGGTCGACGCGGTGATGGCGACACCGGGGTGGTTGTAGGCGGCGATCAGGCTGGACGAGAGGCCGTGCTCGGGGCCGCCGAAGGAGTTGCTGACGACGGTCGCCCCGAGCCGCACCGCGGTGTTCTCGGCGGCGGCGATGTCGTTCTCGCTGGGCGAGTCGGCCTCGACGAGCAGGATCTTGCAGGTGCGGCACACCCCGCGCACCACCTGCGTGTCGAGGGCGATCTCGGTCGAGGCGTCCTGGTCGGACGACGGCAGCGGGGCCGACAGGCCGCGCTGGTTGACCTTGCGGAACGTGGCCGCGGTGTCGAGCGGGAAGCGGTAGTGCGCGTCGAAGGCCCGCAGGTCGACGAGGGCGAGCGGGTCGTCGTACCAGTCGACGATCGCGACCGTCTGGCTCGACCGGTTCACCCGCGGATCGAAACCGTAGGCGGAGGCGACGAGCGCCGGCGTGTACCCCCCGGCCGGCCCGTGCACCAGCGCGTCGGACTTCACGTAGCTGTAGGCGTGCTTCGTGCCCTTGGCGACGTCCACCCGCTTGAACGCGAAGCAGCGGACGAAACCGATGCGGGCCGGCTGGTTGCAGACCGGCTGGTTGACGGCGTACCCGAGCGCACTGCCGAGCGACGGCGGGACGACCGGCGGCGGCGCGGCGCCGGCCGACACGGTGAGGCCGACGGTGGCCAGCGCGACGAGCGCAACCGTGGTGGCCAGGCGGGTGGCGCGCAGGCGCAGGGTCATCGAAATGCTCATTTCCGGCGGGGGCGGGCGATCAATTGTGACCTGTGCGGTCAACTGCCGCTCGCCGGGCAGACACCGACGGCCCGGGCAGCAGCCCGGGCCGTCGGTCGAACGGGTCGGACTACGCCTCGAGACGCAGCTTCAGGGCGTCGAGCTCGTCGCGCATGGAGGTCGGCAGCTGGGCGCCGATCTTGTCGAACCACTCCTCGATGAGCGGGATCTCCTGCTTCCACTCCTCGACGTCGACGGTGAGCGCCTTCGTCAGCTCCTCGTCGGACATGTCGAGGCCCTGGGTGTCGAGCGCGCCCGGCGTCGGGACGCGGCCGATCGGGGTGTCGATCGCCTCGACCTTGCCCTCGATGCGGTCCAGCGCCCACTTCAGCACGCGGATGTTCTCGCCGAACCCGGGCCAGGTGAAGTTGCCCTCGGCGTCGCGGCGGAACCAGTTGACATAGAAGATCTTCGGCAGCTTGGTCGCGTCGGCGCCCTTGCCGGTGGCGATCCAGTGGGCGAAGTAGTCGCCGGCGTTGTAGCCGATGAACGGCAGCATCGCCATCGGGTCCCGGCGCACGATGCCGGTCTGGCCGACCGCGGCGGCCGTGGTCTCGGACGAGAGCGTCGCGCCCATGAAAACGCCGTGCTGCCAGTCGCGCGCCTCGGTCACCAGCGGAACGGTGTCGCGGCGGCGGCCACCGAAGAAGATCGCGTCCAGCGGCACGCCCTTCGGGTCGTCCCACTCGGGTGCGCGGGTGTCGCACTGCTCGATCGGCGTGCAGTAGCGCGAGTTCGGGTGGCTGGACAGGACGCCGTTCCGGCCGTCCTCGGGCGTCCAGTCGTTGCCCTTCCAGTCGGTCAGGTGCGCCGGCGGCTCACCCATCCCCTCCCACCAGATGTCGCCGTCGTCGGTCAGCGCGACGTTGGTGAACACCGAGTTGCCCTTGGCGATGGTGCGCATCGCGTTGGGGTTGGTGTGGAAGTCGGTGCCGGGGGCGACGCCGAAGAAGCCGTTCTCCGGGTTGACCGCGTAGAACCGGCCGTCCTCGCCGATGCGGATCCAGGCGATGTCGTCGCCGATCGTCTCGACCTTCCAGCCCGGCAGGGTCGGCTCGAGCATGGCCATGTTCGTCTTGCCGCACGCCGACGGGAACGCCGCGGCGATGTAGGAGACCTTGTTCTCGGGCGACGTGAGCTTGGCAATGAGCATGTGCTCGGCCAGCCAGCCCTCGTCGCGCGCCTTGGCCGAGGCGATTCGCAGTGAGTAGCACTTCTTGCCGAGCAGCGCGTTGCCGCCGTAGCCCGAGCCGTAGGACCAGATCAGGCGCTCCTCGGGGAAGTGCACGATGTACTTCGTGTCGTTGCAGGGCCAGGGCCGGTCCTGCTCGCCGGCCTCGAGCGGCGCGCCCAGCGAGTGCAGGCCGGGCACGAACGTCTGCTCCACGCCGTCCTTGGTGAACAGGTCGAGCGCCTTGGTGCCGAGGCGGGTCATCACGTGCATCGAGGCGATGACGTAGAGCGAGTCGGTGATCTCGGCGCCGAGCATCGGCTCGTCGGCGTCCAGCGGGCCCATGCAGTAGGGCAGGACGTACATGGTGCGACCGCGCATCGAGCCGCGGAAGCGCTCGGTCATGATCGCCTTCATGTCGTCGGGGTCCATCCAGTTGTTGGTGGCCCCGGCACCCGACGGATCCTTGCTGCAGATGAACGTGCGGTCCTCGACGCGCGCGACGTCCGTCGGGTCCGAGGCGCACCAGAACGAGTTCGGCTTGATGCTCTCGTTGAGCCGGACGAACGTGCCGTTGGCGACGAGCTGGTCGGTGATGCGGGTCCACTCCTCCGGGGAGCCGTCCACCCACTCGATGCGCTCGGGCTGGGTGAGCTCGGCGGTCTCGCGGACCCAGGCGAGCAGCCCGACGTGTGTGGTGGGGGCCTGGTCGAGCCCGGGAATCGTGGTTGCCGTCATCTGCAGGTGCTCCTCGCCGGTCAAACGGACGACACCGCGACAGCGCACAGCCATCGCGGGTCTCAATGGGATTGCCCCGGACTGTAACGACCGGTAACGCTTACACACCTACTCGAACGGCTGCGTTAATCCTCACATCCGGGCCGGGTTAGAAGCGCGTGAAAGCCCGCAAACACAAGGGATTCAGCGCCGGCCAGGACCCTTCGACCTGATCTTGACCGGTGGCGGTCAGGAGGCCTCGCTCACCGTCGACATGTTGAAGTCGGGGATCCGGAGCGCCGGCATGGCGGTGCGCCGGAAGTAGTCGCTCCACTCGCGCGACATCGTCGGGCCACTGCGCCCGATCTCGGTGGCCCGGGTGAGCAGGTCGATCGGCGACTCGTTGAAGCGGAAGTTGTTCACCGCGCCCTGCACCTCACCGTTCTCGACGAGGTACACGCCGTCGCGGGTCAGGCCGGTCAGCAGCAGGGTCTGCGGGTCGACCTCGCGGATGTACCAGAGGCAGGTGAGCAGCAGGCCGCGCTCGGTGCGGGCGATCATCTCCTCGAGCGTCGGCCCGGCGTCGGTTCCGGAGTCGAGGATCAGGTTGTCGATCAGGGGCCGCGCCGGCCGGCCGGTCCGCTCGGCCCAGGACCGGGTGCGGACGAGGTCGGTGATCGTGCCGTCGCCGATCCAGGTCGCGGCGGCGGCGGGCTGACCGTTGTCGAACACCGACTGCAACCCGGCCGACGACGCGCTGGCGATCTCGAACGGGGCGCACTGCAGGCCGGCGGCGGACGGGTCGGAGTGCAGCCGGAACGGGAGCGCGGACAGGCGCTCGCCGATGCGCGTGCTGCCCTCGGCCCCGGCGTAGACGTTGCGCCCCTCCTCGGCGTCGCGGGCCGAGGCCGTCCAGTAGGCGTAGATCATCAGGTCGGCGACCGCGGTCGGCGGCAGGATCGTCTCGTAGCGCCCGGCCGGAAGGTCGATCCGCTTCCTCGCCCATTCGAGCCGCTGCTCGAGCGACGCGGTCAAGGCGGCGACGTCGACGTCGGTGAAGTCGCGCGTGTGCAGGCCCGACCAGGCCGAGCGCGCGAGGTCGGCCGACTTGCCGTTGAGCTCGAGCCGGCCGTCGGGCTGGTCGAAGCGTCGACGCAGCCCGGTGGACGTGCCGAGGAAGTAGCTGGTCATCGAGTGCTCGGCGAAGCCGTAGAGCAGCCGGTCCGACGACGACCAGCGCGCGAACGCGGCCCCGAGTTCGGGAGCGAAGCGTTCGAAGACGGCCACGCTCGTCGCGGCTGGGTCGGCGTCCCAGTCGTCGTCGTTCGGGTACGGCTCGACGAGCGGTGCGGCGTCGTCGGCCGGATCGGCGTCGCGGCCGGCGTCCTCCGACGCGCGCACCAGGTCGTCGACCTCCTCGAGGCTCACCACCGAGCGGGTGACCACGCCGGCGCTCGTGCCGCCGGGGCGGGTGAAGGTCGAGATCACCGTGACCGAGCGGGACCGCATCTGCCCGTTCGTGGTCAGCGAGTTCGCGGCGAAGCGCAGGTTGGTCTCGGAGTGCTCGGCCGCGATGACGATGCAGCCGTCCGCGGACGATGCCGCCAGCGCTGCCTCGACCAACTCTCTCGGATCGCTCATCGCCCTCCCTCCGCCTTCGTGTTGAGAACGTTCACGTCGCGGAACAGCGCGGCCGGGCAGCCGTGCGACACCGCCGCGATCTGGCCCGGCTGGCCCTTGCCGCAGTTCAGCGCGCCGCCGAGCTCGAAGGTCTGCGGGCCGCCGACGGCCTCCATCGAGCCCCAGAAGTCCGTTGTCTTGGCCTGGTAGGCGACGTCGCGCAGCTGGCCCACCACCCGGCCGTTCTCGATGCGATGGAACTGCTGGCCGGTGAACTGGAAGTTGAAGCGCTGCATGTCGATCGACCACGACCGGTCGCCCTTGACGAGGATGCCGCGCTCGACCCGGGCGACGAGCTCGTCGAGGGAGGGGCCGTCTGGCGCCGGTTGCAACGACACGTTGGCCATGCGTTGCAGCGGGATGTGCCCGGCCGAGTCGGCGAAGGCGCAGCCGTTCGAGCGGCCCCCGGCCGCACCGAGCGCGTCGGCGTTGGCCTGGGCCATCTGCCGGTTGAGCTGGTAGCCGACCAGCACGCCGTCGCGGACGATGTCGAACTGCTGGCCGAGCACGCCCTCGTCGTCGTAGCCGATCGTGGCCAGACCATGCTCGACGGTACGGTCGCCGACCACGTTCATCACCGGACTGCCGTACTGCAGCGAGCCGAGCTGGTCGAGCGTTGCGAACGAGGTGCCGGCGTAGGCCGCCTCGTAGCCGAGGGCGCGGTCGAGTTCGGTGGCGTGCCCGATCGACTCGTGGATCGTCAGCCAGAGGTTCGACGGGTGGATCACGAGGTCGTAGCGACCCGCCTCGACGCTCGGCGCCTTGGCGTGCTCCATCAGCAGCCCGGGCAGCTCGGCGATCTCGGCGTCGAAGTCCCACCCGGTACCGGTGAGGTACTCCCAGCCGCGGGCGACCGGCGGTGCGAGCGTGCGCATGGAGGAGAACGCGCCGGCGCCCCGGTCGACGTTGACGGCGGTGAACTCGGCCTCGATGCGCACCCGCTGCTGCGTGGTCATGGTGCCGGCGGTGTCGGCGTAGAACTTGTTCTCGAGCACGTAGGTGACCGCGGCGTCGACGTGATCGACGCCGTCGGCGGCCATCAGGCGCTCGGAGAGCTCGACGAGGCGACCGACGCGGTCGGCGTCGGGCACGTCGAACGGGTTGATGTCGTAGGAGGACACCCAGACGACGTCGTCGTAGACCTGCTCGGGGGCCAGCACGACCGGCTGGCTGCTCAGCACCCGGGCGACCTGCGCGGTCGCGACGGCCTGCTCGGCGAGCTCGCGGGCCGATTCGGCGGTGCGGGCGATGCCGCTCGCGAAGCCCCAGGTGCCGTCGTGCACGACGCGCACGCACAGGCCGACGTCCTCGCTGTCGCTGGTGGAGTCGAGGCGGGCGTCACGCACGCGGATGCGGCCGGTGCGGATGCGTTCGAGGCGGAAGTCGGCGTGCTCGGCGCCGAGCTCGCGGGCCCGGTCGAGGGCGGCGGCGGCGAGGCCGCGGGCGGGCATCGCGAGGAACGACGAGTCGATGTCCGGCATGGGTCGAACCTACTCAGAAGGGACCGCGCCGCCGCGACTCCACCGACCGTGTCGCGCCGCCCGCGCCGGTGCGACACTGTCCGGCGTGCTCCGTCCGCCCGTTCGTGTCTGTTTCGTCTGCTCCGGCAACATCTGTCGTTCGCCCACGGCCGAGGTGGTGCTGGCGGCGGTCGCCGAGCACGCCGGGCTCGCGCACCTGGTCGAGGTCGACAGCGCCGGCACCGGCGGCTGGCACGAGGGCGAGGACATGGACCACCGGGCCCGCGCGGTGATGACCGACGCGGGCTACGGGGTGCCGCGACACCGGGCCAAGCAGTTCCAGGCCGCTGACTTCGCCGATCGCGACGTGGTCGTCGCCCTGGACTCGACGCACCACCTGGCCCTGGCCGAGTTGGCCGACGCCACCGACGATCCGGTGGCGGCGCGGGCCAAGATCGTGCGTCTGCGGCACTTCGACCCCGCTCTGGACGACGACCAGCCGGCCGACGTGCCCGACCCGTACTTCGGCGACGCCGACGGGTTCACCGAGGTGCTCGAGCAGGTGAGGCGCAGCTGCGACGTGCTGCTCGACGCGATCGAGGTGGCGGTCGCCTCCGGTGCGGGTGTCGCGGCGCCGGCGCGTCAGCAGGAGGCCAAGCCGCCCTTGTAGCCCTTCACGAAGGCCTGCACCCGGTCGAGGCCGGTGCTGCCGCGCTCGCCGTAGGAGCCGGCCATCAGCTGCTGGTTCAGCAGCGCCGAGACCGCCTCGTCCAGGTCGGCCGGGGAGAGCAGCAGGTCCTTCGCCTTCGGCGTGCCGTAGTTCGGGTCGACGGCGAGGTTGACGTCCTTCGCGTAGGCGCCGGTGTAGCAGATCGCCGAGAGCAACGCCGCCTTGTCGTCCAGTTCGCGACCGAAGAACTGGTGCCGGACGGCCATGCCCCAGCCGATCGCGAACAGCACCCCGAGCGAGAAGTCGGCCGGCTGGTTGAACAGCAGCGAAACGTTGCCGGTGGACTTGTCGACCGCGACGCCGGGCAGGCTGTTGTAGGCCTTGGCCGCGAACGCCGTGCTGAAGTAGACCGTGTTGTCGTCGGGGCAGTAGCCGAGCAACGCGCTGGTGTTGGTGCCGCACTTGGGGTGCTCGGCGACGGCGATCCTGACCGGGGTGAGCGTCTTGCCGATCTCGCCGGCCGCGCCCGTCCAGAACCGGTTGAGGTCCTTGACCACGAAGCCGTTCGGGTCGGTGGACTGGGCCAGGCTGGCGTTGCCGCCGGCGTTGTAGTCCGATTCGCTCTCGAACGGCCGCTCGGTGAACGTCCGGTCGAAGTAGTTTTTCGAGTAGCAGTAGGTGGCGCCCTTGTCGATGCCGTCGGCGAGGGCTGACAGGCGGTCGAAGCCGTTGCCGTGCGAGATCTCGTTGATGGTGCCCGGCGTCGAGTCGCGGCCGTCGAGGTAGCCCTCGAGCGCGTCGTCGATGGTCTGGGCGGTCACGTCGCGGAAGTGCGGGTTCTCCCGTTTGAGCGCCGAGGCGGCCCACGCGCCGGCGGCGCAGTCGGCCTGCGACTCGGTGAAGATCGTCTCGGGCTGCGGCCGCTGGTCGAAGACGCCGAGGCGGTAGCTGATCGCGTGCCCGAACTCGTGGGCGAAGACGAGCGCCACCATCAACTCGCCGTAGTGCTTGGCCAGCTGGGCGAACAGGTGGGTGTCGGCGCGATCCCAGGAGATCGAGTCGTCGAGCAGGCAGAACGCCCCGTTGTCGACGATGAACGAGGCGCTGCGGCTGATGCAGGCGTTCCGGGCGGCCGGGCCGGTGACGCTGTCGGTCTCGGCGACCTTCAGGCCGTCGACCGAGTACAGCCCGCCCTTGAGCGGCGGCAGCGGCTTGCCGCCGGACACCTTGGGGTAGTTGATCTTCCAGAACGCCTCGATGTCGCTCAGCGAGTTCTGCACCGACTGGTCGAACGAGCTGGTCGAGTCGCCGCCGATGACGTCGAGGTTGGCGTTCTTGGAGTTGACGATCGTTGCGTCGCCGTTGACCGTGCTGGCGCAGGCGCTGAGCGCGAGGGCCGCCACCGTCGCGATCGCCGCTGCCCGGACCCATCGACGGAACCGCGTGTGCACGAGCGCACTCCCCCTCGATCGTTTCGGCGCAGTGTATTCGCGTCCGGCGTGCTCCCGGCGGGTCGCGGCCGGATTTGCGACACTGGCGGGATGGGACGGCATTCGGCACCGGACGAGGAGGGCGGGCAGGAGCAGCGCGTCGTCGCGGTGCTCGACGTCGCCACGCTGCTCGGCCGTCATTCGCCCGGACGCCCCGCGCCGAAGCCGCGCCGCGCCGCCGAGCCGGACGACGGTTCCGAGGCGCTGCCGGTCGTCGCGATGCTGGCGCCAGCGCGGGCCGAGCCCGAGACCGAGGCCGATCAGGTCGGGCTGGCGCTGATCGAGGACGCCCTGGCCGTCCTCCCGGTCGAGGAGGCGCCGAGCGTCGAGGAGGCGCACACGACGCGGATCGCGCCGATCGTCGAGCCCGAGCCGTCGGTGCCCGAGGCGCCGACCACGCAGTTCCCGCCCGTCGAGGAGTCGGTCGCCGCCGAACCCGTCGCCGAGGAACCGGTTGCCGCCGAGCCGTCAGTCGCAGCGCAACCCTCGACGCCGCTCACCACCGGCGCGCGGGCCGCGTCCTCCGACCTCGCCCTGCTCCGGGCGCACGGCGACGTGCGAGCCCGCTGCCTCGCGGCCGTGCTCGTGCCGTTCGTGCTCTACGTGGTCGTGCTCGTGCTGATCGGCTCGCTCGCGTTGACCACGTTCCTGATCTGGATCTGGCTCCCCCTGATCAGCGCCGGCATTCTCATCGGCCTGTTCCTGGACTCGGCCCACAAGCGGTACGCGCTGCCGCCGGGCGACGCGGTCAGCGGATCTGCAGACCGTCCCTGACCGCCCCGTACGCGTCGAGGTAGCCGACGATCGCGCGGTGCGCGGCCTCGTCGTCGCGACGCTGCTCGGCGGTGAGGGTGACGGACGCGAGCGCCCGGGGCAGATCGACCAGGCGCAGCGCCGGCGAGTCCTGCATCCAGGTCGGGATGGCCTGCGCGGTGATGCGGAAGTGGTGCGGCGAGGTCTCGGTGAACGTCACCCGCGGCATGATCCCCTGGCGTCCGACCGCGATGGGATCGGCGTGCCGCGAGATCTGGTTGCCCATGCAGTAGAAGACCCACTTGCCGTAGATCTTCTCGGCCGGCTGTACGACGTGGGCGTGGTCGCCCAGGATCAGGTCGACGTACGGCGACGCCAGCAGCCGGCGGGCCTCGTCGCGCTGCTGGGCCGTGGCGAGGTGTTCGTACTCGGTGCCCCAGTGCATCGACACGACGACGATGTCGGCGCCGTCGTGTTTCAGCGCCTTCGCCGCGGCGAGGATCGTCGGCACGTCGATGAGGTTCGCGATCCACGGCCGGCCGGCCGGCACCGGGATGCCGTTGAAGCCGAAGGCGTAGGCGAGCTGGCCGACCCGAAGACCGTTGGGCAGCGTGACGACGAGCGGGTGCTCGGCCTCGGCCGCGCTGCGCGCGCTCCCGGTGTGCCGCAGGCCCGCGGCGTCGAGCTCGTCGAGGGTGCGGCGCAGCCCGTCGTAGCCCTGGTCGAGCGAGTGGTTCGACGCCGTGGTGCAGGTCTTGTAGCCGACGCCCCTCAGGGCGGTGAGCACCTGGGGTGGGGCACTGAAGGTCGGCCAGCCCGAGAAGGGTCCCTGCGGCGGGGCGAGCGGCGTCTCCATCTCGCAGGTGGCGAGATCGGCGCTGCGGACGTCGGGCGCGATGCTCGCGTACATCGGCCCGAAGTCGTAGCCGGTCCTCCCCTCGGCGCTCGCGTCGGCGTGCGCCTGCTCCCACAGCGGCGGGTGGATGAGCACGTCTCCCGAGCCGAGGACGGTCACGCTGCGGGGCTTCGACGCCGCACCGGACGTGGCCCGCCTCGCGGCGGCGGTCGCCGATCGCGCCGGGGAGATGGTCGTCGACCGGGCGGGAGTCGCCCGCGACGTTCCGGGCGCCGGCGAGGTATGCGGGTCCGACTGCCTCGTGCACCCGGCGGCGAGCAGGGCGAGCAGAGCCGTCGCAGTGGCCACCGTCCGTCCGCGCACGCCCGCACGGTAATACGCATGTGCCCGCGCCGCCGCGAACCTGGGCCGCAGACGGGGCGGTGTCGGCGCGCCAACGGGTCGGGGCGAGGATCCGGTGGGTCGGTCGGGGGCCCGCGGTGAGAAGGTGCGGGGGGTCAGCGGGCGCCGAACGCTCCGTGGTCGTAGGCCGTCTCGGCATGGACGGCCATGTCGAGCCCGGCCAGCTCGTCCTCGGGTGTGGCGCGCAGGCCGAGCACCTTGTGCACGCCGAGCGCGATGACGCCGGTCATCACGAACGCCCACGCCGCCGCGACCACGACACCGAGCGCCTGGACGCCGAGCAGGTGCAGCCCGCCGCCGTCGATGAGCCCGCGGCCGACCGGGTTGACCGTCCGCGTGGCGAGGACGCCGACGGCGAGCGTGCCGACCACCCCGCAGACGCCGTGCACGCCGACGACGTCGAGCGAGTCGTCGTAGCCGTGCCGGAACTTCAGCCGGACCGCGTACAGCCCGGCGGCGCCGGCGAGCAGGCCGATGACGATCGCGCCCAGGCTGTTGACGTAGCCGGCGGCCGGGGTGATGGCGACCAGGCCGGCGACCGCGCCCGAGGCCGCGCCGAGGGTCGTCGCGTGGCCGGTCGCCCGCTTCTCCAGCGCCATCCAGCCGATGAGCCCGCCACAGCCGGCGAGGTGCGTGCCGATCAGCGCCTGGGCGGCGAGGTGGCCGGAGGCGAGGGCCGAGCCCGCGTTGAAACCGAACCAGCCGAACCAGAGGATGCCGGCGCCGAGCAGCGTGAGCGGCAGCGAGTGCGGGGCCATCGGCTCGCCCGGCCAGCCGCGGCGCTTGCCGAGCACCAGCACGAGAGCGAGGGCCGAGGCGCCGGCGTCGATCTCGACGACCGTGCCGCCGGCGAAGTCGAGCAAACCCTGGTGGAAGAGCCAGCCGTGCGGCGAGAACGCCCAGTGTGCGAGCGGCACGTAGACCACGAGGACCCAGACCACCGAGAACACGAGGAACGGTCCGAAGCGCATGCGGTCGGCCCCGGCGCCGGTGAGCAGGGCGGTGGTGATCACCGCGAACATCATCTGGAACCCGGCGTACGCGGTCGGCGGGACGGTCAGGTGGATGCCGGGCAGCGCCTCGTTGGCGTGGCCCAGGCCGACCAGGTGCAGGTTGCCGATGAGCCCGCCGCCGGCGTCGCCGCTGAACGCGAGGGAGAAGCCGACGAGCGCCCACACCACGCTGACGACCGCGATGATGGCGAAGTTCTGGGCCAGCATCGACAGCACGTGCTTGCTGCGGACCATGCCGCCGTAGAACAGGGCGAGCCCGGGCGTCATGAAGAGCACGAGCGCGGTGCTGATCAGCACCCAGGCGGTGTCGCCGGAGTCGATGGGCATCGTCGGGGTCAGCCGCGGTGAGCCGCGAGCTCGGCCTTGCGGGGCGGGTTCGCGCCGGCCCGCGAGCAGGTGATCGCCGCGACGAGGGCCGCGTGGTCGAGCACCGCATCGAGGGTGGCGGTGTCGAGACCGCCGAGCCGGGCGGCGTCGAGCAGGTCGCGCTCGGCGAGCGCGTCGAGCAGGCCGGTGGTGAACGCGTCGCCCGCGCCCACGGTGTCGGCGATGGTGACCGGGTGGACGGGTCGAGCGGTCTGCGCCCCGGCCGTGTACGCGCTCGACCCCTCGCCGCCGCGGGTGACGACGACCAGCGCGGGGCCGACGGCGAGCCAGCCGCGCGCGACGTCGTCGATGTCGGCCCCGGGATAGAGGTACGCGACGTCCTCCTCGCTGGCCTTGACGAGGTGCGCGAGCGGCAACGCCTGCTCGATGCGGTCGCGGGCAGCGGCGGCATCGGACTGCAGGTGCGGTCGGACATTCGGGTCGTAGCTGATGAGCGCGTGCTCGCGCAGGGCGGCGACCCGGTGCTCGATGGCGAGCGAGCCGGGCAGGGTCCACGAGGCGAGCGAGCCGAAGTGCAGCGCGGCGATGTCGTCGGGCACGAGCGCCAGCTCGGCCTCGGTCCAGCGGAAGTCGGCCGTGCCGTCGACCCCGAAGCGGTACTGCGCGATGCCGTCCTGCAACTCGACGAGCGCGACCGTCGACGGCTCGTGCGCGTCGACGGCGAGGCTCAGGTCGACGCCGGAGCGCTCGGCGTGGTGGCGCAGGATGATGCCGAGCGGGTCGTGCGAGAGACGGCCGACGAACGCCGTCGGGCGTTCGAGGCGGGCCAGGCCGATGGCCACGTTGTAGGGGCTGCCGCCGGGGCGGGCCAGGCGCGGGTCGTCGTCCCCCGTCTCCACGACGTCGAGCAGAGCTTCGCCGAGCACGGCGATGGTGCCGGGACGCAACGCTGCCACGGACGCTGAGGCTACCCGCCGCTAGTCTGCGGCGGTGACCGAATCCCCTGCGGAGATGCTGAACGCCGCCCTCGAGACCCTGATCCCCGTCGCGCACCGCATGGGCGTGCGCTTCGTCGAGCTCCGGCCCGGCTTCGTCAAGGCCGAGGTCCCCGCCGAGGGCAACGGCAACCACTTCGGCGTCATCTACGCCGGCGTCACGTTCACGCTCGCCGAGGTGCTCGGCGGCGCCATCCACTTCGCGACCTTCGACGTCTCGACGCACTACCCGCTCGTGCGCAGCGTGACCATCGACTTCCTCGCCCCGGGCAAGGGCAAGCTCACCGCCACCGCGTCCATGGCGGACGACGAGATCGCCCGCATCAAGGCCCTCGCCACGCCCGATGCGAAGGTGCCGTTCGTCTTCGAGGCCGAGGTCACCGGCGAGGACGGGACGGTAGTCGCCCGAACCAAGGGCGACTACCAGCTGCGCCCCTTCGGCCGCTGAGCCCGCGGGGAAGCTGGGTTGGCGTGTCGTCATGCACCTGCTCGCCTGGATCATCACGTCGTTCGTGATCATCGTGATCCCGGGGCCGAGCGTGCTCTTCACCATCGGCCGGGCCCTGACCATCGGACGCCGCGGCGCGGTCATCAGCGCGGCCGGCAACTCGCTCGGCGTCTACCTGCAGATCGTGGCGGTGGCCCTGGGCGTCGGCACGCTGGTGCAGCGCTCGTCGCAGGTCTACACCGTCATCAAGTTCGCCGGCGCGCTCTACCTCGTGTATCTCGGAGTGCAGGCGTTCCGGCACCGGCGGGCGCTGAGCGACGCCCTCACCGGGTCGGTGCCGGTCGCGCGCGGGCGGCGTCAGTTCCTCGACGGCGTGCTGGTCGGCCTGGCCAATCCGAAGACCATCGTGTTCTTCACCGTCGCCACGCCGCAGTTCGTCGACCGCGCCGCCGGGCACGTGCCCGAGCAGCTGCTGCTCCTCGGCCTCGTCTTCCCCGCCATCGCGCTCGTCACCGACAGCGCCTGGGCCGTCCTCGCCGGCACGGCCCGCAGCTGGCTGGCCGGCTCGCCGCGACGCACGGCGGCGATCGGCGGGGCCGGTGGGCTCGCGATCGTCGGACTCGGCGTCACTGTCGCCGTCACCGGCTCGCGGAGCTGACCGTCAGCGCAGGTGCTTGAGCGCGGACGCGGCCGCGTTGCTGCCGCACATGCCGTGCACGCCCGCGCCGGGCGGGGTCGCGGCCGAGCAGAGGTACACGCCCGGGATGCCGGTGCGGTACGGGTCGAGCGCGATCCGCGGCCGCAGCAGGAGCTGGATCGGGTCGTTGGCGCCGGTGGAGATGTCGCCCCCGGCGAAGTTCGCGTTCTCGCGCTCGATGTCGGCCGGGGTGCGGACGTACTGCCCGACTATGCGCTCGCGGGTGCCGGGCGCGAAGCGTTCGAGCTGGGCCAGGATCGCCTCGGTCGCGTCGCCCGGATAGCCGTGCGGCACGTGGGCGTAGGCCCACACGGGGTGGACGTCGCCGGCCGAGCGGGTCGGATCGGCGACGTACTGCTGGGCGACGAGCACGAACGGCCGCGCGGGCATCCGGCCGCGACCGACGTCCTTCTCGGCCGCGGCGATCTGCTCGTAGGTGCCGCCGACGTGGACGGTGCCGGCCCGGTGGCAGGCCTCGTTCGTCCAGGGGAGGCCTCCCTCGACCGCGAGGTCGAGCTTGAACGCGGCCGGCCCGCGCCGGTAGCGGGTGTAGGCCCGGCGCACCCGTCGCGGCATCCGATCGCCGGCCAGCCGGGCGGCCGCGGCCGGGCTGATGTCGAGCATCGTCACGTCGGCGTCGCCGAGCTCGGCCAGGGAGGTGATCTCGCGGCCGGTCTCGATACGACCGCCGTGGCCGCGCAGCTCGGCGGCCAGCGCGTCGGAGATGGCCCGTGATCCGCCCCGCGCGACCGGCCAGCCGAAGCGGTGCGCCGAGGCGCCCAGCGCGATGCCGACCGAGGCGCTGGTCGGGCTGGACAGCGGGCGGAAGGCGTGCGCGGCCATGCCGGCGAACAGCGCCCGGGCCTCGTCGGTGCGCCACTGCCGCACGACGACCGACGCCGGCAGCAGCGCGGCGAGACCGAAGCGGGCCAGCCGCAGCGGGTGCCGCGGCACGTGCACGATCGGGCGGAGGAAGTCCTCGGCCAGGCCGTCGAAGCCGGCCGCGATCGGTTCGAAGAAGCGGCGCCAGGCCGGGCCGTCGGCGCCGAGACCGGCCACCGTGGTGTCGAGGTCGCGCGTCAGCACCGCCGCCCGCCCGCCGTCGAGCGGGTGGGCGAGATCGATCTCGGGCCAGCACCATTCGAGACCGTGCCGGGCGAGGTCGAGGGTCTGCAGGAACGGGGAGCCGACCGCCAGCGGATGCACCGCCGAGCAGTGGTCGTGCAGCAGGCCGGGCCGGGTCAGCTCGCTGGTGCGGGTGCCGCCGCCGATCTCGTCGGCGGCCTCGTAGACGGTGACGTCGAGGCCGGCCCGGGCGAGCTCGACCGCGGCGGCGAGACCGTTCGGGCCGGAGCCGACGACGACCGCTCGGGTCACGTGGGCCGCGCCTGCTGCGATCGCGGGGACGGGCGGGGCCGCGGTCGCGGCCGCGGGGACTCGTCCAGGGCCAGGATGTCGGCGAAGGCGTTCGGGGTGCTGAAGCCGAGCTCGCCGCTCGCGCTGAACGTGACCTCGACCGGGATCGTCACGTCGTCGGCACCCAGCCAGGGTTGCCGCTCGATCATGTCGTCGACCTGCACGAGGCCCTCCTCCAGCAGCCCATCGGCGGCGTCGAGGATCTGGTAGCGCTGCTCGGGTTGGTGGATGGGCTGCGACTCCAGGGTAATCACCCGCAGCTGTCCCGGGGCGAAGTGGCAGAGCTCCTGCACCGCGGCCAGCAGCTGGGCGTTGTGCAGGTGCCCCTCGCCGAAGTTCCAGCCGAGCGCGACACCGGCGACGAGCTCGCCCTCGCGCGGCGTGTACCCGGTGAGGTCGTCGACGGCGCGGGTCATCAGGCCGCCGAGCGCGCGCCCGTGCGAATGCATGGCCCGGAACGCCAATCCCTTGTACAGCAGCAGTTCCGCGGTCTCCGCGTCATAGAGCTTCGTCAGCTGCTTGACGACGACGGGCGCGGGCTTGACCAGCGAGCGGTCCAGGATCTCCTCGGCGCCGTCGTTGCGGAACAGCCACACGCTCGTCGCCCAGTTGCCGGCGTAGTAGCGCATGGACGGCAGGAACGACACCGCCTCGGGCTTGAGGTTGCCGAGCGCCGGCAGCCCGACCAGCAGGCCGAGCAGCAGCAGGCCGAGCACCGGGGAGGCGAACGAGCCGGGCCCGACGGCGGCGTAGTGCCCGAACAGGTAGAGCGTCGAGAAGATGAAGAAGAGGTTCCACTCGAGCGGGACGCCGAGCGGGAAGGTCGAGGTGATGTGCACGTGGAACAGCACCATGACCGTCACGGCGACGGTGCTGACGAGGCCACCGCGCGAGAGCAGCAGCACCAGCGGGACGGTGTACTCGACGACGGTGCCCCCGTGCGCGGCCATCCGGGCCAGCGACCCGGGCCGCAGGTCGGTCGGGTAGTCGCGCCAGAGCCGCCGCTTCACCCACTTCGACCGCTGCCACGGCGTGTTGCTGATCATCACCGAGACGACGAACGGGAAGTGCTTGTTCAGCTTCGACGTCGCCGCGCCCCACCACATGGCGATCATGACCAGCTTGAGCGCGAAGATCATGTTCTCCGGCGGGAACAGGAAGATCAGCAGCATCACGGCGTAGTGCTCGGGCCGGGCGGCGAGGGACGGCGCCTTGTCGCGCAGGCCGAGCGCGACAAGGCAGACGAGCAGCCCGGCGATGCCGGCTGCGGGCAGGGTGGCGAATCCGGCCGACGAGCCGGAGAACAGCAGGCCGACCCCGACGACCAGGACGGCGAGGTAGAGCGCCACGTCGACCGGCGTGCGCCGCGTGCCGGCGGTCGGCGGGATCCGGCCCGGCCACGGCGGCAGCCGCATCGTGCCCGGCCGGAGCCAGTAGAGGAACCCGCCGACCGGCGGGAGGAACCGGAACGTCAGCGGCATCGAGCCGCAGCCGAGGCCGAGGATCTCCCAGAGCAGCGTCCACACCACGAACTTCTGGTAGGCGATCGGTGTCGTCCACCACCTATCGACGTCGGTGATGCCGCCGACGTCGGAGGTCGCGGCGACGACGAGGATCGCACCGCCGACAAAGACAAGCAGCTTGACCAGGTACAGCAGATAGATGGCCTCGGGCGTGCCGAACCCGTTGAGCGCCCAGTCGCGGGCCAGGGGTTCGATGCGACGGTGGTGGGGCTGCGCGCGCCACTCGTCGAGGTCGAAGTCCGGCATCCGCGGCGAGATGAAGCCCATGCCCAGCCTCCGTAGGCCCGTCCGTCGGGGTCGGACGGGCATCGAATGCCGAAGCTACCCTCGAGTAGCCGGGGGCGCGCGCAGAGCGTCCGCTTCGGGTGGAAGGTCCGGTCAAGCCGGCCGGGTGCGGGTGTTGCGGAGCGGGCGGCTCAGTCGGTCGTCCCGGTCAGGATGGGGCGCAGCGCGTCGAGCACCGCCGGATCCTCGATCGTCGACGGCACGACCTCGTCGCGACCGTCGGCGATGCCCCGCATCGTCTTGCGCAGGATCTTGCCCGAGCGGGTCTTGGGCAGCCCCGGCACGACGTCGACGTCGCGGAAGGCCGCCACCGGCCCGATCTCGCGACGGATCGAGTCCACCAGCTCGCGCTTGAGCTGCGCCTCGTCGATGTCGACGCCGGCCTTGAGGACGACGAGCCCGCGGGCCAGCTGGCCCTTGAGCTTGTCGTGCACGCCGATCACGGCGCACTCGGCGACCGCGGGATGGGCGGCGAGCACGGCCTCCATCTCGCCGGTCGAGAGCCGGTGACCGGCCACGTTGATGACATCGTCGGTGCGGCCCATGACGTAGAGGTAGCCGTCGGCGTCGCGGTAGCCGCCGTCGCCGGTGAGGTAGTAGTCGGGGTAGGTCGACAGGTACTCGGTGATGTAGCGCTGGTCGTCGCCCCAGAGGGTCGGCAGCGAGCCGGGCGGCAGCGGCAGCTTGATCGCGATCGCGCCCTGCTCGCCGCGCGGCACCTCGGCGCCGTCGGGGTCGAGGATCTGCACGTCCCACCCCGGCACCGGCATCGTGGCCGAGCCCGGCTTCACCGGCATCGGTTCGAGCCCGCGCAGGTTGGCCGCGATCGGCCAGCCCGTCTCGGTCTGCCACCAGTGGTCGATGACCGGCACGCCGAGCTTCTCGCCGGCCCAGTTGAGCGTCTCCGGGTCGAGCCGCTCGCCGGCCATGAACAGTGTGCGGAAGGCGCTGAGGTCGTACTTCGCGATCTCGGCGCCGTCGGGGTCGACCCGCTTGATCGCCCGCAGGGCCGTCGGCGCGGTGAAGAGCGCGGTCACCGCGTGGTCGGCGATGACCCGCCAGAACGCTCCCGCGTCGGGGGTGCCGACCGGTTTGCCCTCGTACATCACGGTGGTGGCGCCGATGATCAGCGGCGCGTAGACGATGTAGCTGTGCCCGACGACCCAGCCGACGTCCGAGGCGGTCCACCAGACGTCGCCCGGGCTGACGTCGTAGACGTTGCGCATCGACCAGGCCAGCGCGACGGCGTGGCCTCCGGCGTCGCGGACGACGCCCTTCGGCCGGCCGGTCGTGCCCGACGTGTAGAGGATGTAGAGCGGGTCGGTGGCGGCCACCGGCACCGGGTCGGCCGGCGCGGCATCGGCGACGAGCTCGGTCCACTCGACGTAGCGCTCGCCCAGCGCGGCCGGCGCCTTCTCCCGCTGCAGCATGACGACGTGGTCGGGCTGGTGGGCCGTCCGTCCGAGGGCCTCGTCGATGATCGGCTGGTACTCGACGACCCGGGTCGGCTCGATGCCGCACGACGCCGCCACGACGACCTTGGGCGTCGCGTCGTCGATGCGGGCGGCGAGTTCGCGCGGCGCGAAGCCGCCGAACACGACGGAATGGACGGCGCCGAGGCGGGCGCAGGCCAGCATCGCGACCACGGCCTCGGGCACCATCGGCATATAGACGAGCACGCGATCGCCGCGGCCCACTCCCAGCGAGGCGAGGCCGCCGGCGAAGGTGGCCACCTCGTCGCGCAGCTCGCGGTAGCTGAGCGTGCGGGTCGAGTCGGTGACGGCCGAATCCCAGATCAGCGCGGGCTGATCGGCCCGGCCGTCGTCGACGTGACGGTCAAGCGCGTTGACCGACGTGTTCAGCTCCCCGTCAGGGAACCAGCGGTAGAGCGGTGGGTTCGAGGCGTCGAGCGCGCGCGTCGGCGGGGTCGTCCACTGGACGGCCGCGGCGGCATCGAGCCAGAACTGCTCGCGCGACTCGATGCTCGCCCGGAAGGTGTCGCTGTACCGGCCCACGTCGCGACCTCAGTCGACCGCGGCGACGAACATCCGCGAGCCGGGAGGGGCGATCTTCTGGTAGTCGCCGGCCGTCGCCTTGCCCTCGTCCGAACCGAGCGCGGCCTGCAGGGCGGACTGGTCGGTGAACCAGAGCTCGGCGATGCGGTGGTAGGTGCTCTCGCCCCCGTCGGCGGCGGCGACGATCCGCGCGCCCTCCCAGTGTTCGAGGCCGGGGATGGTGTCGACGAGCGGTCCGTGCACCGCCAGGTAGTGCTTGTCGAACGCGTCGGCGTCGTCGGGCTGGGTGTACAGGACTACGAGTTTGACGGTCATGTCTCGAACGTATCGGAGATCGGCGGTTTCGCACCCCCTCCGATCGGACGATGTCCCCGGCCGGCGTGGCACGCTCGCACCATGACCGACCCGCACGATCTCGCCCGCTTCGTCGACGCTCAGGAGAGCGTCTTCGCGCGGGTGCTCGCCGAACTCGAACGGGGCCGCAAGGACAGCCACTGGATGTGGTTCGTCTTCCCTCAGCTCTCCGGGCTCGGCCGCAGCGCGACCGCCCAGCGCTACGGGATCGCCTCGCTCGACGAGGGCCGGGCCTACCTGGCCCACCCGGTGCTCGGGCCGCGGCTGATCGAGTGCACGCGGATCGTCGCCGGCACGTCCGGCCGCAGCGCCGAGCAGATCTTCGGCGGCATCGACGCGATGAAGCTGCGGTCGTCGATGACGCTGTTCGCCCGCGCCGCGCCCGACGAGCCGCTGTTCGCGACGGTCCTGGACCGCTTCTTCGACGGGGCGGCCGATCCCGAGACCGACCGGCTGCTGGGCCGACCGTGACCGAGGTGCTCGAACTCGACGGGTCGTCGCTGACCGTCGGCGACATCGCGCGGGTCGCGGCCGGGGGCGTGCCCGTGCGGGTCACCTCGATGGCGCGGGCGCTCGCGGCCCGGGCCCACGCCGACCAGACCGCGGCGCGACGTCCGGTCTACGGCCGCTCGACCGGCGTCGGCGGCAACCGGCTGATCCCGCTCGAGGACCCGACGCCGGCCGAGCCCGGCGATCCGGCCCTGGCGCTGCTGCGCAGCCACGCGTCGTCGCTCGGGCCGCTGCGCTCGCCCGAGCGGGTGCGGGCCACGCTCGTCGTCCGGCTCAACCAGCTCGCCGCCGGCGGCAGCGGGGTGGACCCGTCCGTCATCGACGGGCTGGCCACGATGCTGCGGGCCGATGCCCTGCCACCGATCCGCGAGCTCGGCGGGGTCGGCACCGGCGATCTCGCCGCGCTCGCGACGACGGCGCTGGGGCTGCTGGGCGAGGTGCCGACCTCGCAGCCGATGCCCGGCCCGGTGCGCTTCGGCATCGGTGATGCGCTGCCCCTGCTCTCGAGCAACGCGGCGACGATCGCCGACGCCGCGCTGGCGAGCACCGCGCTGCGCGACCTCGCGGTGCAGGCCCTGACCGTCGCCGCCGCCACGTTCACCGGGGCGAGGGGCAACCCCGAGGCGTTCAGCCCGGTGGTCGAGCAGGTGACCCCGTTCCGTGGCGCGCAGGAGGTCTGCCGGCGGATGCGCGCGCTCATCGACACCGGGGCCGACGGCGCCCGCATCCAGGATCCGTTCGCCCTGCGGGCGCTGCCCCAGGTGCACGGCCCGCTGCTCGACTCCATCGACATCCTCGACACCGTCGTCGAGAAGCTGGTCAGCGCACCGAGCGAGAACCCGGTGTTCCTGCCCGAGGAGGAGGTCGCGCACCACGGCGGCTTCCACGTCGCGTACCTCGCCCAGGCGCTGGACTCCCTGCGCCTCGCGCTGGTGAAGGCGGCGCAGCTGTCACTCGCCCGGCTGTCGATGCTGTGCGACCCGGCCATGACCGGGCTGCCGGCGTTCCTCGGGGACGGCCGTCCCGGCGCCTCCGGGGTGATGACGGTGGAGTACGTGGTGGCCTCGGCGCTGTCGTCGCTCCGCGCGCTGGCCACCCCGGCGGCCCTGCAGACCGTGACGCTCTCGCACGGCGTCGAGGAGGACGCCAGCTTCGCCTCGCTCGCCGCCCGCCAGGCGCTCGACGCCGTGCCGATGTTCCGCAGCGTGCTGGCCGGGGAGATGGTCGCGGCGGTGCGGTGCCTGCGCGCGCGCAACCTGGCCCCCCCGCCGCTGGCCGACTGGCTGGCCGGGTGCGACGGCCTGGAGACCTCCCTCACCGACCGCGACCTCACCGCCGACCTGCTGCACGCCGAGCGCCTGCTCACCGCCGATCAGAGCGAGGCGGCCAGGGCGTCCAGGGTCTCGCGGCTCGAGTAGCGCGGGGCCCAGCCGAGGCGGGTCTTCGCCCGCGTCGTGTCCATGACGGTCGAGGTGCGGGTGGCGTGCAACCACTCGGCGGCCGAGGGCACCATCGGCAGGCGGGCGAGCAGGGCCGAGGTCGCCACCGCCGCGGCCCGCGGCACCCGGATCGAGCGCGTGCCCGTGGCGTGGGCGATGTCGCCGAACGACACCGTGCCGTCGCCCCCGAGGTTGTAGGCGCCCGGCTCCCCCGCCCCGGTGGCGGCGAGCGCGATCGCCGCTGCGACGTCGTCGTGGTGCACGAGCTGCACCGGCACGCCCGGGTCGGGCATCAACGGCAGAACGCCCTCGATCAGCCCGACCACCCCGCGCAGCGCGGCCGGCAGCTTCTCGCCCAACTGCCGCCACGGCATGGTCTCGGCCAGCATGGGGGCCTTCGGACCGGCCACGATGCTCGGACGCAGCACGTAGACCTCGAGTCCCGAACCGTCCGTCACGGTACGGAGTACGTCTTCGCACTCGGCCTTCTGCTCGCTGTAGTAGTGCTCCTTCGAACCGCGGGTCGGCGTGTCCTCGGTGAGCGGCACCGGGTTGTCGGCGTGGTAGCCGTAGGCCGCGACCGAGGAGGTGTAGACGAGCCGGCGGGGGCGGGCGGCGGCGACCGCGGCCTGGAAGACGTTGCGGGTGCCGGCGAGGTTGATGCGCCGGCTCTCCTCACGCGTCCCCATGATCAGGTAGGCCAGGTGTACGACGACGTCGGCGTCGGCGACCAGGGCGGCCACGGCGTCCCGGTCGAGGATGTCGCCCTGGCGGTACTCGGTCCTGCTCCACCCGTGGGCCGCCGGGTCGAACGGCCGTCGCGCCATGCCGAGCACCCGCTCGACCTCGGGCGCGCGTTCGAGCGCGGCGACGGCCGACTGGCCGATCTCGCCGGTCGGTCCGGTGACGGCGACGGTCAGTGGCATGTCGACCGCCGGCTCCACCAGTGGCGCCGTCGGCTCGGCGGGACGACCGGTGCGACGGGGACGGGGCGGGCGGCGGCCGCGGCGGCGCGGGTCGCGCGCCACCGCCCGATCGCGTCGTCGACGTCGACGGTGCGCACCCGCAACGGGGGCCCGACCTGGGGCATCGCGTGGGCCCGGACGATGCGGGCGTTGAGGTCTTCGACGATCGCCCGCGCGCGCACCTCGGAGCGTTCGCGCGCCAGCCGCGCCGGCAGGTCCTCGACCTCCTTGGCCAGGGCGAGCCCGGGGGGCAGCAGGCCGGCGACGTCGACCTCCTCGCGGCGCAGGTAGTTCGCCACCCAGGCGAGCTCGGACTGCGGCTTGTCGATGTCGGGGATCGGGCGGCCGGCGCCGGGCAGGTTCTCGAACGCGCCGTCGGCCTGGGCCGTGCGGATCTGGTGCTCGATCCAGGTCTCCACCGGTAGCTGTGGGGGACGTCTGGGCGTCATCGGAACCTCCTCGCCGGTCCCGTCCGATCCTAGCGAGCGATCATGATCCGGTGGCCCAGTGCGCGGGCCGGTCGAGCCCGGCCGGGAGCAGGGTGCGCTCGTCGCCCACGGCGGCGACGAGCTGCGGCTGGGTCATGAACAGCGCGCCGGTCAGGTCGGCGCCGCGCAGGTCGGTCGCCCGCAGGTCGGCCCCGATGAGATCGGCGAGACGCAGGTCGGCCCCGCGCAGGTCGGCGCCGATGAGCAACGCCCCGCGCAGGTCGCAGCCGCGCAGGTCGGCGCCGCGCAGCCGGGCCCCGACGAGATCGGCCCGCCGCCGATCGGGCCCGCGGCCCAGGCCGGCCCGGGCCAGCTCGCTCGCCCGCTGCAGCAGTGGGTCGACCTCGGCCCGGATCGCGTCGACATCGACCGCGACGAGCTCGTCCGGCGCCGCGCGCGTCCGGTCGTCGACGAGGTCGTGCAGCCGCTCGAGATCGGCCCGCAGCGACTCGGCCGCGGGCAGCGCGGCGGCGGCCTGGAGGTACCAGAGCAGTTCGTGCAGCGGCCGGGCGACCGCGAAGACGTCGAACATCTGCCGGGCCAGAGCGGCCGATTCGCGCCAGCTGCGGCCGCTGAACGTCAGCTGGGTGACGCGCTGGCCCGCGCCGAAGCAGTCGTAGACGGTGCACCCCGGGAAGCCCTCCGGCCGCAGCCGGTCGTGGATGCCGCACCGCGAGTCCGCCCGCAGGTGGCGGCACGGGCTGCCGGCCGGTTTGTCGATCGCGAAGTCGGCCGAGCGGCCGAAGGGCAGGGCCACGCAGCACAACCCGCTGCAGCGGGCGCAGTCACCGCGCAGGTCGGTCTCTCCGGGCACGGCCCGAGCCTCGCACGGTGCATCTGCACTGTCGCGCGGGGTTCGCAGCAACCGCGCGGCAGGGGACGTTTCGCTGCCCACACCAGGGGTGATCGATTCTGTGCGGGCCACCGGGGCGCGCCTAGCGTTGACGGTGGAGGGTCGCAGGGACCCGACGACATCCGCAGCCCCGGCCGCCGGATCCAAGGAGCGCATCATGTCGGTCTTCGCCGAGGCAGTCGCCCACCCCTTCCTCGTCCGCGCGCTCGACCGTTGCGACCGCTGCGGCGCCGAGGCCTACGTCCGCGTCGTCCTCACCGCCTCGAGCCTGCCGTTGCTGTTCTGCTCGCACCACTACGCCGAGAACACCGCTGAGCTGGCCCGGGTCGCCGTCGTCACCCACGACGAGCGGGCCCTCGTGCTCTCCGGCTGGTCGTCGAAGTCCGACGCCGTCTGAGACGTCGCACCGCGGGGACCTTCAGCACTGGCCGTCGGACCCCGACCCGTCCACGCTTCCACTGAAGGCGACGGGGGCCTGGAATGGAGGCACTGTGCAGGCGGTCCCGATCGACGGTGGGCTACGTGAACTCGCCCGACTCTGTGCCACCACCGAGGATCGCGGTCTGCTGCTGACCGATGCCACCCCGCTCCTCGCCCGGATCGGCGGCGAGCGCTCGCTGCTCCTCGTGCTCATCACCGCGTCGGGTCCGACCGTCGCGCTACGCACCGGGGCACCGCTGCCCGAGGCCGAGTTGCCGACCGGCCTCCTCGAGCTCCCTCTCGGGCCGGCCGGCGCGCTCGAGCTGCCGCCGGCGTGGGTCGCGGCCGGCATCGTCCGGGCCCGCGGCCGCCGGCTGCCCGGCGGCGATCTCGTCGCGGTGGTGGCCGCCACCGACGAGACCGACGACGACCTGGACGAGGCGATCGAGCTGCTCGGCGGCGCCCTCGCCCGGCTCGACGCCGAGCACCGGCTGACCGACCTCATCGCCCGCGTCGACAACGCCCAGCAGCTCGCCGACATGGGCGACTACGACTGGCACATCGCCACCGACACCAACACCTGGTCGGATCAGCTCTACCGGATCTACGGCTACGAGCCGCAGGAGTTCAACGCCGGCTACGACCGCTTCCTGTCCCACATCCACCCGGACGACCGCGAGCGGATCATGCAGATCCACCAGCAGGCGTACGCCACGGGCGAGCCCTACCAGATGATCGAGCGCATCGTGCGACCCGACGGCGAGGTGCGCTACCTCGCCTCCAACGGGCAGGTGCTGCGGGACGAGCAGGGCACGCCGATACGCATGCGTGGGACCTGCATCGACGTGACCGAGCGGGTGCGCGCCGAGGAGGCGCACGAGGCCCAGGCGGTCACGCTGCGCGAGGCGCAGGTGCGTCGGCGGCAGGCGCTCGAGGTGAACGACAACGTCGTGCAGGGCCTCAGCGCTGCCGTGTACTCGATGCGCGGTGGTGACCTCGCCGCCGCAGCCGACTACCTCGACCGCACGCTCGCGTCGGCGCGCCGCTTGATGAACGACTGGCTGACCCCGCTCGACGGCTCGGAGACCGCCCCGGGTGATCTTGTCCGGGAGCGGCCCTCGACCATCGCCGCGGCGCCCCCGCCGGCCGCCGACGGCGACGCCGCGGCCGCGCCCGCGGCCCGCGTCCTCGTCGTCGACGACAACGACGACGTGCGGCACCTGCTGCGCGCCCAGATCGCGGCCGACGGTCGGTACGAGGTCGTGGGCGATGCGGCCGACGGCGAGCAGGCCGTGGACTCCGCGCAGCAGCTGCAGCCCGACATCGTGATCCTCGACCTCGCGATGCCGCGGATGGACGGGTTGCAGGCCCTGCCGCTCATCCGCGCCGCGGTACCCGGCGTGCGCGTCATCGTGCTCTCCGGCTTCGACCAGTCGATCATGGCTCGCCGGGCGCTCGCCGCCGGTGCCGCCCGCTACGTCGAGAAGGGCCTGCGGATGGACCTCGCCACCGTGATCGGCGAGGTGCTGGCCGAGGAGACGGTCGACGCCTGACGGGTCACCGGGTGAGGTGGTCCTCAGGCGGCGAGGCGCTCGCCGAGGGAGCGGCCCTCGGCCCGGGCCGCGTCCTCGGCCCGCTGCCGGATCTCCTTCGCGAGGTCCTGGAACTGGTCGAGGGCGGGGTTCACGCCGACGAGGGTGAACTCGCTCTCGACGACCCGCAGGTCGAGCTGCCACACGTCCTCCAGGATGCGGCGCATCCAGCCGGTGGCGTGGTCCCAACCCTCGCGCGGCGTGCCGGCGGCGTAGCTGCCGCCGCGCACGGTGACGAGCACGGCCGGCTTGCCCGCCGTCACCGGCTGCGCGCCCGCCGCCATGCGCGGATCGGTGATGACGAGGTCGGCCCAGGTCTTGAAGTGCTGCGAGACACCGAAGTTGTAGAGCGGGACGGCGAAGAGCAGGGCATCGGCGTCGACGAGCTGGTCGACCGCCTCGGCGGCGAGCGCGACGGCCTCACGCTGCTCGGGCGAGCGATCGGCCTCGGGTGTCATCGAGGCGCCGACGGCCGTCGCCCAGGCGGCCGCGGGGACTGGCTCGGTGCCGACGTGGCGGCGAACGACCGGGGAGCCGGGGTGGGCAGCGCGCCACTCCTGCTCGACGATGTCGGCGATCTCGCGGCTGTGCGAGCCGTCGACACGGATGCTGGCGTCCAGGCGGAACAGGGACATGGGTCCTCCAGGTTGAACTACACGCATTACCCGTGTAACACGTTTCGAACTA
>NZ_DASYFV010000071.1:0-21817 GCF_036000465.1 Jatrophihabitans sp. | reverse complement strand
TCTTGAAAACCGCTAGGGGGAAACCTCTCGAGGGTTCGAATCCCTCGCCCTCCGCTGCAGGCCCCGGATCTGGGCCTGGTGGTCGCGGTAGCCCGCCGTCGTGCCTGCCTGCGGCCAGCGCGGTGGCCAGCCGTTCCGGCTCGGTGCCCACCCCCTGGACGCGCGCGCCGAACTGCTCGACCTGACAAGTGGCTCGGGCCGGTTCAGCCCGTGCTTCGTCGCGAGCCTGCGCCGCCGCCTCCGGGTCTCGCCGGTCTCCTGTGGTCGGGCCTCGAAAGCGCCGGCCCGGTGGCCGGCGGCCACCAGCTCTGCACCCGTCCGCCCGGCGGGCCGCGTTCTCAGCGTGGGCCGATGATCACGGGCCGACCGCCCGATCTTGGTACTTGAGACTCGCTGTGCCGGGCGCGGTGGATGGACAGCAATTGATCATTCGGTGCGGCAGACGTTCATGTGTCCCCGGGCTCGGTCGATGATCAACAGGTATGCCGCGCGTCTTCTGATGGTCCTGAAAGGACACACCCGAACATGAAGTTCCTCTCTCGTCGCGGTATCCCCGCCTTGCTCGCTGCCGCGTCCGCACTCACCGTGTTCGCCGCTGCGATCCCGGCTTCTGCCATGGGGGCCCCGAGCGTGCCGTCCGCGCCGACCGGGGTGCACACGATCGCCGTCACGACCAGTTCCGTCGATGTCGCCGTCGCGGCGAACCCGGCCCAGGACATGGTCAACAACTACACCGTGCACCTGCGCGACGCCGCCACGAGCGGCACACTCCCAGGCTGCACCATCGACCCGACGGTGGCCATGGACTGCACCGTGACCGGCCTGACCGCCGGGACCCCGATCAACATCACCGTGACCGCGAGCAACATGTTCGGGACTTCCGGATCGTCGGTCTCGGTCCCCACGATGACGGCGATCCCGCCGCCTTCCCCGCCGGTGTTCGACGCCATCACCACCACCCCCACCAGCGCGACCGCGCACCTCACCCAAGCCCCCGCAGTGAACGGTCTCCATGTGTGGATCACCGTCACCGCCACGCCCAGCGGCCGGAGCTGCGTCCCCAACAACGCCTACCCCATCGCGTGCACGATCCCCGGCCTGAGCCCGGACCACACGTACACGTTCACCGCCGTCGCCACCATCGTTCCCAACGGCCAGCGGATGGACTCGACCCCGACCCTGTCCGACCCGGTGACCCTGCCGGGCACGCTGCCGAACACGCCGAGCGTCGGCACGGTCACCACCACCGCCACCACAGCCACCGTCGCCGTCGTCCCGAACCTCAACCCGATCGCCGTCTCCGACCCCGACTCCTACACCGTGACCGCCACCCCGGGCGGCGCCACCTGCACCACCACCGCCGCGACCAGCTTCGGGCCGTGCACCATCACCGGGCTCACCCCCGGCGCCACCTACACCTTCACCGTCACCGCCACCAACACCCAAGGTGCCTCCGACCCTTCGACCGTCTCCGCCCCGGTGACCCTGCCCGTCACGGCCCCGGCCACCCCCACCGTCGGCGCCGTCACCACCACCCCGGAGTCCGCCACGGTCGCCGTCATCCCGAACCCCGACCCGACCGCCACCGGCCCGGACACCTACACCGTGAGCGCCGACCACAACGGCGGCACCTGCTCCACCGACGCCGCCAGCAGCTTCGCGCCGTGCGTCATCACCGGCCTCACCCCCGGCGCCACCTACACGTTCACCGTGACCGCTCGCAACGCGCAGGGCGACTCCACCCCGTCGGCCGCTTCGGCGCCCGTCACGCTGCCCGGCCTGCCCGTAACCGCACCGCTTCCGCCGACCATCACCAAGGTCGTCCCGGGCGACCGGCAGCTCACCGTCACCATCACCCCGGCCCCGACCGGCGACCCGGCCACCAGCTACACCGTCACCGCCACCCCGAGCGGGCGCACCTGCACCATCCCGGCCGCCCAGCTCGTCCACGGCGTCGGCACCTGCACGATCACCGGCCTGACCGACACCACCCGGTACACGCTCACCGGCACCGCCGCCAACGCCACCGGCACCAGCCCCGGCGCTACCAACCCGACCGACCCCGTCACCCCGAAGCCCACGTCCACGCCGACCCCGAAGCCGAAGCCGGTCACGTTCCCGACCCACGTCGGCCCCATGACGACCCTCACCGTCCCCGTCAGCACGCGGGTCGCCAGCCTCACCCCGACGGTCTGCCTCGTCACCGGCCGCACCGTCGTCTTCCTCAACCCCGGCCGCTGCACCCTCACCATCAACAGCAACCACACGACCATCCGGCGCACCATCACCGTCACCAAGACCACCGGCCACGGGCACGGCACTCCGCTGCACCAGGCCCACGTCTACTTCGGCCCCGACTCAGCGAACCTCACCCGCCGCGATTACACCCGCCTGCACGCCCTACTCCGAGCCCTGCGCCGCTCCGGCCTGGTCACCGTGTTCGGCAAGGCCGCCAAAGCTCCACACCACCCGGCCACTCCGTTCGCCATCCAGCTCGGCCAGGCCCGCGCAAACGCCGTCGCCACCTACCTCCGCCGTCACGGTGTCCACGTCCGCCTCGTCGTCTCCGACGGCAGCGCACTGCCCGTCGCCGGAAGCATGGCCGCCAACCGCCGGGCCGACATCGCCTGGTTCTGACCACCCAGCACCACCTCAACCGACAGGGACGCATTGGTCGCCGGGTTACGCGTGTCGACGGGGAGCTTGACCAGCAGCGGTCGCCTCGACACCGAGCTGCACGCGGTCGGGCTCGTCACGGAGGCCGCCTGCTTGATCGACGTCACCCGGGGAGACCTGCTCACCGCGGGTGCCTTGCCGGGGCGGGCCGCCCGAATGATGCGATCCACCTTGCGGCCGCGTCGCGGGTCGGAGTCGATGAGATGATCACCACGACGTGAGCTCGCCGCAGCCGCCGAGCTGGCCGGCCTTGACGTCGTCGGGCCGTCGTAACGGCGGCCAGCCGCGGTGAAGTGAGGCAACGCTCTCAGCCGCGCTGTCAGTGCAGGAGCACGGTCCGGCTGATGGCGGCCTCGAGGCGCAGGGCCGCTTCCCGGTGCCCGAGGTTCGTCGGGTGCATGCCGGGGCCGGGGCCGTACCCGGCGACCCAGCGCTGGGCAGCCGGCCCGCACGGGGTGTGCGTCACGGACGCGGCGTACAGGCCGACGAACTTGTCGCCGACGGCGGCCGCGTCGCCGGACGCCGCGGTCACGAGTGCCCGCACGATGCCGGCGAGGTAGCGGGTGTCGGAGTCCTGCACCGGGTAGTCCTTCGCCCAGCAGCCGGTTGCGTTCGGCGACCACGCCGATTCGTACCCGAGCACGAACACCGTGGCGTGCGGTGCCTCGGCGCGGATCAGGCGCAGCGCGGCGAGGAAGTCGGTGCGGAACGCAGCGACCCGGTCGAGCAGGACGTCGTCGGTCCCGTGCCGGTAGTAGTCGCGGCAGGTGCGCCGCCCGGAGCGGGACGGTCCGGTCGGGGAGCTGGACGCGCACGCGGTGACGATGTTGCCGAACCCGATGTCGTTGAGCCCATACAGGACGCTGACGACGCGGGTCGAGGCCGACAGCCGGTTGTGCTGCGGCGAGTTCCGCGGGGATTGCGCGTAGGTGAGGTTCGACGTGTGCGCGCCCCAGCACGATGCGTCGTGCAGCGCGAGGCCGAGCGCGCGCGCCGTCAGGTGCGGGTAGTTGACCTTGGACCGGTAGCAGGGGATGTCGGCATACGTGGAGCCGGACAGCCGCGGGCCGGAGGTGTAGGAATCGCCGAGGGCGACGTACTCGATCGGGGCAACGGTGACCGACCGGCAGCCGAAGCTGCGCGCCGGGCTCGACACCGCCGTGACGCACACCCGGTAGGCGCCCGCCGGGACTCGCCGCACGTAGTACCAACCGTGCAACGGGCCGTAGCTCGGATGGGCGCGAGCGACGTCGGCGCGTCGGCCGACGGCGCGCAGGCGGACCGGCGCGAGGGAGCCCACGTGCACGTCGACCCTCACCTCCGCGCGCGGGTGCCCACGATCGACCGACCACCCGAAGACGCGGATGCCGCCCGTGACCGCGGCGACGGAGTCCGCGTGGCCGGTGACGACGGCCGGGCCGGGCGCGGCGGGCGCCTGCGACCCGCCGACAGGGGCGGCCGCCGCGAGGCCGATGCCCGGGTGAACCAGGGCAACGGCGGTGAGCGCGACGCCGGCGGCGAGGGCGAGCCGGGCGGTGCGGCGGAGAGCGCGACGGTGGAGCACGAGACCTCTAGACGGTGACGGGCCGGTCCGTTGCGGGCCGATCCCGGACGAGTTGGCGTCGCCGTAGGTGGTCATCGGCGGGCGGAGCAAGATCTTTATGCCGATCGCGGAGACGGTGCCGGCCCGGGGCCGGGCCCTACGCGAACCGCGGGACCAAAGGCCCGCCCGGTCATTGCGTCCTCAACAAACCAGGTTGTTCAGACGATGAACCACCCGTGACGTGTGGAAAGAGCGGTGCCGCGTGAGGGCTGAACTGCCGGTCGACGACGGGGCCCGGGTGGCCGCGCTGCGGGCATTGGGCGTGCTCGACCAGCCACCGACACCGGATCTGGACGCGATCACACGCCTCGCCACCGCGGTGACCGGCGCCCCGGTGGCCGTGCTGAACCTCATCGACGCCGACCGGCAGGTGCAGGCCTCCGTGGCCGGCGGCGAGCCCGGGGTGTTCGCCCGCGAGGACTCGCTGTGCCAGCACACCGTGGCCGAGGGGCGCCTGATCCACGTCAGCGACGCCAGCGCCGACCGGCGCTTCGCCGACAGCCCGTTCGTCAACGGCGTGGTGGACGACATCCGTCTCTACTGCGGCGTGCCGGTGCGCGACGGCGCCGGGTTCGCCGTCGGTTCCCTCTGCGTCGTCGGCAACGAGCCGCGCGAGCTGACCCCGGGTGCGATCGCCGCGCTCGAGGATCTCGCCGCCCAGGTCGGGCATCTTTTCGAGCTGCGGCGGCAGCGGGCCCAGATGGTCGAGATGCTGAGCGACCTGCAGCACCTCGCCGACCACGACCCGCTCACCGGGCTCGCCAACGGGCGCACGCTGCGCAGCCTGATGCGGGACACCGAGCGCGCCGCGCCGTCGCTGCCGGCGGTGTTCTACTGCGACCTCGACGGGTTCAAGGCGGTCAACGACACGTTCGGTCACGACGTCGGCGACGAGGTGCTGGTCGAGATCGCCCGCCGGCTGCGCGCCGCGGTGCGCCCCTCCGACGTCGTCGCCCGCGTCGGTGGGGACGAGTTCGTGCTGCTCTGCGACGACCTGAACGACGAGAGCGTGCCGGCCGTCGAGGCACGCATCCGGGCCACGACGCGCGAGCCGGTGCTGACCCGGGCCGGGGCGGTGCGGGTCGGCGTGAGCGTGGGGCTGTCCCGCGCCGCCGCCTCCTCCAGCCTGCACGCGGTGCTGGCCGACGCCGACCGCCGCATGTACGCCGACAAGCGCGCCCGCCGGGCGATCCCCGTCGTCGCCCGGCCGGTGTGGCGACGTCAACACGAACCAGCTGGTTGATCTGCCAACCACTTCGGGTAAGCCAGGAACATGCGCACCGTAACCGCTTACGCCACCCCCGCCGCGAAGGCCCCCTTCGAGAAGACGACCATCGAGCGCCGTGACCTCGGCCCGAAGGACGTGCTCATCAAGATCGCCTTCGCCGGCATCTGCCACTCCGACATCCACACCGCCCGCAACGAGTGGGGCGAGTCGCACTTCCCGCTCGTGCCCGGCCACGAGATCGCCGGCACCGTCGAGGAGGTCGGCGGCGAGGTCAGCAAGCACGCGGTCGGCGACCGCGTCGGCGTCGGCTGCATGGTCGACTCGTGCCGGGAGTGCGAGAACTGCAAGGCCGGCGAGGAGCAGTACTGCCTCAAGGGCAACGTCGGCACCTACAACGCGCAGGACTACCACAAGGACAACGCCTGGACCGACGGCGGCTACAGCACGCACATCGTCGTCGACGAGGACTTCGTGCTGCGCATCCCCGAGGGCATCGCGCTCGAGGAGGCCGCGCCGCTGCTCTGCGCCGGCATCACCCTCTACTCGCCGCTGAACCACTGGAACGCCGGCCCGGGCAAGAAGGTCGCCGTCGTCGGCATGGGCGGCCTCGGCCACATGGGCGTCAAGATCGCGCACGCCATGGGCGCGGAGGTCACCGTCCTGTCGCAGTCGCTGTCCAAGGAGGACGACGGCAAGGCGTTCGGTGCCGACCACTACTACGCCACCAAGGACGACGCGACGTTCGAGAAGCTGGCCGGCTCCTTCGACCTCATCGTCAACACCGTGTCGGCGCACCTGCCGATGGGGAAGTACCTGTCGCTGCTCAAGCTCGACGGCACGTTGGTCAACGTGGGCGCGCCGTCCGAGCCGCTCGAGGTGCCGGCGTTCGCGCTCATCCCGATGCGCCGCTCGTGGGCCGGCTCGATGATCGGCGGCATCCGCGAGACGCAGGAGATGCTGGACTTCTGCGCCGAGCACAAGATCGGCGCGACGGTCGAGAAGATCAGCGGCGACCAGATCGACGAGGCGTGGGACCGCGTCGTCGACAGCGACGTCCGCTACCGCTTCGTGATC
Organism: Jatrophihabitans sp.; assembly: GCF_036000465.1. Lineage (GTDB taxonomy): Bacteria > Actinomycetota > Actinomycetes > Mycobacteriales > Jatrophihabitantaceae > Jatrophihabitans. The sequence continues at coordinate 15,236 of NZ_DASYFV010000071.1, read as the reverse complement.
GACACCGCCACGTTCTAGACGTTCCAGGACGCGACACGACGACGCCGGCCGGACCCACTCGGGTCCGGCCGGCGTCGTCGTGGCGGTCAGCCGTCGCTGCGGCGCCGCTGCAGAGTGAACGTCTCGAACGGGCGGATCTCGCCGTACGTGCCGACGACCTCGTAGTAGGTGACGGTGATGGACGTGAGGCCACCCCGCCTGCGCCCCGGGTCGACCTCGAACGCCGCGAAGCCGTAGGCCTGGGCCTTGTCGCGCGCGGCCGACCAGGGCGCGCTCGGCTCGGTCACGTACACCGGGGCCCGCTTGCCGGTGGTCGGATCGGGCGCGCCGACCGAGACGATCACGCGGCACTGCGGGGGGTCGAACAGCAGCTGGTTCGACGGGGCCGAGGTGCCGCCGCCGCCGATCACCATGTGCACCGTCCCGCTCTCGGTGTCGATCACGTCGGTTGCCGTACCCCGAGGTATGGGAGTCCGTGTCGCGTTGTCCTGCTGCCCGCGAATGGGCAGCGTCCGCTCGTAGTGGTGCTCGTGGCCGCAGACGACGAGATCGACGCCGTACTCGTCGAACAGGGGGAGCCACTCCTGCCGGACCCCGAGGTCGGCGCCGTTGAAGTTGTTGGCCGTGCTGATCGCGACCTGGTGCATGCACACGACGATCCAGTCGACGCCGCGGTCGCTGCGGGCGTCGCGCAACTCCTGCTCCAGCCAGGCCTTCTGCGCGCCGCCGGAGTAGCCGCGGACGTAGCTGTTGCCCCCGTCCTGGTAGCAGATGTCGTCGTTGTTGAGGCTGATGAAGCGCACCGAGCCGACGGTGAACGCGTACCAGAGACCGCGCGTGACATCGTCCTGCCCCGAGGCCGGCGGCAGCGAGAAGTAGGTCTGGTAGGCCTGGTAACCGATCGGCCCGTTGCCGAGCTCGTTCTCGTGGTTGCCCGCGGCCGGCATCCACGGCCGGTTGCTCGCGCTGCGGGTGTTGTTGTCCCAGAAGTCCTGCCAGGTGCGCACCCGGTCGTCGGCGAGGTTGGCGTAGCAGAGGTCGCCGTTGAACAGGTGCAGCAGCGGGGCGACCCGCTCGACGCCGGCCGTGGTGTCGCTCGCGGCCGGCGAGCCGAGGTTGTCGTTCACGTAGGGCGGGTTGGCGATCGTGACGCCGGGCGGCGGCGTGTACCTGCGCCCGACGGTCGGGGTGCCCTGGTCGCCGAAGCTGGTGAAGGTGAAGGCCGCCCGGCCGGCCGGGGCGGTGCGGAACGCGCCGAACTGCGGTGCCGCACCGTCGTGCACCGCGGCGTAGACGTAGCTGGTGTCGGGTCGCAGCGCGGCGACCTTCGCGTGCTGGGCGTAGACCGTCCGCCCCGACTTGGCGTCGACGTAGCTGCGGTCGCTCGCGCGCACCGTCTTCTCCAGGGCCAGCCCCTCGCGGGCGATGAGCACCCGGGCGTTGGTCACCGGCTGGCGCCCGTGCCACGACACCGTCATCTCGGTGCTCGGTTCGCTGCCGAACTCGAGGTGCAGGCCGGACACCGGCGGCGTGTCGACCGGTGCGCCACCCGCCGGACCGCGGCCGGGTTCCGCCGCGGCGGCATCGGGGGCGCCGACGAGCGTGCCGAGGCCGGCGGCGGCCCCGGTCAGGCCGAGGGCGGCGAGCAGGCTGCGGCGGGAGATCTCGGAGGCTTCGCTCATGCCCGCAGCCTGGCGGGCCCAGGGGGTCGACCCGGCGGACGCCGGCGAAACTTCGGTCGACGACTCGGTGAACGGTGGCGGAGACGATCAACGCGCGTAGGTTGAGGCCCGAACCGATGACGGGAACGAGGACGGGGATCCATGACGGCGACCGAACCACTTGACCGGCTGATCGAGGCCTACGCGAAGCTCGTGGTGCGGATCGGGGTGAACGTCCAGTTCGGTCAGCGCGTCGTCATCCGGGGCGCCGTCGAGCACGCCCCGGTCGCCCGCGTCATCGCGCAGGAGGCCTACCGCGCCGGCGCCAGCCTCGTCACGATCGACTACACCGATCCGGTGCTCACCCGCGCGGCGGTCGACCACGCCCCGCAGGAGCAGCTCGGTCGCGTGCTGCCGCACCAGGTCGAGGGCATCCGTGCCTGGCGCGAGGACCGCCCGGCGCTGATCACGCTGACCGGCAATCCGCACCCGACGCTGATGGAGGGCGCCGACCCGGCCCGGCTCGCGGCGTCGATGCCGATCGACCTGATGAAGGAGTTCCTGCCGATCATCACGACCAACCTCATCGCCTGGACGGTCGTGGGTGCGCCCAACCCGGCGTGGGCGCAGACGGTGCTCGGCGAGCCCGACGTCGACCGGCTCTGGCAGGCGGTGGCCGTCGCGATGCGGCTCGACCAGGACGACCCGGTCGACGCCTGGAAGCAGCACATCGCCAAGCTGCACCAGCGGCGCGACCTGCTCAACGCCCGCGGGTTCGACCGCATCCGCTACCGCGGGCCCGGCACCGACCTCACCGTCGGGCTCGTGCCCGGCTCGAGCTGGATGTCGGGCGCGGTGACGAACGACGACGGCACCGACTTCGTCCCCAACATGCCGACCGAGGAGGTCTTCACCTCACCCGACTGGCGCCGCGCCGACGGCAACCTCACCACCACCGCGCCGTTCTTCCTGGCCGCGGTCAACACCCTCGTCGACGGCCTGCGCCTGGACTTCCACGACGGCACGATCCGGGGCGCGGCCGCCGACCGGGGCGAGGTCGCGGTGCAGACCCATCTCGACGGCGTGCCCCGCGCGCGGCACCTCGGCGAGGTTGCGATCGTCGACGGCGACTCGGCCGTGCGCCGCACCGGGCTGACCTACAGCGACATGCTCTACGACGAGAACGCCGGCTCGCACGTGGCGTTCGGGTCGGGTTTCGCCACGACGATCCAGCGCGGCACCGAGCTCTCGCCCGACGAGCGGATCGAGGTCGGCGTCAACCAGTCCAACACCCACGTCGACGTTGTCGTCGGCAGCCCGGCCGTCGAGATCGACGGCATCGACGCCGACGGGCGTGCCGTCCCGATCACGCGGGGCGACGTCTTCGTGCTCGACACCGCCTGAAGCGGTCACCGCTGCAGGACGGCCACCCGGCCGAGGTCGCCCGAGGCCCAGCATGCGCCGTCGGGCGCGCAGGCGACGGTGTCGAACTGGCCGGTGTCGAACGAGGTCCAGGTGCGGCCGGCGTCGAACGAGACGTCCGAGCCGGTGAGCCCGACGGCGAGGACCTCGCCGGGGCGGCGCGGCACGAAGGTGACGCCGGAGCGGTAGCCGCCGGGCATCGAACCCGACAGCCGCCACGCGCCGCGGTGGGTCGAGGTGGCGGCCACGGCATCGGAGGCGGCGGGCGCGGCGAAGTCGCCGCCCACGGCCACGCCCTCGACCGGGCTGCGGAACGCGAGACCGAAGACGCCCGCGCTCGGCCCGCTGACGACCGGGGTGGTCACGACCGACCAGGTCAGCCCGCCGTCGCGCGAATGGTAGATGTGCGACTCGGTCGAGCCGCCGCTGCCGAACCAGGCGTCGCGGCCGAACGTCGTCAGGCACTCGCCGCTCGCGGCGAAGCCGAACTCGCCGTCGGCGGCGGCCGGCATGCCGCCGTTCGGCAGCACCTGCCAGGTACGCCCGGCGTCGCCCGTGGCGAGGATGCGGAACCGGCCGTCGACCGGGTCGCTGAGCACGAGCCCGTGCCGCCGGTCGTAGAACGACATGCAGTCGAAGAAGGCCGCCGGGTCGGTGTTCTGGTAGGCCAGGCTCCAGGTGCGGCCGCCGTCCGAGGTCGAGTACAGCCGCGAATCGCTGCCCGCGCCCGCGGCCATGGCCACGGCGTGGTTCGCGTCGGACGCGCTGATGTCGCGGAACTGCAGGGTCTCGGCGCCGGCGGGCGACACGTTGCTCCACGTGCGCCCGCCGTCGACCGTGCGCAGCACGGTGCCGGTGTAGCCACCGAGCCAGGCGACCGTCCGGCTCACCGCGGCCAGCCCGCGGAAGTGCGAGGCGACGCCGGGGTCGACCAGCCGCCACGAGGGCAGCCGCGGCGCCGGGAGCGCGCCGGCGGGCGACGTGCCGGCGACCAGCACGGCGGAGAGGGTGAGGGCGAGGACGGCGAGCGGGCGACGACGCATGTCTGATTTGTACTCCGCCGGACGCTAGGTTGCCCAGATGTGCACCGTCATCTGCGAGTGGCACCCCGACACGCCGGTGCGCATCCTCGCCCTGCGCGACGAGTTCGTCGGCCGGGCCTTCGACGACCCGGGCGGGTGGTGGCCCGACCAGCCCGGCGTGATCGGCGGCCGCGACCGCTCCGCCGGCGGCAGCTGGTGCGTGTCCGACGTCGCGAGCGGGGCGACGGCGCTGCTGCTCAACCGCATCGAACGCCGGGAGGGGACGCCCTCGCGGGGGCTCCTGCCGCTGGCCGCGCTGGCCGCGGGCGACCGCTGGCCCGAGCGGGTCGACCCCGCGACCATGGCCAGCTTCAACCTGGTGCTGGCCCGGGCGTCCGGGGTCACCGTGTGGGTCTGGGACGCGGTCGCGCTGCACCGGCTCGACCTCGGCGAGGGGACGCACGTGATCACCTCGCGCGGGGTCGACACCGACGACGCCAAGACGGTCCGCTTCGCGCCCCGGTTCGAGACGACCGCATGGCGTGACGTCGTGACCTCGACCGAGCCGTCGTCGGAGGAGTCGGCGCTCGTCGTCCGGCACGAGGTCGAGCTCGGCGTCTACGCCACCGTCTTCGGCCAGCTCATCACGGCCGCGCCGGGCGCGCTCGACATCGCCCACTCCCGCACGCCGTGGCTCGAGGGCACCTGGACCGAGCGGCGCTGGCCCGGCTGACCTGGTCGATCGGACGGCGACAGTGGTCCACGCCACACGCGGTCGCCTATCGTGCCTGGCAGGGGCGTCGAGCCGGGACGGAGGTCAGCGATGTCGTACAGCGCCGTCCGGCCCGGCACCGACCTGTCGGCCTACGCCAAGGAACTGGCTCGCGTGCACGATGCCGTGCTCGGGCACAGCGGTCCGCCGACCCTGTCGCGGGCGCTCGTCGCGAAGTCGTGGGACCGCGTCGTCCGCGCCGGCCTGGATCCCACCGTCCCCAACGCGCGGGATCCGCTGCCCTTCGCCGAGACCGAGCGGCGGCGGCAGGAGTCGCCGCTGCGGATCGTCCTCGACGAGATCGTGCGCAGCGTCGGCGGCGTCGCCGACGCGTCCCACTTCCTGATGGTCGTGAGCGACGCCGACGGCGTGATCCTGTGGCGCGAGGGATCGACCCGGGTGCGCAGCCAGGCCGACCGGTTGGGCTTCACCGAGGGCGCCGAGTGGACCGAGGAACGGGTCGGCACCAACGCGATCGGCACCGCCCTGGCCGAGGAGGCGCCGGTGCAGCTCTTCTCGGCCGAGCACTTCGAGGAGGGCCAGCACCCCTGGTACTGCACCGCCTACCCGATCCACGACCCGCGCGACGGTGAACTGCTCGGGATCGTCGACATCAGCGGCCCGGCGCTCACGCTGCACCCGGCCATCGAGGCGCTGGTCGAGACCGCGGTGCGCCTCGCCGAGTCGAAGCTCTGGTGCCACCACGAGCTGCGCCTCGAACGCATCCGCATCGCGGCCGAGCACCTCATGGCCACCATCTCCGGACCGGCCGTCGTCGTCGACGACCTCGGCTGGGTGGCCCACTCGCGCGAGCTGCCCCGGCGTGACCGCATCGACGTCCCGCGGCCCGACATCGCGATCGCCGTTCCCGGCATGGGGCTCTGCGTGCCGGAGCGGCTGCGCGAGGGCTGGCTGCTGCGGCCCGCGGGCGCCGAGCGCAGCATGACCGCGGTGCTCGACCTGACCGGACCGCCGGCGCTGCACCTGACATCGGGCACGACACCGTGGCGGCTCGCGCTGTCGCCGCGGCACGCCGAGATCCTGCGGCAGCTCGGGGCGGCCGGGCCGAGCGGTCTGTCGGCCGGCCGGCTGAGTCGCGCGCTCTACGGCGACGACCAGCACGCGGTCACGGTGCGGGCCGAGATCAGCCGGCTGCGCCGCCTGGTCGGCGCGCTCATCACCACCCAGCCCTACCGGATCGCCGAGGGCGTGGCGCTGACGGTCCGCGTTCCCTGAGGGAAGTTGCAACCCGGCTGCAACGCTTCCGTCACCGTCACCCGCGGGCCAGGTTGAGGGTCTCGCCCGACGACAGGAGACCACGATGACGGCCACGCTGGACCAGAGCTCTCCCGCCCGCACCCTCGTCGAGGGCTGGTTGCAGCGCTTCGACCAGGCGCTGACCGCCGGGGACGCCCGCGCGGCCGCCGACCTGTTCGCCGACGACTGCTACTGGCGCGACCTCATCTCCTTCACCTGGAACATCAAGACCATGGAGGGCCGCGACGCCATCGCGGCCATGCTGGAGGCGACGCTCGACCATGTCCGTCCCGGCAACTGGACGATCACCGAGGGCGAGGAGCCCGCCGGCGCCGACGGCGTCACGGAGGCGTGGATCGAGTTCGAGACCGCGGTCGGGCGCGGGCGCGGGCAGTTGCGGCTCAAGGGCGACGGTGACGACGCGCGGGCCTGGACCCTGCTGACCACCCTCTACGAGCTCAAGGGCCACGAGGAGCCGGCCCGCGGGCGCCGCCCGATGGGGGCCGAGCACGGCGCGAACCGCGAGCGCGAGACCTGGGCCGAGAAGCGCGACCGCGAGGCCCGCGAGCTGGGCTACGCCAAGCAGCCCGACGTGCTGATCATTGGTGGCGGCCAGGGCGGCGTCGCGCTCGGCGCCCGGCTGCGCCAGCTCGGCGTCCCGACGATCATCGTCGACAAGCACCCGCGCCCCGGCGACCAGTGGCGCAACCGCTACAAGTCGCTCTGCCTGCACGACCCGGTCTGGTACGACCACCTGCCCTACATCAAGTTCCCGGAGAACTGGCCGGTCTTCGCGCCCAAGGACAAGATCGCCGACTGGCTCGAGTCCTACGCCAGGATCATGGAGCTCAACTACTGGTCGAGCACCGAGGCGAAGTCCGCCACGTACGACGAGGCCACCGGTGAGTGGACGGTCACGGTCGAGCGCGAGGGCCAGCCGGTGGTGCTGCGGCCGAAGCAGCTCGTCTTCGCCACCGGGATGAGCGGCAAGGCGAACCTGCCGAACTTCCCCGGTATGGACACCTTCCGCGGCGACCAGCACCACTCGTCGGCGCACCCGGGCCCGGATGCGTACCAGGGCAAGAAATGCGTCGTCGTCGGCTCGAACAACTCGGCCTTCGACATCTGCGGCGCGCTGTGGGAGAACGGCGCCGACGTGACGATGGTGCAGCGCTCGTCGACGCACATCGTCCGCTCCGACTCCCTCATGGAGATCGGGCTCGGCGCGCTGTACTCCGAGGAGGCGGTCGCCTCGGGCATGACGACGGAGAAGGCCGACCTGACGTTCGCGTCGCTGCCCTACCGGATCCTGCACGAGTTCCAGATCCCGGCCTACGAGGCGATGGCCGAGCGGGATCGTGACTTCTACCTGCGGCTGGAGAAGTCCGGCTTCCTGCACGACTGGGGCGACGACGGCTCGGGGTTGTTCATGAAGTACCTGCGCCGCGGCTCGGGCTACTACATCGACGTGGGCGCGGCCGACCTCGTCGCCAACGGCGACGTGAAGCTGGTCCGGGGCCAGGTCGACCATCTCACCGAGAACTCGGTCGTGCTCGAGGACGGGACCGAGCTCGAGGCCGACCTCGTCGTCTACGCCACCGGCTACGGCTCGATGAACGGCTGGGTCGCCGACCTCATCTCACCCGAGGCGGCCGACCAGCTCGGCAAGGTCTGGGGCCTCGGCTCGGACACCACCAAGGACCCCGGCCCGTGGGAGGGCGAGCAGCGCAACATGTGGAAGCCGACCCAGGTGCCGGCGCTGTGGATGCACGGCGGCAACCTGCACCAGTCGCGGCACTACTCGCTCTACCTCGCGCTGCAGCTCAAGGCCCGCTCGGTCGGCATCCCCACCCCGGTCTACGGGTTGCAGGAGGTCCACCACACGAAGTGAGGGCGGCCGGCGGCCCGGTGGTCAGCTCGCCAGCAGTTGCGCCACCTGGTCGGCCGTCCGTGCCGTCGGCTTGCGGCTGATCAGGCCTTCCTTGCCGAAGGCCCGGACGAGGAGCGAGCCCGCACCGGCCGGCGTGATGTCCACGATCACCATCTGCAGGCCCATCAGGCCCACCGGGATGCCCAGGCGCAGGACGTCGGCGTGCGCGGGGAGGCGTTCCGCGGCGGGGAAGGACTCGGTCAGCTGCGCCTGCGCGACGGCGCCGGTCTTGGCGCTCGGCACCGCGCGGTCCTCGACGATCGTCCGCAGCCGCCCGGCCGCCCGGGCGCCACCGCGGGCCCCGGCCCGACCGTGTCCGCTCACCGCGCCGCCCATCTCGCCGGCTCGGCTGTGGACGTCGATCAGATACTGCTCGACCTCGGGCGGCACGCGCGGGTCCGGTTCTCGCATGATCGCGATCATGCCGTACGCGCGATGACGTAGAGCCAGGGCTCGAACCCGCTCACGTGCTCCAGTTCGACGACCTGCCAGCCCGTGTTCTCCAGCGCGGCCCGGACGGCCGGCTCGCGCCAGTAGGTGAAGTGCCGCGGCACGCCGAGCTTGCGTTCGTGCCACTCGTCCCCGTCGCCCTCCTTGATCGTGAAGGCCAGGACGCCGCCGTCGACGACGGCCCGTCTCGCTCGGGCGAGGACGTCGGCGAACTGCGTCCGGTCGAGGTGCAGCAGCACGGCGTCGGCGAGCATCGCGTCGTACGGGCCGCCGAGGTCGTCGCTGCGCAGGTCGAGGCGTCGGGCGTCGTGCCCGGCCGCGCGCAGCCGATCGACGAAGCCCGGCGTGGCGTCGGTGCGCGACACCCGCAGCCCGTGCTCCTCGAGCCGGAGCGCGTCGTGCCCGGGACCACTGCCGACCTCGAGCACGTGACCCGGGCCGATGACGTCGGCCACGTGGTCGAGCCAGGCCGCGACGACCGGCGACGGCGTGGCGGTCTGCGCGACGTAGAGGTCGACCGTGGCGTCGTAGCTCGCGATCGTGACGTCCCCCGGCTCGCTCATCGGCTCCAGCTAACCGGGGCCGTCCAACAGGAATTCGTAGGCGCGGCGACGGGGCCAGCCGGTGAGTTCGGCGAGCGCGCGGGCCGCGGTCTTGGTCGGCACGCCGTCGGCGACGAGCCCGGCGATCGCGGCGCGGACGGCCGGGTCGAGCGCCGACTCGCCGGCGCGGGCGTCCAGACAGACGTGCACGGTGTCCTGGCTCGGCAGTTCAGCAACGACACCGTCCCGGATCCGGGTCGGTGACAGGTGCTCCTGGGCAAGCACGCCCCCGGCCGTGCCGCGGTGTTCCTTCGCGAGGGCGACCAGGGCGGGCAACCGGTCGGGTGACGTCGACAGCACGAGGCGATGGGCGATCGGCACGCTGCGCAGGACCGCGCGGGCGTCGGCGTCGTCCGGGACGAACGTGACGGGCCCGCGCGACGGCGAGGCGGCCGCGACGGCAAGCCGGGCCGGCAGCCCGACCGTCTCGATCGCGGCCTCCGCGAGCTCGGCGACGACCGTCCGGCCGGGCAGGTCGCGAGTGGCGACGACGAGGGTGCGCGGCCCCGGTCGGGCGTCGTGCCGGCCGATCCGGCGCACCGCCTCGGGGTCCTCGGCCAGCACGGTGTCGGCGGCGTCGAGCTCGGCCCGCAGCGCCGCGTCGTCCGGGCGGTCGGGATCGGCGGCGAACAGCACAACCGTCGGCTCGTTCGACGGCTCGGGTTCGACCAGCACCTCGACGGGTTCCCCCGCCCGCAGGGCGGCGATCAGCGGGCGCGGGAGGTCCGAGGCCGCCGCGTCGGCGTGCGTGGCCAGCGTGCCCGGCAGGCGTAGCGGGCTCCGCCGCACGACCATCGGACCGCGCGGGTCCCATGACGGGTTCGCCCGCGCGTGCAGCGTGAACGACTCGGATCCGACGGTGATGGTGATGCGGACCGGCCCCGCGAGCGGCGCGGCCGGCCGGGCGTCGACCCCGACCGCGAGCACGCAGGTCGCCCGCGCGGTGATCTCCGTGTCGGGCGTGAACTCCAGGGTCTTGGCGTGCGTCGCGCGGACCAGCTCGTGCCCACGCCCGGTCAGTCGCACGTCGACAGCCTAGGCTCAAGCCCGTGCGTCAGGTGGTCGGCAAGCGGACGATCGACCTCGGCGCCGCCGCGTTCGCCGACCTCCGGGCGCCGTACGAACGGCTGATCCTCGACATCGGCACCGGCGACGGCAAGCACGTGCTGAGCCTCGCCCGTCGCCACCCCGAAGCCCTCGTCGTCGGGCTCGACGCCGGACCCGACGCGATGCGCCGGACCGCCGCCCGGGCCGCGGCCAAGCCGGCCCGCGGCGGCACGCCCAACGCGCTGTTCGTGTGGGCTGCGGTCGAGCGGCTCCCGCCGGAACTCACCGAGGTCACCGAGGTGCACGTGCTCATGCCGTGGGGCAGCCTGCTCCGCGCGATGGTGACGCCGGACGAGCCGGTCCTCTCCGCGGTCGCCGCCGCGTGCGCCCCCGACGCCGAATTCCTCGTCACCCTCAACCTGCACGCTTGGCGCCCGCCGGTCGTCGAGGTGGGCGAGACGCCCGAGCCGACGCCGGAGTCGGCGCGGGCCGACGACGGTCTGGCCCCGGCCTACGCCCGGGCCGGCTGGCGGCTCGAATCCGCCGACTACCTCGACGACACCGGCATCGCCGGGCTCGGCACGTCCTGGACGAAGCGCCTCGGCTCGTCCCGCGACGAACTCGGCGTGCTGGCCCTCCGCGGCCGGATCGACCCCCACCGCGCCCCGGCCGGCCCCTCTGATTAGAGGCTTTGCCGGCCGGCGCCGCGGACGCGGACGGCGAGCCTTCAGCTCGGGTACTGGCGGCAGTACTCGTAGAGCGCCATCGAGGTCGCGGTGGCGACGTTGTAGCTGTACGGCAGCCCCCACACCGGGATCTCGACGCAGTCGTCCATCAGCTCGAGCTCCTCGGGCGTGAGGCCGAGGCGTTCGTTGCCGATGACGAGCGCGGTGCGCCGCGGGAAGGCGTAGTGGTGCAGGTCGGACGAGTTCGTCGTCTGCTCGAGCCCGACCAGCCGGTAGCCCTCGCGCCGCAGGGTCTTGAGCACCGGCGCCAGCGAGTTGCGCACCTCGAGTTGCACGCTGTCGGCGCCGTCGCGCGCGATGGTCCGGTCGAGTCGGGCGTTGCCGCAGACGATCATCCGCTCGACCCCGCAGCAGCCCGCCGTCCGCGCGATCGTCGAGAGGTTCACGTTGCTGCGCATCGGCGCGCAGGCGACGACGAGCTCGCGCGGCTGCTCCAGCGCCGCCGGCGGGCGGTGGCGCACCTGTTCGAACACGCTACGAACCCACCTCGTTCAGCTCGGCCCAGAGCTGCTGGGCCGCAGGGCTGTGCCGCTCGTGCAGCCGGGCGAAGAGCGTCGCCGCCGACGCCCCGCTCCACGGCGTGGGCAGCAGCGCGTCGGGCAGCTCGGGATCGATCCACGGGAACCGGCGCCAGGCGTGCACGAGCTCGACCGTCGCCAGCAGAGGATCCTCGGGGTCCGGCCCGCCGAAGCGGGCGATGAACTCCTCGTACCGCTCCTCGATCTCGTCGAGATCCCAGGCGGCCTGGACGAGCTCGAGCAGCCGACCCTGCCCGCGGTGCTCGGCCACGAAGATCTGCGCGTCGCGCAACACGCCGGCCGCACCGAGCACCTGCTCGACCTCGTCGATGCGATCGGCATGCGTGCTCACCCAGACCCCGGGCGCCGGGCTGCCCAGCCCGGCCCAGGTCAACCGGGTGCGTAGCAGGTGCCGCGCCGGCCGCTCGCTCTCCGGCGCGCGGGCCAGCACGAGCAGCCACCGGCCGTCCCAGTCGGAACCGACGCCGGTGAAGCCGTAGATCCGCGCCGCACCGTCGCTCAGCAGCCGCTCGGCGGCGGGCGTGAGGGCCCAGCAGGTGCGCCGGCCGATCCGCTCGGAGGTCAGCCAGCCGTCGGCGGCCGTGCGCATGAGGGCCTGCCGGGTCGCCTTCTCCTCCACCCCGAGGCGGCCGAGCACCTCGATGAACGCCGACGTCCAGGCCCGGCCGTCGCCCGGCAGGACGAACTCGCCGAGCACGGTGAACAGCACGCCGCGCGCGCTCGCCGACCCCGCCGCATGGCGCCGCGACATGGTCGGCGCCGCGGCGCGGGCACGGGGCTGGGGCGCGGCCATCGTCCCCATTCTGTCGGGTCGGCGGAGGAGAACCACAATTATTCTACAAACCATTGACGTTGCGACAGGTGAACGTAGTATTAGTGAGCGTTGGTGATCGACGGGACGGAGCCGCGCATGGTCGAACACGTTGAGTTCAGGGTCGACCCCGCGCGCTACCGGCACTGGCGGGTCACGACCGACGGTCCGGTCGCCACCGTCGCGATGGATGTCGACGAGCAGGGCGGCCTCGTCCCCGGCTACGAGCTCAAGCTCAACTCCTACGACCTCGGCGTCGACATCGAGCTCTACGACATCGTGCAGCGGCTCCGGTTCGAGCACCCCGAGGTGCGCACCGTCGTCATGACCAGCGGCAAGGAGAAGATCTTCTGCGCCGGCGCGAACATCCGGATGCTCGCGGCGTCGAGCCACCCCTGGAAGGTGAACTTCTGCAAGTTCACCAACGAGACCCGCAACGGCATCGAGGACGCCACGGCGAACTCGGGCCAGACCTACCTCGCCGCGCTCAACGGCACGGCCTCCGGCGGCGGCTACGAGCTGGCGCTGGCCTGCGATCACCTGATGCTCATCGACGACCGGTCCTCGACGGTGTCGCTGCCCGAACTGCCGCTGCTCGGCGTGCTGCCCGGCACCGGCGGCCTGACCCGGGTCGTCGACAAGCGCTTCGTCCGCCGCGACCGGGCCGACTACTTCTCCACCAAGTCCGAGGGTCTCGGCGGCCAGAAGGCCGTGCAGTGGCACCTCGTCGACGAGGTCGTGCCCCGCCAGAGGTGGGACGACGTGGTGGCCGAGCGGGCGGCCGAGCTCGCGGCGACCTCGAACCGCCCGGCTGACGCCGCGGGCATCGTGCTCACGCCACTGGGCAAGCAGCGCGACACCGACACGATCACCTACGACCACGTCGGGGTCACCATCGACCGCACCGCCCGCACCGCCACCATCACCGTCCCGGCGCCCGACTCCGACGCCCCGGCCGACATCGCCGCGATCCACGAACAGGGGGCGGCGTTCTGGAGCCTCGCCGTCGTCCGCGAGCTCGACGACGCGATCCTCGACCTGCGCACCAACGAGATCGAGATCGGCACCTGGGTGCTGAAGACGACAGGCGACCCCGCCAAGGTGCTCGCCCACGACGCTCTGCTGCTCGCCCACCGCGACGACTGGTTGGTCAACGAGATTGTCCATTACCTCAAACGCACGCTGAAGCGCCTCGACGTCACAAGTCGCAGCCTGGTCGCGCTCGTCGCGCCCGGCAGCGCGTTCGCCGGCAGCCTGCTCGAGCTCGCCCTCGCCGCCGACCGCAGCTTCCAGCTGTTCGGCGTCTTCGAGGACGTCGACCCCGACGCCGAGCCGGCCGCGATCACCGTCGGCCCGATGAACCTCGGCCCGCTGCCGATGGGCAACGGACTGACCCGCCTGCAGACCCGCTTCTGGGGCGACGACGCCGCGCTGGCCGCGGTCGAGAAGCGCAGGGACGAACCGCTGCTCGCCGAGGACGCCGAATCCCTCGGCCTCGTCACCTTCGCCCCCGACGACATCGACTGGGACGACGAGGTGCGCATCACCGTCGAGGAACGCGGCAGCTTCAGCCCCGACGCCCTCACCGGCCTCGAGGCCAACTACCGCTTCGCCGGCCCGGAGACCGTCGAGACCAAGATCTTCGGGCGGCTCACCGCCTGGCAGAACTGGATCTTCTACCGCCCCAACGCGTCGGGACCGGACGGCGCGCTGCGCAAGTTCGGCACGGGCCAACGCGCCGAGTTCGATCGAAAGCGAGTCTGAGTTGACGGCCACCGCGGATTACAGCGAGAAGATCCCCAACAACGTCGACCTGCACGAGGACCGCCGCCTGCAGCGCGCCCTCGAGTCGTGGCAGCCCAACTTCCTCAACTGGTGGGAGTCGATGGGCCCGACGCTGCCGACCGACGAGGTGTACCTGCGCACTGCGGTCAATGTCGGGCGCGAGGGCTGGGCCCACTTCGGTCACGTCGCGATGAAGGACTACCGCTGGGGCATCTTCCTGGCCGAGCGCGACACGGACCGCGCGATCGGCTTCGGTGAGCACAAGGGCGAGCCGGCCTGGCAGAAGGTCCCGGGCGAGTACCGCGCCGATCTGCAGCGCCTCATCGTCATCCAGGGCGACACCGAACCGGCCAGCGTCGAGCAGCAGCGCAACCTCGGCGCCACCGCGCCGTCGCTCTACGACCTGCGCAACCTCTTCCAGGTCAACGTCGAGGAGGGCCGCCACCTGTGGGCGATGGTGTACCTGTTGCACGCCTTCTTCGGGCGCGAAGGTCGCGACCAGGCCGAGCAGCTCCTGCTCCGGCACTCCGGGAGCGTCGATGCACCGCGCATCCTCGGCGCCTTCAACGAGCCGACGCGTGACTGGCTCGCCTTCTTCATGTTCACGTACTTCACGGACCGCGACGGCAAGTTTCAGCTCGGCACCCTCGCCGAGAGCGGCTTCGACCCGCTGTCACGCACGTGCCGGTTCATGCTCCGGGAGGAAGCGCACCACATGATGGTCGGAACGACCGGCATCGATCGCGTCGTGCGGCGCACCGCCGAGCTGATGCGCGAGCACAACACCGACGACATCGCGCGCCACGGCGGCATTCCCCTCGACATCATCCAGCGCTACCTCAACTTCCACTACAGCGTGTCGCTCGACCTCTTCGGCGGGGAGCGCTCGACAAACGTGGCGAACTACTTCACCGCCGGGCTCAAGGGTCGCTGGCAGGAGGAGCGGCGAGACGACGACCATCAACTCACCGACCTGACCGCTGCCGTCGACGTTGTTGTCGACGGCCACATCGAGACAGCGCGCATCCCGGCGCTCACCGCGCTCAATCAAGATTTGCGTTCGGAGTACTTCACCGACTGCAACAACGGTGTGCGGCGCTGGAACCGGCTGCTCGAAACTGCGGGCATCGACCGCACGCTCGCGCTGCCGCACCACGGCTTCAACCGGCGTGTCGGGGCGTTCTCCGGTCTC
>NZ_DASYFV010000070.1:0-90204 GCF_036000465.1 Jatrophihabitans sp. | reverse complement strand
CGAAGGCCACACCTATGGGTCATTCACTCGCGGAGCTCGCTCATGACCGCCCTCCGCTGCGCTCCGGCCGCCGAAGGCCACACCTATGGGTCATTCACTCGCGGAGCTCGCTCATGACCGCTGTGGTCCGGCGTCGGCGGCCGGCCCTGGCTCTCGCCGGCGCCGGGCTCAGCCTCGGCGTGAGCGGGTACGTGGTGGGCTCGGCCCTCGAGCACGTGGCCGGCAACCGGATGGCGCCGTGGATCATCGGCCGCGCGGCCGGGGTCGCGGCCTACCTGCTGCTGGTCGCGCTGGTCGGGCTCGGGCTTGTCCTGTCGCACCCGGCGCGGGCGCGGCTCGGCGGCTCGACGCCGGCCCGCATCCGGGCCCACATCGCGCTCGCGCTGTTCACCCTCGGCTTCACCGCGCTGCACGTGGTCGTGCTCGCGACCGACCGCTACGCCGGGGTCGGCTGGTGGGGCACGCTGCTGCCGATGCGCTCGACCTACCGTCCGGCCGGCGTCACCCTCGGGCTGATCGGCGTCTGGACCGGCGTGCTCGCCGGGGTCACCGCGGCCGCCGCCGGCCGGCTGCCGCGTCGGCTCTGGTGGCCGCTGCACAAGGTCGCTGCCGCCTCGCTGGTTCTGATCTGGCTGCACGGCGTGCTGGCCGGCGGCGACACCCCGGCCCTGCTCGCCCTGTACATCGGCACGGGCGTGCTCACGCTCGTCCTCGCCGCCTCGCGATACACGGCCGGCCGGCGGGTGGCCCGATGAACGCCCCTCTGCGGCTGCGCCGCAACGACGAGTCGGTGCCGCTGCTGGAGCACGAGGTTCGCTATCTCGGCGGCCACGGCGGCGCGTTCACCGACCTCGAGCCCGACTCGCTGCGCACCCACCTGCGGCGCTTCGGCCCGCGGCCGCAGCGCGACGCCGACGACCTCATCGCCGACCTCGAACGCCTCGCGCTCACCGGCCGCGGGGGCGGGCACTTCCCGGCGGCCCGCAAGTGGCGGGCCGCGCAGGGTGCCACCGGACCGGTCACCGTCGTCGCCAACGGCGCCGAGGGCGAACCGCTGAGCCGCAAGGACACCGCCCTGCTCGAACTGCGGCCCCACCTCGTCCTGGACGGGCTGGCGAGCGCGGCCGAGGCCCTCGACGCCGAGGACGCCGTGATCTGGCTGCACGAGGGCGACCACCCGGCCCGCTCGGCGGTCGCGCGGGCGCTCGCCGAGCGTCCGGCCGGCGATGTCGCGCTGCGCCTCGCCGTCGGCCCGGACCACTACCTGACCGGCGAGACCAGCGCGGTGGTGCGCGGGCTCGCGGGCGGGCCGGCCCTGCCGACGTTCCGTCGCGTGCCACTCGCGCGGGGCGGGCGCGACGGCCGCGCGGTGCTCGTGCACAACGTCGAGACCCTCGCCCGGATCGGCCTGGTCGCCCGCGGCATCGAGCCGGCCGAGTCGGTGCTCGTCAGCGTCGGTGGCCCCGGGGCGATCGTCGTGCTCGAAGCCGGGCCGAACTGGTCGGTGCTGGACGCCGCGCGGGCCGGCAGCGGCGACCGCCCGGTGCAGGCGGTGCTGCTCGGCGGCTACGGCGGCAGCTGGCTCAGCCGGGCCGACGCGGCCCGGCTGCCCCTGCACGAGCCCGCGCTGCGGGCGGCCGGGGTCTCGGTCGGCGCCGGCGTGATCGAGGTGCTGCCCGACGGACGCTGCGGCATCGCGCGGGCGGCGGCGATCGCCCGCTTCCTCGCTGACAGCAGCGCCCGGCAGTGCGGCCCGTGCCTGTTCGGGCTCGACGCGATCGCCGACTCGATGGCCGCGCTCGCCAAGGGCGGGCGGCGGCACCGGCGCGAGGCCGATCGGGTGCGGAGCTTCGTCGCCGATGTGCGCGGCCGGGGCGCCTGCCATCACCCCGACGGCGCGGCCCGGATGGTCACCTCCGCGCTCGAGGTCTTCACCGCCGAGGTCGACGAGCACCTGCACGGACGGTGCCGCCATGCCTGACGCGCGCCTGCGGCTCGATCCGATCGCCTGCGACGGCGTCGGCATCTGCGCCCATCTCGCCCCCGACATCGTCCGGATCGATCGCTGGGGCTACCCCATCGTGACGAGCGGCCCGCTCGACGAGCGATCGGCCCGGCAGGCCCGCGCCGCGGTGCGCGCCTGCCCGCACAAGGCGTTGTTCCTCGACGAGGCGGCCGTCGCGCTCGAACGTTGATACGTAGGTATCGCGGTTCAGCTGTCGACGGTCGCCTTCTTCGCCACCTTCTTGGCCGGCGCCTTCTTGGCCACGGCCTTCTTCGCGGCCGTCTTCTTGGTCGCGGCCTTCTTGGCCGGCGCCTTCTTGGCCGCCTTGCGCGGAGCCTTCTTGGCCGGGCCGCGGGCGCGACGGTCGGCGAGCAGCTCGGACGCGCGCTCGTCGGTGATCTCCTCGATCGAGTCGCCCTTGCGCAGCGACGCGTTCGTCTCGCCGTCGGTGACGTAGGGGCCGAAGCGGCCGTCCTTGATCACCATCGGCTTCTCGGAGATGGGGTCCTTGCCGAGCTCGCGCAGTGGCGGAGCGGCGGCGGCCTGGCGACCGCGCTGCTTCGGCTGGGCCAGCAGCGCCGCGGCCTGCTCCAGGGTCACCGTGAACAGCTCGTCCTCGCTGGTGAGCGAGCGCGAGTCGGTGCCCTTCTTGATGTACGGGCCGTAGCGGCCGTTCTGCGCGGTGACGTCCTCGTTCTCGAGCTGCCCGAGGACGCGCGGCAGCGTCAGCAGCTTCTCGGCGTCGGCGAGCGTGATCGTGTCGAGCGACATCGTCTTGAACAGCGACGCCGACTTCTCGCCGTCGCTGACGTACGGGCCGTAGCGGCCCGAGCGGGCGGTGACCTCGCGGCCGTCGGCGGTCTGGCCGAGCTCCCGGTCGCCGGACGGCGCGTTGAGCAGCTCCTCGACCTTCTCCGGGGTCAGCTCGTCGGGGGCGATGTCGTCGGGCAGCGACGCGCGGCGCTCGGAGTCCCCCGTGCCGCTCTGCAGGTACGGCCCGTAGCGACCGACCCGCACCACGACGCCCTCGTTGCCGATCGGGATCGAGTTGACGCCGCGCGCGTCGATCTCCTCCAGGCGCGCGGCGATGAGCCGCTTCAGACCGCCCTGCGCCGAGATGCGCTCGGAGTCGGCCGGGGCGGCATCGCCCGAGCCGAAGTAGAACTTGGTCAGCCACTCGACCCGCGAGCGCCCGCCGCTGGCGATGTCGTCGAGGTCGTTCTCGACCGAGGCGGTGAAGCCGTAGTCGACGAGGCGGGAGAAGTAGGACTCGAGCAGGCCGATGACCGCGAACGCCGTCCAGGTCGGGACGAGGGCCGGACCCTTCTTCCACACGTACCCGCGGTCCTGGATCGTCTGCATGATCGAGGCGTAGGTGGACGGCCGGCCGACGCCGAGCTCCTCCATCGCCTTGACCAGCGACGGCTCGGTGAAGCGCGACGGCGGCGAGGTCGTGTGGCCGGTCGGGTCGAACTCGCGCGGGTCGAGGGCGTCGCCGCGGGTGACCTGCGGCAGCCGCTTCTCGGCGTCGTCCTTCTCACCCTTGTCGTCGGTGTCCTCGACGTAGGCGCGCAGGAAGCCGGGGAAGGTGATCGTGCGGCCGCTGGTGGTGAACACGACCGACTCGTCGGACGCCGACGTGCCACCGAGACGGATCGACAGCGTGGTGCCGACGGCGTCGGACATCTGCGAGGCCAGGGTGCGCTGCCAGATCAGCTCGTAGAGGCGGAACTCCTCCGACGACAGCTGGTTGGCCACCTGCCCGGGCGTGCGGAACGAGTCGCCGGCCGGGCGGATCGCCTCGTGCGCCTCCTGGGCGTTCTTCACCTTGCGGGTGTAGACGCGGGCCTCGGCCGGCACGTAGGCATCGCCGTAGAGCTCGCGGGCCTGCGACCGGGCGGCGGTCAGCGCGGTCTCCGACAGGCTGGTCGAGTCGGTGCGCATGTAGGTGATGAAGCCGTTCTCGTACAGCCGCTGGGCCGTGCGCATGACCTGCTGGGCCGACCAGCGGAACTTGCGGCCGGCCTCCTGCTGCAGCGTCGAGGTCATGAACGGCGCGTACGGACGCCGGCGGTACGGCTTCTCCTCGACGCCCTGGACGGCGAACGCGCGGCCGGCGAGCCGGGCGGCCAGGCCGCGGGCCCCGGCCTCGTCCAGGTGCAGGACGTTGGACGGCGCGCGACCGGTGGCGGCGTCGAAGTCGCGGCCGGTGGCCAGGCGGGTGTCGTCGACGCTGACGAGCGTGGCCGTGAACGTCTCGGGGTCGTTCGGCTTGGGCGAGGCCGGCGCGAACGTGCCGACGACGTCCCAGTAGTCGGCCTTGTGGAACGCCATCCGCTCGCGCTCGCGCTCGACCACCATGCGGGTCGCGACGGACTGCACGCGGCCGGCGGACAGCCCCGGCAGCACCTTCTTCCACAGCACCGGGCTGACGCCGTAGCCGACGAGCCGGTCGAGGATCTGGCGGGTGCGCTGGGCGTCGACGAGGGAGGTGTCGATGTCACGCGGGTTGTTCACGGCGGCGGCGATCGCGCTCGGGGTGATCTCGTGGAACACCATGCGGCGCACCGGCACCTTGGGCTTCAACGTCTCGACCAGGTGCCAGGCGATGGCCTCGCCCTCGCGGTCCTCATCCGTGGCGAGGTAGACCTCGCTCGCGTCCTTCACCAGCGCCTTGAGCTTGGTGACCTGCTGCTTGCGGTCGGCGCTGACGATGTAGAGCGGCTCGAAATCGTTGTCGACGTCGACGCCGAGGTTGGCCCAGGGCAGTCCCTTGTACTGCGCCGGGACGGAGGCGGCGTTCGGCGGGAGCTCGCGGATGTGCCCGATGGAGGCCTCGACGACATAGCCCGAGCCGAGGTAACCCCCGATCGTCTTCGCCTTGGCCGGCGACTCGACGATCACCAATCTGGTGCCCGTCTGCCCCGACTTTCCCGCCACGTCAGCTCCCTGCGCTCGTCACCGAGGGTGGTCACCCCCGTCGCCGCGGACGGTACAGGACACGCGCAACCGGGTGGTTCGGAACGCCTGCCGGAACTCAGCCGCCCACGCCGGGTACCGAGGAGACCGGCCACTCGCGGGCCCCGCCGTCCGGGGCGGCGCCGAGCAGTTCGACCAGGCGCCGCAGCCGCCGCGCCGAGGTGACCCGCCAGCCGGGGCCGCCGCGCTGGGCCAGCGACACCGCCGCCACGCCGAGCCGGGAGAGCTGGGCCCCGGCCGCCTGGTGGATCGGGTCGTCCGGTTCGGCCGTCGCCAGCAGGTAGCCGACGTCGTCGACCCGGCCGGCCGCGATCGCCCACAGCCGCAGTCCGGCCGCCCCGAGCTGGAAACCGGCCGGCAGGCCCTGGTTGGCGCCGCGGGTCCACCGCTGGGCGAGCGCGACGAGGTCGGGGGCGAAGGCGGTGCGCACCCCGAAACCGCCGGCGGACTCGACGACCGCGTCGGCCCCGCCGACCGCGCGCCGGACGAACTCGGCGGCGAGCGCGTCCGCGCGCCAGCGGTCGGCGACAACGACGGACAGCCGGGCCCCGGCGGCCGAGCGCACCCACTGGGCGCCGGCGAGCAGGAGGCCTTCGAGATCGTCGAGGGTCGGCGTCGCCGCCTCGGCCCCGAACAGGGAGAACTGGGTCATGCCGTCCTCCCCTCGTGGTTCTCTCTCAGGCCAGCTCCGAGCTGTACACGCACCAGGAGGTAGCACCCTCCCGGCGAAGCAAGAGCGTAATGGTCTCCAGGTTGTCGTCCTGGAAGAACACGTGGCCCGTCACCTGCGCCGTCGAGGGCGCCCGCTGGACGTCGAGTTCGAGGGTCGAGCGGATGGTGTCGAGGACGGCCTGGGTGAGCGTGACCTGCTGCTCGCTGCACACCAGCGAGCGCAGACCGGGCAGGCTGTGGGCCTGCATGTCGGCGAAGAAGGCGATCCCGACCTTCTCCGGGTCGGCCCGCTTCGCCAGTGGCATCGCGCCCGGCGGGGCGGTCGGCGCGGTGGCGCTCGGCGCCGGCCGGGCCGGGCCGTCGCTCCCGCCGAGGGCGATGGCGGCGCCGATCCCGCCGGCCACCACCACGGCGGCCACGGCGGCGGCGATCAGCCGGGGGCGGCGATTCACCTCGGCGTAGGCGCTCGGCTCCCAGGCCGGGCCCATCCGGGTCAGCCGACCTGGGTCTTGGCCAGGCACCAGCCGTCGCTCTCCTGGCGCAGGACGGCGATGATCGTCGCGGTGCTGCCGTCGTTGGCGCCGACGGTGCCCGACATCGTCGCGTCCGTTCCGGTCACCTTGGCGATGCCGTCGGGGTGCGACGACGTGACCTTGTCGATCTCGTCCTGCGTCAGCTTGATCAGGGTGCCGGTGCAGGCCAGCTTCTTCAGGCCGCTGAGGTCGTGCGCGCCGAGCTCGACGAAGTAGGCGAAGCCGGCCCCGTTCGCGCTGGAGTAGCGGCCGGGCAGCGCCGATGTCGGGATGCTCAGCGAGTCCGACGGGATCGACGAGTCCGACGGCAGCAGCGACTCGCTCGGGACGTTCGAGGCCGACGGGAAGTCGGCGCTCGACGACAGCGACGGGAGCGTCGGCGAGGGCGCCGCGCCCGAGGCCGCGACGTTCTTGTTGTCGTCGTTGCCGGTCAGGAGCAGCACGGCCACGACGCCGGCGGCGATGACGATGAGGGCCACGAGGCCCGCGATGATCATGTTCTTGTTGCTCTTCGGCGGCGGGCCGTAGCCGCCGGGGCCGGCCAGAGCCCCGTAACCCGGCTGGCCGTACCCGGGCTGACCGTAGCCCGGCTGCCCGTAGCCGGGCTGACCCTGCCCGTAGCCCGGCTGTCCGTAACCCGGCTGACCCCCGTAGCCCGGCTGACCCTGCCCGTAGCCCGGCTGCTGGCCGCCGTAGCTCGGCTGCTGACCGTAGCCCGGCTGCTGGCCGTAGCCCGGCTGCTGGCCGCCGTAGCCCGGCTGACCCGCGCTCCCGGGCTGGCCGTAGCCACCGCCGGACTGCTCGGATCCGTACTCCGGCTGACCCGGATGCTGCGGGGGTGGGTAGTCAGTCATCGCCGTGGGCTCCGTCCGGAAACGTCCGTCCCCCGGGTCCGAGGACGAGTCGTGCGCGCGCCAGTTTGCCAGCATGCTCTCAGCCCGACCAACCGATGCGCGACGGCGCGAACGGGCGCTCCGACGTGAGAGCCGGATCAGCACCGCCGAACGCCGACGGCGGCCCCGACCGGGTGGTCGGGGCCGCCGGGTGAGCGGGGTGGATCAGGCGGCGCGGGCCGCCGGGGTGGCCTCCGACGCCGGGGCGTCGCCCATGGAGACCTGACGCTTCTTCGACACGATGACCGCGGCGGCGATGATGGCGAACGCGACGACGCCGACCAGGATCCGCAGGCCGACCGACGAGTTCTCCCCGACGGTCAGCTTCACCACGGCGGGCGCGACGAGCACGGCGACCAGGTTCATGACCTTGATCAGCGGGTTGATCGACGGACCGGCGGTGTCCTTGAACGGGTCACCGACGGTGTCGCCGATGACGGTGGCGGCGTGGGCCTCGGTGCCCTTGCCGCCGTGCACGCCGTCCTCGACCATCTTCTTCGCGTTGTCCCAGGCGCCACCGGAGTTGGCCAGGAAGATCGCCATCAGCACACCGGCGCTGATCGCACCGGCGAGGTAGCCGGCCAACGGGCCGATGCCGACGAGGAAGCCGATGCTGATCGGGGCGAAGATCGCCAGCAGGCCGGGGGTGGCCAGCTCGCGCAGCGAGTCCTTGGTGCAGATGTCGACGACGCGGGCGTAGTCGGGCTTCTCGGAGAAGTCCATGATCCCGGGGTGGTCGCGGAACTGCGCGCGGACCTCGTACACGACCCGGCCGGCGGCGCGGCCGACGGCGCTGATCGCGAGACCGCTGAACAGGAACACGACCGAGGCGCCGACGATCACGCCGAACAGGTTGTTCGGCTGCGACAGGTCGAGGCTGAACGACAGCTGCGTCAGCTTGCCGACGTTGCCGGGGTTCGTGACCGCCGCCAGCGCGTCCTGGACCGCCTTGTTGAACGAGCCGAACAGAGCGGTCGCGGCGAGCACGGCCGTCGCGATCGCGATGCCCTTGGTGATGGCCTTGGTGGTGTTGCCGACGGCGTCGAGGTCGGTCAGGACGCGGGCGCCCAGCTCGTCGATGTCGCCGCTCATCTCGGCCACGCCCTGGGCGTTGTCGCTGACCGGGCCGAAGGTGTCCATCGCGACGATGACGCCGGCGGTGGTGAGCAGACCGCAGCCGGCGAGGGCGACGGCGTAGAGCGCGACGAAGGTGCTGCCGCCACCGAGCAGGAACGCGCCGAACACGGCGGCACCGATGAGGACCGCGGAGTACACGGCCGACTCGAGGCCGAGCGAGATGCCGGACAGGATGACCGTCGCCGCGCCGGTGAGCGAGGTGTCGGCGACGTCCTTGACCGGGCGGCGGACGGTGTCGGTGAAGTAACCGGTGAGCTGCTGGATGAGCACGGCCAGCACGATGCCGATGAGGACGGCGACGAAGGCGATGACGGCCGGGTTGCCGGTGGCCCCCGCGACGTGGTCCTTCAGGTCGTTGAAGTTGCTCGGCAGGAACGTGAACGCGCCGATCGCGACGAGCACGAGCGACACGGTGGCGGTGATGAAGAAGCCCCGGTTGATCGGCACCAGGCCGTTGCGGTCCTTCTCCTGCAGCTTGGTGGTCAGGATGCCGACGACCGAGCTGATGATGCCGACCGCGCCGATGATGAGCGGGAGCAGCAGGCCCTTCGCGCCGAAGGCGGTCTGGCCCAGGATCAGCGCGGCCACGAGGGTCACGGCGTAGGACTCGAAGAGGTCGGCCGCCATGCCGGCGCAGTCACCGACGTTGTCGCCGACGTTGTCGGCGATCGTCGCGGCGTTGCGCGGGTCGTCCTCGGGGATGCCCGCCTCGACCTTGCCGACGAGATCGGCGCCGACGTCGGCGGCCTTGGTGAAGATGCCACCACCGACACGCATGAACATGGCGAGCAGGGCGCCACCGAAGCCGAAGCCCTCGAGCACCGTCGGGGCGTTCTGGTTGTAGGCGAAGAGCACGACGCTGGCGCCGAGCAGGCCCAGACCGACGGTCAGCATGCCGACGATGCCGCCGGTGCGGAAGGCGATGTGGAAGCCGGTCGAGCGGCCGCCGCCGCGGGCCGCCGCGGCGACGCGGACGTTGGCCTGGGTCGCGAGGGTCATGCCGATGTAGCCGACCGAGGCGGAGAAGATCGCGCCGACGACGAAGAACAGTGCGCGGCCGAACTGGACGGAGAAGCCGCCGTGGTTCACCGGCAGGACCAGCAGCAGGACGAAGACGATGACCGAGAAGACGGCCAGCGTGCGGAACTGGCGGTTCAGATAGGCGCGGGCGCCTTCCTGCACCGCCTTCGCGATCTCCTGCATCTTCGGGGTGCCCTGGTCGGCCTTGAGCACCTCCTTCACCAGCATGTAGGCGAAGACGAGGGCGGCGATGGCGATCAGGCCGATCACCGCCACCGCCCCGCGCTCGCCGGAACTGATGCCCGGTTCTGCAGCCAATACGTGCGAGGCCATGCAACTCCCCTAGGTCTGTGACGGGACCGCGCGACGACGATGCGCGATCGGCGACATGAAGACGCGCCTGGGTGATCGAGTACCCGGGCGCCGACCGCCGGAGTGTAGCCCGCGCCACACCGGCCCATCGGGTCCGGGTGACGCAAGGATCAGGCCGAGAGCGCCTCGAGCGCGGCCTCGACGGTCGGACGGATGGCGAACACGCCGTCCAGCCCGGTGATGGTGAACAGCTTGAGAATGCGCTCGTGGCTGCACACCAGAGCCAGCGAACCGCCGGCGTCGATGGTGGCGGCCCGGGCCTCGACGAGCGCGCCGAGACCGGTGGAATCGAGGAACGCGACCCCGGACAGATCGACGACGACCGAATTCGCGCCCGACTGCAGCAACTGGGTGAGCTGCTCCTTCAGGGCCGGAGCCGAGTAGACGTCGACCTCGCCGTGCACGGCCACGACGGGCGCGCCGTTGTCGTTCGGATGCGAGACCGAGAGCTCCACGCGGATTCCACCTGCCCTGTTCGTGTCGGCGTTCTGGCACTGTCGGGGGGTCGACTTCGGACACGATCCACCAGTGCGGCGGCCACCTGCGACCGCCTCGGCCAGCATGCCACAGGCGACCGGGAGGGATGCGGGGATGCGTCACCTGCTCGACCGCCTGCTGCTCGGCACACCGCCGGGCGAATCGCCGGTCACGCACGTCGAGGAGCTTCCCGAGCGGGCCGGCCGCCCGGTCGAATGGCCCGCCTGGGTGCCCGACGTACTGCGCGACCGCCTCGTCGCCCGCGGGGTGTCGGCCCCGTGGGCGCACCAGGCCGAGGCGGCCGAGCTGGCCCGCGCCGGTCGCTCGGTCGTGGTGGCCACCGGCACCGCCTCGGGCAAGTCGCTGGCCTACCAGCTGCCCGGCCTCACCGCGCTGGTCGACGACGAGCGGTCCCGGGTGCTGTACGTGTCACCGACGAAGGCACTGGCCGCCGATCAGCTGCGCACGCTCTCCTCGCTCGTGCTGCCCTCCGTGCGCCCGGCCCTGTTCGACGGCGACACCCCCCGCGACGAGCGCGACTGGGTCCGGGCGCACGCGAACTGGGTGCTGACCAACCCCGACATGCTGCACCGCGGGATCCTGCCGGGCCACGCCCGTTGGGCCCCGTTCTTCCGGCGGCTGCGCTACGTCGTCATCGACGAGTGCCACAGCTACCGCGGGCTGTTCGGATCGCATGTCGCCCAGGTGCTGCGGCGCCTCCAGCGGGTCTGCGCGCAGTACGGGTCGAGCCCGACCTTCGTGCTCGCGTCGGCCACCGTGTCGACGCCGGCCGAGTCGGCGTCCCGGCTGATCGGACGGCCGGTGACCGCGGTGACGGACGACGCCTCACCGCACGGATCTACCGTGTTCGCCCTCTGGGAGCCGCCGCTGACGGCCCTACGGGGCGAGCACGATGCGCCGGTGCGGCGGGCCGCGGGGGCCGAGGCCGGGCGGCTGCTGGCCGACCTGGTCGTCGAAGGCGCCCGGACGCTGGCCTTCGTGCGCTCGCGCCGCGGTGCCGAGTTCGCTGCCCTCACCGCCGCGCGACACCTGACCGAGGCCGGGTTGGACCAGCTCGTACCGCGGGTGGCCGCCTACCGGGCGGGCTACCTGCCCGAGGAGCGCCGCGTGCTCGAAGCCGCGCTGTCGTCGGGCGAGCTGCTCGGCGTCGCCGCGACCAACGCGCTCGAGCTGGGCCTCGACATCTCCAGCCTCGACGCGGTGGTGCTCGCCGGCTACCCCGGCACGCTCGCCTCGCTGTGGCAGCAGGCCGGGCGGGCCGGGCGGTCGGGCGCGCAGGCCCTGGTCGTCTTCGTGGCGCGCGACGACCCCCTCGACACCTACCTCGTGCACCACCCGGCGGCAGTCTTCGGCCGGCCGGTCGAGGCCACCGTGTTCGACCCCGAGAACCCGTACGTGCTGGCCCCGCAGCTGTGCTGCGCCGCGGCCGAGCTGCCGATCCGCCCGGACGAGGTCGGCGCGTTCGGAGACGTCGCCGGGGTCACCGCCATGCTCGACGAGCTGGTGCGCCGCGGCGCGCTGCGGCGACGGCCGGCGGGCTGGTACTGGACCCGCTCCGAGCGCCCCGAGGCCGATATTCGCGGTACCGGCGGCGGCCCCGTCTCGGTCGTCGACGCCGAGACCGGCACGCTGGTCGGCACCGTAGACGGCGCGGCGGCGCACACGACCGTCCACGACGGCGCGGTCTACCTGCACCAGGGCCGGACCTACGTCGTCGAGCAGTTCGACCTGGACGCCGTTGTCGCCCTCGTGCGCGCCGACGACCCGCCGTGGTCGACCGCCGCCCGCGATGTCACCGACATCGCGATCGTCGGCGCGCGCAGCAGCCGGCGCCACGGCCCGGTAACCGTCTCCTTCGGCACCGTCGATGTCACGAATCAGGTCGTCAGTTACGTGCGCCGCCGCCTCGGCACCGGCGAGCTGATCGACGAGACCGAGCTGGAGCTGCCCGCCCGCCAACTGCGCACCGCCGCGGTCTGGTACTCGGTGCCGCAGCCGGCGCTCGACGAGATCGGCCTCGACCAGACGCTGGTGCCCGGCGCGGCGCATGCCGCCGAGCACGCCGCGATCGGGCTGCTGCCGCTGTTCGCCGCCTGCGACCGGTGGGACATCGGCGGGGTCTCGACCGCATTGCACCCCGACACCGGCGAGCCGACCGTGTTCGTCTACGACGGGCACCCCGGCGGCGCCGGCTTCGCCGAGCGCGGCCACGACGCCCTCGCCGCCTGGCTGGCCGCGACCCGCGAGGCGATCGCGGCGTGTGAATGCCCGAGCGGCTGCCCTTCGTGCGTGCAGTCGCCCAAGTGCGGCAACGGCAACGAGCCGCTCGACAAGGCCGGGGCAGTGAACCTGCTCGACCTGGTGCTGACCCACCTCGCGCCGCCCGACGCCGAGGCGGACCCGCCGGCCTGACCGGCCGGTCACGGCAGCCCTCCCCGCCCGGCGCGGGCCGAGGCGACGACCTCGCGCCCGCCGACACCGGGCAGGTGGGCCCGCAGCACCACCCGGACCAGCACCTCGCCGCTCCGTCCGTCGGCCGACAGGTGCGCCGCGCACGAGCGCAGCCCGGCCCCGTTCGCAGCCGCGATCGGCCCGGCCGCCGCGCACGGCGCGCCGCCGAGACCGATACGGGCCGCGGCCGCGAGGGCCGCGAGGTCGGCCGCCGACTCGGCGCGGTGGCGCGCCAGCACGGCCAGCCCGCGCACCGTGACGACCCCGGCCACCACGAGGAGCAGGCTCGACACGGCCAGCACCCAGATCGACGCCGAGCCGCGCTCGCCCCGGCCGATCACGGCCCGACCGCCGCGGCCGTCGGCTCGAGGGCGGCCACCGCTCGCTCGCTGACCGTGAACGCCGGCAGCCACTGACCGAGCGGGTGCACGGTGGAGCGCACGACCGCCGTCACCGCGCCCCCGCCCCGCCCGACCTCGACGGTCGCGCCCGGTGCCGACTCCCGCGCCAACCGCAGCCCGGTCGCCGGATCGCCGCGTGCGGCCGCCCGAGCGGCCTCACGGGCGGCGTCCTGCAGCCGCACCCGGGCCGCGACGACCGAGACCGCCGTCAACGCCACTGCGAGCAGGGCCACCAGCACCGGCAGGGCGGCGGCCAGCTCGGCCGTCACCATGCCGCGATCGCTCCGGGGCCGCATCGTCAGATGGCGTGCAGGGCCGACTGCACGATGGAGGTGAGGGCCGACGACACCGCCGGGCTGCGCACCACTTTGTAGAGCACGACGGCGAACCCGACGGCCGCAACCGTGCCGACGGCGTACTCGGCGGTGGACATCCCGGCATCGACACCCGCGCGGACCCGCCGCACGATTCGCTTCAGAAAGGTCATGAGCGAAGCCTGTCGATCCGCGGCCGCCGGCGGGTGTCGCGTTCGCGATCTGTGGACGGGACCGGCGCCTGTGGACAGCCCGGCGAGGAATGTCGCAGGCGTCCGGTAGTGGACCGTGCCCGTCGCCGACCGGACGCCCTGTCGGATTCGTCCGTAGTGTCGGCGGCAGGGCAGCCGCTCGGGCCGCCGGAGGAGGCAGCCCCGTGGACGACCTGCGACTCGGCATCGGGGCCTCCCGGCACACCGACTACTTCAAGCTCAGCGAGCAGCTCGACGAGACCCAGCTGAGCTACCTGGTGCGCACCCGCGAGTTCGTCGACCACGAGGTGCTGCCGGTGATCAACGGCTACTGGGAGCGGGCCGAGTTCCCGTGGCCCCTGGTCGAGAAGCTGGCCGGCCTCGGCATCATCGGCGACGGCATCGAGGGTTACGGCTGCCCGTCGATCGATCCGCTGTCGGCCGGGCTGATCCACATGGAACTGCACCGCGGCGACGGCAGCCTCGGCACCTTCGTCGGCGTGCAGTCCGGCCTGGCGATGCGCTCGATCGCGGCCTGCGGCTCGGAGGAGCAGAAGCAGACCTGGCTGCCGCCGATGGCCCGGCTGGACAAGATCGGCGCGTTCGCCCTGACCGAACCCGAGCACGGCTCGGACTCCGTGGGGCTGGAGACGTCGGCCCGGCGTGACGGCGACTCGTGGGTGCTGAACGGGTCGAAGCGCTGGATCGGCAACGGCACGATCGCGGACGTCGTCGTCGTGTGGGCCCGCGACGCCGAGGACGAGCAGGTCAAGGGCTTCCTCGTGGAGAAGGGCACCTCGGGTTTCCGTGCTCGGGTCATGGAGGGCAAGGGGTCGCTGCGCGCGGTCTGGCAGGCCGAGATCGAGCTGACGGAGGTGCGCGTCGACGAGGCGCACCGCATGCCGGGCGCGAACTCGTTCGACGACTGCGCCGAGGTGCTGGTCGCCACCCGGCAGCTGTGCGCGTGGATGGCGCTGGGCCACGCGGTCGCCGGCTTCGACGCGGCGATGGACTACGCGGCGAAACGGCAGCAGTTCGGCAAGTCCCTCACCAGCTTCCAGCTGGTTCAGCAGCGGCTGGTGCACATGCTGGCCGACGTGACCGCGATGCAGCTCTACTGCGTGCAGACCGCGCGGCTGGCGTCCGAGGGGGCGCTGGCGCCGACGCTCGCCGGCCTGGCCAAGCTGCACAACACCTCGAAGGCGCGAACGGTGCTCGCCGAGGCGCGGGACCTGCTCGGCGGCAACGGGGTACTGCTGGACTTCCATGTCATCCGGCACATGCTCGACATAGAGGCGATCCACACCTTCGAGGGGACGGAGACCATGCAGACGCTGATCGCCGGCCGGGACATCACCGACATCAGCGCCTTCACCTGATCCGAGCCGTCGCTACCCATGCCGGCGGCCGATCACAGCTGACCCGCGGCCAGCCAGTGCTGGAACGCGACGACCGGACGGCCGAAGCTGCGGGCCACCCCCGCGGGACGCGACGCGAACGCCGCCTCCCCGCGGGCGGACTGACGGGCGGCGCGGCGCTCGCGGCGGCGGGCGCGGGCGACCCGGTGAGCGGCGCGGCCGGTGGCGGCCTCCTCGAGCATCGAGTTGACGTGCTCGCGGGCGATCGCATCGGTGAGGAACGGGCTGGTCATGATGTCCTCCAGGACTGGTGCTTCGTTGACATGGAGAACGTTCGTCCTAAGGGCCCACCGCCCACATCGGGACTTTGCCCACTCCCCCTGCGTAGGGACACCCCGAGCGGTTGCCGAGCTACCTAGGGCATTCGGATCCCGGGCCGCGCACGCCCGCCGGACTAGGGCATCACCCCCAGCGCGGTACGCGCGATACCGACCACGACGGGGATCACGCCGAGGCACACGAACGAGGGCAGGAAGCAGAGCCCGAGGGGCGCCATCGAGAAGACCCCGGCCCGGTGCGCCCGGGCCGTGGCCGCGGTGGCCAGCTCGGCCCGCACGTCGCTCGCCAGGCGTTCGAACCCGGCCGCCAGCCGCAGCCCGCTCGACGCGCTGCGCACGGCCGTCGCGCGCACTGCGCCGAGCGGGCCGTCGCGCGGCACCGCACTCCACGCCTGTTCCGGTTCGGCGCCCAGCCGCAGCAGTCCGGCCACCCGGGCGATCGGTTCGGCCGTGGGTGAGGTCGCCGCCGGGAGGGCGATCACCAGTGCCTCGGCGAGCGGGCGCCCGGCCCGCAACGCCGCGGCGACGAGATCCAGGTAGAGCGGCAGGGCGCGATCGACCCGCGGGGCGGACGGACGGGCTCGCCCTCGTCGCAGCGCGGCGGCGGCGAGCGGCGCGATCACCAGCGCGGCCGCCCCGCCGGCCACCGGGCCGGCGACGAGCAGGCAGGCCGTCGCGATCGTCGCGATGCCGCCGACCCACAGCAGGGTCCGGCTCGGCGGCGCCGCGGCCGCCGGGGTGATCGCGCGACGGTGCCCGACCGCCGCCGGCCGAGGAGCCAGCACCAGCAGCGCCATCGCCACGAGGCACCACGCGAGCGTCACCGCTCGGCCCGCCGCACGAGGGAGCGGATCCACAGCAGCCCGGCCAGGTCGAGCAGCACCCCGGCGGCGCACAGGAACCGGCCGACGGGCGCACCGATCAGGAACGCGATCGGATCGGCCCCCATCGCCCCGCCGAGACCGATCCCGACCACCGGCAGCAGGCTCAGCACGAGCGCCGACGAGCGGGGTCCGGCCAGCGCCACAGTGACCGCCCGCCGCCGGTCGTCCGCGGCCGCGACGTCACGGGCGACCCGCTCGAGCACGGCCGCCGGCGCCGCCCCCGTGACGTCGCTCACCCGCCACGCCGCCGCGATGCCGCGCAGCTCGTCCCCGCTGCCGACCGGCGCGAACACCGCCGTCGGATCGTCGCCGCGGGCGACCAGCTCGGCCGCCCACCCGAACCGCGCGGCCGGTGGGCCGCCGACCGTCGCCGCGGCGGCCAGCGCACCGGCAAGCCCAGCCCCCGCCTCCAGCTCGCCGACCAGCACCCGAAGGGCGGTCAAGAGGCTGCGCTGCCACCTCTCGGCCGCGCGCCGACGCAGCGCGTCGCGGCCGAACACCCCGGCAACCGCCAGCACCGCCGCGGCCGCGCCGGCCAGCACCGGACCGCCCGACACCGCGACGACAGCGGACAGCAACGCCGCCGCGCCGATGCCCGCCGGCCGCACGCGCGCCGGCATCCCGTACCGCCGCCGCGCCCGGCCGACCCCGACCAACCGACCCCGCACCGCCAGGTCGTCGGCTCGCGCCCGGACCGGCGAGGGCAGCACCGAGACGAGCAGGGCCGCCGCGAGCGCGCACCACGTCGTCGCGGTCATGCCACCCCTCGCTCGTGCAGCGCCGCTCGCAGCCGGTCGGCCGCCTCGCCCTCGCCCCGGCCCGCGGTCCACGCCGGCGCCACGACCAGCCGATCGCCGACGCGGTCGAGCAGGCCGATCTCGGCCACCGTGCGGACGCCGGCACCGTCGCGGCGCAGCTGCACGACGACGTCGATCGCGCTGCCGACCAGGCTCGCCACCGCCGGGGCCGCCAGCCCGGCCAGGGCCCCGAGCGCCTCGAACCGGGCCGGCACGTCGGCCGCCGAGTTGGCGTGCAGCGTGGCGGCGCTGCCCTCGTGCCCGGTGTTCAGCGCGACCAGCAACTCGATCATCTCGACGCCGCGGAACTCTCCGACCACCAGCCGGTCGGGGCGCATGCGCAGAGCCTGCCGCACGAGTTCGCGCAGCCCGACCGCCCCCGCGCCCTCGACGTTCGCCCCGCGGGTCACGAGCCGCACCACGTGCGGGTGGTCGACAACGAGCTCCGGGGAGTCCTCGATCAGCAGCAGCCGCTCGCGCGCGGCGGCCTCGCCGAGGAGCGCGCCCAGCAAGGTTGTCTTGCCCGTGCCGGTGCCGCCGGCGATGACGACGGCCAGGCGGGCGACGACCATCCCGCGCAGCACGGCCGCGATCTCGGCCGCCATCGCGCCCAGAGCCACCAGTGACGCGAGATCGTGCCGCCGCCGGGCCAGGACGCGCAGGGACAGCGCGGTCGAGGCAACCAGCGGCGGGAGCACGGCGTGCAGGCGGGTGCCGTCGGCCAGCACGGCGTCGACGAAGGGCATCGCGTCGTCGAGCCGGCGGCCGGCGGTCGCCGCCAACCGCTGCGCCAGGGCCCGGACCGCGCCCTCGCCGGCGAAGGTCACCGGCGTCCGTTCCATGCCCCGACCACGATCGAGCCACACCGAGTCCGGGGCGTTCACCAGCACATCGGTGACCCCGGGCAGCGCCAGCAGCGGTTCGAGTAGCCCGGCCCCGTGCAACTCGGCGTCGACGTCGCCGTGCAGCCGGGCCAGCACCGCGTCGTCGACGATGCCGTCGGACTCGGCCCGTACCGCCGCCGCGAGGGCGCCGTTGCCCTCGACGACCAGCCGTCGCCGCACGCGGTCCGCGAGCTCGCTCATGCGACCGTCCGGGCCTCGAGACCCGTCAGCACACCAGCCGCCACGCGCGCGATCGAGCGCGGCGGACGGGCCGGGTCGATCGTCAGCGGGCCACCGGCGAGCGCCGGGAGCACACCGAGGAGCGGCGCGCCGACCAGCCGCGCCGCCCCGGCGGCCTCGACCCCGCCCCGCCGCACGACGACCCCGACCGGGAGCTCCGGCAGCGCCGAGACGGTGGCGTGGGCCGCGACCAGGCCGGCGACGTCGGCGCGGGCGACCACCACGACGAGGTCGCACCGGAGCAACCCGGCCTCCCTCTCGGGGCAGGCGGCGCGGGGCAGATCCAGCACGACAACACCGAGCGCGCCCGCGGCGTCGAGCACCTGCAGCACCGCGGCCGGATCGAGGGCAGCGGTGTCGGCGGCCAGCACGGGCACCGGCCCGGCCCGGGGCAGCCCCTCGGCCAGCGCGGCCGGATCGAGCCGGCCGCCCTCCAACCGCAGGCCCGACCACCGCGCGCCGGATGCCTGCTCGACCCCGAGCACGACGTCGACGCCGCCCCCGTTGACGTCGAGGTCCACCAGCAACGCCGGCGCCGCCACGAGCGCCAGCACGGCCGCGAAGGTCGACGCCCCGACGCCGCCGCACCCGCCCACGACCCCGATCACCGAGCTACTGCTTCGCCCCCGCATGCCGCGAGCCAACCCCGGATCGGATCGCCCGGAGTCGTCCCGAGCTGATCTGTGGACGACGCCGATGCCTGTGGACGACGGACTTGACAGCCTGCGCCGCCGCGCCGCGTCCCGACCTGATCCGTATCCTCGGCGACGTGGCACCAGCCGGTCGCACCGCGGCCTTCTTCGATCTCGACAAGACGATCATCGCCAAGTCGAGCGTGCTCGCGTTCGGGCGGCCGTTCTACCAGAACGGGCTGCTGAACCGTCGGGCCGTGCTGCGCAGCGCCTACGCGCAGTTCATGTTCGCCCTCGCCGGCGCCGACAACGACCAGATCGAACGCATGCGGGCCTACCTGACGAGCATGTGCACCGGGTGGGACGTCGCGCAGGTGCGCGACATCGTGTCGGAGACCCTGCACGACATCATCGACCCGATCGTCTACGACGAGGCCGTCGAACTGATCGCGATGCACAAGGCGGCCGGGCGCGACGTCGTCATCGTCAGCACCTCGGGCGAGGAGGTCGTCACGCCGATCGGCGCGATGCTCGGCGCCGATCACGTCGTCGCCACCCGCATGGTCGTCGCCGACGGGCACTACACCGGCGAGATCGAGCGCTACACCTACGGCCCCGAGAAGGCCGTCGCCGTACTGCAGCTGGCCGACGAGCGCGGGTACGACCTCAGCGGCAGCTACGCCTACTCCGACTCGGCCACCGACGTCCCGATGCTCGAGTCCGTCGGCCACCCCTACGCCGTCAACGCCGATCGCGCCCTGCGCAAGATCGCCGCCGAGCGGCAGTGGCCGCTGCTCACGTTCTCCAACGCCGTGCCGCTGCGCGAGCGCATCTCCGGCTTCCGCCCGGAGCATCCGGTCACCGCGGCAACGGTGGTCGGCGCGGGCGTCGCCGCCGCCGGGCTGGTCTGGTACTCGGCGCGCCGCCGCGCCTCCCGAGCCTGAGCGTCCGCGCCACAATCTCCAGACACGCCGAAGGTCCCTTGTGCTCTCGCCGCGACGGGGGTTGCATCTAGGTCAAGGACAACGGACGTCATGGCGGTCCAGCCCCCAGCGGACGTAGTCCAGCACGGACGAACAGGCACCCACGCGGCGATCCCACCACGCACAGGTGAGTCGACGAGGGACTGCGAGAACCGGCAGCAGGACCGCCGGTGACCAAGGACCGCGTCTGACCTTCCGCACAGGGCACGCTTGGTAACCCGTCCGGCCGTGCCCGACGGCGCCGCCTTCATAGCGGCGCCGTCGCTTTTGTGGGGGCTGACCGGGTCGATCAGCCGCGGGCGATCGCCTGGCAGATCGCCGTCGATTCGCGCGCCCCCGCGACGAGCGCGTCGGCGCAGTGCACGATCCAGCGCGCGATGCCGTCGGGCGTGCCGCTGCGGTACTCGGCGAGCGCCGCCTCGTAGGACGAGTGGAGTTCCCGGTGCCCGGCCTCGATGACGACCAGCGACTTGGGGTCGAGTCCGCGCTCGACCAGGGTCAGCCGCACCGCGGCGCGGGCGACGATGCCCGACACCGGCGGAAAGGCGTCCAGCCCAAGCAACTCGCCGTGGACGATCGCCGCGACCACCACGGCCGGCGCGGTCGTCAGGCCGAGGACCTCGGAGAGCGTGTCGAGTCGCGGCGCCGCCTCGGCGGTCGGACGCCCCAGCTCGTCGGTGTCGCTCACCAGGTCGGCGGCGGCCACCGCGTGGAGCCGGGCCAGCGCCTGCCGCGGCGCCCGGGTCCACGTGTCGGTCAGCTGCGGCACCGCCGCCTGGGCCCGCAGCGCGCCCTGCACGACCGGGTCGCTCGCGAGCGCGCCCGAGCGCACGTCGTCGAGCGCCACCTCGCGTCCGGACAGCCAGGCCGAGGCCCACGCGCCGCGCAGCGAGGATTCCGCCGACACGTCGGCCGAGCTGCGCCGCAGCGTGCGGTTGCCCAGCAGCGCGTCGACCGCGGTTCGGGTGCGGGCGACGGCGTCGGACACCCGCGGCAGATCGAGCAGGGGCGCGAGCGGATCCGAGGGCACGAGGCGACAGTAACCACCACCGGCGCCGGGCCCCTCGACACGGCGCACGGGGGTGATCGAGTGCACCCGCCGGGGCAGGCTGCAATGATTCGACCAACCTGCGGTCCGTGCCCGCCCGACCGGGACACCGCTTTCCTCGCCGAAGGAGCCGATCCGTGACGGTCCCGCTGCAGCCGACGACCCCGACGCCGAACGTGAGCGCTGACCCGTCGGCCCCCGGCCGGCACGCCGCCGAGCCCAGCCTCGGTTCGCTCGTGTCCGACGCGTCCGAGCACCTCTCGACCCTGATCCGCAGCGAGATCGAGCTGGCCAAGCTCGAACTGCGCTCGTCGGTGAAGAACGCCGGTGTCGGCATCGGCATGTTCGGCGCCGCCGCGGTCGTCCTGATCTTCTCGCTGACCTTCGGCTTCCTGACGCTCGCCGAGGGCATCGCCGCCCTCGGCCTCTCCCGCTGGCTGGCGTTCCTCATCGTGTTCGTGCTGCAGCTCGTCGTCGTCGGCGCGCTCGCCTTCCTCGGCTACCGCAAGGTGAAGAAGGTCAAGGCACCGGCGCGCACGATCTCGACGTCGAAGGAAACCGTTGCCTACCTGCGAAGTCACGGCTGAGCCTTGGGATTCGGCCCGCTTCCGGGCGCGCCCGACAGCGCCGTCGTCCTGGTCGAGGGACCCTGGACGCACCGGACGGTGCGCGCGAACGGCATCGCCCTGCACGTGGCCGAGCTCGGCACCGGCCCGCTCGTGCTGCTGCTGCACGGCTTCCCGCAGTTCTGGTGGGGCTGGCACCAGCAGCTGATCGACCTCGCCGACGCCGGCTACCGGGCGGTGGCGGTCGACCTGCGCGGCTACGGTGCGAGCGACAAGCCGCCGCGCGGCTACGACACGCCCACCCTCGCCGCGGACATGGCCGCTCTGGTCACCTCGCTCGGTGAGGCCGACGCGATGATCGTCGGCAACGACGTCGGCGGCACGCTCGCCTGGTCCATCGCGGCCCGGCACCCGCGCGTGGTGCGCAGCATCGTCGTCCTCGGAGCGGCGCACCCGCTGCGCATGCGGGCCGCGCTGCGTCCCGGCGCGGGCGCGGCCCAGCGGCACGCCTCGGCCTACGCGCTACGGACGTTCCAGGTGCCCCGTCGCGCGGAGAACCTGATCTCCAGCGACTCGCGCTGGGTCCGCCGGCTCTACGACCGTTGGACCGGGCCGCGCTGGCGCGGCACCCCCGGCTACGTCGCCGACGTCGAGCGCTACGCCGAGGCCATGCGCATCCACCCGGTCTCGTTCTGCGCCGCCGAGCACTTCCGCTGGATGCTGCGCTCGGTGTTCCGGGCCGACGGGCGCCGGTACGCCTCGTCGATGCGTCAGCCGATCACGGCGCCGGTGCTGCACCTGCACGGCGACTTCGACACCTGCGTCCTGCCGGCCACGGCGCAGGGCTCGGGCCAGTACGTCACCGGCCCGTACGAGTGGCGCGTGCTCGACGGTGTCGGGCACTTCCCGCACAACGAGATACCCGAGTTCGTCAGCGGCGAGCTGATCCGCTGGGCCAAGCAGCACTGAACCTCAGTCGGGCGTGCAGCCCTGCGTGCTCACCGCGGCAGTGGCGGTCCGCCCCTCCGCCGCCCGTCCGCCGATCTCCTGATCGGTCAGCACGAAGCCGGTGTCGGGCGAGTCGAGCGCGGTGGCGAAGACGATGCCGAGCACCGACCCGTCGAAGGCCAGCAGCGGGCCGCCGGAGTTGCCGCTGCGCACGACCGCGCGCACCGAGTAGATCTCGCGGGTGACGCCGCTGTTGCCGTAGATGTTGCTGCCCCGCACGGTCTGCTGGCCGCGCACGCGAGCGCCCCGGATCGTGAAGGGGCCGTTCTCGGGGTAGCCCAGCACGACGGCGGCCTGGCCGCGCGAGGCCGGCTTGGCGGCGATGCGCAGCGGCGGGGCGGTCAGGTCCGGCACGTCGAGCACGGCGACGTCGCGGTTCGGGTCGAACACGACGACGGTGGCGTTGAGCAGCTGCGAGCTCGACACCTGCACCTGCACCGTGTGCGCCCCGGCGACGACGTGCGCGTTGGTGAGGATGCGGTGCGGGGCGTAGACGAAGCCCGAGCCCTCGGTGCCGCGGCCGCACTCCGGGGCCTGCCCGTAGATCTTGAGGATCGAGCGCTGGGCCGTCGCGATCGTCTGCTGCTGCGCCGGGGTGAGGTTCTTCGGCGGGGGCGGCACCGGGACGACCGACGTCGACGGGAAGTCGCCCAGCACCGGCGGGAAGCCGCTCTGGTCGAGGAAGTGGCGCAGCGAGGAGTACAGGCCGCGCACGGTGCTCGGCACCGCGCCGTTGACCGCCCGCACGATGCGCGAGTGGCTGGCCTCGGCGGCGAGTGACGGGTAGGGCGAGGAGGCGAGCGGCACCGCGACCATCCAGGCCACCAGCAGCACCGAGATCACGCCGAGCGCCGCCCCGATGCCGTGGTCGACCGGGCGCCCGCGGCCACGGACGAAACGCTCCTTCAGGTGCCCGGCGATGTAGACGCCGAGCAGTTGACCGAGGGTGGCCAGCACCAGCACGCTGATGATGGCGATCGGGATCTGGGCCCGCCCGGAGGCCAGCCGCGCGCCGAGCGGGCCGGCCAGCTGGCTGCCGAGGATCGCGCCGCCGAAGAACCCGGCGAGGGAGAAGATGCCGACGACGGCACCGCTGCGGAAACCGCCGATTCCGTAGGCGATCGCGGCGAGGACGATGACGACGTCGAGGATGTTCACGAGCCCGGCTCACCCGGTTTCACGATCAGCACGCCCGTCTGGCCCTGCGCGACGTGGATGGTGCACACGAAGGTGTATCGGCCGGGAGCGGGCGCGGTGAAGGTGGCGGCCTGCGTCTGGCCGGCGGCGGTGAGCGGCACGAAGGCGCCGGGCAGCCCCTGCACCGAGAAATTGTGGGGGGCCGAGCTGTTGGCGTCGCGCCGGTTCACCAGGATCACCCGCACCCGGCCCGGGTGCACGACGATCGTCGAGGGGTGGAAGCGGTAGTCCGAACCGGTCGTGACGGTGACCTGCTGGATGCCGTCGACGACGCTCGCGGTGCTGTCGCCCACGTGGGGACGCTTGTTGACCGAGGACGCGGAATTGCTGCACGAGGTGGCGACGAGGGCCACGGCCGCAGCGGCCAGGATCACCGCACGGCGGGAGGACATGCTCCGACGGTACCGGCGGGGTCCTGGGAGCCGACCACGCACTCAGCTGGACCGGGACGCGATCATGCCCGGCGGCAGCGGCCGCTCGATCGAGGAGTCCCAGGGGCGGGCCCAACCGCCGATCTCGAGCAGCTTGTCGAGCAGCATCGCGGTGAAGCCCCACACGTAGAGACCAGCGGCGTCGAACCCGGGGCCGGTGAAGCCGAGCGGGTGCCGGGCGCTGAACCGGTTGGCCGGATCGGTGAGCTCGTCGATCGGGACGATCGCCACCCGGGCGACCTCGGCCTCGTCGACCGCCCGCACCTCGTGCGGATCCTGCCACCACGCGATGACCGGCGTGACGACGAAGCCGGACACCGGAATGAACAGGTCGGGCAGCTCGGCGACCACGCGCACGCTCGCCGGATCGAGGCCGACCTCCTCCTCGGCCTCGCGCAGCGCCGCGTGCCGGGCCGAGGCGTCGGTGGCGTCGAGGGCGCCGCCGGGGAACGCCACCTGCCCCGCGTGCTTGCGCATGTCCGCCGCGCGCTCGATGAGCAGCACGCTCGGGCCGCCCGGGCCGTCGGTGAACGCGATGAGCACGGCCGAGGCGCGGCCCGTCCCGTCGTCGGGCGGCAGGAAGCGCGTCAGGGACTCGGCGTCGACATCCCGCGCCGCCCGGGCCAGCGCCTGCAGCCAGTCGGGCAGGTCGTCGCTCACGAACTCAACATCTGGTCGACGGACTTGACCAGCTTGGCCGCGACCACCGGATCGGTCGGTCCCTCGCCGAAGGCCGGGCACAGGCGGGCGATCGGGCAGGCGCCGCAGGCCGGCTTGCGGGAGTGGCACATGCGCCGGCCGTGCCAGATGGCCCGGTGGCTGAACATCGTCCATTCCTTCTTCGGGATCAGCTCGGCCACCACGGCCTCGACCTTCACCGGATCCGTCTCGGTCGTCCAGCCCCAGCGCCGCACGAGCCGGCCGAAGTGGGTGTCGACGGTGAGACCCGGGACGTCGAAGGCGTTGCCCAGCACGACGTTGGCGGTCTTGCGGCCGAAGCCGGGCAGCGTGACGAGTTCCTTCAGCGTGCGCGGCACCTCGCCGTCGAAGTTCTCGACCAGGGCTTGCCCCAGCTTGATGACCGAGGTGGTCTTGTTGCGGAAGAACCCGGTCGGGCGGATCAGTTCCTCGACCTCGGCCCGGTCGGCGCCGGCGTAGTCGGCGGCCGTCGGGTAGCGGCGGAAGAGCGCCGGCGTGACCTCGTTGACCCGCTTGTCGGTGCACTGGGCCGACAGGATCGTGGCCACCGACAGCTCGAGCGGGGTGGTGAAGTCGAGCTCGCAGTGGGCGTCGGGATAGAGGTCGGCGAGTTCGCGGTTGATCCGCCTCGCCCGCCGGGTGAGCGCGAGCGGGGACTCCTCGATTGCTGGCACGAGCCGAGCCTACGAGCACCGTCCGACGCCGGGGGCCGTGTCGGTTGCCGGTGCCCGGCCCCGATGGGGCAGAATGCTCCTCACCATGATCGGCTTCGCGCTGCTGTTGTTCCCCTTCGTCCTGCTGGGCTTCGTCATGCTCATGGGACGGGTGGAGGAGCCGCTGAGCCAGATCGCGGTCGAGCGTCAGATCGAGCAGTTCCTCGACGACGCCAACCCTGAAGAGCTCGACACCTTCGTCCGCGAGGGCACGGATTCGGCGCTGTCGCGCTTCCGCACCCGCCTCGGTCTGAACCGGTTGCGCCGACGCGGATGGCACAAAGCAGGTAACTGAACAGGGCCGGTATTCGCCTGTGCCCTAGACTTCCGCGAGACTGTGACGAGGTTCGCATTCGCGGGCGATCGAGGAGCACACGTGGACGAAATTCTGCGCCGGGCCGGGCTGTTCCAGGGCGTCGACCCTGACGACGTCGAGGCGCTGTCGGGCGAGTTCGAGATCTTCGAGGCGCCGCGCGGCGCTGTCCTCTTCAACGAGGGCGAGCCCGGCGACAGCCTCTACATCGTGCTGGCCGGCAAGGTGAAGCTCGGGCGGCGCTCGCCCGACGGCCGGGAGAACCTGGTGGCGATCTACGGGCCGTCGGACCAGTTCGGCGAGCTGTCGCTGTTCGACCCGGGCCCGCGCACCGCCACGGCCACGGTCGTCACCGACGCCCGCCTGGCCAAGCTGCCGAAGGC
Source organism: Jatrophihabitans sp. (assembly GCF_036000465.1). Taxonomy (GTDB): domain Bacteria; phylum Actinomycetota; class Actinomycetes; order Mycobacteriales; family Jatrophihabitantaceae; genus Jatrophihabitans. The sequence continues at coordinate 64,264 of NZ_DASYFV010000070.1, read as the reverse complement.
GGCGCTGCAGAAGTGGGCCACCGAGCGGCCGCAGATCGCGCTGCAGCTGCTGCGCGTCGTGGCCCGCCGGCTGCGCCGCACCAACACGATGCTGGCCGACCTCATCTTCGTCGACGTCCCCGGCCGCGTGGCCAAGCAGCTGCTGCAGCTGGCCCAGCGCTTCGGCTCGATCGACGGCGGTCAGCTGCGGGTCACCCACGACCTCACCCAGGAGGAGCTCGCCCAGCTCGTCGGCGCCTCCCGCGAGACGGTCAACAAGGCCCTCGCCGACTTCGCCTCCCGCGGCTGGCTGCGCCTGGAAGGCAAGAGCGTGGTGATCCTCGACCGCGAGCGGCTCGCCCGCCGGGCGAGATGATCGGATCTTCCTCGCGGCGGACCGGTCTCGGATGTCGAAGCGGTCACCCGCAGGGAAGACGGGATCAAACGCCGTCGCGCAGGTATTTCAACTGGGCTTCCACTGACAGGTCGGCGGCCCACCAGACGGATTCGTCGACGTCGGCGTAGACGACTTCGACGATCTGGCGGGCGGTCGCGGTCGGGCCCAGTGATGCGAGCGCGGTCCGCACCTGGTTCAGGCGTTCCTGGCGGTGGGCCAGGTAGAAGCCGGCGACCTGCTCGGCGGCGGGCAGTTCCGGGCCGTGGCCGGGCAGCACGGTAATGGCACCGAGCCCGCGCAGCAGCTGCAGCGACTCGAGGTAGGCGCCGAGCTGCCCGTCGGGGTGCGCGACGACGGTCGTGCCGCGGCCGAGGATCGTGTCACCCGTCAGCACGGCGGCGCCGACGTCGGGGACGCCGTCGAGCACGAAGGACGCGGAGTCGGCGGTGTGCCCGGGCGTGGCCAGCACCGACACCCGCACCCCGGAGACCTCGAACGTCTGTCCGTGCTCGAGGGCGCCGGCCCCGTGACAGTGCGCCGGGTCGATCGCCCGCACGGCCACGCCGGCGCGCTCGTGGAGCGCCGCGGCCGACTCGCTGTGGTCGTGGTGCCCGTGCGTCAGCAGCACCAGCGAGATCTCCGGCGCGACGGCGAGCAGGTTGTCCAGGTGGGCGTCGTCGGTCTGGCCGGGATCGACCACGACCACCGACGACGAGTCCGGCGCCCGGAGCAGCCAGGTGTTCGTGCCGTCGAGGGTCATCGGTCCGGCGTTGTCCTGCAGCAGCACCGACGCGATCGGCGAGACCCGCCGCAGCGTCTCGTACGCCGGATGCGTCACTTGAACATGCTTTGGGGTATGGGGACGATCGTGCCGTCGGGAAGTTCGATGCTCACCGTCCCGTCGTCGGCCACCTTCACCATCGGCCGGATCGGCGCGAGCGAGCGCGCCGGGGCCGACGCCACCGCCTCGGCCACCGTGCCGAACGCCTGCAGCGACGACAGCGTCGCCATGGTCGGGGGCAGCAGCTGCCGCTCGCCCCGCTGCGCCTCCTCCATCGCCGCGCCGATCGGCAGCCACGACGCCGTGCTCGACTCGCTGGTGACATCGCACGCCTCGGCCCCGGCCGGCAGCTCGGCGAGGAAGAACCGCGCGTCGTAGCGTCGCTTCTCCCCCTTCGGCGTGACCCAGCGCGACCACGGGTGCAGCACCGACGCGTCCGCGGCGAGCTCGTGCGAGCGCAGCAGGTCACCGAACGGCACCCGGCCGGCCTCGACGTCCTCGCGCGCCTCGGCGAGATCGGCGAACGGCGCGGTCAGCAGCACGCCCGTCTCCTCGAACGTCTCGCGCACCGCGGCGCCGATGAGGGCGCGCGCCAGGTCCTCGGTGCAGTCGAAGCGCGCGGCCAGGCTCGGCAGGTCGGCCCCGACGACCGGGAGCGCGGCGTCCTCGTCGTCGACGCGCCCGCCCGGGAACACCGACATGCCGGCGGCGAACGCCATCTGCGTCACCCGGGTGAGCATCCAGGCCTCGATGCCGGTGGCGCCGTCGCGGACCAGCACGACCGTGGCGGCGTCGCGCACCGGCACGTCGGCCCGCGCCTCGCGCCGGGCCGCGGCGTCGGCCTCGGTCATCAGCGGACCTCGACGATCAGCTCGACCTCGACCGGCGAGTCGAGCGGCAGCGAGGCCACCCCCACGGCCGAACGGGCGTGCTGGCCGGCCGCACCGAACACCTCGCCCAGCAGGTCGCTCGCCCCGTTGATCACGGCCGGGTGGCCGGTGAAGTCGGGCGCGCAGGCGACGTACCCGACGACCTTCACCACGCGGACGACCGAGTCGAGCCCGACGAGCGCGTCGACGGCGGCCAGGCCGTTGAGCGCGGCGGTGCGGGCGAGGGTGTTCGCGGCGTCCGCGTCGATCTCGGCGCCGACCTTGCCCGTCGCCGGGAGCTTGCCCTCGACCATCGGCAGCTGGCCCGCGGTGAAGACGAACGACCCCGACCGCTGAGCGGGGACGTAGGAGGCGAGCGGCGGCACGACGGTGGGCAGCGTGAGGCCCAGTTCGGCGAGGCGGGCGAGCGGGGACGGCTGCGGAGAGGACATCTCGCGACCGTATCCGCTACGTCGGTCACACGCGACGGCTCCCGACGAGCCAGGGGTGTCGCCATCTCCTACGCTGACTTCATGGCCGCCCCCCGCGTCGCCGCGAGCCCCGCGAGCGCCCCCGCGTCACTGGTCGCGGGCATCCCGAGCGGCGCCCGGCTGCACGTCGTCACCGGCAAGGGCGGCACCGGTAAGACCACCGCCGCCGCTGCCCTGGCCCTGGCGCTCGCGACGACCGGCAAGAAGGTGCTGCTCGTCGAGGTCGAGTCGCGCCAGGCCATCGCCCAGCTCTTCGACACCCCGCCGATGCCGTACGAAGAGGTCCGGCTGACGACCATGGCGAACCGGGGTGAGCTGTACGGGCTCGCGATCGACCCCGAGCAGGCGATGATCGAGTACCTCGAGATGTTCTACGGCCTCAAGCGTTCGGCCCGCGGACTCCGCAAGATGGGCGCCGTCGACTTCGTGACCACGCTCGCGCCCGGCCTGCGCGACGTCCTGCTCACCGGCAAGGTCAAGGAGGCGGTCACCCGGGTCGACTCCGCCGGCAAGCCGTCCTACGACGCGGTCGTGCTCGACGCGCCCCCGACCGGCCGCATCGGCCGCTTCCTCGACGCGACGCAAGAGGTCGCGAAGCTGACCAAGTTCGGCCCGATCAACAAGCAGAGCGAGGGCGTCATCCAGCTGCTGCACGGCTCGCGCACGGCGGTGCACATCGTCACCCTGCTCGAGGAGATGCCGGTGCAGGAGACGATCGACGCCGCCGGGGAGCTGGCCGCGCTCGGCTTCCGGCTGGGCGCCGTGATCGTCAACCGGGCCCGGCCCGCGCTCATCGGCGCCGGTCAGGTCGGCGCCGACGGCACGGTCGACGTCAAGGCGCTGGCGGCCGGCCTGCGCAAGGCCGGCGTCGCGGTCGTGCACGCTCCCGCGCTGGCCCAGGAGATGGCCGACTACGCACAGCGCCAGCGGGTGCAGGAGGAGAACGCCGAGCGACTCGACGCCCTCGACCTCCCGCGTATCGAGCTCCCCGACCTGAACCCGCCCGTCGAGCTCGGCGAACTCACCGAGCTCGCGGCCTGCTTCGTCGAGGACGAGTCGTGAAGAAGGCGAGCCCCCCGTTCGACGTCGCCGCGCTCGTCCGCGACCCGGCCACCCGGGTCGTCGTCACCTGTGGCAGCGGCGGCGTCGGCAAGACGACGACGGCCGCGGCGATGGCGCTCATCGGCGCCGAGGCCGGCCGCCGCACCGTCGTGCTCACCATCGACCCGGCCCGCCGGCTCGCGCAGTCGATGGGGCTCACCGAACTCGACAACACCCCGCGCGAGGTCAAGGGCGTCGCGAACGGGCAGCTCTTCGCGATGATGCTCGACATGAAGCGGACGTTCGACGACGTCGTGCTCGAGCACTCGACGCCGGAACGGGCCGAGCAGATCTTCAAGAACCCCTTCTACCAATCGCTGTCCTCGTCCTTCGCCGGCACGCAGGAGTACATGGCGATGGAGAAGCTGGGCCAGCTCGTCGCGGCGAACGAGTGGGATCTCGTCATCGTCGACACTCCGCCGTCGCGCTCGGCGCTGGACTTCCTCGACGCCCCGAACCGGTTGGGACGCTTCCTCGACGGCCGGATGATCCGGGTGCTCACCGCCCCGGCCAAGGCCGGCGGCAAGGCCTACATGAAGGTCGTCACGGTCTCGGTGGGCATGGTGGCCCGCGTCTTCACCAAGGTGATCGGCGGCGACCTGCTGAACGACCTGTCCACGTTCGTCACCGCCCTGGAGTCGATGTTCGGCGGCTTCCGCGAGCGGGCCCAGCAGACCTACGAGCTGCTCAAGCAGCCCGGCACGGCCTTCGTCGTGGTCGCCGCCCCCGAGCCCGACGCCCTGCGCGAGGCGTCCTACTTCGTCGAGCGCCTGTCGCAGGAGCAGATGCCGTTGTCGGGCGTGATCGTCAACCGGGTCCGGCGCGCCGCCGCGGTCGAGAACGACGAACCGATGCCGGCGGCGCGGGCCGAGGTCGCCGCCGACACCGCCGCCGCGAAGGCCTCGACCGCGAAGGACGGCGGCGCGGCCGAGGCGCTCGCCGAGGCGGCGCTGCGGGTGCACGCCGAGATCGCCACCGCGGCCGAGCACGACGCCCGCATGACCAAGCGCTTCTCCTCGGCCCATCCGCTCGTGCCGCTGGTTTCGGTCCCCGCGCTGCCTGCCGACGTCCACGACCTCGACGGCCTGCGAACCATCGGCGACCTGCTCGGGTCCTGAGGTTCCGGGCCGCACCGCCGGTTTCGGGCGTCCGCACAACTGAGCCGAACCAGAGGATCGGGGCGGGATGTCCCGATACCCACGTACCCTGATGCCTCGTGGCAGGTATTCCGGGAAGCCCCAATCCGTTCTTGACGCTCGGCAAGCTCGTGGCCGCCCTCGTGGCAGCGGGCGTGCTGGTGGCCGGGCTCGCGCTGCCCTACGTCGGAGGGCTCGGCCTGGTGGCCGGCCACGAGGCCGACCGGTTCCGGGACACCGCATGCAACCTGCAGGAGAGCAAGCCGCCGCAGCGCACCACCCTGTACGCGAAGGACGGCAAGACCCAGATCGCCACCCTGTTCAGCCAGGACCGCCAGCCGGTGTCGCTGAAGGACATCCCCCAGTCGGTGCAGGACGCCCTGGTCGCCACCGAGGACCGCCGCTTCTACAGCCACCACGGCGTCGACATGCGCGGCCTGCTGCGCTCGGCCGTCAGCACCAGCAGCGGCGACACCCAGGGCGGGTCGACGCTGACGATGCAGTACGTCAAGCAGATCCGGTACTACCAGGCCGGCGACAACGTGGCGAAGCAGCAGGCGGCCATCGACCAGAACCTGCAGCGCAAGATCGAGGACGCGAAGTGCGCCCTCTACATCGAGGGCACCCTGCACGAGTCCAAGGGCACGATCCTCACCAACTACCTCAACATCGCCTTCTTCGGCGAGCACGCCTACGGCATCGAGACCGCGGCCCAGACCTACTTCAACAAGCCGGCCAAGAACCTGACCCTCGGCGAGGGTGCCCTGCTGGTCGGCATGCTGCGCGCGCCGTCGGCCTACGACCCGTTCCTGAACCGCGCGGCCGCGAAGGAACGCCGCGACCAGGTGCTGCAGAACCTCGTCGACGTCGGCAAGCTCCCCCAGGCCGAGGCCGACCGCCAGATGGCGCTGCCGATCCAGCTCGCCACCGACGCCCCGCCGCAGGTGAAGCAGGGCTGCGCCAACGCGTCCACGACCGTCCTCAATGCCGCGTTCTTCTGCGAATACACCCGCAACTGGCTGGAGACGGTCAACAAGATCTCCGACAGCGAGCTGCAGACCGGTGGCCTGAAGATCGTCACCACGCTCGACCCGGCGATCCAGAACAGCGCGCAGTCCCGGATCGACAAGTTGATCCCGGCGAAGTCGCCGATGACCTCGGTGCTGCCGGTGGTCGACCCGCGGTCGGGCGACATCCTGGCCATGGCCACCAGCAAGCGCTACGGCACCGGCCCGGGCGAGACCGAGCAGCCGGTGTTCACCAGCCACGTCTCGCCCTCGGCGTCGACGTTCAAGCTGTTCCCGCTGCTCACCGCGCTCGAGACGGGCGTGCCGACGACGTGGCAGCTCGAGACCGTCGGCAACAGCGGCAGCTACACGACGCAGAACTGCGCGGTGAAGAGCAAGTCGAGCAACGGTGACGCCGACGAGAGCTACAACCTCAACGAATCCCTCCGCTCGGCCACGGTCAAGTCGTCCAACACGTTCTTCGTCGGCTTCGCCGACCAGTTCCTCGGCTGCAAGCTGGACCCGATGATCACGCTGGCGCAGAAGCTCGGCATCAGCAGCCTGGGCCAGCCGGGTGACCTGCAGAAGCTCACGCTGGGCCAGGAGATCAACGCCCAGCAGCAGGCCCAGCGCTTCGTGCTCGGCAGCGTGCCGGCCAGCCCGCTGGAGATGGCCGGCGCCTACGCCGCGATCGCCAACGACGGCCGCTTCTACGCCCCCGCGCCGGTCTCGTCCATCACCGACAGCAACGGCCAGGCGCTGCCGGTGCGGCGCACCGCCGGCGTCCAGGTCGTCGCCCCGCAGGTGGCGCGGCAGGCGGTCGACATCCTGACCGGTGACACCCAGGGTGACGGCACGTCGTACCAGGCGTTCCAGAGCTGGTACTCCGACGGCCACAGCGTCGTCGCCGGCAAGACCGGCACGGTCGGTGCGGTCGATTCCCGCGGGCGGCCGAGCGACAAGAACGCCTCGATCTGGTTCGTCGGCATGACGCCGAACCTCGTCGCCACCAGCGCTCTGATCAACTTCGACTACCCGTTCCGCGCCGCCACCGGTCTTCCCGGCATCAAGGACGGCACCGCGTACGGCAAGTACGCGTCGTCGATCTGGGTGAACGCGCTCGGCACCACGCTGGGGAACCAGACCTGGAGCTGGAAGTCGCCCGACTCCGTGCCCGGGAACGACGTCCCGTACATCCTCGGCCAGACGATCGACGACGCGAAGCGCACGCTCGCGCAGGCGAACTTCGGCCTGCGTCTGCTCACCGGCAGCAGCACCGACCTCTGCCCGAGCGACCAGCCGCTCGACACCGTCGGCTACTACGGTCCGACCCGCGCCCCGGCCGGCTCCCTGGTCACGGTCTGCCTCAGCACCGGCAAGTCGCAGCCGGTGTACGTCCCGAAGCCGGTCTACGTGCCGCCGCCACCGAGGTCGAGGGGGCCGGCGCCGCATGGCTCCTCGTCGGTGCCGAACCCGAGCCCGTCCCTGCCGGCCCCGCCCACCCGCACGAAGTCGCACGGCCCGGGCCACTGATCGCCGGTCAGGCGAGCTGGCGGCGCACCTCGTCGCTGACCCGCCTGCCGTCGGCCCGGCCGGCCACCCGCGGCTGCACGACCTTCATCACCGAGCCCATGGCCTGCGGGCCGGAGGCACCGGTCTCGGCGACCGCCGCGCGGACCAGTTCGACGAGCTCGTCGTCGCCGAGCTGGGCCGGCAGGTAGCGCTCGAGGACGCCACCCTCGGCCCGTTCGCGGGCCGCCAGCTCGGTGCGGTGCGCGGCGTCGAACGCCTCGGCGGCCTCGCGGCGCTTCTTGCCCTCGCGGGCGAGGACCTTCTGCACCTCGTCGTCGGAGAGCTCGCGGGCGGTCTTGCCCGCGACCTCCTCGGTCGTGACGGCCGCGAGCACCATGCGCAGCGTTGCGGTGGTCAGCTCGTCGCGAGCCTTCATCGCAGTGGTGAGGTCGGCGTGCAGTCGCGCCTTCAGTTCGGCCATGGTCGCAACGGTACCGACGCGACGGCAACGGATTGCCGCCGCTGAGCGCCGCCGCGTCGGGGTGCGGTCGTTACGTACTCTGGCCGGATGAACACCGCCGGCCGCCTGACCGCCACCGTCGGCGCCGCCGGCGTCGGCTGCCTGCTCTACGGCGGCCTCGTCGAGCGCAATGCGTTCACGCTGCGCCAGTTCGACGTGCCGGTGCTCGCCGAGGGCGCGGCGCCGCTGCGCATCCTGCACGTGTCCGACCTGCACATCACCGCGCGGCAGGCGCGCAAGCACGCCTGGATCCGCGACCTCGCCCGGCTCGAGCCCGACCTCGTCGTCAACACCGGCGACACGCTCTCGGCCGCCGACGCGATCCCGGCCGTCATGCACTCGCTCGAACCGCTGCTCGCCTTTCCCGGCGTGTTCGTGCCGGGCAACAACGACTACTACGCGCCGAAGCCGAAGAACCCGGTGCGCTACTTCTTTCCCGAGTCGAACCGGGTGCACGGCGAGCGGCTGCCCTGGCCCGAACTGGCCCGCGCGATGGCGGCCGGGGGCTGGACCGACCTGACCCATGTCCGCACCGTGCTCGAGGCCGCCTCGACCAAGGTGGCCTTCGCCGGCACCGACGACCCGCATCTGCGCAAGGCCCGCTACGAGCGCATCGCCGGGCCGGCCGAACCCGCCGCCGGGGTGCGCATCGGGGTCACGCACTCCCCCGAGCCCGCGCTGCTGGAGGCCTTTGCCCGGGACGGCTACGACCTGCTGCTGGCCGGGCACACCCACGGCGGCCAGATCCGCGTTCCGTTCGGCCCGGCGATCGTCACGAACTGTGGCATCGATCGCCGCCGGGCCCGCTGGCTGCACCAGTGGGACGGCGGCATGTACTTCCACATCTGCTCCGGCCTGGGCACCAACCCCTACGCGCCGGTGCGCTTCTGCTGTCGCCCCGAGGCCACCCTGCTCACCCTCGTCCCGCGCGGAGGCCGTGGCTGAACCCGTTCCGGGCACCGGTTATGCTGGAGCGGTTGCACTTCGGGGTGTGGCGCAGCTTGGTAGCGTGCTTCGTTCGGGACGAAGAGGCCGCAGGTTCAAATCCTGTCACCCCGACAGATTCCGCTGATCGCGATGCGTCGATCGGGCCCTGGTGCCGTCAGCCGTTCCGGGTGCTGTTCAGCCAGCCGAACAACACTCGGCGCCCCTCCGCATGCAGCACACCGGCCTGTTCGACGTCGCGGGCGAGACCTCCACGATCGGACTCCGGCGACGGTGTCGGCAGCTCGGCGGCGAGCGAGGCGAGGCGAGCCCGGACGTCGGAGGGGATCAGCGGGCGTCGACCCACTGCTGCGAGCATGAGGTGCGGCCGCTCCAGTTCGTAGCGGGCCTGCGCGATCTGGTGGAGCGCCTCGCTCCCCGTCACGGTCGTGCGGCCCGGGATGTCGGACATGTCGGCAGTCACGCGGTTTGAATCGGTTGCCTCGAGACGATCTTGAGGAAGGCTGCGCTACTCGACCGTCACCGACTTCGCGAGGTTCCGCGGCTTGTCCACGTCGAGGCCCAGGGTGACCGCGGCGTGATAGGCGAGTAGCTGCAGCGGGATCGTCATCAGGATCGGATCGAGTTCCGGCTCGCTCTTGGGCACGACCACAGTCGGCGCGCCCTCGATGCCGACGTCGACCCCAGGGTGGGTGACCGCCACGACCGGGCCGCCCCGTGCGGCGATCTGCTGCACGGCCGCGCGGTTGCGGTCCAGCAGCGCGTCGTCCGGCAGGATCGCGACCGTCGGCAGCGAGGCGTCGATCAGGGCCAGCGGACCGTGCTTGAGTTCGCTCGCCGGGTAGGCCTCGGCGTGCCGGTAGGAGATCTCCTTGAACTTCTGCGCTCCCTCCCGCGCGACCGGGTAGCCCTGCACCCGCCCGACGAAGAACAGGCTCGAGGCGGCGGCGAGATCCGCGGCCACCTCGGCGATCCGCTGCTCCTCGGCCAGGATCTGCCCGATCTGCTCCGGCAGGGCCCGCAGACCGGCGACGATGCGCCCGCCGTCGGCGAAGGAGAGGTCGCGCACGCGGCCGAGCATCAGGGCGACGAGCGCGAATGCGACCGCCATGTTCGTCAGCGCCTTGGTCGAGGCGACCGCGACCTCGGGGCCGGCGTGCAGGTACAGCCCGCCGTCGACCTCCCGGGCGATCGAGGATCCGGCGACGTTCACCAACCCGACGACGCGTCCGCCCTTCCGCTTGATCTCGCGCACCGCGAAGGCGGTGTCGGCGGTCTCGCCCGACTGGCTCACCACGATGTAGAGCGTGTCGGGCTCGATGATCGGGTTGCGGTAGCGGAACTCCGACGCCGCCTCGGCGTCGGCCGGGACGCGTGCGAGTTCCTCGATGAGCCCGGCGCCGAGCTGGCCGACGTAGTACGCCGAGCCGCAGCCCAGGATCTTCACCCGGCGGAACTCGCGCAGCTCGCGCGCGCTCAGGTTGAGGCCGTCGAGGCGGGCGGTGCCGAACCGGTCGTCGAGCCGCCCGCGCAGCACGCTCTCGACCGCGGCCGGCTGATCGTGCATCTCCTTGTGCATGAAGTGCGCGTGGTCGCCGAGCTCGATGCCCTCGACGGCGAGGTCGACGTCGGTCGGGGTCCGGGCGGTGTCCGACTCCTCGCGGGTGAAGGTGCGGAACGAGTCCGCGGTCACCGTGGCCAGTTCGCCGTCGTCGAGCATGACGACGGACGACGTGTGCCGCACGATCGCGCTCAGGTCGCTGGCGACGAACATCTCGTGATCGCCGACGCCGATGATCAGCGGCGACCCGTTGCGGGCCAGGACGAGGCGATCGGGGTGCTGGGCGTCGAGGACGACGACCGCGTAGGTGCCGGTGACCCGGGCCAGCGCATCGAGAACGGCGGCCTCCGGCGTGTCCGCCCGGGCCCGGGCGATCAGCTGCGCGATCACCTCGGTGTCGGTCTCCGAGGCGAACGCGACGCCGGCGGCCTCGAGTTCGGCCCGTAAGGCCGCCGCGTTGTCGATCATGCCGTTGTGCACCACGCTGATGCGTCCGTCGGCGCTCGTCTGCGGGTGCGCGTTCGCCTCGATCACCGAGCCGTGGGTGGCCCAACGGGTGTGCCCGATGCCGGTGCGACCGGACAGCCGTTTCGGCAGGGACGCCTCGAGGTCGCGTACCCGTCCGACGCGGCGGAAGATCCGCGTCCCGCGCTCCGAGCCGACCGCGATCCCGGCCGAGTCGTAGCCGCGGTACTCCAGCCGGGCCAGGCTCTCCAGGACGATCGGGACGGCGTTCTGCCGTCCGACGTAGCCGACGATTCCGCACATGGTGGTGCTCTCATTTCTCTCGGTGGGCTCTGTTCGCTCGGTGGGCTCAGCCGTAGACGATGCGGCGGAGCTGGCGTTCGGTCAGGGACGGCGCCGCCACCACCCGCTCGGCGAGCTCGGCCGCGATCGCCCGGAAGATCTCCGGGTTGTGCTGCCCGCGCAGGCGCAGTTCGCCGTGCCGGCGGACCACGTAGGACTCGACGCTCTCGCGGTACCAGGCGAGGACGTCGTCGACGACGCGGGCCGCCTCACCCGGCGCGAGCCCGGTCGACGCGGCGACGCGTTCGACGAGCGGACGATCGATCACCCGGCCACGATGCCCGTCCCGCCCGTCTGGTTGCAACTATCTGCCCGAATTCGGGCAGGATTCACCCGTAGGTCGGCGCACGGTCGCCGCCGGCTCCGGATCGCGACCTGGAACGATGGCGGCATGACCGACGAAAGGGCCATGCTGCTCGACCACCTGCGCTCGGGGCGCCGCCACGTGCTCGGCGCGCTGGACGGCCTCGACGACGCCGCGCTGCACCGGCCGGTGCTGCCGAGCGGGTGGAGCGCGTTGGGTCTCGTCCAGCACCTGACCGTCGACGTCGAGCGCTTCTGGTTCGGTGCCGTACTCACCGGCGAGCCGGCGGCGATCGCGCAGCTCGACTCGCGCACCGACACCGGCGTGTGGCACGTGCCGGCCGATGCGGCGGCCGCGCCGATCCTCGCCGCGTACCGCGAGGCGGCCGAGCGTTCCGACGCGGCCGTGGCCGCGACCGATCTCGACGCCGAGCCCGCGTGGTGGCCGCGGGAGCTGTTCGGCGACTGGCGACTCGAGAACGCGCGCGATCTGCTGCTGCACGTCATCGTCGAGACCTCGACCCACGCCGGGCACCTCGACGCCGCCCGCGAGCTGATCGACGGCAAGACCTGGCTGGTGCTCACCGAGTTCGACTGACGCCCCGTCGGTAGGTTGAGCGGGATGGATCGTTTCGCGTACCGCCCCTCGTTGGCGGAGCTGGCGGCGCTGATCCGGCAGCGGGCCCCGCGTGATCGCCCCGGCGTGGTGGCGATCTCGGGATACGGCGGCAGCGGGAAGACGACCCTCGCCGACGCGCTCGGCGAGATGCTGGGAACCTCGGTCGTCGGCATCGACGAGTTCGCCACTGCCGAAGCGATCACCCGGTCGCCGGACTGGTCCGGGCTCGACCGGCAGCGGCTCGCCACGCAGGTCCTCGAGCCGGTCCGCGGCGGCGCTACCGGCATCACCTACGACAGCTGCAACGACTGGCTGACGTGGTGCACCGAGCCGGTCACGCGGGCCGTCGGGTCCGGCCTGATCGTCGAGGGCATCGGGCTGCTCCACCCCGAACTGCTGCCGTTGCTGGACACCACGATCTGGCTCGACGTCGACCTCGACACCGCCACAGCTCGCGGAGTGGCCCGCGCGGTGGCCCGCGGCGTGCTCGAGACCGAACTGTGGACCGACGTGTGGGGCCCGAACGAGCGCGACTTCGCCCGGCGATTCGCTCCTCGCGGGCTCGCCGACATCCTGGTCACGTCGGGCGGGACCGACCCGGACGGGACGTGAGACGCCCATGAACGTGGGATCCCTGACGTCGCCCACCCGGCGGCTGCTCGTCGCCGTCGCCGCGCTCGTGCTGGTGGCCGCCATCGCCGTCGTGGCGATGATCGGGCCCGGCTCCGGATCGAGCCCGTCGATCGGCGGGGTCGCGTCCGACCGCCCGGCCACCGTCCCGGTCGGCAGCGGCGTCAGCCTCGCCGCCGAGATCATCACGCCGCGGGGCCGCGGGGCGCACCCGCTCGTGGTGATGCCGGCGAGCTGGGGGCAGCCCGCGACCGAGTACCGCGCCGTCGGCCGCGCGCTCGCGTCGAGCGGCTACCAGGTCGTGGCCTACGCCCAGCGCGGCTTCGCGACGTCGACGGGCGCGGTCGACTTCGCCGGCCCGGCCACACAGCGCGACGCGAGCACCGTGATCACCTGGGCCCTCGCCCACACCCCGGCCGACCGGAGCCACATCGGCCTGCTCGGCATCTCCTACGGCGCCGGCATCTCGCTGCTGGCCGCCGCGCACGACCGACGGATCCGCGCCGTCGCCGCGCTCAGCACGTGGTCCGACCTCGCCGCGTCGTTCGATCCGCAGTCGACGCCGAGCGTTCTCGGCCTGCGCCTGCTGCTCGGGGCAGCACCGGGCACGCTGCGACTGGCCCCCGAGGTCGAGCACCTGCGCCAGACCCTGGCCGACGACCCGGCCGCCGTCGGCGACGTGATCCGCGCGATGTCCCCCGCGCGCTCACCGCTGACCTACGTCGCCCAGCTGAACGCCAACCGGCCGGCGATCCTGCTGGCGAACGCGTACGAGGATTCGCTGTTCGGGCCGGGCCAGCTCGTCACCCTGTTCAACCGGCTCACCGGTCCCAAACGGTTACAGCTCGCCCCGGGCGATCACGCCGGGCCGGAACTCGGGGCCCTCTTCGGCCGGCCCGACACCACGATGGACGACGCCCGGGCCTGGCTCGACCACTACCTGCGCGGTCGGGCCGGCCGGGCGCACGGGGCGAGCCCGATCGAGCTGCGCGACGTCGTGACCGGGGCGGTCCACCGGTTCAGCACGTGGCCGACGTCCCCGGCGACGCTCCGACCGGTCGATCTGCCCGCCACGCTCGCCGCCGGATCGGACAGCGTCGCCACGAGCGGCCCGACGCAGTTCTTCACGTTCCGCCCGTACGTGCCGCCGCAGATCACGACGCGGGAGCTCACGCCCGACCGGGCGGCGCTCTGGACGGGGCCGACGACCGCTCGCCCGAGCGTCGTCGCCGGAAGCGTGCGGGTGCGGATGCGGATCGAGAGCCCGAGCGCCGGCGCGGCCAGCGTGTACGCCTACCTCTACGACGTCGACGAGCGCGGGACGGGACGGCTGATGACCTGGCAGCCCGTGACGGCGACCGGACTCACGCCGGGCCGGCCGCGGGATCTCGATCTCGCCCTGCCGCCGGTGGCCTGGACCGTCGCGCGCGGGCATCACCTGCTGCTGGTCGTCGACCGGGCCGACCCCCGGTTCCAGTCAGCGGTGCCGGCGCCCGCAGAGGTCGTCGTCGAATCGGCGGGGTGAGCGCCGGCTCACGAACAGGCCTGGCTGAAGGTCTGCACCGAGATCGGCGTGACGCCGGGTTGCCGCCACACGACCGGCGGCCCCTGTCCGGGCGGCTCGGTGAAGTGCAGCACGATCTGCCGGGTGCGGCCGCGGGGCAGCTGCACGTCCAGCCGCGCCACGGTGAAGCCCGAGACGTCCTGGACGGCGGCGGTCGCGCGCTGCCGGTCGACCGTGACGCCCTGCAGCAGGGCGCCCTCGGTCGCGTAGTAGTCGAGGATGATGTGACTGTCGCCGGGCCGGGCGCCCGGTGGCGGGGTGTCCAACCGGTCGGTCACGTAGCTGGGCAGCCCGCTCGCGGGAGCGTCGTTGGTGAGCTGGACGGTGGCGACGACGTCGCGCGTCGGCCCGCAGCCGGTACGGGCGTAGGTCACCGACCGCTGCAGGTAGTAGTCCAGCTTGCCCGCGGCCGCGTTGTTCACGATGACGCCGGAGAACGGCGGGGCCCCCGCCGGCAGCGCCCCCGAGAACCCGGTCTCGCGGATGCGCGCCTCGATGCCGTCGTCCCGGTTCCAGACGAGCAGCCGCTGCTGCTCGGCCGACAGGCTGGCCGCGCGCACGAGCAGCACGGGGTTCCCGACACCGCTGGTCACCCGGTGGGCCACGGCCCGCAGGATCGCAACCAGGTAGTTCTTGCGCGCGAGGTTGTCGGCGAAGAGGGCGTAGTTGTCGCGCTGGGTGAGGGCCACGACGTTGTCGGCGCTGACGACTCCGCGGCCCGGACCGATCGACACCGGACCGGTCACGGCCAGGAAGTTGGCCAGCGCGGTCGGGTCGAGCGCGATCACGCTGTCGACGTGCTGCCCGGTCGTCCGCTGCCACATCGCCGCCCAGATCTGCGCCGCGTAGCGGAAGTCCGGGCTCACGTTCGAGTCGGCGAAGGTCGTCGTCGGCAGCGAGGGTCCGTACAGCGCGTCGTACTGCGTCCCGAAATCGAGACCGGTCCTGATCTGCTGCAGCGGGTTGGGCGGCATGAGCGCGGAGTCGCTCTCGAAGCGGTCGAAGTGGATCACCCCGTGGTTCACCGTGGCGATGGCGAAGGCGCCGGGCAGGCCGCCGGTGCCCCGCGCCTCGGCCTCGTTCTGCAGCCCGATGAAGACCCGTTGCGGATGGTCGCGGCCGAGCATCGGCGGCAGGACGTCGGCCACCCGCGCCGCGGCGTCGACGTAACCCCGAATGGCGCGCAGCTCCTGGGTGAAGCGCACCCGGTAGTCGTCGACGGCGCCGAGCCAGGTCCGGGAGGGGAGCCGGCCGACCTCGTCGCTGACGCGGGCGAGGGACGCGGCTGCCGCCGTCAGCCGCGGCCGCGAGCGCACGAGATTGTCGATCCGGACGGTGTCTCCCGCCGACCGCAGCGACGCCGGATCGACCTCCGTCGCGACGTCGAGCAGTTGGGGGACGACCTGGCTGCCGACCCGATCGACGGCGACGGTCGTGCCGCGGACCACGTCGGCGGGCGAGCCCAGCACCGGCACATGGGCGGCGACCCACCAGGCCGGTCCCGAGGTCAGCTGACGGATGTGCGCGGCAGCCGCGGGCACCGACCGGGCCACCGCCCGCGCGTCGGCGATCCGGCCCTCGGCGACCAGGTTGCGGACCGCCGCGATTCGGCCCTCGAGCCGGGCGAGATCCCGCTTCGCGACCAACCCCGTGACGACGATCCAGGCCAGGCCCAGACCGACCAGGAGCAGGACGAGCTTGGCGAGGTTCCGGGTGAGCTGCATGGCCCGCGTGTCGTAGCGCAGCCGCCGCCACCGGCGGCGCAGGGCACGGCGGGCCCTGCTCACCGCCGAGGACACGAGGGGCTCATCTCAGGGCCGACACCTACGGCGCCAGCGAGGCCTTGACCTCGTCGTGGATCCAGCGGTAGGTGCGCTCGAGCCCGTCGACCAGAGTGGTCGACGGCTCCCAGCCGTAGCGCTGCAGGATCTCGGTGTTGTCGCTGCTGCGCCCGCGCACGCCCTGCGGCGCGCTCAGGTCGTGACTGCGCTCGACCGTGATGCCGGCGATCTTCTCCACGATGTCGACCATCTGGTTGATCGAGACGAGTTCGCTGCTGCCCAGGTTCACCGGGGTCGGGTCGTCGGCAGCCGTGATCATGCGGGTGCCGCGCACGCAGTCGTCGATGTACATGAAGGTGCGGGTCTGCTCGCCGTCGCCCCAGATCTCGATCCGGTGCTCGCCGGTGATCGCGGCGACGGCGATCTTGCGGCAGATGGCCGCGGGGGCCTTCTCCCGCCCGCCGTCCCACGTGCCGTGCTCGCCGTAGACGTTGTGGTAGCGCGCGACGCGCGTCTGCACGCCGTAGTCCTCGAGGAAGTGGCGCGCCATCCTCTCGCTGAACAGCTTCTCCCAGCCGTAGCCGTCCTCGGGCATCGCCGGGTACGCGTGCGACTCGCGCAGCGCGGTCACGTCGGGCGAGGTCTGGTGCTCGGCCGCGTAGACGCAGGCCGAGGACGCGTAGAAGTAGCGCTCGGCGCCGGCGTCGCGGGCGGCCTGGAGGACGTGCGTGCTGGTCAGGACCGACAGCATGCAGGCGGCCTTGTTGTTCTCGATGAAGCCCATGCCCCCCATGTCGGCGGCCAGGTTGTAGACGACACGGGCACCCTCGGCGGAGCGGCACGCCGTCTCCAGCAGCGACACGTCGCCGCGCCGGTTCTCGGCGTCGGGGTGCTCCTGGTACCAGAAGTCGACCGGCTTGATGTCGACCGCGCGCACGGACAGCCCGTCCCGCAACAACGCGCCGACCAGATGGCCACCGATGAAGCCACCGGCACCGGTGACGAGAGCGTCGACTGAGGTCACGTGAGTTCCTTTGGGATGGGGTGGAGGAGGACGGTCCGGGGGGAACCGCCTTCAGGAGGAGACGGTTTCCTTCTTGCCGCGCAGCCGAGCCGGGGTGCGCTTGGAGTGCGCGGCCGACTTCTCGGTGTCGGCGCGGTAGTAGGTGTAGCCGTACTCGCTGCCGCGGCCACCCGGGACGCGGTTGAGCACGACGCCGAGCAGGTTCGCATCGACCCGGGTGAGGGCTTCCTTCGCGCGCTTGACCTGCCCGTCGGTGGTCAGCCGGTGCCGGGCGACCAGCAACGTGCCGTCGGCCAGGGCGGCGACCTCGGAGCCGTCGGCCACCGGCAGCAGCGGCGCGGTGTCGATGATGACGTAGTCGACCTTGTCGAGCAGCGAGCGGATCACCGTCCGCACGTAGGACGACGCCAGCACCTCGCTCGGGTTCGGCGGTGTCGGTCCCGAGCTCAGCAGGTACAGGTTCGACCCCGCGCTCTGCAGGGCCTCGTCGAGGTCGAGCTGGTGGATCAGCACGCTCGTCAGGCCGACCGGGCTGGGTAGCCCGAGCAGCTTGGCCACCGTCGGGCGGCGCAGGTCTGCGTCGACGAGGCACACTGTGAAGCCGGCCTCGGCCAGGGTCGAGGCCAGGTTCATCGCGACCATCGTCTTGCCCTCGGTCGGGATCGAGCTGGTCACGGCGATCACCCGGGGGTGCGCGTCGACGTTCGCGAACTGCAGGTTGGCCCGGAGCTGGCGGAAGTTCTCGGCCCGGATGTTGCGGGTACCCGCCCGCGTGGCGATCGGGTGACGCGCGGCCTTCTGGTCGTCGACGATCACGCCCATCGTGGGCACGCCCGCGGCGGCCGCGAGCTGGTCGGCCTCCTTGATCCGGTTGTCCAGGACGTCGCGGGCCACGGCCAGCGCGACCCCGAAGAGGAGACCGAGGATGACGCCGAGGGCGACGTTCAGCGTGAGGTTCGGCGAGATGGGCGCCGCCGGGGCCACCGCCCGGTCCGTGACGAACAGCCGGACGGCCGATTTGCCCGAGTCGGTCGGCCGCTTGAGGTCCTCGATGACCCGGATGAACTCCGTCGCCGTCTGGTTCGCGATCGCGGCGGCCGTGTCGGGCGAGCCGTCCTGGACGTGGATGATCACGAGCGTCTGCTGCGGGGGTGCGGTGGCGCTGATCTTGGCCGCCAGCTGCTGCTCGCTCAGCGCCAGGTTCAGGTTCGTCCGCACCGCGTCGACGATCTGCGGGATGTTCACCAGCTGGGAGAAGGTGGTGACCTGCGCCTGCGTCGCGGCCTGCTCGTCGTACTGGCCGGTCGAGGCCCGGTCGCCGTTCGACGTGACGAAGATCTGCGCGTCGGCCTGGTAGACCTTCGGCGTCGCCGCGGTGATGAGCACGGCCAGCCCGAGCGACAGCAGCAGGACGAGGGCCAGCAACCGCCAACGCTCCCGAAGAGCGCGCTGGTACGAGCGGAGAGTCACGTGTTGCCCTTCTTCGTACGCCCGGCGGCGTGACGACAGTCCGAGGACCGCGAGAACCGCCTAGGACGTCGCTCGACGGTCCGATGACGCCGCGGGGGCGACACCGTCAACCACACGCTTCAACGAGCGAACGTCGAGAAGGATGTCCGAGGAAACACCGAGTCCCGCGCGACGCGGACTCGTGCGCCCCTCGCCCACGAGATAGCGGTAGGACAATCCGGGCACGGTGGCGGCGAGCTTCCAGTAACAGCCCTGGACGAAGTCGGGCGCGAAGAGTTCGACGACCGCGGCGCCGGCTGAGGCGAAGGTGAGATTGGCCAGCGCGGCCCCGTGGGGCGCGACGATCAGCTCGGCCTCGGCGAACGTGCGGATCTGCTCGGCCACGGTCAGCGCGGACGGGTCGACCACCTGCACGTCGTACGCCGCCAGCGCCGCGAGGACCTCGTCCTCGTTGAGGACGATGCGGTTGTGACGTTGCCGGCCGCGGGTCACGTAGATGCAGCGACCGGGCACGGCCGCGACCTCGGCCGGCAGCAGCCGCTCGCGAAGCGCGTCGGTGGCCCACGCGGGGTGACCGAGGTCCAGGTCGGGCAGCGCCGGGACGACCAGCCGTCGCGCCTGCAGGTGCGGTGCGGCATCGCTGTCGATGATGCGGTCCCCGTCGATGCCGGCGAGCGCGGCGAGATCCCGCTGGAAGCGGGTGGTCTGCGGCAGGTAGTAGCGGTCGATCGCCGGGGCGTCGCGCCACCGCTCGAGCACCGACAACCGCGCGATCACGTCGTGCAGGAAGTGGTAGTAGTTGCCGTCGCCGCGCGACGCCAGGACGGCCACGACGTCGTCCTGCACCTGCGGGCCGTCGACGCGCGGGTGCAGGAACATCGGGTGCTCGCGCGCGCGGGTCGTGCCGAAGTAGCGCACGAGCCCGTGCAGGAACGTGCCGTCACCGCTGATCACCGCTCGGTGCGGGCCGAGCACGCGGCCGTCCGGCAGGTCGACGACGACCTGCTCCGCGAAGTCCGCGTGCGCCTCGCGGAGCAGGGGCGGCGGCGGTTGCGGCACGCCTGCCGGCGGCGGGCGGTCGACCGAGGTCGCCGGCCCGACCACGTGCACGCGCACCGAGGCGTCCCCGGCCGCGGCCGCGGCAACGGTGTCGGCGCAGCGCAGCGGCAGGTGACCGTGACGGCGGCGGCTGAGCCGCATCGACGCGCCGGCGACGCCGCGGGTCGCGAGGGTGTAGGCGCGTTTCCCGTAGGGCCAGAACGGTCGCAGGGCCGGCGGGAGTCGGGGCAAGGTCGGTCAGCCCCGCCGCTCGAGCCAGGCCGTCCCCTGGGCCGGGTTCTCGACCTCCTCCGCGGTCACGACGAGGCCCTGCTCGGCGAACCACGCCCGCAGCTCGGGCCAGGTGTGGTCCGGGTGCGGGTGGTACTCGAGCACGATGCGCTGCACGCCGGCCCAACTGTCCGGCGAGGAACCGAGGACGAGTTCGTACTCGCCTCCTTCGCAGTCCATCTTGACGACCTCGGCGACGCCGCCGAGTTCCTCGACGATCGCGTCGAACGTGGTGGTGCGCACGGTCACCCCGCTGCCGCCGGAGTCAGGGTCCACGATGCTGTTGAGGGCGCTGCCACCGCCGTTGTCGGCCAGCACCGCGGCACCGGTGCGCGCGCCCACGGCCAGCTCGTGCACCACCACCCGATCCTCGAAGTTGTTCGTCCACACGTTGCGCCTCAGGAAACCGGCCGTCGTCGGGGACGGCTCGAAGCACCGCAGCCGCGCCCTGGGCGCCTTCGCCGCCAGCTGGCAGGCGAACGCGCCGATGTGCGCGCCGATGTCGACGACGCCGATCGGCTCGCCGAGGAACGGGGCGAGGAAGGTGTCGATGCGGTAGCAGTCCTCGGCGAACACCTCGTACACCGGAACCCGCGCGCCCGGAACGTTCGGGCAGGAGATCGTCAGCCCGTTCCGCGTCGTGAACGACAGGGACTCGTGACGCGCGCGCGGATCGGCCAGCCCGCGCAGGACGGCCGGCCAGTTGGTGAAGGTTCGGGGGGTCTGCGCGATCCGGCGGACACGATGGGCGAGACTCGGCATCCGGCAATGATGCAACACAGGCCGGGCTTCGGCCTGCTGAATGTGATAACGCGCGACCCGCCGGGATTGCCTGTACCGTCGAACCGCCAGGAGCGGGCCGCCGGCCGCCCGCCTGACTGCCGGCCCGCCTGAACCAGGCCGCCCGATACCTCCGAGCGGGGCCCATTCGATGACGAGCAGACTTCGGTGACCAGCAGGACCATCCTCGACCCCCGGTCGCCGTCCGGCCCGGCCTTGCCGCCGGCGGCACCGCACAACACCGGGTTGGCCCGAGCGGCGGTCGTGACGACCTACCTGACCGCCGTCGCCACGCCGTGGAACGGATGGCTGTTCGGTGGTCTCCGGCTCGGTGACGTCCTGCTGCTGCTCGCCCTCCTGCTCTTCGCCGGCACCGACCTCGGCAACCCGTGGCCGAGACTGCCGGGGTGGGTGTGGGCCTTCGGCACGACCATCCTCGTCGTGACGGTGGCCCACGAGGTCATCCCGACCGATCCGCTCTTCCTCGCGCAGCGAGTGGTCGTCGACGCCGCCGGCCAGCGAACCATCGAGATCGCGACCAACCTGGGAGTGGGCGCCAAGTTCCTCGTGCCGATCGTCGCGATGCCGCTCATCTTCATGTTCGCCCAGCAGCACACCGCGAACGCGTTGCGGCGGTGCATGATCGGCTTCGCGACCGGCAGCGCGATCTCGGCCGGCCTCGCCGTCGCGCAGGTCCTCGGCGTGAGCAACCTGGCCACCACGCTCACCGGCGTCCTCGTGTCCACCGACCGGTCCGCCGGCCTGACGGTGCACCCGAACTTCCTCGCGACGACCTGCGTCATGGCGCTGCCGATGGCGCTGTGGCTGGCGGCGCGACCGACGCTGCGCGAGCGGCTGACCGGCAGCGCGTTGGCGGTTGCCCAGCTCGTCGGCGTCTACTCGTCGGGCTCGCGGGGCGGCGCGGCCATCATGGTGCTCGTGGCGCTCGGATCGTTCGTCCTGATCCCGGCGTACCGCCGGATCCTGCCGACGGTCAGCCTGCTGCTGGCCCTCGGGGCCGCCTTCGCGTTCGTGGCCCAGCCCGGCCTCGGCCGGGCTGTCCTCAAGGCCGTCCGGCTCGGCGGCGAGGACTCGTCGGTGACCGGCAGCGACCAGGTCCGCGCGGAGGTCGGTGCGCAGGGCATCCGCGATTTCAAGCACTCGCCGATCGACGGCGTGGGCCTGCAGGTGGCGGCCGAGGCCCACAACGTCTACATCCAGGCGATGGCGAGCGGCGGGCTGCTGCTGCTGGTCGGGCTGCTGATCTTCACCGTGGGTGGGCTCGTCCGCAGCGGTCGCCTGCTGCGGGAGCATCCCCTCGCTCCGCCGCTGTTCGTGGCGGCGTTCGGGGGGGCCGTGCTCGCGTCGCTCGAGAACAGCCTCACCGACCGGCTCGCCTACGTGCCTCTCGCGCTGTGCGCCGCGCTGAGCGCCGTGCCGGCGCTCTCCGCCGACGGCGATCCCCCGACCACCGACCCCATCGAGGACGGACGCGCTTGAGCGCCATCGGATTCCAGCTGCGACGGCTCCGCAACGCATGGTGGGGCAACGACCTGAGCGTGCTCCGCCGCCTCCAGCGGCAGGGACGCGTCGCCTACGGGACCGGCACCTACGGCGTGCCGACGATTCACACGTTCGACCACGACGCGACGCGCCTGATCGTCGGCAACTGGTGCTCGATCGGCGGCACCTACCTGCTGGGCGGCCAGCACGCGATCGATCACGTGACGACCTACCCGATGCGGATCAACCTCGGGATGGAGGGCGCCGGCACCGACGGCAGCCCGGCCTCACGCGGCGACATCGTCCTGGGCTCGGACGTGTGGACGGGCTACGGCTGCTGGATCATGAGCGGCGTGACGATCGGCCACGGTGCCGTCGTCGCGACCGGTGCCGTGGTCACGAAGGACGTCCCGCCGTTCGCCGTGGTCGGCGGCACCCCGGCCAAGATCATCCGGTACCGCCACACGGAGGAGCAGCGAGCGGCGCTGCTCGAGATCGGCTGGTGGGACTGGCCCGAGGACGAGGTCCGCGCCGCGGTGCCGCTGCTGGCCGCCCAGGACATCGACGCCTTCATCGAGCACGCCCGGGCGAAGCGGAACGTCCGCTCGGGTTCGTGACCCACGAGGGGTCACCCGTCACGACGTGGCGACCGGTCCGGTCAGCGCCGCCACGAACTCGGGTCGGTGCCGGCCGCCGGGTGTCGGCACCGACGGCCGGGTGTGGCCCCAGATCGTGAGCCACCAGCCGAGCGCGGCCACGCCCTGCCCGGCCGCTACCGCCCACAGCGCTCCGGAGACTCCCCCGACGAACGCGCCGACGAGGACCAGCCCGAGGACGAGAACGGTCGCGGCGACGTCGAGCACCATTGCCTTGCTCACCGCGCGGGTGCCGAGCAGTCCCGCCCGGGCCCCGGTGATCACGGCGAGCAGCAGGATCTGCACACCGGTCGGCAGCAGCAGGGGTTTGGCCGCGGTCCAGCTCGCGCCGAGCACGAGCACGCCGAGTCGATCGGGCAGGGCGAGCATCACGATCGTGTTCAGTGCCGCGACGCCGACGGCGAGGACCGAGATCTTGATCCCCTGCGTCCGTATGCGCGCATCATCGCGGGGGAGCCGGGAGATGCTCGACACTCCGGCGGCCACCGCCGCCACCTGCAGGGTCATGAAGGGGCGCACGAGGAGCACGGCCCCCTGCATGCCTCCCAACGCCCGCGGTCCGGCGATACCGCCGACGCCCGACGACGCCGCGAGCGCCGATCCCTGGGTGGTCGTGTACGAGATGAGGTAACGCCACGAGAACGGCCACGTGCTCCGCAGCCACGACAGGTCCAGTCTGATCGCCCGCACCGGTACCTGGACGAAGACCAGCACTCCGGCCACCGCGCCCGACCCGGCCCACGCGACGACGAACCAGGTGAGGGTGCGCGCGTCGAACGCGAGCAGCAGGGCGACGGCGACGCAGACGAGAACCAGCCAGACGGTATCGAGCACCATGGCCGAGGACGGCCGTTGCCGCGCGAAGCCCAGATAGCGACCGAAATCCTGCAGTACGAGCAACGGCGTGCACACGGCCAGCACCAGCAGGGCATCTCCGAGGCGGGCCTCCCACAGCCCCGCTCCGAACGATGCCAGGAAGAGCACCACACCGAGGCCGAGGCCGATCAGGATGCTCGTCCCGATCGCGTCCCCCGGCCGGTCCTGCGCCTCCTCCGGATGCACCAGCAGCGGATCGGACACCAGTGCCCGGGAGATCCCCTGCAGCAGCACGTAGACGAGGAACACGATGCCGAACAGGCCGAAGGATGCGACCCCGAGGAGGCGCGCCGCCAGGACAGCGATCAGCACGTTGGACGCGCCGGCGACGATCTGGTCGACCGTGATGACGCTCAGCTGACGCCCCATGGATCGCTTGTCGGGGGTCACCGTCATCCTCGCGTGGGTCGAGATGCGCGAAGCGCAGGCTCATGAGTGTCGCGCCCGGACGGCACCCGCGATCGGGTCCCGGCGTCGGCGACCGGTCAGATAGGTCAACGATCGCGCCGCCTGTCGGATACTGGCGAGGTCAGCCGTCGCGCCGCGCTTCGGCCGCCTCGACGGCGCGGTAGTAGCGCTCGGTGTCGGACAGATCCTCGCGGTGGAAGTACTTGAGTGTCTCGGGCAGCGTGCGGATCTCGACGGCCGGATTGCCGCGGTAGAAGGTGAGCTCCTTCGTGAGCTTCGTCGTGACGACGGATCCGGCCGACACGATGGAGCGCGCCGGCACCCGCGTGCCGCTGAGCAGGATGCAGCCCGACATCACCGCACACCGATCCCCGAGCTCGACCGGGCCCGTGGTCTGCCGGTCGCGGACGAGATCGAGGCTGTGGGTGAGCACCTGGGTGCGGAAGCCGGCGATCGTCGCGTGCTTGCCGAGGGTCACGGCGTCGGAGCAGTCGATCTCGTGCGCGTCGGTGATCTTCGCGAACGGCCCCAGGGCCAGCGTGGCGCGACGGTTCTTCATGTGCGCGAAGACCACCGCCGCCAGCGGGTGCGCCTCGATCCGGTTGCGGGTCGCGATCGACGCGCCCCGCTCGAGGATCAACTCGTCCAGGTGCCGGATCACGTTGAACGGCCCGATGCCGGAATCCGGACCCATCGTGACGTGTCGGACAACGATCAGGCTGCGCCCGATGTAGGCCGAGGGGTGCACGTCCCAGCCGAGGATCCGGGTGGCGATCAGCCGCCTCAACGAGGCCGGCACCACGACCATGAGAGCGGCCCAGGCAAGTCTCAAGACAACGCTCCGCTGGTCGATGGGGATCTGGGCGCAGCGTAGCCAAGGCGCCGCTCCGTCGCCTGTCGCGTCCGATCGTTCGACCTGCGAGGACCTCCGCACTGCGTCATACTCGGCACGGCGCGTGGCACCAGTGAAGGACGCCGCGCCGACGTCGTTCACCTGAGGAAGAGGACCCGAGCTTGAGCGTGGATCGCACCAAGGCCCAGCAGATCATCGCCACGTTCCTGCAGCGCGCCGGGAAGGCGCACGCCGAGCTGACCGACGACATCCCGCTCTACGGCGACGGCCTGCAGCTCGACTCGCTCGAGGCGGCCGAACTGTCCGCGCTGCTCGAGGACGAATTCGGTTCCGACCCCTTCTCGGCCGACGGCGACATGCCGGAGACGGTCGGGGACGTGCTGGCGTTCTACGAGGTCGCGTCGCGCGTCTGACGATCAGGCGGTCAGACCGCCGTCGACGACGATCACCTGGCCCGTCAGGTAGTCGTTGTCGGGCGCCGTCAGGAACTGCACCACCCGCGCCACATCGGCCGGTTCACCCAGGCGCCCCGCCGGTGTCCGCCGGGTGATCTGCTGCATCTGAGCCTCGTCGAGCCCGTGGGACATCTCCGTGCGCAGGTACCCGGGCGCGACGGAGTTGACGGTGATGCCGCGGGGCCCCAGCTCCCGGGCCAGGGCGCGGGTCATGCCGTCCAGCGCCGCCTTCGTGGCGCTGTAGACGGCCAGGCCCCGATAGCCGGACAGCCCGACTATCGAGGAGATGTTGACGATCTTGCCCGAGTGGCGCGCCAGCATCCGGCGGGAGACGAGCTTGGTGATGTGCAGGGTGCCCTTGAGGTTCAGGTCGATGACGATGTCGATGTCGTCGTCGCTGGCCAGGCCGAGCACTCCGTCCCGGGCGACGCCGGCGTTGTTCACCAGGACGTCGACCCGGCCCCACCGTTCGATGACGGCCTTGACGAAGGCGTCGGTCGCTGTCCGGTCGCTGAGGTCCACCTCCTGGAACAGCACGCGATCCGCCGTGTCGGGCGAGGCGCACCACGAGTCGACCTGGGGGGTCCGGGTGCGCGAGCAGGTCGCGACCAGGTCGCCGCTGTCCAGGTAGGACTGCACGATCCCGGCGCCCAGCCCTCGACTTCCGCCCGTGACGACGACAACGCGGGGTGTGCTCTGGATCATGATCTGCTTCCTCGAGTGAGCTTGTTGCCGGAGACATCGATGGTGGCAACGAATCTGATGCTGCGCGGTCGGGCGGCGGGGGGAAGGTCGCCAACCGCCGCGGCGATGGCGTCGCGGAGCGCATCCTCGTCGGCGCCCTCGACCGGGACGACCTCGATCGCCACGATCTGGCCCACCATCGCATTGGCGCGGCCGAAGGCCCGCACCACGGCGACACCGGGCACGGCGCTCACGCGATCCTCGATCGGCAGCGGGTGCACCTTGACCCCGCCGACGTTGATGACCTCGGACTTCCGGCCCTGGAAATGGATCCGGTCCCCGATCACCTCGACCAGGTCACCGGACGCGCGCCAGCCGGAGCCGGCCAGGGGTTCCTGGTCGAAGTAGCCGAGCATCGAGGACGCGGAGCGCACCCAGAGCTCCCCGTCGACGATCTTGAACTCGACGTCCCGCGCACCGTCGAGGACGCTCAGCGGAAGTCCGGCCTCGCCGTCCCGCACGCTGACGCTGAGGCCCATCTCGGTCGCCGCGTACAGCTGCGAGATGCGCGCAGCGGGGAAGGTCGACCGCAGCTGATCGATCAGCGCGGCCGGCACGGCCTCGCCGCCGAGGGTGATCTGGGCCAGCGACGGCGCGTTCCCACCGTCGGCCCGCAACTCGGCCAGCAGGAAACGCCAGAAGGTCGGCGTTCCGCTGGCGTGCGTCACCTGCGCGCGCCGCATCGCGTCCAGTCCGTCCCGGGGCTGGAAGGAGCGCCCGACGACGAGGGTGGCCTGCGCCGCCGCGACGTGGATCAGCATCTGCAGGCCGGCGAACTGGTTCAGCCCGTACGCCAGCAACCACCGTTGGTCGGGTGCCGGATCGATCCGTTCCGCCACCCGCAGCAGGCGTGACCATTCGTGCTGGGCGGCCTGCGGGGTGCCCGTCGTCGTGCCTGACGTCAGCACGAGCAGGCGCCGCGATGCGGGCGGCTCGTCGACGAGCCGGGGTCCGCCCACGAGTTCGTCGGGAGGTACGACCCCGGCCGTGTCGAGCGGCCGCGACGTCACGATCCGGTCGTGCCGCAACTGCCCCCGCAGCCCCTGCACCGTCTCGTCGGTCGCCGCGACCGGGTACAAGCACGCCTCGGCCCCGGCCAGGGACGCCCCGGCGAGCAGGACCCACGTGACGAGCGGGTCGTCCACCAGCACCGCGAGCCGCTCGATGCCCCGCTCTCGCAGGGCCCCGGCCACCGTCTCGGCCCGCTCGCACAGTTGCCCGAAGGTGACTTCACCCTCGGCGGTGACGAGCGCCGGATGCTCCGGCGCGTCGCGGGCCGCCCGTCTCAGCAGCTCGATCATTCGCCCGGAGACGACGCCGACAGCACGCCGTATCCAAGCGTGCCCTCGAGCCACAGCGACCGCAGGATCGTCAGGGATTCCTCGAAGTCGTCCACACTCGGGCGGCCCAGGATCGCCTCGACCTCGTCGCGGTGCCGGTCGACGTTGTCCTGCCACCGGTCGAACGTGGCCAGCGTCTCCTGCGTGATGTCGTCGCACCGGACATCGCCGAGCCCCGCCGCCTCGGCGTACGCGCGGTACTCCTCGAGGGCGTCCATGCGCGCGGCCCCGAAGGCCGAACGGAGCACCGCGAACTCGCGACGTCGTTCCCGCAGCTCCTGGAACGGGATCGGGCGGCGCCGGATGATGTCGCAGAGCACGAGCCGACCACCCGGCCGCAGCACCCGCGCGCACTCGCGCAGCAGGCCCGGGCGGTCGGGCATCAGGTGGGAGGACTCCATCACCCACACGCGGTCGAAGCTGTCCGGCGGCAGGCCGTTGTCGGTGCCGTCGCGCACCTCGAACGTTGCCGTGGCCAGTCCCTCGTTCCGGGCCCGTTCGGTAGCCGCGGCCACGCCCACCGCGCTCGTCGTGATGCCCAGCACCTCGACGCCGAACTCGCGCGCGAGCCGGGCCGCGGGCGCGCCGGTGCCGCACCCGACGTCGAGGACGCGCTGCCCCGGCTCGAACCCGGCGGCCTCGATCATCCGTGCCGTCAGCTGCGCGGTTGCCGTCGCGAGGTCCTCGTCGCCGGAGCGGAACAGTCCGTAGTGCAGTTCCTCGCCGAGGAGCAGACCCCAGGCGGCCGTGACCCGGTCGTAGTGCGCCGCCGGCGCGTGCGTGTCCACCGTCATGCGGGCCGTCAGGCCGACTTGCGCCAGTAGGCCCCGAAGCCGTCGATGTCGACGATCTCCTCGGCGATGCCGTGCGCGGCGCGGTAGTCGTCGATCGCCCGGCCGCACTGCGAGGCGTGGCTGCCGTAGTCGTCGACGATGCAGAAGCCACCCGGGGAGAGCTTCGGGTACAGCGCCTCGATCGCCTGCTGCGTCGACTCGTACATGTCGCCGTCCAGGCGCATGACCGCGAGCTTCTCGACCGGAGCGGTGGGCAGCGTGTCCTTGAACCACCCGACCAGGAACTTCACCTGGTCGTCGAGCAGGCCGTAGCGCTCGAAGTTGTGCCGGACGATGTCCACGCCGACGGCGAGGCCGGTCTGCTTGTGCAGGCGGTCGCCGGCATCGGCGGGATAGCGGGCGGCGTCCGGCGGCGGCAGCCCCTGGAACGAGTCGGCGACCCACACCGTGCGGCTCGTGTCGTCGAACGCCTTGAGCACGCCGCGCATGAAGATCGTCGCCCCGCCGCGCCACACGCCGGTCTCGATGAGGTCGCCCGGGATCTCCTCGGTGACGACGGTCGAGACGCAGTGCTGGATGTTCTCCATCCGGCGCAGCCCGATCATCGAGTCGGCGCGCGCCGGCCAGTCGCGGCCCACTTCACGCAGCGAGGGGTCGTACGGCTTCTTGTACGCGAGCTCGAAGCCGAAGCGGCCGGCCGCGCGCCCCACGTAGTCGGCCAGCGCCTTCTTGCGCGACGGCGACCCCTGCGTCCGCACGCCGCCGAGGATCGAGTCGTTGTCCTCGGTGACCGCGCCCGTGAGGGTTCGCTTCAGCAGGTCCAGGTACAGACCGCGCGTGAAATCCGTGCGAGTTTCCGATGTCGTCACGCGACGAAGTTAGCAGCAGATCGAGGGGCCAGCCACTCGTCGGACAGGTCGACGTGAGCCTTCTGGCACGGCGTGAACCACGCCGAATCCACACCCGGATTCGCTCGTTGAACCAGGCGAGAGACATGTCGTCCGCGGTGCGCCGGCACCCCTGCGAGTCAGGAAATCCGCTCGATGACCGAACCTGCGTACTGCACGATCCTGGCGACCAATTACCTGCCCAAGGCCCTCACCCTCGCCGACAGCCTCCTCCGGCACGGCAGCACGATCCCGCTGACGATCTTCCTCATCGACGCGACCGACGAGACCGACCTGCCACCGGTCGACGGCGTCCGGTGGATGACGCCGTCCTCGCTCGACCTGCCCGAGCGCACCGTCCTCGCCCTCGCGATGTCCTACGACCTGGTCGAGTTCGCCACGGCGGTCAAACCCCTCGTCCTCATGTCATTGCTCGACGAGCACCCGCGGGCGGGCTACCTCGACCCGGACACCTGGGTCACCTCGCCGATGCTCGAGCTCGGACCGGCCCTCGACGCCGGTTCGGGCATCGTGCTCACGCCGCACTACCTGGACCCGACCCCGACCGGCAGTGACTTCTCCGAGGGGCACCTGCTCGCCGTCGGCGTGTACAACCTCGGCTTCTGCCTGGTCGATCGGCGGGCCCGCGCGTTCCTCTCCTGGTGGTGGGGCCACCTGAGTGTCGAGTGCCTGCACGACCCGGTCGCCGGGTTGTTCGTCG
The DNA here is from genome assembly GCF_036000465.1 of Jatrophihabitans sp. Classification (GTDB taxonomy): domain Bacteria; phylum Actinomycetota; class Actinomycetes; order Mycobacteriales; family Jatrophihabitantaceae; genus Jatrophihabitans. The sequence continues at coordinate 34,421 of NZ_DASYFV010000070.1, read as the reverse complement.
ACCAGAAATGGGTCGACGTCGGCAGCGTGCTCTTCGACGCCACCCCCCTTCGCCATTACGGCTACAACGTGAGCGTGGCCAACCTGCACGAGCGGCCGATCACGACCGACGCCGACGGCTACTACATCGCCACCAACGACGACCGGCTGCGGCTGTTCCACTTCCACGCCTTCGACACCAGCCGGCCCGAGGAGCTCTCGACCCGGATGGACGCGAGCACCGCCCACCTGCGCGCGGACAACAGCGCGGTCGACGCGATCTGCAAGGAGTACGCCGCGATCCTGATCGAGAAGGAGGCCCAGGTCGGGCCGCCGCCGCCGTACCGCTACGGCATGGACACCACCGGTCGCCGGGTCACCCGCCGCATGCGGCACGCCTACCGCGTGGCCGCCCTCGCCGACCCCGAGGGCGTGCCGTCACCGTTCATCGCCGCCGAGGCCGCGGAGTACGCCCGCTGGCGCCGCAGCTCGTGGCGGCTCGCCACGCGACTCATGCTCTCCGACGTCGCGAAGGGCGTGCGCTGCGCGCTGCCCGAGGAGTACGAGTCGGTCAAGCGGGCGCTGCCCGGCGTCACGAAACGCCTGCGCGGCCGGATCGTCGAGGACTCGGGAATGTGGGGCTGACGCCCCGGTTCACGTCCCGGCGACGAGCCGGGAGCGGATCGCGCCGGCGGTGCGCTGCCAGGTGAAGGCGCGCGCGTGCTCGACGCCGGCCGCGACGGCCTCGGCCGGCCGCGCGAGCGCGCGATCGATCGCCGCGGCGAGGTCTGCGGGCGACGTCCCGGCGGCCACGACCGCATGGCCGCCGGTCACCTCGAGCAGTGCCGGGTCGGAGGAGATGACGACCGGGATCCCCAGCCGGAGCGCCTCCACCGCCGGCAGGCCGAACCCCTCGAAGTCGGACGGGAACAGGATCGCGCTCGCCCCGGCGAAGAGGGCGGCGAACTCCGCGTCGTCGAGCCACGGCATGAGTTCGACCCGCTCGTCGATGCCGAGCGTGCGGACGAGGTCCTGGGCGGCGTCCCGCGCCGTGCCGCCGAGACCGCAGATGCGCAGCACCACCGCATCATCGGCACCGCCGGCGTGCTCGGCCCAGGCCCGCAGCACGCCGTCGACGTTCTTGTTCGCGAAGTGCCCGAACGCGAGCACGTAGCGGCGCGAGGCAGCCGACCCGCCTCCGCGCCAGCCGTCCGCGTGATCGGCGCCCAGCAAGGCGGCGAACGACTTCTCGGCCCACCGCGGCCGCCGCCGGACGAGGTCGTGGCGGGTGCGCTCGGAGATGCAGGCGAGCGCGTCCGCGCGCCGGAACGACCAGCCGTAGAGCAGCCGGCGGGCGAGGCGCCGCGCGGGCGAGAACTGCTCGGGCCGCAGCTCGTGCCGGAAGTCGTAGACGATGACCGCGTGCGGGCACGGCGCCCCCAGGAACGCGCTGGCGGTGACGCCGGACAGCAGGGCGTCGGCGCCGAGCCGTCGGCAGGCCCGGCGCACGTCGACCGACTGCGCGGCCAGGCGGCCGAGCGTGGAGTCGAGCCGGCGCTCGGTGGTCTCGACCGTGACGCCCGCCGGTACCGGAAACTCCGGCGACCGCCCGGCGAGCACGACGATCTCGTCGTCCGGCCACCCGGCGACCCAGCCGGCCAGGACGTTCCCGACGACGATCGCGGCGCTGCCCTGCTGCACGGCGATGGCGTCGACGACGAGCCTCATGCCGACCACCGCACCGGATCGATCAGTACGCACCCCGCGACCGCAGGACCGCCCACACCGTGCGCAGCACGATGGCGATGTCGAACCCGAGCGACCAGTTCTCCACGTAGTAGAGGTCGAGGCGCACCGCTTCGTCCCAGGGCAGGTCGCTGCGCCCGCTGATCTGCCACAGACCCGTCATACCTGGTTTCACCAGCAGCCGGCGGCGGACGTCGGTGTGGTACTTCTCGACCTCGTCGGGCAGTGGCGGGCGCGGACCGACCAGCGACATCGACCCGCCGAGGACGTTGAGCAGCTGCGGCAGCTCGTCGATCGAGAACTTGCGGATGAACCGCCCGACCGGGGTGACCCGCGGGTCCTGGCGCATCTTGAACAGCACGCCGCCCTGGACCTCGTTGTCGGCGAGCAGTGCGGCCCGGCGCTCGGCGGCGTCGGAGTACATCGAGCGGAACTTCCAGACCGTGATCTCGCGGCCGTGGATGCCCATCCGGGTGCTGCGGTAGAAGCCCGGCCCGCGACTCGTCACCCGGACCGACGCCCAGACCACCAGCAGCAGAGGGGCGACCAGCAGCACCATGACGCCGGCGCCGATCACGTCGACCGCCCGCTTGGCGACGCGGGCGAGACCGGTGAACTGCGGCTGGTCGACCCACATCAGCGGCAGGCCCTCGACCGGGCTGACGTGCACGCGAGGACCGGCGACCTCGGTCAGGCCCGGCGCCATGACCATCGCGCGCCCGGTGCCCTCCAGGGCCCAGCCGAGCTCACGGATGCGGCGCGGGCCGAGCCCCGAACCGGCGACGGCGACGACATCGGCGCCGACCTCCTCGGCCAGCGCGGCGGCGTGCGCGACATCGCCCAGCACCGGGACGCCGGGGGCCACCTCTTCAGCGGTGGCCACGTCCTCGACGCAGGCGCCGATCACGACGAGGCCGGCGCTCGGGTTGCGCCGGGTGGCGTCGATGAGGTGCCGCACGGATTCGCTGGTGCCGACGGCGAGGATCGCGCTCGTCCACTCACCGCGGGCGCGTCGCTGGTTCACGCCCCGCCGGACGCAGTAGCGGGTGAGCGCCTGCAGCACCACCCCGAGCGGGATGACGATGGCGATGAAGGTGCGGGCCACCAGCATGTGCGAGAAGTAGGCGACGATGGCCGACGAGCCGGCGAGGTTGAGCGCGGCCCGCAGCACGCGTTGCACCTCGCGCGCGCCGGTCGAGACCTGGCGGAGCACGTAGGCCCCGACCAGCTGCAGGCAGAACAGCCAGCCCGCGGTGATCACGAGGCTGAGCAGCAGGAGGCTGACCAGGTCGCCCCGGGTCGGGAGCCCGGTGAGCACGCCGAAGCGGATCGAGTACCCGATCGAGGTCGCGGTGAGCGCGCTCAACACGTCGCCGACGACCAGCATCGTCACGTAGCGGCGGGTCCACTGCCGGATGGGCGGGCGCGGGGTGAGCGACGCGGTCGCCGCCCGGCGCCGAGCCGCTTCGATCCCCGCCTGGCGCGAGCGCGGGCCGGCGGTCGGGGTCGGCGTGTCGAGGGGGACCTGCTCGAGTACGTAGTCCTCGGAGCCGGCACCGAAGAGGGTGCCGGTCATGAGGCGATTCGGTCGGCGGCGGTGGGGTCCTCCACCCGGGCCGGCATGGGGGTCAGCCCGGAGCCCTTCCGGCCCAGCGCGGTGTGCAGCACCTGCTCGAACGAGTCACCGATCCGGGCGATCGCGAAGCGGGTCTCGGCCAGGTCGCGAGCCGCCTGCCCGATGGTGGCGAGGCCGTGCGGCCGGTCGACCGCGTGACGCAGCCACTCGGCGGCGTCGGCCGCGCCCTGCGCTGTCGGGGCACCGACGAAGCCGCCGATCCGGGCGACGTCCTGGGCCGCCGGATTGCCGACCGGCACGAGCGCGGCGATGGGGCGGCCGGCGGCGAGATAGGTGAGCACCTTGCTGGGCACCGAGAAGTAGGCGGCGTCCGGCTCGAGCAGGGCGAGGACGACATCGGCGCTGGCCAGCATGTCGGAGAGCTCGGCGGCCGGCTGGTAGCCGACGATCTGCACGTCCGGGCGCGAGCCCGCAGCCGCCGCCAGGTCGTCGGCCCCGACCCCCTCCGAGGCGACGACGAGGTGCGCGTCGATCCCGCGGGCCTTCGCCGCGTCGAGGATGTCCAGCAGCAGCAGCGCGTTGTGCTTGCGTCCGAGCGTGCCGGCGTACATCAGCCGGACGGCCTTCTCCGGCAGGTGGTGCGCCCGGGCCCAGGCGTTGTCCCGCGCGCCCGGCGTGATGTCGTCGAGCGGGGCCCAGTTCGGGATGACCTGCACGTCGTCGCGGGTGACGCCCCAGCGGTGGTACTGGTGCACCATGGCCTCGCTGATGGCCACGACGCTCGACGCGGCGTGCACCTGCGCCCGCTCGAGGCGTTCGACGGCCGAGCGGGCGAGGTCGGCGAGCGGGCCGGGGAGCTTCCGCGCGGCCTCGGCGCCGACGCCGAGGCTGTAGAGATCCTGGTGCCAGAGCACCCAGGGCTGACCGGTGCGGGCGAAGTGCCGCTTCATCCGCGACAGCGCGAACAGCGGCACGTTGCAGGCCACGACGACGTCGGCCGGCTCGCGCTCGAACGAGGCGCGCCAGGTCGAGGCGTAGTCCAGCTCGAAGCGGGTGCGCCCGACGGGCGAGTACTTCACCATCGGGCGGCGGCACGTCACGCCCTCGATCCGCAGCGTCGCGGGGTCCGCGGCCTCGACCTCGAGCCGACCCCGACCGGTGACGAACTGGGTGCTGTACGTGTGCCGGACGTGATGACCACGCCCCGCGAGCTCACGGGACAGCTGGACCTGGAAGGGGTGGCCGCTGAAGTCGTGCACGTTCAACCGCATGCCCCTACCAACGAGTACGAAGAATGGAGGATGCGGTCGTTCACACCGGAATCTGAAACACGGACTTTACGGGACAATGTGACCGTCCACCGACGCGAGTGCTGTCCGCGGAGGCTCGTAGCCGATACTCGTGGCGTGCCGTTCCACGTCCTCTACGTGTGCACCGGCAACGTCTGCCGGTCGCCGATGGCCGAGCTGCTGTTCCGATCGTGGACGTCGCCGGACGCCGATGTCGTCGTGACGAGCGCGGGCACCGCGGCCCTGGTCGGGGCACCGATCGACCATTCGTCGGCGTCGATCCTGACCCGGCTCGGCCTGGATCCGACCCGGCATCGCGGCCGCCAGTTCGAGCCCGCGATGGCGCTGGGCGCCGATCTCGTCCTCACCGCCGAGGTCGGGCACCGCGACACGGTGATGACGGCGGCCCCGAGCGCCTTCCGGCGCACGTTCACGATGAAGGAGTTCGCCCGGCTGGCCCGCCGGAACGAACCCGGCGAACCGCGCGCGGTCGTCGAGCTCGCGGCGCGGGCCCGCGGGACGGAGAGCCCGCGCCCGCGCCACGACGACGAGGTGGCCGACCCGTTCGGCACCGGCGTCGCGCAGACCCGCCCGATCGCGCAGGAGGTCAGCGACACCGTGCACGCGACGCTGTACGTCCTGTCGCTGCTGCCCGAGCAGCGCCCCCGCCCCTCGCCGGCCGGCCGTCGACCGCAGCCGGCCCGGGCGGCACCCCGCCGCCCCCGTCCCCATCGGAGTTGATCATGACCGACCTCCCCCCGAAGATCCGCGTCGTCGGCGATCCGGTCCTCGCCACGCCGACGCGTCCGGTCGAGGAGTTCGACCAGAACCTCGCGACGCTGATCGAGGACATGTTCGCCGCGCTGGCGGTCGCCGAGGGCGTCGGCCTGGCCGCGCCGCAGATCGGCGTCGACCTCGCCGTGTTCGTCTACGACTGCCCCACCGGCCCGGACACCTCGGCCCGCGGGCACGTCGTCAACCCGAGCATCGAGACCAGCGGCGACCTCGACGTCCAGGACGAGGGGTGCCTGTCGGTCCCCGGTCCGTATCACGAGCTGGGCCGGCGTACCCATGCGACGGTCCGCGGCGTTGACAAGGACAACAACCCGATCGAGGTCAGTGGCGAGGGGTACTTCGCGCGCTGCCTGCAACACGAGACCGACCACCTGAAAGGCGTCCTCTACATCGACCACCTGCCGCGCAACCGCCGGCGACGGGTGCTGCGCGAGATGGAGCCCTTCGAGTGGAACCAGGCTCACGACGACGCTCGGTGACCGGACGGTCCTCGGCCCGACCCGCGACAGGAGAACACCGCGCGATGCAGTCCGCTCAGCAGCTCGGCTGGAACGAGGTCTTCGACCAGGAGAAGTCGGGGTGGGACAGCATCGTCCCGTACCTCGGCGTCGCGCAGATGCTCGCGGCCCAGGCGACGACCATCGTCGACGTCGGGTGCGGGCGCGGGTCGATGGCCGACGACTCGCCGGACGAGGTGTTCCACGACCTGCGCGGCCCGCAGCGTCGGGTCATCGGCATCGACCTCGACCCGGTTGGCGAGCAGAACCCGCTGATCGACGAGTTCCGCCCGATCGGCGAGGACGGACGCTGGCCGCTCGACGACGCCTCGGTCGATCTCGGCGTCAGCGACTTCGTGCTCGAACACGTCGCGGACGGTCCGGCCTTCGTCGCCGAGCTCACGCGCACGCTGCGTCCCGGTGGGGCGTTCGTCGCCCGCACGGTCAGCCGCTACTCGCCGCTGTCCGCCGTCGCCCGGACCGTGCCGAACGACCGGCACGCCCGGTGGTTGCGCGTGCTGCAGCCGCGTCGCAAGGAACGCGACGTGTTCCCCACCGAGTACCGGATGAACACCGAGCGGCGCCTGCACGAGCTCTTCGACGCCGACTTCGAGCTGGTGGTCCTGCACCGGGTCGGTCTCGAGCAGTACCTCCTGCGGTGGCCGCGAGTGGCCCGCACGGTCATGGCCGTCGAGCCGCGCCTGCCGAAGGCGCTGCAGATGACGCTGGTGATCTACGCGCGGCGCCGCTGACGCCGCCGCGCCTAGCGGTACAGGTAGTGCATCGGGTTGGACCGGCCTGACGCCGACGTTGCGGTGAGCACCGCTGTCCCGGCGTCGTGCGCCGGCATGGTCACGGCCAGCCCGGTGGCGCCGAGCGACTCGAACGTCGCGGACCGGCCGTCGACCAGCACGGCGGTGACCCCGGCCAGATCGCGGCCGGTGACGACGACGCGGTCGCCGCCCTGCGCCGGGCCGGACCACGGGGCGAGCCCGGAGAGCAGCGGAGCCCCGATGTAGGTGACCGTCGAGCGCGCCGTGCCCCACGGGTTCGACACCGCGATCGAGGCGGCACCGGAACCGTGCGCGGGCAGCCGCACGACCAGGCGCGACGCCGTGCGCTGCGCGAAGTCGTAGATCGTCGTCCCGCCGATGGTCACCGTGGTGGCCTGGTCCAGCCGGCTGCCGGTGATCGTGACGTAGCCGCCCGTCGTCCGCAGCGAGGTCGTCGAGGTCACGAGGGGTCCGGCGGCCTGGCGTCCGGTCGAGGTGGGACGGGTGGCTCCGCGGAAGCTGCCGCTGCTCGCGATCACGTCGGCGAGCGCCGAGCGCATGATCCGCGTGCCGCTCTGCTCAGCCTGCACGACGGTCCCGTGTCCGGCATAGACGGCGACATGCCCGATGCCGTTCGCGATGTAGGCGGAGAAGAACACGAGGTCGCCGGGCATGAGCTGCCCGATCGACGGGTGGAAGCCACCGGCCCGCCGGTACTGCGTGCCGGCGTAGTGGGCCATGCTGCGGTAAGGCGCCCAGGCGTTCAGGGTCAGGCCCGAGCAGTCGAAGCCGATGACGTGGCAGTCCAGGTCGCCGCCGTTGTGCGCGCAGACGCCGGCCGTCGGGGCGGTGCCGTTGCCGCCGGCCCACGAGTACGGCAGGCCGAGCCACGACTCGGCCCGGCGCAGCGCGGTGGCGCCCATCGCGGCGGTCCAGCCGCGGCCGGCACGGGCGGTCGCCACCCGATGGTGGGACGCCCGCACCCGGGCCGAGATCGACTGCTCCTGGCGGGCCGAGAGGCCGCCGTAGATCGGGGTCGTCATCGCCGGCCGGCTGAAGACGAACTTGTCGGCGTTCGTGCCGGTCGAGGTGCCGACGCCGGTCACGACCTGCACGTGCACGGTCGCGTACTCGTGGAACGGCACCCACACGGTGAGGGTCGAGTCCGACACCAGGTGCACGGGGCCGGCGTCGGTGCGCCCGAAACGCACCGCGCGGACATCGGAGAGGTTCCGGCCGCGGACGGTGAGGCGGTCACCGCCCCAGTACACGCCGTGATGCGCGGACAGGCCGGTCACGACGGGCCGGGCGGCCGCGTCGGCCGGGGTGGCGGCGCCGGCGGCGAGCAGGGTGAGCGTGAGAAGGGCGCACAGCAGTGCGCGGACGTGCGTCATCGGGGGATTTCCTAGCGGACGAGCAGCGGGGGGCGCCCAGTCTCACATAAACTCCGCGTTATGTCGATCTTCGACGCCCCGGTCGGATCAGCCGACGAGCAACTCCGCGATCTGCACCGCGTTCAGCGCCGCGCCCTTGCGCAGGTTGTCGTTGCTGACGAACAGGGCCAGCCCGTTCGGCGCGCCCGGGTCCCGCCGGACGCGGCCGACGAAGGACGGGTCGGCGCCGGCGGCCTGCAGTGGCGTCGGGACGTCACTGATCTCGACACCGGGCGCCCGCGCGAGCAACTCGAGCGCGCGGGCGACCGAGAGCGGCCGCTCGAACTCGGCGTTGATCGACAACGAGTGCCCGGTGAACACCGGCACACGCACGCAGGTGCCCGACACGAGCAGCCCCGGGATGGCGAGGATCTTGCGCGACTCGTTGCGCAGCTTCTTCTCCTCGTCGGTCTCGAACTCGCCGTCGTCGACGATCGATCCGGCCATCGGCAGCACGTTGAAGGCGATAGGACGCACGTACTTCTGCGGCTCGGGCAGCGCCACCGCGCTGCCGTCGAAGGCGAGCTCGGCCGCCTTGTCACCGGCGGCGCGCAGCTGGCTGTCGAGCTCGGCGATACCGGCCCCGCCCGATCCGGACACGGCCTGGAAGGTCGAGACCACGAGGCGGGTCAGCCCGGCCTCGTCGTGCAGCGGCTTGAGCACCGGCATCGCAGCCATGGTGGTGCAGTTCGGGTTGGCGATGATGCCCTTGGTGGCGTTGTGCACCTCGGCGCCGTTGACCTCGGAGACGACGAGCGGCACGTCGGGGTCCATGCGCCAGGCCGAGCTGTTGTCGATGACGGTCGCCCCGGCAGCGGCGAACTTCGGCGCCAGCTCCTTCGACGTCGAGCCGCCGGCCGAGAACAGCGCGATGTCCAGGCCGCTCGGGTCGGCCGTCGCCGCGTCCTCGACCCGGACGTCGACGCCCTCCCAGGGCAGCGTCGTGCCGGCCGAGCGGGCGGAGGCGAAGAACCGGATCTCGTCGACCGGGAAGGACCGCTCGGCGAGGATCCGCCGCATCATGGTGCCGACCTGGCCGGTAGCGCCGACGACTCCGACCCTCATCGCCCGGTACCTCCGTAGACCACGGCGGACTCGTCCTCGGTGCCGAGCTCGAAGGCGTCGTGGACGGCGCGGACGGCGGTGTCGAGATCGGTGTCGCGGCAGACGACCGAGATGCGGATCTCCGAGGTGGAGATCATCTCGACATTCACGCCGGCGTCGGCGAGCGCGGTGAAGAACGTGGCCGAGACGCCCGGGTGCGAGCGCATGCCGGCGCCGATGAGCGAGAGCTTGCCGACGTGGTCGTCGTAGAGCAGATCGGAGAAGCCGATGCGCTCCTGCACGCGACGCAGCGCGGCGAGCGCGGTCGGGCCGTCGGTCGACGGCAGCGTGAACGACACGTCGGTGCGGCCGGTGCCGCCGGTCGAGATGTTCTGCACGATCATGTCGATGTTGATCTCGGCGTTGGCCAGCTCGCGGAAGATCGCGGCCGCCTCACCGGGCTTGTCGGGCACGTCGACGACGGTCACCTTGACCTCGCTGCGATCGTGCGCGACTCCACTGATGATCGCCTGTTCCACGGAGAGCTCCTCGATCGAACCTTGGACGGTGGTGCCGGGCTTGGCCGAGTACGACGAGCGCACGTGCATGGCCAGCCCGTAGCGTCGCGCGTACTCGACGCTGCGCAGGTGCAGGATCTTGGCGCCGCACGCCGCGAGTTCGAGCATCTCCTCGAACGTCACCGTCTCGAGCCGGCGGGCGTTCGGGACGATCCGCGGGTCGGCGGTGTAGACGCCGTCGACGTCGGTGTAGATCTCGCAGACGTCGGCCTTCAACGCGGCGGCGATCGCGACGGCGGTGGTGTCGGACCCGCCGCGACCGAGCGTCGTGATGTTCATGGTCTCTTTCGAGAACCCCTGGAACCCGGCGACGATCGCGATGTTGCCCTCGGCCACCGAGTTCTCGATACGCCCGGGCGTGACGTCGACGATGCGGGCCTTGCCGTGTACGGACGTGGTGAGCACGCCGGCCTGCGAGCCGGTGAACGACTCGGCCTTGTAGCCCAGCGAGTTGATCGCCATCGCCAGCAGCGCCATCGAGATGCGCTCGCCCGCGGTGAGCAGCATGTCGAACTCGCGCCCCTCGGGCACCGGCACGATCTGCTCGGCGAGGGCGATCAGCTCGTCGGTCGTGTCACCCATGGCCGACACGACCACGACGACGTCGTGGCCCGCCTTCTTCGTGGCGATGATCCGCTCGGCGACCCGCTTGATGCGCTCGGCGTCGGCGACGGACGAGCCGCCGTACTTCTGCACGACGAGACTCACGCCCGACCTCGCTTCGCTCGGACCGCGCGGCGGAGCCCCAGGCCCATTGTTCGCTCGCACGCGAGACTCACAGACAGCTACCCCTCGAACGACGCGGCGGAGCCTCCAGGATACCGGGCCCCGCGTCCGCCGTTTACGCCGACGCTGCGTCCGCGAGCAGCTCCCGGAAGTAGTCGACGGTCAGCGAAAGGCCCTTGTCCAGGTCGACCCCGGGCGTCCAGCCCAGAATCTCCTCCGCCCGCGTGGTGTCGGGACGCCGCCGCGTGGGGTCGTCGGCCGGCAGCGGGTGGTGGGTCAGACCGCCGGACCCGTTCGTCAGGGCCACGACCTTGCGGGCCAGCTCCTCCATCGTGAACTCGCCCGGATTGCCGAGGTTGATCGGGCCCGTGACGTCGTCGGGCGAGTCCATGAGCCGGATCAGGCCCTCGACCAGGTCGTCGACGTAGCAGAACGAACGGGTCTGCTGCCCGTCACCGAAGATCGACAACGGCTGACCCATCAACGCCTGCACGATGAAGCTCGAGACGACCCGGCCGTCGTTGGGCAGCATCCGCGGGCCGTAGGTGTTGAAGATCCGCGCGACCTTGATGCGCAGCCGGTGCTGGCGGTAGTAGTCGAAGAACAGCGTCTCGGCGCAGCGCTTGCCCTCGTCGTAGCAGGAGCGGATGCCGACCGGGTTCACGTTGCCCCAGTAGCTCTCCTCCTGCGGGTGCACCGCCGGGTCGCCGTACACCTCCGACGTCGATGCCAGCAGGATCTTCGCGCCGGTGCGCTTGGCCAGACCGAGCATGTTGATCGAACCGTGCACGCAGGTCTTCGTCGTCTGCACCGGGTCGCGCTGGTAGAAGACCGGCGACGCCGGGCAGGCGAGGTGGTAGATCTCGTCGACCTCGACGTACAGCGGGAAGGTGACGTCGTGGCGCATCAGCTCGAACCGCTTGTGTTCCAGCAGGTCCTCGATGTTCTGCCGGGTGCCCGAGTAGAAGTTGTCCACCACCAGCACCTCGTGACCGAGCTCGAGCAGGCGACGGGTGAGGTGCGATCCGATGAACCCGGCGCCGCCGGTCACCATTACGCGGCGCGGGCGGAGGTCGACGAGCGCCGCGGGGTCCGGTGCGTAGGTCATGCGGGTGTCCTCCTGGTCGTCACGGTCTTCATCCGACGCACACCGTCACGGCCCACGGTCCTTTCGAGGTATGGCTGGACTGCACGCGGCCGTCGACCATGAGCGTGCAGGTCACATAGGTCGCGTACGGGGATGCCTGCGCGCCGATCTCGGCCACCACGCCGTACCCGTGGGCCACGGTGTGGATGATCGCGGGCGACTGGACGTTGCGTTTGGCGTAGCGGTCGGGATCGCCGCCACGCACGATGTAGCCCATCTGGACGATGGCGGCGTCGGAACGGACGACCATCGTCACCGCGCGGGCCGGGGCGCCGGCGGCGTCCAGCGACGTCGACTGCGGCAGGTCGGGGACCAGCTGCGCGGCCAGGCTCGCACCGGGACGCGCGGCCGGTGTCGCGCCGGCCGAGGAAGCCCGCGACGGCGAGGCCGGCGGGTGGGGGAAGCCGTTCGGCAGGGCCGGCCCCGACTGCGCCGGCAGGCTGATCGAGGCGGCGTCAGGCCCGTTGACGTAGTGCGCGAGCAGCAAGACGAACAGCACCACCACCAGGCCTGCCAGGACAGGCTTGTAGCGACGTCGCGCGAGCCGGATCACGGGTCGTCCTCCCGGGTCGGGTGACGCGGCCGGATCGCGCGCCCACCGAGGACAACGAGGAAGCCGCCGGTGCGGTACGCCGCGGGCGACCGGACGTGCGGCTCAGTTCTCCGCGAACGCCGCCTCCAGCAGGTCGAGGCCCTCGTGCAGGAGGTCGTCGCCGATCACGAGCGGCGGCAGGAAGCGCAGCACGTTGCCGAACGTGCCGGCGGTGAGCGTGATCAGGCCGCTGCGGTGGCAGGTGGCGGAGACGGCGGCGGTCAGCGCCGGGTTCGGCGTCTTCCTCCCGCCTTCGACCAGTTCGACGGCGAGCATCGCGCCCCGACCGCGGACGTCGCCGATGGTGTCGTACTTCTCGGCGAGCGCGGACAGCCGCGGCAGCATGATCGACTCGATGCGCTTGGCCGAACCGGCGAGATCCTCGGCCGCCATCGTCTCGATCGAACCGAGCGCGGCGGCGCAGGCCACCGGGTTGCCCCCGTAGGTGCCGCCGAGTCCGCCGGTGTGCACGGCGTCCATCATCTCGGCGCGCCCGGTCACCGCAGCCAGGGGCAATCCCCCGGCGATGCCCTTGGCCGTGGTGATCAGGTCGGGGACGACCCCCTCGAACTCGCAGGCGAACCAGTCACCGGTTCGGCAGAAGCCGGTCTGGATCTCGTCGGCGATGAAGACGATGCCGTGCTCGGTGCACCAGTCGGCGACGCGGGCGAGGAAGCCGGGGGCCGGGACGATGAAGCCGCCCTCGCCCTGGATCGGCTCGATGAGCACGGCGGCTGTGCGCTTCTCGCCGACCTGGGCGTGCACGTTCGACACGAAGGTCTCGAACGCTTCGTCCGCGCAGTTCTCCGGGCCGGTCGGCCAGCGGTACGGGTAGGCCATCGGCACGCGGTGGATCTCGCCGGCGAAGGGGCCGAAGCCGTCCTTGTAGGGCATGTTCTTGGCGGTCAGCGCCATCGTCAGGTTGGTGCGCCCGTGGTAGGCGTGGTCGAACGCGACGACGGCCGAGCGGCCGGTGTGGTGCCGGGCGATCTTGACCGCGTTCTCGACCGCCTCGGCGCCCGAGTTGAACAGCGCGCTGCGCTTGTCGTGATCGCCCGGCGTCACCTCGTTCAGCTTCTCGGCAACGGCGACGTAGCCCTCGTACGGCGTGACCATGAAGCAGGTGTGCGTGAAGTCGGCAACCTGTTGCTGCACTGCCTCGACCACGCGCGGGGCGGCGTTGCCGACCGAGGTGACGGCGATGCCCGAGCCGAAGTCGATGAGCTGGTTGCCGTCGACGTCGACGACGATGCCGCCGCCGGCCCGCTCGACGTACACCGGCAGGGTCGTACCGACCCCGCTGGCCACCGCCGCGCTCTTGCGCGCGTGCAGCACCTGCGAGCGCGGCCCCGGGATCGCCGTGTTCAGCACGCGCTTCTGCTCGACCGTCATGCGTCCGCTCCGTTCCTTGCCCTGACCGTGATGACGGCGATGACGTCGCCCTCCTGAATGGCGTCCCCGGGGGCGACGGCGATCTCGGCGACCACCCCGTCGACCTCGGCGAGCACCGGGATCTCCATCTTCATCGACTCGAGCAGCACGACCATGTCGCTCGGCCCGACGGTGTCGCCGACCTGCACGGCGACGGAGTGCACGTTCGCGACCATCTCCGCACCCAGCACGTGGGTCAGGGCTGCGTTCATACGCTCAGCTTGCCACCGGATCAGGACCCGATGTTGTGCATGACGTGCTTGATGCGGGTGTAGTCCTCGAGGCCGTACATCGAGAGGTCCTTGCCGTAGCCCGAGTGCTTGAACCCCCCGTGCGGCATCTCGGCCACGAGCGGGATGTGGCAGTTGACCCAGACGCACCCGAAGTCCAGGCGCCGGGTCATCCGCATGGCCCGGCCGTGGTCCTTCGTCCAGACCGAGGACGACAGGCCGTAGTCGACGCCGTTGGCCCAGCGCACCGCTTCGTCCTCGTCGGTGAAGCGCTGCACGGTGATGACCGGGCCGAAGATCTCGTTCTGGATGACCTCGTCGTCCTGGTGCAGCCCGCTGACGACCGTCGGCTGGTAGAAGTACCCGCGCTCGCCCTGCCGCGCCCCGCCGGCCTGCACCTCGGCGTGATCGGGCAGGCGCTCGAGCATGCCGCCGACCCGCTCGAGCTGGGCGGCGTTGTTGAGCGGGCCGAAAAGGATGTCGTCGTCGCTCGGCGCGCCGACCTTGGTGTTGCGGGCCTGCTCGGCGAGCGCCGCGACGAACTCGTCGTGGATGCCCGGGGCGGCGAGCACGCGGGTGGCCGCGGTGCAGTCCTGACCGGCGTTGAAGTAGCCGGCGATCGCGATGTTCTCGGCCGCGTCGGCGAGGTCGGCGTCGTCGAACACGACCACCGGGGCCTTGCCGCCCAGCTCGAGGTGCACCCGCTTGAGGTCCTGCGCCGCGGCGCCCGCGACCTCGAGGCCGGCCCGGACCGACCCGGTGATCGACACCATCTGCGGGATCTTGTGCGCGGTCATCGCGCGACCGGTGTCGCGGTCGCCGCACACGACGTTGAAGACACCGGGCGGGAAGAACTCCGAGGCGATCTCGGCCATCATCGCCGTGGTGACCGGCGTGGTGTCCGACGGCTTGAGCACGACGCAGTTGCCCGCGGCCAGCGCCGGGGCGAACTTCCAGACGGCCATCATCATCGGGTAGTTCCACGGCGTCACCTGACCCACGACGCCGACCGGCTCGCGGCGGACGTAGGACGTGAAACCGGCCATGTACTCGCCCGCACTGCGGCCCTCGAGGGTGCGCGCGGCGCCGGCGAAGAAGCGGATCTGGTCGACCGCCGGCGGGATCTCCTCCGAGCGGGTCAGCTCGATCGGCTTGCCGGTGTTCTCGCACTCGGCCGCGATGATCTCCTCGGCGTGCTCCTCCATCGCGTCGGCGAACTTGAGCAGCGCCCGCTGCCGCTCGCTCGGCGTGGTGTCGCGCCAGGTCTCGAAGGCGGTCGCGGCGGCGCGGTAGGCCGCGTCGACGTCCTCGGCGCCCGACACCGGGGCCGAGCCGAACACCTCACCGGTGGACGGGTCGATCAGATCGCTGCGCCGCCCGTCCAACGCTTCGGTCGACTTGCCGTCGACGAAGTTCGCAACGATTCGGCTCATCAGGGGTACCTCCGTTGTTCCAGCGCGGTACTCGAACGCTACACACGGCCCGAGGCGCCCACAACAACGAAATCCGCGCCATGTCGCGACTTATTCGACTGATTCAGTGGCGCCGATCCGGGCGAGGTCGGCGTCGACCATGGCGGCGACCAGCTGCTGGAAGTCGATCCGCGGGCGCCAGCCCAGGGTTTCCCGGATGTGCCGCGAATCTCCGCGCTGCTCCGCGGCGTCGGCCGGCCGCCGGAGGTCGGCGTCGATCCGCACCCAGGGACGCCAGTCGTCGATGCCCACGTGGGCGAAAGCGGCGGCGACGAATTCCGCGATCGTGTGGCTCACGCCGCTGCTGACGACGAAGTCGTCCGGCCGCTCGTGGCGCGCCACGAGCGTCATCGCCTCGGCGTAGTCACCGGCGAATCCCCAGTCGCGCCGCACGTCGAGCGTCCCGAGCACGAGCGGCTCCCGCGCGCCGGTCGCGATGCCGGCCACCGCCTTGGTGATCTTGCGGGTCACGAAACCAACCGGCCGGCGGGGTGACTCGTGGTTGTAGAGGATCACCGACGCCGCCCACAGCCCGGACGTCCGGTAGGCGAGCACGGCGTGCTGGGCCAGCGCCTTGGCCACGCCGTAGGGCGTCACCGGCCGCAGCGGGGTCGCCTCACTCTGCGGCGCGGCCGCGTCGCCGAAGATCTCGGCGCTGCCGGCCTGGACGAACCGGACGTGCGTCCAGTCCCGGCGGCGGAGCTGGTCGAGCAGCCGCAGCACGCCGACCCCGTTCACGTCGGCGACGAGGGCCGGGTCGTTCCACGACCGGGCGACGGACGAGATCGAGGCGAGGTTGTACAGCTCGGCCGGCCGGCAGTCGTCGAGCGCCGCGGCCAGCGACGCGGTGTCGCTCATGTCTCCGGACAGGGGGCGGACGCCGGGCGGCAGCTGGGCGGTGTCGAGGTCGACCACCAGTCCGAACACCTCGTGCCCCTGGGCGACGAGGAGCTCGCTCAGGTACCAGCCGTCCTGACCCGTGACGCCCGTGATGAGCGCGCGCACTCCGGTCAGCGTTCCCCGCGCTTCAGCCGCTGCAGGTCGGCCTCCACCATCATCGACACCAGCCCGGCGAAGTCGACCGTCGGCTTCCACCCGAGCACCTCGCGGGCCCGGGTCGCGTCACCGACCAGCAGGTCGACCTCGGCCGGGCGGAAGAAGCGTTTGTCCTGCTCGACGTAACGCTCCCAGTCGTCGATGCCGACGACGGCGAACGCGGCGGTCAGCAGGTCACGGATGGAGTGCGTCTCGCCGGTCGACACGACGAACTCACCGCCCTCGGGCTGCTGCAGCATGCGCCACATCGCGTCGACGTAGTCGCCGGCGAAACCCCAGTCGCGACGGGCGTCGAGGTTGCCCATGACGATCTTGTCCTGCCGCCCGAGCTCGATCGACGCCACCGCCGTCGAGACCTTGCGGGTGACGAACTCGGGTCCGCGCCGGGGCGACTCGTGGTTGAACAGGATGCCGCTCGACGCGTGCATGCCGTAGGACTCGCGGTAGTTGATGGTGATGTAGTGGCCGAAGACCTTCGCCACCCCGTAGGGCGAGCGCGGCCACAGCAGGGTGCCCTCGTTCTGCGGGACCTGCTGCACCTTGCCGAACATCTCCGAGCTGGACGCCTGGTAGAAGCGCACCTTCCCGGCGTCGTCGCCCGAGTAGAGGCGGACCGCCTCGAGCAGGTTCAGCACACCCTTGGCCGTGACCTCGGTCGTGAGCGAGGCCTGCTCCCAGGAGTAGGCGACGAAGCTGACCGCGCCGAGGTTGTAGACCTCGTCGGGGGCCGCGACGCGCAGCGCGCGCAGGAGGCTCGACATGTCGGTGAGGTCGCCGGTCAGCACCTCGACCCCCGGCACCGTCCGCGCGACCAGGTCGGCCTTCGGGTTGTTCTGCCCCCGGATGAGTCCGTAGACCTCGTAGCCCTTGTCCAGCAGCAACTCGGACAGGTACAGCCCGTCCTGCCCGGTGATACCGGTGATCAGTGCTCTCGGCACAGACGCCTCCTTCGCGCGGTGGCGGGAGTGTATCGGTGGCCCCCGGTGGGTTAGCCTGACTGCACCATGACGCGCGCGCTGCTCCTTCGCGGCCGCGGCGAGGCCCGGTAATCCGCCGGTCGGCCCCTCGTCGCGGGTGTTCCACTGCGCGCCGACCGCTCCCCTCGGATCACCTCAGGAGCCTCTCGTCATGACCACCCGCATCAACCGCGCCCCGAGCCCGCAGCGCCCCTCGGGCATGCCGTGCCACCGTTACCGGGCTTTCCCGGCCGTCGACCTGCCCGACCGCACCTGGCCGTCGCGCACCATCACCGCCCCCCCGCGCTGGCTGTCGACCGACCTGCGCGACGGCAACCAGGCGCTCATCGACCCGATGAACGCCGCCCGCAAGAACGCCATGTTCGACCTGCTGGTCCGCATGGGCTACAAGGAGATCGAGGTCGGCTTCCCGGCCGCGAGCCAGACCGACTTCGACTTCATCCGCAGCCTCATCGAGGGCGATCGCATCCCCGACGACGTCCGCATCTCGGTGCTGACGCAGGCCCGCGAGGAGCTCATCGAGCGCAGCGTGCAGTCGCTGATCGGCGCGCCGCAGGCGACGATCCACATGTACAACGCCGCCGCCCCGGTCTTCCGTCGGGTCGTCTTCGGCTTCGAAGGGGACGGACGCGCCGAGTGTCGCGCCGTCGCCGTCGACGGCGTCCAGGCGATCATGAAGTACGCCGACATCCACCTGCAGGACACCGAGTTCGGTCTCGAGTACTCCCCCGAGATCTTCATGGACACCGAGCTCGACTTCTCGCTGGAGATCTGCGAGGGCGTCATGGACGTCTGGCAGCCCGGGCCCGACCGCGAGATCGTCATCAACCTGCCCTGCACCGTCGAGCGCTCGACCCCGAACGTCTACGCCGACCAGATCGAGTGGATGTCGCGGCACTTCTCCCGGCGCGAGCATGTCTGCCTGTCCGTGCACACGCACAACGACCGCGGCACCGCCACCGCCGACGCCGAGTTGGCCGTGCTGGCCGGCGCCCAGCGCGTCGAGGGCTGCCTGTTCGGCAACGGCGAGCGCAGCGGCAACGTCGACCTCGTCACGCTGGGGCTGAACCTGTACAGCCAGGGCGTCAACCCGATGATCGACTTCAGCGACATCGACGAGATCCGCCGCACCGCCGAGTACTGCAACCGCATCGACGTCCACGAGCGGCACCCGTACGCGGGCGACCTCGTCTACACCTCGTTCTCCGGCTCCCACCAGGACGCGATCAAGAAGGGCTTCGACGATCTGGCCCGCCGCGCCGCCGAGACCGGCACGCCGATCGGCGACATGCGGTGGGACATCCCGTACCTGCCGATCGACCCGAAGGACGTCGGCCGCTCGTACGAGGCGGTGATCCGGGTGAACTCGCAGTCCGGCAAGGGCGGCGTCGCCTACATCATGAAGATGGACCACAAGCTCGACCTGCCCCGCCGCGCGCAGATCGAGTTCAGCCACGTCATCCAGTCGCACACCGACAACGAGGGCGGCGAGGTCGAGCCGGCCGCGATGTGGCGCATCTTCGAGAACGAGTACCTCGCGCCGGGCGACTTCGGCCTGGTCAAGTTCGGCTCCACGAGCGACGACAACGTCGAGAAGATCACCGCGACGGTGCGGGCGTTCGGCACCGAGCACCAGATCACCGGCGTCGGCAACGGCCCGATCGCGGCGTTCTGCACCGCGCTGTCCGACGTCGATCTCGGCCTCGGCGGGGTGAACGTGCGGGTGCTCGACTACAGCGAGCACGCGCTCACCTCCGGCGGTGACGCGCAGGCGGCGGCCTACCTCGAGATCGAGATCGGCGACGACGTCTTCTGGGGCGTCGGCATCAACGAGTCGATCGTGCAGGCCTCGCTGCGGGCCGTCGTCAGCGCGCTCAACCGCGCCGCGCGGCGCCGCAAGGCGGCCTGACCGGCGTCACTCGACGGGCGGCGGTACCGGGCCCGGACGGGGCCGGGGCCGCTCCCCCGTCGGCGCGACCGCCGGCGGGGGCGGCGGCCAGCCGACCGCCCAGGGTCCGGCAGCGGCAAACGCTCTTCGGGCCCGCCGGCGGCGGACGCCGACCGTCCACAGCACCACGAGGGCGGCGACGCCGATCACGGCGGCGCCCGCGCCGAGGTACGCCGCCCGGTTCAGGCCGGGGGCGGCGCCGACGCGGTAGTCGCCGGTGTCGCCGGCCCCGCGGGCCGCGGGCGCGGGCGCCGTCAGACCGGACCCCTTCGCGAACGAGTCGGCCCGCTGCTGGAACGGGCCCGAGCGGTCGTAGACCGGGTTCGGGGCGTTCGCCGGCACGGCGGCGGTGACCGCGGCGTAGGCGTTGAGACGTCCGTAGCCGTAGTCGGGGCCGGGCGGGCTGCGCCGGTCGTCAAGGGTCTGCAGCAGCCGGGTGACGACCTGCCGGCCCGAGAGCGTCGGGTACTTCGACCACACCAGCGCCGCCGCGGCCGACACGAGCGCGGTGGCCTGGCTCGTGCCGTCACCCGAATAGGCCTGCCCCGGCACCCGTCCGAGCGAGGGGATGTTCACCCCGGGCGCGACCATCGACAGGTAGGGCTGCCGCCCCGAGAAGCGGGCGACCGAGCCGGAGCGGTCGACCGCGCCGACCGAGACGACGCCCAGGCACGACGCCGGCTCCTCGACCGTGTTCTGCGTCGGTCCGGTGTTCCCGACGGCCGCGATGACGATCGCGCCCTTGGCGAGCGCGTGGAACACCGCCGCCTGCTCCTCGGGCGAGCACGGCGCGCCGTCGCTGGGCAGGCGCTTGCCGCCCACCGACATACTGATGATCTTGGCGCCGTGGTCGGCGGCGTAGCGGACGGCGTCGTCGAGGCGGTCGGGTCGGCCGGCGTCGGTCGTGCCGTCGAGCGGGACGGCGACGGGCAGCACCTTCGCGTCCGGCGCGAGCCCGGTGATGTCGAGCGTGCCCGGGCGGGCGACCATGATCGACGCCATCGCCGTGCCGTGCCCGAATTGGTCGATCTCGCGGTCGGTCTGGCCGTTGCCCCCCGCCCCGAGATCGGTTCCGGAGAGGATGCGCCCGGCGAGTTCGGGCAGGGCGGCGTTGACGCCGGTGTCGATCTCGGCGATGGTGACGCCCTGGCCGTGCGCACCGTCGGCCCACAGCCGCTCGACCTGCCAGGCGTCGAACCAGTACTCCGGCGCCCCGGTGGGCCCGGGCGCGGCCGCAGCCGGCACGGAGGCAACGAGCACGAGCGCCGCCGCCAGCGCAGGCACCACCCTCCGGACTCTCACAGCGGCGGGTCCCAGCTGGTCACGACCGGTGCGCGCGCGTACGTCGTGGCCAGCACCGGCAGGGTGAATATGCCGGTCGTGGTCGTCGTGACGTTGCGGAAGGAGAGCGTGCGGTAGCTTCCGTGCACCTTCACGTCACCGGTCACCTTGAGCGCCCCGGCCGCACCGTCGGCGAGATCGACGGAGACACCCTGGGTCAGGTCGGAGGCGAGCCGGCCGCGGACGCTGCCCGGCACGGCCCGCCCGCCGTCGGGCAGCGGGCAGCGCAGATCGGCGGCTCCGGCGAGGCAACGCCGCAGCGCGGTGGCCACGGCGGCGACGACGGCCCGTTCGCCGGCGTCCGAGACCCGGGGAAACACCTGGGTGGTCGGGTCGCCGGCGAAGGTCACCGCCGAGTGTTCCGGGTCGAGTTCGAGGTAGCCGGTGTCGAACCGGATCGGCACCGCCCCCGGGAAGAGGCCCACGGTGCCGTCCGGGATCGGGCCGCCGGCGATCGTCGCCCGATCGGCCCCGCGCACGACCTGCAGCTGGGTCGCCGCGGCCGAGCGCGCCAGCTGCCACGTGCCGCCGACGAGCCGGGTCGGGACGGCGTCGTGCACCGGCACCGAGCCGCTGCGGAACGCGAGGGCGTACTCGACCCGCACGGTCGCGGTCGCCCCGTGCTGCTCGACCCGGTCGACGGTGATGTCGCGGATCGGGGCGAGGCCGAGCTGGTCGCGCAGCACGGTCGAGGTGAGGAACGTGTGCGGCGCATCGGGGACCGGTCCGAGGGCGAGCGCGGCCGGGGCATCGCCCGCGGCGAGCGCGGCGAAGTAACGGGCGACGACGCCGTCGGGGCCGCTCGAGTCGAGGTAGGACCGGATCGCGACGAGCGTGCCGCCCACGATCAGGGCGACCGTGAGCAGGACCGCCGACCAGTACGCCCGCGGGTGCCGGCGCGGCGCCGGCGCGGAACTCATGGGTGGCTACTCCACCCGGCGGCGGCCGGAGAAGGCTCGCCCGAGGGTGACCTCGTCGGCGTACTCGAGGTCGCCGCCGACGGGGAGCCCACTGGCCAGCCGGGTGACGGTGAGCCCCATCGGCATGAGCAGCCGGGCCAGGTAGGTGGCGGTGGCCTCGCCCTCGAGGTTCGGGTCGGTGGCCAGGATCAGCTCGGTGACCACGCCGTCGCGCAGCCGGGTCAGCAGCTCGCGGATGCGCAGGTCGTCGGGGCCGACACCGTCGATGGGGCTGATCGCGCCGCCGAGCACGTGGTAGCGGCCCCGGAACTCCCGCGTCCGCTCGATGGCGACGACGTCCTTCGGCTCCTCGACGACGCAGATGACCGTGAGGTCGCGACGCGGGTCGTTGCAGATGCGGCACACCTCGGCCTGCGCGACGTTGCCGCAGATGGCGCAGAACTTGACCTCGTTCTTCACCCGCAGCAGCGTGTGCGCGAGCCGTTCGACGTCGACGGCCTCGGTCGCCAGCAGGTGGAACGCGATGCGCTGGGCGCTCTTCGGCCCCACCCCCGGCAACCGGCCGAGCTCGTCGATGAGGTCCTGGACGGCACCCTCGTACATGGTCGGACCCGGTCGGGAGGCTTAGAGACCCGGCAGCCCGAGGCCACCGAGCCCGCCGCCGAGGCCGCCCATGCCCCCGGTGACCGGACCCATCTTCTCGGCCGCGAGGTCGGCGACGGCGCGGTTGGCGTCGCGGATCGCGGCGACCACGAGGTCCTGAAGCGTCTCGACGTCGTCGGGGTCGACCGCCTTCGGGTCGATGGTCAGCGAGAGCAGTTCGCCGGCCCCGGTGACGGTGGCCGAAACGAGCCCGCCACCGGCCGTGCCGGTGACCTCGGCCGCCGCGAGCTCGGCCTGCGCGGCCTCGAGCTGCTGCTGCATCTTCTGCGCCTGCTTCATCAGCTGCTGCATGTTCGGCTGGCCGCCGCCGCTGAATCCTCCGCCACGCTGGCTCAAGGTCCGTCCCCACGTTCTGTCGTGTGCGCTGACTGTCGTGTGCGCTGTCTGTCGTGTTCGCTGAGATCGCCCCAAGGGTAACCGGCCCGTCCGACCCGCCGCCTCGAGGCGACGTGCGAGGCTGGAGCGATGCGCCGGTTCCTGATGATTGCCGCCGTGGCGTCGCTCGCCGCCTGCAGTTCGGCCACCACGAGCGGTCACCCCTCGGCGGCGTCGACCACCCCGACGACCAGCGCCGCGCCGTCGACCTCGTCGCGGCCCGCGGCGCCGAGCACGACAGCGAAGCCGTCGACCAGCGCGCGCCGGACGACCACGGCCCCGGCGAGGCCCACCGGGCCCGCGGCCCCGCCGTCCAGGTCCACCCGGCCGGTGCCGCCCCTGCCGACGGTCAGCGGGGTGCCGACCGTCGTCCTCAACCCGGGTCACAACGGCGGCAACGCCACCCACACCGCCGAGATCAATCGGCAGGTGCCCGCCGGCTTCGGTGCCTACAAGGCCTGCGACACGACCGGCACGAACACCGACGCCGGCTACCCGGAGCACGCGTTCACCTTCGACGTCTCGCTGCGCGTGCGCAGCATCCTGCGCGCGCACGGCGTGCGCGTGGTCATGACTCGCTATGACGACACCGGCGTCGGGCCGTGCGTCGACGAGCGGGCCGCGATCGGCAACGCGTCGAACGTCGTCGCCGTCGTCTCGATCCACGCCGACGGCGCTCCCTCGGCCGGGCACGGCTTCCACGTCAACCAGGACAGCCGCACCCCCGACGGCGCGACGCAGGCCACCGTCGCGAAGTCCGACCGGCTCGGCCACGCGATCCACGACGCGCTCGTCGCCTCGTCGGGGCTCGTGCCGTCGACCTACATCGGCCAGAACGGCTACTACTACCGCAGCGACCTGGCCGGGCTGAACCTCGCGCGGCGTCCGGCGACGTTCCTGGAGCTCGGCAACATGCGCAACTCGGGTGACGCGGCCCAGCTGTCGTCGGCGTCGGGCCGCGAGCAGATCGCCCGTGCCGTGGCCGCCGGGATTCTCGCCTACCTCAACGGCTGACCCGGGCACCGCTGTTCAGCGCGGGCAAACCCGCAGACACGCAGGTTCGTGTCCTTCTCGTCAAACTGCCGAACGGTTCGACCGGGTGAGAGGCGACTCAGCTCTCGAGCGGTCGCGCGCCCAGGCGATCGCGCAGCAGCTTCAGCGCCTCGACCTCGGGGTCGATGACCGGCGGGGGCGGCGCACCCTCGTCGTCGTCGGGTGGTTCGGGGTCGTCGTCGCGCGGGTCGGGCTCGGGTGGCGGCGCGGCCGGACGCCCGCCCCCACCTCGCGCCGGCTCGGGTGTGGACGCGGCCGACGTCGTCGCGCCCCCGGCCACCCCGATGCGCCACGAACCGCCGACCACGCTGGTCAACGCCGCCTTGAGGACGTTGGTGTTGCTGTCCTCGGCGATCATCTTGGCCAGCGCGTTCGGCGCCGAGAGCCGGACCAGCTCGCCGTCGACCTCGGCGATCTGGGCGTTGTCGAGCAGCGCCCGGGTGCGCCGGCTCGACTGCTTGACGACCTCGAGGATCTCGGGCCAGAGCCGGCGCAGCGCGTTCGCGTCGAGCGCACCGTCGGCCGCGGGCGGCGCCGGCTCGGGCTCGGGTCGCGCGGCCGCGACGGTGGCTGCCGGACGTTCGCTCTCGGGCTGGATTGTCGCGGTCTCCGGGCTGCGGGCCGGCGAACGCTCGGCCGGACGCTCCGGGGCCGCGGCCTTCACCGGCGCGGCCTGGGCAGGTGCGGGCTTCTCGGGCGCGGGTTTCTCTGGTGCCACCTTGGCGGGCGGGGACGTCACGGGCCCGGCCTTCGGCGGTGCCTCGGCGGGCGCGCTGCCACCCGACGCGGTCATCCGCCGCTCGAGCCGTTCGAGCCGCTGCAGCACCGCGGCGGCATCGGCGGTGGCGTCGGGCAGCATCATCCGGGCGCAGAGCAGTTCGAGAACCAGCCGCGGCGAGGTCGTCCCCCGCATCTCGATGAGCGCGGTGTGCACGATCTCGGCGAAGCGGGTGAGGGTGGCCCCGCCGAGCCGCACGGCCTGATCGGCCATCTGCTCGAGCTGGTCCTGCGGGACGTCGATCAACCCGCGCTCGCCGGCATCGGGCACGGCGTCGAGCAGGATGAGGTCGCGGAAGCGGTCGAGCAGGTCGATCGAGAACCGGCGCGGGTCGTGCCCGGCCTCGACGACGCGGTCGACCGTGCCGTAGACGCCCGCGGCGTCACCGGCCGCGAGGGCGTCGACCATGTCGTCGAGCAGCGCGCCGTCGGTGACGCCGAGCAGCGCCACCGCGCGGGCGTAGGTGACGCCGTCGGGCCCGGCGCCGGCGAGCAGCTGGTCGAGGATCGACAGCGAGTCACGCGCCGAACCGCCGCCGGCGCGCACGACGAGCGGCAGCACGGCCGGCTCGACCGCGATGCCCTCGGCCGTGACGATGGTGTCCAGGTGCGCCCGCAGCGCCTGCGGCGGGATCAGCCGGAACGGGTAGTGGTGAGTGCGCGACCGGATCGTGGTCAGCACCTTGTCGGGCTCGGTCGTCGCGAAGACGAACACCAGGAAGTCCGGCGGCTCCTCGACGAGCTTCAGCAGCGCGTTGAACGCCGCCGTCGTGACCATGTGGGCCTCGTCGATGATGTAGACCTTGTAGCGGTCGCGCACCGGCGCGAAGAAGGCCCGCTCGCGCAGGTCGCGCGCGTCGTCGACGCCGTTGTGGCTGGCGGCGTCGATCTCGATGACGTCGATCGAACCGGGGCCGTTGGGCGCGAGCTCGCGGCACGAGTCGCAGACCCCGCACGGATCGGGCGTCGGGCCCTGCAGGCAGTTCAGGCTGCGGGCGAGGATGCGCGCGCTCGAGGTCTTGCCACAGCCGCGCGGGCCGCTGAACAGGTAAGCGTGGTTGATGCGCCTGGCCGCCAGCGCGGCCCGCAGCGGGTCGGTGACGTGCTCCTGGCCGATGACCTCGGCGAAGGTGGCCGAGCGGTACTTGCGGTACAGCGCGAGATTGCTCGCCCCCGGGCTGACCTCTGTCACGCGTCGACCCTAACCAGCACCACCGACAGCCGTCACGCCGCCCGGTTGCCCGTCGCCACCAATGAAAGGGACCCCCCGCGCACCCGTCAGAGCCTGCTTATCCTTGCTGCCTTCCGGCCCTGGGGAGGTTCGCAGGATGAACGCCGCACGGGGGGTCGACCGCTCACTCTACGGCCATCCGGTGTTGGGGCCGCCCGGGCCCGCCCCGTATCCTCATCGACGGAGGATTCGCCTAGTGGCCTATGGCGCTCGCCTGGAACGCGGGTTGGGGGCAACCCCTCATGGGTTCAAATCCCATATCCTCCGCCAGCCGAACGTGACGGCCCGGCGCCATCGGGCGCCGGGCCGTTCGCGCTCCCGCTGCTCCTACCTGACCGAATCCAGCCGAGCGACGTCCTGGACCACTGCCCGGCGCTCGGCCCGTACCGGCGTGAGCGGGACCGCGAGCAGCGGGAAGACCGCGACGAGCGCGAAACCCAGCGCGTACCGCCCCTCGCCGATCACCGCGGCCAGCACCGGCGCGGTCGCCACCGCGGCCACGTTCTGCACCGTGTTCTGCACCCCGAGCGCGCGGCCGGCCCACTCGGGCCCGGCGAGCTCGGCCACCGCGGTGTAGGCCAGCCCGTTGTCGGCGACGGTGATCAGCGCACCCAACCCGAATCCGGCGATGACGAACCAGAGCCCGGTCGCCGCGCCGAGGGCGATGACGAGCATCAGCGTCGCGCTCGCCACCGCGAGCTGGCGCATGGGCCGCAGGCGGCTGCGCACGCGATCCGACCAGACACCCGACACCACCCGACCGGCCGCGCCCGCCGCCTGGAAGCCGAAGATCAGCCGACCGGCGACGGCGGGATCCCAGTGCCGCTGCCCGACGAGGTAGACGAGGGTGAACGTGGCGACGGCGAACTGCGGGACGACCAGCATCGAGCTGGCCAGGTGGATGCGGGCCAGCTGCCGCGAGCCACGGTAGGGCGAGCCGACCGGCGCTGCCCCGGGCACCCGCTGCGGACGGGGCGGGTCGGCCACGAGCGCGACGACGGCCGCGGCGGCGACCAGGCAGAGCAGGGCGGGGAAGAGCAGGGCCACGTGCGCCCCGTGCGCATGGGCCAGCGGCGGCAGGGCGAGCGCGGCCAGGGCCACCCCGAGCGGCTGGGCGGTCTGCCGGGCGCCCATCGCCAGGCCCCGTTCCGACGGCGGGAACCAGCCCATCACGACCCGCCCGCTCGCCGCGTTGACCGACGCCCCGAACGCCCCGGCCAGGGCCAGCAACAGGCCGAGGGCCCAGACCGACGGCACGACCGCGGCCAGGGCCAGCAGTCCGGCGGCGATGCCGACTCCGGTGGCGATGACGACCCGCTCGCCGTGCCGGTCGGCCGCGGCACCCCACGCGATCAGGGTGACCAGCAGCCCGGCCATCGGGGCCGACACGACGAGGCTCGCGGCGAAGAGGCTGAGCCCCGCGGCCCGCAGCGCCGGCACCAGCATCGGGATGCCGTACAGGAAGCAGCAGGTCGCGGCCTGGGCCGCCGTGCCGACGGCGAGGATCGTCCACCGCCGACTGTCGCTCACCCGGCGAGCATAGACCTCGTCCCACTAGTAGAGACGAGCATCTTATTTAATGAGACCCAAGAATCGGGCGACCTCGTCGGCGAACCGTTGCGGCTCGCGGCGGTGCGGCTCGTGGCCGGCACCGGCGAACACGACGAGCCGGCTCGACGGCAGGTGTCGCTGCGCCGCATGCGCGTGCGCCACCGGGATAACCGGGTCGCGCTCGTTCCAGATGAGCAGGGTCGGCACCTTCTCGCTGAGCGTCCCCATGTCCATGAAGTTGCCCCGCTGACCCGCCGGCTCGATGACCCCCCGCAGCGCGGCGAAGAATGCCGCCTGCCCCTCGGCGGTGCCCAGCGCGCGGCCGGCCCGGCGCAGGTTGGTGACATTGTCGCTCGTGAGCCGCAGCGTGCGGTGCAGCCGCGGATGGGCGTAGACGCGGCGCATCCGCTGCGTCGTCGCGACCCGCAGCACGGCCGGCGCCACCGGCAGCGCCGCGGCCCGCAGCAGCGGGTGCACCTCGCGGCCCAGCCCGCCGGCCGACACCAGCACGAGCCGTTCCAGCCGTTCGGGGTGGCTGCCCCCGAAGTGGACGGCGATCGCGCCGCCGAGGGAGTGCCCGCAGATGGTGACGGTGTCGATGCCCAGCGCGTCCAGCACGTCGCGCAGCGAGTCGGCGAAGTCGTCGAGCAGGTAGGAGCGTGCCGGCTTGTCCGAGCGGCCGTGCCCGATGAGGTCGACGGCCAGCACGCGCGCCCCGTGCGCGGCGAGCGGGACGATGGTGCGGTCCCAGGTGTTGCTGTCCGAGGCGAGCCCGTGCAGCAGCACGACCACCGGGCCGTCGATCGGCCCCGCTTCGACGTAGGCGATCGCGTGGCCACCGGCCAGGACCGTCCGCGCGATGGGTTCGCTCACCCGCCGAAAATACCCAGTGGCCGGATCAGAGGTCGACGTACATCCGCACGACCGTGCCGGCGGGGGACGAGCGGACCTGGACGAGGTCGCACAGATGGTTGGCGAGCCACAGCCCGCGCCCGCTGGTGGCCGCCGGCGGCGGGGCGAAGCGACCGGCGAGCGGGTCCTGGATGTAGCCACGGTCGCGCACCTCGCACACGACGGCGTCGTCCTGCACCCACACCGCCATCGACGCGCGGCCACCGCCGTGACGCAGGCTGTTGGTGACGATCTCGTTCACCGCCAGCACGAGGTCGTCGACGCGCTCGGGCGAGACTCCGGCCGCGTTGGCGGCGGTGCGCACGAAGGACCGCACCTCACCGAGCTCGGGGGTGTCGATGACGAAGTGGGCCGCGGCCGGGGGGACGGCGTCGGGCATCGTGGAGTACAGCGAGGCGCCGAGGTCGGGCTGGAAGTCCGCGTTGGCCCCCTCGCCGCGGATCACGGAATGGCTGCGGCGCATCGTCTGCAGGCTGTCCGCGTCCAGCGTGGCGGAGTCGTAGAGGCACACGACCGACAGCGGCCAGGTGCGCAGCGACGGGTCGTTGAGCACGAAGTCCGACAGCTGGGCCTCGGCGTGCGCGGCGGGGCTGCGTCCCCGGAAGACGGTCTCGTTGAGGCCGAGCGAGTGCCGGCCGTCGCCGGCGGCCTGGAAGCTGTGCAGCATGGTGGTGATCCGGCACGGGTTGCGACCATGCTGATCGGTCGAGACGAAGGTGACGTCCTCGGCCTCGGCACCCAACTCGTCCCGGACGTCGTCGAGCTTCTCGCCGGCCGCGAGGATGATCAGTCGCTCGTCACGCGCCAGCCCGTCGCGGACCAGCGACACGCAGGACGGCACGAAATCGGCGCGGCCCGCGTAGGGCAGCGCCTCGTGCTGGAAGAGGTCCTGCATCGTCGTCAACGTCCCATGGGTCGGTGGAGCTGTCCCCGGGGAGCGTGCCCGAAACGCGAGCAGGCAAACCGGTCGCGCCCAGAATATTGGGCGCTAGGGGGAGATCTGACGATCAGGCGGCGGCGCGGCGCTTGCGCGGGCGCTTGACGGCCGGGGAGGTCATGTCTCCGCGAGCGGCCGACACGACGTCGGGGGTGAGCCCCAGCATCGACAGCAGCATGCGGCACTCGTCGGCGTCGGTCGCCGCGGCGGCGACGACCCGGACGGCACTCTTCTGCTGCTCGGCGTGCAGTCGTTCCTCGGCCTCGATGCGGGCCAGGTCGGCCCGGGAGATCGGCGTGCCGTCGACGGACATGGTCCCCACTCGCGCTGTCATGGCAGCACCATTCCCGAGGCATTCGGTGCTCTAACTCACCGATCCCAAGAAGATTCCGGTGTTCGATCGGGGCGCGGATCGGCCCTGATCTTCAGTTCGCCGGCGGCAGCTCGGCCACGCGCACGAAGAACTCGTCGATCTGCTTGACGACCTCGGTGAACCGGTCGAAATCGACCGGCTTGGTGACGTAGATGTTGGCGTGGTTGTCGTAGCTGCGGGTGACGTCCTCGATCGCGCCGGAGGTCGTGAGCACGACGATCGGGATCTTGCGCAGCGTCGGGTCGTTCTTGACCGCCTCGAGCACCTCGTGCCCGGACATCCGCGGCAGGTTGAGGTCGAGCAGGATGAGATCCGGACGCGCCGCGTCGGCATAGTCGTCCTCGTTGCGCAGGAAGGCCATCGCCTCGACACCGTCGGACACGACATCGAGCCGGGAGACGACGTCGCCGGCGGCCAGCGCCTCCTGGGCGATGAGCACATCGCCCGGATCGTCCTCGACGAGAAGGACGCCGAGCTGGCGACGGGGACCGTCAGAGAGAGTGCCGGGCACCTGATCCGCCTTCCGGAAGGGTGAATCGGAAGATCGCACCTGGGCGGGACTCTACGTGATCGAGCCAGATGGTCCCGCCGTGGAACTCGACGATCTTGCGGCACAGGGCCAGCCCGATGCCGGTGCCGCCGTACTGGTCGCGCAGGTGCAGGCGCTGGAACACCGCGAAGATGCGCTCGGCGTACTGCGGGTCGATGCCGATGCCGTTGTCGGCCACCGTGAACGTCCACCGCTGCTCGTCGGCGTCGTGCTCGACCGAGACGGTGATGACCGGCGGCACGCCGTCTCGGTGGTACTTCACCGCGTTCCCGACGAGGTTCTGCCAGAGCGAGGTGAGCAGCGCGCGGTCGCCGTCCACCGTCGGCAACCGGTCCGGGCGCTCGACGGTCGCCCCCTCGGCGGCGATGCGATCCGACAGCGTCTCGACCGCCTGGTCGAGGATCGCGCCGAGGTCGAGCGGACGGAACTCCTCGGTACTGCGCCCGACCCGCGAGAGGGCGAGCAGGTCGCCGATGAGCACCTGCATGCGCTTGGCCCCGTCGACGGCGAAGTCGATGTACTGGCGGGCGCGGTCGTCGAGCTGCGGGCCGTACTGCCGCTCGAGCAGCTGGCAGAAGTTGGCGACCTTGCGTAGCGGCTCGGACAGGTCGTGCGAGGCGACGTACGCGAACTGCTGCAGGTCGGCGTTGGACCGTTCGAGCTCGTCGCCCTGTCGCTGCAGGTCGTCGAAGGCCTCGCTGAGGCGATCGAGCTGAGCCACGATCTGGGCCCGCATGTCCTCCACGTCCGAACCCAGTTCGGTGAGTTCGCGAGGCCCGCTCGGGGTGATCGGCCGTGCCAGTTCGCCCCGGGCGACGTGCCGCGTCTGCTCGCCGAGGGAGTCGATCGGGCGCAGCACCCACCGGTGCAGGCCGCGCCACAGGGCGACGGCGGCCGCGACGACGATGGCGAGGAACAATCCGAGCGCGACGCCGGCGTAGGAGCCGTCGCGGGAGCGGGCGTCGCGGGCTTCCGTGGTGCGCCCGGCGACGACGCGCGACAGCACGGCACTCGCCGTCCGGATGTCGTCGAAGCGCGACCGGCCGGCGTCGAGCGCGCTGCTGTCGGGCCGCCGGCCGCTCTGCACCTGGCTGACGAGGGGCCGGGCGATCTCGCGCTGCCAGACGGCAGCGGCGCCCTCGACGTCGGCCAGGGCGCTCATGGCGGCGGCGTCACCTCGGACGAGGCCGGTCAGGGTGACGCGGTCGACCCGCTCGGCGGCGAGGTAGTCGGTGTAGGGCCGGAGCGCGTCGGGCTGGCGGGAGAGCAGGTAGCCCCGCACCCCGGTCTCCTGGTTCACCAGGTCGGCGAGCAGGCGCTGGCCCGCGGCCGCCGCCGGTTGCCAGCGGTAGATGACGCTGTTCCCGGCGGTCGCGAACGAGACGGTCGAGACGATCAGGACGGTCGCGAGCGCGCCGAGCACGACGGCCAGGATCACGAAGGTCCGCCCGATGCCGCGCCGCAGCGTCCAACCGGGCCGGGGGGCCGGCACGTCCGGGGTCACGCGCGCCGGGTCAGCACGAGGGCGGCCGTGTCGTCGACCGACGCGACCGGGGCGCCGGTGACGAGGGTCTGGATCCAGCTCGTGGCGGGCCGGCCGTCTGCGGCGCCGCGCCCGACGGCGTCGACGAGTTCGGGGATGCCGAGGCCGTCCGAGGCCGGGTCGGACGAGTAGGCCTCGAGCAGGCCGTCGCTGTAGAGGACGACGGAGGAGCCGACCGGCACGTCGGCCCGGCTGAGCGGCCACTCCGGCGTCCCGGGCACCCGGACCCCGAGCGGCGGGCCGACGGTGAGCTCGAGGTAGCGCGCCCCGGACCGGTCGCAGACGATCGGTCCGGGATGACCGGCCAGCCGGACCGCCATCGGGGCGCCGGGGGCGATCGTCACGTCGCAGACCGTGACGAATCGGGGGTGCTCGGCCTCCTCGGCCTCGAGCAACCGGCCCAGGGTAGGCAGGATCAGCTCGTCGGGGACGCCGGCCAGCAGCATCGCCCGCCAGGCCACGCGCAGGTGGATCCCCAGCGCGGCCTCGTCGGGTCCGTGCCCCATGACGTCGCCGATGACGGCGCGGACGGTGCCGTCCTCGATCTCGACGATGTCGTAGAAGTCGCCCCCGAGAACCGCGTCGCCGCGCCCCGGTCGGTAGTAGGTCGCGCACTCGATGCGGCCCGAGCGCAACAGCGGGCGCGGCAGCAGCCCTCGCTCGAGGCGGGCCTGCTCGGCCGCGCCGAGGCTCAACTCCAGCAGTTGCTGCTGGGCGGCCTGGGCCCGCTTGCGTTCGAGGGAGTAGCGGATAGACCGCTCCAGGATCGCCGGGGTGATCGCGTCCTTGACCAGGTAGTCCTCGGCTCCGGCGCCGAGCGCGCCGGATCCGTCGCGCTCCTGGCGGCCGGTGAGCACGATGACGGCCGTGTCCGGGACGGCCCCGACGAGGTCGTGGACACCGCTGAACCCGACGGTGTCGGGCAGGCCGAGGTCGAGCAGGATGCAGCGCGGGCGGACGGTCGGCAGCGCCGCGAGCGCATCGCTCAGGCTGCGGACCCAGCTCACCGAGTCGTAGGGGAGCCCCATCTCGCGCAGGCTCTCCTGCACCAGGACGGCGTCGCCGTGGTCGTCCTCGACGAGCAGGACGGTCACGAGCGCGTCGGCGGTCGCCGGCTCGACGAAGCTCATCCGTCGCCCTCCTGACCGCCGAACGGCCGGTTGTGTCCCGGCCGGGGTGTGCAGACTCTACGGCCCGCGGGGGTCAATCGCAGGAGTCGGACGGGGCCGCACCCGGATCGCCCGCGGTGTCGCAGACATCGATCTGCTCGCCGCAGGCGTCGTCGAGCCGGGAGATGACGCCGCTGGAGATCGAGGCCAGCGCGTCGACCTGTTCGGTCGACAGGCCGTCGAAGAGGTAGCGCCGTACCGACTCGACGTGGCGCGGCGCGGCGCTCTCGACGGCGTCGCGGCCGGGGTCGGTCAGCACCACGAAGGCGCCCCGGCGGTCCTCGGTGCAGTTGGAGCGCTCGATGAGCCCGCGCTGCCCCATGCGGGTGAGCTGGTGCGACAGCCGGCTCTTCTCCCACCGCAGCGCCCGGGCGAGTTCGAGCACCCGCATCCGCGCGCCCTCGTGCTCGCTGAGCTGGACGAGAACGGAGAAGTCGGCGATCGACATGCCGCACTCGTCCTGCATCTCGCGGTTGAGTCGCGCGTTCAGGCGGGCGTTCATGTCCAGGTACGCCCGCCACGCCGCCTGTTCGCGGTCGTCGAGCCAGCGCGGCTCGGCCAGGGCTTCGTCCTGTGACATACGTCCAGCATACAGCAGGTTGACACATCATCTAAATCGTCCTACCGTGTTGGTTGACGGTTCAACCAAACATCTTCAAAGGAGTCACCATGACGGCCACCAGCACCGACTTCACCACTCTCACCGGCACCTACACCCTCGACCCGGCCCACTCGCGGCTCGGCTTCGTCGCCCGCCACGCGATGGTCACCAAGGTGCGTGGCAACTTCAACGAGTTCGAGGGCGCGACCACGATCGACGGCACGGACCCGAGCAAGTCCAGCGTCAGCGTCACCGCGCAGGTCGCCAGCATCGACACCCGCAACTCGATGCGCGACGACCACCTGCGCACCAACGACTTCCTCGACGTCGAGAAGTTCCCCACCATCTCCTTCGTCTCGACCTCGATCGCGCACGACGGCGGCAACGACTTCCAGGTCACCGGCGACCTCACCATCAAGGACGTCACGAAGTCCGTGACCATCCCGCTCGAGTTCCAGGGCGCGGCCAAGGACCCGTTCGGCAACGACCGCATCGGCTTCGAGGGCTCGACCCAGATCGTGCGCTCCGAGTACGGCGTCACCTACAACGCGGCGCTCGAGACCGGCGGCGTGCTCGTCAGCGACAAGATCACCCTCGAGTTCGAGATCTCGGCCATCAAGTCCGCCTGATCCGACTCGTCCCGATCGGCCCGTTTCCTCACTCGAGGGGCGGGCCGTCGGCGTCCCTGCGGGTATTCGATCTTGATCATTGGGCACGCTCCCGGCAGATGCCGCGGGGCCCCACGCCCCGCCCGGCCCGACCGACGGAGCACCCCATGACCGCTGCAGGACAAGTCACCTCCTCGGCCCGGCAGGTGTCGAACAGCGACGCGATGCGCGGCCTGGCGCGCTTCGGCCTCGCCTCCCGCGCGTTCGTCTACCTCGTCATCGGCTGGCTCGCCGTCCAGATCGCCCTCGGCCACCACTCCCAGCAGGCCAACCAGCGCGGCGCGCTCGCCGAGATCGCCTCGAACACCGGCGGCACCGTGCTGCTCTGGCTGCTCGCCATCGGCTTCGCCGCCTACGCCATCTGGCGCCTGAGCGAGGCGGCCTTCGGCACCGCCGCGGAGGGCGACGAGACCGGCCCGCGCGTGCAGTCCGGCGTTCGCGGGGTCATCTACGCCGCCCTGTGCGTCTC
>NZ_DASYFV010000069.1:0-5427 GCF_036000465.1 Jatrophihabitans sp. | reverse complement strand
GCACGATGTGGTCGGGCGCGAGCGCGTCGGCGACGACGTCGGAGAGCGCGGCGGCCGCGGCGAGCTTCATGTTCTCGGTGATCGCGAGGGCGTGCGCGTCGAAGGCGCCGGCGAAGATGCCGGGGAAGGCGAGCACGTTGTTGATCTGGTTCGGGTAGTCGCTGCGTCCGGTGGCGACGATCGCCGCGTAGCGGTGGGCGACGACCGGGTCGACCTCGGGGGTCGGATTGGCCAGGGCGAAGATGATGCCGCCGGGCGCCATGGTGGCCACCGCGGCCTCGTCGACCGCGCCGGCGCTGAGGCCGAGGAAGACGTCGGCGCCGCGCAGCGCGTCGATCATCGAGCCGGTCAGGCCGCTACGGTTCGTGCTGGCCACGAGCTCGGCCTTGATCGGCGTGAGATCGCGCCGGCCCGCGTGCAGGACGCCCTTCGAGTCGGCGACCGCGATGTCGCCGATGCCGGCCGCGAGCAGGATCTTCGTGCAGGCCACGCCGGCCGCACCGGCCCCCGACACCACGACCCGCAGCTGCGACAGCGTGCGCCCGGTGATCAGGGCGGCGTTGCGCAACGCCGCGAGGACTACGACGGCCGTGCCGTGCTGGTCGTCGTGGAAGACCGGGATGTCGAGGCTCTCGCGCAGCCGCTTCTCGATGTCGAAGCAGCGCGGCGCCGAGATGTCCTCGAGGTTGATGCCGCCGAAGGACGGCGCGATGCGCTGCACCGTCTCGACGATCTCGTCGGCGTCGGTCGTGTTCAGCACGATCGGCACCGCGTTCAGGCCGGCGAACTCGCTGAACAGCGCTGCCTTGCCCTCCATCACCGGCAGGGCCGCGGCCGGCCCGATGTTGCCCAGTCCGAGCACCGCGGTGCCGTCGCTGACGACGGCCACGAGGCGCGAGCGCCAGGTGTAGGTCCGGGCCACCGACTCGTCGACGGCAATGGCGGAGCAGACCTCGGCCACGCCCGGCGTGTAGGCCAGGGAGAGGGACTCGCGGTCGACGAGCGGCATCGTGCTGCGTACCGAGAGCTTGCCGCCCTCGTGGGCACGAAAAACCGCACTGTCCGCATCGAAACCCACTGCGCCTACTCCTGATCCACATCGATGAGGTCCTCGCCAGGTTACGGCGCAGGTAGTGATCGGCTCCCGGGGTTCGCCCGCACGTCGAGTCTGGCACGCGGGGGCAACCGGCGACCCCGTCAACGGCTCGGACGTGGTCAGGACCACCCGTCGCCGCGCGCGGACAAAACTGACATTCGGTTCGATCTGGACAAGCACCCGAACACGGGAGAAGCTCTGCGGAGTGCTCACACGGGGCGTCACGATGGAGGTTTCATGAAACACCTCGTTCTCACGGCTGCGGCAGGCGCCACGCTGCTCGCCGCAACCGTCCTGCCCACGACCAGCGCGGGGGCTGCCCCGGCTCAGGCCTCGGGCCGACACTCGGCGCGTACCTGCGCCGCCGCGCCGGCCGGTTACGCGGCGTGCGACGCCCGCGTCGTCGTGGACAACAGCGGCAAGCCCGTCGCCAACGCCACCCCGTCGGGCTACGGCCCGGCCGACATCCAGTCGGCGTACAAGCTCGCCGGCCTGACCACCGGCTCCGCCGTCGCCATCGTCGACGCCTACAACGACCCGACCGCCGCCGCCGACCTCGCGGTCTACCGCAGCCAGTACGGCCTGCCTGCATGCACCGTGGCCGGCGGCTGCCTGCGCATCACCAACCAGTCCGGCGGTAGCAACCTGCCGCAGACGAACGCCGGTTGGGCGACCGAGATCAGCCTCGACCTCGACATGGTCTCGGCGGCCTGCCCGAGCTGCAAGATCCTGCTCGTCGAGGCCGGTTCGGCGTCGTTCGCCAACCTCGGCGCGGGCGTCAACTACGCCGCGACACAGAGCGGCGTGAAGGCGATCAGCAACAGCTACGGCGGCAGTGACACCGCCCAGTCGAGTGCCTACAACCACCCGGGTATCGCAGTCACCGCGTCGACCGGTGACAGCGGCTACGGCATCCAGTCGCCGGCCAGCTACGACGCGGTCGTCGCCGTCGGCGGCACCAGCCTGACCAGGGCGTCGAACTCCCGCGGTTGGAGCGAGTCGGCCTGGAGCGGCGCCGGCAGCGGCTGCTCGACCCTGAACGCCAAACCGTCGTGGCAGACGGGCGTCACGCAGTGCTCGGGCAAGGCCGCGGCCGACGTCTCGGCCGTCGCCGACCCGAACACCGGTGTCGCCGTCTACGACTCGACCTCCTACCAGGGCCGCAAGGGTTGGCAGGTCTACGGCGGCACCAGCGCGTCGTCGCCGATCGTGGCCGGCGTCTACGCGCTCTCGGGCAACACCTCGGGCTACCCGGCCTCGATCGCGTGGGGCAACCCCTCCGGCCTGAACGACGTGAGCAGCGGTTCGAACGGCACCTGCTCGCCGGCCGTGTGGTGCACGTCCGGCGCCGGCTGGGACGGCCCGACCGGGCTCGGCACGCCGAACGGGACGTCCTCCTTCTGAATCGCCCCTGAACGACCGCACGACGCCACCGTGGGCCCCGGCCCGCGGTGGCGTCGTCTGTTCAACCCCCCGGTCAGCTCAACGCACGCGGCGCGGACGCCCCGGAGCGACCCGCACGACGACCCGGGCGAGCACCTCGGCCACGCCGTGGGACTCGCTGTCGCCGCCTGCGAACGGGTTGTCCGAGGCGAGCCACCAGCCGTCGCCTTCACGATGGACAACCCGCTTGACCACCAGTCGGTTGGGCATCGAGACGAAGCGGGCGAGGACGACGTCACCCGGCCGGATGCGGCGTCCGTGCCAGGCGATCACGACGTCACCGTGGCGCAGCGTCGGCACCATGGACGGCCCGTTCACCTGCACCCGCTGCCACGGGAGCAGCACCTGATGTTTGCCGTGGCCGGTGATAGTCAGGGCCTCCAAACGGGCATCGATGCGGGAGTAGGGTCGAAATGAGCTTCGGCTGATGTCCCAACACTGTGCCGTCCCAAACCCTGTGGAGGTCAAGGCTATGCGCCTGTTCCGTCCGATTGCCGTACGCAAGACCACCGTGGCGTTCGCCCACTGCGACCTGCCCTGCGGCGTGTACGACCCCGCCCAGGCCCGCATCGAGGCCGAGTCGGTGAAGGCGATCATGGAGAAGTACGCCGGCAACGAGGACCCGGTGTTCCGCACCCGCGCCCTGCTCATCAAGGAGCAGCGCGCCGAGCTGGTCAAGCACCACCTGTGGGTGCTCTGGACCGACTACTTCAAGCCGCCGCACTTCGAGAAGTACCCGCAGTTGCACGAGCTGTTCAACAAGGCGACGAAGGCGGCCGGCGCGTCCGGCGGCAAGGGCGACGTCGACCCGGCGAAGGGCCAGGAACTGCTCGACCTCATCGCCGAGATCGACACTATCTTCTGGGAGACCAAGAAGGCCGCCTGAGTCCACCGGGCGAGGCGATCATGACCACGTCGAGGGCCGGCTCCTCCCCGGAGCCGGCCTTCGCCGCTTCCGAACTCGGCGACAACACGACGATCTGGCTGGTCCGCCACGGCGAGACCGAATGGAGCGTGTCGGGCCAGCACACCGGCCTGACCGAAATCCCGCTCACCGACGCCGGCAAGAAGCAGGCCCTGGCGCTGCGCGAGGTGCTCGCCGACGTCCACCCCGCTCTCGTGCTGTGCAGCCCGCGCTCGCGGGCCCAGCAGACGGCGGCGCTGTCGGGCCTGACGATCGACGAGACGACCGACGACCTGGCCGAGTGGGACTACGGCGCCTACGAGGGCCGCACGAGCGCGGAGATCCGCGACGACGTCCCCGACTGGACGATCTGGACCCACGGCGTGCCCGGCGGCGAGACCGCCGCGCGGGTCCGCGAGCGGGCCGACCGCGTGCTCGCCCGCTGCGTCGAGGCGACCGCCGAGGGACCCGTCGTGCTCGTCGGGCACGGTCACTTCAGCCGCGTGCTGGGCGCCCGCTGGATCGGCCTGCCGGTCGCGGGCGGCGCGAACCTGCTGCTCGGCACGGCCGCGCCGTCGGTGCTCGGGGCGCAGTACGGCGTCCCGGTGATAGACCGGTGGAACCTGCCGAACCCCGCGTCCTGATCGCGCGCGACAATCAACCCAACGAGCCTGCCGACCCACAGAGCTGAGGAGCCCATGACCACCCCGGATCCGTCCCGCCCCGACGGCGACACCGTCGAGGTCCGTATCCCGGCCGACGTCGTCTACGTGTCGACCCTGCGGCTCACCGCGGCGAGCCTCGCCGCCCGCTGCGACCTGACCATCGACGACATCGAGGACCTCCGCCTCGCCGTCGACGAGGCCTGCGCCCTGCTGCTGCCCCACGCGACGCCGAACTCGACCCTGGACGCGCGCTTCGAGCTGAGCACGGGCCGCCTGGCCGTCGACACCAGCGTCGACACGAGCGACACCGCCGAGCCCGACCGCGACGGCTTCGCCTGGACGGTGCTGGGCGCCCTCGCCTCGACGGTCGACGTGCACCGCGACGGCAAGCGTCTGACCATCTCGGTCACCAAGTCCCGTGAGGCAGCGCAGAGGTGACTTCACCCCAGGACTCGGGGACCCCTAAGTCGGGGTCGTCGAAGCCCAGTCGCAACCACGGCGAGGCCTCCCGCCTGCTCGCCGAGTTGCACCAGCTGGATGCCGACGATCCGCGCCGTCCCCGGCTACGCGATCAGCTCGTCGAGCTGCACATGCCGCTCGTCGTCTACCTGGCCCGGCGTTTCTCCGGCCGCAACGAGCCGATGAACGACCTCGTGCAGGTCGGCGCCATCGGCCTGATCAAGGCCATCGACCGCTTCGACCCCGAACGCAAGCTGGAGTTCTCCACCTACGCGACGCCGACGATCCTCGGCGAGATCAAGCGCCACTTCCGCGACACCGGCTGGCTGATCCACGTGCCGCGCCGCGCGCAGGAACTGCAGACAACGCTCAACGCGGCCCGGGCCGACCTCAGCCAGGAACTCGGCCGCGCACCGACCGTGCCCGAGCTGTCGGCCCGCATCGAGGTCGACGAGGAGACGGTGCTCGAAGCCCTCGACGCCGCGCGCGCCTACAGCGGCGTGCCGCTCGACGTGCTGGCCGCGCCGGGCGAGAGCGTGCCCGAACACCCGATGCTCGGAATCATCGACGAGGGCTTCGAGCAGGTCGAGCAGCGCGCGATGCTGCGCAACGTCATCGCCAACCTGCCCGAGGCCGAACGCGAGATCCTGCTGCTGCGCTTCATCGCCAACAAGACGCAGACCGAGATCGCGGCCATCGTCGGGGTCTCGCAGATGCAGGTGTCGCGACTCGTCGCCCGGGGCCTGCGCCGGCTGCGCGAGAGCCTCGGCGCCCCGGAGCCGCAGGTCGAGCAGCGGCGCCGGCGCAGCTGATCAGGCGGGCGGTTCGCGGTCGAGCGCGGCCCGCACCGGCGGGGTGAA
>NZ_DASYFV010000068.1:0-25674 GCF_036000465.1 Jatrophihabitans sp. | reverse complement strand
GTTCCAGCCGTGGTAGAGCGTCTCCCACTCGCGATGCCCGATGAGCTGGCCCATGTTCGGGGTGGCCCGGCCCTGGTAGGTCGGCCGGAACGCGACCGCGTCGGTCCACCGGCACTCCTCGTGGCAGTAGGTGCGCCACTGGCCGTCGACCTGGTCGACGACCATGTCCTCGCGAACCAGGCAGGGGACCATGCAGGTCCAGCAGCGGTGCGGGTACTGGTAGTCGACGTCCTCGGCGACGATCGGGTGGTGCCCGTTCGGCCGGGACAGCCGGTTGTAGTTCTCCCACCACTTGCCGTACCGGTCGTACCAGCCGGGGTACTTGTACTCGAACCACTCGAAGTCTTTGTCGGTCATCGGGTCGATCCGCCAGTAGTTGGCCAGCCAGCCGGTGGCGAAGAACTGCGCGACCTCGTGCACGTAACCCTTGTTCCAGATCTGGTTCCACGCTTCCTCGATGAGGTCGTGCGGGATGACCAGGCCGTACTTCTCCAGCGGCACCAGGTAGCTGCGGTAGTAGTCGTCGTAGATCCACCGCCGCCACATCTCGGCGTAGGACTCGCGGTCCTTGCGCCGGTCCTTGGTGCCGTACTCGATGAACGTGCCGATGGCGGCGTCCACCACGCGGTGGTTGTTCCACCAGGCGTAGCGCAGGTCGCGCTCCAGAAGCTGGTGGTTGCTCTCGTCGGCGAGCGCCATCAGCAGCGTCGCGTAGCCGTTGGAGATGTGCCGGGACTCGTCGGACTGCAC
Source organism: Jatrophihabitans sp. (assembly GCF_036000465.1). Taxonomy (GTDB): domain Bacteria; phylum Actinomycetota; class Actinomycetes; order Mycobacteriales; family Jatrophihabitantaceae; genus Jatrophihabitans. The sequence goes on along the minus strand of NZ_DASYFV010000068.1, from coordinate 24,924 downwards.
CGAGTGGAAGACCGTCGGCAGCAGGTAGTCGCCGTTCGCCGCCGCCTCGGCCGGCATGGCCACGAACAGGGTGTTCGTGAACGCCGTCTCGGCCACGATCGTGAGGTAGATGCTCGCCGCGGTGATGGCGTCACCGGTGATGAAGCCCTCGGCGAACTGCCGGCCGATCGTGCCGCAGTAGTCGTTCTGGAAGTTACGCAGGCTCGAGTTGAAGCCGGCCGGATCGATGTAGTTGTTCATGTACAGGCGCTTGAGGTTCTGCTGGATCGTCGAGTGCCGCACCTCGTCGATCATCTGGATCGCCTGACCGTTGTGCAGCTCGGGGTTCGGCACCGTGTTGAACAGCAGCGGCATCGCCCGGGCGGCCGAGATCTCGGGCAGCGGGATGATCGACAGGAACAGCTTCTGCCACTCCAGCCACCGCTCCTGCACCTGCCGGAACATGTTGCCGCGGATCGCGCCGTCGGACGCGCCGTAGACGCGGTGGTCCTTCTCCTCCTGCATCGGGAAGTAGCTGCGGAGGACCTGCTTGAGCGGGTCCTTCTTCTGCGCCTTCGCGAAGGTGTAGTCCGTGCCGTACTGAGAGACCGGCTCGTGGTAGAGCGGCTCCCAGGCCAGCTCCTGGATCTTCTCGTGGGCTTTCGCCACACTCTGTCGACTCATTGCCACGCTCCTTCGATCGGTTGAGTCGGATGGGACGCGGTCGCTGCTCGCATGTCGCGGCGACGTAGGTCGGTGGCCGGTCCGGGTGGGCCGGGTCCTCATCACAGCGCGAGTCACGCCCGTCCGCGGTCTCATAACGAGACGCTGCCGATCAGGGACCGAGCTCATTCGGGTCGTCGAACATCGCGGCCCGGATCTGGGCCAGGTGGGCGTGCACGTCGCGTTTCACCTGGCGGTTGCCCTCGGCCAGCGGGTGCACGCCGAGCGCGCGCAGCAGCTCGTGGGCCGGCCCGCCCGGGTCGCCCGACTCGCCGAGCACGGGGTGCAGTCCCTGCTCCACGAGGTGGCCGAAGACGAGGTTGACGATCGTCCACGGGTTGTAGGTCTCGACCGTGATGTCGATGTCGGGCATGGCGCCTCCAGCGGCGGCTCGCACTTCCCCTGCTGCCGGGTATAGACGTTCCGTCCGCTTCTGGCGTCTCAATATGAGACTGCGGTCCGCGCCGCACGGCATAGGGTGTGACCAGCGCCACCGCCAGGACAGGCGCGCCGCTCGGTCTTGCCGTGCCCGCGGGCCGGGCGCTGCTGCAACGGACGTACGGACCCTGGGGGAACCGGATGCCACGAAGCGCACCGTCGAACGTTGCGGACACCCGTCCCGACGCCGACGGTGTCGCGATCACCCGCGAGCACTTCCTGACCGAGGAGGACGCCGCGACCGAGCGGGTGCGGGCGACGATCCTCGCGTCGTGGCAGCGCTCCCGCGAGCTGAAGGTGGCCCCCGACCGCATCGAGCTGCCCTACCTGCGCGATCCCGACAGCGACACCCGCCTGACCCGCAGTGCCGAGCCGGTGCTCCGCCGTCTGGGCGAGCAGCTCAAGGGCCAGCCGGTCAGCATCATCCTCACCGACCCGTCCGGGCTGGTGCTGAGCCGGCGCACCGGCGATCACGACCTCGAGCGCTACCTCGACCGCGTCAAGCTCGCCCCCGGGTTCAGCTACGCCGAGGAGTTCGTCGGCACCAACGGCATCGGCACCGCGCTCGAAGCCGGTCGCCCGACCGAGGTCTTCGGCCACGAGCACTACGCCGAGCACCTCGAGACCCTGGCCTGCGCCGGGGTGCCGATCCAGGACCCGATCTCGGGACGCACGGTCGGCGCGGTCGACCTCACCTGCTGGCGCAAGGACGCCGAGTCGCTGCTGCTGACCGTTGCGCAGAGCGCGGCCGAGCAGATCGGCCAGGCGCTCCTGGCCGACGCCGGCATGCAGGAGCTGCAGGTCTTCCAGGCCTACCGGCGCACCTGCCGGCGCATGTCGGGCATCGTGTTCGCGCTCACCAACGACGCGGTGATGCTCAACGACCAGGCCCGCTCACTGCTCCAGCCGGGCGAGCAGTCGGCCCTGCTCGCCTACGCCGGGCACACCGCCGAGGATCTCGCGCCGGGCAAGCACCGCTCGCTCGCGGTCACCCTGCCGACCGGCACCGCGGCCCGGATGTACTGCGAGCAGGTGGGCAGCGGCGACACCTCGGCCGGGCTCGTCGTGCACGTGAAGCTGGGCGCCGCCGCACCGAGTTCCGGCGTGGTGCGGTCGAGCTCGCCGAACGCGATGGCGCTGCCCGGCCTGGTCGGCGATGCCGCCTCGTGGCTGCACGCCTGCCAGGACGTCGAGGGCGCCTACCGCGGCAACGAGTGGCTGGCCGTCGAGGGCGAGCCCGGCGTGGGCAAGCTCGCGGTGCTGCGAGCGGTCCAGCTCCGGCGCCAGCCCGCGACCCGGTTCACCGTGCTCGACGCCGGCCACGCGGCGGAGAACCTGCGCTGGCTCGACGTCGTGCGCGAGGCGCTGGCGTCGTCCGACAGCGTGGTGATCCGCCACATCCACACCCTCGACGCCGCGAACGCGCGCGAGCTCTCGCTGCTGCTGCAGGAGGTGCGCCGACCGGATCGTGCCCCGGCGCCGTGGGTGGCCGTCACGCTCACCTCCGCTCCCCCGCGGGGCGAGTTCGAGCCGGTGCTGCGGCTGTTCCCGCGCACCGTCGAGCTGCCGCCGCTGCGGCTGCGCATGGAGGACCTCCCCGCCCTCACCGCGTTCTTCCTGGCCAAGCTCGGTCACGGCGGCAAGATCACCTGCTCGCCCGACACGATGCGGGTGCTGATGCGCGCCGCCTGGCCGGGCAACGTCGCGCAGCTGCAGCTCCTGCTGCACCAGGTCGTGCAGCACCGGCGCTCCGGCGCGATCCAGCCGCAGGATCTCCCGCCCGAGGTGCAGACGATCAGCCGCCGGGTGCTCAACCCGCTCGAGGCCATGGAACGCGACGCCATCGTGCGCAGCCTCGCCGATGCCGGGGGCAACAAGGCCACCGCGGCGCGGGCGCTCGGCGTCTCGCGGGCGACCATCTACCGCAAGATCCACGAGTACGGGATCGTCGCGTCGGGCTGAGCGGGACGGTCAGAGCGACGAGGCGAGCTCGCCGGCGACGGCCGCCAGAGCGACGGCGGCGCAGCCGAGCTGGATGGACCACGAGTTCACCAGCATCCACTGCACGTGCCGGCGCGAGTGGGTGGGCAGCAGGTGCATGTCGACGTGCGTCGCCGCCAGCATGGACAGCCAGTGGCCGAGCGACACCACGGCCGCCAACGCGAGCAGGGCGATCGTCACCTTCGACACGGGCCCACTATCGAGCCTGCCCGGGGCGGGGTGGGTCTCAGTTTGAGACGCGGGCCCGGGCCGCCGACAGGAACGCGGCGTAGCTCCACGACAGGTTGCGCACGCTCTTCTCGTAGCCCGTGGTGCCGTCGAACTGCTCGCTGAGCTCGAGGTGGTCGCCGTGGTGGATCACTGCGCGCAGCATGCGGTCACCCGACAGGCGCAGCCGCGCCGCCGCGTCCCTGGGCGGCATCGTGTCGTCGATGCCGAGCGCGGCGAAGAACGGGCGGGAGACGTCGGCGATCGGGACGGTGCCGTCGGCCTCGATCGCGCTCGCGAGGCGGTACTGCAGCTCGGCGAAGTTCGCCGTGCACAGCGCCCACGGATGGCTGGTGCCGGAGGTGTTGTCGTCGCCGTCGTAGACGTCGCCGGGGTAACGCCCGAGCATCGGCCCGAGGCCGAGCGCGCCGTCGGTGGCATTGATCGGATATGCCACCGGCGAGACCGGATCGGTCCACTGTGCCCGCAGCTGCGCCGCAGTGGCGAGCAGGCGCGGATCGGTGACCGGGACGGCCCCGTAGACCGCCGCCATGACGATGTCGATGTTCGGGTCGTAGCCGGCGCGGGGGCTCTCCGGCTCGAGCACCGACACGTAGTGCACCCCGTTCCAGTGCCCGTCGAGCGCCTCGGTCAGCCCGGCGATCGCCGCGTCGACCGCAGCGGGCACGGCGGCGCCGAGCGTGTTGGCGCGCAACTCGGTGAGGCAGCGCAGCTGCACCGAGCGGGCGAAGAACGACTGGCCGCGCGTCTCCTCCCAGAGGTTGTGGCTCGGCGCGCTCCAGTTGTCGACGACGAACGCGAGGTTGCGCTCGATCACCGCGCGGGCGAGCACCTGGGCGTCCGGGCCGAGCTGGTCGAAGGCCGCGGCCAGCGCGATGCTCTGGATCGCCGGCCCGTCGTACTGGTCGGTCCAGGCCCGCGGCTCCCCCTCGATCGTGTAGCAGGCCCGGCCGAGGGTCGGCGTGCCTCGCTGGCAGGTCGCCGCGAAGGTCACGTAGTCGTCGAGCGGGCCGGATCCGCCGTCGATCACCGGGTCGTGGGCGGCGGCGATCTCGAGCGCGACGACCGCCGCGTCGCGCGTCCAGTTGAAGACGTAGTTCTGCCGGATCGAGGCGAGATCGCGCTCGTAGGACGGTGAGGCGATCACGCAGCCCGGGGCCGAGAAACGATTCGGGTCGGCCGGGTCGGTGAAGACGAATCCGTCGCTGGCCAAGTTGCGCAGCATCAGGCGGTAGAGGTAGCCCGCGATGGTGCCGAGGTCGGCCTGCTGCGCCGACGTCCGAACCGTTCCGTAGTCCGCCATGATCACGCCCCTCTCGCGGTCAGCATTCCCTACGGACGGGCGGAGCGCACCGGTGGTTCAGACGTTCGCGCCGATCAGCCGCGGGAGTCGCAGCACGAGGGTGCTGCCCTCGGGCCCGGTCGCGTCCAGACGCACGTCGCCGCCGTAGGCCCGGGCGATCTTGCGGGTGAGGAACAGGCCGAGCCCGGGGCCGGAGTCGGTGTCGAGGCGGGAGAACTTGCCGAACAGCTCGGGCGCGCGCCAGACGGGGATGCCGGGCCCGTGGTCACGCACGGCGATCTCGACGGCGGCGATGTCGCAGGACAGCGTGATCTCGATCGACGCCGCGCTGTCGCTGTACCGGGCCGCGTTGGACACCAGCGCCTCGATCGCCTGCCGGATGCGGCGTGAATCGGCGGCCACCAGCGAGGCCGCGGCCTCGGGTTCGGTGATCACCGAGACGGGGTGGCGACCGGTCAGGAACGCGGACTCGTCGACGGTGGTGCGCACCAGGTCGGCCACCGGGACGATCTCGGTGACCTGGCCGAGGTCCTGCATGCCGATCACGTGGGCGTCGCTCAGGGTGGTGACCACGTGGGTCAGCCGCCGGGCGTGCTGCCGGGCCGATTCGACCAGCTCGCGGCGGGTCTCGGAGTCGAGCGTATCGCCGCGCTCGGCGAGCATCACGACCGCCGCCGACAGGGCAACGAGCGGCATCCGCATCTCGTGGATCGCGACGTTCAGCAGGTCGGTGTCGGCCACCGGCATCTCGGGCGCCACCGGCAGTCCGGCCGGCAGCTCCGGCGCCTCGGCCGCGGCCCGGCCGTGCGGGCCCAGGTGGATGCGGTCGGGGAACTGCGCGTGCAGGATCTCCAGCAGCCCGCGGGTCGAGCCGCCCTTCTCGATGTAGGCGACCGCGCCACCCTGCAACGCCTGGGTCGCGGCCTGCTGGCGGCCGTAGCCGGACAGCACCACCACCTTGGTGTCCGGAGCCGAGCGCCGGATCTCGGCCAGGGCCTCGAGGCCGTCCATCACCGGCATGGACAGGTCGAGCAGCACGAGATCGGGTGCGAGCTCGACGACGGTCGCGACGGCCTCCATGCCGTCGGCGGCCTCGCCGACGACGGAGATGTCGGAGCTGGAATTCAGCAGCGAGCGCATGCCGAGACGGATCTCCGCGGTGTCGTCGGCGATGACAGCGCGCACGGGCCCACCCGGGACGGGCGCCGGGGCGGCGGCGGTCGAGGCGGCGGGCACGACCCCGCGGTGCTCCTCGAGGCTGGGCGGGATCGGGCCGCCGACCTCGACGAGGTTGGTCATCAGCTCGCGCGCGGCGACGAGCGTCTGGCCGAGAGCCTGCCCGGTGGCCCGCAGGTCACCGCTGTTCAGCGCCATCGAGGCGACCGACAGACGCTGCACCAGGGTGTCGTTGATGAGCAGGGCCTGGTCGGTGAGCTGCTGGCGATCGGTGATCGTCCCGACCATGACGGCGCCGGTGTCCGTCGACCCCGGGGCCAGGCTGGCTCGCAGCTCGACGACCTGCGAGTCGCCGGCCGCGCCGAGGCGCAGGGTCAGTTCGAACGGTTCCCGGGTCCAGCGGGTCTGCCGGATGAGCTCGTCGAGCTGGGGCCGGTCGCGGGTGTCGGCGCGGTCGAGCAGCTCGGCCATCGTCCGCGGCGCGGTGTCACCGCCCAGGCTCCGGCTCGGGTCACCCGACAGCCGGATCTCGTCGGTGTCGAGATTCCAGACCCACCCGGTCACCCGGGCCAACCGGCTGCGCACACCCGCTGACATCGTCACCCTCGTCCGAATCCTGAGCCTTCCGCCGGCCCTCTGCAGAATCGTGGACAGCGCCCTCCCGGCGTCAGAGGCTTTGGTCTTCCGACCCGCGTTCACAGCAGGTTCAGGACGGGCGCTGCCCGGTCTCTCACCCTTTGCCGCGAACCTTCCGACCATGACAACGGCGCCGACCGGCGTGCTCGCACGCTTCGGTCACCGATCCCGGACACACCCCACCCGGACCGTCGCGGCCGCCGTCATCGTCGTGGCGGTCGTCGCGGCGAGCGTCTGGTGGGTGCGCGGTTCGTCGTCGAGCCCGGCCACGGGCGCGACGGTGACCACCCGGCTGGTCACCGTCAGCGCCGGTCCGCTGAGCGAATCGGTGTCGACGACCGGCGCCCTGGCGCCGGCCCAGCTGGCGGACCTGGACTTCGCGTCGGGCGGGCGGGTCACCTCGGTGCAGGTTCATCTCGGCCAGCAGGTCACGGCCAGGCAGTTGCTCGCGACCATCGACTCGGCGTCACTCAAGGCCTCCCTCGCCCAAGCCGAGGCGCAGTTGGCCGGCGACCAGGCGCGGGTCGCCAGCGACGAGGCGACGACAACGACGACCTCGACGCAGCTCGCCGCCGACGAGGCCACCGTGACGGCGGCGCAGAACCAGGTCGCCTCGGCCCGCACCGCCCTGGCCGGATCGACGATGTTCTCGCCGATCGCCGGCGTGGTCGCGGCGGTGAACCTCACGGCGGGCCAGCAGCTCTCGGGCTCATCCGGCGGTTCCGCGTCCGGCAGTGGGGGCAACTCGGGCAGCGGCGGCAACTCCGGCTCGGGCGGCGCCGGTTCCGGCGGCGGGGGTTCGTCGGCGAACGCGTCGACCAGCAGCGCCTCATCGAGCCAGATCGAGGTCATCGGCACGAGCTCCTGGCTCGTCGACGCCACCGTCGACGCCACCCAGCTCGGCGAGGTCGCGGTCGGCGACCAGGTGCAGCTCGCCGTCGACGGCGCGACGGCGACCGTGTTCGGCACGGTCAGTTCGGTGGGGGTCCTGCCGTCGTCGTCGTCGACGACCACCGCGTACCCGGTCGTCGTGAAGGTCACCGGCAGCCCGACCGGCCTGCACAGCGGCGCCGCGGCGACCCTGTCGATCATCTACCGCCAGCTGGCGAACGTGCTCACCGTGCCGACACTCGCTCTGCACCGCAACGGGACGGCGACAACCGTGCTCGTCCAGACCGGGTCGTCCCAGGTGAGTACGCCGGTCACCGTGGGGACGTCCGCCGGTGGCGAGGTGCAGATCACGCACGGCCTCAAGGCCGGCGATCAGGTCGTGGTCACGGTGCCGGCCCGCACGACCGGCACCGGGACGACGCGCACCGGCACGGGTGGGCGTACCGGGGGCGGTTTCGGCGGCGGGGGCGGTTTCGGCGGTGGCGGCTTCGGCGGCGGCGGTGGCGGCTTCGGCGGTGGCGGCACGGGCGGTGGCGGCTTCGGCGGCGGCGGCACGGGCGGGGGTAACTGATGTCCGAACCGGTGATCGAGCTGCTCGAGGTGAGCAAGACCTACCGCAGCGGCTCGCTCGAGGTCACGGCGCTGCGTGGGGTCACGTTGCGCATCGACGAGGGCGAGTTCGTCGCGATCATGGGCCCGTCCGGCTCGGGGAAGTCGACCCTCATGCACATCCTCGGCTGCCTCGACGTGCCGACCGAGGGCACCTTCCTGCTCTCCGGCGAGGACGTCATGACCATGGACGAGGAGGAGCTGGCCGACGCGCGCAACCGTCGGGTCGGCTTCGTGTTCCAGCAGTTCAACCTGCTGCCCGAGCTGACCGCGAGCCGCAACGTCGAGCTGCCGCTGCTCTACGCCGGCGTCCCCCGCGAGCTGCGGCGCGAGTACGCGGCGCGCGCGCTGGCCCGGGTGGGGCTCGCCGACCGGGCGGCGCACCGGCCCGGCGAGCTGTCGGGCGGCCAGCAGCAACGGGTCGCGGTGGCCCGCGCGCTCGTGGGCGATCCGTCGCTGATCCTGGCCGATGAACCGACCGGCAACCTCGACTCGGTCGCGACCGACGACATCCTCGACCTGTTCGACGAGTTGCACCGGGCCGGGCGCACCGTCGTGCTCATCACCCACGAGTCCGAGGTGGCCGCCCGCGCGCAGCGCGTCATCCGACTGCGGGACGGCGCGATCGTCGACGACGCCGAGCGTGCCGCATGAACTGGCTGGAGACGGTCCGCACCGGTCTGCAGGCGGTCCGGACGCACCGGCTGCGCTCGGGCCTGACGGTGCTCGGCATCCTGATCGGCATCGCGACCGTCGTGCTGTCCGTCGGTCTGGGCGAGGGCGCGTCGAGCACCGTCAAGTCGCAGATCGCCGCGCTGGGCAGCAACCTGCTCATCGTCTCGCCCGGCAGCTCGACGACGGCCGGGACCGGCGTGCGCGGCGGGCTCGGCTCGGCCAGCACCCTCACCCTCGAGGACGCGAGCGCGCTGCAGTCGAAGGTCGCCGCCCCGGACATCGCCGCCGTCGCCCCGACCAAGACGACGTCCGACGTGCTGACCAATGGCGCGACCACCTGGACGACCTCGATCGTCGGCACCACGGCGTCGTGGGCGAAGGTGCGGGCCCGGACCCTCGCGTCGGGTCGCTTCCTGGCCGACGCCGACAACGCCACGGCCGCCGCGGTGACCGTGCTCGGCCCGACGACGGCGAGCGAGCTGTTCGGCCGGGCCGACGCCGTCGGCCAGAGCGTCACCATCAACGCGATCCCGTTCCAGGTCGTCGGCGTGCTCGCCTCGGCCGGCTCGAACAGCTCGAGCAATCTCGACGACGAGGCCGTCGTGCCGATGTCGACGTTGACCGCCCGGCTGTCGTCGGCGTCGTCGACCGACAGCGTGTCGACGATCTACCTCGCGGCCACCTCGGGGTCGACCATCTCGGCGGCCTACCAGGAGGCGGCCGCGCTGCTCGACGCCCGGCACCGCATCACCCTGCCCGCGAACGCCGACTTCTCGATCACCGCGCAGGATTCGCTGCTGTCGACCGCGAGCACGGTCAGCCGCACCCTCACCGTCCTGCTCGGCGGCATCGCGGCGCTCTCGCTCCTGGTCGGCGGCATCGGCGTCATGAACATCATGCTGGTGTCGGTCACCGAGCGGACCCGCGAGATCGGTCTGCGCAAGGCGCTCGGAGCGACCCCGCGCGTCATCCGGCGCCAGTTCCTGGTCGAGGCCTCCGTACTCGGCCTGGTCGGTGGACTCGGCGGCGCCGGCCTCGGCATCCTCGGCGCGATCGTCCTGCCGCACTTCATCTCCGACGCCATCACCATCTCGCCGTCCGCGGTCGTCGGCGCGCTCGTCGTCGCCGTGGCCATCGGCATCGTCTTCGGGGTCTATCCGGCCGGCCGCGCCTCGCGCCTCGCCCCCATCGACGCGCTCCGCAGCGACTGATCCCTTCGACACCGACCGCATTCGAGACCGACCTCTTTCGAGACAGGACCCCTTCATGACCACACGTCCGATCACCCGCCGCCGCCGGGCCTCGGCCACGACGCTGCTGGCGCTCGCCGCCGTCACCGTGACCGCCGCGTGCAGTTCCGGCACGGCCGCCGCGCCGGCGTCGAGCAGCGCCGCCGCATCCGCCCCGCGAGGCGGCGGCGGGTTCGGCGGCTTCGGCGGACGCGGCGGCGCCGCGGCGTCCGGGCTCATCGCCGAGGTCGCCGGCAACACGCTGCAGGTGCAGAGCACGACGGCGCAGACGGCGGTCACGCTGTCGGCGAAGACGACCTACACCGAACGGGCGACCACCACCGCCGCCGCGGTCAAGGTCGGCGAGTGCGTCGTTGCCTCGGCCGCCGTCCCCACCGCCGCCGGGGCCTCGTCCGCCCCGGCGGCGGTCGCGTCGGCCGGCGCGCGGCGGGTGACCCCGAGCACCCTCGCCGCGGCCGACGTGACGATCAGCGACCCCGTGAGCGGGAGCTGCACCGGCGGGTTCGGGCGAGGCGGGGGGGGGCGGCCGTCCGGAGCCCGGTCCTTCCCCAGCGGCGCGCGGCCGTCGGGCTTCCCCTCGGGCGGCGCCGACGGCGGGTTCGGCCGCTTCGGTGCGGTGGTCGCGGGCAAGGTCACCGCCGTCGCGGGCGAGACGATCACCGTCGCCGTCACCGCTCGCGGAGCCGCCGGCGCCTCGGCGGCGCCGACGTCGAGCACGGTCACCACGACGAGCGCGACCGTCTTCAGCCACACGGTCAGCGCGACGCGGGCCGCCGTGAAGGTGGGCCTCTGCGCGCAGGCGTTCGGGCCGGCCAACTCGACCGGCGCGGTGACCGCGACCCGGATCAGCCTCAGCCCGGAGACCGACGGTCAGTGCACCACCGGCTTCGGCCCCGGCGGACGCTGATGGTCGACGCCCGCACCCGGCGGCGCGCGCGGGCGCGCCGCCGGCGGCGTGCCACCGTCACCGGTGTCACCGCCGTCGTGCTCGCCGGCGCCGGCGGCGTCGCCTGGGCGATGACCCGCGGGGGCGGCACGACCTACCGCCTCGCCAGCGTCACGACCGCGACCGTGCGGCAGACGGTCACCACGACCGGCACGATCCGCACCGTCGACCAGGCCAGTCCCGCGTTCGCCGTGGCCGGGACCGTCGCGACCGTGCCCGTGCGCGTCGGCAGCGTGGTGCACTCGGGTCAGACCCTCGCCACGCTGCAGCGCAGCAGCCTCGACCAGGCCGTCCAGACGGCCGAGGCGAGCGTCGCCGCCGACCAGCAGACACTGGCCTCCGACGAGGCGGCGCAGCTCGCCGCTGCCGGCACGACCAGCGCGAGCACCACGGGCACCACGAGCAGCACGAGCAGCACGAGCAGCACGAGCAGCACGGCCAGGGCGACCAGGACGGCCTCGCCCTCCACGACGACGGCGGCGACACCGACCCCGACGCCGACCCGCACCTCCGGGGGAGGCTCGGCGCCGTCGCTGGCTGCGGCCGTGAGCGCGGTCCGCCGGGCCCAGGCTGCGGTGCTGCGCGACCAGCACGCCGCCGACCTCGACGCCGACGTCGCGGCGGCCGACCGCTCGGTCGCCGCCGAGCGCCAGGCCTGCGCGGCGATCCTCGGTGCGACCGCCCCTGCACCGGCGACCTCCGCTCCAGCTGCCTCCGCGCCGACGTCGACGAGCACCGCCCCGACGAGTGCCCCGGCGCCGTCGACCTCGGCCGCCCCTTCGCCCTCGTCGAGCCCCTCCGCCGGCGCTCCGTCGAGCGATCTCGCCGCGTGCCAGGCCGCGATCGACGACGTGCAGAGCGCCCAGGCCGCGGTGCTGTCCGCGCTCGGCTCGCTCACCACCGACGAGGCAGCCCTCGACCGTGCCGTCACGGCGCTGCTGCGTGCGGTCGGCTCGTCGACCGGTGGCGGCAGCGGCGGTGCAGGCGGCGGTTCGACCCTCCCCGGCGGCACGCCGAGCCACCCGGCCACCGCCCCGTCGCGCGGCTCGTCGGGCGGCGCGAGCCGATCCGGCGGCACCGGCGGCACGGGTGGCACCGGCGGCACGGGTGGCACGGGCGGGGCTCGCGTCGGTGCCGTGATCACCGCAGCCTCGCTGGCCGCCGACCAGAAGGCGATCGACGCCGCCGACGCGCAGGTGACCGTCGCCCGCCAGGACGCCGCGCTCGCCACCCTGACCGCGCCCATCAGCGGCCGGGTCGCCGCGATCGGCTTCGCCGCCGGGCAGAGCGTGTCGGCCGGATCCAGCAGCGCAACGGTCACCATCCTCGGCAGCGGCCAGAAGGCGGTGTCGACGACCGTCGGCATCGGCGACATAGACCGGGTGAAGGTCGGCACCCCGGCGAGCGTCGCCGTGGCCGGGGTGTTGCAGCAGCTCACCGGACGGGTTTCCTACGTCGGCCTGCTCAACACCTCCGGCACGAGCGGCTCGACCTCGACCTATCCGGTGACGGTGCTCCTCGACCCGACCGACCAGCGCTTCTACGACGGCGCGGGCGCGAGCGTGGCCCTGGCCGTCGGCTCGGCGGTGAACGCGCTGACCGTGCCCACCTCAGCCGTGCAGCACCTCGGCAACCTGACCACCGTCGAGCAGTACCAGGGCGGCACGGTCACCACGACCCGCGTCACGGTCGGGGTGACCGGGAGCGACCGGACGCAGGTGCTGAGCGGCCTGCGGGCCGGGCAGCAGGTGGTGCTGGCCACGGTGAGCGCGCCGGTGCCCACGACCTCGATCAACCAGCGGCTGGTCAACCGGGTCGGCGGGGCGGGGGGACTCACCGGCGGCGGGCTCACCGGCGGCGGCCGGTTCGGCGGCAGCAGGACGGGCGGCTGACGGCGGCCCGGCCGGTCGGCGGTCGAGGTTCAGCCCGCGGGCGTGAGGGCCGGTTCCGGCTCCCGCACCAGCGCCTCGGCCTCGCGCTCGGACCCGGCGGCGGGCGGCGAGCCCCACATGCGGCGTCCGTTCGGCTCGTGCAGGAACCAGGCCGACACGGCGCCGATGACGCCGGCGCCGATCAGGTAGTACGCCGGCCAGTTGAGGTCGCCGGTCGCGCTGACGAGCGAGCCGACGACGAACGACGTCGTGCCGGCGAACAGCGAGACCGAGACGTTGAACGCCACCGACAGACCGGCGCCGCGGACCTCGGTCGGGAACAGCGAGGGCAGCGTCGAGGGCAGGCTGGCGCTGAACGTGATCAGCACGAGACCCATGATCAGCAGTCCGAAGAAGACCGACACCGGGTTCTGCGCCCGGATCAAGAGGATCATCGGGAAGGCCAGCACGATGAGCGAGATGACGCCGCCCCAGATGACCGGCTTGCGGCCGACGCGGTCGGAGAGCTTGCCGATGAACGGGATGCTGAGCAGGGCCACGACCATGACCACGATCTGCAGCCACTGCGAGGTGGTGGTCGAGACGCCGCCTCCGGTCGCGTGCGGGACGGTGTCGCTCATGTAGGTCGGCATGTAGGACGTCAGCATGTAGTTGGTGACGTTCCAGACGACGACCAGGCCGGAGCAGACGAGCACGAACGGCCACAGGCGCAGCAGGGTGCGGGCCTCGGTGCCGGTGCGGTTGGCCTGCTCGCGCTGCTCGGACTCCTTCTCGAGGGCCGCGAACGCCGGCGTCTCGGCCAGCCGGGTGCGCAGGTAGACGCCGATGATGCCCAGCGGCAGCGCCACCAGGAACGGGATGCGCCAGCCCCAGGAGAGCAGCTGCTGCTCGCTGAGGGCGGCGTCAGCGACGGTCACGACGATCGCGCCGAGCAGGTAGCCGGTGAACGTGCCGAACTCGAGCCAGCTGCCGGCGAAGCCGCGGCGCCGGTCGGGCGCGTACTCGGCGATGAACGTCATCGCGTTGCCGTACTCACCGCCGGTCGAGAAGCCCTGGATCAGGCGGGCGATCAGCAGCAGGATCGGTGCCCCCACGCCGATCGCCGCTTGGCTCGGGATGCAGCCGATGGCGAAGGTGCCGAGCGCCATGAGCAGCATCGTCGTGGCGAGCACCTTGTTGCGGCCGATGCGGTCGGCCAGCGGGCCGAAGAACATCCCCCCGAAGGGACGGACGAGGAACGCGACGGCGAACAGGGCGAACGTGGCGATGGTGCCGAGCGTGTCGCTCAGCCCCGAGAAGAAGACCTTCTTGATGGTCGGCTCGAAGTAGGCGTACACCCCGAAGTCGAACCACTCGGTGATATTGCCGATCGCCGCAGCTCCGACAGCGCGGCGCACCACCGACTGGTCGGTGACGACGACGTCGTCACGCGTCCATCGTCTCGGACGTTCGCGCGGGGTCAGTACTGCCATGGGTCGGGTCCTCCTCGGTTCGGTTCGGATTTCGAGCCGGAGGACAACGTTCCCTGGGAACCCGCTGTGCTCTACCGCGGAGTGGTGAGGGCTACCTTTTCGACGGCCGCCCGTCGGGCGTGCCGGCGTACCGCCCATGCTCGGGCGCGCGATGACTGCCCCGACCGACGTCTACAAGACCCTCGACCTCGCCCTGCGGATCGGCGAGCTGCTGCTGTCCTCTGGGGCCGGCGCCGCCGACGTGAGCGCGCAGATGGACAACGTCGCCCGGGCCTGCGGCCTGCGTGGGCACAGTGCCGACGTCACCTTCACCGAGCTGGCCATGAGCCACCAGTCGCAGCCGGACGAGCCCGCGCTCATCCAGCTGCGCCAGGTGCGGCAGCGCCAGGTCGACTACGAGGACCTCACCCTCGTCGACCATCTCGTCCGCGACCTGGTCGCGGGAACGGTCGGCCGGGACGACGCGGCGACCCGCCTCAACCGCATCGTCTCCTCCGGCCACGCCCGGCCCCGCTGGTCGGTCACCTTCGGACTCGGGGTGATGGGGGCCGGCGTCGGCGTCGTGCTGGGCGGCAACTGGGTCGTGGTGCTCATCGCGTTCGTCGCCGCCTCCTGCATCGACCTGATCCAGCGCGGGATGACGCGGAGCCGCTGGCCGGCGTTCTACCAGCAGATGGCCGGCGGCTTCTTCGCCACGATGCTGGCCGCCACCGTCGCCTCGCTCGGCGTGGCCGTCGCCCCCAGCCGGGTGATCACCGCGAGCATCGTGCTGCTGCTGGCCGGGGTGAGCTTCCTCGGCGCGATCCAGGACGCGCTCACCGGCTTCCCGCTCACCGCGAACGCCCGCATCCTCGAGGCGATCATCGCGACCGCCGGGGCGATCGCCGGGGTGAGCGGCGGTCTCACCTTCGCCCGCGTGCTGGGCATCGGGCTCGGCACCCTCGACCCGGGCGCGATCCACCTCGCCGCCGTCCCGCTGATGGCGCTCGGCAGCGCCGTCGCGGCGGCGGCCTACGCGTTCTCCTCCTACGTCCACTACCGCGCCCTGCTGCCGATCGCCGTCGTGGCGGCCGCCGGTGCCGCGCTGTTCCGGGTCGGCGTCCAGCACCAGGTCGGCGTGGCCTGGGCCTCCGGCGTGGCGGCCGTGCTGATCGGCGTGCTCAGCCACTACGCGGCGGCCCGCATCCGGGTGCCCGCCCTGGTGCTGGTCACCGCCGCGATCGTGCCGCTGCTGCCCGGGCTGTCGATCTACCGCGGCCTGGCGCTGTTCGGGGTCGGCGGGGGCAGCGGCGGCCTGCTCGCGATGTTCACCGCCGCGGCCACCGCGATCGCGCTGAGCGCCGGCGTCATCCTCGGCCAGTACGTCGCCCAGCCGGTCGCCCTCGAAGGGCGCAAGCGCGAGCGCAAGCTCGCCGGCCCGCGTCTCGTCGGCCCGCCGACCGTGCGGGCCCTACGCCGCCGACGCTGACCTCAGTCGGGACGCCGGCGGCGCGGCGCGATCGGCGGATTGCCCACCGCCCGCCGGGTCGACGACCGCAAGCGCTCGGCCGCGTAGGACCCGCGCCGCCGCCGCGCTGCGGCCTCCTGTCGCCGCACCTCACGCTCGCGGGCGTGGTCGTCGACATCCAGTTCGGCCAGCACCCGGTCGATGCCGGAGAGCAGTGAACCGTGCACCGGCCAACGATCCCGGTCGTCAAGCGCATTGACCATCAGCAACTCGTTCAGCCGGGCCCGGTCGCGACGCACCGTGTCGAGGGCCGCCCCGAGCTCGGCCGTCTCCGGGTCCCCGGCGGTGTGCGCGTACGTGCGAGCCAGGTCACCGAAGCCCGCGATCGCCCGGCCGAGATCGCCGAACAGGGTGGCCAGCGCGTGCCGCAGCTCCGAACCGGTGAGCACCTCGTCGGGGCCGTCGCCGTCGGGTGGTCCCGCCGCGTCGGCGATCGAGCGGAACACGGCCCGCAGCGCCACGGCGCAGTGCTCGAGCGCGTCCAGTCCGCTGCGCAGGTCCGGCACCGGATCGGAGGTGCCGACGGCCCGCGGGTTGAGCCGGCGGCTGCGGTGGGCCTCGGTGAGCGCCAGGTCGACCGGGCGGGTCGACTGCGACAGCGTGCGCAGTTCGGCGAGCCACGACCGCGCCTCGTCGCGGGGCACCGCTCCCTCACCCAGCCGCGCGGACGCGCGGGCGAGCAGGTCGGCGACGGAGTCGGAGAACGACTCGATCGCCGCACCCGCGCTCGCCGTGCGGGTGCTCGGCGGCACCACGAGGTTGATGAACAGCCCGACGGCCGCGCCGACCAGGGTCTCGGCGATGCGGTCCTTGGCCAGCACGTTCGACCCGCCCGCGGCGAGGATCAGCATCGCGCTGATCGGCACCTCGAGCAGGTGCGGCCCGAGGTTGAGGGCCTGCCCGAGCAGGATCGCGACCCCGACGATCGCGCCCAGGCTCCACCACGAGAAACCGACGAACGAGGAGATGACGACGGCCACCCCGACGCCCGCCACGACGCTGAGGATGCGGCGCACCGTGTCGGTGAAGGTGCCGACCAGCGTCACCTGCACGATGAGCAGCGCGGTCAGCGGCGCGGTGACCGGCCGATGGTCGGCGACCAGCGCGACGGCCGCGAGGTAGGACGCCACCGCGGCCGTGGTCAGCCGGGCCGCGCGTCCCAGGCTCTCGGGTCCACGCTCGCGCACGCGTCGGAGTCGGCCCCTGATCCATCCGGTGGCCCCGAATCGTCCGCCCACGTCGAGAACCGTACCCATCGCGCTGTGCTTCGAGGCCGCTGAGGATCGCCTGGCCGACGCCCGCTGACCGGCTCCACCGACGGTGCGGATGCACCAACCAGGCCCGGAGCGGATGCATCGGCCGAAATGCAGATATTGGCTAATGCCGCCCGTATTGCCGCCGATGACCAGGTGTCACCATTTACTCCTCAACGCATACTTGCTGCACAAACGAGCGCATCACCACTTGATGCCGGACTCGTGACGTGGGGTCGCGAGCCCGGTGCGCGTGCCCGGATCAGGTGGCCGGCCCGGCCGCCTGGCATCACGAGGCGCGCACTTCGTCGGCGCCCCTCGGGGCCGACGGAGCGAGCGAGTCGAGGCTCATGAGTTCACCGCCTCCGGGGAGCCCATGAGCCTCGACCGCCCCGCCCACCACAGGGCACGCCGATTCGTCGCCTGCACACCGATATCCACGCTTTGGACGGGGTCCGCGGACAAAGGCTCAAGTTGACCCGATCTCACCCGATGACGTGATAGGGACCCAAGTCCTCATGGTTTGCCCCATAGGGGCGAGATCGGGAGCTGGCGATGCACGCAACGTACCGACCGTTGCTCGATGCTCTGCAGGAACGCGGGGTGGACGCCCACGCCATCAACGAGGCCGCCGAAGAGGCGGAACGGACCGGGCGCTCCATCCGCGACATCCTGATCAACGACCAGATCATCACCGAGATCGAGCTGACCGAGGCGTCGGCCGATGCCCATGGCCTGAACAGTGTCGACCTCGTCGGCTATCCCATCGTCCCGGCGGCCGCCGCCCGCATCCCGCTGTCCCTCGTCGTCCGGCACCGCGTGCTGGGCATCGCGTTCAAGGGCGATGCGCTGCTGGTCGCGGTGTCCGACCCGGCCGACATCGTCGCCCTGGACGACGTCCGGGCCGCCACCGGGATGCCCGTCGTCCCGGTCGTGGCCGCCCGCAGCGAGCTCCGGGTGCTGATCGACCGGTTGAAGCGCTCGCAGAGCGACCTGACCGACGTCGCGGCGTCACTCAAGCCGGAGCAGGCCGGGGACATGTCCTCGGTCGAGATGGACGACGCGGACGCCCCGATCGTGCGCTACGTGAATTCGCTGATCGAGCAGGCGATCCAGAACCGGGCGTCCGACCTGCACCTGGAACCGACCGAGTCCGATCTCCGCATCCGGTTCCGCATCGACGGCGTGCTGCACGAGGTGGACCGCGTGCCCACTGCCGTGCAGTCCGCCCTGCTCTCCCGGCTGAAGATCATGGCGAGCATCGACATCACCGAGAAGCGCGTCCCCCAGAACGGACGGATCACGGTCCGGCTCGACCACCACAAGGTCGATCTCCGGCTGGCCACCCTGCCGACCGTGTGGGGCGAGAAGATCGTGCTGCGCGTGCTCGACACCGGCGGCATCGATCTCGAGCTCAAGAAGCTCGGCTTCGCCGACGACACCTACCGGCGCTTCTCGACGTCGTTCACCAAACCCCACGGCATGGTGCTGGTCACCGGACCCACCGGCTCGGGCAAGTCGACGACGCTCTACGCCACCCTGGCCGAGATCAGCAAGCCCGAGATCAACATCATCACCGTCGAGGACCCGGTCGAGTACCGGCTGCCCGGCGTCAACCAGGTGCAGGTCAACCACAAGGCCGGCCTGACCTTCGCCGCCGTGCTGCCGGCGATCCTGCGCTCGGACCCCGACGTCGTGCTCATCGGCGAGATCCGCGACCGCGTCACCGCCCAGCTCGCCGTCGAAGCCGCGCTCACCGGCCACCTCGTGCTCTCGACCCTGCACACCAACGACGCCCCGTCGGCCGTCACCCGACTCATCGAGATGGGCATCGAACCGTTCCTCGTCGGCTCGTCACTCGACTGCGTCCTCGCCCAGCGTCTCTCGCGCCGGTTGTGCGAGTGGTGCAAGGAGGCGTACGCCCCGACGGACGCCGAGCTCGCCACGATGCGCTGGCCGCTGGAGCAGGTCAAGGCCCCCGAGAAGCTGTGGCGCCCGGTCGGCTGCCGCTCGTGCGGCCACACCGGCTACCGCGGCCGGCTCGCCGTCAACGAGGTCATGCCGGTCAGCGAGCAGATCGAGCGAATGGCCGTCGAGCACGCGTCCTCCACCGACATCCACCGGATCGCGGTGAGCGAGGGAATGGTCACCCTTCGTCACGACGGCCTGCGCAAGGCCGCCAACGGCCTCACGACCGTCGAAGAAATCCTCCGCGTGACCGTCTGACCCACCTTCGATTGCGAGATTGCCATGACTGCCGCTCCCCTGCTCGACCCGTCCTTCCCCCGCCCGCCGACCGCACCCGCCATCAGCGGCGACCCCAAGGAGGTCATCGACGCCCTGCTGCGGGAGACCGTGGCCCGGGGCGGATCCGACCTGCACCTGACCGCCGGCATCGCGCCGTGCATCCGCGTCCACGGCGCGCTGCGTCCGATCGAGGGTCACCGCATCCTCGTCCCGACCGACGTCCAGGCGCTGATCCGGGCGATCCTGACCGAGGAGCAGTGGGCCCGGGTCGAGAGCGCGCACGAGCTGGACACCTCCTACGCGCTGCCCAACGTGAGCCGCTTCCGCGTCAACGTGTTCGTGCAGCGTGGCTCGATCGGGGCCGTGCTGCGCACGATCCCGCACACGATCCGCAGCCTGGCCGAGCTGGGGCTGCCGCCGGACATCGAGCGCTTCGCGCACCTGCCGCGCGGGCTCGTCCTGGTGACCGGCCCGACCGGCTCGGGCAAGTCGACCACTCTCGCCAGCCTGCTCGACGTCGCGAACAAGACCCGCGAGTCGCACATCATGACGATCGAGGACCCGATCGAGTACCTGCACACGCACGGCCGCTGCGTCGTCAACCAGCGTGAGATCGGAGTCGACACCGACGACTTCCCGACCGCGCTCAAGCACGTGCTGCGGCAGGACCCCGACATCATCCTGGTCGGCGAGCTCCGCGACCTGGAGACGACCGCCACGGCCATCACGGCGGCCGAGACCGGGCACCTCGTGCTGGCCACCCTCCACACGCAGTCGGCGGCCCAGACGATCGACCGGCTGATCGACATCTTCCCGGCCCACCAGCAGCAGCAGATCAGGGCCCAGCTGTCGAACTGCCTGCAGGGCGTGGTGACCCAGGCGCTGGCCCCGACCCGGGACGGCCGCGGCCGGACCATCGTCTGCGAGGTCATGGTGGCGACGGCCGCGATCCGCAACCTCATCCGCGAGGGCAAGGTGCACCAGATCCCGACCTTCCTCCAGTCGTCGGCGGACCTGGGGATGATCAGCTTCGATCAGCATCTCGCGCTCCGCTTCAACGAGCAGCTGGTCAGCAAGAGCGTCGCGCTCGAGCTGGCCCACGACCCCAACGAGTTCAAGCGATTGGCGAGGCTGGCATGACCAAGACGAGGACCAAGCCGAAGGCGGGCTCCAACACCTACTCCTACGAGGCGGTCGATCACACCGGCGCGCTCGTGAAGGGCAAGATCGAATCCGACTCGGCCGACACCGCGGCCAAGTCGCTGGCGAACCAGCGCCTCGTGCCGCTCGAGATCTCAGGCCTCGGCACCGGGCTCAACAAGGAGTTGCAGCTCCCCGGGTTCTCCAAGCGCACGTCGCTGCGCGACCTCGCCGTCTTCGCCCGCCAGTTCGCCTCGATGA
This sequence comes from Jatrophihabitans sp., assembly GCF_036000465.1. Lineage (GTDB taxonomy): Bacteria > Actinomycetota > Actinomycetes > Mycobacteriales > Jatrophihabitantaceae > Jatrophihabitans. The sequence continues at coordinate 4,297 of NZ_DASYFV010000068.1, read as the reverse complement.
CGTCGTCCGGGCTGACGCTGCTGCGCTCCCTGGGCATCCTGGAAGAGCAGACCGAGAAGCCGAAGCTGAAGGAAGCGATCGCTCGGGTCCGTTCCGACGTCCAGGGCGGTGGCACGCTGTCAACGTCGATGGCCGGGCACCCGGACCACTTCCCGCCGCTGATGGTGAACATGATCAAAGCCGGCGAGGCCGGTGGATTCCTCGACGACGCGCTGGCCCGCATCGCCAAGATGTACGAAGCCGACGCGAACCTACGAGCGAAGATCAAGTCGGCGATGACCTATCCGGTCATCGTGCTGCTGTTCTCGCTGCTGCTGGGCACCGGCGTGATTCTCTTCATCGTCCCGATCTTCGAGAAGATGTTCGCCCAGCTCGGCGGAAACCTGCCGCTGCCCACGCAGATCATGGTCACCCTGTCGCACAACATGGCCTGGCTGCTCCCGTTAGGCATCGGCGGCCTGCTGGTCGCGATGAAGGTCTACCGCAAGGCCCTGCAGACCAAGCCGGCGTTCCGGCTCGCCGTCGACCGGCTCAAGCTCCGGCTCCCGGTGTTCGGCAACCTGTTCACCAAGCTGGCGATCAGCCGCTGGGCCCGCAACCTCGGCACCCTGCTCGCGGTCGGCGTGCCGATCATCCAGGCCCTCGACATCGTGGGCGGCACGTCGGGCAACGCCGTCATCACCGAGGCCATGGACGACGTGCGCGACACCGTCCGCATGGGCGGCCAGATGTCGAGTGCCCTGGAGAAGCATCCCCTCTTCCCGTCCATGGTCACCCAGATGATGGAGGTCGGGGAAGAGACCGGCCAGATGACCGAGATGCTCGACAAGGTCGCGGACTACTACGACAAAGAGGTCGAGACGGCCACCGAGTCGCTCACCGCGGCCATGGAGCCGCTGCTCGTCGTGCTGCTCGGCGCCGTGATCGGCTCGATGGTCATTTGCCTCTATCTACCGATGTTCTCCATTTACCAGCACATCCAGTCCAACTGACTCAGCCGCGCCGAAAACTGTCGATTCCCTCGTCAAATTGCTCAAGATGGTCGATCACGTGCCGATCGACTGGACAAGGGACAAAACATCGGCAACTCCTCGCCGAGCCCCGACGAGCCAAGGAGGCTCCCCATGCTCAACCGCCTGGCCCAGCTCCGCGAGGAGCGCGACAACGGTGACCGCGGCTTCACCCTCATCGAGCTGCTCGTGGTCGTCGTGATCATCGGCATCCTGATCGCGATCGCCATCCCGCTGTACCTGAACTACAAGAAGGGTGCGGCCGACAAGTCCACCCAGTCCGACCTGCGTGGCGCCATCTCGACGCTCGAGCAGTGCAACTCCGACACGAACGCCTACCCGGCTACCGTGACGTTCACCGGTGGTGCGGCCACACCGTGCCCCAACCAGCGCATCAACACCAGCGCGGGCACGACGCTGACCTACTTCCCGAAGAGCTCGACCGACCAGACCGCGTACATCATCTACGGCACGAACAGCGGCGGCAACGTCGACGGCACCGCGGGCGGCAGCTACTACTGCTACTCCAGCGCCGTCGGCGGCTCGGTCGTCAAGAAGTCCCCCGCCGCGGCGACGCCGTCCGGGTACACCGCGGCCTGCTGACGCCCACCTGACGGTCGGGCGGGCTTGTCCTGGGTCCGTCCCGCCGTCGGCTCGCGCCGGACAGGCGCTGCCACTGCTCGCCGGGCTCCCCCTCGGAGCCCGGCGAGCGGTGAGAGCTCCTGAACCCCCACAGCACCGCGCCACTCGCGCCTCAAGGCGCGGGCCTGAGTCCCACGCCCCAGGAGCAAGCCATGACCAAGCATCGCCAGATAGGCATCGGCCACGTCGGCGTGGTCAACACCGACGGCCACGCGATCGGCCTCGACATCGGCGCCAACGCCGTGCGCGCGGCGATCCTCGCCCCCGGCACGATGGACGGCCGGCCGTCAGTGACCATCCACGGCGTCGGTGAGATGGCGCTCCCACCCGGCGTCGTCGTCAACGGCGTCGTGCAGGAACCGGCGACGCTCACCGCGGCGCTGAAGCAGCTCTGGGCCGAGGAGAAGTTCGCCTGCCGCAACGTGATCCTGGGCATCGCCAACCAGCAGGTGCTGGTGCGCGACCTGACGATCCCGAACCTGACCCCGGAGCGTCGCGCGAAGGCCCTGCCCTACCAGGCCAAGGACATCGTCGCCCTGCCGATCGACCAGGTGATCCTGGACTTCTGCCAGCTCGGTCAGCCCGACCCCGAGACCGACATGGTCCGCGGCCTGCTGCTGGCCACGCCACGCGACCCGGTCGTCGCCGCGGTCAACGTGGTCGAGCGGGCCGGCCTGCAGGTCGCGCGGGTCGACCTCGCCGCCTTCGGCTCGCTGCGTTCCATCGGCGACGAGAACCTGGCCGTCGAGGCCGTCGTCGACATCGGGGCGCACCTCACCACCATCGTCATCCACGACCACGGCGTGCCGAAGCTGGTCCGGACGGTCGCGCGCGGCGGCAACGAGCTCACCGAGCAGATCGCCGACCGGATGAGCCTGAGTGTGCCCGAGGCCGAGCAGACCAAGCGCGAGGTCGGGCTCGACGGCGACCACGCCGAGGTCAGGCAGGCCCTGTTGCAGGGGCTGCGACCGCTCGTCGCCGAGATCCGGACCTCGATCGGGTACTTCCGCTCGACCAACGACAACCCGATCATCGAGCGCATCTCGCTGACCGGTGGCGGTTCCGGCCTCCGCGGCATCGCCGCTGCCCTCGGCGACCAGATCGGTCTCGGGGCGCGGGTGGTCGACCCGCTGCAGCACGTGCGCAACCGGCACACCAAGGAAGCGACCGAGGCGCGGTACCTCCCCAGCGCGGTGTCGGTCGGGCTCGCGATGGGAGCGGCAGCATGACCGCCGTCGCGCTGCCCGAGACCGGGCTGAACATCTGGTCGTCGATGCCCGGCTGGGGCATCGTTGCCGACCTGACCCCGCCCGAGCTGATCCTGACCCGGCGCCTGCGCAAGCTGCGGCGTTACATCCTCATCGCCCTCGCCTTCGTCGTACTGTTCTGCGCGCTGGGCTACGTGTACGCGGCCCAGCAGAGCTCCTCCGCGGCGGACGACCTGGACGCGGCCTCGGCGCAGACGACGCAACTGCAGCACGCCGCGAACAAGTACGGCGGGATCACCCGCATCGAGAGCGCGGTCTCGTCGATCAAGGGCCAGGTCGGCAGCGTCATGGCCACCGATGTGGACATCGCCGGCCTGAATGCGTCCATCGCCGGCAGCCTGCCCCAGCACATGACCCTGCAGTCGGTGTCGATCTCGGTCACGAAGCCCGGCAGCACGCAATCGGTGTCGACCACCGATGCGAGCGGCCACACGATCGTCGGCATGGTCACGGTGACGGGCCAGGGCCGCACGCTCGACGACCTGCCCGACTTCGTCGACCGGCTGTCCCGCATCACCGGCGTCGTCAACGTGCTGCCCGGCACGAACAACGCCCAAGGCGGCCAGACCGTGTTCGGCCTGACCTTCGCGATCACCGACCAGCTGTACACGCACCGCTACGACGCGTCGAGCAAGGGAGCCAAGTGATGGCGCTGCCCACCGATCGTCGCGTCTGGCTGGGTGGAGCCGGCGTCGCGGCCGCGATCATCGCCGCCGCGAGCTGGTTCCTCGTGATCAGCCCGGAACTCGATGCCGCCGACAGCTCGCGGAGCGCCGCCGCGGCCACCGAGACCCAGAACGCCGTGCTCGAGCACAAGGTGCACACCCTGAAGGTGAAGAGCGCTCAGCTCTCGACGTACACCACCGAGCTCCGCGACGCGCTCGAATCGCTGCCCAACGCCGGCGACAACGGGTTGCCGGCCTTCACCCGCCAGGTGACGGCCCAGGCCACCGACGCGCACGTGACGCTCCAGAACGTCACGATCGGCGGGGTCGCGCCCGTCGCCGGCCCTGCGGCCGCGCCCGCGGCGGCGCCGACCGACGGGTCGCCGGGGACCGGGACCGGAACCGGGGCCGCCTCTCCTGCCGCCGCGGCGGCGCCCGCGGCCGGCGCGCTGCAGATGGCCGACATCACGCTCAAGACCGACGGGACGTTCACCGACACGCTCACGTTCCTGAAGAACGTGCAGTACCAAGGGCCGCGCCGCGCCCTCGTGAACAGCACCCAGCTGACCTCGGCTCAGGGCGATCACGTCACGGCCACCGTTCAGCTGTCCGTCTTCTCGGCCCCGCAGTCACCGCAGCAGATCGCCCAGCTGGACAAGTTGCTCGCCGGCGACCTCGGCCACTGACCTGATCATGTCCACCATCCGCAGGC
>NZ_DASYFV010000067.1:0-41889 GCF_036000465.1 Jatrophihabitans sp. | reverse complement strand
GCCTTGTTGATGCGCAGGCCGGACGAGAGACGCTCGAACGAGCTCGCCTGGTTGGCCTGGTTGGTCGCCAGGTTGTTGTACGCGTTGAGCGCGGCGACGTTGGTGTTGATGCGAAGACTCATGGTGTTTGCCTCCCAAACTTGAGTCTCAGGTGCCCGGGGTTGGGCTGACCGACCCTTCCTTGGGTCGGACGTCTATTGAATCGGCAGAGCGGCGGCTGACTTGAGCGGTTATGAGCTCGAATGTCAGCGGCTCAGCCCGCCGAGACGGCGCGCAGGACGACGGGGACGCGGGTCTCACCCAGCGCCGTCGTGGCCTGCAGCCGGTGGGCCAGCGTCGATCGCGAGGCGACCGCCGCGGTGTAGGCCTCGCGCGCCGCGGTGGCGCGCTTGCGCTGCTGCGGAACCTCGACGCGGGCCGGCAGCTCGCCGCTGTCGTGGCCGCGCATGCCGTCACGCAGGTAGGCGAGGGCCTCGGAGCGCAGCTGCGACACCCGCGACTCGGTGACCCCGAGCTCGGCGGCGATGTCGGCCATCTTGCGCTCGGCGAAGAAGTACTGCTCGACGACGGTGCGCAGCCGCTCGGGCAGTTCGGCGACGGCGTCACGCAGGTAGCCGATCTGCTCGCGGCGGACGAGCAGGCCCTCGGGGCCCTCGTTCGCGGAGGGCAGCAGGCCGGCGTCGTCGTCGGTCGTGAGACCCTGCAGGCTCAGCACGGACGCGCGCTGGACATCGGCGTCGACGTGGTCGAGATCCTCGACCGTGACGCCCATCGCCGAGGCGATCTCGCTCTTGTCGGGGGTGCGGCCGAGGCGGGCGGCCATCGTGTTGCGGACGCTCTCGACCTCGCGGGCCTTGCCCCGGACGGCGCGGCTGGCCCAGTCCATCGTGCGGAGCTGGTCGGTCAGCGCGCCACGGATGCGGAAGGCGGCGAAGCGGGCGAAGGGAACACCGCGCTCGGGGTCGAAGCTGCGGGCGCTCAGCACGAGGGCGAGCATGCCGGCCGACACCAGGTCGTCGCGGTTGACGTGCGAGGGAAGCCGGTTCATCAGCTCGCGGACGAGGTGCCCGACGAGCGGGATGTGCGACTCGACGAGAGCGTCGTCGTTCGCGACCTCGGTGGCGATCGTTGCTGCGGTCACGGGGAACCTCCGGGCAATGAGCCGCCCGGGATCCGAGGGCCGGACCGGGCTGCGTGTGATCCCCCACGGACCAGTGCAAGTGGTGCTGGTGCTGCGCCCGGCACCCCTGCCGAACCCGCCGTGTGAAGCTGGCGTGAGGTAATAAGTACACGAGTCTCGAATGACTTGACAAGAACTTCACAGAGGTCGGGACCTTGGTCCCGAACCGGACTCCGGACTCGGTCGTTGGCGAGCACGACCCCTACGTCCGCATTCGTCGTCCGCCACCGGCCGCCGGACTCTGTATCTCCCCGACGCGCGCGCGTGACGGTCAGGTTTCTAAGGTCGCCCGCCTTCGTGCCGATTACTGGGGCATGCGACAGCTGGTTCGAGGAGTCCCGATGGCAGATGTATCGGCGATGTGCGCGGCGGTGTCCGCAACGCTGTGGCTGCAACGCGAGAGCCTCGAGGAGCTGCTGTTCAAACTCGTCGAGGAGCAGCTCGTCGTGTCGACCGGCGCCACGCGCTGGCTGCACCGCGCGGACGGCGAAGTGAGGGCCAGCATGGAGCGCATGCAGTCGGGCGAGGTGATGCGTGCGGTCGAGGTGCAGGTGCTGACCGCCTCCCTGGAGCTCGACGACGACGCCAGCCTGGCGGACATCGCCGACGCCGCCCCCGAGCCGTGGTCGACGCTGCTGCACGAGCACCGCGCCGCCCTGCGCGACCTCGCCTTCGAGGTGAAGGGCGTGGCGGCCGAGAACAGTCGGCTGCTTGAGGCCGGCGCCAAGGCGGTGCGCCAGACGCTCGACACCATCACCTCGACGGTCACCACGTACGACCGCGCCGGCGGCAGCGTGCGGAACCTGCGCGGGCCGATCCTCCTGGACGAGCAGGCGTAGGCATGGGCTCGACCTTCGGCGGGATCAGCAACGCGTCGACCGCGATGGGCGTCGCCCGGTACGGGCTCGACGTCATCCAGCAGAACATCTCCAACGCCACGACCCCCGGCTACACCCGCCAGAGCGCGCAGCAGGCGACGGTGGACTCCGCGACGGGCGTGCCGAGCATCTTCACCAAGCCGGCCGGCATGGGTGGGGTCATGATCAGCGGGACGGCTCGCATGATGGACCCGGTCATGACCGCCCGCGCTCGCACCGAGCAGGCCCGCAGCGCGCAGGCCGACACGACGGCCGGCGGCCTGTCCAACATCGAGAACCTGTTCCCCGAACCGAGCAACACCGGACTGTCCGAGCAGCTCAACGACTTCTGGAACGCGTGGGGCACCGTCTCGAGCAATCCCGGCGCCGTTGCTCCGCGCGCGGTGCTCCTCAACAAGGCGGCGACGGTCGCCTCGACCCTGAATGCCGTGAGCACCTCGCTGTCCGGGCTGGCGGCGAGCACGACGCAGTCGCTCACCAACGACGTCACCTCGGCGAACACCGCAGCGACGCAACTGGCCACCATCAACGGCCAGATCGCCATCGCCAGCGCCACCGGGGCGAGCGCCAATGCGCTGCTCGATCAGCGCGACGCCCTGCTGACGAGTCTGAGCACCCTCGTCGGCGGAGTCGCCACGATCAACGTCAACGGCACGGCCGACGTCCTCGTCGGCGGCCAGTCGCTCGTCGCCGGGGTGACCACGACCCCGATGAGCGTCGGCGCCGGTCCGGTCCTGTCGGTGGGCGCGACCGCGGTCGCCCTCACCGGCGGCAGCGCGGCCGCCGAGGTCACCTCGCTCACCACGACGATCCCGAACGTGCAGGCCCAGCTCGACGCCGTCGCCAACCGGCTGTCGGCCACGGTCAACAGCGGCCAGGCCGCCGCGTTCGACCTGTACGGCAACCCCGGCGCCGTGATGTTCAGCGGCACCGGCGCGGCCGGGCTCACCGTGGCCATCACCGACCCGAAGACGATCGCCGCGGCGGCGACCCCGGGCACCACCCTCGACGGAACGGCGGCCCTCACGATGTCCGGATCCGGCAGGCAGGCCGGGGGGCCGGACTCGCTGTACACCACCCTCGTCGCCGGCGTCGGCTCGGCCAGCGCGCTCGCCCAGCAGCAGCAGACGACGCAGGACGCGGTCACCAGCAACGTGCTGCAGTTGCAGAACTCCGTCTCCGGCGTGAACACCGACGAGGAAGTCAGCAACATGCTGACCTACCAGCACGCCTACAGCGCCGCGTCCCGCGTGCTGACGACGCTCGACAGCATGCTGGACACCCTGATCAACCACACCGGATTGGTGGGGCAGGCATGAGCATGCGCGTCACCGACACCTCGGCGAGCCTGCGCTCGCTGGCGAACCTGCAGTCGACCGGCTCGCGGCTGGCCGACCTGCAGGCGCAGATGTCCTCGGGCAACCAGATCACCAAGCCGTCGGACAACCCGTCCGGCACGGTGCGGGCGCTGGAACTGCGCGGCGACCTGAAGCGGAACACCCAGTACAACGCCGCGGCCACCGACGCGATCGGGTGGCTGTCGGCGGCCGACGCCGCGTACTCCCAGGTCGTCAACCTGACGCAGAACGCGCGCACCCTTGTCGTCAAGGGGTTGAACAACGGCGCGAGCACCGGCACCTCGGCCGGCGCGCTGGCCGACCAGATCGACGCCATCCGGACCTCACTGATCAGCATCGCGAACACCGCCTACAACGGCCGGCCGGTCTTCGGCGGGACCACGACGGGCGCGATCGCGTACGACCCGGCCGGGAACTACGTCGGCGACAACGGAACCGTCTCGCGCACGGTCGGTGACCAGAACACCGTCCAGATCAACCAGAACGGTCCCTCGATCTTCGGTCCACCCGGCAACGACCTGTTCGCCCGGCTCGCCACCATTTCGACGACCCTGCGCACCAACCCGTCCGCCCTCGGGCCGCAGCTCTCCGCGCTCGACACGGCCCTGTCGTCCATCAGCGACGCGCAGGCGGTCGAGGGCGCCACCTACCAGCGGGTGCAGATCGCCCAGTCGACGCAGCAGTCGACCTCGACGGCGCTGCAGACCCAGCTCTCCGGCATCCAGGACATCGACCTGGCCGACATGGCGATCAAGGTCTCGACCGCGAACGTCACCTACCAGGCCGCCCTGCAGACGACGGCGAGCATCCGCCAGATGTCGCTGCTGAACTTCCTCCGCTGAACCCGCACCGAACCAAGGGAACCCGATGAGTGTCATGACCCAGACCGACCAGCGCATCCGCCTCGTCGAGCCGCTGCCCGGATTCAGCGACGAGACCGACTACACCCTGGACCCGATCGACGAGGCCGGCCTGTTGTGGTCGATGCGCTCCGTCCACGACCCGGGCCTGCGCTTCGTGCTCACCCCGGCCGCGGTGTTCTTCCCCGACTACCTGCCCGATCTCGCCGGCGCGCTGGAGAACACGCTCGGTAGCGACGAGGTCGACCTGCTGCTCGTCCTGACCGTCGGTTCGACCCTGTCGGACGCCACCGCGAACCTGCGCGCACCCATCGTCTTCGCCCCGCGGACGCGCCGCGCCGTGCAGGTCGTTCTCGACGACGCCAGCCTGTCGATGCGCCAACCCCTGGTGACTCTCTAGTCTTTGCTGGTGCTGATCCTCACTCGCCGCGTGGGCGAGAACGTCATCGTCGGCGACGACATCGTGATCTCGGTGCTCGAGGTCCGCGGCGATGCCGTGCGCCTCGGCATCCAGGCGCCCCGTTCGGTGGCCGTGCATCGCGAAGAGGTGTGGCTGGAGCTCCAGCAGGCGAACGCCCGATCGGCCTCGCCGGCCGACGCCGCCGTCACCGAGCTCGGGGCCGCCGTCGGCGATCTCGTCCCGAAGAAGCCACGCCCGCAGACCGACCCTCCGGCTGAGAACCAGGAGTGAGGGTGGTGCGCTCGCACCATTGCCCGACACTGCCGCTGATGTAAAGTCTCCGTATGGCGGGGGATACGCCTCTCGAAGGGACCCCCCGTGCCTCTCAGTTCCCGAACCGCCCGCGTGGCCGTGGCCGCGAGCACCTCGCTCGCCCTGGCCCTGACCGCGCCCGTCGCCGCCGAGGCCGCGCGGCGCCCGTCGCACCACCCGGCCACCCGCACCTTCGTCGCCCACGGTGTCGTCGTGAGGCACACCGGCGCGACGATGACCGTGCTGGCCACCGACGTCCGCTCCGGACGCAGCGTCGTGCGCAACCGCACCCTCACCGTCAGCCTGCCCTCGCGCGCCAGCACCGCCGGCCGCCTGGTCGCCCGCAAGATGCGCGGCCTGGCCAACGGCGACCGGGTCACCGTCACCGGAGTCGTCACGGGACAGGGCCGCAGCACCCGCTTCCAGGTCGGCGACATGGGCCACCTGGCCTCGGCCTTCCACTCCTACATCGGCGTCATCAGCGCGGTCTCCGGCAGCCTGCTGACCGTGCACAAGGGCACCGTCCCGAGCGACGACGCCAACGAGAACGACAACGGCTCGTTCACCGTCGACGACTCCACCGCGAACGTCCTCGTCGACCTCGCCGCCGGCACCCCGGCCGTCGGCCAGTCGGTGCTCGTGCTCGGCTCCTCGGTGAACGACGTCGTCGTCGCCACCTCGGTCTTCGCCTTCTCGACCCCGCCGGACGTGCTGCGCGGCCGCGTCTCGGCCGTCAACGGCACGACGGTGACGGTCGGTGGCGAGGAGGATGCCCAGACCCAGGTCGACCTGAGCTCGACCACCCTCATCGTCGACGGCGTCTCGAACAGCACGCCCGCCCAGGTGACGGTCGGCGCGAAGCTCGTCGCCCTCGGCTGGACCAACGACGCCGGCGTGTTCGTCCCCGTGCTGGCGGTGGCCTTCAGCCACACCTGCGACAGCCACCACCACGGCGACGGCGGGCACAGCGAGGACGGCCCCGGTTCGCCCGGTGACGGCGGCTCGGGCAGCGGCGGCTCGGGCAGCGGCGGCTCGCCCGGCGCCTGACACGACGCACGACGAGGGCACCGTCCGGTTCGCCGGGCGGTGCCCTCCGGCGTGTCCTGGCGCCGCACCTCGGCACCCCCGCGTCGTCCGGGCGGTCGTGGGGTATCGGGGTCACCTCACAGCCCGCTGCCGGGCGCCGGGGTTATCGCTGCGCGGAGGACGGGAACAGTTCAGGTGTCATCCCTGCACTCCCCCGGTGCACTCCCGTCCTTGGAGCCCTTCGATGAAATGCCGTTACTGTCGCCGGACTCTTCGCCTCATCCCTCATTCCGCGGTCGAGATCGAGCCGCACTGCGAGCGTCGCGGTTGCGTCTGGTGCGGTGAGTGCGCGCGCGGCGAGACGTCGTTGTCGCCCGTTCGGGCGACCGGTCGCGGTCGACGCGCCGCCTGACTCAGGTGCGGGCGGGCCGCCGATCGCCGTCCACGTAGTCGCGCAACCGCTGCGGCACCCCCAGCACCACACTGTTCGACCCGCGGGAGAGCTGCACGCCCCGCTCCACCCAGTCCAGCGCCCAGCCGTGCAGATCGATGAGGTGGCTCAGCGCCATGAGGATCGCGGTCTCGCGCTCGTCGCGTGACCAGTCGAGCCGGTCGCTCTCCAGTTCTACGCGCTTCGCGAGTTCCACCGGGTCGAGCGCGGAGTACTCGCGGATCCGTTCGTCGAGCGCGAGCACCACCGGCGCCAGGTAGAGGTCGGACAGGTCGCGCGGAACCGTGGCCATGGCGGGCTCCCCTCTGAACCGGGTCGGCTGACCCCCTCCACCGTCGCGCGGCGCCGGTCCGGGGTGCAGGGCTGAACGGCCCGACCGCCCCGGTACCAACGGATGGGTTTGTAGGGTTCGCCCATGCTGCTGCGTGACATCCCCGTCCCGACGACGCCGGCGGCCACGGCGGCCGTCGAGGTCGTGACCCGCTTCTCGCCGCCGGCCCTCGTCCACCACTGCCGCCGCTCCTACGTCTTCGCCGCCGCTCTGGGAGCGCAGCGCGGCGTCGCGCTCGACCACGAGTTGCTCTTCGTGGCGACGATGCTGCACGACCTCGGGCTCGAGGCGCCGTTCGACAGCCACACCCTTCCGTTCGAGCGGGCCGGCGGCGACCTCGCGTGGGTCTTCACAGCGGGGGCCGGTTGGCCCGACGAGCGCCGGGCGCGCGCCGGGGAGATCATCGTCGACCACATGCGCGACGACGTCGATCCCGCGGTCGACCCCGAGGGTCAACTGCTCGCCCTCGCGACGGGCCTCGACATCTCCGGCCGCGCCCCCGAACTGTGGCCGGAGGAGTTGCTGGCCGAGGCGGTCGCGACGTGGCCGCGGCTCGATCTCGCCGCCCGCTTCACCGCCTGCTTCACCGACCAGGCCGCGCGCAAGCCCGACAGTGCCGCCGGCGCCTCGGTGCGCAGCGGTATCGCCGAGCGGATGGCGACGAACCCCCTGGAAGCGCGGTGAACCACCAGTTCACGACCCAGACGGTGTGGACGGGGAACACCGGCAGCGGCACCTCGACCTACCGCGCCTACGAGCGCAGTCACGAGGTCACCAGCGGGAGCAAGGCGGCGATCGCCGGCTCGTCCGCCCCCGCGTTCCGCGGCGACGCCGCGCGCTGGAATCCCGAGGAGCTCGTGACCGCGGCCCTCGCGAACTGCCACATGCTGGCGTTCCTGCACCTGGCCGCCGACGCCGGCGTGGTCGTCGTCGCCTATCGCGACGAAGCGAGCGGATCGATGACGCAGACGCCGGGCGGCGGCGGGCACATGACCGAGGTCGTGCTGCGCCCTGAGGTCACCGTCCGCGACGCCGAGAGCGTCGACCACTGCGCCGCCCTGCACGACAAGGCGCACGAGCTGTGCTTCGTCGCCGCGTCGGTGGCGTTCCCGGTGCGGCACGAGGCCACGGTGCGGGTCAGAGGCTGACCGCGCACGCGTCGAAGAAGTCGTCGCCGGTCGTGAGCGCCGTCAGCACCTGGGCCGGCACCGGCGCGTCGGTGGTCACGATCATGACCGCGCTCTCGTCGACGTCGTCGTCGCGCCGCCGCCCGACCGCGGCCGACACGATGTTGACGCCGGCGTCGCCGACGGCCATCCCGACGCGGCCGAGCATGCCGGGGCGGTCGAGATAGCGGAACACCGCGAGGTGCCGTTCGAGCTGGACGTTGAACCGCGCGCCCCACGCCTCGAGCAGGTGCGGGCGGTTGCGCCGGCCGAGCACCGTGCCCACGACCCGCGTCGTCTCGTCACCGCTGCGCAACGACACCCGGACGAGGTCGGTGAAATCGTGCGCCACCGGGATGTTGCGCTCGCTGACGACGATGCCGCGTTCGTGGGCCAGGGTCAGCGCGTTGACGTCGTTGACCGCCTCCTCGGTGTGCCCGCCGAGCAGGCCCTTGACGACCTGGATGGTCAGCAGCCGGCTGTCCCGCTCGGCGATGCGGCCGAGGTACTCGACCTCGACCGCGTCGACCGACGTGCCGGGCGCGGTGGCGGCGACGATGCGGCCCAGGCTGACGCACAGGCCGACGAACGGCCCGAGCGCGGCGAGGTCGTCGGCCTTGATCGCCGGCACGTTCACCGCGGTGGTGACCGCGCCGCCGGTGAGCGCGGCGACGAGCTGCTCGGCGGCCTGGTAGCCGGCGCGGTCGGTGGCCTCGGCCGTCGAGGCGCCCAGGTGGGGCGTGACGACCACGTTCGGGTAGCCGAACAACGGGTGGTCGGTGACCGGCTCGCGGCGGAACACGTCGAGGGCGGCCCCGGCGACCTTGCCCGAGTCGAGCGCGGCCTGCAGGTCGGCGTCGACGACCAGCGGGCCGCGGGCGACGTTGAGGATGCGCACGCCGTCCTTCATCCGGGCGAACGCCGCGGCGTCGAGGAACCCCTCCGTCTCGACCGTCTTCGGCAGGTGCACGGTGATGAAGTCGGCGGCGGCGTAGACCTGTTCGGGCGTCGCGGCCCGCTCGACGCCGAGCTCGCGGAAACGCTCCTCGCTCAGGTAGACGTCGAAGGCGACCACCTTCATCCCGAAACCGCGGGCGCGCTGCGCGACGAGCTGCCCGATGCGGCCGAAACCGAGGATGCCGAGCGTCTTCTCGTGCAGCTCGACGCCGCTGAACTTCGCGCGCTCCCACCGGCCGCCGATGAGCGAGGCGTGCGCCTGCGGCACGTTGCGGGCGAGCGCGAGCAGCAGCGCCATGGTGTGCTCGGCCGCGGTGATCACGTTCGACTGCGGCGCGTTCGCGACGACGACGCCCTGCCGCGTCGCGGCGTCGGCGTCGACGTTGTCGACGCCCACCCCGGCGCGGGCGACGGCCTTGAGCCGGTCGGCCTTGGCCAGCAGGTCGGCATCGACCTGGGTCGCCGAGCGGATCAGGATGCCGTCGAAGTCGGCGATGCGCCGCTCGAGCTCGGCGCGGTCCCAGCCCGTCCCGACCTCGACGTCGAGACCGGCCGCGCGCAGCAGCTCGACACCGGGGTCACCGATCTCCTCCGCGACCAGCACCCTCATGAGGTGGCGGCCACGATCCAGTCGATGCACGCGGTCAGGGCCTCGACGTCGGCCGGCTCGATCGCCGGGAACATCCCGATGCGCAGCTGGTTGCGACCGAGCTTGCGGTACGGCTCGGTGTCGACGATCCCGTTGGCCCGCAAGGTCTTGGCGATCGCGGCCGCGTCCACGCCCTCGTCGAAGTCGATGGTGCCGACGACGAGCGAGCGGTGCGCAGGTGCGGCGACGAACGGCGTCGCGAACTCCGACGCCTCGGCCCAGCCGTAGAGGTGGTCGGACGACGCCCGGGTGCGGCCGACGCAGAAGTCGAGCCCGCCGTTGGTCAGCATCCAGTCGAGCTGGTCGGCCAGCAGCAGCAGCGTGGCGAGCGCGGGCGTGTTGTAGGTCTGGTCGAGGCGGGAGTTGTCGAGCGCGGTCGTGAGCGCCATCGACTGCGGGATCCACCGGTCGATCGCGGCGCCGACCTCGGCGATCCGCTCGAGGGCGGCCGGGCTCGCCATCGCCAGCCACAGCCCGCCGTCGGAGCCGAACGACTTCTGCGGCGCGAAGTAGTAGACGTCGGACTGCGCGAGGTCGACCGGCAGGCCGCCGGCGCCGGACGTCGCGTCGATGAGGACGAGCGCGTCGCCGGCGTCGGCGGGGCGCCGGACGTCGATCATCACGCCGGTCGAGGTCTCGTTGTGCGGCCAGGCGATCGCGTCGACGTCCGGGTCACCGACCGGAACCGGGGCCGTCCCCGGCTCGGACTTCACCACGATCGGGTCGTCGAGGAACGGCGCACCGGCCGTGACGCTCGCGAACTTCTGGGAGAACTCGCCGCACGTGACGTGCAGGGAGCGGCGGCGCACCAGCCCGGCCGCCGCGGCGTCCCAGAAGCCGGTCGAGCCGCCGTTGCCGAGCAGCACCTCGTAACCGTCCGGCGCCGAGAAGAGGTCGCGCAGCCCGTCCCGCACCCGGCGCACGACCGCGCGCACCGGGGCCTGCCGGTGCGAGGTGCCCATCAGGTCGTGGCGGGCGGCGAGGCGCTCGAGGGCCTCGGGCCGCACCTTCGACGGTCCGCAGCCGAAGCGGCCGTCGGCCGGCTTCAGGTGTTCGGGGATCTGCAGGGTGGTGTCGATCAGGGTCACGGGGCGAGCTCTCTACGCGTCGGACTCGGGACGACGCCCACCGTAGACGACCCGGGGCGCCGCGCTCATCGCAGTTCAGTCGAGCAGCGCGCGCAACTCGGCCATCGCCACCGCGGGATCGACCACCTTGACCGTGGCCAGGCCGAGGGCCCGCGCCGGTTTGAGATTGATACCGAGATCGTCGAGCAGCACGGTCGCGTCCGGCGCCGTCCCGAGGCGGGCGCAGGCGAGCGGGTAGATCTCCGGGTCGGGCTTGCGCACCCCGAGGACACACGACTCGAGCACCACGTCGAACTCGTCGTGGACCCAGGCGTTGCCCGGCCGCGAGTCCATCGGTGCGATGTTGTTGGTCAGCAGCCCGACGCGCCGGCCCTCGGCCCGGCACGCCCGCACAGCGGCCAGCACCTCCGGCCGCGCATCGTCGATGGTCGACGGCAGGTCGCGCAACGACTGGAGGACGGCCGCGGCGTCGACGGCGTGCCCGAGATCGTCGCCCTCCGCGGCGAATCGCTCGACGAACTCGTCGAGGTCGATGTGGCCGCGCTCGAGCCGGGCCCACGCGTTCGTGTCCGGGTCGCGGGAGTTGATCGCGCGCACCGCACCGGCCATGGAGGCGAAGGCGGCGAAGGGCGAGTCGACGACGACTCCCCCGAAGTCGAACAGCACTCCGTCGATGCGCGTCATGGGGCCAGCCTGTCAGGTCCGTACGATCCGGGCAGTGACCGACTACACGAGCATCACCTACGACGTCAGCGACCGCATCCTCACCATCACCCTGGATCGGCCGGACGCGCTGAACGCCTTCACCGTGACGATGGCCGAGGAGCTGATCGACGCGTTCCGCCGGGCGAGCGGTGACGACGAGGTCGGCGCCGTCGTCGTCACCGGCGCGGGCCGGGCGTTCTGCGCCGGCATGGACCTCACCGCCGAGGGCAACGTGTTCGGGCTGGACGAGACGCTCGAACCGACGCTCGACGACATGGCGGTCGAGCGCCTCGACGACCCGGTCATCCGCGACGGCCTGCGCGACACCGGCGGGCGCGTCACCCTGGCGATCTACGACTGCACCAAGCCGGTCATCGCCGCGATCAACGGCGCCGCCGTCGGCATCGGCGCGACGATGACCCTGGCCATGGATGTGCGGCTCGCGTCGGAGAGGGCTCGGATCGGCTTCGTGTTCGGCCGCATCGGCATCACGCCCGAGGCCTGCTCGACCTGGTTCCTGCCCCGCATCGTCGGCATCTCGCAGGCGCTCGAGTGGACCTACACGGCCGACATCCTGAGCGCCGACGAGGCGCTCGCCGGCCGTCTGGTGAAGTCGGTTCACGCCCCTGACGAACTGCTGCCGGCTGCCTACGCGTTGGCGCACCGCTTCGTCGACGGCCGCTCGGCGGTGGGCATCGCCCTGACCCGGCAGATGATGTACCGCAACAGCGCCGCCGCCCACCCACTGGTCGCCCACCAGGTCGACTCCCTCGCGATCTACTACCAGAGCCGGCAGGACGGCCGCGAGGGCGTGCAGGCCTTCCGCGAGAAGCGCCCGGCCGAGTTCACGTCCCGCGTCTCGACCGACCTGCCGCCGTTCTACCCCTGGCAGCCACCGTCGCCGTAGAACCCGTCGGCGCCGGCTTCGTCCCGCGTTCACCGGCGGGCCACCGAACCCACTCGCCCAACGACTTCACTGGCGGCCGGATCGTGCCGATACGTCAGTGGTGAGCCGAGGGTTGCAGTGGTCATGACCAGGGTGCGGCGCGGGATCGCTCGCGCCGCGGCGCTGACGTTCGTCGCGACGACCTCGCTCGTCCTCATGGCGACCGCCGCCGGTGCCCGCAGCGGCACCTGGGGCGCGGCCCACTCGGCCTATCTCGACGGGCTCGTCTGCTCGGCGGGCATCCGGACCGCGCCGCTGGCGGCCTGGGACTTCGGCACCGGCGCGCCGGCATTCCTCACCACACCGGTCACGTCCGACGGCGTCACCGATTCCGCCGCCCTGCCCTTCGCCTCGCCCGGCCCGCAGGACGTCTCACCCGTGCTGCCGGGCGACCTCGGCTTCACCACCGCGTCCGACATCGCGACGTACGCCCGGCTGCTCGACCGCTTCGGCACCGGCCCGGCCGGTCAGGTCGCGGGCGTGGCCCGCGCGGTCATGGTGCACACCGCGACCGACGCCCCGGACTGTGCCGGCACCGCCGACGCGGCCGGCCTGCTCGACCGGGCCGGGGCGGCCGCCGGTCCCTACTCGATCGCGGTGACGACCACGCCCCGGCTGGTCGTGCCGGGCACCACGGCCACCATCACCGCGACGGTGACGGGTGGCTCCGGGGCACCCGCCCCGGGGATCCCGGTGACGTTCGCCGCGACCGGCCTCACCCTCGACGGGCGGCCCGCCGTCACCGACCCCGCCGGGCAGGCCCACGTGTCGGTCACCACCCCGACCGGCAGCGGCAGCAGCGGCCCGTTCGACGTCACGGCCTCGGTCCGGGCACCGGTCGGCCTCGTCCGCATCAGCACGACCACGGCCCCCACCGCCACCGACCCCGGCGGCGCCACCGCCGAGGCGATCGCCCCGGCCGCCCCCGAGACGGTGGCCGCGCACGGCAGCGTGGCCGTTGATCCCAGCGCCGACCCGACGATCACGGCCGGCTTCGACGCCGGGGCGGTCGCCGTCGGCCACCCGGTGATCCCGCACGCCGTCGTGCACGGCCTGCGCGGGCACACCGGCACCGTCGATCTCACCGTGCTGGGGCCGGTGCCGCCCGACGCGCACGGGCAGTGCGGCGCGGCGACGTTCGACGCGTCCTCGCCGGCCGCCTACACCACCGACCCGATCGCAACCGTCGGCGACCGCACCGTCAACGGCACGCCCTGGACCCCCGAGCAGCCCGGCTGCTACGCCGCGCGGGCCGTCGTCACCACCGTCGACGCCGTCCCCGAGGTCACCGCCACGTCGAAGGCGGCCGGTGCCGCGCTGGCCGTCATCGCCGCCACGCTCACCCTCGCCCCGCCGCACCCGGTCGTCGGCGCCGGACCGGCGACGGTCGTGGCCACGGCGGCCCGGGTCGGCGACGCCGGCCACCAGCTGTGGGCCCGTCTCGACGGCCCGGTCACGCCCGGCGCCGGCGGCTCGTGCGCAACGGTCGGCTGGAGCGGCGCCACCCGCTCGGCCCGCATCGACGCGGTCGCCACCGGCACGCAGCCGGCAACGCTGCAGAGCGCCCCGATGAGCACCCCGGGCTGCTACCGCTGGATCGCCACCCTGCTGGTCGACCTCGACAGCACGACGGTGCCGGTCGACGCGGTGTCGCCGGGGGTTCTGCTGGTGCGCCCGCAGCTCGCGGTCACCAGCGATCGCACGTGGACGGTCAGCCCGGGTGCCGTCGCCGCGCACGTCTCGGTCACGGGCACCTATGGACGGCCGGTGCACGTGAGCGTGCAGCTGCGTTACGCGGCCCGCCCCGACACCGGCTGCCGCGCCGCCACGTGGAACCAGGCGCCGCTCAGCCGCCCCGGTACGGCCTACGCGGTCTCGGCGGTCGGGCTGCCGGTCGCGGTCGAGTCCGGGCCGACGTCACGCACCGGCTGCTACCTGCCGGTGGCGACCCTCGTGCTCGACGCCAACCCCGCCGTGACGGTCACCAGCACGCCGGCCCCGGCCGACAACGCCGTGCTCGCCGGGCTCGGCGACCAGCAGCGGGCGGCGCTGGTGACCTACCGGCTGCGGCCGACGTCCTCGAGCCCGCTGCTCGTGACCGGCGCCGTCGTCGCGATCGTCCAGCTGGTCGTCATCGTCGCGATCGTCGTCGTGGCCCGCGCGTGGCACGTTCGCGACGAGCGCGACTGAGCTTCAGCCGAGCTGCCAGCTCCGCTTGGACAGCCCGAACCAGAACCCGTCCACGACCGAGTCGACCTCGGCCGCGTCGCCGGCCGCGCCGAGCGACACGAACAGCGGGGCGAAGTGCTCGGTGCGCGGGTGGGCGAGGTGCCCGGCCGGCGCCTTGTCGAGGAAGTCGACGAGCGCGTCGAGATCGCGTCGGGCCATCGTCTCGGCCGCCCACGCGTCGAACTCGGTCGACCAGCTCGGCGGGTCGTAGTCCGGTCCGAGCGAGGGGTTGAACGCCGCGAGGTTGTGCGTGGTGAATCCGCTGCCGACGATCAGCACGCCCTCCTCCCGCAGCGGGGCGAGCCGGCGGCCGAGCCCGACGAGCGTGGCGGGGTCGAGCGTCGGCAGGGAGAGCTGCAGCACCGGCACGTCGGCCTCGGGGTACATCTCGACGAGCGGGACGTACGCGCCGTGGTCGAGCCCGCGGTCGGCGTGCTGGTGCACCGGCCGGCCCGGGGCGTCGAGCAGCTTCGCCACCGATGCAGCCAGCTCGGGCGCCCCCGGGGCGGCGTAGGTGACGTCGTAGTACCGCTTCGGGAAGCCCCAGAAGTCGTGGACGAGCGGCACCGGGGTCGTGGCGCTGACCGACACCGGCGCCTCCTCCCAGTGCGCCGACACCATCAGGATCGAGCGCGGCTTCGGCAGCGCGGCCGACCAGTCCGCGAGCTGGCGGGTCCAGCGGCGGTCGTCGGCGAGCGGCGGGGCACCGTGGCTCAGGTAGAGCACGGGCATCGTGGTCATACCGGCTGCTCCTCGGTCGTGGGGTCGTCGGCGACCCGGTGGGCGACCGTCCCGAGCCACGTGGCGAGCACCCGGGCCGTGGCGGGCGAGAGCGCGTGCCCCGCCTGGTCGCGGTGCGCGGTGGTCGTGGCCCCGGAGGGTCCGGTCAGATAACGCCAGGTGGCGTCGAGAAGTTCAGCCGGGATGACGGTGTCGTGCTCGCCCTGGGCGACCAGGACGGGCACGCCCGCGAGGCGGGCCCGCGTCGTCGGCACGCCGGCGTCGAAGGGCAGCGTGCCGTAGAGGATCGCCGCACCGGCGAAGCGGAGCGGATCGGCCGGCACCAGGCCGCCGGCGAAGGCGGCGCCGCCGCTGAAGCCGACCAGGATCACCCGGCGACCCAGCGGGGCGACGGTGTCGAGCCAGCGGTGGAACCAGGCCATGGTCGCGGCGAGCGACGCGGCGACCGGCCGGCCGATGCCGCGGTTGGCGAACCAGGCGTACCCGCTGCCCTCGCTGATCGGGGCCCGCACGGCGGCCCAGGCCACGCTCTCGGGCAGCAGGGCCGACAGCCCGGCGATCCCGTTCTCGTCGGCCCCGCGACCGTGCAGCAGCACGACGAGCGGGGCATCCGGGTGGGGGGATCCGCCGGTGCGAACCACCGGCGAACCGAACGTGGGATCAGGCATGACGACTCCATCTCGTGACGACGGGGTCGAGCCTACTCGATTTGGTTGAACTCTCAACCAAATGTGATGCGGTCGGTCAGCGGGGGTGCTCCGCCGCCGTGACCTCGGCGGCGTGCTCGACGACGGCCGGGTCGGCCGGGCGGGCCTGGCCGTAGAGGTACCAGTAGGCGCCGGCGACGAACAGCCCGGCGCCGACGGCGTTGCCCAGGAAGGCGAAGACCAGGTTGAGCACCATCTGTGTGGCCGTCGTGCCGCCGGCGTGCTCGAACATGGCGAGCGGCAGGAAGAACATGTTGGCGACGACGTGGTCGAAGCCGAGGGCGACGAAGGCGGTGATCGGGAACAGGATCGCCAGGATCTTGCCCGACACCGACGTGGCGGCGAGGGCGAGCCAGATGGCGAGGCAGACCAGCCAGTTGCAGCCGATCGCGCGCAGGAACTGTTCCATGTGCGTCTCGGTCGCCGACTTGCCGAGCGCGATGGCGTCGAGGCGCGTCCACGCGGCACCGGCCGTGCCCTTGGCCCCCTCCTTGATGACGCCGGTCTTGTCGGCGAGCACGTAGGCGACGAACAGGGAGCCGGCGAAGTTGCCGATCGTGACCCAGAGCCAGTTCACCAGCATCTTCGCGGCCGTCACCTTCTTGGCGAAGACGGCCAGCGGCACGAGGGCCATGTTGCCGGTGAGCAGTTCGGCGCCGCCGATGACGACCAGGATGAGTCCGAGGCTGAACACCAGCCCGGTGAACAGCGTGGTGAGGCCACCCCACGTCTTCGGGTCGAGGCCGGACGACACGACGATGGCCATCAGGCCACCGAAGGCGATGTAGGCGCCGGCGAGGAAGCCGCCGACCAGGGCCTTCCCGGGGCCGAGCCCGGCCTTCAGGGTGCCGGCGGCCACGGCTGCCTCGGCGATCTCCGGCGGGGTCTTCACGGTCATGATCGTCTCCCGGGCACTCGGCGCAAGGTCACGACCCACGGACGGACCACGTCATCGCGACATTCCGTACCCGATCCGACACCCTGTGAAACGCCGAAGTGCGCCCAACCCGCGCTTAGATGATCGGATGGGCGTCGAGGAGTGGCTGCTGACCCCGGCGGGACGCGACAACCCCGCGACGAGGGTGGATCGACGGCACCGCGACGGGCGGGCGTTCACCGCCGGCAACGACGTCCGCCCGCTCGTCCACGGCGGCAGCTACTTCCCGGAGCTGTTGCGGTGCGTGCGCCAGCAGCGAGCCGGCGACCTGCTCGTGTTCACCGACTGGCGGGGCGACCCCGACGAGCGCCTGCTCGGGGCCGGCACGGAGATTTCGGCCGTGTTCGCCGAGGCGGCGTCCCGAGGTGTGATCGTCAAGGGGCTCATCTGGCGATCGCACCTCGATCGTCTCGCGTTCAGCGAGCAGCAGAACCGTCACCTCGGTGAGGAGATCGAGGCGCACGGCGGCGAGTGCCTGCTCGACATGCGGGTCCGCGCGGGCGGGTCGCACCATCAGAAGTTCGTCGTGCTGCGTCACCCCGGCCGGCCCGAGCTCGACGTCGCGTTCGTGGGGGGCATCGACCTGTGCCACAGCCGCAACGACACGGCAGCGCACCACGGCGATCCGCAGCCGCAACCGATCGCCCCGGTCTACGGCCCGACGCCGGCCTGGCACGACATCCAGCTGGCCGTGCGCGGGCCGGCGGTCGGTGACCTGGAGACGGTGTTCCGCGAGCGGTGGGAGGATCCGCAGCCGCTGACCCGCAATCCGGTCGACCGGCTGAGCGAGCTGGCGCGCCGCGACGACCACCGGGCCGGACCGCTGCCGGAGCAGCTGCCCGATCCCGCGCCCCGCGGCACCTCCCTCGTGCAGGTGCTGCGCACCTATCCGCGGCTCGGGCTCGGCCGGGCGTACCCGTTCGCCCCGAACGGCGAGCGCAGCGTCGCCCGCGCCTACACGCGGGTGCTCGAGCGGGCCCACGGCCTGGTGTACGTCGAGGACCAGTACTTCTGGTCCTCGGAGGTCGTGGGGTGTTTTGCCCGAGCCCTGGCCGCCGATCCGCAGCTGCGGCTGATCGTGGTCATCCCCCACCATCCGGATCAGAGCGGTCGCTTGGCCTTGCCGATGAACCTCGTCGGACGCCAGGACGCCCTCGACGACGTTCGCGCCGCGGGCGGTGACCGGGTCGCGGTGTACGGGGTGGAGAACCACGCCGGTACCCCGGTCTACGTGCACGCCAAGGTCTGCGTGGTCGACGACGTGTGGGCGTCGGTGGGCTCGGACAACATCAACCGGCGCTCGTGGACGCACGATTCCGAGCTGTCGTGCGCCGTGATCGACGAGGAGTTCGACGACCGCGAACCTCGCGTGGTCGACCGTTTCGACCACGGCGCCCGCCGCTTCGCCCGCGACCTGCGGCTGCAGCTCGCCCGCGAGCACCTGGACCGCGCGCCGGACGACGACGGCGATCTCGTCGGACCGGTCGACGCATTCCGCGCCTTCGCCGAGAGTGCGGCCCGCCTGCAGGCCTGGTACGACGCCGGACGCCGCGGCGATCGGCCGCCCGGACGTCTGCGCCCCTACGTACTCCCCCGGCTGTCGCGAGCGACCCGGAGCTGGGCCCGTCCGCTGTACCGGGCCCTGGCCGACCCGGACGGCCGGCCCCGCGGGTTGCGGCACGGAGACCGGTTCTGACCATGCCGCCGGCCGCGTGATCGTCCCGCCGTTTGCGGGCGGCTACCGGCGGCTGAGCAGCATGACCGGGATGACGCGCTCGGTCTGCTGCTCGTACTCGGCGAAGCCGGGGTAGCGCTTCTTCTGCTCCTCCCACACCGGCTCCCGCTCCCCGGCGGCGAGCTCGCGGGCCTCGACGTCGATGTGCTCGGTGCCGATCTCGATCGACGCCTCGGGGTTCGCGACGAGGTTGTGGTACCAGGCCGGATGGATGTCGCGGCCGGCGTAGGAGGCGAAGACGGCCCAGCTGCCGCCGACCTGCAGGTACATCATCGGGCTGACGCGTTCCTGCCCGCTCTTCGCGCCGGTGCTGTGCAGCAGGAGCAGGGGGGCGCCTTCGAAGTTGCCGCCGACCCGGCCCTCGTTCGCACGGAACTCGGCGATGATCTTGTCGTTCCAGTTGTCCGCCATGAACGGCATCGTAGGTGTGATTGCATTCCGGAGTGGCTGCGACCGATCGTCCGAACGTGCTGATCTACACCGACGGCGCGTGCAAGGGCAATCCCGGCCCGGGCGGCTGGGGCGTCTGGCTGCGCAGCGGCGACCACGCCCGCGAGCTGTCCGGCGGCGAGCTGCTGACGACGAACCAGCGCATGGAGCTCACCGCCGCGATCCAGGCCCTGACCGCGCTCACCCGGCCCTGCGACGTCGTGCTCTACACCGACAGCACCTAC
Source organism: Jatrophihabitans sp. (assembly GCF_036000465.1). GTDB lineage: Bacteria > Actinomycetota > Actinomycetes > Mycobacteriales > Jatrophihabitantaceae > Jatrophihabitans. Next base: position 22,559 of record NZ_DASYFV010000067.1, on the reverse strand, counting down.
GTGCTGAAGGGCATCACCGAATGGATCCACGGGTGGAAGCGCAACGGCTGGAAGAACTCGGCCAAGAAGCCGGTCGCCAACGCCGACCTCTGGCAGGCCCTCGACGCCGCCCGCACGCCGCACGACATCGACTGGCGCTGGGTCAAGGGCCACTCGGGCGACGAGGGCAACGAGCGGGCCGACGAGCTCGCCAATGCCGGCGTCGCGGCCGCGCTCGCCGGCGCGAGCTGATCAGAGCCCGGCCGCGCGCAGCAGGGCGTCCGGGGCGCGCTGCGCCGGGTCCTCGGGGACGAGCACGAAGCGCAGGCCGAGGGCGGTGGCACCGCCGTCGTTCACCTCGTTGTCCCCGACCATGACCGTGCCGCCGGCCGCGACGCCGAGCTCGTCGAGGGCGAGCCGGAAGATGGCCGGGTCGGGTTTGAGGACCCCCCGCTCGTCGGAGAGCACGAGCACGTCGATCAGGTCGGCGACGCCGTGGTGCGCGAGCACCGGCCGCGGGTTCCAGCCGATGTTGCTCACCACCGCGACCGGCACGCCGCGCTGGCGCAGGCGGCGCAGCACCGGCACCGTGTCGGGATAGGGACTCCACGCCTCGGCCGCGACTCCGCGCTCGTACAGGGCGTGGGCCTGCTCCTCGCTCAGCCCGGCGTGGCGGGCCATCCCCGAGTACGCGGCCCGGTGGGCGGCGGCCGACAGGTCACGCCGCTCCCAGACGTCGCGCATCGCCTCGGGCAGGCCGTCCGGCACACCGCTGCCGTTGATCGCGCCCCAGCGCGCGAGGTCGGGCGCGCGGTGCAGGTGCTCGACGCCCAGCGCGGCCCGCACCGCCTCGGCGGCCGACTCGACGTGGAACAGCGTCCCGGAGAAGTCGAACAGCACGGCGGTCGGGGCATCCACGCGCCCGACCCTATGCGGCGTCGCGTAACCGCTGGCGCCGCCTCGATAGGTTGGGCCGGTGAACCGAGTCCTCCCCGTCACGCTGTCCGGTACCCGAGTCGAGCTGCGCCCGCTGGAGGCCGACGACCGCGACGGCCTCGCGGCGGCGTCGAGCGACGGCGAGCTGTGGAATCTGCAGTACACCAAGGTGCCGCACCCCGACGGCATGGCCGAGGCGATCGGTCGGTACCACGCGATGCGCGACGCCGGCACGATGGTGCCGTTCACGGTGCGGCGCCGCGACACCGGCGCGATCGTCGGCATCACGACCTACTGCAACATCGACCAGCTGACGCCCCGCGTCGAGATCGGCTACACCTGGTACGCGACATCGGTGCAGCGCACCGGCATCAACGCCGAGTGCAAGCGCCTGCTCCTCGCGCACGCCTTCGAGTCGCTGGGCTGCATCGCCGTCGAGTTCCGCACCCACTGGCTCAACCACCGGTCCCGCGGCGCCATCGCCCGGCTCGGGGCCAAGCAGGACGGCGTGCTGCGCAGCCATCAGCTGATGGAGGACGGCGCGCTGCGCGACACGGTCGTGTTCTCGATCATCGCCTGCGAATGGCCGGCCGTGCGGGCCGAGCTGGATCGCCGCCTCTCCCGTTGACGGCCGACCGAAAAGCGAAAGATCATCGTCGGCGCGCGACAAATGACCCCGCGAACGTCATGATGAGTCGATGACGGGGGCGCTGGACACCGACGGTGCCGGTGCCGCGGCGCCGATCCGCATCCTCATCGTTGACGACCACGAGATGTTCGCGTCAAGCCTGTCGAAGATGCTCAGCGACGAGGACGACCTCGACGTCGTCGGCGAGGTCGGCACGCTGAAGGCGGCGCTGGATCTCGCCGCGGTCACCAAGCCCGACGTGATCCTGCTCGACCACCGGCTGCCCGACGGCGACGGCATCGGCATCATCGGCGACCTTCTCGAGCTCGACCCGGCCCCCCAAGTCGTGATGCTCACCGCAAGCACCGCCGATCACGTGCTCATCGCGGCCATGGAAGGCGGCGCGGCCGGCTTCATCGACAAGACCCGCTCCCTGTCGGACGTCATGGCCGCCGTGCGCTCGGCCGCCGCGGGCGAGGCGCTGGTCAGCCCGCGCCTGCTGGCCCGGCTGCTCCCCCGGCTGCGGCGCCACGAGGCCGACCCGATGTGGTCGCTGACCGAGCGCGAGCGCGAGGTGCTCAAGTGCCTGGCCGAGGGCCAGTCCAACGCCGAGATCGCGCGGACCCTGACCCTGAGCGTGCACACCGTGCGCAACCACGTGGCCAACCTGTCGACCAAGCTCGGCGCGCACAGCAAGCTCGAGGTGCTGGCGATCGCGATCCGCGAAGGACTCGTCACCACCTGAGCGCGGCGGGTCGCCGACCGCGCTCCCGGGCCGGGATGATGCACTGGCGGAAACGGGATCATCCTCAGGTCGGAGAGAGCAGATGCACCACAGGCTCGCGGTCATCGTGGCGACGACAGCGCTGCTCGGGGGTGCGCTCGTCGCGGTACCGCCGGCGACCGCAGCGGCCCCGACCCCGACGGTCACGTCGGTCGCACCCCGGCACGGCTCGCTCGCCGGCGGCACGCGGGTGCGTATCACCGGCTCCGCGTTCTCGGCCGCGTCGCAGGTGATGTTCGGCTCGCTCGCCGCCGCCTCGGTGCACGTCTCGTCCAGCACGCTGCTCTACGCGGTGACGCCGGCCCACCGGTCGAGCCGGGTCGACGTGCGGGTCCGCACGGCCGGCGGCCTCTCCGCCCCGCACTACGCCGACAGTTTCTTCTACTCGCCGGCGCCGCAGGTGGTGCTCGATCCCGGCCACGACGGCGGCAACGCGTCCCACCCGTCGATCGTCAACCGCCTTGTCTATGCCGGGTACGGCCGCTACAAGGCGTGCAACACCTCCGGCACCGCCACCGACGCGGGTTACCCCGAGCACGCCTTCACCTGGGACGTGACCCTCCGGGTGCGCCGGATCCTGCTCGCGCACGGCATCGAGGTCGTACTGACGCGCAGCACCGACACCGGGGTCGGGCCGTGTGTCAACGTCCGTGCCGCCATCGAGAGCCGGCGGGGCACCGCGGTCTCGGTCGCCATCCACGCCGACGGCGCTCCGTCGTCCGGGCACGGTTTCCACGTGAACGAGGACAGCCGCCTGCCCGAGCACGCCACGACGTCGACCCGTACGCACTCGCGCTGGGTGTCGGAGTTCCTGCACGACGCGCTCGTCCGCGGCTCCGGGCTCGTGCCGTCGACCTACCTCGGCACCAACGGCTACGTGTACCGCAGCGACCTTGCCGGGCTGAACCTGACGACCTCGCCCACCGCCTTCCTCGAGCTCGGCAACATGCGCAACCCCGGCGACGCCGCCCGCCTGTCGTCCCCCACCGGACGCCAGCGCATCGCGAGCGCGGTGGCCACCGGCCTGCTCGCCTACCTCGGGTGGTGAGAGTGGCCGATCCCCGGTTCGTGCGCCGTCACCGGCGCCGCGCCACGGCCGCGCTGACCTCCACGCTGCTCGGTGGCGCCGCGGCCCTGGCCGTCGCGCCGCCGGCCGGCGCCGCGACCATCCTCGACAACGTCACCGCCGCCGTCCGCTACGCGACGGCTGCGGGCATGTCGACCGGGATCGCCGTCCTCGACACGCGGACCGGACGCACGTACAGCGCCGGCAATGCGACGAAGCGCTACTCCGGCGCCTCGGTCGTCAAGACCCTCATTGCCACCCGCCTGCTGCTGACCGGCCGGATGAGCGGCCCGAACGCCTCGCTGGCCTGGCGGATGATCACGCGCTCGGACAACGACGCGGCGTGGGACCTCTACCCCACGGTCGGCGGCGACGCCCTGCTGCCGTGGCTCGCCGCGCACTACCGCATCGCCGGGCTCGGCGCCCGGCCGACGATGCCGGGCACCTGGGGCAGCACCCAGCTGACCGCGATCGGGGTGGCCCGCTTCTACGCCGCGGTGGTGAAGGACCGCAGGGTCTGGCCGTGGCTCGGGTCGGCGATGCACCACTACGCCGCCCGCTCCAGCGAGGGCGAGCCGAACGCGTGGGGCCTGGCCGTGGCCGCACCCTCCGTCGCGCTGAAGAACGGGTGGGCGACGAACCGCGACGTACTGCACCCGTCCAACGCCAACATCAACTCCACCGGGGTCGTGCAGGGCGACCGGTTCGCGGTCGCGCTCCTCGCCGAGGGACCGCCCGCGATGTACTACGCCAAGGGCGAGGCGGTCGTCAGCCGGGCGGCCCAGCTGCTCATGCCGGGCGGCCGCCTCGATCCCCCGCCGGTGGTCAGCGGGCTGTCCACCCACTCGGGCAACGCGCTCGGGCACACCCCCGTCACCATCGCCGGCACCGGCTTCGCCCACGTGGCCGAGGTCGTGTTCGGCGGGGTGCGGGCGCCGTCGCTCACCGTGGTGTCGTCGACCCGCATCGTGGTGACGACGCCGCCGCACGCCGCCGGCCCGGTCTACGTCCAGGTCGTGTCGGCCCAGGGCAGCTCGCTGCCCGACCCGGCCGGCCGCTTCACCTTCGTTTCCCCGACCAACCCCTGACATCGCCCCACCCAACCCTGACGGAGGCCCCCATGCCCGACGAGAGCCCGATCGACGAGTTCCTGGCGACGGTGCGCCGCTTCATCCGGGGTCAGGTCGTGCCCCTGGAGGCGCAGATCGACGAGACCGACGAGATTCCCGAGTCGATCCGCAAGACCGTCCGCGACCTGGGTCTGTACGGCTTCGCCATCCCCGAGGAGCACGGCGGCCTCGGGCTGTCGATGGTCGACGAGGTGCGGCTGGTCTTCGAACTGGGGTACACGACCCCGGCCCTGCGCTCGCTCGTCGGCACCAACAACGGCATCGCCGGCCACACCCTGATGACCGGCGGGTCGGACGAGCAGCGGGCCGAGTGGCTGCCCAAGCTCGCCTCGGGCGAGATCGTCGCGTCCTTCGCGTTGACCGAGGAGAGCGCCGGCTCCGACCCGTCCCGGCTGCGGACGGCGGCCCGGCGGGACGGCGACGGGTGGGTGATCAACGGTGCGAAGCGCTACATCACCAACGCGCCGAGCGCCGACGTGTTCATGGTCTACGCGCGCACCGATCCCGACGCCGCTCCGGCCAAGGGCATCTCGACCTTCCTGGTGCCGAGCAGCACGCCCGGGCTGACCGTCGGGCCGCGGGACCACAAGATGGGTCAGCTCGGCGCGTGGACGGCCGACGTCCACCTCGACGACGTCCGGGTGCCCGACTCGGCGATGATCGGCGGCCCGGCCGGGCTCGACTCCGGCTACCTGACCGCAATGCAGAGCCTGGCCCACGGTCGCATCGGCATCGCGGCGCTGTGCGTCGGCATGGCCGAGCGGCTCGTGGACGAGACGGTGTCCTACGCCGCCACCCGCGAGCAGGGCGGCAGCGTCATCGGCGAGTACCAGCTGATCCAGGGCCTGGTCGCCGACACCGTCACCGACTACCGCGCCGCTCGCAGCCTCGTCCTCGACGTCGCCCGCGACTTCGACGCCGGCACCGACCAGCGCATGGGACCGGCCTGCGCGAAGCTGTTCGCCTCCGAGGCGGTCGGGCGCATCGCCGACCGGGCCGTGCAGGTGCACGGCGGGGCGGGCTACATGCGGGGCGTGGCCGTCGAGCGGTTCTACCGCGACGCCCGGCTGTTCCGCATCTACGAGGGGACGAGCCAGATCCAGCAGGTGATCATCGCGAAGCAGGCGCTGCGCGGCGCGCGCTGAGCCGCCGCCACACCGGCGGCGCGGCGCTGAGCAGCAGGACGAGCACCACGGCGGCGACGATGCCCTGCCACGGCTCGGGGAAGATCGACCGGCCGGCCAGCCCGATCGCGGCGTAGACGGCCGCCCACAGCGCCGCCGCGGCGAGATCGGCGCTGACGTAGCGCCGGAACGAGTACCCGCCGAGCGCGGCGCCGAGCAGCACCGGCACGCGCCCCCCGGGCACCAGCCGGGACAGCAGCAGGGTTCGCAGTTCGCGCTGCTCGATCTGCAACCGGAACCGGTCGAGCGCGTCGGCCCGCGCGTCGTCGCGCAGCCACCGCACCCGGCGGGCCAGACCGTCACCGGCCAGACGCAGGACGGCGTAGGTGACGAGGTCGCCGACGTAGGCGCCGGCCGCACCGACGAGCACGACGACCGGCAGCAGCACGAGGTGGTCCGACGAGGCGAGCACCGCGGCGACGCTCACCGCCGCCCCGGTCGGCACCACCGGCACGACCGCCCCGAACGCGACCACGCCGAACAGCCCGGCCAGGTAGGCGATGTCGAAGCCGTTCACAGCGTGACCGCCCTGCCCGGGGCGAGCACGTGCGCGATCGCGTCGACGTCCGATTGCCGCAGGGCCGTGGCGAAGCGGTCGCCGGGGCGGCGGAACTTGTGCTCGAACTGACCGGTCGACAGGTGCCGCAGCCCGGCCGGCCAGAACGTGCCGTAGTGCACCGGCACGGCGTCGTGGGCGCCGACGCGGCCCACGGCCTCGGCCGCCTGCTCGGGGTCGAGGTGGTGCGGCCCGAGCGTCGGGCCCCAGCCGCCGACCGGCACGACCGCGACGTCGACCGGGCCGATCGCGTCGAGCCCGTCGAACAGCCCGGTGTCGCCGGCGAACCACACCGACCGGTCGTCGCGGCGCAGCACGTAGCCGAGGGCGGGGGCGTGGAAGCGCGAGACCCCGTGGCGCCGGCCGTCGTGGTGCGCCGGCACCGCGGTGATCTCCACGTCGCCGACGCGCACCGACTCCCCCGCCTCCACCTCCTCGACGCGGGTGGCCAGTTCGGGCGCGGCGCGGGCGAGCAGCCGGGCCGCGCCGGCGGGAGCGATGATGCGAGTCGGGGCCGCGAGCATCCGCAGGGACGGCACGTGCAGGTGGTCGGCGTGCAGGTGCGACACGAGCACGACGTCGGCCCCGACCGACTCGGGTGGCGGCGGCGCGGACCCGTGCCGGCGCAGGTGGGCGATCCGCTCGGTGAGCACCGGGTCGGTGAGCACCCGCACCGCCCCGAGCTCGATCGTCGTGGTGGCATGCCCCCACCAGCTGATCCTCACGTCGGCACCGGTGCGGGCTCGCCCGCGCGGATCGGGGTGTCGCCCGGGCGCAGCCCGAGCGTGCGCAACCGTTCGAGCAGGGCAGCGTGCACCTGCTCGCCCGACAGCGCCCCGCCGTGGTGCGGGCCCGCCGGCAGCGCCGGCCAGCTGCTCGGCACCAGCAGCACGGCCGCCGTCTGGTCGCCACCGAGCCCGCCGTGCGAGCCCACGAGTTCCTCGAACGCGGCGACCTCGCCGGTGCCGGCGTCGAAGCGGCCGAGCGCGACGATGTCGCCGACGTGGTCGCGGGCGTCGAGCGCGTAGAGGTCGCGCGCGGCATCAGGGCCGTACGCGATCAGCGGGTCGTCACCCTCACCACCAACGGCACCGTCGGCGGTCAGCACCCGCCGGCCGCGCGCGCCGATGGCGAGCAGACCGTCGCCCGAACGCACCATCACGACGCCGATGCCGGGATGGGTCGCGAGTCCGGTCACGAGCCCGGGCCGGTCGGTCTCGATGGTGTCGAGCCCGGCCCGGCCCGCGTGCCCGGGCAGGTAGATGTGGGCGAGGCTGCCCGCCGCGGAGACCACCGGCGCTCCGGCGGCGCGCGCGACCGGAGGCTTCGGCCCGAGGGCGACGCTCAGCTGCTCGCGTCCGGTGCCCGGCGCCGCACGCCGGGCGCGGCGCCTCGCCAGGCTGCCGATGCCCGCCCCGGCCGAGCGGGCCGCGCTGGTGAGCAGCAGGTTCGCGGTGCCGTAGCGCTCGGGCTCGTCGTCTCCGGCGCGGCCCGCGGTCGCGTCGTCGTCGGGGTCGGGGTCGACGGTCAGCGCGGCCACGACCTCCTCGACCGTCCGCCCGTCGAGGTGCGCGAACGGCTCGCCCTGCGCCTGCCCGTGATCGGAGACGACGACGATCTCGTAGCGCCGGTTCGTCTCGGCCGCGACCTCCTCGAGGAAGCGCAGAACGCGGTCGAGGCCGTCGAGCGAGCGCATCGACTCGGGGCGGCTGGGACCGGCGTGGTGGGCGATCTCGTCGTAGTCGACGAAGTCGACGAACACGACCGGCCGGCCGGCCGCCATCTGCTCGGCGACGATCGAGACGTTGAGGTCGTGCAGCAGCGACGTCGTGAGCGCGCGCAGCAGGGCGAACACGCGGCTGCGCCCGACCCGTGGCCGCACGTCGCGGCGGCGCTGTCGTCGGGCCTGGTAGCGCTCGAGGACGACCTGGCCGGCGAACACGACCGTGGCCCGCAGGAAGCCGCTCGAGGACGCCGCGAACGACGCGAAGCCGCGGTCGGAGCGGTCGGGCAGGCGGGCGTCGCTCATCGTCAGGATCCGGGTCGGGGCGTCGCCGGAGAACAGGTTCGAGACGCTGACGCCGCCGTCGGCGAGCAACCCCCGGCCGGTCGAGATGCGCTGCTGGATCAGTTGGGCGTCGGCCGGCCGGTTGGCCACGAGGTGCTGGCCGCTCTCCTTCTCGTACCAGCGGAACGACGGGACGGCGCGACAGTCGCCGTGCAGCAGCACGGCCTGGCCGGCCGGGGTGGTCGCCGGGAGGCCGGTGTGCCACCCGTACCCGCGATGGGTGCCGTCGCGCAGCCACCGCGACAGTGTCGGCACCGCGCCGCCGACCACGGCCTGCCGCAGCAGCGCCTGCCCGACCCCGTCGAGCTGGACGATCACCAGCCCGGGCTCGCCCTGCGCGCAGTCGGGATCGGCCCGCCGCCGGTGCGCGATGCGCACCACCCGCCCGAGCACCTGGCCGAGGAAGACGTCCTGGCTGCCGGCGTCGAGCAGCCAGTTCACCGCCGCGGCGATGACGGCAGCGAGCCAGGCCGCCCCGACGACGCGGGAGAACGTCGAGATGTGGACGTCGGGCGCGATGCTGATCGCGACCGCGAGCACGACGCCCTGGGCGAAGACGCCGACGAGCAGCAGCCCGAACGAGCCGAGCAGGACGGTGAGCCCGAGCAGCAGCGGCCGCAGCACCAGCCCGACGCCGAACACGACGAGCACCAGCACGACCACCGCGAACGGACCGGTCGACTGGCGTCCGGGCAGCACGTACAGCGTGACGCCGAGGGCGACGAACGACGTCGCCATCGAGCGCAGCAGGCCGACGAGCGTGGCCCCGGTCGGGCGCCACGACATCACCAACCGGCGACCGATCGCGATCCGTCGCCGCACCGACCGGTTGATCAAATCCCCGGGCTCCTCGAGGTTGCGTCCGCTCTCCCGTCGAGGTTACTGACCGGCCCGGCGGCGCCCCTCGTCGAAGAAGTCCCACACGTCGTCGATGGTGGCGAGCTCGGCCATCGGCGCCGCGCGACCGAACGGCGCGTTCCAGTACGGGTCGTCGGGAACCGGGTCGACACCGACGTAGGCGTAGGGCTCGGCGAGGTCGGCGTCGCCGGGCGAGACGCCGAAGTTCACCTCGCCGACCCGCACGCCGACATCGAAGTGCTCGGGCCACAGCACCGGCTCGACGCCGGGGGCGAGCAACCGCAGGGCGGCGTCACCGCGGGCGTAGGCGTCGGCGATGAGCCGGGCCGCGCCGGGGTCGACCTCGAGCACGTCGTCCGGCCCGAGCCCGCCGCCGTCGCCGTACACGCCGGCCGGGGCCCCGACCTCGACCCCGCAGGCCGCGGCCAGCTCGCGGGCCGTGCGACCGCTGATCGGGTGCACCGTCGCGCCGTGCACGACGGTGTCGCCGACGACGGCCAGCGCCGGCTCGGCCCAGGTGCGGAATCCGCCGGGCGCGACCCGCAGCCTGATCGTCCCGCTCGCGCGGTACTGCGGCCCGGCCAGCACGTGCTCGGCCACCGCATGCAGGGCGCGGCGGGTGCGCCCGATGCCGTCGTCGGTCATCACGTCTCCTTCTCCGGCCGGTCCGCCCGCCACGACCGGAAGGCGTCCCGGAGCTGATCGCGCGACTGCGGCGAGATGGGGTCCAGCGTGACGCGTCCGAGCAGCCGGGACGACACCCGGATCTGGTCGAGGTAGCGGGCGCAGCCGGGACACACCGCGACATGCTGGTCGAAGCGGGCTCGCGCGTCCGCGGCCAAGCGGTCCTCGAGGTACTCGGTCACGAGTTCGACGAACTCGCGACACGTGATGCCGCCGAAGTCCACGCCGTCCCACGTGCTCATCGGCCTGCGCTCGCTGCGCTCGGTCCGGCCGCCGAAGGACTTCTGTGCCCGTGATTCCCCCCGCCGGCGTCGCTCATGACGCCCGCCCGAAGTAGCCCGCGAGCGCCTCGCGGATGCGGGCCCGGCCGCGGTGCAGCAGCACGCGCTGGTTGGCCGCGGTGAGCTCGAGCAGCGCGCACACCTCGTCGGAGTCGTAGCCCTCGACGTCACGCAACGAGACGACGATCCGCTGCTGCTCGGGCAGCCGGTCGAGCTCGCGCCGCACGAGGTCGAGCGCCTCGCCCGACAGCAGCCGGCGCTCGGGCGAATCGCGCCACGGCATGGGGAAGCGCACCCAGTGCCCGGGCCATTCCTCCCCGGCGCCCTGGAAGCGATCCGGGCGCACCCCGGGCTCGTCGCGGAGGTCGACCGGCGTGCTGCGCTTCTCGCGCACCCCGCGCGTCTTCGCGATGTTGACCAGGACGCGGAACAGCCACGTGCGCAGGCTCGAGCGCCCCTCGAACCCGTCGATGCCCTTGAGCAGCGCGAGCCAGGTGTCCTGGACGACGTCCTCGGCCACCTCGCGGGAGGCGACGTGGGCGCGCGCGACGGCGAGCATCGACGGGCTGTGACGGTCGACCAACTCGACGAACGCCCGCTCGTCGCCCGACCGCAGCCGGTCGACCAGGTCGTCGTCGGGACTGCTCACCGGCACCTCCGGCGCCCACCGTATGGGCGGCGGGGCCGGGCGCAGAAGGACCGGGAGCGGGCTGTACGCAACGCGTAATGCGTCGATCAGCGGTACTCGGGGTTCTCGTAGTCGAAGCGACATCCGGCATCCCACTCCGAACGCTGGTTCCCGTGCGCCGGGATGCCCCCGGCATCCTTGAGCAGCCGGGCGAGGTGGATGAGGTTCCACGTCATGAACGTGGTGTTGCGGTTGGTGAAGTCGTTCTCCGGGCCGCCCGATCCGGGATCGAGGTAGGACGGCCCCGGACCGGCCTCGCCGATCCAGCCGGCGTCGGCCTGCGGCGGGATCGTGTAGCCGATGTGCTGCAACGTGTAGAGAACGTTCATCGCGCAGTGCTTGATGCCGTCCTCGTTGCCGGTGATGAAGCAGCCGGCGACCCGGCCGTAGTAGAGGTACTGGCCGGCGCCGTTGAGCAGGTGCGAGCCGCCGTAGAGCCGCTCGTGCACCTGCTTCATGATCGAGCTGTTGTCGCCGAGCCAGATCGGGCCGGCCAGCACGAGGATGTCGGCGGCCAGCACCTTCTCGAAGATCGCGGGCCAGTCGTCGGTGGCCGCGCCGTGCTCGCGCATGTCGGGCCAGACGCCGGTGGCGATGTCGTGGTCGATCGCCCGCACGATGTCCACGCCGATGCCGTGCTCGCGCATGATGTGCGCGCTCGCGTCGACCAGGCCTTGGGTGTTGCTCGGCTCGGGCGAGCGCTTGAGCGTGCAGTTGATGAACAGCGCCCTGAGGTCGCTGTAGTCGGGCAGGGTCGTCATCGTGGGGCCTTTCGGTGTGGAGGGTGCGGGGTCGAACTGGTCACGGCGCTCGACCCGCGATGCCGGTGGCGCCGCAGATCCGGGCGTAGTCGGCCCAGTCAGGGTCGTGCGGGGTGGTGGGCCAGACCGGCCGGCCGGCCGCGAACTGCGCGGCCGTCGGCCTCGACCGCGCGCACGCGTCCCTCGTCCGGGAGGTCGCCGTCCGCCACCCGGTGCCAGGTCGATGCCATGACCGCTCCCCGCTCGTCGTGCCGTCTCGCAGCACAGTGCGTTCGGGGTGGCGCAGCGTTACACGCCTCGGGTCAGGCGGTCCGCGCGACCCCGAGCGAGACGGCGCCGGAGAATCTGGGTCCGTCGAGGTAGAACCTGTCGAGCTCGGTGATCTCGAAGCCGGCGCCGATCACCAGCTCGACGATGGGGCGGGAGAACGTGCAGCCGCCGGCCAGGCGCCTCTCGATCGGGTCGAGACGGTGCTGCCAGCGCTGCACCTTCGGATCGGGGGCGAGGCCGTGTTCGAGGAAGTGCAGCGTCGCGCCCGGCCGCAGCACGCGGCGCATCTCGTGCAGCGCGGCGGTCACGTCGGGGATGGTGCACAGCGTCCACGTCGACAGCGCGGCGTCGAAGGTGTCGTCGCCGAAGGGCAGCGCCTGCCCGTCGAGCCCGGCGCGGCGCACCGGCATGCTCGCGGCGGCCACCCGGCCCGCGGCCAGCTTCCAGGCGAGCTCCGACGGCTCGATGACCGTCGCCCGCGTGACCGCGTCGGGGTAGTGGGCCACGTTCAGCCCGGAGCCGAACCCGATCTCGATGATGTCCCCGGCCAGCCCCGCGCAGGCGCGTTCGCGCAGCCGGCGCATCGACTTCATCCCGCACGTCCTGTCGATGATGCGCGGCAGGATCCGTTCGGCGTACAACCCCACGGCCAGCTCCCGGCGGTCAGTCCAGGCGGAACCGCGACGATAGCGCGTATCGCAGCAGCACGACGTCGCCTGTGCGTCGCACGTCGGCCGGCGTGGCCCCGACCTGGCCGATGGACCCGTTCCGGGACCGGCTCCTCGCGGCCTACCGCTGGTCGGCCGCAGCCGGGGCGGCGCGGCGGTCGCGGGTGCTCGTCGCGACCACCGCGCCGGTCCCGTCCGGCCCCACCAGTGTGACGAGGTCGGCCGCGCTGCGGCATCCCGCATCGGATCGACGTTCAACATCAACTCGGACCACGGGCATTGGTGCACCAGCACTACCTCGGCGGTTCGGGGCCGTCCGGGTCACGGTATTTTCCTCGGGTGACTGCCGACGCCGGGGACCCGACCCCGACCGAAGTCCTGATCATCGACGACCACCGGATGCTGGCCGAGGCGCTCGCCATCGTGCTCGACAGCGAGGACGATCTGCACGTGGTCGGCGTGGCCGCCAGCCTGGCCGAGGGGCTCAAGGTGGTCCGCTCGCGGCGCGTCGACGTCGTGCTGCTCGACTACCGGCTGCCCGATGCGAGCGGGCTCGACGGCGTCGCGATGATCCGCGAGATCTCGCCCGACGCGGCCGTCATCATGATCACCGCGGTCGAGGACGAGGGCCTGCTGCTCGCCGCCGTCGAGGCCGGGTGCGCCGGTTTCGTCGCCAAGTCGGCCGACCTGCGCCAGATCCACGTGGCGGTCAAGCACGCCGCCGCCGGCGAGGCGGCGATCCAGCCCAAGCTGCTGGCCAGCCTGCTCGGCCGACTCGCCCGGCGCCGCTCGGAACTGCCGCACGACCTCACCCCGCGCGAGCGTGAGGTGCTCGTGCACATCAGCCAGGGGCTGAGCAACGCCGAGATCGCCGAGCGTCTGGTGCTGTCGGTCAACACGATCCGCAACCACGTCCAGTCGCTGCTCGGCAAGCTGGGCGCGCACTCGAAGCTCGAGGCCGCCGCCATCGGCGTCCGCGAGGGCCTGATCGACCCGCACAGCCGGCTCGGCACCGACGCGCGCCCGCGCTGACTCCCCGCCGTCGCGGCGCTGGTTCATTTGAACCACGCGGCCTGATCCCGCGTGATCTTTCCCGCCCCCGAGGCCGCTGACGACGATGGGCCCACGGATCCGTCCGAGGGGAGTACACGCTGACCACCCTGCGGATAGTGCTGGCCGACGACGATCAGTCGGTCCGCGCCGCCGTCGCCGACGAGCTCGACAGCGACGGCCGGTTCACGGTGGTCGCCGAGGCCGCGACGGCCGACGACGCCGTCATCCACGCCGAGGCCCAGCGGCCCGACGTCGTCCTGCTCGACGTCCGGATGCCCGGCGGCGGGGTCGACGCCGCCCGGCGCATCTTCGACCTCTCCGGCCCGACCACGGTGGCCGTGCTCTCCGGGAGCCTGGACGGCCCGACCGTCGGCGCGCTGCTCCGGCACGGGGTGCGCGGCATGTTCCTCAAGGGCCACGCCGGCCCGTCCCTGGCCGAGGACCTGTTCCGGTGCCACGCCGGCGAGGTCATCCTGTCGACCCCCGCCGCCGCCGCCGCGGTGCGGGCGCTGATCGCCGCCGACTGATCCGGGTCCACCGTTTAGGCTTCCGCGCGGGAGGCCGGAGATGACCACGGAATCGGCACGCGCCGTCGACATCGAGGAAGCGCTGCGCCGCGCCGGCGACGGCGTGGTCATCCTCGACCGCGACTGGGTCTGCGTGTTCGCCAACCCCGCTGCCGCCCGGCTCGTCGGCCTCTCCCTCGACCGGCTGGTCGGCCACCACTCGTGGGAGGACTTCCCGTTCCTGGTCGGCACCGACGTCTACCAGGCCTACCTGCAGGCGATGTCCGTGCAGCGGGTGCAGCAGTTCGACGAGTACTTCCCGGGCCTGGACGTCTGGTGCGAGGTGCGGGCCTACCCCTCGCCCGAGGGCCTCACCGTCGTCTTCCGCGACATCACCCGGGACCGGCGCTCGCGCGACGAGCGCCTGCGGGCCGAGAGCGACGCCGCGGCGAACCACGCCGACCGCGCCCTGTTCGAGGCCGTCGTCGAGGCCTCCCCCGACTTCGTCGGCATGGCCGAGATCGACGGCGCGGTCCGCTACGTCAACCCGGCCGGACGGGCGTTGACCGGGGCCGGCGACGCGGACGACCTGTCCTACCTGCAGGTCCGCGACTTCCAGACCGACGCCGGGCGCAGGGTCTTCCAGGAGGACCGGCTGCCCGCGCTCACCGGCGGCCAGCGCATCTGGGTCGGGCCGTCCGAGCTGCCGCGCCTCGACGGCGGCGCGCCCGTACCGGTCAGGCTGTCGGCGTTCCTGATCGCCGATCCGGCCTCGGGCGAACCGTCGTTCCTGGCGACCATCCAGCGCGATGCCCGCCCCCAACTCGCCGTCGCCGAGCGGCTGCGCGCCGCGGCGGAGGACCGGCGCGCCCTGCTCGACCGGGTCGTCGCGGTGCAGGAGAGCCAGCGCAGCCGCATCGCCGACGACATCCACGATGACCCGGTGCAGGCCCTGGCCGCGATCGACCTCCGGCTCGGCATCGTCGAGCGCACGGTCCGCGCCGACGCCCCCGAGTTCGTCGACCAGGTCGCGGCCGTCCGGCAGTCGGTCACCGACGCGTCCGACCGGTTGCGCCACCTGCTGCGCGAGCTCGAGGCGCCCCCGCTGGACACCAGCCTCCTCGACGGCATCCATGCGGTCGTCGGCCGCGCCCTCTACGGCTCGCAGGTGCGCAGCGAAGTCGTCGGCGACCCCGCCGTGACGCTGCCGGACCCCGAACGGATCCAGGCGCTGCGCGGGGTGCGCGGCGCTGTGCTCGCCTGCCGCCTGCACGGCGACGTGCGGTCGGTGACGGTCCGCGTGGCCGAGGCGGACGACGGGGTGGTGATCGACGTCCAGGACGACCGGTCAGGGCCCACCCCGGAGCCGGAAGGGGACGGTGATCGGGTGCGCCTGGCCGCGGAACTCGTCGGCGGCTGGTGCCGGATCGACGACACGGCCGCCGGTCGGTCGGTGCGACTCTGGTTCCCCAGACTGTGAGCGACGAAGAAGCGGACGGGAAAGCACAGGCTTCGCCAGGCGCACCCTTTCCAGCGCCGGTGAACGGGCCGACCACCTACGGCAGCCCCGATCTCGCGGCCGCCCTGCGCCGGGTGACCGACGGGATCGCCTCGGTGAACGCCGACTGGCGTTGCTCCTACATCAACGACGTCGGCGCCGCGATGATCGGACGCACGCCGTCCGAGGTCATCGGCCGCGACATCTGGACGATCTTTCCCGAGGCCCTCGGCACGGCGTTCGAGACCGCGTTCACCGACGCGCTGCGGCACCAGCAGGCGGTGGAGTTCGAGGAGTACCTCGAGCCCGTCGGCCGCTGGTTCTCACTGAGGGTCTTCCCGTCGCACGACGCGATCACCCTCTACTTCCGCGACGTCACCGAGGTGCGGGCGGCCGAGGCGGCCCAGCAGCAGGCCGCCCGCGAACTGGCCGAGGCCTACGCGCAGCGCGCGCGGTTCCGCGCCCTGCTCGACGCGTCCGAGGACTACATCGGCATCGCCGATCTCGAGGGCCGCGCGCTGTATCTGAACCCGGGCGGGCGCGCGCTCGTCGGTTTGTCCCCCGAAAGCGACATCCGCACGCTCACGATCCGCGACCTGCTGCCGCCGCAGTGGGTGGAGCAGGCCATGACCGTCGAGGTGCCGGCGATCCGGCGTGACGGCTCGTGGTCGGGCGAGCACGAGTTGCTCGACCACCGCGGCGGGCCGCCGATCCCGGTGCGGGTGTCCAGCTTCCTGCTGCGCGACCCCGACACCGGGCGGCCGGTCGCGCTCGCGACCGTCCAGCGCGACATCCGCGACGAGCGCGCGGCCAACGAGCGCCTGCGCCGCGTCGCCGAACAGCGCCGACTGCTCGCGGCCCGGCTGGTCGCCGAGCACGACGACGAGCGGGCCCGCATCGCCGCCGAGGTGCAGGCCGACGCCGTCGAGCGGATGACCGACCTGAGCAGCGAGTTCGAGCAGTTGCAGCAGCAGTTGCAGGGCGCGGTGCCCGAGCTCGAGGAGACGATGGGGCAGCTCGGCGACGCGCTCGCCGGCACGATCGAGCGGCTGCGCGACCTGCTGTTCGACCTCGAACCCGACGACGTCGAACGCTCCCTCGCCGACGGGCTACGCACCGTGATCGCGCACGTTTTCGAGCACGCGCCGGTGCACTGCGAGCTGACCCCGGCGGCCGCGGCCGACCTGGCGCCCCAGCAACGCTCGCACGCGCTGCGGATCGCCCGCGAGGCGCTGAACAACGCCCGCGCGCACGCTCGGGCGAGCCGGCTCGAGGTCAGCGCCGTGGCCCGCGACGGCGGGGTCGAGGTGTCGGTCGTCGACGACGGTGTCGGGTTCGATCCCGCCCGCGAGTCCCGACCGGGCCACCGCGGCCTCGTCGCCATGCGCGACCGTGCCGAGATCGCCGGCGGTCGGTTCGAGGTGCGGCCCGCACCACCGCACGGCACCGCGGTCGTCTTCTGGCTGCCGGCCGAGCCGCCCGACCCGCGCTGAGGCCGGTCAGCGTCCGGATTCGACGCGGGTCTTCAGGCCGTCGGTCGCGGCCGTCACCGCCCGGCTCATGACGCGACGCACGATGATGCCGGGCATCGGGACGATCGGATCGATGGTGAGTTCGTAGCGCACGTGCGAGCCGTGCCGCCCGTCCTTGGTGATGACGTAGCTGCCGTGCTGGTTCTTCTGCTGACCCGACGACACGAGCGTCCAGCTCAGCCCGTCGGCGCGCCAGTCGTAGTCGAGAACCTGCTCGTCCGACAGGCCGGCGGCCGCCACGGTCATCGTCGCCCGCTTCGGACGCCCGTGCGGATCGACGTCCTGGATGCGAGCGCGGCGGTGCACCGACGACCACGACGGGTAGTGCTCGAGATCGGCGAGGACGTCGAGGATCTCGGCCGGGGTCGCCTCGATGTCGACGGTTGCGTTGACGGTGGCCATGCCCCGATCCCACTCCCGCCGCCGGTTGCCCGGCAGTGCCGCACGGCCCGTTCGCCCCGGGACGGGATATGCCGGCTACCTGACGATCCGCGCGCGCAGGCGCAGGGTCGACAGCGCGAGCAGCGCGACGGCCATGCCGGCCAGCACGAGCAGCGGCCGGGCGATGCTGGCCAGGTCACCGCCGCGCGAGAGCAGGGTCGTCCACGCGTCCACGGCCCACGCGTGCGGCACGACGTGCCCGACCGTACGCATCAGCGGCGTCACGATCTCGAGCGGCCACATGCAGCCGCCGAGCATGCCGAACGCGATACCGATCGCCGGACCGATCGCACCGGCCTGCTCGGGCGTGCGGAAGACGGTTCCGCTCAGCACGCCCGCGCCGGTGCCGACGAGCGCCCACACCACGACCAGGGTCGCCGCCGCGACGGGGTCGCCCCAGTGCACCCCGAACACCACCGCCCCGATGCCGACGATGAGCAGCGACTGCAGCAGCGCGAGCACCAGCGCCGCGAGCGTCTCGCCCAGCACGATCGTCCGGGCCGTGATCGGGGCCGCCATCGCACGGTCGTGGATGCCGAGCTGGCGGGCCTGGATGATCGCGGCGCCGCCGGCGAGCGCGTTGATGAACACGAACAGCACGAGCATGGTCGGGGCCGAGTAGCTGAAGCCGGCGGGCAGGGTCGAGGCACCGGTGTCGACGAGGGTGGTGTGCACGCCGACGACGGTGGTGCCCGGCTGCAAGGCGGTGGCGCGGGCCAGGCTCGCCCCGAACCCGCTGCCGTTCTGGACGCTCGCGAAGTGCGCGGCCTGCACGCGCGCCGCCTGCCGCCCCACGACCGCGGAGATCGCCGCCCCGACGGCCTGCTGATCGCTGCTCTGCACGCTCGTCAGCAGCCCGATCTGCTGGGGCCGCCCGGCCGCGAGGGCCGTGTCGTAGCCGCGTGGCAGCACGACGAGGGCGACGAGCTCCCCCCGGCGCAGCCCGGTGCGGGCCGCCGCGGCATCGGTGTAGGTCGTCGTCGTCAGCGTCGGGTCGTGCCCGAGCTCCTCGGCCAGCTGGGTCGCGAGCGGTCCGCTGCCGTCGGGGACGACCACCCCGACGCGCAGCTTGTCGAAGCCGCGGGCGGTCAGGCCGATGATCAGGATGACCACGACCGGCAGCACGACGACGAAGAACATGGCGGTGCGATCGCGGACGAGACGGCGCAGGGCAGCGGCGGTGACCGCCAGGGGCGCCGGGGTCGTCACGACGACACCGGCCGGCGGGCAAGCAGCGCGACGGCACCGGCGACCACGGCCGTGAACGCGAGGATCGCGAGGACGGGTTGCACCGCGGCCGAGGCGCCCGCCCCGCTCTGCAGATCGACGAAGCCGCGCATCGCCCAGCCGTTCGGCGTCAGCAACGCCAGCCGCCGCAGCAACTCCGGCGAGGACGACACGAAGACGAAGTTGCCGCCGAGCAGCACCAGCGCGAACGTGACGGTGGAGGCCACGCCGTCGGCCTGCCGTTCCGAACGCGCGAGGGCGGCGACGAGCGCGGTGAGCGCCGCCGCGGCCAGCACGATCGCGAACACCAGCGCCGCCGCGGCGGGCAGCGGACCCCACTGGGCGTCGAAGAACACGCTGGTCACGACGGCCATGGTGAGCAGGCTGGCCAGCCCGAAGACCAGCGTCGACAGCGCCTTGCCCGCCAGCACCTCGGCCGGGCGCACCGGGGCGGCGAGCATGCGGTCGAGGTTGCCGCTGCGCCGCTCGAGCCAGTAGCTGCGCGCCCCGAAGCCGATGCCGAAGAACATGAAGAAGATGCCCATGGACGGCGCGTAGTAGCTGATCGCGGTCAGCCGCTTGGCCCCGATGTCACCGGAGCGGGTCGAGACGGGCAGGCGCAGTCGCGCGCTCGCCGCGATCAGGTGCGCCGTCCGGGCCGCGCTGGTGCCGGTGGCGAGCGCGGTCAGCACGGACAGCCGATCGGCGTTCACCTGGGCGGCGAACGACTCGGCGAGGGCCGCGCTCACCTCGCGGGCGATCGCCTGGTCGGAGCTGCCGAGCACCTCGATGCGCGCCGTCGCGGTGCCGTGGGCTGCCGGGGTGAAGCCGAGCGGCAGGACGAACGCCGCGCCCAGCTTCTTGTCGTGCACCAGCCGGCGGGCTTCGGCCGGGGTGGCGACCGATCGCACCGTCACGACGTCGGAGAGATCAGGGCTGCGCAGCATGGCGACGAAGGCCGCACCCAGCTCGTGCCGGTCCTGATCGACCACACCGACCGTCGTGTGGAACGACCCGGCGCTGCCGAAGGCCGCGCTCATCACCGTCGCGATGAGCAGCGGGGCGAGGATGCCGAGGACGAGCGCCGAGCGGTCCCGCACCCGCTGGCGCAGGTCCTTGCGCGCGATCACGAGCGCGGCGTTCATTCGCGCAGCGCCGTCCCGGTGAGGTGCAGGAACACCGACTCCAGATCGGGCTCGGAGACCTCGATGCTGCGCACCACCGCGTCCAGGTCGGCGGTGGCGGCGAGCAGGCGGGGCAGCAGCTCGTTGCCGTCCTGCACGATCAGCTGGGCGCCGTCGGCGGTGCGGTTCGCGGTGGCCACACCCGGCACGCCGCGGCACGCGCGCACGAGGGCGTCGACGTCACCGGTGACCACCAGGTCGATGCGGTCGCGCTCGCCGACCCGGGCCACGAGCTCGCGCCGCGTCCCCTCCGCCACGAGCCGGCCGCGGTCGATGATGCCGACGCGATCGCAGAGCCGCTCGGCCTCCTCCATGTAGTGCGTGGTGTACAGGACGGCCAGCCCCTCGGCCCCGAAGGCCCGCACGCTCGTCATGATCGCGTGGCGGCTCTGCGGGTCGACCCCGACCGTCGGCTCGTCGAGCACGAGCAGGGTGGGCGAGTGCACCAGCCCGGCCCCGATGTTGAGCCGCCGCCGCATGCCGCCGGACATGTCCTCGACCCGGTCGTCGCGGCGGTCGCGCAGATCGATGAGCTCGAGCACCTCGTCCACCCGCCGGGCCAGCGCGCGCGACCCGAGCCCGTAGAGCCGGCCGAAGAAGACCAGGTTCTCCCGCGCGGTCAGATCCGGGTAGAGCGCGATGTCCTGGGGCACGTAGCCGATCAGGGCCCGCGCCCGGCGCCCGCGTCGTCCGTCGAGATCGACCCAGCCGGTGTCGGGCCGCAGCAGCCCGCAGATCATCCGGATCGTGGTCGTCTTGCCGGCGCCGTTCGGCCCGAGCAACCCGTAGGTCTCGCCCGCCGCGATCGTCAGGCTGACGTCGTCGACGGCCACGCGGTCCCCGAAGTGGCGCGACAGGTTGCGGCAGGTGAGCAGGGTGCGCCGGACGGACGAGGGGGTCGCCCGGGTCGCGGCGGACACGGTCATGGCCGCGATCGTGCTCGCCCGGCCGACCCCGTCCCAGGGCCGCTGGCCTCCCGGCGACCGGGACGTTCGACCGCGGTCGGGCCGGGCACGAGGATCAGACCGCGGACTCCGTGGCTCGCGCGGGGCGGGCGATGCGCAGGCGCAGCACGCGCTCGCTGTCGCGGGCCTCGCGCAGGTCGCGCAGCCGCCCGGTGAGCAGCATCGTGAGCGTGATGAGGCCGACCACCTCGTGCGGGCGGTGCCGGTCGACGACCGGCATCCGGTCCACCGCCCGATCGGCCATCCGGGTGGCGACGGTCCGCAGCGTCTCGTCCGGGTGCGCGGTCACCACCTCGCGGTGACCGAGGTCGGTGACCACGATGTCGCCCTTCCCGTCGTGCACGGCCGTCTCGAGCTGCGTCCGGGTCACCACGCCGACCATCCCGGCGTCGTCGTCGATGACCGGGTAGAGCATCTGCCGCCGGGCGGTGACCGTGTCGGGGCTGTTCCCGGAGATCGACGCGAGCGCCTCCTCGGCGAGGAGATGCGATTCGAAGCTGAGCAGGTCGGTGTCCATGACCTCGCCCGCGAACAGGATCTCCAGCGGGTCGACGTCGTACTCGCGCGTCAGGTGGTAGCCGCGCCGCGCGATCTTCTCGGTGAGCACCGAGCGCCTCAGCAGCAGCACCGACACGGCGTACGCGCTCGACGCGCCGATGATGAGCGGCAGCAGCGCGTCGTAGCGATGGGTGAGTTCGAGCGCGAACACGACGCCGGTGAAGGGCGAGCGCATGACTCCGCCCAGCACGCCCGCCAGCCCGACGAGGGCCCAGAAGCCGGGGCCGACCGCGGGGAAGACGTGGGCCTCGAGCGTGCCGAGCGCGCCACCGATCATGAACATCGGCGCCAGCACGCCGCCGGAGGTCCCCGAGCCGAGCGACAGCGACCAGATGAGGGTCTTGACGATCAGGATGCCGACGACGAGGCCGATGCCGATCGAACCGTCGAGCTCGGCGGCGATGACGTTGTAGCCGACGCCGAGCGCCTGGGGCACGACGAGTCCGCCGAGACCGATGATCAGCCCGCCGATCGCGGGCCACCACATCCAGTGGATCGGCAGGCGGCGGAAGGCGTCCTCGGCGGCGTAGACCAGGACGGTCGCGACCAGCGCCAGTAGCCCGGCGACGATCCCGGAGACCAGGCACAGCGCGTAGGTGCCGGCGTCGATGCGCAGCGCGCCGGGTGCCGGGAACAGCGCTCCGGCGCCGAGCAGTGGTTGCCGCACGATCGCCGCCAGGGCCACCGCGGCGGCGACCGGCACGTAGCTGCGGGGGCGCCACTCGAAGAGCAGCAGTTCGACGGCGAGCATCAGCGCGGCGAACGGCGAGTTGAAGGTGGCGGCCATACCCGCTGCCGCCCCGGCGACGAGCAGGGTCTTGCGCTCGTCGGCCGTCAGTCGCAGGAACTGCGCGAACAGCGATCCGATCGCACCGCCGGTCATGATGATCGGCCCCTCGGCGCCGAACGGTCCGCCGGTACCGATCGCGATCGCCGACGACACCGGCTTGAGCAGTGCGACCCGCGGCTGCACCTTGCTCCCGCCCAGCAGGATCGCTTCGATCGCCTCGGGCATGCCGTGCCCGCGGATCTTCTCCGAGCCGTAGCGGGCCAT
>NZ_DASYFV010000066.1:0-6513 GCF_036000465.1 Jatrophihabitans sp. | reverse complement strand
CCATAGCCCACCCGGACCCAGCCAAGACCCATCAGCCCGGAATCGTCAAACCCCTCGGCACCAGGCCCGAACCGCGAAGCCGCGTGCACCCGTTCGCACAGAAAGAGACCGGGCGTTGGCCCGTGATACCGCGCTCACCCGGACGGGCGATGTCCGGTGCTGCCCGCGTCTGTGAATACCGCTAACGCGATCGTTCCATGGCGGGAATGACGCGGGAATGGCCGCGCGAACTGCGACTCCGACGATCGAGGGCCAAGCGGCTCCAGCCCAATGATTCGGGCCCTGCGTGGTGGTGGGCGATACTGGGATCGAACCAGTGACCCCTGCCGTGTGAAGGCAGTGCTCTCCCGCTGAGCTAATCGCCCGGGAACCGACCCGGGCCTGGACCCGAACGGCGCGTTCAGATTACACGGGCGTCCGGGCGTCCGAGACCACGCCTCAGACCTCCACGGCGGGCGCGGTGACGGGCACGTGCCAGCTCACCCGGGTCCCGTGCGGCGCGACGCCGGTCCAGACGCAGTCGCCGCCGCGCTGGCGGGCGCGGTCCTGCATGTTGCGGGTGCCGCTGCTGCGCGCCGGGTGCGCGGCCATGCCGCGGCCGTCGTCGCTGACCGTCAGCGAGACGACGCCGGCCGCACTGCGCAGCACGACGTCGACCGAGGTGGCCTCGGCGTGGCGGGCGACGTTGGCGAGCGCCTCGCGCAGCACGGCGAGCACGTCGTCGCGGACGTCCTCGGCCTCCCAGTCGGGGTCGTCGACCGTCACCTCGGGGCGGAAGCCCAGCAGGTTCGCCGACTCGCCGCACACGTCGTCGACGGCCGTCGTGAGATCGCCGTCGAAGACCCGTCCACCGAGTTCGAAGATCGAGGCCCGCAGGTCGCGGATCGCGTTGTCCATCGCCTCGATCGCGGTGTTGACCCGCCGGGCGACCGCGGGATCATCGGCCTCGCTCGCCCCGCCCTGCAGGAACATCCCGGCCGCGAACAGCCGCTGGATCACGATGTCGTGCAGGTCGGCGGCGATGCGCTGCCGGTCCTCGAGCACCGCGACCTGGTTGCGCCGGCGCTGCAGCTGCAGGGCCCGCTCCTGCACCTGACGCTCGAGATCGGTCTTGAGGTACGTGAGCTCCTCCATCGCCTGGGTGCGGCCGAGGTCGACGCGCGCCACCCGCAGTGCCGCGGCCCACGTCACCAGGCCGACCAGCACGGCGCAGATGACGACCAGCAGGGCCAGGGTCGCTCCCCCGCCGACAACGCCGTCGCGCTGGGCGAGCAGGCAGGCGAACCCGATCAGCGGCAGCCCCACGAGGGCGACCGGCAGCAGACGACGCACGAGCAGCGCTGCCGCGTCGTGGCCCAGCACGATCCGGCGGAACGCACCGTCCGGCACCGACGCGAGCGCGGCAAGGCTCAGCAGTTCGATCGCGACACCGGTCGGCAGCGCCATCGCCGAGAACGGCCGCACCGAGTAGAGCGACGTGACCCCGTAGGCGTAGCCGAGCAGTACCAAAGCCCCGACGAGCAGCGTCACCAGCGCCGCGCCCTGGGCCCAGCGCGACCGGCCGAACAGGACGAGCAGCCGGGCGGCGGCGAGCAACGCGACGCAGGCGGCGGTGACGATCGACAGCCGGCCCGGGAAGGAGCCGCCGGCGGGGTCGGTGAACACCAGCTGGTCGATGCCCAGACTGCGCTGCAACGCGTACTCGGCGAGCACGACGATGCCGATGCCGATCACGAGCGCGCCGAGCCCGATCGCGACCTTGCGCGGCACCGACCAACCGACCGCCAGCAGGATCAGGGCGATGGCGGTGTTGGCCTTCATGGAGGTGAGCCCGGGTGACAGGCCGTCGGCCGTGCGGACGTCGAACACCCAGGCGGCGAGGCCGAGCAGCCCGATGAGTCCCGCGGTCCCCGCGGCCGCCCGCGTGACGATCGCGAGCAGGCGCGGCCCGTTCGTCGTCATGAGGGGGCTTCCTACCGGTTCGGGGGTGGACTCCGATGGTAGGACGGAGCGGCGCTCAGGTCAGCGTGCCGAGCCGACGAGGGCGGTCCGGGACGGGCCCGGCATCGCGCCGATCACCTTCAGCAGCGGCGGACGCGGCGAGATCACCCGTTCGGGGGCGTCGAGGGTGATCCGACGCTCGCGGAAGAGGGCCAACTGGCGCAGGTCGGCGTAGATGGGGCAGCCGGCCACGTGGCCGATGATGACGTCGAACGGGCCGCCCTCGTGCAGGGCCGAGGGCAGGTGGGCCACGCCGCTCGGCCAGCACAGCACCAGGCACTGCGGCCCGTTCATGCGGTACAGGTTGCGAATGACCGATCGCGCCCGCTCGGTCACCTGCAGGCGTCCGGAGAACCGGCTCAGTCCGTCGACCGTCCCGCCTACCGCTGGAAGCACGCCCTCATCGTGAAGGACGTGCGTCCCCGCGGCAGCGGTCCAACGGACCGATACCCACAGGGCTTTGGTCCCGGACCGCCCGCGCGGACGGCCGCATCGCGTTCAGCGGACGGTGATCAGCGCCAGCCGGCCGGAGCCGTAGCCGTCAACACTCACGGTGAGGTCGAGACGTCCGGTCAGCCGTCGGACCACCTGGTCGATGTCGCCCGGGAACTGCGTGCCCGGGGCGTACATGGACGCGATCTTCACGTGCGGGTTGGTGCCGACGTTGAAGACCGAGGTCAGCACGTTGAGCACCTCGTAGAGGTTCTCGATGACCATCGTGCTCGGATCGCGCTCGTCGACCATGTCGCGGGCGCCGCCGGCCGGCAGCAGGCCGACGGCCGCCCCGGTGTAGACGGCCAGCGGCAGGTCGAGCATCGCGACCGCGCGCAGCTGCACCTGGTCGTCGACGAACTCGGCCACGGTGGCCCGGTCGAGCGGCATCGGCGCCCAGGCGTCGCCGACGAGGACGTCGACATCACGGCCCAACAGGTCGCCGAAGAGGTCCTTGACGTCCTTGACGTGCGGGAGCTCGGTGCGCGAGGCGATGTTGGTGTCCATCAGCCGAGCACCGGCTCGAGCGCGTCGCGCAAGGTGTCGGCCGAGAACGGCTTGGCGATGAGGAACATCGCGCCGGCCCGCTCGGCGGTGTCGCGCATCTGCGGCGACCCCTCCGAGGTGACGAAGCCGAACGGACGGGTGTCGCCGCCCGAGCGCAGGCTCGAGAGCAGGTCGAGGCCGCTCATGTTCGGCATGTTCCAGTCCGAGAGCACCAGATCGGGCTGCTCGTCGTAGACCTTCTCGAGGGCGTCCTGCCCGTCGCACGCCTCGACCACGTCGTGGTGCCCGTACCCGGCCTGGCGCAGGGCGCGCACCACGATCTGGCGCATCACGCGACTGTCGTCGGCGACCAGGATCTTCATGATTAGTTCTCCTCGTTGACGGTGCGAACGGGCCACGTCTCGGGTGGTGACCACACGGTGATTCGCATCGGTTCGTTGTGCCAGGCCAGCTCGAGCTGCAGCGACGCGACGTCGAGCGGGCACGGCGGCTCGCCGACCAGCGACGCGTGCGGCAACGACAGCGCGCTCGGGCCGGGCATGATCGACTTCACGTTGCCGCCGATGACGTTGGCGACCTCGCCGAGCACGTCGCGCATGTCGTCGTCGCTGACGGCGGCGGGATCCAGCTCCAGCAGGTCGCCGGCCACGCGCCGCGCCAGGGAGTCGGAGCAGGCGAAGACCACCTGGGCCGTCCAGCCGCCGGAGACCGACACGGTGGCCGACACCGGCAGGATGTCCTCGCCGTGCGGCGCGACGAACGGCGGCTCGACCTCGGTGCCGAGCAGGCCGGTGAACACGTCACCGACGATCTGGGTCAGGGTGGCCGCGTCGGGGACCTCGTCGCCCGGCGCGACCTCGGGAATCGTGCTCGTCATCTCGTCCTCACACCACGACCGGGAGGAGGCCGAGCATCTCGAGCTTGCTCACGAGCGCGTCCTCGGTGAACGGTTTGATCAGGTACTCGTGGGCCCCGGCGGCGAGAGCGCGCACGATCTGCGTCCGCTCGCTCTCGGTGGTGACCATCATCAGCGTCACCGCCCGCGTCTCGGTGTTCGCCCGCATCGCGGACACGAACTCGAGGCCGTTCATGACCGGCATGTTCCAGTCGATGAGCGCCACGTCGGGCAGCTCCCCCGCCGCGATGACGTCGAGGGCCTCCTGCCCGTTACCGGCCTCGAGAACCTCGAAGCCCAGACCCGTGACGACGCGGCGCAGCAGCATGCGCATCGCCCGGGAGTCGTCGATTATCAGTGCCTTCATCTAGGCCTCCACGCGGTAGGCGACGGTGTTGCCGATTCGGACTGGGCTGTAGCCGTCGACGACGCCGAGCGTCGTCTCGGCGGCACCGAGCAGCAGGTGGCCGCCCGGCGTCAACGTGCGGCGGACCTTGTCGAGGATCTGCTGGCGCACCGGGATCTCGAAGTAGATGAGGACGTTGCGGCAGAAGACGATGTCGAAGATCGGCAGCACGGGCCACGCCTCGGCCAGGTTCATCTGCTTGAACGTGCACCAGCGCCGCAGGTTCGCATCGACGACGTACTCGGCGCCGGCCCGCTCGAAGTAGCGCACCATCATCGGTGCGGGCAGACCGCGGTTCACCTCGAGGGCGGAGAAGCGTCCCTCGCGGGCCCGGGCCAGGACGTCGGTCGACAGGTCGGTGCCCATCAGGGTGACGTCCCAGTTCTGCAGCTCGGGGAAGTTCGAGTCGAGCAGCATCGCGATCGAGTAGAGCTCCTGACCGGTCGAACTCGCCGCGCTCCAGATGTTGAGGCGGCGCACGCCGGCGTTGCGCTCGATCACCTGCGGCACGAGGGTCGTGCGCATCGCTTCGAACGGGTGCTGGTCGCGGAAGAACGAGGTCTCGTTCGTCGTCATCGCCTCGACCACGCGATCACGGATCGACGGGTCGGGGAACGGACGCCGCAACTCGCCGATGAGCGCGTTGAGGTCGGCCAGCCCGATGTCGCGGGCCAGCGGGGTGAGGCGCGACTCGACGAGGTACTCCTTGCCCGGGCCGATCGAGATGGCCGAGCGCTGGCGGAGGAAGTCGGCGACGAAGGTGAAGTCGTCGGTGCTGACGGTGGTCATGACACGGGCTCCGGCTTCTTGGTGGCGGTGGCGAGACGGGTGATCGTCGGAGCGATCTGCTCGAGGGGCAGCACCCGGTCGGCCAGGTCGTTGCGGACGACGAAGCCGGGCATTCCCCAGACGACCGACGTCGCCTCGTCCTGCGCGAGCACCGCCCCACCCGCGGTGCGGATGTGCTGCGATCCGATCAGGCCGTCCTGGCCCATGCCGGTGAGCACGACTCCGAGCAGCCGACCCTGCGTCGCGGTCGCCGCGGTGCGGAACAGCACGTCGACGGCCGGGCGGCAGGAGTTCTCGGGCGGCGCGTCGGACAGCGTGAGCACCAGGCCACCGGCACCGCGCCGCACCTCGACGTGCTGACCGCCGGGCGCGAGGTACACGTTGCCGGCGCGCGCGGTCTCGCCGTCCTGGGCCTCGGCGACGTGCAGGCCGCTCAGGTTGTCCAGCCGCTGGGCCAGCATCGTGGTGAACACCGGCGGCATGTGCTGGACGACGACGACCGGCACCGGCAGGTCGGCGCGGATGGCCGGCACGAGCGCCGCGAGGGCGTCCGGGCCGCCGGTCGACACGCCGATCACGACGAGATCGACCCGGCCCGTCGGCACGACGAGCGGCGTCGTCTCCTCGACGACGACGACGACCGGCGCCGGCTTGCGAGGGCGGGGCACGGCGCGGCGTCCCCACAAGCGCACGAGGGGCAGCAGGTTGTCGCGCACCTGGCTCGCCGCCGCCTCACGGTTGACCGCGCCGGACGGCTTGGTCGCGTAGTCGACCGCGCCGAGGGCCAGCGCCTCGAAGGTGGCGGCGGCACCCCGCTCGGTCAGCGTCGAGTACATGATGACGGCCAGTTCCGGGTGGTCGCGCCGGAGGTGGGCGAGCGCTTCGAGCCCGCCCATCCCCGGCATCTCGACGTCGAGGGTCACGACGTCGGGCTTGAGATCGGCGATCTTGCGCAGCCCGAGCCGGCCGTCCGAGGCGGTGCCGACGACCTCGATGTCGTCGGCTGCGCCCAGGACGTCGGCGACCGTGCGGCGCACGACGACCGAGTCGTCGACCACCACCACGCGAACAGTCACGACGTGTCCTCGATCCGTCTCTCGTCCGGGCTCAGTAGCGGAACTGTGCGAGCAGCCGCTTGAGCTCGGTGGCCATGCCGGCGAGCGAGGTGGCCGAGGCCAGGGTGTCCTCGGAACCGCGCTGGGTCGAACTGGCGGCGGCGGCGACCTCGGCGATGTCGGCCGCGATGCCGTTGGCGCCGGTGGCCGCCTCGGTCACGCTGCGGGCGATCTCGTTGGTGGTGGCGGTCTGCTCCTCGACGGCCGAGGCGATGGTCGTCTGGATGTCGTTGATCCGGTCGATGATGTCGCCGATCTCGCTGATCGCATCCACCGCACCACGCGTGCTCGACTGGATCGCCTCGATC
>NZ_DASYFV010000065.1:0-6594 GCF_036000465.1 Jatrophihabitans sp. | reverse complement strand
ACCAGCCGGTCGTCGTCGCGGACGGTGCGGGCCAGATCGCGCAGCAGCACGGTGTCCGGGTCGCGCTGGGACGAGTCGGCGACCCGGTCGTGCCAGAGCATGTTGTCGAAGGCCACCACGCCGCCGGGGCGCAGCATGCGCACCGCCTGCTCGTAGTAGACGGCGTAGCCGCTCTTGTCGGCGTCGACGAACACCAGGTCGTAGGCCGCATCGCGCATGCGCGGCAGCACGTCATGGGCCGAGCCGTTGATCAGCCGGTACCGGGTGGGGGCGATGCCCCCCTCGCCGAACGCCTCGCGCGCCGCACGCTGGTTCTCGCTCTCGATGTCGATCGACACCAGCTGCCCGCCGGCGGCCATGCCACCGAGCAGGTACAGCCCGGACACACCGGCGCCGGTGCCGACCTCGATGACGGCACGCGCCTGGGTGGCCGCGGCCAGCACGCGCAGCGCCGCGCCGCCGGCCGGACCGATCGGCGTGCAGCCGAGCTCTCTGCCGCGCTCGCGCGCGCTGGTGATGATCTCGTTCTCGGGCTGGAACGACTCGGCGTAGCGGACACTCGCCTCGTTCACCATCGGGTCGGCCATGCGGGGAACCCTATCGTCGCGGGCTCGCCTTTCAGCGCATCGAATCGATGATCATCGCCAGGTCGTCGCAGGTCGTGAGCGGGTTGACGATGGCGAACCGGGTGCAGACCCGGTTGCCGTGCCGGGTCGGCGTGACGAATGCCTCCTGCTCGTCGAGCAGTCGTGCGCTCCAGCGGGCGTAGTCGTCGCCCGTCCAGCCGACCCGCTCGAAGATCAGCACCGACAGATCCGGCTCGACCAGCAGCCGCAGGTGCTCGGCGGCGTCGATCAACTCCCGGCCCTGCCGGGCGACGGTGAGGGTCTGCTCGACCGCGGCGACATAGGCGTCCGTCCCGTACACCGCCAGGGAGAACCAGAACGGCAGCCCACGTGCCCGCCGGGTCAGCTGGACGGCGAAGTCGGACGGGTTCCACTCGCCGTCGACCGTGACCGGGTCGAGGTAACCGGCGTGCTGGGTGTGCGCCGCGCGCCCCAGCCGCGGTTCGCGGTAGAGCAGCGCGCAGGCGTCGAACGGGGCGAACAGCCACTTGTGCGGGTCGACGATGAAGGAGTCGGCGTGCTCGATGCCGGTGAACAGGTGCCGCGCGGACGGCGCGGCCAGGGCCGCCCCGCCGTACGCACCGTCGACGTGGAACCACCAGCCGAACTCGCGGGCGACCGCGCCGACGCCGGCCAGGTCGTCGACGACGCCGAGGTTGGTCGTCCCGGCCGTGGCCACGACGGCGAAGACCCCGTCGCGGACGTGCTCGGGCAGCCCGGCGGCCACCTCGCGCAGCGCCGTCCCCGTCATCCGGCCACGCTCGTCGCCCGGCACCGAGATCACCTCGACGTCCATCACCACCTGCAGTGCGTGCTTGACCGACGAGTGCGTCTCCTCGGTCACGCAGACCGCCCACCGCTCCGGACGCCGGCCGCGCCGCTCGAGGGCCGCCTCGCGTGCCGCGACGAGGGCGGACAGGTTGCCGATCGTCCCGCCCTGGACGAAGGTGCCGCCCGCCTCGGCCGGCAGCCCGACCAGGTCGGCGATCCAGCGCAGCGCCTGGTTCTCGGCGTAGACGGCGCCGGAACCCTCCAGCCACGAGCCGCTGTAGACGTTGGAGGCCGCCACCAGCATGTCGAAGTAGCAGGCGGCCTTGGTGGGGGCGTTCGGGATGAAGGACAGGTAGCGCTTGTGGTCGACGGACAGGCACGCGGGACCGAGCACCTCAGCCCAGAGGCGCAGCGCCTCGTCGCGGCCGATGCCCTCGGGACGCACGCTGCCGCCGGCGAGCTGTTCCAGGTCCTGGGGCGTCAGCGGACGGTCGAGCGGGACCTCGTTGCTCAGGCGCTGGAGGCAGTATTCGACGACGGTCCGCGCGATCCGGTCGTCATCGGCGGTGTACGAGTGCACGGCGGCGAGAGTAGTAGGCGCCGCCCGGGAACGTCCGGCGCCTGGTCGGCGTTTAGCTGACGTACAGGTTGCCGTGCTTGGCTGTCGCCCAGAACGCGATAGCCGAAGGAGAAGCCAGTGACTACGGTCGACCCCGCCGAGGCGGGCACCATCTGGGTGCCGCCCACTTGGGACGAGGTCGTGCGCGAGCACGCCGACCGGGTGTACCGGCTCGCCTTCCGGCTGTCCGGCAATCGCGCCGACGCCGAGGATCTCACCCAGGAGACGTTCGTCCGGGTGTTCCGGTCGCTGGCCGAATACACCCCGGGGACGTTCGAGGGCTGGCTGCACCGCATCACCACGAACCTGTTCCTGGACATGGTGCGCCGCCGCCAGCGGATCCGGTTCGACGCGTTGCCCGACGACGCCGGCGACCGGCTCGCCTCGCGCGAGGGCGGCCCGGAACAGGCCTACGAGCAGATGAACCTCGATCCCGAGGTGCAGGCGGCCCTGGACGCGCTGCCCGCCGACTTCCGCGTCGCGGTCGTCCTGTGCGACCTCGAGCAGCTCTCCTACGAGGAGATCGCGGCCACCCTCGGCATCAAGGTCGGCACCGTCCGCTCGCGCATCCACCGCGGCCGGGTGATGCTGCGCGAGGCGCTGGCGCACCGCGCGCCCGGGCTGCGCCCGGCCAACGAGTTCGGCGAGGCACCCGCCCATGCGTGATCTGGGACGCGATCTGGGACGCGCGCAGCACCTGTCCGACGAGGCGATCGCCGCCTTTGCCGACGACGTCCTGACCGGCCACGCCCGCCAGCGCGCGCGCCGGCACACCGCGCTGTGCGCCGAGTGCAATCACGCGGTCGCCGTCCAGCGCGAGGCCGTCTGGGCGCTGCGCACCGCACCTGCTCCGGCGCTGCCGAGCGGGCTGCTCGACCGGCTGCGCGACGTGCCGGTGACCACCCCGATCCGCCAGGTGCCCACGCACGTCGACGAGCACGGCAACACCATGTTCGCCTCCTTCGCAGCGCCCGCCGCCGCCTTCGTCCCCGTGCAGCCGGAGCACCCGCGGCGCGGTCGCCCGGTGGCCTTCGCCGTCGCCTCGGTCGCGGTGCTGGGCGCGCTCGCCGGCACCGCCGCCTCTGACAGCGGGCCGACCCGCGAACCCGCCGGCCCCCACCCCGTCCACGCCGGGTACCTGCGGGCCGAGCTGCCCAAGCATCCCTAGAGAATCCGTGGGCGGGCGCCGCGAGCGCCCGCGATGAGGCAGACTCGATCGAGAGACCGGGGCAGGGTCCGGTGCGGAAGGGTCAGGGGTGTCGTGTCCGAGGATCAGGGTCGCCACACCGCTGCCGCGGCGGACGCCTCAGCCGGACCGGACGACGACGAGGCGTTCCGGCGCCCGCCGGGCCTGCGCGAGCCCTTCCAGCCGAGGCCCGAGCAGCCCGCGTACACCCCGCCGCCGCCGACCGTGTCGCCGGAGCAGCGCGACGAGTACGGCCGCCCGGCCGGCGCCGGACCGTACGCAGCACCGCCCGGCGAGCGGATCGTGTCGCGCCCGACGCCGCCGCCGGTCGTGCCCTGGGTGATGACCAGCGCGTTCGGCGCGCCCGCCGAGGCCCAGGGCGGCTTCGCGCCCGAGCCGGGCACCCGCATCGAAGCGTCGGCGGGCGAGCCGGAGTCGCCGTGGTGGAAGCGCGACGCCGTCCGCGACCCCTGGCGTGACCCGGCGGCGCCGTTCTGGCTGGGCCGGGGCGCGGTGTTCTCCGCCGGCCAGCCCGCCCAACTCGACCCCGTCGAGGACGCCGAGCGCGACGACGACGAGGACGCCGCGGAGGAGAACGACACGGTCGTCCCGCTCCAGACCGGACGGCGCCGGTTCGGGCTCAACGCGATCCTGCTCGCCGTGCTGATCGCCGTTCTCGCGGGCGCGGTCGGCGGGTTCGGCGGCTACTTCCTCGGCGGCCGCACCGGCGACGCGCTGCACCGCGCCGACGTCAGCCTCCCGCAGGGCGGCCAACCGGCCAACCGGCCGCCGAACTCGGTCGCCGGGATCGCCAAGCGGATCGGCCCGGCCGTCGTCTCGCTGCAGGTGACCAGCGCGGACAAGTCGCGAAGCGGGGTCGGCTCCGGCGTCGTGATCGACAAGCACGGGTACGTCATCACGAACAACCACGTCGCGTCGGTCGCCAAGGGCGGCGGCTCGATCATCGCCACGTTCTCCAACGAGGCCACCGCGCGCGCCCGTATCGTCGGGCTGGACCCGGTCAGCGACATCGCGGTGCTCAAGGTGCCCGACAACGAGTTGACCGTCGCCCCGATCGGGAAGTCCTCGACGCTGGCGGTCGGCGACCCCGTCGTCGCGATCGGCTCGCCGCTCGGCCTGACCGGCACCGTGACGTCCGGGATCGTGTCGGCGCTCAACCGCCCGGTGCACGTCTTCGGCGACGACGGCCAATCCGATGCCTACCTCGACGCCGTCCAGACCGACGCCGCCATCAACCCGGGCAACTCCGGCGGAGCGCTGGTCGATGCGGGCGGCCGCCTGGTCGGCATCAACTCCGCGGCTGCGCTGAGCGCGCCCAACGGCAGCGGGGGCACCACCCAGGCGTCCGGCATCGGTTACGCCATCCCGATCGACTACGCCCGCGAGATCGCCCTCGAGCTGATCCACAACGGCAAGGCCGTGCACGGCTCGCTGAACGCGCAGGGCCGTACCGCGGAGGCGGGACTGCAGGCCGGGGCCTACCTCGAGCAGGTCGAGCCCAACGGCGCCGCGGCCAAGGCCGGGCTACGCAACGGCGACGTGATCGTCGTCGCCGACAGCACGCCGATCCTGGGCTACGACCAGCTGATCGTGATCGTCCAGCAGCACAAACCCGGCGACAAGGTGAACGTCACCTATTACCGAGGATCGGCGAAGCGCAGCGCCACCGTCACCCTGGGCTCGGCGTAACCTCGGAACATGTTCAACATCGGGCCGATGGAGTTCGTGGTCCTCGCGCTCGTCGCGGTGATCGTGCTCGGCCCGGACCGGCTACCGCAGTTCGCCCGTGATGCCGCAAACCTGCTGCGGACCCTGCGCGAGCTGGCCACGGGGGCGCGCACGCAACTGCGCGACGAGCTCGGCCCCGAGTTCGCCGACCTCGACCTCCGCAACCTGAACCCGCGTACCGCGATCCAGCGCGCGATCCTCGGCGACGACGAGACCGGCATCCGCGGCGAGCTGCGCAAGCTCGACCCGCGCGAGGACCTGCGCGCCGATTTCAGCGGTCTCGACCCGCGCTCGCGGTCCTTCTACGAGGCCGAGTCCGAGACACCGGTGACCCTGGACAAGCCCGCCGCCAGGTCCGCCCAGCAGCGGCTGGGCCGCGGCGAGCCCGCCCCGTTCGACCCCGACGCCACCTGACCACTGTCGGACGCGTCAGCGGGAGGTGGGGGTGAGGCCGAGCGAGCGGCCCACCAGGCTGGCCTGGCGCTTGGCGAGCCGGTCGGCGACCTCGCCCAGCGCGATCGCAGCCGATGTGCGTGGCTCGCGCAGCACGACCGGCAGGCCGTCGTCGCCGCCCTCGCGCACGGTCTGGTCGATCGGGATCTGTCCGAGCAGCGGCACGGTCGTGCCGGTCGACTGCGACAGCGAGTCGGCGACCGCCTGACCCCCGCCGGCGCCGAACAGCTCCATCCGGGTGCCGTCCGGCAGGTCCAGCCAGCTCATGTTCTCCACGACGCCGACGATCTGCTGGTGGGTCTGCAGCGCGATCGAGCCGGCCCGTTCGGCGACCTCACGCGCGGCGAGCTGCGGCGTGGTCACCACGAGCAGTTCGGCGGACGGGACGAGCTGGGCCACCGAGATCGCGATGTCGCCGGTGCCGGGCGGCAGGTCCATCAGCAAGACGTCGAGGTCGCCCCAGAAGACGTCGGCGAGGAACTGCTGCAGGGCGCGGTGCAGCATCGGCCCGCGCCAGACCACGGCGGTGTTGCCGGGGGTGAACATGCCGATCGAGATGACCTTCACGTCGTGCGCCACCGGCGGCATGATCATCTGCTCGACCTGGGTCGGCTTGCCGGTCACGCCCAGCATGCGAGGCACCGAGAAGCCGTAGATGTCGGCGTCGAGCACCCCCACCGACAGCCCGCGCGCGGCGAGCGAGGCGGCCAGGTTCACCGTCACCGAGGACTTGCCGACCCCGCCCTTGCCGGACGCCACCGCGTAGACACGGGTGCGCGAGCCGGGTTGCGCGAACGGGATCTCGTTCGCCGGCTGGTCGCCGCGCAGGTGCTGCTGCAGGGCCTGGCGCTGCTCGGCCGACATCACGCCGAGGGTCACGTCCACCGACCGCACCCCGTCGACACGCGAGACCGCCTCGCTCACCCGGCGGGTCAGCTCGGCCTTCATCGGGCAGCCGGCGACGGTCAGCAGCACCTGCACCGAGACCGCGCCGTCGGCCCCGAGCGCGACGGCATCGACCATGCCGAGCTCGGTGATCGGCTTGCGGATCTCCGGGTCGTCGACGGTCGCCAGAGCGGCGCGGACAGCGGATTCTTCGAGCACAGCCACAAGAGACGATGGTACGGAATTGCCCTACCCTCGATCTCCATGACCGACGTGAGCCCCGCAACGCCGGTGCCCGGGCCGGG
>NZ_DASYFV010000064.1:0-12468 GCF_036000465.1 Jatrophihabitans sp. | reverse complement strand
AGCACGCCCCGACCAGGTGCTGCAACGGGGCGCACGACGCCGTCGGTGACGGCGCCGGAGTCGTCGGGCTCGGCCGGGCGCTCGTCGGGGTCGACGATGTGGGCCGCGGAGCCGGCGCGGGCGAGGTGGCCGGCCGGGGTGCCGGCGCAGACGTCCGGGTGGACGAGGATTTCGCCGGCCGCGGTGCTGTGGGCGCCGGCGTCGGCGACGCCTTCTTCGGCTCGTTCGCGGTCGGCCCGCCCGGGTTCGCCGGCGGGATGTAGCCCGTGTCGATGACCTTGGGCAGCGCACCCTTGGTGATGCCGACGGGCAGCCCGCTGATCGGCACACCGCGCCGGTAGGCGTCGGCCAGGGCGAGCACCTGGGCCAGGTACTGGTCGGAGTGGTTGTAGGTGAGCACGGCCGCCACCTGACCGGCGTGGGTGCGCAGATCGCCGCCGGCGGCGCAGAGATAACGGGCGGTCCCGAGCGCGGCGTCGTTGATGTTGAAGATGTCGGCCTTCCCGTCGCCGTTCGCGTCCGCCCCGTACGAGGCCCAGGTCGACGGGATGAACTGCATCGGCCCGAGCGCGTGGGCGTAGACGGCGTCGCCGTCGAGGGCCTTGCCGTTGCCCGGCGCCGGGATGTAGTCCCAGTGCTTGCCGTCGAGAGCGGGGCCGATGATGCGTGGCGTCGAGGTGCCGTCGGTGTGCAGCACGGCCCCGGCGAAGCGGCCGTGGTCGGACTCCTCGCGGCCGATACCCGCCAGCAGGGTCCAGTCGATGCCACAGCCGGGCTGGACACCGGCCATGCGCGCGGCCGCGACCCGGTAGGCGTTGAGCGCGGTCTTCGGGATGCCGTTGGCGGCGAGACCGCTGATGACCGCCGTGGTCACCGGGGCCTGCCTCATGGCCAGGGCCGGCCCGCGGGGCAGCACCCGGTTCACCGCAGGAGCGGGCGGGGCGAGCGTCGCCGGGGCGGGCACGATCTGGAGGGGCGCGAACGACTGGGACGGGGTCGCGGCCGCGGGTGCGGGGGCGGCGGTGTCGGCCCCGGCGAGCGGGGTGGCGATGGCCGCGAGCGCGAAGAGCACAACGCCGGCCCCGATGGACACGATGGACGCGATGGATCCGGTGCGCGCGTGGTCGTGCGCCTGCAGCCGGGCCCGGGCCCGCGCGCGAACGAGACGCGACGGCCGGCCGGTGCGCTCGGCGAGCGGCACCGGCGACGGGCGCGGGCGGCGAGCAGGCGTCATCGCAAGAACTCTCAGGTGGTGGGTCGGCCACCGGTTACAACGAGGGTCAGGACAGCGGGTGACGGGCGCGTCGTGCCCGCCCCACTCCTATCGGCCGGTTCCCACCGTTCCCCAGCACTTACGCGCTGAGATCGCTCTCCCGCGCCCGCATCGCCCGCTGGATGTCGGCCCGGCCCTCGCTGACCAGCCGGCGCAGCGCCGAGGGCACCGCGTCACCGGCGAGGAACCCGTCGGCCGCCGCCACCGTCTCGGGGGAGATGGTCGACGTCCAGGTCGGGAACAGGCCGATGACGACGTTCTGGGCGAGCTCGCTCGTCCGGCGCTCCCACACCTCGCCGATGGAGGCGAAGTAGCGGGCGACGAACGGCTTCAGCAGCTCGCCCTGCGTCGGGTGGGCGAAGCCGCCGATCACGGCCTCCTGCATCGCGTTCGGCAGCGAGTCGTCCTCGACGGCGAGCCGCCAGGCCTCTTCCTTCGCCTCGACGGTCGGCTGCAGCGCCCGGGCCGAGGCGGCGTGCCGCTGCCCGGCGGCCGACGGGTCGCGCTCGAGCTCGGCGTCGATCTCGTCGCGACCGATGGCGCCGAGGGCCGACAGCGTCATCACGATCGACCAGCGCAGCTCGTCGTCGACGGCCAGGCCGGGGAGCTCGGTGGTGCCGTCGAGGAGCTCGCGAAGGTAGGCGATCTGCTCGTCGGTGCGGGTCGCGCCCAGCAGCGCGTGGGCCCAGGCGAGCTGGTGGTCCGAGCCGGGCGCGGCCGACTCGAGGGCGGACCGCGCGGCGTCGGCCAGGGCGGCGTACCCCTGCGGGGCCCACGCCGGGTCGGCGTAGATCTCCAGCGCGCGCAGCGCCTGGCGGGTGAGCGACTGCATGACGCCGATGTCGGTCTCGTGCTCGGCGCCGGCCACCACGAGCGCCACGTAGTCGCGGGTCGGCAGCTCGCCGTCGCGCGTCATGTCCCACGCCGCTGACCAGCACAGGGCGCGGGCGAGCGGGGAGGCCAGCTTGGCGATGCCGCCGGCCCGCAGGGTGGCCAGGCTGACGTCGTCGAGACGCTGCTTGCAGTAGGTGAGGTCGTCGTCGTTCACGAGCACTAGCGCGGGACGGGTCGCGCCGATCAGCTCGGTGACCGCGGTGCGCTCGCCGGTGACGTCGAGCTCGACCCGCTTCGTGCGGACGAGCCGGCCGTCGCGCTCCTCGTACAGGCCGACGGCGAGACGGTGCGGGCGCACCGTGTTCGACGTCGCGACCGTCGTCGGGGCGGACTGCACGATGTCGAACGAGCTGAAGGCCCCCGCGGCGTCCACGGCGAAGTCGGCCCGCAGCGTGCTGATGCCCGAGGTCTCCAGCCACAGCTTCGACCACTCGCCGAGGTCGCGGCCGGAGGCCTTCTCGAGCGCGCTGAGCAGGTCGGCCAGTGTGGTGTTGCCGTAGGCGTGCTCGGTGAAGTAGGCCCGCAGCCCGGCCAGGAACGACTCGACGCCGACATAGGCGCCGAGCTGCTTCAGCACGCTCGCGCCCTTGGCGTAGGTGATGCCGTCGAAGTTCACCTCGGCCGTCTGCACGTCGGGCGCGTCGGTGGCGATCGGGTGGGTCGAGGGGAGCTGGTCCTGGCGGTAGGCCCAGGTCTTCTCCGCGTTGGCGAAGGTGGCCCACGCGTCGGTGAACCGGGTGGCGTTGGTCTGGCACAGCACCGAGGCGTAGGTCGCGAAGGACTCGTTGAGCCACAGGTCGTCCCACCAGCGCATGGTCACGAGGTCGCCGAACCACATGTGCGCCATCTCGTGCAGCAGGGTCTCGGCCCGGCGCTCGTAGCGGGCGTCGGTGACCTTGCTGCGGAACACGTAGTCCTCGCGGAAGGTGACGCAGCCGGCGTTCTCCATGGCCCCTGCGTTGAACTCGGGGACGAAGAGCTGGTCGTACTTGCCGAACGGGTACCGGACGCCGAAGTTCGCGTGGTACCAGTCGAAGCCCTGGCGGGTGAGCTCGAACAGATTGTCCGAATCGAGGTGTTTGGCCAGCGTGCGGCGGCAGTACAGCCCGAGGTCGATGCCGTCGTGGTGGTCGGTGACCACGTGGTACGGCCCGGCGACCAGGGCGGTGATGTACGGGCTGATCCGCACCGTCGTCGCGAAATGCACCGTCTTGCCGGCCGCGAGCTCCTCGACGCGCTCGATCGCGCCGTTGGAGGACAGCTCCCAGTGCTCGGGCGCGGTGACGTGGAAGGTGAAGGTGGCCTTCAGGTCGGGCTGGTCGAAGCAGGCGAACATGCGCTTCGCGTCGGCCGTCTCGAACTGGGAGTAGAGGTAGGTCTCGCCGTCGAGCGGGTCGACGAAGCGGTGCAGGCCCTCGCCGGTGTTCGTGTAGAGGAGGTCGGCGTCGACGACGAGGGTGTTGTTGTCGGCCAGGCCGGCGAGCGCGATGCCGTTCTCGGGGCGGTAGTCCGCCACGTCGACGTCGACGCCGTTCAGGACGACCGAGTGGAAGCGATCGGCGATCACGTCGATGAAGGTCTCCGCGCCCTCCCGGGCGGTGAAGCGGACGGTCGTCGTCGAGCGGAACGTGCGGTCCGAGGGCTTTCCGCCGCCGTCCGTCAGGTCGAGGACGACGTCGTAGCTGTCGACGACGAGCAGGGCGGCGCGCGCGCTCGCGTCTTCACGGGTGAGGTTCGGGACGGCCACGGGTGGGTCACTCCTTGTGGGAGTCG
This sequence comes from Jatrophihabitans sp., assembly GCF_036000465.1. Taxonomy (GTDB): domain Bacteria; phylum Actinomycetota; class Actinomycetes; order Mycobacteriales; family Jatrophihabitantaceae; genus Jatrophihabitans. Next base: position 8,528 of record NZ_DASYFV010000064.1, on the reverse strand, counting down.
TAGGAATTCGTCGGGCAGGCGGCGATCGGATCCACGATCGGCGTGATTGCGATGAGTCTTTCATGCGCGGGCCAGCGGGGTTTGCCACGGTTATCGTTGGGTCATGCGCGAAGGTGACGAGGTGCCCGACTTCCGGCTGCTCGACCAGGACGGTGCAGAGCGGTCCCTCAGCGGGCTGCTCGCCGACGGCCCGGTCGTGCTGTTCTTCTACCCGGCCGCGATGACCACCGGGTGCACGAAGGAAGCCTGCCACTTCCGCGATGTCGGCGCCGAGTACAAGGCCGCCGGGGTCCAGCGCGTCGGGATCAGCCGCGACACCGTGGCCAAGCAGAAGCAGTTCGCCGAGCAGCACTCGTTCGACTATCCGCTGCTCTCCGACGCCGAGGGCACCGTCGCCGGCATCTTCGGCGTGAAGCGGGGCAAGTTCGGCGAGAAGCTCGGGGCGCCGGTAAAGCGCTGGACCTTCGCCATCGGCCAGGACCGCAAGGTGGTCAAGGCCGTCCACAGCGAGATGAACATGACCATGCACGCGGACGAGGCGCTCGCCGCACTTCGCTAGCACCCAGCTCGCAAGGGGCTACAGTAGTTGACGTGACTACAACCTCTGAGCGTCCGGTCGTCGACTTCTACTTCGATCCGCTGTGCCCCTTCGCGTGGGTGACGTCGCGGTGGATCCTCGAGGTCGAGAAGCAGCGCGACATGGACCTGACCTTCCGGGTCATGTCCTTGTCGGTCCTGAACGCCAACAAGGAAGGCCTTCCGGACAACTACCGCGAAATGTTGCAGCGCGGGTGGGGTCCGGTCCGGGTCTGCATCGCGGCCGAGCAGGAGCACGGCACCGAGGTGCTTCGGGACCTGTACACCGCCCTGGGTACCCGCCGGCACGACCAGCAGCGCGAGTTCGACCGCGCGCTCATCGTCGAGGCGCTCGCCGAGGTCGGGCTGCCGGAGTCGCTGGCCGACGCCGCCGAGTCGACCGACTACGACGAGCAGCTGCGCAAGTCGCACCACCAGGGCATGGATCCGGTGGGCGACGAGGTCGGCACCCCGACCCTGCACATCGACGGTGTCGCGTTCTTCGGGCCGGTGCTCACCCGGATCCCCCGTGGCGACGAGGCCGTGCGCATGTGGGACGGCGCCCGCCTGCTGGCCTCGTACCCGTACTTCTTCGAGCTCAAGCGCACCCGTACCGAGAGCCCGCAGTTCGACTGATCGGTCAGCCGCCGGTCGGCTGCGGCGCGTTCTGCTCCAGGTCGTACCGCACGGAGTCCTCGAGGGTCGGCGCCGTCAGCCCGAAGGTCGCCGTCGCCCGGCCGGAGTCGAGGACGAACGGCTTGCGGAACTGGTGCTGCGTCTCGCGCAGCTCCTTGATGAACGGGCTGAACAGCCCGGCCACCCAGACGGCGGCGTAGGGCAGGGCCGTCAGCTTCGGGGTCGCGCCGAGCTGGTCGGCGGCGAGCTGCGTGATGCGGCGCAGGGTGGTGGGCTCGGCGCTGGGCACGTGCCAGGCGCGACCCCAGGCCCGCTCGTCGGCGGTGCCGACGGCCAGCAGCTTCGCCACGGTCCGCACATCGGTGAACGTGTGCGGCGCGTCGAGGTCGGCCGGGACCATCGCCCGCTTGCCCTTGCGCAGGGCCGGCGCGATGACGAGTGACAGCAGCGAGTTGCCGCCCAGGTAGTCACTGCCGCGCACCTCGAACGTGCGGATGCGGCCGGCTTCGTGCGCGGCGAGCGCGTCGTGCCACATCGCGTTGCGCACCCGACCCTTGGGGCCGGTCGCGGCCAGGGGCGTGTCCTCGGTCATCGGGGCGTCGACCGGGCCGTAGCCGTAGAGGTTGGCCGTCGTGGCCAGCACGGCGCCGCTCGACTCGGCCGCGGTGATGAGGGCGGCCGAGATGGCCGGCCACTCCTCGGCCCAGCGGTGGTACGGCGGATTGACGCAGTTGTGGATCGCGACCGCGCCGTGTGCGAGCTCGCCGAGCCGGGCGCCGTCGGCCGCATCGGCCTTGACCCGCTCGGTGCCCTCGATGCCGGAGCCACTGCGGGTGACCACCCTTACGTCGTGGCCGGTGTCGAGCAGTTCGCGGGCGAGGGCCGATCCGACCGGTCCGGCGCCGACGATGACGTGCAGTCCCATGATGTCTCCTCGTTCGGGATGGTGTCGCCGTGCGGCGATACAGAGAGCATTGCTCTCGGTTCGGGCAATTGTCAAGAGCAGTGCTCTCTGTTCGGAGCAGTGCTCTCGTTTTAGTGCAGTGCTCTCGGTTTAGTGGCACACTGCCGTCATGGCCCAGCGACTGACGACCTCGCCCCGCGCCCAGGCCCGGGCGGACATGATCGAGCGCATCAAGGACACCGCGCGCGAGCACCTCGCCGCCGACGGGCCGAACCTCTCCCTGCGGGCCGTCGCTCGCGACCTCGGCGTGGTGTCCTCGGCGGTGTACCGCTACTTCGCCAGCCGCGACGACCTGCTCACCGCGCTCATCCTCGACGGCTACGCCGCGATGGGCGAGGCGATCGAGACGGCCGAGGGCGAGGTGTCCCGGCGCACCGACCTGCTGGGTCGCTGGCTCGCGGTGGGCTGGAGTGCCCGCGACTGGTCGCTCGACCACCAGCCCGAGTACGCGCTGCTCTACGGCAGCCCGGTGCCCGGGTACGCCGCCCCCGAGGCGACGATCGAGCAGGCGCAGCGTCCGGTCACGGTCGCGATGCGCATCCTGGCCGACGGCGTGGCGGCCGGCACGCTGGAGGTGCCGGCGGATCGCCTGCCGCGGGCGGTCCGGGCCGACCTCGTGCGCATCGCCGGCTTCCCGGGCTTCGAAGGCGTGCCGCCCACCCTCCTCGCCCGCGCGATGTCGGTCTGGGCCCAGCTGTTCGGCAGCATCAGCTTCGAGCTGTTCGGCCGGCTGAAGAACGGCGTCACCGACTTCGACGCCTACTTCGAGCACCAGCTCCGCGTCATGGCCCGCCACCTCGGCCTGACGTGACGCGGATCGGTAGCGTCACCGAGATGCGCCTGTTCCACATCATCGCGCCCGACGCCTGGGCCGACGCCGTCGCGAAGGGCGAGTACCGGCCGTCCTCACTCGACACCGAGGGCTTCGTGCACTTCTCCTTCGCCGGTCAGGTCGCGGCCACGGCCAACCTGCGGTACGGCGACGAGGCCGACCTGGTGGTCGTCGAGGTAGATCCGGGCGCGGTCGCGGCCGAGCTCCGGGTCGAGGACAGCTACGGCAGCGGAACCGAGTTCCCGCACCTCTACGGGGCGATCCCGACGGCGGCGGCGCGGGCGGTCGTGCCGCTGACCCGTGACGCGCACGGGGACTGGACGTTCACTCCGGGCGCTGCATCCGCCGCTGCATCGCCGGATCGCTGAGCCACCAGGGTGTGTCCCGCTCGGTCTCGCTGACGTCGGTCGGCTCCGCTTCGGACTCGGGCCGGGCCCCACGCCGAGCCGCCCGCTCGGCCTCGAGCACGGCGTCCACCTGCGCCGCGTCCCGCGCGTCGGCCCGCAGCCAGCGCCGGTAGACGAGGAACAGGAACGGCAGGTCGATGAGCTCGGCCACGCACCACAGGATCGCCCCGGCGACCCGCTGGTCGTGGATCGCGGCCGGCGTCCAGTCGTGGATCGACCGGACGTCGAACCACGACGTCGCCAGGTTGTTCTTCAGACGGAGCACGACGCCGGGAAGTGCGTCGAGGACGAGCTCGAACGACCCGATCGCGAGGGAGAATCCGACCGCGAGCGAGCTCGCCTCCTCGTCCAGGCCGACGAGGGGCAGCACCATGAGGGCGCCGACGACGAGCAGCACCAGGTGCAGCAGCCAGCCCGCCGGGGCCGACGAGATCGCCCAGCGCGGCAGCGGCCCGAAGAACAGCACGCCGGACAGCAGCGGCACCAACGCCGGCCCGACCAGGGGGTTCGACACGATGCGCACCGCACGGGTGCGCAGCACCGCCTCGAGTCGGCTGTGCGGCCCGGCGACCGCCCGGGCCAGCTGTACCGGTCGGCCCCAGAGCACGATGATCGGCACGGCCAGCCAGAGCACGAGCGTCTGCGCCGTCCACACCCAGTACAGCGAGCGCGAGTAGACCTGGAAGAAGCCGCAGGTCGTCCAGATCATCGCGGCGAGGCCGAGGCCGAAGACGATCATCCGGCCCCGAGGCCACGGGCGGCCGAGCCGGCGCACGCCGCGGGCGTAGCTCACCGCGAGGAGCAGGGCGACGACGATCGCCACCGGTTGCGGCGTCCACTGCGAGAACACCGCAGCGGGCGACGGCCGGTCGAGAGCGAGGGTCACGCCTCCATGGTCCCAGGTGGGTGGTCGGGCCCGCGGGTGCACGAGCGGGATGTGACGCTGCCATGATTCGTCCCATGCGCGTCTACCTGGGCAGTGACCACGCCGGCTTCGAACTCAAGGCCCGGCTGATCGAGCACCTGACCGAGCAGGGTCACGAGGCCGTCGACTGCGGGGCCCACGTCTTCGACGCCGAGGACGACTACCCGCCGCCGTGCATCACCGCCGCCGCGCGCACGGTCGCCGATCCCGGCAGCCTCGGGATCGTCATCGGCGGGTCGGGCAACGGCGAGCAGATCGCCGCCAACAAGGTCACCGGCGTTCGCGCCGCGCTCGTCTGGAGCGACGACACCGCCCGACTGGCCCGCGAGCACAACGACGCGAACGTCATCAGCATCGGCGCCCGCAACCACCCCGAGGCCGATGCGCTGCGCTTCGTCGACCTGTTCCTCGCGACCCCGTTCTCCGAGGGGGAGCGGCACAAGCGCCGCATCGCGCTGCTGGCCGAGTACGAGGCCACCGGCGCGATCGCCGGGCACGAGACGAGCTGAGCGAGCTCAGCTCTTGCGGTCGTCCGGGCGCCAGTTGCGCCGGACGATGACGACCTCGCGCTCGGCGGTTTCGAGGTCCTCCTCGGTCGGGCGGTTCACGTCGCGGCCGCGCAGCGCCCCGCTCACCCCGAGCTGCGACGCCCCGGCGCCGACGAGGTCGCGCAGCCCGCGCTCGCCCTGATCGCGGGGCGGTGGCCGCCGGCGCCGGGGCGGTTCGACGCGCGGTGCCGTCGCCGCTGGGCGCTCCCGGTTCGGCGCCGCCTCGGCCGGCGGAGCCGCGGACGGTGGGGCGGTCACTGGCGGTTGGGACGCGGACGGTGGGCCCGCGGACGGTGGGGCGCCCGGGGGCGGCCCCTGCCCGGACGTGGCCCGACGGCGTCGCCGCCTCCGCGCGGTCGCGTCCTCGCTCATGCCCCGATCCTGCCCCATGCTGGCTCGTCCGGCCCTGAGCCCGACCCGCCCTCCGCGCGGTGAGTGGCGAGGTGATGCGTCGAATGGCGAGCAACAACGCGCCACTCGATCGAGAAATCGCCACTCAACGGCTCGGGGGCGCGTCCTACGACAGTGCGAGCAGTTCGATGAAGGTGCGGGCCGCCTGTCCGCCGTCCTCGAGGGCGATGGCGAGCGCGCGCGGGACGTCGAGGTCGTCGAGCAGGGCTGCCGGTACCGCAGCCGCGCCGGGCTGGGCCTCGAGCCTTGCGGCCGCGGCGTAGAGCTGCTCGAGGGTCGCCTCGGCGAGGTCGAGCTCGGCCGGCGAGTACTCCCACGGCTGGGCCCACGGGCGGTTGAGGCACATCAGCCGGATGGCGCCGGGGGAGTGCTCGCGCAGCAGATCCTCGGCGAGCACGAGGTTGCCGGTGGACTTGGCCATCTTCTCGCCGTTCACCGACACCAGCCCGGCCCGCAGCCAGCCGCGCGCAAAGGGTGCGACGCCGGTGGCCGCCTCGGCGAGTGCGGCCTCGCAGGCGTGGTGCGGGTAGGCGAGGTCGGCGCCGCCGCAGTGCAGGTCGACGCTCGCGCCGAACAGCGCCAGCACCATGGCCGCGCATTCGGCGTGCCAGCCGGGACGCCCCTCGCCCCACGGGCTCGGCCAGCTCACCTCGTCGTCGGGGGTCGCCGCCTGCCAGACGGTGATGTCGAGCGGATCGTCCTTGTCGGGGTCGCCCGGGTTGTCGTGGAACTCCGCGGCCCGCTGCAGCGCGGTCTCGCGGTCCAGGCCGGTCGTCGCGTACGCGTGCGAGGTGCGGGCGTAGACCGTGCCGTTGCGCTCGTAGGCGGCGTCGCGGTCGAGCAGGGCGGCGGCGAGCTGCACGACGTGGCCGATGTGCTGCGCCGCGCTCGGCGAGAGGTCGGGCTGGCGTACCTGCAGCGTCGCCATCGTCCCCTCGAAGGCGGCGCGCTGCAGGGTGGCGAGCATGGTGTGCGACTCGCCGCGCCGGCGGGCCTCGGCGTAGAGGACGTCGTCGACGTCGGTGACGTTGCGGGCGACGGTGACCGTGTGCCCGTGCCAGCGCAGCACGCGCTCGGCGGCATCGGCCCAGATGTAGGTCGCGGCGTGCCCGAGATGCGTGACGTCGTAGGGCGTGATGCCGCAGACGTACATGCGCACGTGGCCGACCATCGGCAGCGTCGTGGTGCCGAGACGAAGGCGCATCGGCGGGCCGGTGAGGCGGGACGGGTTCACATCCTGCATCCTGCCAGCAGGTATCGTGACGCTCGGAAACAGGCGCGAGCCTGCTCCATGCGGGCGTAGCTCAATGGTAGAGCCTCAGTCTTCCAAACTGATTACGCGAGTTCGATTCTCGTCGCCCGCTCCAGCTCTGCCCCAGCAGCTGTTGGTTCCGTTGCGTCGAGGGTGATCTCGGAAGCTTGACCAACCAGCCGCTGGTCCGAGAAGAGTCCGCGGAAGTCGGGCCGATTCGTGCCCGCAGAGATCCACGGTCATGGTCGCGCTGGCGTGTCCGAGCACGATCAGCACAACTTTGACGTCGGCCCCATGCGATCGCCTAGGGTCGGAGATCGGGATTGCGGACTTCGCGATTCAGGGTTTGATGCTGGGTGGCGCCGGCAGACGACTGAGATCACCGGCCGATCCATCGGCGCCGCGATTGGGGGGCGGTCGTGACGGTCGATGCGCGGGATCGGCCGGTGACGCGTCTGTTGCTGGCCCATCAGACCGCGCAACCGGATGCGTTCGTGGAGACTCTTGCCGCGGCGGTCGCCGGTATCGGCGGACGCGATGTGGTGCTGTTGCTGATCGACTATGCGCACGTCGCGTTGACGCCGCACCCTGATGTCCTGATGCACGGCAGCGAGCCGGAAGTCGCTTCGCTCGACGGGTCGATGGCCGGACGGGCCTTCACGTCCTCAACGACGCTCGCTGCTGAGCGTGATGACGGATGGCACGTGTGGGTGCCCGTCTCCGAGCAGTCGAACCGGCTCGGCGTGCTGGCCATGACGCTGTCGCGCTGGGATGACGAGATCGAGTTTCTCGTCACCGAGCTCGGTCTGGCTGCCGCTCCGTTGCTGCTGGCCAGCGCGCAGTACACGGATCTGCCGCACCTGCTGCGCCGCCGTCACGACATGGACCTGGCCGCCGAGATGCAGTGGTCGCTGCTGCCCCCGCTGTCCTTCGCCGCGGCCGGGGCGACCATCGCGGGATTGCTCGAACCCGCGTACGAGGTCGGCGGCGACTGTTTCGACTACGCGTTCAATGCCGGGCGGCTCGACTTCGCTGTCCTGGACACGGTCGGGCACGGGCTGAGCAGCGCGGTGCTCGCCGCTCTTCTGGTCGGGGCGTACCGCCACGGGCGGCGGGCAGGCGACGACTTCGCTCAGCTCGCTTCGCGGATCGACGCCGCGGCGCGTACCTTTCCCGGCCGGCCGGCCTTCGCGACCGCGGTGCTCGGCCGGCTCGACACCGCGCACGGTCTGTTGACCTGGATGACCTGCGGTCATCCCCTGCCGATCATCGTGCGCGACGGCTCGATCTTGTCCGAACCGTGCGTGCGACCCGGTCTCCCGTTGGGGATCGGCGCGCTCGGCTCGGTTGTCGGGGACATCGTCGAGACGCGCCTCCAGCCGGGCGACGGAGTCCTCCTCTACACCGACGGCGTCACCGACTCGGCCATGCCGGATGGCACTCCCTTCGGCGAACAGCGGCTGCGGGACCTCTTCGCCCGAGAACACACGGCGGGCGCCTCCCCGCACGAGGTCGTCCGACGCCTCATCCGGACCGCCATCGAACACTCCGCCACGAGCCTCCGGGACGACGCGACCATGGTCTACCTGCGCTGGGACGGGTGACGCCGATGAGTGCGGCGCCGAGGCGTTCCTGATCGCGGTCGTTTCCGGGTCGGGCGAACTCGAAGATCGCTTCCCTCGCCACGATCGTGTCAGGCGCCGCGCAGGTGGATCGGGCGATCGCCGAACTGATGCTGGTGGCGGCCCGAGCGACTCGCGGGCCGGAAGAAGGTCAACCGCTCGACCTCACGGGCGGGGCCCCGGCCCGTCGGTTCCGTGGTAGCCAATCGCGGCTCGGGTGTACGACCTCCGATGTACGACCGCTGAGGATGGACTGTCCCGAGGTCGGGACTACTCACACCGGCTGGGTACGGTCATCGTTCGACCCTCCCGCGCACCCCAACGAGAGCAGGCCGCCCCCATGATTCACCACCTG
>NZ_DASYFV010000063.1:0-66468 GCF_036000465.1 Jatrophihabitans sp. | reverse complement strand
TCTACAAGGCCAAGCGCGATCATGTCGCCGAGGAGGCCACCAAGGTCGTCGAGGCGGGCGGGCTCTACGTGCTCGGCACCGAGCGGCACGAGTCGCGTCGCATCGACAACCAGCTGCGCGGCCGCGCCGGCCGCCAGGGCGACCCCGGCCTGTCGCGCTTCTACCTCTCGCTCGGCGACGACCTGATGGTCCGCTTCAACGGCGAGCGCGTCGCGGCGATGATGAACCTGCTCCGCCTGCCCGAGGACGTCCCGATCGAGGCCAAGATGGTCTCCAAGGCAATCCAGTCGGCGCAGACGCAGGTCGAGTCGCAGAACTTCGAGATCCGCAAGAACGTCCTGAAGTACGACGAGGTCATGAACAAGCAGCGCACCGTCGTCTACGACGAGCGGCGGCAGGTGCTGCAGGGTGCCGACCTGTCCGACCAGATCCGCCCGATGATCGACGACGTCGTCACGAGCTACATCCAGGGCGCCACCTCGTCCGGCTACCCGGAGGAGTGGGATCTCGAGCAGCTCTGGACCGCGCTGAAGACCCTGTACCCGATCTCGCTGACCATCGACGAGGCGATCGAGCAGGCCGGCGGCGAGAAGGCCGACCTGACCCGCGAGTTCCTGGTCGAGGAGATCGTCGCCGACGCGCAGGCCGCGTACGACGGCCGCGAGGAGGACCTCGGCGCCGAGGTGCTGCGCGAGCTCGAGCGGCGCGTGCTCATGTCGGTGCTCGACCGCAAGTGGCGCGAGCACCTCTACGAGATGGACTACCTGCAGGAGGGCATCGGCCTGCGCGCGATGGCCCAGCGCGACCCGCTGGTCGAGTACCAGCGCGAGGGCTTCGACATGTTCGCCGCGATGATGGAGGCGGTCAAGGAGGAGTCGGTCGGCTTCCTGTTCAACCTCGAGGTGTCCGTCGACGAGGACGGCGAGACCGTGGCGACCGAGCCCGGCGCGGCCCCGGCCGCGGTCGAGCCGCCGGCGGCGCTCGCCGAGGAGGGGCCGCAGCTCGACGTCTCGCTGCTGAAGGCGGCGCAGGCCGAGCACGATGCCCAGACCAGCGCCCACACGAACGGGCACGCCCCGCACATCAAGGCCAAGGGACTCGACCGCACCGGCGGCGACCGCCCGCTGACCTACACCGCCCCCGAACTCGGTTCGGACAGCCCGTCGGTCACCACGGCCGAGGCGGAGAAGTCGGCGACCGGCACGGCGAAACGGCAGCAGGCCCGCAGCAACCCGAACCGGGGCAGCCGCGGCAACAAGGGCGGCGCGTCGAAGAACAAGCGCAAGCGCTGAGCGCGGCGCCGGGGCGGCTCAGCCGAGCTGAAGCCGGGTGCAGCGCCAGCGGCCGTGCTGCTCCTCGAGGCGCAGGGCGACGGCGCGCACGCGCGCGCCGGTCTCGAGGGTGGCGCACAGCTCGGCCACCCCGTCGGCCGGTTCGGATGCCCGTAGCGTGCGCACCCCGGTGCGGTGCAGCCAGTGCGCCGAGCCCGACTGCGCGGCGCGCTCGAAATCGGCGGCCAGCCCGCGACCGACCGACGGGCTGAGCAGCGCCGCGAGTTGCGGCAGCGGGCGGCGCCCGTCGGCGGCTTCGATGAGCCCGATCAGCAGATGACGGCCCCACACGGCCGGGTCGGGCAGGCCGCGCGTGCGGGTGCGCGGCTGCACGCGGGTGGTCGGCGCCGGCCGGCGCTCGAACGGCAGCCGCTGATCCCAGGGCGTGATCGGCGACGGCGAGGTGATCTCGTCGTCGAACGGCGGCTCCCGGGGCGGAGCGGGGCGAACCACGATGCGCAGCTGCGGTCGAGCCGGCGTGACCGGTCCCCTCGAGTCGGACGGACGGGCCAGGACCCTCGTCATCGGATCTCCTCGCGCGTGGGAGTGACGGTTGCCGACGTGGGGGAGCGCAGGACCTGACCGGGCCGGATGACGGCCGGATCGGCGCCGATGACCGCCCGGTTGGCGGCGTACCAGCGCGGCCAGGCAGCGGCTGTCTCGGCGTCGGACGCGTCCGGGCCGAGCCGGTGGCCGGCCAGCAGCCAGAGCGAGTCGCCCGGCTTCACCCGGATCGCGTCGTGGGTTGTCGGCGCGGCCGCGGGCGGCTCGGAGCGGTGTGGCGTGGGGGTCGTGGTCGTCGGTGGTGCGGCCGTAGGGGCCGCGGTGGCCTGGGTGGCGATCGTCGGAGCGGCGGTGGGCCAGGTCGGCGCGGCGATCGGCGGCGGGTCGGTGGGCCAGGTCGGGGCGGGGACAGCCGGGGCGGAGACCGTCGCGGCGGAGACCGTCGGGCTCGGAGCCGGGGCCGGATTTGCGCCCGCCGCCACCGGGGCCAGCAGCACGCCGATCCCGGCCGTCCCGGCAAGGAGGCCGAGCACGGCCCGGGGCAGGACCCGCCGGCCGACGGCCGCCCCGAGCCGCCCGGCCGCCCCCGGCAGCCGGGCCCCGAGAGCGGCGATCAGACCGACGCCGAGCCAGGCCGCCGCGAGCCACACGGCCGCGCCGGCGGCCACGACCAGCGCCCGGTCGACCCCGACCTCGAGCAGCCAGGCCCGCGGCCGCCCGACCCGCGCGACGAATTCCGCCGCGCTCCCGGGTAGCAGCGCGAGGGCGGCGGCGTCGCCCGCCATGAGCAGCGCCGTACGAACGGATCTCACAGTAAGCATCGTTAGACCTCATTTGCTTGTGTTTGCATCCTGATATATTCATTCAAGATCGGTCAAGGCCGCAGATCGTGCTGTGGACAAGGCGGGCCGGCTGCGCTGAAGTGGACGAAACGGACGGAGTGGAGGGGCCGAAGTGCGCTGGAACGGGCTCTTCGACGACCTCGAGGCGCAGGCCGAGGTGCTCGAGCGGGGGCAGCGGGCGGCCGAGATCGAGGAGCGCACGCGCGGTGAGATCGGTGGCCTCGGCGTGCTCGACCGGCTCCGGGCCGCCCTCGGTCAGCCCCTGCGGCTGCGGGTCGACGGCGGCCTCGCCGTCGCCGGGACGCTCGTCCGGGTCGGGCCCGACTGGCTGCTGCTGGACGAGGGAGCCGGGCGTGAGGTGGTCGTGCCGACGGCCGCACTGCTCGGCGTGCGGGGGCTCGGTCGTTACTCGACGGCCCCGGGCTCGGCCGGCGTCGTCGCGTCCCGCCTCGGCCTGCGGCACGCGCTGCGCGGCATCGCCCGCGACCGCTCGGCGGTTCGGGTGCACCTGCGCGACGGTGCGACCGTCGACGCCACGATCGATCGGATCGGCGGCGACTACGTCGAGGCGGCCGTCCACCCCGCCGGCGAGCTGCGCCGGCGGCAGGAGGTGCGCGACGTCGAGCTCATCCCGCTCGCGGCGATCGCCGCGCTACGCCGGGCCGGCGGCGAGTGACTCAGGCGCCCGGATCGGTCTCGGCGTCGACGAACGGGTGCTCGGCGATGAAGGCGCTCGTCTGCTTGTACATGCGGGCGATGTAGTCCTCGAGGCGGTCGCGCTCGACGCGCCACTGGCCGCGGCCGCCGATCTTGATCGCGGCGAGCTCCTCGTTGCGGACGAGGGCGTAGACCTGCGACGTGGAGATGTTGAGGACCTCGGCCACGTCGGCCAGGGTGAGGAAGCGTGGTTCGGCAGCCATCTCGGCGAGCTCGTCCCTCCGGTGCGGGTGTCGACGCGTCGAGTGTCGCAGGTCGGCGCCGCCCGCTCGCGGGTTGTCCACAGGCGTGTTCCGGACGAATGGCGATCGCGACGTACGTCCGGCACGATGTCCGATGTGACCGTTTCGTCGCCGCCGGCCCGGCGGATCGCCACGCCGAGCTGGCTCGACCTGCGCCTCGTGCTCGGCGTGCTGCTGGTTCTGGTGGCGGTGCTCCTGGGCGCGGTCGTCGTCTCCGGCGCCAGCCACACATCCGCCACCGTCGCGGCCACGCACGATCTGGCCGCGGGCACGATCCTGCGCCCGAGTGATCTGTCGGTCGCGCAGGTGCAGCTGCCCGCCGGCCACAAGCGCGCCTACCTGGCGACGATCCGCGACGCCGTGGGCAAGAAGCTGGCCCGCCCGGTCTCGGCCGGCGAACTGGTGCCCGCGGCCGCCGTCGCCGCCCCCGACGCGCGCACCACGCTCACCGTGCCGTTCGCCTCGGGCACGGCGCCCGACCTGCGCAGCGGGCAGCGCATCGAGATCTTCCTGTCGACGTCGTCCTGCACGTCGGTGGTGCTGCTGCCCGAGGTCACGGTGCAGAGCGTCCGGCGCGACACGGGCGGCTCCTTCGCGTCGGGCACCGGCGGGCAGGACGTCGTGATCATGGTCGATCCTGCCCTGGCCGGGCGGGTCGTCGCCGCCCTCGCCATCGACCGGGCACAGATCCGGGCCGGGGTCCTCGGCGGAACGGCGCCGCCGCCGGCTCCGGCTCCCCAGGCCGGTGCAGGTGGCGCCCCGCCGGCCGACATCGCCGCCTGCGCGTCGCCGTCGACCGGCCGATGAGCGGGACGAGCGCCCCGTGAAGCTGGCCGTGCTCTGCCTGGCCGACGGCGCCGGGTGGGAGGAGCGGTGGGTCGCCGCATTCGAGCGGGGGCCGCACGGCGTCGAGATCGTCCGGCGCTGCGTCGACGTCGTCGACCTGCTCGCCGTCGCCGGCTCGGGCCAGGGCCGGGCCTGCCTGGTGGGCGCGGCGGTGCGGCGTCTGGATGCCGACGTGGTCGACCGACTCGGCGCGGCCGGGGTGGCGCCGGTCGGGGTCGTCGCGCGCGGCGATGCCGCCGCCGAGGACCGGCTCCGCGCGCTCGGCATCGTCCATCTGGTGCCCGACGACGCCGACCCGGGCGTGGTCGCCGCGGTGCTGGCCGAGGCGGTGCGCGAGCCCGAGCCCGGCTCGGCCGGTGCGACCTCCACCTCGCGGCGCGTGCGGGCCTTCGCCGACCCGTCGACGTCGATGGCGATCCCGCCCGGCGAGGGCGAACCCGTGCGGCCCGACGAGCCGGATCGGCGCGGCACGGTGATCGCAGTCTGGGGGCCGACCGGGGCGCCCGGCCGCACCACTGTCGCCGTCGCGCTGGCCGACGAGCTCTCCCGCCTCGGCCGGGCCGGGCTGCTGGTCGACGCCGACGTGTACGGCGGCACCGTCGCGGCCGTACTGGGTCTGCTCGACGAATCGCCCGGCCTCGCCGCCGCCTGCCGGCAGGCCTCGGCGAAACGCATCGACGCCGGCTCGCTCGCCGCGCTGTGCTGGCAGCTCGGGCCGACGCTGCGGGTGCTCACCGGCATCCCGCTGGCCTCGCGCTGGCCCGAGCTGCGCCCGCCGGCCGTCGCCTCGGTGCTCGGCGCGGCCCGGGCCCTCGCCGATGTGACCGTCGTCGACTGCGGGTTCTGCCTGGAAACCGACGAGGAGCTGTCCTTCGACACCGTCGCGCCGCGGCGTAACGGCGCCACTCTGGCCGTGCTCGACGACGCCGACGTCGTGCTCGTCGTCGGCTCGGCCGACCCGATCGGCATGCAGCGTCTGGTCCGCGGTCTGGCCGAACTGCGCGATGCCGAGGTCGCCGCCCCCGTCTGGGTGGTGCTGAACCGGGTGCGGCCGGGGGCGGTGCCGGGCGACACCGACCGCGAACTCCGCGCCGCCCTCGAACGCTTCGCCGGGCACTCGCCGGCGGCACTGCTGCCGGCCGACGCGCGGGCGGTGGACGTCGCCGTGGCGACCGGCCGGCTGCTGAGCGAGTCGGCGCCGACCAGCCCGCTGCGGCGGGCGGTCACCGAATTGGCGGCCAACCTGGCCGGGGTGCCGGTGCCCGCCGCGGGACGGCGCCGGCGCCAGCGTCGTTGAGCCGCGGGTGGTGGAGGCTCGTCTGTGACAATGTCCGCGGGACCACCCGACCCGACGGAGGTGACTGTGACTGAACGGATGTCGTCCGTCGACGTCGCCTTCCTGCATCGGGAGAGCCGCACGGCTCCGCAGCACGTCGGCGGGCTGGCCGTATTCACCGCACCGCCGCACGGCTTCGACTACGACCGCCTGGTCCGGCTGCTCGAGGAACGCATCTCGCTCGCGCCGCGCTACCGGCAGAAGGTCCGGCCCGTGCCGGCTCACCTCGCGCATCCGATGTGGGTCGACGACCCCAACTTCGACATCACCTACCACGTGCGCCGGTCGGCGCTGCCCCGCCCGGGCACGGACGAGCAGTTGCTGGAATTCTGCTCGCGCATCCAGTCGCGCCTGCTCGACCGCTCCCGGCCGCTGTGGGAGATGTACCTCGTCGAGGGGCTCGCCGGCGGACGCATCGCGATCGTCACCAAGACCCACGAGGCGATGGTCGACGAGGACGCCGGCATCGATCTGGCCCAGGTGATCCTCGATGCCGCGCCGGCGCCGCGCCGCACCGTCGAGGCCATCTGGATGCCCGGCCCGGAACCGACCTCGGTCGACCTGCTCCGCGACGCCCTGGCCGGGGTGGTGCGTCGACCGACTCTGCTCGTCGACACCGCCCGGGCGACCGCCCGTGACGTCGGCTCGACGCTGGCGCGGGCCACCTCGCTCGCCGGCGGGGTCACGTCGCTGGCCGGCGGCCTCGCCTCGGCCGGCAAGGCCGTGCTGCGGCGCCCGCAGGCCTCGCCGCTGCACGCCGAACTCGGTGAGCAGCGCCGCCTGGCCATCGCCCGCACGCGGCTCGCGGACTACCGCAGCGTGCGCGACGCGTTCGGCGGCACGGTCAACGACGTCGCGCTGGCGGTCGTGTCGGGCGCGCTGCGCGGCTGGCTGCTGTCGCGGGCCCAGCCGCTGCGCCCGGCGACCTCGGTGCGCGCGCTGGTGCCGGTGAGCGTGACCGGCGCCAACGCGGACACCCGCGACGGCCGGCCCGGGCCGGTGCGCCCGCTGCTCGTCGACCTGCCGGTGGGCGAGCCCGACCCGGTGCTGCGCCTGGCCCAGCTGCGCTACGCGATGGCCTCGCACAAGGCGTCGGGCCGGGCTGTCGGGGCCGACGCGCTCGTGGCCCTGAGCGGCTTCGCGCCGCCGACCCTGCACGCGCTGGGCGCACGCGCGGCCGGCGGGCTCACCCGCCGCATGTTCAGCCTGGTCGTCACCAATGTGCCGGGCCCCCAGGTTCCCCTCTACGCCGCCGGAGCCCGGATGGACGAGATGTTCCCGATCCTGCCGCTCGCCCCCGGGCACGCGGTCTCGATCGCCCTCACCTCCTACGACGGTGGCGTGTACTTCGGCATCAACGGCGATCGCGACGCGATGCGCGATGTCGGGCTGATCGCGGAGATGATCGAGGAGTCGCTGGCCGAGCTGGTCACCGCCGCCGGTGGCCAGGCCGCGCCGCCGGCCGCCGCCACCCGCTCGTCGCGCGCACGCCACCCGTCGGCCGCCCCCAGCCGCAGCCACCGCATCCACCCGTCGGACCCGGTATGAGGATCTACCTGCCGACCACCGCAGCCGGCCTGCGCGCCCTGCTCGACGAGGGCACGATCGGTCCGGCGCCGCTCACCGCGTTCGCGGTCACGCCCGGCCTGCGGGAGTGGTACGTCGACGACGATCCCGAGGAGCTCGAGTACGCCGCGATGACCGAGGCGGCCCGCGGCGCGCTGCGGCTGCTCGACGCCGACGGCTCCGCCCCCCGCCGCCGCATCGTCGTGGCGGCCGATGTCGCCGACGCGGTCGTCACGGTGCAGGACGATCTCGACCGCGGCGTCGTGCGCGTGGGCGAGCCGATCGCGCTCGCTGCGATCGCGTCCGTGCACGCCGACGACGCCGACGCCGAGCCGACGGTCGCCGCCGCGGCGCAGGCGGTGATCGCGGCCGACCTGGGCGACGCGGGGTCGCAGGAGCTCGTCGACGACGCCGAGGGTTTCGAGCTGTCGTGGTACGCCAACCAGGAGATCGCGCACCTGCTTGACTCGTTCTGACCGCTCCCCGGGGCCGGTCATCGCCCGCTCGCCGTCGTGGCACGATCGGGGCATGGACGCCATCACCCACCCGCCCGCCCCGCACAACGAGCCGGTCCGCAGCTACGTCGCCGGCAGCATCGAGCAGACCGGCCTGGCCGCCGCTCTCGAGGCCATGGCGGGCGAGCGCATCGACCTGCCGATGACGATCGGCGGGGCGACCCGCATGGCCGGTGGCGAGCGCATCCCGGTGGTGGCGCCGCACCGCCACGAGCTGGTGCTCGGCGAGACGACGAACGCCACCGCGGCCGATGTCGAGGACGCCGTTACCGCTGCGCTCGCTACTGCGCCGATGTGGCGGGACCTCGCCTTCGACGAGCGGGCGGCGATCTTCCTGCGGGCGGCCGACCTGCTCACTTCGACGTGGCGCGACCGCATCAACGCCGCCACCATGCTGGGCCAGTCGAAGAGCGTGCAGCAGGCCGAGATCGACGCCGCCTGCGAGTTCGCCGACTTCCTGCGCTTCAACGTGCACTTCGCCCGGCAGATCCTCGAGGAGCAGCCGCAGAACGCGCCGCTGACCTGGAACCGGCTGGACTACCGCCCGCTCGAGGGTTTCGTACTGGCGATCACCCCCTTCAACTTCACCGCCATCGCCGGCAACCTGCCGTCGGCGCCGGCCCTGCTCGGCAACGTCGTCGTCTGGAAGCCGTCGCCCACCCAGCAGCTGGCCGCGCACCACACGATGGCGCTGTTCGAGGCGGCCGGCCTGCCCGCGGGCGTCATCAACCTGGTGACCGGCGACGGCCAAGCGGTCAGCGAGGTCGCGCTGCGGCACCCGGCGCTCGCCGGCATCCACTTCACCGGCTCGACGAGGACGTTCCAATACCTGTGGGGCGAGGTCGGCAAGAGCATCTCCGGCTACCACACCTACCCGCGCATCGTCGGCGAGACCGGCGGCAAGGACTTCGTGCTGGCGCACCCGAGCGCGGAGCCGGCGGCCCTGGTCACGGGCCTGGTGCGCGGCGCGTTCGAGTACCAGGGCCAGAAGTGCTCCGCGGCGTCGCGGGCCTACATCCCGCGCTCGCTGTGGACGGGGGGCGTGCGCGACGAGCTCGTAGCCGTCACCGAGTCGCTGAGCTACGGCGATGTCACCAACTTCGCCAACTTCGGCGGAGCGGTGATCGACCGGCGCTCCTTCGACCGGCTCAGCGGTGTGCTCGACCGTCTGCACGCCGAGCCGTCGGCGAGCGTTCTCGCCGGGGGCAAGGCCGACGATTCGGTGGGCTACTTCGTGCGGCCCACCGTCGTCGAGGCGAGCGACCCCGCGAACGCGATGTTCCGCGACGAGTACTTCGGCCCGATCCTCGCCGTGCACGTCTACGACGACGGTGCGTGGGACGAGACCCTGGCCCAGGCGGAGAGCGTGGCGCCGTACGCGCTGACCGGAGCCCTGTTCGCGCGCGACCGCGCGGTGGTGGCGCAGGCGCAGCACGCGCTGCGCTTCGCGGCCGGCAACTTCTACATCAACGACAAACCCACCGGCGCGGTGGTCGGGCAGCAGCCGTTCGGAGGGGCGCGGGCGTCGGGCACCAACGACAAGGCCGGCTCGATCTGGAATCTGCTGCGCTGGGTCTCGCCCCGCGCCATCAAGGAGACGTTCGTCTCGGCCACCGATCACCGCTATCCGCATATGGACTCCTCGGGCTGAGCGATCTGGATCGCCACCGCCTCACCGGCCGCGAACTCGGGGCCCCACGACGGCGGCCCGACGATCACGCCGCGGCCGGGCGGCCCGCCCAGCGCCCGGCGGTCGAGTCGGACACCGAGCAGTTCGCCGTCGACCACGGACGGTCGCAGCAGCACGCCGCGGTGGGTGCGCCGGACGTCGGCGGCCAGCCCGCGGTAGGTGGTGGCCAGTTCGTCACTGCGCCCGGCCACGATCACGCTGAGCGCGGCCTCCGGCAGGCGGAGCCACTCGCGCAGCTCCTCGCCGGCGGCCCCGTCGAGGAACAACGCGCTGTCGTCGACGAGCAGCAGGCCGGCCGTTGGGGGCGGCAGCCCGACGGCCGGATGGTCCGGTCGCACGATGCGGCTCGCGGCGACCCGATCCAAGGGTGAGCCGGGCGCGGCCGCGACGACGACCGGCCGGCCGAGCCGGGCCGCCTCGTTTGCGAGCAGCCGCAGCACGGTGGTGCGGCCCGATCGGGGCGGCCCGACGACGACCAGCCGGGCGCCAGCCGGTCGTCGACCGGCAGCTCGGCCCGGCGCACCGAACCGGGTAGCGGCCGAACCCGCACGAGCGGCTCGGGTAGGGGCGCCGACGCCCAGCGATCGGCCGCGACCCGGGCGAGGGCGTCGAGGTCGGCCGGATCGGCGAGCTGGAAGTGGGCGCCGTCGGCGGCGCGGATCCCGCGACCCGGCGGCAGCGCGGTCGGCACGGCGCGGGCCGGCACGCCCCCGAGGGGGTAGTCGGCGGGATCGACGAGGGGCAGCAGCCAGCGGGCGTCGTAGGCCGCGGACGTGCGCGCGGCGAGCAGGCTGCGGCCGCCGGCGGTCGCGACCGTCAGTCCGGCCCGGGGTCCGGAGCGCAGCAGAGCGGCGAGCGCCTCGGTCCAGGCCGATCGGTCGGCGTCGTCGCCGGCGTCGAGCACGGCGTCCCAGTCGTCGATGAGCAGAAGGAGCAGCGCCGGGCGCCGCCGCGCCGGTTCGACCGCGTTCCGCAGCCGGTGCAGCAGCGTGCCGACCGCGCCCGGGTCGGCCGAGGACACCGTCGACGCCAGGTGCGGCAGGTCGCCCAGCCACGGGGACAACGCGCCGGTGTCGACGACGTAGAGCTGCAGCACGTCGGGCGGTAGCCCAGCGGCGGCCCCGATGCCGAGCGACGCGAGTGCGCCCGTGCGCCCCGAGCCCGGACCGCCGACGAGCAGGATCGAACGGCCCGCGGTCAGGTCGACCTCGAGTACCGGTTGCGCCAGCTCGGCCGGCTGGTCGAGCCGGCCCAGCGGGACACTGGTCGCCGGCCCCGAAGCGGGCAACCCGGATCGGGCCAGCGACACCGGTAGCGGGGCCAGCCAGAGCGCAGGCGGCGCCGGTCGCGCCGAGTCGCGCCCCGCGGCGGCCACGGCATCGACGAGCCGGGCGAGACCGCCGCCCGCCGCATCGACCGGGCCGGCGGAGATCCGCCGCCGCCACGGGCCGAGAACCTCGACGCCGGTGCCCGCCGCGCCGGCCGTCGCGGTGCTCGCCGTCTGGAACGGCACCAGCCGGCCGCCGCTGCGCAGGTAGGCCCGCCCGGGGTGACCGCGGTCGATCTGGGCGGCGTCGGGCACGTCGATGACATCGGTCGAGTCGGCCGGGTCGGTGACCCGCAGCGCGATCCGCAGGCTCGTGTTGGCCCGGATGTCCGGCGTCACCGCCGCGCCCGGCCGCTGCGTCGCGAGCACGAGGTGCAGGCCCAGGGAGCGCCCCCGCTGCGCGACCCCGACGAGCCCGCGCACGAACTCGGGCAGTTCCTCGGCCAGCGTGGCGAACTCGTCGACCACGATCAGGAGCCGGGCGATCCCGCGTCCACCGGCCGCGCGGTACGCCGCGAGATCGTCGACACCGGCGTCGGCGAACAGGTGCTCGCGCCGCCGCAGCTCGGCCTCGAACGAGATCAGGGCCCGCCGCGTCAGCGCCGGGTCGAGATCGGTGACGACCCCGACGCAGTGCGGCAGCCGCGCGCAGTCGGCGAACGCGGCCCCGCCCTTGTAGTCGACCAGCAGCAGGGTGAGCGAGTCCGGTGGATGGCTCGCCGCCAGCCCGGCCACCCAGCTGCGCAGCAGTTCGGACTTGCCCGATCCGGTCGTCCCGGCCACCAGCGCGTGCGGGCCGTCGACCGCCAGGTCGAGGCGCAGCGGGCCGTCGCCGGTGGCGCCCAGCACGGTGTCGGCGCCCCCGCCCGATCGGGCCCAGCGCCGCGCGATCGGTTCCGCCGCGACGTCGTCGAGCCCGAGGGCGTGGGTCAGCCCGACCGTCGCCGGCAGCGCGGCGGCATCATCGGCGGCGTCGACCAGCGGGGCCAGCGCCCGCGCGATCTGTCGGGCGTACCCGACCGACACCCGGTCGAGCACGACCGCACCCGCGGCCCGACCGCCGATCGTGGCCCGCGTGCCGGCGGGGTCGTCGACGCGCACCGCGATGCGGGTGACGGTGGGCAGCGCGGCGGCGTCGCGATCGACACAGATGGCGGCGACGCCGAGCGGCACGCCCTGGGCGAGGAGCGCCGAGAGCCCGCCGACATCGGCGACGGCTCCGGCGCGGTCGAGCACGAGTACCACCCACACCCCGCTCCATGCGGCGCGCTCGCCCGAGCGGGTCGAGCGCAGGGCGAGCTCCTCGCCGAGATCGGTGACCACGCGCTGCCACTCGGCACTCGAGGTGCCGACGTCGCGCAGGTGCGGCAGCCAGCGGGCCCACGTCCAGGCCGGTGCGGTGTCCCGGCTGAGCAGCAGCACCAGTTGGATGTCGGCCGGTGACTGCAGCACGGCGAGCTGGACGACCAGCCAGCGGACCAGCCCGGCGGTGACGTCCTCCGGCCCGGACACACCGAGCGGTCCGAGCCGCAGGTCGACGACGAAGGGAACCGCGCTCAACCGGCCCGCCGGCGCGACCTCGGTGCCGGTGCGCACCCGAACCGCCGAGTCGAGCTCGGCCGGGCCGAGCCGCAGGCCGAGATGATCGGCGTCGCCGCGCCGCCGCTCCCACAGCCGGCTGCCCGGTGCCGTGGCGATGCCGTGGAGTACGGCCGGATCCGGGGCGCGGCGGCGTCGCTCGCCCGACTCGACGGCGAGCGCACGGCTCACGGCGCGGTCGGCCTCGGCCCGGGCGAGCCGGAGCGCCGCACCGGCCCGGCGGCGGGACCGTCGCCAGTGCAACCGGTCACCGAGCGCGGTCGACAGCAGCAGCACGGGGGACAGCAGCGCGAACAGCAGGAACAGGCGCGAGCCGGTGACCCCGGCGATCGCCGCTCCCAGGGCGGCCGGGAGGAGGGCCGCCAGCCAGGGCACCCGGCCCGCGGCCGGCGCGTCGCCGCTATCGGGCCGCGGGATCTCCGGGGTCGGAAGCGGACCGAGATGGCGCGGAGCGCGGTTCACGAGCAGGGCGGCGTCGCCCGGCACCAGCGCCGCCGGCAGCACGTCGACCTCGCGCACCGCGAGCAACGTGTCGCCGAGGCGGACCATCGACCCCGGCCGCAGGCGCTGCCCGCCGGACCCGATCGGCGCACCGTCGAGCGTCGTGCCGTTGACCGAGCCGAGGTCGTGCAGGACGACGGTCGTCGCGGTGACCTCGAGGCGCGCGTGCTCACGCGAGACGCGGTCGTCGGCGAGGGTGAGATCGCAGGTGTCGGCGCGTCCGATGGTCAGCCGCCCGCGGGTCAGCGGGAGAGTGAGTCCGGCGGCGGGACCGCCCACGACCTGCAGTTCCGGCCCGGCGTCGGAGCGAGTGGACGGCTCGGGGGTGCCGAACCCGAGCACCGCCCCCGTGCGGAGCGCCGGGCCGCCGATGCGCTCGTGCGGGCGGAGTTCGCGCGATCCGCTCCACACCGCATCGTCCGGGCCGGCCCCGGCCCGGGCCGCCAGCTCGGCCCGCACCGCGCCGACCGTCGGGAGGGGGTCGCCGACGATCGCGATGTCGTGGCGCCCGGACGGCCCGGTGATCGTGAGTTCGATTCGCACCTCGCCGAGTCTGAGCGGCGCGACCGACACCATCGGGCGGCGCGGCCGGCGCCTGTGGACAACGCGCTCGCGATGCCGGGTTGTCCACAGCCCCGGGCTCGGACGCAGCGCGGCGTCGGTGCCACTGCCTACCTTTCGGTCCTCGTCCGGCGAGCGGCGCCGGCGATGGCGAAAGGAATCCCGGTGTCCACTCTGCGAGTCACTCCGGCCCAGCTCGAGACGCTCGGCGGCAGCACCCACCGCGTCTGTTCGGATGTGCGCGGCGCGCATCAGCACCTGCGGGCGCAGCTGGCGCCGCTGTTCGGCGCGGACTGGTCCGGTGCCGCCGCGGCCCAGTTCACCGCCCTGTTCGAGGACTTCGACCGGCACGCCCGCGGGCTGGCCGACGCCCTCGACGGCATCGCCGCCCTGCTCGTCCGGGCCGGCGCGACCTACGCCGAGGCGGAGGCGAGCATTGCGGCGTCCTTCCGGTGAAGACGGTCGGCTAGCGTCGTGCGGTGAGCTCGGACCCCATCCTGGACGCCGTCGAGACCGCCGTCGTGGCGCACTTCGGCCACACCCCGCAACGGGCGTCGGTGTCCTTCCTCGGCGTCGACCCGATCGAGATCCTCCGGTTCGAGCCCATCCCGGGGGAGCGGGCCTACCTGTCCCTCGGCATGTCGCGGCACCCGATGACCTCGGCCACCGAGTCGGTCCAGAGCACCGACGGCCCGCGGGCCGAGCTGATGCTGCACCTGCTCGACCCGACCGACGAGTACGCCGACGTCTGGCGCAAGGTGGCGCTGCTCGCCGCCTCGCCCGCGGTCGAAGGAGTGGTCTACACCGACGGTATGACGGTCGAGGTCGGCGAGCCGCTGGCGCCGGGCTCGGCCTGCGTCGGGATCATCGTGGTCGAATCGCCGCTCGCCCCCATCGCAGCGGGGACGGACCGAGAGGTTCGCGTCCTGCAGGCCATCCCGGCGACCTCGACCGAGCTCGCCTGGGCCCGGGTGCGGGGCAGCGCCGCGCTGCGCGAGCGCTGGGCCGAGCGCGGCACCGACCTGCTCGACCTCGCCCGCCGCCCGGTCGCCCTCGACTGACGGTCCGGACCGACGCGCAGGGGCGTTCGTCACGCCGACCCCGCCCGACGGGGCGGATCGGGCCCGCGCGCGAGACACTGAGCGCCAGTCACAGCGCGTCCGGGCAGAGGAGAGACATCGTGCAGTTCGGTCGGTACTACGAGGAGTTCGAGGTCGGCGCGGTCTACAAGCACTGGCCCGGCAAGACGGTCACCGAGTACGACGACCACTTGTTCTGCCTGATCACGATGAATCACCACCCGCTGCACCTGGACGTCAACTACGCCGAGAACACGACCGACTTCGGCAAGAACGTGGTGGTCGGCAACTACATCTACTCGCTGCTGCTCGGCATGTCCGTGGCCGACGTGAGCGGCAAGGCCATCGCGAACCTCGAGGTCGAGTCGTTGCGCCACATCGCGCCGACCTTCCACGGCGACACCATCTACGGCGAGACCACGGTCCTGGACAAGACGCCGTCGAAGTCGAAGTCCGACCGGGGCGTCGTGTACGTCGAGACGATCGGCTACAAGCAGGACGGCACCGTCGTCTGCATCTTCCGCCGCAAGGTCATGGTTCCGACGCGCGAGTACATCGACGCCCGCGGCGGCGAGCAGCCCGGCCGCCCGGAGCCGCAGCGCAAGAGCTGAATCAGGCAGGCAGCACGCCCCACCCGACCAGGCAGTCCCACAACCCGGGCACGAGCTCGAGCGCGGCCAGCTCGGCCCGGGTGACCCAGCGTGCGTCGTCGGCGTCGTCCCCGGCCACCGGGGCGGCCGCCGGACCGCCGGCGAGCGCACACACGAAGTCGTCGATCACGTAGACGTCGCCGTCGGGGGCGTCCCGCTCGACCTGCCCGGCGAGCCGCAGAACCCGTACGGCCACCCCGGTCTCCTCCGCCACCTCGCGCACGCACGCATCGTCCGGGGCCTCGTCGGGCCGGCACCGGCCACCCGGCACCGACCACAGCCCGGCCGACGGCGCCTGCCCGCGGCGGATCACGAGCAGCCGCCCCCGACCGTCCAGCACGATGCCGCCCGCACACGGCTGCCGAACCCCCACGACGCTCCTTTCCGGCGCGGCTCCCCGACCGGGCGCGCCACCTGCGGTAGGAACGTTACGAGGCACGCCGTTTCGGCCTGCCCGCAAGTCCTGCAGCCGAAGGAGGCGTACCTCGATGGTCAAGCTCGCCATCGCCGCACTCGTCGGCGCGTTCGTCCTGTTCTACGTCGTCACGTCGCCCGACCAGGCCGCGAACATCGTGCACGGCGCGTGGAAGGTCGCGGTCAACGTGGCCCACGGCATCGGCAACTTCTTCAACAAGCTCGCCACCTGACGTTTCGGTGCCGGCCTTCCTGCCCTCGGAACTGCCGATCCGCGCCGTCGCGCGGCAGCACTGGGTCGTCCTGCTCAGAAGGCCCCGCCGCAGCACCGTGATCGTGCTGGCGATCCTGCTCGTCTGCGGGTTCATCTGGCCCTGGCCGATGTCGTGGGTGTTCCTGCTCGTCGCCGGGCTGATGGCCTCGCTGCGCTACCGCGAGTGGCGGGCCGAGCGGGTCATCCTCACCGGCAAACGGATCATCCACGTGCAGGGCATCCTCGAGACGTCGTCGAGCGAGTCGTCGTTGCGGCTCGACCGCATCAGCGGCATCCGCTTCGTCGAGCCGGTGTGGGGGAAGCTGTTCAACTACGCCAACATCGAGCTCGAGGCGCCGGGCAACCACCCCGGCATCAGCCGTCTGCTGCGCATGCGGAGCCCGGGCCGCTTCTACCTCGAGCTGCGCCAGATCGTGTTCGTCGAGGACGGCCGTCCCGACCCGGACGAGGAGACGATCGTGGAGGAGCCGGCCGAGTACGTCACCGCACCGATCCCGGCGGTGCCGGCCGACCGCGATCGTTTCGGCCGCCGCCGCTAGAGACCCGCGGTCCCACCCATAGGCTGGGACGCGCCATGCGTATCGACCTGCACACCCACAGCACCGCCTCCGACGGCACCGACTCGCCGGCCGAGGTGATGCGCATCGCGGCCGCGGCCGGGCTCGATGTCGTCGCCCTCACCGATCACGACACCACCGCCGGCTGGGACGACGCGCTGGCCGCTCGCCCGGCCGGCCTGACCGTCGTGCCGGGCGTCGAGTTCTCCGCCGTCCACCACACCGACGACGGCCGCCGGATCAGCCTGCACCTGCTCGCCTACCTCGCCGATCCGCAGAACCCGGCCATCGAGGCCGAGTGGACCCGGCTGCGGGCCGCCCGGCGCGACCGGGCCCGCATCATGGTCGAGAACCTCGCGGCCGACGGCTTCCCGATCAGCTGGCCGCAGGTGAGCGCGCTCGCCGGCGGGGCGGTGGGGCGGCCGCACATCGGCCGCGCCCTTGTCGACTCCGGCGTGGCGGCCGACGTCGACACCGCCTTCCGCGACCTGCTGTCGTCGCGCCAGAAGTACTACGTGCGCAAGGTCGACACCGACGTCTTCACCGCGATCCGCCTCATCCGCGACGCGGGGGGTCTGCCGGTGTTCGCGCATCCGATCGCCCGGCGCCGGGGGCCGGTCGTGTCCGACGACACCGTCGCCGCGATGGCCGCCGCCGGTCTGGTCGGGCTCGAGGTCGACCACCCCGACCACGACGCGGACGACCGGGCCCACGCTGCCGGGCTCGCCCGCGAGCTCGGCCTGCTCGGCACCGGTTCGTCGGACTACCACGGGCGCAACAAGACCACCCCGATCGGCGCTCGCCTCACCGACCCCGAGGTCTACGCGCAGCTGCTCGCCCTGCCGTCGGCCCGGCGACCGGTGGGGGACCCGTGACCGGCGAGCAGCTCACCCTGGCCGACATGCCGGCGCAGCTGTTCGCCTGCACCCCGTCGCGCCTGGCCACGTTCGACTGCCCGCGCCGCTACCGCTTCGCCTACGTCGACCGCCCCGCCCCGCCGCGCGGCATCCCGTGGGCCCACAACACCGTCGGCGCCATCGCCCACCTCGCCCTCTACCGCTGGTGGCTGCTGCCGCGGGCCCACCGCACGCCGGACGAGGGCGCGTCGCTGGTCGAGCGCACCTGGCAGTCGAGCGGGTTCCGTGACGACGTGCAGTCGCAGCAGGCCTGCACCACCACCGCCGAGTGGGTGCGCCGCTACCTCACCGACCACGTCGATCCACGGCACGAGCCGCTCGGCGTCGAGCGGACCGTCGCCGCCGTCACCGACGGGCTCGCGGTGTCGGGGCGGGTCGACCGGATCGACGATCGTGGGGACGAGGTCGTGATCGTCGACTACAAGACCGGGCGCCGTGAACTCGGCGACGACGACGCGGCTGCCTCCTCGGCCCTCGCGCTCTACGTGCTCGGCGCCCGCCGGACGCTGCGGCGCGCCTGCCGCCGGGTGGAACTGCACCACCTGCCCACCGGCGACGTCGCGTCGTTCGAGCACACCGACCGGACGCTGCGCGAGCACGTCGACCGGGCCGAGGCCACCGCGGTCGCGATCACCCGGGCCACCGACGCCGTCGCGGCCGGAGCGGACGCCGACGCCGCCTTCCCGCCGGCGCCGTCGGCGTCGTGCTCGTGGTGCGACTTCCGCAGCCTGTGCCCCGAGGGACGCGCGGCCTCGGAGACCCGGGCGGCCTGGGACGGCCTGGCCGACCGCGGCTAACCCAGGCTGCGCCAGAAGTCGACGAGCACGGCGACGGTGCCGGTCGAGTTCTCGACCGCGGGGGAGTGCGCGGAGCCGGGGATGACCGCGTAGCGCGCTCCGAGCCGGGTGGCCATGTCGTGCTGGGTGGACGGCGACCAGGCGTCGTCGTCGACGCCGTGCGTCACCAGCACCGGCACGCCGGTGGCGGCGAGGTCGGCCACCCGGTCGGGCTCGTGCCGCAGCGCGTCGCCCATCGCCTGCAGCATCGTCGGCGAGCCGCCGAGGAAACGCCGCTCGAGGAACTCGGCGAGGTCGGGGTGGGGAGCGGCGAAGCCGGGCTCGGACTCGGCCGCCGCGAGCATCGCCGCGTAGACGCCGGGCAGCCCGGCGCCGGCCAGCACCGGCTGCAGTTGCTCGATGGAGGCCCGCCGGGTACCGCCGAGCGCGGCCGGCCCGGAGGACAGCAGCACCAGCGAGGCGAAACGGGCCGGCTCGGCGATCACCGCGGCCCGCGACACCAGCCCGCCGAACGAGTGCCCGAGCAGGTGCACCGGCGCCGGGAAGCGGGCCGCCAGCGCGCGCACCACCTCACCCAACCGGTCGGGCGTGTAGGCGGCCGGGTCGTCCGGTCCGGGTGACTCGAACTGGCCGGGCAGGTCGATCGCGACGACGTGCAGCCCGGACCCCGCGAGCGGGTCGAGCAGCGGCGCGAAGTCCTCCTTGCTGCCGGTGTAGCCGGGCACGAGCAGCGCGACCGGCGCGTCGGGTGCCCCCGCCTGCAGCGCGGCGATGCGCTGCTGCGGCAGGTCGACCACGATGCGTCGGGCTGAGCCGGCCGCGAGCTGGTCGATCACCGGTAGGCCACCGTGCCGTCAGGGCCGGCGACGAGGAAGCCGGTGCCGAGTGAGTACACGAGCGATCCCGGTGCGGGCGGCGTGACCGGGAACGACTGCGCGGTGTGGCCGTCGTTGCCGTCGAGCAATCGGATGCCGGTGGCCGTCGGCAGGGTGACCCGGGCGGTCGAGAGGTCGGGGCTGTCCTCGCCGGTCGTCGACGCGACGGTGGGCGGGCTCGGCGCCTTCGCGGCCCAGATCGGCGCCGGCGACCCCGTGCGCACCGCGTAGACGACGCCGCCGAGCCAGATGACCTCGGTGCCGCTGGCCGCCGTGGCGACGATGGGATCGGTGGCGGTCGGGAACGGCGCGAGGGCGACGGCGCCGGCGGACTTGCCGCTGCCCGGGTTGAGCGTGTTCAGCGTCCGCGTCGTCGGGTCCAGCGTCGAGACCACCGCGTCGGCCGACACCGGCAGGTCGGTGTCGCCGATGCTGTTCCACTTGAGCTTGTCGGGGTTGGTGTCGCTCTTGTCGTCGGAGCCGGCGATCCCGTCGCGCAGCAGCACCTGCGCGCCGCGGCCGCAGAAGGTCAGCTTGCCGCACTCGGGCTTGGCGCAGAACTGGCTTATCAACGCTCCGGTGCTGCCCAGCACGGCGCGGTTGATGGTGCAGCCCTGCATCCGGAACGTCCAGCGGTTGTAGCCCGACACCGGGTCGATGGCGTAGATGACGCTCGGCGTCGTGACCATGACGGTGAACGAGAGCACCTGGTAGGTCGGCTGCCCGTAGACCGGCAGGCCGTCCATGTCCAGGGTGCGGGTCCAGCGCCGGGTGCCGGTCTGCGAGTCGACGGCGGTGACCTCGTCGCAGTTGCCGTTCACCTGGTAGATCGCCACCGTCGTGCCGCCGGCCTGGGCGGCGGTGCACACGGTGCGGTTGCTGCGCGCGTAGGACCAGGTCTGGCGCCCGGTGCGGGCATCGAGGCCGCGGACGGTGTGCTTCGACCAGACGACGACGGTGCCGCCCCACTGCGGGACGCCGATCGCGCTCCGGTCGCCGGTGCGCCACGCGACCTGGGGGGACGGTGTCGGCGCGGCGATCGCGAGCGAGGCCGGGGCCTGCGTCTTCGGCACGGTGTGCAGCGCGGTGTTGGCGACCTCACCCCGCGACCAGGCCACCGTGACGACGACGAGCAGCGCGACGACCACGACGGACACGACCGAGGCGTAGACGAGCCGCGGACGCCGCAGCGACTCGCGATGGCGCGCCAGCGCGGCCTCGGACGGGCTCACCGGCTCGGTTGTCGCGAGGAGCTCGGCCGAGTCCTCGTCGAGGATGTTCTCGTCCGTCTCCGACGCCGCTCCGCCTCGCTCGATCACCGGCTAATCCTGGCCCATCGCCATGATCACTCGGAAGCGGGCGCGCCGTCGGTCGACGGCGTGGTGCTCGCGTCGCCCCGACCGCGGCCGCGGGAGCCGCGCCGCCGCCGGCGCGGGGCGGCGCCGTCTGTCTCCGGACCGGAGTCCGGGCTGCCGGCGGGGGCCTCGGACGCCACGGCCGCGTCGTCGACCTTCTCGCCGGCCCGGGTGCGGGTGCGCTGCCGGGCCGGTCGGGGCTTGCGCTCGACCCGCTCGACCCGCTCGTCGGGCCGGGTGTCGGCGCTGCCGCGCCCGCCGCCCCCGCCGCCGCGGCGATCGCCGCCGCGGCCGGCCGGGCGCTTGGCGTTGTCCCGGCCGCCGAGGTCCTCGAGCTGCTCGGCGTCGAGGCCGGCGCGGGTGCGCGAGGAGCGCGGCAGCGTGCCGGTGACGCCCTCGGGGATGTCGAGTTCGAGGAGCAGGTGCGGGGAGGTGGAGTACGTCTCGACCGGCTCGTGGAACGGCAGCTCGAGCTCGTCGCAGATCAGCTTCCAGCGGGGGATGTCGTCCCAGTCGACGAAGGTGACCGAGCTGCCCTTCGCACCGGCGCGGGCCGTGCGGCCGATGCGGTGCACGTAGGTCATCGCGTCCTCGGGCGCCTGGTAGTTCACCACGTGGGTGATGCCCTCGACATCCAGGCCGCGGGCGGCGACGTCGGTGGCGACCAGGACGTCGACCTTGCCCGAGCGGAACGCGCGCAGCGCCTGCTCACGCGCGCCCTGACCGAGGTCGCCGTGGATCGCCGCGGCCGCGAACCCGCGGTCCTCGAGGTCGTCGGCCACCTTGGCCGCGGTGCGCTTCGTGCGGGTGAAGATCAGGGCGAGGCCGCGGCCGCGCGCCTGCAGCACGCGGGCGAGCATCTCGGCCTTGTCCATGGCGTGGGCCCGGTAGACGAACTGGTCGACGTGCGACGTGTTCGGCTTGTGGCTGCCCTGCTCGGCCCGGATCTGGATGGGCTGGATCAGGAACTGGCGGGCGAGCGCGACGATCGGGCCCGGCATGGTGGCCGAGAACAGCATCGTCTGGCGCGCGGCGGGCACCATCGCCAGCAGCTTCTCGATGTCGGGCAGGAAGCCGAGGTCGAGCATCTCGTCGGCCTCGTCGAGCACGAGGATGCGGGCCGACGACAGCTTGAGGTGGCCCTGCTGGGCGAGGTCGAGCAGGCGGCCCGGCGTGCCGACGACGACGTCGACGCCCTTCTTCAGCGCCTCGACCTGCGGTTCGTAGGCCCGGCCGCCGTAGATGGTGAGTACGCGGGCGCCGAGACGCTTGCCGGCGCTGGCGAGGTCGGCCGACACCTGCACGGCGAGCTCGCGGGTCGGGGCGATGACGAGCGCCTGCGGCAGCGCGCCGTCGCCGCCGGGCAGCTCGAGGCGGTTGAGCAGCGGGACTCCGAAGCCCAGGGTCTTGCCGGTGCCGGTACGGGCCTGGCCGATCAGGTCGTTGCCGGCCAGCGCGATCGGCAGCGTGAGCTCCTGGATCGCGAACGTGCGCACGATGCCGACGTCGGCCAGCGACTCGATGATCTCGGGCTTGATGTCGAACTCGCTGAAGGCCGGGCTCTCCTCCTTCACCGGCGCACGGGCGGCCAGCGGAGCAGCCTCCTCGGGGGTGACGACGGCCTCGGGCAGGTCGGTGCGGTGATCGACCTCGGCAGGGGAGAGCTCGGTGGTGGTCTCTTCGGTCATGAGCGAGCTCCGCGAGCGAATGACGAATGGGCATGGCCTGTGGCGGCCGGAACGAAGCGTAGGGCGGTCATGACGTCCTCAGGTACGGGTGCGCCGACCGAGGAATGTCGCGCCTGCGACCCACTGGGATGTACCGCGAGAGGGAGGCGCCGTCGAACTGGTCAACGCGCAGATTCGTGAAGCGATGGATGGTCTGGCTGGACCAGTCTATCGGCTGCCCGGGATAACCTGCCGACGTGCCGTCCCCAGAAGCCGTCATCGACCTCCTCGCCGCGCTGGCCTACGGCGAGTTGAGCGCCTTCGACCGGCTGGCCGACGACGCGCGGATGGCGCCCACGCTGGCCGGGCGGGCCGAGATGTCGTCGATGGCGGCGATCGAGTTCGGGCACTACCAGCGTCTCGCCGACCGGCTCGTCGTGCTCGGCGCCGAGCCGACCGAGGCGATGGCCCCGTTCGTCGCGGCGCTCGAGACCTACCACTCGCTGACCGAGCCGTCGACGTGGCTGGAGGGGGTCGTCAAGGCCTACGTCGGCGACGGCATGGCGGCCGACTTCTACCGCGAGGTCGCCGCCCTCGTCGACGACGAGACGGGCGATCTGATCCGCGACGTGCTGACCGAGGCCGACCGGGCCGAGTTCGCGGTGCGCGAAGTGCGCGCCGCCATCGCCGACCAGCCCGCCGTCGCCGGCCGGCTCGCCCTGTGGGCCCGCCGGCTCGTCGGGGAGGCGATCAGCCAGACGCAGCACGTGCTGGCCGACCGCGAGTCGCTGATGCTGCTGCTGGTCGAGGGCACCGGCGATCTCACCGGGGTCGCCGCGCTGCTCGGCCGGATCACCGACCGGCACACCGAGCGGATGGAGACCCTCGGCCTCAGCGGTTGACGCGTCCGGTTTGCCGGGACACGACGTCGGGGTTACCGTGCGGTAACCGGAGCCCGCCGAGGTGCCGGTGCCGCTCATCGCCGCTGAGGAGACCCATGCGCACGCGATCCCGCGCCCCCCGTCCACTGCACCTCGGCCTGATCGGCGGACTTCTCGGGGTCGTCGCGGCCGCCGTGGTGTCCGTGCCCGCCGCTGGGGCGAGCACCCTGCCGGTCGTCTACAACGTCAGCTCGGCCAAGGGCGCGCTGTTCACGCCGACCGCATCGCCGCCCGGCACCAACGACTTCGGCTGCCGGCCGACCGCGGCGCACCCGCGTCCGGTCGTCCTCGTGCACGGCCTGCTCGCCACCATGGGCGACAACTGGGGCACGATGGCGCCGCTGCTGAAGAACAACGGCTACTGCGTGTTCGCGCTGACCTACGGCCGCTACCCCGGCAACCCGTACAACGGCGGCGTGCAGCCGATGGAGCAGAGCAGCGCTGAACTGGCCACGTTCGTGGACAGGGTGCTGGCTGCGACCGGCGCGTCGAAGGTCGATCTCGTCGGCCACTCCGAGGGCACCGTCATGCCGCAGTACTACCTGAAGTTCCGCGGCGGCGCGGCGAAGGTCGACAAGTACGTGGCGATGACGCCGCTGTACCACGGCACGACGCTCGCCGGGGTCGGCAACCTGATCCACACGTTCGAGGCGACCTTCCCGGCGCTCGCCGGACCGGTGTCGACGTCGGTGGCGCGGTTCTGCGGTTCCTGCGAGGAGTTCCTGCAGGGCTCGCCGTTCTACAAGCACCTCTACGCCGACGGCGTCTACGCGGTGAAGGGGGTCACCTACACGACGATCATGACGAAGTACGACGAGCTGGTGATCCCCTACACGTCGGGACGGTTGGTCGCGCCGAACGCGACCAACATCGTCGTGCAGGACCAGTGCGGACTCGACTTCGCCGAGCACCTGTCGGTGGCGTTCGACCCGACCGTCGGCCGCGACATCCTCAACGCGCTGGACCCCGCGCACCGTCAGCCGGTGCCGTGCCAGCTGGTGCTGCCGGCGATCGGCGCCCCGCTGAGCTGAGGATCAGCCCGGAACGCTGGTCAGCCCCAACCGCGGTTCAGCCGCGAAACGCGGTTCAGCTCGATACGAAGCCGACGCGGCGGGTGTCGGCCTGCGCGATGTCGATGTAGGCGATCAGGTTCGCCGGCACGATCACCTTGCGGCCGCGCTCGTCGGTGAGCACGAGCCGGCCGTCGACACTCTTGAGGGCGGCGGCGACGAGTTCTTCCACCTCGTCCGGGGTCTGCCCACTGTCCAGCACGATCTCGCGGGCTGTGTGCAGCACGCCGATCTTGACCTCCACGCCGGGCCTCCTACTTGCCTGGTGCGTCGCGACCGTCCGCCGCGAACTTGGGCACCACGCTAGCCGAGCCGGCGCGGGGTCGCCGCCGACCCCGCTGCGCCGTCAGCGAACGGCGGGTGCTTCGCCCTGGCGGGGGAAGTTGGAGATGCCCCGCCACAGCAGCGATTCGAGCAGCATGATGGCGTCGTCCTGCGACACCGGACGCTCGCTGGCGAGCCACCACCGGGCGACGACCTGGGCCGAGCCGGTGAGGGCCGTCGCGAGCAGTTCGGCGGCCGGGCGGCCGAGGCCGGTGTCGGCGGCGACGGTGTCGGCCACCGCCTCCATCGTCTTCTGGGTCACCGATTCGACCCGGACCCGTACCGCCGGGTCGTTGACGAGGTCGCTCTCGAAGATGAGCCGGAACGCGCCGTCGTGGTCGTCGCGGTCGACGAAGTCGAAGTACGCGGTGAGCACGGCGTGGATGCGCTCGCGGTTGTCGTCGGTGGTCGCAAGGGCGGCGACGACGGCGTCGGCCAGAGCATCGGCCTGGGTGTCCAGCAGCGCCAGGTACAGCTCGAGCTTGCCCGGGAAGTGCTGGTACAGCACCGGCTTGGAGACCCCGGCCCGCTCGGCGATGTCGTCCATCGCGGCGGCGTGGTAGCCGTTCGCGACGAAGACCTCCTGCGCGGCCGCGAGCAGCTGCTTGCGCCGGGCCGATCGGGGCAGCCGGGCCCCGCGGCCCAGGTCGGCGCCGACACTGCTCGTCACGGCAACTCCTCGTCAACAATCAGGTCGCGGACCGGCGAAGGCCGGGTCCGAGCAGACTACTCGCCGGTACACATGGCGGACGTGATGCGCGCGCGGGCGTCGTCGTCGAGCACCCCGGCCCAGAGGTCGCCGTGCTGCTCGACCCGGTCGAGCACCTCCTCGGCGGTGAACGACAGGTGCTCACCCGACTCGACCTCGTCCCAGGTCAGGGGGGTCGACACCGTCGGCTGCGGGCGGGCCCGCAGCGAGTAGGGCGCCACGGTGGTCTTGGCCGCGTTGTTCTGGCTCCAGTCGACGAAGACCTTGCCGTCGCGCAGCGACTTGGTCATGCGCGAGACCACGAGCGCCGGGTCCTGGCGCTCGAGCCTCCGGGCGACCACGTGCGCGTACTTCGACGGCAGGTCCATGTCGTCGACGCTGATCGGCGCGCTGACCTGCATGCCCTTCGAGCCCGAGGTCTTGGCCACCGGGGTCAGACCGTCGCCGTGCAACACCTCGCGCAGCATGACTGCCACCCGCGCGCACTCGACGATCGTCGCCGGCGGCCCGGGGTCCAGGTCGAACACGACGACGTCGGTGCGCGGCTTGCGGGCCCGCACCGGTACCCGCCACTGCGGCACGTGCAACTCCAGCGCCGCCAGGTTGGCCAGCCACACCAGCGTTGCCAGTTCCTCGACCACGACGAAGTCGATCGTCTCGCGGTTCATCGTCGAACCCGGCACGGGCAGGGTCGCCGTGCGCACCCAGCCCGGCGTGCTCCGCGGCGCGTTCTTCTCGAAGAAGAACTTGCCGTCGACGCCGTTCGGGTAGCGCTTCACGGTGAGCGGGCGATCTGCGAGATGCGGCAGCAGCACCGGCGCGATGCGGCTGTAGTAGTCGATCACCTCGCCCTTGGCGAAGCCGGCGTCGGGGTAGAGCACCTTGGTCAGGTTGGACAGCGTCAGGTGGCGTCCGTCGACGTCGACCGTCACCTTCTCCGACTTCGTCTCAGCCATCGCCCCTCGCCTCGTCAAGCCGCTTGTCCTTCCTTACCCCGCGGAACACGGGCTGACGCAGCCGCCGATCACCGGTCCACGCCGCGAACTCCACCTCGACCACGACCTGCGGCTCGACCCAGTGCAGCAGCCGTCCGGTCATCGGGCGCGGTGCGTCGGTCACGGGCGGGTCGGCCCGCTCGACGAGCAGTCCCTTGACGAGCGCGGCGGTACGGCCGGAGAGCCCGCTGCCGACCTTGCCCGCGAATCGCAGCCCGCCGTCGTCGGTGACGACCCCGAGCACCAGCGAGCTGAGCGTGGCCGGATGCGCCGCCGCGGCCTCCCAGCCGATCACCGCGAAGTCACCGGCCCGGACGAAACGCAGCTTGCGCCAGTCGTCGCTGCGCCGGCCCGGCCGGTAGACCGAGTCGAGCCGCTTGGCGACGACGCCCTCGAGCCCGTGCTGACGCGCGACGCTCTCGGTGGCCGGGCCGTCGTCGAACGACGGGCTGAGCGTCCACCCCTCGTGCTCGGCGACGAAGCGTTCGAGGGTCGCCCGCCGCTCGGTCCAGGGCCGCTCGGTGAGGTCGACGCCGAAGCGGCGCAGCACGTCGAAGACCACGAACGTCGCCGGAGCCTCGCCGACCAGCCGGGTGACGTCGGCGCGGCCCCGGACGTGCATGCGGGCCTGCAACCGCTCGAAGGACGGGCGGCCGTCGACGAAGACGACGATCTCCCCGTCGAACAGCGCGTCGCCCGCACCGGCGACCTGGGCGACGACGTCCGGATAGCCGCCCGTCACGTCGTTCCCGGCCCGGCTGCGGATGCGCACACCGCCGTCGGAGACGTCGATCAAAGCCCGGACACCGTCCCACTTGAACTCGTAGGCCCAGCCCGCGCCGACCGGCAAAGCCGAGATCGCAGTGGCGAGCATGGGGTCCACCCGTCCAAACTATGGGTAACCGATCCATGAGGTGCGGACCAGCGGGGAGATTCCATGCGCTCGATCTGGAAGGGCAGCGTGTCCTTCGGCCTGGTCAGCATCGGGGTGAAGCTCTACTCCGCGACCGAGGAACGCGACGTCAGCTTCAACCAGGTACGCCGCAGCGACGGCTCCCGGATCCGGTACAAGCGGGTCGCCGAGGCCGACGGTGAGGAGGTCGCCTACAGCGACATCGCGAAGGGCTACCAGCTGCCGAGCGGTGAGACGGTCGTGCTCACCGACGACGACTTCAAGGACCTCCCACTGCCCAGCACACGCGTCGTCGACGTGCTGCAGTTCGTACCGGTCGAGCAGATCGACCCGATCTACTACAACAAGAGCTACTACCTCGAGCCGGAGAAGGGCGCGACCAAGCCCTACGTGCTGCTGCGCGACGCCCTGCTCGAGAGCGACACCGTCGGCGTGGTCAAGGTGGCCATCCGCAACCGGGAACAGCTGGCCACCCTCCGCGTGCGCGAGGGGGTCATCGTGCTCGAGACGATGATCTGGCCCGACGAGGTGCGCGAGGCCGATTTCGCGTTCCTCGACGAGGACATCGACCTGCGCCCGCAGGAGCAGCAGATGGCCCGCTCGCTGGTCGAGAGCATGGCCTCGGATTTCGAGCCCGAGCAGTTCACCGACGGCTACCGCGAGGCGTTGCAGTCGGTCATCGAGGCCAAGATCGAGGGCCGCGAGGTCGTCGAGGCCGAGGAGCCGCAGCCGAACGCCGGCAACGTCGTCGACCTCATGTCGGCGCTGCGCGCATCGGTCGACGCGGCCAAGAAGGGTCGTAGCGCCGCCGCGGCCGACACCAAGGCGTCCCGGACGGCCACCACCACGAAGGAGCCGGCCGCGAAGACGGCCCCGGCGAAGAAGTCGGCCGCGAAGAAGGCCCCGGCGAAGAAGGCGGCGGCGAAGAAGGCGACGGCGAGGACGGCCGCGAAGTCGACGACGACCAAGAAGACGGCGACGAAGGCCACAGCCAAGAAGGCCGTTCGCAAGAGCGCCTGACCCGCGCATCCGTACTCTGGGAGCGTGCCCAGACCCCCATCCCGCACCGCGCCGACCGCGCGGCTGTCCGACGGCGCGCTCGCGCCGCTCGACGCCTCCGTGCGCATGTATCCCGGCCGCCACGTCCAGATCGGCTCGAACCGCATCCACGTGCGCACCACCCCGGCCGGGTCCGACTCCGCCGAGGCCGCCGTCTTCGTGCACGGACTCGGCGGCTCGGCGCACAACTGGACCGACTTCGCCGGTGTGCTGCGTGACCGCCTCGCCGTCGACTCCCTCGACCTCCCCGGTCACGGCCGCACCGGCCCGGCGGCCCGCAACGACTACACGCTGAACGCCCACGCCGACATCGTCATCTCCTACCTGGAGCACAAGGTCGACGAGACCGGTGGGCCGGTGCACCTCGCGGGCAACTCGATGGGCGGCGCGATCAGCATCCTGGTCACGGCCCGCCGTCCGGAACTCGTGCGCACGCTGACCCTCATCTCCCCGGCCGTGCCCGACCTGCGGCTGCGGCTCTACCCGCTCAAGCACGACCCGCGCATGGCCGCGCTCGCCGTGCCGTTCCTCGGCATGGCGGCGCTGCGCAAGATGGCGGCGCTGCCGCCCGAGGTGCGGGTCAAGGCGACGATCGACGTGTGCTTCGCCGATCCGTCGCGCTACCCGGCCGAGCGCCTGCGCGAGTCGGTCGAGGAGCTCAAGGTGCGCAACACGATGCCGTGGGCCGGCCGCGGCTTCCTGCGCTCGATGCGCGGGCTCGCCCGGTGGCAGATGCTGGGGGGCCGGGCCGGTTGGAACACGCTGCGCAGCGTCTCGGTGCCGACCCTCGTGGTCTGGGGCGACACCGACCGGCTCGTGGCCCCCGATCTCGCGCCCTACGTCGCGGCCGCGATCCCGGGCTCCCGGCTGCTCGTGCTCGACCACATCGGGCACACCGCGATGATGGAGGACCCGATCACCACGGCGCGGGCGGTGCTGGGCCTGCTCGACGACGTCGCGTCGCTCCGATCCTGACGCGTCGGTACGGCATGCCGGGAATTTCGTCGCGATATGGGAACCTCGTGAGGTGCCGGCAACGGATGACGACCGAGGTGGCTGGGGGCCGACGATGACCGTCCCCCGTCGTCGTGACCCCGCCGACGACGTCGCCTCGGCCCGCGACGCCGTGCGCCGCGCCGGCGTCACCTACGGCCCGCGCGACTCCCGCCGCTCACCCCGCGACGCCGTCGGCGACTGGATGCGGGACTTCGTGCGCCGCTACGGGTGGCGGGCCTACGCGCTGCCGGTGCTGCTCGTCGTCACCGTCGCCGCCCTGATGACCACCACCACCGTGCGCCGCCAGGTGCTGGCCGAGAGCGCGCCGCAGAACGATCCCGGCGCGGCGGTCGGCGGGGCCGGGTCGTCCTCACCGCCGGCCGCCGGCCCCGACATCGCGCTGAAGAACGACACCGCGGCCGGTGCGAACGTCGACCAGACGGTGCTCAAGGCGGGCCAGCTGCCGGCCGGCGCGGCGTACACCGTGGTCGGCAAGGGCACCTACCGCGTGCTCACGGGCACCTCGACGGTGGTCGGTCAGGGCCAGCTGTACCGCTACAGCATCGACGTCGAGAACGGCATCACCGGCATCGACCTGCAGCAGTTCCAGCGCCTGGTCGTCACCACCCTGGCCGACCGGCGCAGCTGGTCGGGTCACGGGATCGCGCTCCAACGCGTCGACTCCGGGCGGATCGACTTCCACGTCACGCTGACGTCGTCGATGACCATCCGCAAGGTGTGCGGCTACGACATCCCGGTCGAGACCTCGTGCTACGCCCCGGCCGGGTCGACGTCGGGCCTCGACGTCAACCGGGTCGCGTTCAACGACGCGCGGTGGGTGCGCGGTTCGTCGGCCTATCTCGGCGACCTGCTGTCCTACCGCGTCTACATGATCAACCACGAGGACGGCCACGCTCTCGGGCACATGCACGCGCACCAGTGCCTGCCCGGCGGTCTCGCGCCGGCGATGATGCAGCAGACGTTCGGGTTGCGCTCGGCCGCGACCAGGCAGATGTGCCAGGCCAACCCGTGGCCCTACCCCGTGGGCGCGGCCGGGGCACCGGGCGCCGAGCAGCAGGACACCACGGCCAACAACGAGTACTACATCGCCGACTGAAAGCGGACGCCCCCGAGCGGGCCGGACGGCTATGACGGACACTGGTGGACGGAATGCCGGGGCCCGGACCCCGGTTCACCCCAAGAGTCTGCAGTCGACCTGTGAGGAAGTCTCGTGTCTGTGCCCCCGCTCGTGGAGCCCGCTGAGTCCCTGTCCGTCGAGGAGGTCCGGCGCTACAGCCGGCACCTGATCATCCCCGACGTCGCGATGGCCGGGCAGAAGAGGCTGAAGAACGCGAAGGTGCTGTGCATCGGCGCGGGCGGTCTCGGCTCGCCCGCCCTCATGTACCTCGCCGCGGCCGGTGTCGGCACCCTCGGCATCGTCGAGTTCGACGAGGTCGACGAGTCGAACCTGCAGCGCCAGATCATCCACGGCCAGAGCGACATCGGCCGCTCGAAGGCGCAGTCGGCGGCCGACAGCGTGCACGAGATCAACCCGCTCGTCACCGTGAACGTGCACGAGCTGCGGCTCGACTCGTCCAACGTGATGGAGCTCTTCGCCGACTACGACCTCATCGTCGACGGCACCGACAACTTCGCCACCCGCTACCTCGTCAACGACGCGTGCGTGCTGCTCGGCAAGCCCTACGTGTGGGGCTCGATCTACCGCTTCGACGGCCAGGCCTCGGTCTTCTGGGCCGAGCACGGCCCGTGCTACCGGTGCCTCTACCCCGAGCCGCCGCCGCCGGGAATGGTGCCGTCGTGCGCCGAGGGTGGCGTGCTCGGCGTGCTGTGCGCGTCGATCGGCTCGATCCAGGTCAACGAGGCCATCAAGATGATCACCGGCATCGGCGAGCCGCTGCTGGGCAAGCTGATGGTCTACGACGCCCTCGAGATGGAGTACCGCAAGATCAAGGTCCGCAAGGACCCGAACTGCGCGGTGTGCGGCGAGCACCCGACCGTCACCGAGCTCATCGACTACGAGGCGTTCTGCGGTGTCGTGTCCGAAGAGGCACAGGAAGCGGCGAAGGGCTCGACCATCACCGCGTCCGAACTCAAGGACCTCATCGACTCGGACAAGCCGATCTACCTCGTCGACGTCCGCGAGCCGGCCGAGTGGGAGATCGTGCAGATCCCCGGCGCCACGCTGATCCCGAAGGACGAGATCCTCCGCGGCGACGCCCTGGCCAACCTGCCGCAGGACAAGCAGATCGTCATGTACTGCAAGACCGGCGTGCGCTCGGCCGAGACCCTGGCCGCGGTCAAGAACGCGGGCTTCAAGGACGCCGTGCACGTGCAGGGCGGGGTCACTGCCTGGGTCAACCAGATCGACCCGTCCCTGCCGGTCTACTGACCTTCGGCCCGGGTTCGGCGGCGGGCGGTCCGGGTAGCGTCGAAGCATGGCTATCGACGTGACCGACGACGACCTGCTCGCCGCCTTCCTGGCCGCCCAGCGATGCTTCGGCGAGCGGGTGCACGCCGTCGCCGAGGGCCAATGGCAGCAGCCGACACCGGACACCGAGTGGACGGTCGCCGACCTCGTCGCCCACCTGGTCGACGAGCACCGCTGGGCCGCGCCCCTGCTGCACGGCCACGACCTCACCACGGCCGGGCAGATCGTGAGGGGCACCCGCAACCTCCCGGTCGACGGCGGCACCGGCGCGAACCTGGCCGAGTCCTGGGACGAGGCCGCGGCCGCGTCGGCCGATGCCTTCTCCGGTGACGGAGCTCTGGGCCGCTCGGTCGCGCTGTCGCGCGGCGCGACGCCGGCCCGCACCTACATCGGCGAGATGACCTTCGACCTCGTCGTGCACGCCTGGGATCTCGGCCGGGCCATCGGGTTCGCAGGGGCGCTGCCGGGCGATGTCGTCGAGCGGCTCTACGCGCAGGCGCGCGACCTCGGCGACCTCTCGCCGAGCGGGCTGTTCGACGCCCCGGTCGCGGTGCCCGACGACGCGTCGACCCTCGACAAGCTCGTCGCGCTCACCGGCCGCGATCCGCGTTAGCCGAGCCGCCGGGCGTCGTCGGCCAGCCGGCGGACGATCTCGCCGGCCGGGCGCGCCTCGGCGAGCCGCCAGTTGGTGCCGGCCCAGAGATTCGGCACGTCCGAATCCCCGGCGGCGGTGGCGGCCGCCCGCAGCGGCCGGGTCAGGTGATGGATCTGCGGGTAGCCGTCGGGTGCGTCCTCGTGCTCGAGCGCGAACCGGTTCGCCAGCCCGCGGGCCCAGCGTCCGCTGAACGCGCGGGTCAGCGTCGTCCCGGCGTAGCGCGCAGTCTCGAGCGCGGCCCGGTGCGGCAGCGAGGTGCCGGCCTCGGGCGCGAGCAGCAGGGCGGTGCCGATCTGGCCGGCGACCGCGCCGGCGGCGAGGACGGCGGCCAGTTCGGCGCCGGTTGCGATACCGCCGGCCGCGATCAGCGGCAGGGTTGTCGCGCCCCGGACGGCGGCGAGCGCGTCGAGCAGCGGGGTGCGGTTCGGGGTCGCGCTGTCGAAGACGGCCTGGTGCCCGCCGGCCTCGGTGCCCTGGACGATCAGCGCGTCGGCTCCGGCGTCGGTCGCGGTCGCGGCCTCCTCGGCCGAGGTGACGGTCACCGCGACCAGTACCCCGGCGCGCTGCAGCCGCTCGACGGTGCCGGG
The DNA here is from genome assembly GCF_036000465.1 of Jatrophihabitans sp. Classification (GTDB taxonomy): domain Bacteria; phylum Actinomycetota; class Actinomycetes; order Mycobacteriales; family Jatrophihabitantaceae; genus Jatrophihabitans. Next base: position 33,608 of record NZ_DASYFV010000063.1, on the reverse strand, counting down.
TGCGGGGCAACCGAAGGTGAAGCCGGCGAGGTGGGCCTGCGAGTTGGCGACGACCTCGACCTTCTCGGCGACCTGGTCGTCGTCCCAGCGCGGCGCGCCGAGCGGCACCGCGAGCCGCGCCGACTCGCCGGCGAGCCCGGCGGCGTAGCGCGCGATCGCGTCGGCATCGGCGTGGTCGGGTCCGGCGCAGAACAGGTTGACCCCGAGCGGGGCCCCGGTCAGCGCGCGGGTACGGCGCAGCGCGTCGTGGAGCGCGGCCGGGGTCAGGTACCCGGCCGCGATACCGGGGTAGCCGCCGGCGGCGGCGACCGCCGCCGCGAGTTCCGGGGTGGAGGGGCCACCCGCCATCGGCGCCTGCACGATCGGCAGCGCGCTGGGCAGCGTCATGGGCACCCCCGGATCGTCGCAGACCGGGCATCCGGTGTCGTGCGAGGCTGGGGCGGTGACGACCTCCTCCGGTCCCGGCGAACCCAGCGGGTTCGCCGAACGCATCCTGGCCTGCATCGAGGCGATCCCACCGGGTCGGGTGATGACCTACGGCGATGTCGCCGAGTTCGCGGGCACCCGCTCCGCCCGCACCGTGGGCCGCGTCCTGGCCCGCGACGGTGACGGAGTGCCCTGGCACCGCGTGCTCCGGTCGGACGGCACGCTGGCCGAGCACCTCTACACCGAACAGCGCCAGCGCTTGCTCACGGAGGGTGTCCGGTTCGTCGGTCATCGGGTCGATCTGGCCACCGCGAGATGGGACGGAAGCTGACACACCGGGCCTCGCGCGAATTGCGACGCGATGAAGCGGCCCGTATACTTTACTTGATCTTCACGGTCATCCCACCTGCTCGTAACAACTGCCCATCGGGACAGAGGTCAGTTTCGTGCCCACCGCTCGCCGAGCGCTCGTCGCTGCGGGGCTGTTCGCCGTCGTGGTGGCTGCGAGTACGCCCGCGTTCGCGGCGCCCGGCTCGCACGGGCAGGAACGCGCGCACGGCCAGGCCGTCCGGCCGGCAATGGTCATCCCCTCACCCGAGCACGAGCACTCCCACAAGCGGGCCGAGGCCCACCCGGCGCACCCCGCTCACGCGGGCCGGACCGCGCACGGCGCGAGAGCGACGACGGTCCGGGCCGCGTCGACCGCTACCGGCTCGTCGGGTCGGGTGCGTGGCCACGCGCACAAGTCCCGCGAAGCGCACAAGACCCGCGCCGGTCACCTCACCGCCTCGGCGGACTCGGCCGTCACTGCTGCTGAGACGGCGAACCACGGCAAGCATCTGGCGAAGGGCGCGAAGAACGGCGCCCAGCCGGCCAGGACGACGCCGGGTACCGCCAAGGCGCATCCGGGCAAGGGCGCCGGCAGGACGACGACCAAGCCCGGCGCGACCAAGCCCGCCAAGCTCGCGGGTACGCCTGCCTCCCGCGCTGCGTTCGGTGACACCGTCCCGCTGGCGTCGGGCCGCGCCGCCGTCGCGCCGCGAGCCACGGCGCGTCCCCACGCGCACCGGACGCCGAAGCTCGGCTCGCACAACGGATCCGGCACGCCCCACGCCGGGTCACCGAACCGGGTCTCGCCGTTCGACCCGCGCGGGGCCCTGGGCGACGTCGGCCGGCAGATCACCAACCTCACCGGGATCGGCCTGTTCGGCGGCCCGCAAGGCTGGATCTTCACCGCCATGCTGCTGCTGGCCGTGGTGATGATGATCGGCGCGTTCGCGCTCGGCCGCCGTCCCCGGTCGGCTCGCTAACCCTCGCGCAGTCCGGCGAGCTCGCCGGTCGGGATCGCGATCCACCCCTCGACCGTCGCCACCTCACGCTGCGTGGTGTCCGGACCGCTCGCCCGGCCGAGTTCCACGGCGCGGGCCGACGCGGCCGCCACAACCGCGTCGAGGGCATGGTCGCAGGCCCGGCACAGGTCGGCGTGCGGGCCGAGTTCGAGCACGCTCGCGAGCGCCGACACCGAGGCCGAGCGCAGGGCCGCGCCGTCGGGCCCCTTGTAGCCGCGGAAGGGCATCCCCCACTGTCGCAACGAGGCCGCCGGGTAGACCTCGACGACCCGGGCCGTCCCGCTGCGGTCGGTCTCGCCCAACCGGGCCAGCAGCCCGGCGGCCCGCATCGCCGCGTGCCCGATGCGGTCGGCCGAGACGCTGAGCGGCCGCAGCGGCGGATGGTGCGCGGCGACCCACAGATCGGTCGCGCGGTACGCGAGCGGGCGCCGGGCGGCGACGGTGTCGGCCGCGGAGGTCGGACGACCAGCCTGGTGCGCGGCGACGAAGTCGACGAAGGCGCGGGGCCAGCCCAGCGGGCAGTCGATCCCGATCTTCGCCGCGCCGGCCGCGAGCTCGACGATGCGGTCGTCGTCGACGCCGACCTCGACCGCGGTGACGGTCAGACCATCGAGCCGGGCGATCGCCGTCGTGGCCGGGGACGCGGCGAGGTCGATGCCGAGCACCCTCACCGGAAGCGCTCCAGCCCAGGGACGTTCTCGAGGCCGCTCACCCGTTGTGCGCGATCCGCGTCGGCGCCCGGCGCGCGCGCTCCGCCCCGAGCCGGGCCGCCGCGACGTCACCGGCGATCGCGAACGCGCGGGCGTGATCGAGGTCGGGTTCGGCGTCGGCATTCACGGACCCGACCGTACGAGGTCGCGTGGGGCGCGCGCGAGAATCCGGGCATGGATGTTCGTGAGCTGCGACTGGTGATCACCGTGGACGACTACGAGCAGGCGCTGGTGTTCTACCGCGACGTGCTCGGGCTGGCCGAGCAGGCCGCGTACGAGGCCCCCAACGGCGGCCGGGTCACGCTGCTCGACGCCGGCCGGGCCACCCTCGAGCTGGCCGACGTGGCGCAGGCCGGGTACATCGACGAGGTCGAGGTCGGACGGCGCGTGGCCGGCCCGGTGCGCGTCGCGTTCGAGGTGACGGACGCGACCGGGGCGACCCGCCGGCTCGCCGCCGGGGGAGCGGCCGTGATCGCCGAACCCACCGTCACGCCGTGGAACTCTCTCAACGCCCGGCTGACCGCGCCGGACGGCACCCAGCTCACGCTCTTCGAGGAACTGGGCGGTTCCCAGAACTGTCGGGGCAGCGTGTTCTGATTGCCGACGTGACCGAGCCGAGCTACCGCCTGGTGCGTTCCGCACGTCCGCGGGCGGTGGCGCCGGTGCTCGACGACGCCCAGCGCGCGGTGGTCGAGCACCCCGGCGGTCCGCTGCTCGTGCTCGCCGGCCCGGGCACCGGGAAGACCACCACCCTCGTCGAGACGGTCGTCGACCGCGTCGCGCGCGGGGCCGAGGTCGGTCAGCTCCTCATGCTCACCTTCAGCCGCCGGGCGGCCGGCGAGATGCGTGATCGTGTAGCGGCCCGGCTCGGGCGCACGGTCCGCGAGCCGATCGCCCGCACGCTGCACTCGTACGCGTTCGGAGTGCTGCGCATGGCGAACCTCGCCCGCGGCCTGCCGGCGCCCCGGCTGCTGGCCGCGGCCGAGCAGGACATCGTGCTGCGCGACCTGCTCGCCAACTCGACCGATCGCTGGCCCGCCGCGCTGCAGCCGGCGCTCGCCACCGAGGCGTTCGCGGGCGAGGTTCGCGAGTTGCTGATGCGCGCCGTCGAGCGCGGGCTCGACGGCCCCACCCTGGCCGGTCTCGGGCGGCGTCGCGGGCGGCCCGACTGGGTCGCGGCAGGGGAATTCCTGACCGAGTACCACTCCGTCTACGCCATGAAGGATCCCGGCGCCTACGACCCGGCCGAGCTCATCCGGGGCGCGCTCAATGCGTTCGAGGACGATCCCGAGCTGCTCGCCCGCGAGCGGGCCCGGCGCCGGCGGATCTTCGTCGACGAGTACCAGGACACCGACCCGGCCCAGGCCGAGCTGCTCGCCGTGCTCGCCGACGGCGCCGACGAGCTGGTGCTGGTCGGCGACCCCGACCAGTCGATCTACGCCTTCCGCGGCGCCGACGAGTCGGCGATCCGCGACGCGCCGACGCGCTTCGGCGCGATGCCGACGGTCGCGCTGACCACCTGCCGCCGGTCCGGGCCGGTGCTGCTGGCCGCGTCGCGGCGGATCGGCGAGCGGCTGCCCGGCCCGGCGGCGCAGCGGGCGCTGGTGCCGGTCGACGGCGCCGATGCGGGCCGCGTCGAGGTCGGGGTGTTCCGCTCGGCCAGCGAGGAGGCCGCCTTCGTGGCCGGCACGCTGCGGCGCGCCCATCTCGACGGCCTGCCGTGGTCGCGCATGGCTGTTCTGGTGCGCTCGACCGCGAGCGCCCTGCCGATCCTGCGCCGGGCGTTGATCACCGCGGGCGTGCCGGTCTCGGTCCGGGGCGACGACCTGCCGCTCGCCGGCCAGCCCGCCGTCTCGGCGCTGCTCGACGCCGTCGACGCGGTGCTGGCGCACGAGCGGGGCGGGGTGCCCGCGGTGTCCGAGGACTCCGCCGAGCGGCTGCTGCTCGGGCCGATCGGCGGGGCCGACGCCGTGCTGTTGCGCCGGCTGCGCCGCGTGCTGCGCCGGGTCACCGCCGACACCGACGAACCGGCGACGCTCGCGGCCGCGCTGTTCGACCCGCTCGGCGCGCACGTGCTGCCCGAACCCGTCCGGCGTCCGGTGGTGCGGGTCTCGGCGCTGCTCGCCGCCGGGCGCGACACGGTGCGGGCCGAGGGGTCTCCGGAAGACGTGCTGTGGGCCATCTGGCAGGCGTCCGGTCTGGCCCGCCGCTGGGAGCAGGCCAGCCGGGCGGGCGGCTCCGGTGGCGCGGCGGCCGATCGCGACCTCGATGCCGTGGTCGAGCTGTTCGAGACCGCGGCCCGCTTCACCGACCGGCTGCCCCACGAGACGATCGAGGGCTTCGCCGCGCACCTCGCGGCCCAGCAGATCCCGGGCGACGCCGGCACCACCCGCACCGCCTCCGACGAGACGGTCGCCGTGCTCACCGCGCACGCGAGCAAGGGGCTGGAATGGGATCTCGTGTGCGTGGCCAACGTGCAGGAGGGCGTCTGGCCCGACCTGCGCCGCCGCGGTTCGCTGCTCGGTTCGGAGACCCTCGTCGACGAGCTGACCGGTCGCGACGCCGCGGGCGTTTCGCTGGTCGCGCCCCAGCTGGCGGAGGAGCGGCGCCTGTTCTACGTCGCGGTGACCCGGGCCCGGCGGCGCGTGGTCGTCTCGGCCGTAGCGGGTGACGAGGAGCAGCCGTCGCGCTTCCTCGACGAGCTCGACCCGTCCGACGGCGAGCGTCCGATCACCCAGCTGCCGCGCGGTGTCCACCTGCCGGGGCTGATCGCCGAGCTGCGTTGCGTGGTGGCCGATCCCGAGGAGACGCCCGCCGACCGCGAGGCGGCGGCGCAGTCGCTGGCCCGGCTGGTCGAGGCCGGCGTCGCCGGGGCCGACCCCTCGTCCTGGTGGGGGTTGGCCCCGCTGTCCGACGATCGCGGGGTGGCCCGACCCGATCGTCCGGTCGGCGTCAGCCCGTCGCGCATCGAGTCGTTCCTGACCTGCGAGGTCCGCTCGGTGCTGAGCGACCTCGGCGCCACCGACGGCGACCCTCTTTCCGCGTCGCTCGGCGTGCTCGTCCATGACATCGCGGCCGAGACGCCGCCCGGGTCCGACTTCGACGAGTACCTGCGCCGGCTCGACGAGCGGTGGGAGACCCTCGACTTCGGGGCGCGCTGGTACGCCGACAACGAGCGGCAGCGAGCCACCGCGATCCTCGCCCGGCTGTGCGCCTGGCTGGCCGACAGCCGCCGCGAGCTGACCCTCTTCGCGGTCGAGGAGCCGTTCACGGTCGAGGTCGGCGACGCCGTGCTGCGCGGGCGGGTCGACCGCCTCGAACGCGACTCCGAGGGCCGGCTGGTGGTCATCGACTACAAGACCGGCAAGCGCAAACCCGGCAACGACGAGCTCCCGCGCCACCCGCAGCTCGGCGCGTACCAGCTCGCCGTCGAGCGGGGCGGCTTCGGGGAGGCCACACCGTCGGGCGGCGCCGCGCTGGTGCAGCTCGCCTCCGGCGCGCGCTACGCCGAGCAGCGCCAGGGCGCCCTGAGCGCCGACGACGATCCGGGCTGGATCGAGGCCGAGATCGCCGTCGTCGCGCAACGGCTGCGGGGCAGCGAGTTCACCGCGACGGCCGGCCGGGACTGCCGCATCTGCGATCTGAAGAAGTGCTGCCCCCTGCAGCCCGAGGGCCGGCAGGTGACGGCATGAGCGGGGTATCGGCGGTCGAGATCAGCACGGCACTGGGGTTGCCGCGCCCGACCGATGAGCAGATCGTCGTCATCGAGTCGCCGCTGTCGCCGTCGGCGGTGATCGCCGGGGCCGGGTCGGGCAAGACCGAGACGATGGCCTCGCGCGTCGTGTGGCTGGTGGCCAACCGCCTGGTCGCGCCCGATGCCGTGCTCGGCCTCACCTTCACCCGCAAGGCCGCGGCCGAGCTCGGCAAGCGGATCCGACGACGATTGGCCCAGTGGCGCGGAGTCGTCGAGCGGGTGTCGCCCGACGACCTCGAGTACCTGACGCTGCTGCGCGCGGCCGAACCGACGGTCTCGACCTATGCCGCCTACGCCGGGCGGCTGGTGAGCGAGCAGGCCCTGCGGCTCGGGGCCGAGCCCGACGCCCGGTTGATGTCGCAGGCGGTGTCGTGGCAGCTGGCCGACCGCGTGATGCGCAACCACCTGCAACCGCTGCCCGACGACATCGGCGCCCCCTCGTCGGTGGTGAAGTACCTGCTGCAGATGGCCAACCAGCTCGCCGACCACCTCACGGATGCCGCAGCGGTCGAGGACTACTGCGTCGCGCTGGCTCGTCGTGTCGACGAGCTGCCGGGCAAGCGGAACAAGACGGGGCCCGTGGCCGATTTGGTCAAGTCGCTTGTCCATCGCCGAGCGCTGCTGCCGCTCGTGCGCGAGTTCGCGGAGGCGAAGGCGTCGAGCGGTTCGGTCGACTTCGGCGACCAGATGAAACTGGCCGCCGAGCTCGCCGCGCTCGACGAGGTGCGCACCGTCGAGCGGGCCCGCTTCGCGGCGGTGCTGCTCGACGAGTACCAGGACACCGGCCACTCGCAGATCGCCATGCTGCACGGCCTGTTCGGCGACGGCCACGCGGTCACGGCCGTCGGTGACCCGTTCCAGTCGATCTACGGCTGGCGGGGCGCGAGCTCGGGCAACATGGCCGCGTTCGCCGGACGGTTCCGAACGGCGGCCGGCGCCCCGGCCGTCGTGCATCCGCTGGCCACCAGCTTCCGCAACGACCGCATCGTGCTCACCGCGGCCAACGCCGTCGCCGCACCGCTGCGTACGCGGGCGAGCGTCGGCGAACTCCGGCCCGGGCCGGTCGCGGGTGACGGCCGGCTCGAGCTCGCGTTCACCGAGACGCATCTCGACGAGGCCGCCTGGCTCGCGACGCGTATGCGCAAGGCCTGGGACGAGCTCCCGCCGGTCGGGCGCACCGCGGCCGTGCTGGTGCGGCGCCGCGCCCAGATCCCGGTGCTCGCCGACGCGCTGCGGGCCGAGGGTCTGCCGGTCGAGGTCGTCGGGCTCGGCGGTCTGCTGACCACGCCCGAGGTCGCCGACGTGATGGCCACCCTGCGGGTGCTGGCCGGCTTCACCGCCGGCACGTCGCTGGCCCGGTTGCTGACCGGGGCCCGCTGGCGCATCGGCCCCTACGACCTCGCCGCGCTGAGCCGGCGGGCCCGCGAGCTCGCCGTCGGCGAGGGTCCGTCCGACGTGCCGTCGCCCGACGACACGGTCAGCATCATCGAGGCACTCGACGACCTCGGCCCGGCCGAGTCGTACTCGCGCGAGGGGTACCGCCGCCTGGCCGCACTGTCGATCGAGCTGCGCCGGCTGCGGCGGCGGGTGTCGACGTCGCTGCCCGAGCTGATCGCCGAGGTCGAGCGGGTGTCCGGGGTCGACATCGAGGTGCTGGCGCGCCCCGACCGCGCGGTCGTCGGGCGCGTGCACCTCGACCGGTTCCTCGACGAGGCCGCCACCTTCGTGAGCGAGGCGGGCGACACCTCCACCGCCACCCTGACGGCGTTCCTCGCGTTCCTCGACGCCGCCGAGGACGAGGAGAACGGGCTCGAGGCCGGCGAGGTCGAGGTCGCGGCCGAGCGGGTGCAGATCCTCACCGTGCACGGCGCGAAGGGTCTCGAGTGGGACGTCGTGGCCGTGCCCGGGCTCGACGACAAGATCTTCCCGGCAGCGCCGAAGGCGACGAACTGGACCCGTACGCGCCAGGAGCTGCCCGGCCCGCTGCGCGGCGATCACCACGACCTGCCGCCTTTCCAGGCCGCGGAGTCCGCCGACACCGACGAGTTGCGCCGCCGGCTCGAGGGCTACGACACGGCCATGCGCGACCGGCACGCCGACGAGGAGCGCCGGCTCGCCTACGTCGCGTTCACCCGGGCCAAGCACGTGCTGCTGGCGTCCGGGTTCGTGTTCGACGACGCGAAGACGGCGCGGGAGCCGTCGGACTACCTGCTGACGCTGCGTGAGTTCGCCACCCCGGACGAGTGGTTCGAGCCGGCCGACGGCGCGACCAACCCGCTCACTGCGATCAGCCCGACGGCCACGTGGCCGTTCGACCCGCTCGCGCTGCCTGACGGCAGCGGCCCGAGCCGCCGCGACGAGGTCGAGGCCGCGGCCGCACTCGTCCGCGCCGCGGTGGCCCGGCCCGAGGTGCCCCAGCTGGTCTTCGGCGACCCGGTCACCCGGGCCGACCACTGGCGTCGCGACGTCGAGGTGTTGCTGGCCGAGCGGGAACGCCTGGCCGGGGCCGACCGTCTCGCGGTCGAGCTGCCGGCCCAGCTGTCGGTCACGCAGCTGGTCGCCCTCGAGCGCGACCCCGCGGCGCTCGCCCGCAGCCTGCGCCGACCCGTGCCGCGGGCACCCGCGCCGCACGCCCGGCGGGGCACGGCCTTCCACCGATGGCTCGAACAGCGCTGGGAGAGCCAGGCCCTGCTCGACATCGACGAGCTGCCCGGTGCCGCCGATGACGACGCCGACGACCGCGATCTCGAGGCGCTGCGCGCCGCGTTCGAGGCGAGTGCGTTCGGGCAGCGAGTGCCGCACGATGTCGAGGTTCCCTTCGAAATGAGCATCGGCGAAATGAGCATCGGTGAACTGGGCATCGGTGAACTGGGTGTCGGTGATCGGGTGATCCGCGGCCGGATGGACGCGGTCTTCCGCGACGGCGACGACTGGCTGGTGGTCGACTGGAAGACCGGCGCGCGACCGATCGGCGACGCGGCGCGGGCGGCCGACGTGCAGCTGGCGGCGTACCGGCTGGCCTGGGCCCGGCTGTGCGGCCTCGCCGACACCGAGATCCGTCGGGTGCGGGCGGCGTTCCACTACGTCCGCTCGAACGAGACGGTCGAGCCCGCGACCCTGCTGGACGCCGACGGGCTGCGCCGGCTGATCGCGGGAGAGGGCGGTGGCGGATGAGTCTCGACCACATCGTGCTGGCCGTGCCCGATCTCGCGGGGGCGGTGGCTGATTTCGCCGGGCGCACCGGGGTGGCGCCGGCGCGCGGTGGCAGCCACGTCGGGCTCGGCTCGGCGAACCACCTGGTCGGGCTCGGCGGCACGGCCTACCTCGAGATCGTCGGGCCTGATCCCGACCAGCCCGATCCGTCCGGGCCGCGGCCGTTCGGCATCGACGAGCTGGCCGGCCCGCGGGTCGTCACCTGGGCCGTGCACCCGGCCGATGTCGATGCCGTCGTGCGCGCCGCGCGCGCCGCCGGGTACGACCCGGGCGACGCGGCGTCGATGTCGCGCCGCACGCCCGACGGCGAGCTGCTCGAATGGCGGCTGACCCCACCCGCCCTCGACGACGGGATGGGCCTCGTGCCGTTCCTGATCGACTGGGGCACGACCCCGCACCCGACCACGCGTGACCTGCCGTCGGTGCCGCTGCTCGAGTGGCGGGCCGAGCATCCGGAGCCCGAGCGGGTGCGCGCGGCGTTGACCGCACTCGGGGTCGAGCTCGACGTGATTCAGGGCCCGCGGCCCGCGCTGGTCGCGGTGGTCGGCGGAGCAGACGGCCCGGTGCGACTGGGGGCGCCGGCATGACGCGCGCCCGGCACAGCTACGACCGCGTGGCCGAGCGTTACGCCGCGGAGGTCGGCGACGAGCTCGCCGGGAAGCCGCTCGATCGGGCCCTGTTGCAGGCCTTCGTCGAGCTGGCCGGCAACGGCCCGCTGGCCGACCTCGGTTGCGGACCTGGGCACGTCACGCGCCATCTGGCCGGGCTCGGTCGCCCGGCCGTGGGGACCGATCTGTCGCCAGGGATGTGCGCGGTGGCGCGACGCGACAACGCGCTGCCCTTCCTCGCCGGCGACCTGACCGCGCTGCCGCTCCGTTCGGGGGCGCTCGCCGGCGTGGTCTGCCTGTACACGGTGATCCACCTGGACGCCGAGCAGCGCGCCGCCGCCTATCGCGAGTTCGTGCGGGTGCTCCGTCCGGGCGGCCCGGCCCTGGTCGCCTTCCACACCGGCGACGCCGACAACCCGATGGGCACGGCCCGCACCCTGACCGAGTGGTGGGGCGAGGACATCGAGCTCGCCTTCCACTTCCTCGACCCGGACGCCGAGGCGGCCGCGCTCGCCACCGCCGGGTTCGAGCCGGTGGCCCGCCTCGAGCGTGAGCCGAACTGCGGGGCCGAGCACCCCAGCCGGCGCGCCTACCTGCTGGTGCGCGCCCCGCACTGAGCGGCGGCCTCAGCCGAGCGGCTTGGCCAGGTGCACGCGGTGCAGCCCGCGCATGGTGTCGCGGTGCGTCTCGCGATAGCCGCGTTCGGCGTAGATCGCGAGGTTCTCGGTCATCCGCTCGTGGGTGTAGAGCCGGATCTCGCCGGCCCCCGCCTCGCGCGCCCGCTCCTCGGCGAAGTCGAGCAGCTGACGCCCCAGCCCGTGGCCCTGCCGCTCGGGCGCCACGGCCACGTTCTCGACCAGCACGTGATCGGACGCGGTCACGAGCACGAGGAGCCCGACGAGCTGGTCGTCCAGCTCGGCGACCCATACGCCACCCCGCGCAACCACTTCGGCGTAGTCGTCGCGCATCGGTCCCGGCTCGGCCCCGATGCGCGGCACGTAGTGCCGGTACGCGTCGCCGACGAGCCGCGCGATCGCCGCCGCGTCGCCGGCCCGCGCCGGTCGAAACGTCGCCCCGCCGTCACCGATCTTCATGTCGCGACGGTGTCCCGCGTGAGTGTGAGCATGAAGATCGGCGCCAGGAGAGGGATCAGAAGGAGACGTTGCCGACCCGCCCGGAGTTGTGGGACGCGAGCGAGAACCGCTCGGGCACCCCGACGCCGGAGCCGGTCACGAGCGAGGCGACCAACTCGCCGATGAGCGGGGCGAACTTGGCGCCGTGGCCCGAGCAGGGCGAGCAGACGACGAGCGATCCGGCGCGGTCGAGCAGGAAGTCCTCGGACGGTGTCTGGGTGTACAGGCAGGTCGCCTCCCGCCGCGGCGTCGGGTCGAGCCCGGGCAGCCACTCGCGCACGTAGGCGACGACGCGATCACGCGACTCGTCGAGCACCGGGCCGGTCGTGCCGGCCTCGGCCACCACGCCACCGTCGTGCTCGGCGATCTTGCGGTCGTCCTCGGAGCCGCCGTCGCGGCCGCCGGCGAGGTGGTAGATCGGCCGGACTTCCTCGTGGATGACACTGGGCCACGGCGGAGCCGCCGGGTCGAGGCGCGGGAAGTGGAAGACCTGCTGGCGGGTGACCCGCAGCGCGGGCAGGTCGACGAGCCCGCCGACCAGCGACGAGACCCATGCGCCCGCGGCCGCGACCACGGTCGAGCCGCGCAGCGTCGAGCCGTCGGCGCAGACGACGTCGGCGTGTCCGTCGCCCGGGCGGATCGCTTGGACCGCGGTCGAGCGACGTACGAGTGCGCCGTGCTTCTCGGCCTCGGCCAGCATGGTCTCGACGGCGGCCGCGGAGTCGACGGTGCCGGCCTCGGGGTGGAAGATCACGTCGCCGGAGAAGCGCATGCCGGGCCAGCGCCGCTCGGCCTCGATTGCCGGGAGCACCTCGTGCGGCACTCCGTTCGTGCGCAGGTGCTCGGCCACCGTCGGCACATGCCGCTCGGGGCCGAAGTCGAGCCCGCCGAGCATGCGCAGCAACGGCGTCTGCGAGACGTTCTCCAGCTCGCGCCACAGCTCGAACGCCTGACCGGTCAGCCGGGTGTACAGCTCGTCGCCGTACGCGCGCCGGACGATGCGGGCGCTGCCGTGCGAGCTGCCCCGGTCGTGCCCGGCGGTGTACTGCTCGAGCACGACGACCGGACGGCCCTGCCGGGCGAGGGCCCACGCCGACGCCGCCCCCATCAGGCCGGCGCCGACGATCACGACGGGATCATCGGCTGCCACGGGGCAAGGCTAGCGCCGGGGCCCCGCTATCGTCGGGATTGTGACCACCGAACGCGACTACGTCGCCGAGCACCGCGACGACCTCCTCCACGACCTCGACCAGTGGCTGCGCATCCCGGGCATCAGCGCGCAACCCGAGCGCCACGACGACGTGCGTCGCAGCGCGGAGTGGTTCGCCGACGCGGCCCGCCGCACCGGCTTCCCGACCGTCGAGGTGTGGGGCGACGGCCCGTGGCTGCCGGCCGTGTTCGCCGAATGGCGAAGCGACGACCCGGATGCCCCCGTCGTGCTCGTCTACGCCCACCACGACGTGCAGCCGGTCGACCCGCTGGAGCTGTGGCACACCGACCCGTTCGAGCCGACGATCGACGGCGACCTGCTGCGCGCTCGCGGCGCGTCCGACGACAAGGGCCAGCTGCTGTTCCACCTGCTCGGCCTGCAGGCCCACCTCGCCGCCACCGGCCGCACCAGCCCGGCGGTCACCCTGAAGTTCATCGTCGAGGGCGAGGAGGAGTCGGGCTCGCCCCACTTCGAGGAGTTGCTCGCCACCCACCGCGAGCGCCTCGCCTGCGATGTCGTCGTCGTCACCGACACCGGCATGGTCGCGCCCGACGTGCCGAGCACGGTGACCGGCATGCGTGGCATGGTCGCGGCGACGGTCAGTTTCCACGGCCCCGACCTCGACCTGCACTCCGGCGTGTTCGGCGGCGCGATCCCGAACCCGGCGACCGAGATCGCCCGCCTCGTCGCGGCGCTGCACGACGACCAGGGACGCGTGCAGGTACCCGGCTTCTACGACGACGTCCTCGACCTCACCGACACCGAGCGCGACCTGTTCGCGAAGGTGCCGTCGGACGAGGGCGAGTTCCTCAAGGTCACCAAGTCCCGCGCGCTGCGGGGCGAGCACGGCTTCTCGACCCTCGAGCGGCTCGGGGCGCGACCGACGGCCGAGGTCAACGGCATCGGTGGCGGGTACATCGGCGCCGGGCACAAGACGATCGTGCCGAGCGACGCGTTCGTGAAGCTCAGCTTCCGCCTCGTCGCCGACCAGGATCCGGCCACGATCATCAAGGGCGTCGAGCAGTTCGTCACCGACCACACGCCCGAGGGCATCGTGTCCCACGTCGAGTGGGAGGGCTCCGGGGTGCGGGCCTGCCTCGTGCCGCTCGGCACGCCGGCGTACAACGCGCTCAGCGGCGCGATCAGCGAGGCCTTCGACGGCGCCCAGGTGCTGCCGACCCGTGAGGGCGGCAGCGGACCCGAGGCCGGGCTGCAGGCCGCGGTCGACCGCCCGCTGGTGTTCCTCGGCGTCGGCCTGCCCGACGACCAGATCCACGCGCCGAACGAGAAGGTCACGCTGTCGATGCTCTACAAGGGGGCCGAGGCCGCGGCGCTGCTGTGGACGCGCTTCGCCGAGGTGGGCGCTGAGGCGCTGCGCTCGAGCTGAACCATCGGTCCGGAGCGGAACACTAGGGTGGGCGACGTGCCGCGTCCGCAGAAGCTGCCCAGCCCGACGTTCGACCTCACCCACCACACGCTGGCCAACGGCCTGCGCGTGGTCGTCGCGCCCGACCGGTCGGCGCCGGTCGTCGGCGTCGCGGTGCTCTACGACGTCGGCATCCGCTCCGAGCCCGAGGGCCGCACCGGTTTCGCGCACCTCTTCGAGCACCTGATGTTCCAGGGCTCGGCCAACCTCGAGAAGCTCGAGCACTTCCGCTACGTGCAGTCCTCGGGCGGCACGTTCAACGGCAGCACGCACTTCGACTACACGAACTACTTCGAGTCGCTGCCGTCGAATGCGCTCGAGCGCGGGCTCTTCCTCGAGGCCGACCGCATGCTCAGCCCGCGCATCACCGAGGAGAACCTGGCCAACCAGCTCGAGGTCGTCAAGAACGAGATCCGGGTCAACGTGATGAACCGCCCCTACGGCGGCTTCCCGTGGATCTACCTGCCGGCCGTCCTGTTCGACACGTTCGCCAACTCGCACAACGGCTACGGCGGCTTCACCGACCTCGAGAGCGCCACGGTCGAGGACGCCAGCGACTTCTTCGACCGCTACTACGCCCCGGCCAACGCCGTGCTCGCGGTGGCCGGGGACCTCGACGTGGACGAGACGCTCGAGCTCGTCGAGAAGCACTTCGGCGACATCCGCAAGCGCAAGGCGCCGAAGCGGCCGAGCTTCGCCGAGCCGGCGCTCACCGCCGAGCGGCGAGACACCCACGACGACCCGCACGCGCCGATCCCGGCGGTGGCGATCGGCTACCGGGTGGCCGACCCGGTCGGTGAGTTCCACGACCTGCTCGCCCTGTTGCTGCTGGGCGAGGTGCTCTCCGACGGCGACGCCTCCCGTCTGCAGCGCCGCCTCGTGCAACGCGATCACCTCGTCACCGACGTGTCGGCCTACATCGGCGAGTTCGGCGATCCGTTCGACGAGCGGGACCCGACCTCGTTCACGATCAGCGCGCACTACCCCGACGCCGGCGCCCTCGACGCGATCCTGCGCGGGGTCGACGAGGAGCTGTCCCGCATCGCCGACGACGGGCTCGAGCCGGGCGAGCTCGATCGCGTCCGCACGCGGCTGATCAGCGTGCTGTTCCGCGAGATGGACGCAGTCATCTCGCGCACCCTCGAGTTCGCGAAGTTCGAGCTGATCCACGGGCGGGCCGAGCTCATCGCCGAGCTGCCCGGCCGCCTCGCCGCGGTCAGCGGCGACGACGTCCGGAAGGCGGCGAGCGGGCTGACTCCGGACCGACGGGCTGTGCTCGAGCTGATCGCGGGAGGGGCGAAGTGAGCGACGCAAGCGGTGCGAACCAGCAAGCACAGACCGCGACGAAGGAGCGGATCGATCCGATGCCGGGCCCGAGCGGAGCGAGCGACCGGGAGGAGGATCGATGAGCGACAAGGGCGGAAAGAAGCACCTCGAGCCCAAGACCGTTCCGGCGCTGACCAAGCCACGGGTGTCCAAGACGCTGCGGGTGACCGAGAGCGTGCTGGACAACGGGTTGAAGGTCATCGCGGTCCGCAAGCCGGGCGTGCCGATCGTCGAGCTGCGGCTGCGCGTGCCGTTCCTGTCGGCCAAGGCCGGGCACCCGGCCCGCGGCGCGCTGCTGGCCGAGGCGATGCTCACCGGGGCGGCCGATCTCGACCGGGCCGGCCTCGCCGCCGCGATCCAGGCCCTGGGGGCTGACCTGTCCGTGTCGGTCGATGCCGATCGGCTGGTGCTCGGTGGCAACGTCCTCAACACCAACCTCAGGCACCTGCTCGGCCTCGTCGGCACGGTGCTCACCGAGCCGGCCTACGCCAAGGACGAGGTCGCCACCGAACGCGATCGCATGGTCGAGAAGTTGACCATCGCCCGCGCCCGCGCGGGTGTCGTCGCGAGCGAGGCGCTGGCCAAGCGCATGTGGGGCGAGCATCCCTACGCGATCGATCTCGCGCAGCCGGCCGATGTCGCCGCGGTGACCCCGGCCCAGCTGCGGTCGATGCACACCTCGCTCATGCGCCCCGGCACCGCGGTGCTCGTGCTCGTCGGCGATGCCGCCCCGGCCCGGATGGTCGACCTCGCTGCCGAGGCGCTCGCCGGGTGGAGCGGCACGGCGGCCAAGGCACGCGTGCCCGGCCTGCCGACCCCGCCGGCCGGTCCGCTGCTGGTCGTCGATCGTCCCGGCTCGGTGCAGACCTCGGTGCGGCTCGCCCGCACGGCGCTCACCCGCACCGACGACGGCTACCCGGCCCTGCAGCTCGCCAACCTGATCTTCGGTGGCTACTTCTCCTCCCGCTGGACGGAGAACATCCGTGAGGACAAGGGCTATACCTACGGCCCGCACAGCCGGATCGACCATCACGTGCTCGGCTCGACGCTGAACCTCGACGTCGAGGTCGCCACCGAGGTCACCGGCCCGGCGATGCTCGAGACGCGCTACGAGCTCGGCCGGATCGCATCCCTGCCGGTCACCGAGGCCGAGCTCGAGTCGGTGCGCCAGTACGCGATCGGCACGCTGGCGATGTCGACCGCCACCCAGGCCGGGTTGGCCTCGACCCTCTCGGCGTTCTCCGCGTTCGGGCTGGGCCTCGACTGGATCAAGGCGCACCCCGGCCGGCTGCTCGCCACCACGGTCGACGACGTCAGCGCCGCGGCCGCCGAGTTCTTCGCGCCGTCGCAGTTCACCGGCGTGGTCGTCGGTGACGCCGTGTCGATCACCGGACC
This sequence comes from Jatrophihabitans sp., assembly GCF_036000465.1. Classification (GTDB taxonomy): domain Bacteria; phylum Actinomycetota; class Actinomycetes; order Mycobacteriales; family Jatrophihabitantaceae; genus Jatrophihabitans. The sequence continues at coordinate 17,058 of NZ_DASYFV010000063.1, read as the reverse complement.
GCTGGCCGCCCTGGGGGCGGTCGAGTCTTGAGCGGTGGCGGGGTGCACGACGCCGGCGGGCCACCGCTGTCGCGGGTCTCGTTCGACCGCGCCGCGCTGCACCGCTCCGACGACGCCTGGCTGGCCGAGGCCTGGGCCCGGGCCCGGGTGGTGCTGATCAGCCCCAAGTCGTCCACCCCGGTCACCGACGCCGGTCGGATCGAGTTCCGCGCCGCCGCCGACGCCCCGGACGGCCCGCGCCGCTTCCTCGGCGTCATCGACGACGTCCCGCACTTCGCGGTGACGGCCGAGCCGGACGGTGACAACTGGCGCACGCTGCGCGAGTTCGGCGCCGCCGCCGACGACCTCGAGGCGGGCCTGGTGGTGAGCGCCGTCGGGCTCGAACAGTGGCACCAGCGCCACACGCACTGCCCGATCTGCGGCGCGCCCACCGGCGAGACCCTCGCCGGCTGGACCCGCACCTGCCCCGAGGACGGCAGCCAGCACTTCCCGCGCACCGATCCCGCCGTCATCATGCTCATCCACGACGGCGGTGACCTGGCCCTGCTCGGGCGCGGACCGCAGTGGGGGGAGGGCCGCTTCTCCACCCTGGCCGGCTTCGTCGAGCCGGGGGAGTCGCTCGAGGCGGCCGTGGCCCGCGAGGTCTACGAGGAGGTCGGCGTCGCGATCCGCGACATCCGCTACGTCGCCAGCCAGCCCTGGCCGTTCCCGGCGTCGCTGATGCTCGGGTTCGTCGCCCGGCTCGACGGGGACCCGTCGATCACCCTCGACCCGGTCGAGATGGCCGAGGCCGGCTGGTTCTCCCGCGAGGAGATCCGGCGGGCGGCCGACTGGACCGACGACCTCACTACGCCCCTGGATGTCAGCGACGGCGTGCGGCTGCGCGGCATCCCGCCGCACTTCTCGATCTCCCGATTCCTCATCGACCGCTGGCTGGCCGGCGACATCTGACCGCTGTGCCGCCGGGCGCCGCCGCCGTTAAGCAGGACGCCCCGCCGGCCGGGGGGCTGGCGGGGCTGTCCTGGTGCTATGTGGCAGCGCGGTACGGGCGGGGGAACCGGGCCGCGATGCGTTGTGGGTGTGACTTGAGGTCGCTTCCCGGCGGGGGATCGGGTTGCTCGCTCAGGCACAACTGTAGGTAGTCACCCCGCGAGCGACACAGGCACCGCTGTACGCAATCGCCCGCGTTTCTGCACGGTGTTTTCTGGTGCGGATGCACTAACTCGATCCACCGGGTCGTGATCGTTGCTCAGCGTGACCGGACGGCGTCGTGCTCGAGGATGGTCTCGTGCAGGCGGTCGTACGCGGCGGCGACCCAGGCGTCGACTCCACTCTGCCGCGCGGCGTGCAGTGCGGTCTCGGCGTCGTAGAGCCGCTGCTCGGCGGCGGCGACGGCCGGGGACGGTGACGTGGTGCGGTGGCGGTCGACGGTGTCCATGGGATTCCTCCTCGGTAGGACCTGGCATCGGGGAGGAGCGGCCCTCGCAGGCGGCAGATACACGCGGGCGCGGGAACGAGAAAACCCCGCCGGCCGGGGGCAGGCGGGGTTTCCGTCGACTTCTGGTGAACCTTTGTGTGGCATCGCGGTACGGGCGGGGGAACCGAACCGTTGATGCGTTGTCGTGAACCGTGAGTCCGCGACCCGGCGGGGGGTTCGGGTTGCTCGCTCAGGGACCAAGTTACGGGGCTGCGGTGATCCGCCCCAGAAGCGCCTGACTCAAGATTCGCGCGGCAGCGGTACCGGACCGCCGTAGTGCGAATGCACGCAGAATGATGATCATGCCGGTGTCGGCGAGCGGATCAGTCCGGGGCGAACGCCGCTGCCCCGACCAGCTCGAAGGCCCGCCACATCCGGGCGTAACTGCCGTCGCGGGCGAGTAGCTCGTCGTGGGTGCCGACCTCGACGACCCGGCCGCGGTCGAGCATCGCGATCCGGTCGGCGGTGCGGGCGGTCTGCAGCCGGTGGGCGATGACGATGGTGGTGCGGCCGTCGGCGACCGAGCGCATGGCCGCGGTGACGTGCGACTCGGTGGCGAGGTCGAGGTTCGAGGTGGCCTCGTCGAGCAGCAGCAGCGCCGGATCGGCGAGCTGGGCCCGGGCCAGCGCGATGAGCTGCCGCTGGCCCGAGGACAGCGACCCGCCCCGCTCGCGCAGGTGGGTCAGGTAGCCGCCGGGCAGCGAGGCGATGACGTCGTGCGCGCCCACCGCCCGGGCCGCCGCCTCGACCTCGTGGTCGCCCGCCTCCGGCCGTCCGTAGGCGATGTTGTCGCGCACCGTGCCGGTGAACAGGAACGCCTCCTGCGGCACGTAGCCCAGGTGGCGCCGGAACCCGGCGAGGTCGAGCGTCCGTAGATCGTGGCCGTCGAGCGACACCCGGCCGTCGAGCGGGTCGTAGAAGCGGGCCAGCAGCTTGAGCACGGTCGACTTGCCGGCCCCGGTCTCGCCGACCAGGGCCACCGTCTCGCCCGCCGAGACCGAGAGCGCGAACTCGCGCAGCGCGTCCCCGCCGCTCGTGCCGGGGTAGGCGAAGCGCACGTCCTCGACCGCGACCGCGCCGTCGGGCGCATCGAGCGCGACCGGGGCCGCCGGTTCGGGGGTGAGTGGGTCGAGTGCCATCAGCTCGGCGATCCGCCGCACCGAGACACGGGTCTGCTGCCACGAGTCGAACACCTGGGACAGCTGCTGGATGGGGCTGAAGAACATGTCGATGTAGAGCAGGAAGGCGATGAGCGCGCCGACGGTCAGCGAACCCGAGCGGATCAGCGACGCGCCCACCCCGAGGACCAGCGCGTCGGCCACCGCGGCCAGGAACTGCACGCCCGGGAAGTAGACCGCTACGAGCCGCTGGGCCCCGATGCGCGACTCGAGGTAGGCGCGGCCGAGGTCGTGGAAGCGCCGGATCGTCGCCGCCTCGTGCGCGAACGCCTGCGACTCGCGCACGCCCGACAGGCTCTCCTGGAAGTCGGCGTTCACGGCCGCGATGCGCTCGCGCGAGACGTCGTAGAGGACGGTCGATCGGGCCCGGAACCAGACCGTCGCGACCGCCAGCGGCAGCATCACGCTCAGCGTGACCAGGCCGAGCTCGAGATCGACGAGGAGCAGCGTGACGCCGACGCCGACGAAGGTCACGAACGCGATCAGGGCCGACAGCAAGCCGTTGCTGACCAGCGACTCGAACTGGTCGACGTCGGTCGTCATCCGGGTCATGATGCGGCCCGCGAGCTCGCGCTCGTAGTAGTCCAGCGAGAGCCGCTGCAACTGCGCCCAGATGCGGATGCGCAACGAGAGCATGATCCGCTCGGCGGTGCGACCGGTGACGAAGGTCGAGGCGACCTTCACCAGCAGGTCGACCAGGGCGACCCCGAGGAAGGCCGCGGCGGCGGCGAGCAGGACCGATTCCGAGCCGTGCGCCACGCCGCTGTCGACGCCGATCTTGACGAGGAACGGCCCGGCCAGCCCGGCGACGGCGTCGAGCACGACGAGGACGAGCCCGATCAACAGCGGGCCGCGGAACTGGCGCAGCAGCCGGCCGAGCCCGAACTCCCGCTGGTGCCGGCTCTCGCGGGCGAGGTCGAGCACGGCGACGTCGCGGACCGGGGGCAGCGCCTCGACCTGCGCGACGAGTTGCGGGGTCGCCGGCAGGCCGCTGAAGATGCCGTTCGGTCCGCCGCTGTGCACCAGCCCGGCCCCGAGCCCGGCCGACGGTGCGACGGATCGGGCGGGTCGCGGGGCCGCGGTCTCGCGCCACGCCGAGGCGGTGACGCCGTCGCGGGTCAGCGCGGCCAGGGCCTCGATGCGGTCGCCCGCCCGGCGGGCCGGCTCGTCCTCCAGCCCGGACAGCAGGCTGCGGTAGAGCGGGCTGCGCTCGGTCAGCTCGTCGTGCGTGCCGTCGTCGACGACCCGGCCCCGCTCCAGAACGACGATGCGATCGGCCAGGTTGAGGGTCGACAGCCGGTGCGCGATGAGCAGGGTGGTGCGCCCGTGCAGCACCGCCCGCAGGCCGTCGTGGATCGCCTCCTCGGTGCGGGCGTCGACCGCGCTCGTCGCGTCGTCGAGGATGAGCACCGCGGGGTCGGCGAGGATCGCGCGGGCCAGGGCCACCCGCTGGCGCTGGCCGCCCGACAGGGTCAGGCCCCGCTCGCCGACGAGCGTCTCGTAGCCGGCGGGCAGCTCGGTGATGAAGTCGTGCGCCTGGGCGGCGCGGGCCGCGGCCTCGATCGCGGCGTCGGACGCGTCGGGCCGGCCGTAGGCGATGTTGGCCCGCACCGTGGCGGAGAACAGGAAGCTCTCCTCGAAGGCCACCCCGATCTGCCGGCGCAGCGAGTGCAGTCCGACCTCGCGCAGGTCGTGACCGTCGAGGCGCACGCTGCCGGAGTCGGGATCGTGGAAGCGCGACACCAGGGCCGCCACGGTCGACTTGCCGCTGCCGCTCGCGCCGACCAGGGCCACCCGCTCGCCCGGAGCGATGCGCAGGTCCACGCCGTCCAGCACCGGGCGGTCGAGGTCGTAGCCGAAGCGCACGTGGTCGAAGACGATCTCGCCGGCGACGGCCGGGAGCTCGATCGCGTCGGGCGCGTCGGTGATCGCGGGGCGGAGGTCGAGGAGCTGGAAGATTCGCTCGACGCCGGCCCGGGCCTGCTGGCCGACCGTCAGGATCGCGGCCAGCTGGCGGGCGGGCGCCGCGAACTGCCCGACGTAGGTGGAGAAGGCCAGGAAGGTGCCCAGCGTGATCGTGCCGTGCAGCGCGAGCAGCCCGCCGAACACCAGGATCGCGACCTGCGCGACGGTCGGGATCGCCTCGAGCAGCGGCTGGTAGCGGGCCTGCAGGCGGGTCGCCCGCAGCCGCGAGCCGTACAGCTTCTGGGCCGCCTCGGTGAGCCGGCCGAGTTCGCGGGCCTCCTGCCCGAACGCCTTGACGATGCGGACGCCGGTGACGCCCTCGTCGACGATCTGGGCGACGTCGCCCTCGCGCTGTTGCGCGTCCCAGGTGGCCGGGAAGACGCGTCGGCGCATGCGGTAGGAGACGACGAACAGGGCCGGCATGACGACCAGGGCGAGCAGCGCGAGCAGCGGCGACAGGACGAACATGACGCCGAGCGCCAGCACCACCATCAGCAGGTTGCCGATCATCAGCGGCAGGAAGCTCAGCAACCCCTGCACGAGCGCGGAGTCGGAGTTCGCGCGCGACACGAGCTGCCCGGTCGACATGCGGCTCAGCGCGGCCTGGTCCATGGACTGCAGGTGGTCGTGCATGGCGTTGCGCAGGTCGAACTGCACCTCCAGCGCCACCTGCCCGCCGCGGTAGCGCCGCACGTAGGCGAGGCCGAAGGCCAGACCGGCCGCGGCGAAGAGCAGCACGAGCCAGGGCCACAGCGCCCCCTGCTTCGCGACGACCACCTCGTCGACGATCTGGCGGGCGATGAGCGGGACCGTCGTCTGGGCCGCGCTGCCCCCGAGCGAGGCGACGAGGGCCAGGACGACGTTGCGCCGGTGCCGCACCACCTGACCCCAGAGCCGGCGCACCCACCCCGGCTCCTCGGTCACGTCCTCCACGGTAGGTCGACCGTCCGACAACATCATGAGAGCCCGCGCACCGCGGGGCGGCGGGGGTCCTCGAGCCGCACCACGACGTCGGCCAGGGCGGCGGGGTCGACCTCGGCCTCGTACCGCTCGTGCGCGGGCAGCGTCCACGCCTGGTCCGCGGCGGTGTGCCGGCTGCGGGCCGCGGGCGACATCGTCAGGTGGATCACCTCGTCGAACGGCAGGCCGAGACCGAGCAGGAACTCGCCGCTGACGAACAGCACGGTGCCGGCGTCGGCGCGGCGGACCGGTTCGCGGGTCGAGCGGTTCGTCGCCGGATCGCGCAGCGAGGGCAGGTAGGTGCCCTCGGCGCCGATCGGGACGAGCACCTCGCGGCGCAGCGCGTCGGCGTCGAGCCAGCCGAGATAGGACTCGATGTCCTCGTGGCCGTGTTCGAGACGCACGGACGCGTCGCGCCAGAACAGGCGCGCCGGCACGTGCCCGCTCGGCCGCCCCCGCGCCCGCAGGGCTTCCTGCACCTCGCCGACGAGATGCTCGGCGTGCGCGCACTCGGGCCCGTCGACGGCCACCCGGACGATGCCCGGTCGGCGGACGAGCCGGTCGGCGAGACCCTCGGTCAGCCGGTCAGGTGAGAGCGGGGTCCAGCTCAAGCCGCGAGCTTCGCCTTGACCTCTGTGACGCTCGGGTTCGTGAGCGCGGTGCCGTCGGCGAAGACGAGGGTCGGCACGGTCCGGTTGCCGCCGTTGACCTCCATCACGATCTCGGCGGCGCCGTCGGTGCGCTCGATGTCGACCTCGTCGTAGGTGATGCCCTCGCGGGCCAGGCCGCTCTTGAGCCGGGAGCAGAACCCGCACCAACTGGTCGTGTACATCGTGAACATCGGGGCAACCGCTCCTTCGCGCCGGGGGTGACGTGGGGCCAACGCCGCGGGGTTGCCCCGAATTCCGCTCCCCGCGCCGCCGCATGGCCGTCGCCACATGTCCACAGGCGCTGCCCGGAGTGTCGTGGTCCGCTGGCAGGATCGGTCCTCGTGCAGGATCCCGAGAGCGTGCTGGCTGGGCTCGACCCCGAGCAGCGTGAGGCCGCGTCCGCGGTGCGGGGTCCCGTCTGCATCCTCGCCGGCGCCGGGACGGGCAAGACCCGCGCGATCACCCACCGCATCGCCTACGCGGTGCGCAGCGGCGCGGTGCCGCCGGGGCAGCTGCTCGCAGTCACCTTCACCGCCCGCGCGGCCGGCGAGCTGCGCACCCGGCTGCGCACCCTCGGAGCCGGCGGCGTGCAGGCCCGCACGTTCCACGCGGCGGCGCTGCGGCAGCTGCAGTACTTCGCGCCGCGGATCCTGGGCGGCGGCACGCCCGAGGTCGTCGACAACCCGATGCGCCTCGTCGGCAACGCCGCTGCCCGGCTGCGGATGCGACTCGACCGCGCCGAGCTGCGCGACCTCACCGCCGAGATCGACTGGGCCAAGGCCGTGCTGGCCACGCCCGAGGCCTACCCCGGGATCGCCCGCGCCGCGGGGCGCGAGACGACCTCGACGCCCGACACCGTCGCCAAGCTCTACGCCGAGTACGAGCAGACGAAGCGACGCTCGGGCCAGATCGACTTCTCCGACCTGCTGCTCATCATGGCCGGCGCGCTCGAGGAGCTGCCCGACGTCGCCGAGGAGATCCGCAGCCGTTACCGGCACTTCGTGGTCGACGAGTACCAGGACGTCTCGCCGCTGCAGCAGCGGCTGCTCGACGCCTGGCTCGGTGATCGCACCGACCTCTGCGTCGTCGGCGACGCCAACCAGACGATCTACTCCTTCGCCGGGGCGACCCCCGATCACCTGCTGAACTTCCGGCGCCGTTTCCCCGATGCCGTGCTGGTGCGGCTGCACCGCGACTACCGCTCCACGCCGCAGGTGGTCGCGCTCGCCAACTCGCTGGTGCGCGGCGGCGACGCGGCGCTCACCCTCGTCGGCCAGCGGCCCGACGGCCCCGACCCGACCTTCGCCGAGTTCGACGACGAGCCGGCCGAGGCCGCGTTCGTCGCGGCGCAGTGCCGGCGCCTCGTCGAGGCCGGCACCCCGGCGGCGGAGATCGCGATCCTGTTCCGCATCAACGCGCAGTCCGAGGTGTACGAGGCCGCGCTGTCGCAGGTCGGCGTGCCCTATGTTCTGCGCGGGGGTCAGCGATTCTTCGACCGCGCGGAGATCCGCGAGGCCCGGCTGCTGCTGCGCGGTGCCGCCCGCAGCGGCGAGGAGACCACCGAGTCGCTGCCCGACGCCGTGCGCAGCGTGCTCGGCAGCCTGGGTTGGTACCCCGACAACGCCCCGCCCGGCGGCGCCGCGCGCGAGCGGTGGGAATCGCTGGCCGCCCTCGTCACCCTCGCCGACGACCTCCTGGCGGTCACGCCCGAGGCGCATCTCGATGCCTTCACCACCGAGCTCGACCAGCGGGCCGGCGCGCAGCACGCCCCGACCGTCCAGGGCGTCACGCTGGCGTCGCTGCACTCGGCCAAGGGGCTCGAGTGGGACTGCGTGTTCCTCGTCGGCCTGACCGACACCACGCTGCCGATCCAGCACGCGACGACCCCGGCGCAGCTCGCCGAGGAGAAGCGGCTGCTCTATGTCGGCATCACCCGGGCCCGCGAGCAGCTGGCCCTGTCGTGGGCGCTCGCGCGCAGCCCGGGGCAGCGCAAGGGGCGCCGGGCCAGCCGGTTCCTCGACGGGCTGCGGCCCGAGGTGCCGCGCGACTTCGCCCCGCGGGCGAAATCGAAGGCGCGGAAACCCGAGGCCGAGGACGCCGAGCTGTTCGGCCGGTTGCGCGCCTGGCGCAAGGCGCAGGCCGAGGCCCAGAAGGTGCCGCCCTACGTCGTGTTCAGTGACGCCACCTTGGTCGCCATCGCCGATGCCCGCCCCAAGAGCCGGGCCGGGCTCGCCCAGATCACCGGCGTCGGTCCGACCAAGCTGACCCGCTACGCCGAGCCGGTGCTCTCGGTGCTCGGCGGTGCCGACCCGGCCGACGTCGAGCCGGTCGACGTCAGCTGATCGGAGTCCGGCTCGGGCGCGGGCTCCTTCACCAGCGCGGCCGCCACCCCGGCGAGCACGATCAGGACGATCGCCACTGCCAGCGCGAGTTGCAGCCCGTCGAGGAAGGCGCGGACGAATGCGTCCGGGATGTTGGACAGGTCGAGGCCGTCGGAGCTGCCGCCGGTCTCGAGCGCCTTGAGCACGCTGTCCTTCGCCCCGCCCAGCAGGGGACCGGTGAAGAACTCGCTGACCGCCCGGGTCAGGTGCGAGTTGATGATCGCGCCGAGTGCGGCGACGCCGACGACGGCGCCGAGCTGGCGCGCGGTGTTGGTGGCGGAGGCGGCCATGCCGGAGTGCCGGGCCGGGATGTGCGTGAGCACGGCCGAGGTCAGCGGCACCACGGTCATGCCGAACCCGACACCGGCGAGCGCGAGCGCCAGCGCGAGCAGCGCGAACGTGAGTGAGTTGCCGTGCCCGAGCTCGACGCGGGCCAGCAGCATGCCGAGGGCGGCGATGACGCAGCCGGTCACTGTCGGGGCCCGCGTGCCGGCGCGGGCCACCCACCGGCCGGTGGCGACACCGCCGACGACGATCGCCGCCGCCATCGGCGCGAACATCTCGGCGAGCCGCAGCCCCGAGTAGTGCTGCCCGATGTCGAGGTAGAGCGCGGTGAAGAAGAAGATCGCGAAGACGCCGAAGTAGACGGCGAAGGCCGAGAAGAGCGCCGACGAGACGATCGGACGTCGCACGTACCGCAGGTCGAGCAGCGGGCTGCGGGCACGCGTCTCGACCGGTACGAACGCGACCAGGCACAGACCGCCGAGCGCGAACAGCGCGACGATCCACCACGTGCCGAACCCTTGGTACTCCCCGGAGATCGCGGCGTAGATGACGAACCCGAGGCCGGCCGCGCCGAGCGCGGCGCCGGCGAGATCGAGGCGTCCCGGCTGCGGGTCGCGGCTCTCGGGGACGAACGCGAGCACCGCGGCGAGCACCCCGAGTGCGGCGACCAGGTTGAACCAGAACACCCAACGCCAGTCGGAGACGCCGACGATCACGCCGCCGATGACCGGGCCGAGCGCGAGCGCCAGCCCGGACACCGCCGACCACGCCCCGAGCGCCCGGGCCCGCGGGCCGCGCTCGGGGTACAGCTGCCGGATCACCGACAGCGTGCCGGGCTCCGAGGCGGCGGCCCCGATGCCCATCACCGCCCGGCCGGCGATGACCAGGGCCACGCCCGAGGCCAGGGCGCACAGCAGCGAGCCGACCGCGAAGGCCACGATGCCGGCGAGCATCAGCCGGCGGCGTCCGAACCGGTCACCCAGCGAGCCGCCGAGCAGCATGAGACTCGCGAAGGCAAGCGCGTAGGCGTTGATCACCCATTGCAGGGGGATCACGCCGGCGCCGATGTCGGTCTCGAGGCTGCCGAGCGTGACGCTCACGATCGTGGTGTCGAGGAAGGTCAGGAACAGCACGGCGAGGACGGTGCCGAGCGCCGCGGACGTCGGCCGGGCGGGAGCGGGGGCCATGGCGGCCAGTGTGTCAGGGCCAACCCCCGCACTTGTCCGCCCGTGTGGTCGTGATCGGCGCCGAAATCGCAGCCACACGAGCGGACAAGTCGATTTCGGGCCGGTGCGAATAAATGGGTTGCGGGCCGGTTTGGCCCCCCGTTAGCCTGCAGGCACACCGCACGCGATTCCGCGCGCGCACGAGTCGAAGAGGAGGTGGCCCGCGATGAAGAACACGAACACGATCGAGACGATCTCGATCCCCGCAGTGTTCCCGCCGGCCGTGCGTTCGCGCAGCCTCCTCCCGACCGCCGTCTCGCCGTTCGCGATGCCGACGCGGGTCGAGGGTTCGTGGCCGACGTGCACGCCGTCCCTGATCGCCCCGACCGCCAATGATCTGCAGGACACGTCTGTCCACGCAGGCACCAGCATCGTCCGGTTCACGGATGTCGTCCCGGCCACCGCCGGTCTCGGCGCCTACGCCGGCCGCAAGCAGGGCCGCCCACCTCGAGGAACATCCAGTTGACGAAAGTCAACGACAATGGCTCCTCGAGGCCGCGGCTCCCAGCTTGGGAACCGCGGCCTTTCTGTTTCTCCGACGCCGACCAGAACGGCACCCGACGTCACACCTACAAGCGATTGACCGTCAACCGAGTGATTCACGAACGCACGAGATCCATCCACATCAACCGAAGTGAAGGAGGTGACCCGACGTGTTGACCAGTTGCGCGATCGACGAGGTGAAGCCCCTCGACCAGATCGGCTTCGACGCGATCGGAATCGACCCGCTGGACCCACTCTCGAAGGAGTGCCCCGACGACGTGCCGTGCCGGGTGGAGAACCCCGACCTGTGGTTCGCCGAGACACCCGCCGACCTGGAGAGCGCAAAGTCGTTCTGCCAGGCCTGCCCGGCCCGCCTCGCCTGCCTCTCCGGCGCTCTCGAGCGTCGGGAGCCTTGGGGCGTCTGGGGCGGCGAGATCTTCGAGCGGGGCACGGTCGTGGCCCGCAAGCGGCCGCGCGGTCGTCCGCGCAAGGCCGATCGCACCGAGGTCGCCGCATGATCCTTTGTCCCTACGTCACGAAGGACCCAATCGGGATCGACCCGTCCGGGCGCGACCCGATGCACGCAAGAGCCAATGCCGTTCCGCCGACCCCACTTTCAAGGAGCATCACCATGTACGTCATGCATGAAGCACTCGCACGAGACCGAATGCGCGAGTCCCAACAGCGCTCGCGGGAGATGCGTCTGGCCCGCGAGCTCGCGGCCCGGCGCCGCTGGCACCGCGTGTCGCGCTACGCCCGGGCCGCCGAGTCGCGGCACGCCGAGCGTGTGCACGAGGCGTCGGTCCGCTGATCGCCCGCACCATCGAACGACGACGGCCGCCGGATCACCCGATCCGGCGGCCGCCGTCGTTCACCACCACTCCTGGTCGAGCTTCGCCTCGATCGAGCGGACGTAGCGCCGGGTGCAGTCGACGCAGACCCAGCGGGTGCGGTGCCCGGAACTCGTCTCGACCATGTCGGCCGACCAGGCCAGGGGCGGGTTGCCGTCGGCCTCCGGATCGGCCACCCGGCCGCAGAGCGAACACACGACGTCCATACCTGCCATTGCACCGCGGGACCCGGCCTCACGACAAGCACACCCAGGGGTGGGATCGTCCCGGCCGTCGAGCCGAGGCTCAGTCGCCGAGTTCGCCCGACGCGTGCGCGAAGCCGGGCTGCCAGTGCTCGGCGAGCGAGCGGTACGGCGCCGTCGCACCGAGCTGGCAGAGCACACCGATCGAACCGAGCGTGACCCGGTGGATCAGCAGGTAGGACGGTGGCAGGTTCAGCTGCCGCCCGACCCGGGCCTCCTCGCCGCGCGGATCGGCCAGGCGCGCGGCCTGGGTGCGCATCCACTCGCGGCTGAAGGTGAAGGACGGCTCGCGCAGCGGGTCGAGGATCGGGCCGAGGTAGTTCATCGCCTCGTCGGCGGTGATCTTCACGCCGGCCCGCACGAAGTGCAGGTCGCGCATGACCTGCAGCACGCCGTCGGCGTCCCCGTCGACGGCGAGGCGGGTCAGGCGGCCGAGCCCGACGGGGTAGCCGCCGGGCAGTCGCGCCACGGCGCCGAAGTCGACCACGCCCAGCCGGCCGTCGGGCAGCATCCGGAAGTTGCCCGGGTGCGGGTCGGCGTGCAGCAGCCCGGCCCGGCCGGGGGCCGAGTAGTGCAGCAGCGCCATCAGGGAACCGGCGGTGTCGCGGTCGTCCTGGCTGCCCGAGGCGATGATCGAGGACAGCTGGCGCCCGTCCATCCACTCGCTGATGATCGCCTTCGGCGCGCTCGCCACGATGCGCGGGATCGCGATCTGCTCGTCGTCGGCGTACGCGGCGGCGAACGCCCGCTGGGCGTCGGCCTCGAGGGTGTAGTCGAGCTCCTCGAGCACCCGCTCCTTGAGCTCGGCGAGCAGCGGCTTGACGTCGAGGCCGGGGGAGATGCGCGCGAACAGCCAGGCCAGCCGGGTGAGCTGGGTGAGGTCGGCCATCAGGGCCGGGCCGGCGCCGGGGTACTGCAGCTTGACCGCGACCTCGCGGCCGTCGGACCACACCGCGCGGTGGACCTGGCCGATGCTCGCCGCCGCGGCCGGGACGTCGTCGAAGTGGGTGAAGCGTTCCCGCCAGCGGCGGCCGAACTGCTCGTCGAGCACCTTGTGCACGGTGGCCGCAGGCATCGGCGGCGCGGCCTCCTGCAGCTTGGTGAGCGCCTCGCGGTACGGGGCGGCGCTGTCCTCGGGCAGCGCCGCCTCGAAGACCGACAGGGCCTGGCCGAGCTTCATCGCTCCGCCCTTGAGCTCACCGAGCACGGTGAACAGCTGTTCGGCGGTACGGGCCTGCAGCTCGGCGGTGACGTCCTCGGCCGAACGGCCGGTCATCCGGCGGCCGAGACCGACAGTGGCGCGGCCGGCGACGCCCAACGGCAGGGATGCCAACTTCGCCGTCCGAGCCACGCGCCGCTGGGGAATGTCTGACACGGGTCCATTCTGCCCGTCCGCCCGACGAATGCCCTGCTGAGTGGGACTCCCCACGCCGAGGACTACCGGCCCGGATCGGCGGGCAGGGCGCAGTCGCAGTCGGGGTGTGGCGGCCGGCTGCGCCGGCGCAGGCGCCAGTCGGGCAGCCGCAGCTCGAGGGTGCCGTCGACGCAGGCCGGATCGCCGCCGTCGAGGAAGGCGAGCGCCTGCAGCGCGGCCGCCCCGACGACCACGGTGGACACCGCGACGTCGGAGCCCGAGCCGCCGCGGCGGGGCACGGTGAGCTGCACCGCGAGGGCCGACCAGGCCGGATCGCGATCGCGGCGGTGGAGATCGGCGCAGCGCAGACAACTGGTGAGCCCGGGCAGCACGAGCGGCCCGACCGTGCCGCGATCGGCGCCGAGCGACACCACGAGATGGGCGGCCCCGGCGGCGTGCAGCGCGACCCGGCGGTCGTCGTCGATCGGGGCGTCGATCGCCAGAACCGTGAGGTCGGGAGCCTGATCGGGCGGTGGCGGCGTCGTGTCGACCTCCGGCGCGGCCCGGTGCAGCGCGGTGTCGGCCGCGACCGAGAGGTCGAGACCCTCGTCGCCCGGCAGCACGCCCCCCGGCATCGCCTGGTGCAGCCGGACCGTGCCGCCGGCGACACAGTGCACCCGCCCGACCCCGGCCGCGGCCAGCACGGCGCCGAGGTGAGCCGCGGCCCGGCTGCGGCCGTGCACGACCACGCTCGCCTGGCCGCGCGCGGCCAGCACCTCGGCGGCCCGCTCGGCATGGGTGACGGCCAGGGCGGTGAGCTCGCCGGCCAGGCGCGGATGCGGCGGCGCGCGGCGCGGGTCGCTGTGGTCGCCGGCCGGCCCGGGCTCGCGGTACTCCCCGGATTCCGGGATGCGCGGCCAGAGGTAGCCGGCGTCGGCGAGGTCGACCAGGGCGCGGGTGATCGCGGGGTCGCTCGCCGCCGGATCGGGGGGCGGGTGGTGGGCGACGACCCGGCTCACGGCCGAGGCCGGCAGGCCCTCGACGACGACCGCCTGCTCGCCCAGTTCGAGGTGGATCGAGTGCGGGGAGCGCCACAGCAGCCGGGTGGCCGGTCCGAGCACGAAATCGTCGCCGCTCGGCGCCGGGTCGTCGATGATGGTCACGGCGCCGACGCTGCCACGCGCCGGTCGCGCCGAGCGGGTTGTCCACAGCCCGGATCGCCGCGATCGGATGGCCGGCCGGTGGGGCGTATCTGAACGGACGGTAACCCTGAAGTGAATGTCCACACCTGTGGATAACTGTGTGGACAAGGCGGCTCACGCTGTGGAAACCAGGGAACAACTGTGGACGAAACGCCCGGCTATCGGCCTGATGTCCGAGCCGGTGGTTAGCGTGTCGTCCGTGCGGAGTGAGTCATGGTGACCCCGAACCCGACCCCGATCGAGGTCCGGCGCAGCGCGAAGCGGCGACGCACCGTGTCGGCCTACCGCGACGGCGCCCGCATCGTCGTGCTCATCCCGGCCCGGTTCACCGCCGCCGAGGAGCGCGAGTGGGTCGAGAAGATGGTCGCGCGGGTCGAGGGTTCGCGCCCGCGCCGTCGCCCGGGCGATGCCGCGCTGGCCCGCCGGGCCGCCGAGCTGTCCGAGCGCTACCTCGACGGTCGCGCCGTCCCGGCGAGCGTGCGCTGGGTGCCGGCCATGCGCACCCGATGGGCGTCGTGCACCCCGGCCGACCGCACCATCCGGCTCTCCCGCCGCCTGCAGGAGATGCCGGTCTGGGTGCAGGACTACGTGCTGGTGCACGAGCTGGCGCATCTGCTCGAATCCGGGCACGGGCCGCGGTTCTGGCGCCTCGTCGAGCGCTACCCGCGCACCGAGCGGGCGCGGGGCTACCTCGACGGGGTGAGCGCCGCGGCGAACCTGCCCATCGCCGACGACCTGGCCGACGACCTGGCCGACGACCTCACCGGCGACGCGGCCGAGGACGCCGCCGACGCGGGGTAGCGCTCAGCCGGCGGTCGTCCCCGGCTGCTCCGGGCCCGCCTCGCCGTTCCCGGGCTCCGGGTCGTTCGCCTCGGTCTGCTCCGCGGCCTTCGCCTGCTCGGCCGCGAGCTCGGCCTCCAGGCCGCTCAGATCGTCCGGCGCGGTGAAGCTGCCCTCGGCCACGCTCTTCTCGCCGAAGCCCAGCGGGTCGTCGAGGTCGTCGGCGGTCGGCAACAGGTCGGGGTGCGACCAGATCGCGTCGCGCCCGCTCACGCCCTGCTTCTCGGTGACGCTCCACCACAGCGCGGCGGCGTCGCGCAGCCGGCGCGGGCGCAGCTCGAGGCCGACCAGGGTCGCGAAGGTCTGCTCGGCCGGCCCGCCCGAGGCGCGGCGGCGCCGCGAGGTCTCGCGCAGCGCGTCGGCGCCGGGCATCCGCTCGCCGGCCGCGGCGGCGACGACGGCGTCGACCCAGCCCTCGACGAGCGCGAGCAGCGTCTCGAGCCGGCGCAGCGCCACCTGCTGTTCGGGGGTCTGCTGGGGCGCGAACAGTCCGCCGTTGAGCGCCTCCTGGATGCCCTCGGGGTTCATCGGGTCGAGGCCGCGCATCGACTCCTCGATCGCCGACATGTCGATGGTGATGCCGCGGGCGTAGGTGTCGACGGTGTCGAGCAGGCGCTGCCGCAGCCACGGCACGTGCGCGAACAGCCGCTGGTGGGCCGCCTCGCGCAGGGCCAGGTAGAGCCGGATCTCCTCGGCCGGCCGCTCGAGGCCCTCGCCGAACGCCGCGATGTTCTGCGGGATCAGCGCGGCCACGCCGACCGGGCCGAGCGGGATGCCGATGTCGGTCGACGACACGACCTCCTGGGCCAGCCCGCCGAGCCCCTGCCCGACCTGGGCGCCGAACATCAGGCCGCCGACCTGCTGCATGATCCCGGCGACCGGATTGCCGGCGCCGAGCGCCTCGATCTGTTCCTGCGGGATCGCCGACGACATCGCCGCCACCACGCGCGAGGCGACCGGCTCGACGAGTGCCGACCACACCGGCACGGTGCGCTCGAGCCACTCCTGCCGGGTCCACGACTCGATGGTCTGGATGCCGGACGGCAGGTCGGTGGCGTCGTCGAGCCAGTGGTCGGCGAGGCGGAGGGACTCCGCGACACCGGTGCGGTCGGCCGGGCTCACGATGGTGCTGGAGTCGGCCATCGTGGACACCGCGAGCTGCTTGGCGAGATCCCAGTTCACCGGGCCGCCGGACCAGTTCAGCAGCTTCTGCAGCTCGGCGAACATGTTCATGCCGCCGAACGGGTTGTTCGGGTCGTCGCCACCACCGCCACCGGGTAGGCCGAAGCCGAAGGGCAGGTTCATCGGACGGGCTCCGTTCGGACGGCGTCATCGAGGTCGTGCAGAGCGCGGTACATGCACCCCACGCTAGTAGCGACGAACCGGAGCCGCAGACCGTTCCGCGCCGCCCCCGCGTTGCGCTCACAGCGAACCGTTCGGCGCCGGTACCGTCCGCCGGGTGAGCTGGGTTCTGTGGCTGTCGGTGCCGGTCGTCGCCACCGTGCTCGCCGCGCTGTGGTCGTGGGTGCGTTCGCGGCCCGCCCCGACGCCGAACACGGCCGAGTCGATGCAGGCGCACAGCGAGTACCTCGACGCGCTCGTCCAGACGGCCCGCTCGAAGGATCGGGGCCACGTGTCGCCCGCGGGCGCCGACGGGACGATCACACCCGGCGACTGATCGGCCGCCGAACCCCGGCAGTTACGCTGCCCGGGTGGTCCGCCTGCCGTCCGTCGACCGAATCCCCGGAGGTCGCGGCTTCGCCTCCCTGAGCCGCCGGGTCCGCACCCTGATCGTCACCACGATCGTCTTCCTCGTGCTGTTCGTGCTGGCGCTGACGCTGCCGGTGCCGTACGTGATCCTCTCGCCCGGCCCGACGTACAACACCCTCGGTTCGGACGACTCGGGCAACGTCATCATCACCATCGACGGCCGCACGACGAACAAGACGTCGGGCCACCTGAAC
>NZ_DASYFV010000062.1:0-12461 GCF_036000465.1 Jatrophihabitans sp. | reverse complement strand
ACCCGTGGCCGGCCGGAGCGGCTCGCGCTGGTCAGCACGTTCACGGTGGTCAGCAGGTTGTCGCGCAGCGTCGTCGCCACGAGATCGAGGTCGCGGCTACCGCTGACGTGGCTGGCCAGGTGGAACACGAGATCGGGGCGGACGTCGTCGAAGACGTCCTGCGTCGCGCCGGGATCGGCGAGGTCGGCCTGGCGGCTGGTGATGTCGCCGACGAAGGCGTCCGGGTAGGCCGGCGGGTCGTCGGCGGCCGGCTGCCGCGAGACGCCGTGCACCTCGGCCCCTGCCGCGGTCAGCGCCCGGACCAGATGGGTGCCGATGAAGCCGCTCGCCCCCGTGACGAGAACGCGCTGCGAATCCAGCCCCCGCAGATTCACGACAACGATCCGATCCTGATGGGGCCCGGCCCCGCACCAGGCCCCTGACCGCGACTCTAACGGCGGACGGCGGCCGGCGGTGGCCCGGATCGACCGCAGGGTTCGCCCGGCGCGATCAGTACTGGGCGCAATCGGTCGATAGGGTGCAGGCATGGGCCGACCGCGCGTCTACGTCGATCTCGCCGGCGGTTTGGATGCCGAGCACTGGCGCGCGCGGCACGAGGTCGACGAGGTGCCCGACGCGGCGCCCTACGGCCTGCACCGCATGGCCCGCGAGGGCGTCGACGTCACGTTCCGCCCGCCGCCGTTCACCGAGCACAGCGGGCGCACGAGGACGGCACTCGCCCGCGTGGCCCGTTCGGCCCGACACCGCAGCGGCGCCGGCGCCGAGCTGGTCGAGGCCTTCGACACCGCACGCCGCCGCGAGCGGCGGGCCGCCGACTTCGTCCTCTGCTACGACGAGCGGACCGGTGTGCCGGCGGCGCTGGTACCGCACCGTTTCGCGCCGCCGACGATCACCGGGGTCGCCTGGCTGACCTCCCCCGCGGAGGCGCCGCCGATGATGGCCCGGCTCGCCCGTCGAGCCCTGCCGCGCGCGGCCTTCGTCTTCGCGCAGAGCGCGCCGATCGTGCCGCTGCTGACTCGCGAGTGGGGCGTCCCGAACAGCCGCACCACCTTCGTGCCGGTGGGCATCGACACCGACTTCTACCGCGTCCAGCCGCCACCGGAGCGTCCGGGAGTGGTCGTCGGCGCGGGCGAGGACCGCAACCGCGACCACCAGCTGCTGATCGACGCCGTCGCCTCGCTGCGACCGCACCACCCCGAGATCGCGCTCGAGCTCGCCACCGGTCTGCCGGTGCAGTGCCCGGACGGGTTGGTCACTCTGCACACGGGCCGCCTCGACGGCCGCATGCGCGACGTCTACGCCCGCTCCAGCGTCGTGGCCGTTGCCCTCAAGCCCTCGATCACCGGTTCGGGCCTCACCGTCGCGCTCGAGGCGATGGCGAGCGGGCGTCCGGTGGTCGTCACGGCGAACCCGGGCATGGACGACTACGTCGTGCACGACGAGACCGGCATCCTGGTCCCGCCCGACGACCGAGACGCGCTCGCCGCCGCGATCAAGGCCCTGCTCGACGACCCGCAGCGGGCGGCGGAGATGGGCGCGGCCGGGGCGGCGCGGGTGCGCTCGATGTTCACCAGCGCGGTCATGGCGCGGCACTTCGCCGAGCTGGTGAAGGGCCTCTGACCCTCGCCTCCTGAGGCCGGTGTGAGGGCGGTCGTCGCCCCGGTGGACCGGGACGAAATGATCGTCCCGGGAGCTCACGCCGGCGGAGTGTTGGACGAAGGCAGTTAGGGACCCGGTTAGCCTTCCGGGAACGGGACGAGGAAAGGGGGTCGACCTTGCAGATCCACGACTACGTGCGCGCGCTGCGGAAGCACGTCGTGCTCATCCTCGTCTTCCTCGTCATCGGGATCGGCCTGTCGGCGGCGCTGGTCGCGCGGTCGAAGCCGAGCTACACGTCGTCCGAGTCGATCCTCGTGTCCGGCAGCGACTCGACGAACGACGCGAACCAGGTGGCCGCGAACCGCATCTCGTCCTACCTCACCGTGGCCGGCAGCGACCTCGTGGCGAACCGGGTCGACGAGAGCCTGGCCGGCAAGGTGCCGACCGGCACGTACTCGATCGCCGCGGCGAACCCGACCGGTACGGCCATCATCGAGCTCAAGGCGACGGCGGCGACGCCGACTGCCGCGCGACTCGTGACCACCCAGTCCGTCTCGGTCTTCATCGCCGTCGTCCGCGAGATCGAGGTCAACGCCAGCTCCGGCGGCAAGCCCGTCTCCACCCTCGTCGCGATCGGCGAGGCGAGCGTGCCCGTGTCGGCCTCCACGAGCAACTCGCTGATCCTCGCCCTCGGCGCGGCAGTGGGGTTGTTCCTCGGCGTCGCCGGCGCGCTGCTGCGCTACAGCCTCGACTCGTCGTTGCAGGACGTCGACCAGGCCGAGGCCGAACTGGGCGCCGGCGTGCTCGGCGCGGTTCCGCTGCTCAAGCGTCGGGCCCGCTCCCAACTGTTCGTCGGCGATCGCGGTGCCGCGGGCGACGAGTTCCACAAGATCGCCGTGCGGGCCCACCACCGGGCCGGCGGCGGCGACCCACGCATCCTGGTGGCCAGCAGCGTGCGGGGTGAGGGCTGCTCCACCGTGGCCCGCAACCTCGCCTGCGCGCTGGCGCTGAACGGGGTGCCGACCGTGCTCGTCACCGAGGAACAGTTCGCCAACGACAGCACCGAACCGGTCGCCCGGCAGGGCAAGTCGGCGCCGCGCGCGCAGATGCGACTGCGTCACCCGGTGGACAGCCCGAACGACCTGCGCGTGGTGTCGCTGCCCGAGGACGCGCGCACCGACTCCGACCGCGCCGCGACGAACTGGGCCCAGGAGGCCCTGAAGCTGCTGGCCAACCAGACCCCGGCCGTCCCGCGGACGGTGGTCGTCGACGCCGGCCCGTCGATCGACAACGCCGAGACCGAGATCATCGCCGACCTCTGCACCCACGTCGTGGTCGTGGTCGAGACCGGCCGCACCGACCGCGCGATCGCCCGCCGCACGATGCGCCGCTTCGCCGGCTACGACCTTCCGGTCGTCGGTGTCGTCCTCACCCCGAAGCACCGGCGAGGACGATGGCGCTAGCGCCGAACATCCTGATCGTCAGCTACCGCGCGGCCGATCTGCTGGATCGGTGTCTTGACTCGGCGGCCACCTGGCTGCCGGGTTCCCCCGTGCACGTGTGGGACAACGCCTCCGACGGAAGCGATGCGGTGCGCGACCTCGCCGCGACGCGGGACTCGGTCTCATGGCACTTCAGCCCGGACAACCTCGGCTTCGCCGCGGCGGTCAACCGGCTCGCCGCCCGCACCACGGACGGCGACCTGCTGCTGCTCAACCCCGACGCCCGGCTCGTCGGCGACCTGTCCGGCACGCGGGCGCTGGTGGCCTCGGGCGGGCGGGTGGCGGCAGCCGCGCCGCTCGTACCGGTCCCGCACGGGCGCCCGTGGGACAACGCGCACCGCGAGCCCGGCCTGCTGCGCCAGCTCGGCTCGTACGCCGGGCGGGGCGGATCACGGCGAGCGCTCACGAGCGACCTCTACCCCGCCCCGCCGCTCGGCCCCGTCGGCTACCTCACCGGCTCGTGCCTGCTGATCTCGCGCGCCGCCTGGCGGGCGGTCGGGCCGTTCGACGAGCGCTACTTCCTGTACTCCGAGGAGGCCGACTGGGCCGCCCGCGCCCGCGCCGCCGGTTGGACGCTGCACCTCGTCGACGAGCCCGGCGCCGAGCACGATGCCGGCGGCACGGTGGCCGACTCCCCCGCCCGCAGCGCCCGCAGCCGGCGCCTGCTGCGCGAGAGCCAGCTGCGCTACCTCGGCGACCACCACGGCCGGGCGAGCGCGACGGCGTACGGCGCGGCCACCGCGGCGCTGAGCCGGGTGCAGCGCTCGAAGCGGGCGCTGGCCGCGCGGGCGGACAAGCCGCACGTCCTCATCACCAGCAACACCCTTGACGTCGGCGGGGCGGAACGGCAACGGGTGCTGCTCGCCAACGGCCTGGCCCGCCGCGGCTACCCCGTCAGCCTCGTCGTGCTGCAGCACGAGGGCCCGCTGCGCGACGAGGTGAGCCGCGATGTCGAGGTCGTGGTGACGCCGTGGCGGGTACCCCGGCCCGATCTCGACACCGCGGCCGTCGTCGTCACTGGCACCACGAACACCGAGGCGGCCTACGGGCTGATCTGGCGTCACGCCGCGCTCGGGCACGGCCGGCGGCGCTGGCTCGTCGCCGCCCACACCGCGCCGCAGCCGGACGGCCCGACCTACAACTCCAGGCTGGCCCGGCTCATCCGGCGCAGCGACGGCGTGATCGCGCTGTCCGAGTCGCACTGGCGGCAGCTGACCGAGCGGCAGTACCTGCACGCCGCAGACCCCTTCGTCGTCGCGAACGGCGTGCCTGCACCGGCCGGCGAGGTGGGCGAGACCGCGCCGGTAGGCCCGGACGGCGTGCGCATGGTCTTCCTCGGCCGCCTCGTCGAGGGCAAGGGACTGCAGACGGCGATCGCTGCGCTGGCCCGGCTGGCCGACCGTCCGTGGACCTTCGACATCTACGGCGACGGCGCCCACCGCGCGCAGCTCGAGGCGGCGGTCCCGGTCGAGCTGCGCGGCCGCATCCGCCTGCCCGGGTGGGTCGCCGACCCGGCCGACGCGCTACGCGATGCCGATCTGATGGTGCTGCCCAGCCGGCTCGAGGCCCAGCCGCTGTCGCTCCTCGAAGCGATGTGGTCGGGCGTGCCGGTGCTGGCCAACGGCGTCGGGGCCATTCCCGAGATGCTGGCCGGCGGCGCCGGGTTGCTGGCCGCCGGCCTCGACGTCGATTCGTGGACGGACGCGCTGCGCGAGGTGCTCGACCATCCCGAGCAGCTCGCCGCCCTCGGCCGGGCCGGGCGCGAGCGGGCCGCGGCCGCGTTCTCGGTCGACGCGATGCTCGACGGCTACGAGCACGTCCTGGGCGCAGTGATGGCATGAGCGACTCGCTGACCGTCACCCACCTCGGCAACTCGCCCGACGACTACGGCGGCATCGCCTCGGTGATCCGCGCGTACGTCGAGGCGGACGAGCCGGGGCTCACGATCAACGCGATCGCCACCTACGACAGCACCAGCCGCGTCCGCACCGTCCGCCGGTTCCTGGGCGCGCTGCTGCACCTCGTCACCCGTCGCCGGCGCGGGCTGGGCGTCGTCCACGTGCACATCTCCCTGCGCGGGTCGTTCGTTCGGGAGGGCGCACTGGCCGTCGTTGCCGGCCTGCGACGGCTGCCCGTCGTCATCACCCTGCACAGCGGGCGCTTTCCCGACTGGTCCCGCGGGCACCCGCACCTCACCACCCTCGTGCTGCGCCGGGCCGACCGCATCACCGTGCTGTCCGAGGCCACCGCCGAATACCTGCGCGCGCTCGGGTTCACCGACGTCGAGCGCATCCCGAACCCGGTCGCCGTGCCGCATGATGTCGCAGCGCCGGGCGACCGGCCCACCGCGGTGTTCGCCGGCGCGCTCTCCGCACGCAAGGGCGTCGACGTCCTGCTCGCGGCGTGGCCCGAGGTGGTGCGAGCGGTTCCCGAGGCGCGGCTGCAGCTGTTCGGGCCGCTGGTCGACGCCCCGCTCGACCCCGACGTCCCCGGCGTCGAGTACGGCGGCGAGCAGCCCCACGACGTCGTTCAGGCGCACCTCGGCCCGGCCTGGGTCGGCGTGCTGCCGTCGCGCTTCGAGGGGCTGCCCATGTTCCTGCTGGAGGCCATGGCGGCGGGGTGCGGCGTGGTCGCCACCCCGGTCGGCGGCATCGGCCAGCTCGTCGACACCGAGCCGGCCACGGGCGAACTCGTCCCCGTCGGCGACGCCCCGGCGCTCGCCGCTGCGCTGATCCGTGCCCTCGACCCCGCCACGGCAACGGCCCGCGGTCAGGCCGCCCATGCCTTCGTGCGCGACCGCTTCAGCCGCGAGCGGATCATCGCCCGGATGCGAGGAGTGTGGCTGCAGGCGGCATCGGCTCGAGACTGACCGCTTCGGCCGGATCGTCCAGTTCGGCCCGGTGCTCGTGCAGCCAGAGGTCGAGGTACGCCAGGCCGGCCGCGCCGGCCACGAGCGCCGGCTGGTAGAGCAGATTGGTCTGGAACGTCGACTGCACGGCCAGCACGAGCAGCCCGGCCGCGGCGCCGATCGGCGGCCCGATCAGCTGCCGCCGCCCCCGCCGGTAGATGTGGCGGGCCGTGGACGCCACCCGCGCCGTGAGCCAGATGATCGCCAACAGCCCGGGCAGCCCGAGCCAGAGCCAGATGCCGATCGGGGTGTTGTGGATGAAGCGGCGGTCGCTCGCGGTCGTGATGTCGAGCAGCGGACCGTAGTAGGCGTTGGACGCGCCGTAGGGCAGGTTCAGGCCGACGCCGGTGATCGGATGGTGCAGGATCGCCGGAATCGCGTTCTCGAGCTCGTTCTGGGTGCGGTCGGTCAGGCTGCTGTCCGACAGCGTCGCCGAGCTGACCGTGCTCGCCAACCGGGTATAGGCCGTCTTCGCCGTGTAGCCGAGCGCGCCGCTCGCAGCGAGGGACAGCAGGATCGCGGCGGTACCGACGAGAACCACGAGCCGCTCGGTGAACACCAGCAGGCGCGGCCGGAGGCTGACGACGGCCGGCACGACGAGCCCGACGAGCAGCAGCGGGATCCAGGTGCTGCGGGTGAAGCTCATCAGCTCGATGTAGAACATGGCCGAGATCGCGATGAGACGCAGGACCGGGCGGTCCCGCAGCGCCGCGCCGCACATGAGCATGATCAGCACGAGCGACACCATGCGCAGGGCGGGCGGGTCGATGCGGTCGACGTGCGCGACCGCGTTGGCGGTGATCAGGTAGTCGACCGAGCGGCCCGAGATCGGCAGACCGGTGACGATGCCGATCGCGGCGAGCACGCAGCCGGCGGTCGTCGTGGCCACCAGCCAGCGGGCCAGTAGGGACGCCCGTCCGTGGAAGGCGTTGCGCAGCACGAAGAAGGTGGCGAGCGCGAGCATGGAGCGCACGGCATCGATCGCCTCGCGCACCGGCTCGCCGTTGCGGATGCCGACCACCGCACCGAAGAACACCGCAGCGATCAGCGCCGTCATGGGCCCGGTCAGGCGATAGCCACGGGCCGGGGCGCCGTCGGCGATCCAGCGACGCAGGATGGCGACGAGTGCGGTGAACAGGATCAGTTCGGCGATCGAGGCATGGATCGGTCCGAGGCCGAGCTGGCCGAACTTCGGCGTGACCACGGTGCCCCACATGACCAGCAGCAGCACGGCCGCGATCACCGGTCGCAGCGTGAAGACGAGGAACGCGGCCAGCCCGCCGACGAGCAGCAGGCCGAGCACCGTCCCCTTGAGGAAGTAGGCGGCCATCGCGCCGACGGCCAGGACGGGGTACACGACGGCCACCAGTCCGGCCACGCGGTGCTTGATGCGGACCTCACGGTCGAGGGTCATCGCGACCGTCCCTCGGACACGGCGGTCGGCGCGGATCCGGCGCCGGCGGGATGCAGACGGTCTTTCCAGCGCAGGAATCTCTGCTCGACGAACACGTAGCTCGCCGTCGCGACGGCGAACGTCGCGATCAAAGTCAGCAGGACGACCAACCACGGTGAGGCGTTCGGCCAGAAGTGGCCGATCGTGAGCACGATCGGGAAATGCCACAGGTAGACGCCGTAGGAGATCTTGCCGACCGCGACGGCCGGCGCCTGCACCAGCACCCGGCGGATCACCGAAGGCACGGCTCCCACGCAGTGCGCGACGAGCAGCAGGGACGCCACGACCGCAGCCGGCGCGTACAGCCCGTCCGGAACCGCACGGGTGAGCGAGAACACCAGCAGCACGACCGCAAGCAGCGCGGCACCGGTTGCGCCGGCCATCGCCGAGCCGAGGACCCGCGCAACGGGCGGCCCCTCGGGCGAGAGCACCAGGGCGAGCGCGCTGCCGGCGAGCAGTCCGAACGCGGTGGCGATCGGCGAGAAGTCGGTGCCGTTGAAGGTGAACTCGTGCGCGTACAGGGCGGCCGACCCCACCGCGAGCGCGATCAGCAGGCCGGCCAGCAGCCCGGGCCGGCGCACGTAGCGCAGGCCGACCCCCAGCACGACCGGCCAGAGCAGGTAGTACTGCTCCTCCAGGGCCAGCGACCAGGTGTGCGCGAACGGTCCGATGTAGGCGTGGCCGTAGGTCATGTAGACGTTGCCGGTGTACGTCGCGGCGAAGAACGCCTCCTTGACGTAGTGCGGCAGCGTCCCCGACAGCCACGGGTACCCGAGCACCGCCACCGCCACCACGAGCAGGAGCGCGGGGTAGAGCCGCAGCAGGCGGCGGGCGTAGAACAGCCGGAAGTGGACGCGTCCGGTCTCGCGTCGTTCGGCCAGCAGGATCGTCGTGATCAGGTACCCGCTGAGGACGAAGAAGACGTAGACGCCGACGAATCCGGAGAACCGGGCCGGCTGCCACACGTGGTGGATGACGACGACAAGGACGGCTACCGCGCGGAGCCCGTCGAGCTCCGGTCGGTAGGTCAGGCTTCGGGTCGCACGACTCACGCCAAGACGCTAGCGCGCCACCGGTGCAATTGCGGGTTGCACAAACAGCCGATCTTCACGCATGCTGAAGTCCTGCACGCCGGGGGTAAGACCAGTGCAGACGGCGACGGGGGTCGACTTTCAGGGAGTCCCGTACATGCCCCGGCTTCACCTCACAGCAAGATCCCAGCCCGCCCCCAACCAGCGCCGCCCCTTTCGGGCCTGGCGCTCGCGCGTCCTCACCCTCGGCCTGGTGGGTCTCACCGTCTCGGTGCTGACCTCCGGCACCCCGCACGGCGCGACCCAGGTCACCGCAGCGCCGCGGGCCAGGCTCGCCACGACTTACCTGCCGATGTACGTCGGCAACTACGAGACGGGTCTGCGCCAGTTCCAGTCCACCCCGTGGAACGACCTGCCCTACGCCCCGACGCTGGTCCGCACGCCCACTTTCGACGGCGGTTACGCCGGCCGGTACACGATCCCGGCCGGCGGCCATCGCTGCGAGAGCGTGCCGAACCTGCGTTCCTTCCACAACGGCGACGACCTCTGGTTCCAGTTCTCCACCCGCCTGGCCGGCAACTTCCCGCTGTCCACGAGCCGGTGGCAGGTACTGACCCAGTGGAAGAATTCCGGTGACGGGTCGCCGCCGCTCGAGCTCGTCGTGGCCGGTGGCATGTGGCGCATCGACGGCGGCTGGGGGTACCCCGGCGGCCCGCGGATGGACTGGCGCCTGCTCGGCCGGGCCCGGCTCAACGTCTGGGAGACCTGGACGCTGCACGTGAAGTTCTCCTCGAACCCCTGGGCCGGCGCGGTCAGCGTGCGTCGCAACGGCGTCGCGGTCGTTCCGGGCTGGCGCCCCAAGGCGGGCACGCTGTACCCGGGCCAGACCTCGTACATGAAGATCGGCTACTACCGCGATCCGCTGATCAACCAGACGGGCACGGTCTACCACGACCGGCTCAAGGTCGGCACCACGCCGTGGTCGGTCAGGTAGGAGACGCGCGCCGACCCGGCGTGTGAGGTCACAGTAGGCTCGGCACCACGCGGTGATCTCCGCGTGGTGCCGCACCGACCGACCAGTGGAGCAGTCATGGCGTCTCACCCGTGCCGGATCTGCGGCTCCCCGGTGCAGACGACCTTCGTCGACCTCGGCATGTCACCCCCGTGCGAGGCCTTCCTGCCGGCGAGTCGTGTCGACGACGGCGAGACGTTCTACCCGCTGCACGTCGGCATCTGTGACCGGTGCCTGCTGGTGCAGCTGCCCGAGTGTCTGCCCGCCGACGAGATCTTCACCGAGGAGTACGTCTACTTCTCCTCGTACTCGAAGTTCTGGGTCGCGCACGCCCGCCGCTACGCCGAGCGCATGACGACCGAGCTCGGCCTCGGGCCGCACAGCCTCGTCACCGAGGTGGCCAGCAACGACGGCTACCTGCTGCAGCACTTCCACGCCGCCGGCATCCCGGTGCTCGGCGTCGAACCCTCCGGCGGCGTCGCGAAGGCGGCGCTGGAGAAGGGCATCCGCACCGAGGTGACCTTCCTCGGCGCCGAGACCGGGCAGGAGCTCGCCGCGCGCTACGGCCGGGCCGATCTCGTCGCCGGCAACAACGTCTTCGCGCACGTCCCCGACCTGCGCGACTTCGTGGCCGGTCTCGCCGCGCTGCTCGCCGAGGACGGCCTGCTCACGCTGGAGTTCCCGCACCTGATGCGGCTCATCGAGGGTCGCCAGTACGACACGATCTACCACGAGCACTTCCAGTACCTGACGGTGTTGACGGCCCAGCGGGCGCTCGCGCTGTCCGATCTCGTCGTCGTCGACGTCGAGCAGCTGAACACCCACGGCGGATCGCTGCGCCTGCACGTGCGGCACGCCGCGGCGGGACACGCGATCGGCCCCGCGGTGGCCGAGGTGCTGGCCCTCGAGGAGGCCGCCGGGCTGCACACGGTCGAGGGGCACCTCGGCTTCGCCCGCGCGGTCGACAAGATCAAGTTCGATCTGCTCGAGTTCCTGATCGGCGCGGCCCGCGAGGGCAAGACCGTCGCCGGCTACGGCGCCCCCGGCAAGGGCAACACGCTGCTGAACCACTGCGGCATCCGGGCCGACCTGCTGCCGTACACCGTCGACATCAACCCGCACAAGCACGGGATGTTCCTGCCCGGCACCCACATCCCGATCCACCCGGTCGAGCGCATCCGCGAGACGAGGCCGGACTACGTGCTCGTGCTCCCGTGGAACCTGCGCACCGAGATCGAACCCCAGCTGTCCTACGTCGCCGAGTGGGGCGGGCGGCTCGTGTTCCCCATCCCCGAACTCACTGTGATCTGACGAGGTTCTGTGATGAAGGTTGTGCTCTTCTGCGGCGGTTACGGCATGCGCATGCGTGACGAGGGGCACGACGCCCCGAAGCCGATGGCCATGATCGGCGACCGGCCACTGCTCTGGCACGTCATGCGCTACTACGCGCACTTCGGCCACACGGAGTTCATCCTGTGTCTGGGCTACGGCGCGTGGGCGGTGAAGGACTACTTCCTGCACTACGACGAGACGCGCTCGAACGACTTCGTCCTGCGCAACGGCGGCGCGACGGTCGACCTGCTGTCCCACGACATCGCCGACTGGACGATCACGTTCGTCCAGACCGGGCTGGAGACGCCGATCGGCGAGCGGTTGCGCCGCGTGCGACCCCACCTCGGCGACGACGAGATGTTCCTCGCCAACTACGCCGACGTGCTCACCGACGTCTCGCTCGACGACATGGTGCAGCGGCTGACCGACAGCGACGCCGTCGCCTCGATGCTGGCCACGCCGCCGCAGTCGTCGTTCCACGT
The DNA here is from genome assembly GCF_036000465.1 of Jatrophihabitans sp. Taxonomy (GTDB): domain Bacteria; phylum Actinomycetota; class Actinomycetes; order Mycobacteriales; family Jatrophihabitantaceae; genus Jatrophihabitans. Next base: position 1,142 of record NZ_DASYFV010000062.1, on the reverse strand, counting down.
CGTGCGCAGCGACGACGACCAGCGCGTCACCGACATCCACTCCGTCGCGACCCTCGAGCTGCGCGAGAACGGCGGCTACTTCGTGCTCCGGCGCGAGGTCTTCGACGTGCTGGGCGAGGGCGAGGATCTCGTCGGCCACGCCCTGCCGCGGCTGGCCAAGGAGCGCAAGGTGCTCGCCTACGAGTACGACGGGTTCTGGATGCCGGCCGACACCCTCAAGGAACGCGCGCAGCTCGAGCAGATGTTCGTGTCGGGTGACCGTCCGTGGGCGCTCTGGGAAGGGCGCACCGAGCCCGGCGTGAGCCGGCGGGCCCCGCGCACCGCGATCGCCCCGTCCGAGCGCTGAGGTGTTCCCACTGCTGCTGGCTCCGGCGGACCGGCCGCTGCGCCTGCTTGCCCTCGGCGCGCACTGCGACGACATCGAGATCGCCGCCGGTGGGACGCTCCTGCGGCTGGCCGCCGAAGTACCGGGCCTGCAGGCCGACCTCGTCGTGCTGAGTTCGACACCCGAACGCGCGGTGGAGTTCCGGGCCTCGGCCGCGGCCTTCTGCGCGCCGGCCGAAGTCGACGTCGAGGTGCACGACCTGCCCGACGGCCACCTGCCGCAGGTGTGGGACGACGTGAAGGCACGCATCGAGGCGCTGGCCGCCCGACTGTCGCCCGACGTCATCCTCGCCCCGTCGCGACACGACGCCCACCAGGACCACCGGCTGCTGGCCGAGGTCGTCACCACCTGCTTCCGCGATCACCTCGTGCTGCGCTACGAGATCCCGAAGTGGGACGGCGACCTCGGGGCCGACCGGCCGAGCCACTACGTCCCGCTCGCGCCCGAGACGATGCAACGCAAGTGCGAGCTGCTGCGCGAGCACTACGTGTCGCAGGGCACCCGCGACTGGTGGAGCGACGAGACCTTCCGGGCCCTCGGCCGGATTCGCGGCATGGAGTGTCGCGCGCCCTACGCCGAGGCGTTCACCGTCGAGAAGGCGATCGTCTCCTTCTCATCCGACCCGTCCTGACCACCGCACCGACCCGGGGAGTTCTTTCGACATGCGCGTGATGATCACCGGCCACGAGGGCTACATCGGCACCGTCCTGCGGCAGGTCTTCGCCGCCGCCGGGCACGACGTCGTCGGCCTCGACAC
>NZ_DASYFV010000061.1:0-20630 GCF_036000465.1 Jatrophihabitans sp. | reverse complement strand
CGGCAGTCGTCGGGCCGCGAGCCGGACCAGACCGAGGCTGACGAGGGTCAGCACCGCACCGGTGACGAAGACGGCGCGCAGGCTGCCGGCGAGCAGGGCGCTGACGCCGATGATCGGACCGGACAGCAGGGCGCCGATGCGTTGTGCGTTCGACAGCAGCCCGGCGGCGGCGGCGGGGCCGGCGATGATCGACTGGAACAGCGTGAGGCCGACGCCGGCGATGACGGCGTAGAAGCCGGCGTTGAGCAGTTGCAGTGCGACGAGCGTGTAGCCGTTGGGCGCGACGCTGACGCCGAGGTAGTACGCGATGCCGAGCAGGCCGGCTACACCGAGCAGCGTGAGATCGTCGATCCGGCCCGAGTTGCGTCCGATGAGCAGCAGGAACGGCACCTCGAGCCCGGCCGCGACGCCGAGCGCGATCCCGCCCCAGAGCGGCGACAGGTGCAACGTCTGAGTGACGAACAGCGTCGTGACGGCGACGGCCGAGCTGTTCGTCGCCTGCAGGCCGGCGAACGCGGCGACGAGCAGCACCACCGCGGTCCGGGACGTACGGCGTGACGCCTCCGGCCGGGCCGGTTCCGCCGCGGGCACCGGTCGGGCCGTGCCGGCCGTGCGGTGCAGCGCACCGATGACGACCAGGTTGGCCACCCCGACCCCACCGATCGACAGCACCAGCGCGTGCCCGCCTCCGCCGGCGATGACGGCGCTCGCGAGCGGCGGCCCGGCCACCCACGCGGTCGAGAAGAACGCCCGGACCCGCACGACCTCCGCCGGGGGCGCGCCCGAATGGCGCACGAAGCCGAACAGCAGCGGCGTGCCGACCGCCGCCGGAGCGCCCAGCAGGACGAGGCCGATCACACCGGCCGGCAGCGAGCGCGCGAAGGTCAGGGCAACGCTCAGCGCCACCGTGAAGCCGGCGCAGCCGAACATGCCCCGGACGTACTCGCCGTGGCGATCGGCCCAGCGCGGGATCGCCCACGAGGTCACCAGGGCGGCGCCGTTGTAGATGGCGAGCACGACGGCGACCTGCCCGGTCGATGCCCCGAACAGGCTGACCAGCAGCAGCGCGAGCGCCGGGGTGAGGAACGAGAACTGCAGCCCCCAGAGGAACGCGATCGTCCGGGCGGCCAAGAGCGGGCTGAGAACGGGGATCGCGGTCACCTTTTGCAACGACGTGTGAGGTATTGCCTTTTCGGACGGTTGGTTCCAGAGTGCATCCGGGCCGGGCGCTCGCCCGACCACTCCTCCAGGGGGGCTCACCTTGAATGATGCGTCATCCCGGCGTGCGCGCCGGATCGCACTCGCCGCACTCGCTACCGCCGGACTCGCCGCCACCGCCACCACCGGGCTGGGGACCTCAGCCGCCGCGCTGAGCCGTCCGGCGGGCCACGCGCACGGCACCGCACCGATCCCCGCCGTGGCCGACCACGTGCTCGCGCACACCCTCGCGTTCCCGCCGGACACGGCCTACTGCCAGCAGCACCTCGGCATCAACTGCTACTCGCCGGTGCAGTACCAGAAGGCCTACGACCTCGCGCCGCTCTACGGTCACGGGGTCACCGGCAAGGGACGCACCATCGCCATCGTCGACTCGTTCGGTTCGCCGACGATCGCCGATGACCTGCACGTGTTCGACCAGAACTACGGCCTGCCCGACCCGCCGTCGCTGCAGATCATCCAGCCGGCGGGGGCCGTGCCGCCCTTCAACAACACCGACTCGACCCAGCTCGGCTGGGCCACGGAGACCACGCTCGACGTCGAGTACGCGCACGCCATCGCGCCCGGAGCGAAGATCCTGCTCGTCGAGACACCGGTCGCCGAGACCGAGGGGGTCACCGGCTTCCCGGAGATCGTCGCCGCCGAGAACTACGTGATCGACCACCGGCTCGCCGACGTCATCACGCAGAGCTTCGGCGCGACCGAGGAGACCTTCCCGTCGAAGGCCAGCCTGCTGTCGCTGCGGTCGGCCTTCAAGAACGCGGCCCGGCACGGCGTCACCGTCCTCGCGTCGTCCGGCGACACCGGCGTCACCAACTACAACGCCGACGGCAGCGCGCTCTACCCCAACCCGGTCAACTCCTGGCCGTCGTCCGACCCGCTGGTCACCAGCATCGGCGGCACCCAGCTGCACCTGGACGCGGCGGGCAACAAGGTCACGCCCGACAGCGTCTGGAACGACGGCTACGGTGCCGGCGGCGGGGGCCAGAGCCACGTCTTCGCCCGGCCGGACTTCCAGGACAGCGTCCGCTCGGTGGTGGGCCCGGCCCGCGGCACCCCGGACATCTCGATGTCGGCGGCCGTGGACGGCGGAGCGATCCTCTACTACAGCTTCGATCCCAATCGCATCGGTTGGCACATCGTCGGCGGGACGAGTGAGGCGAGCCCGCTGTTCTCCGGCATCGTCGCCCTCGCCGCGCAGTACGGCCACCACCGCCTCGGCACCATCAACGAGGCGCTCTACCGCCTCAACCGGCGGCACGCGTCGGGCATCGTCGATGTCACGTCGGGCGACATCTCCTTCAGCGGCGTGACCGGTCCGGCAGCGACGCCGGGCTACGACATGGCCTCCGGCGTCGGCACCGTCGACGCCGCGAGATTCGTCCCGCAGCTGGCCGCGGCCGGCGAGGACGGCCAGTAACCCCCGAGGGTTGAATCACCGCCGGATCGGACCGACCAAGCACACGGCCCGATCCGGCGGTCTCAGCCGCGGGGCGGCGCGCCCGCCACGCAGAACTCGTGGCCGTCCGGGTCGATCAGCACCGGGCGGCCCCCGTCGACGCCGATCGACGTGGCGCCGAGGGCGACGAGGCGTTCCACCTCGCTCGCCGGGTCGCGATCGGTGGGCGACAGCTCGAAGCGCAGCCGGTACCTCCCGGTCCTCGGACGCAGCGGCGGACCGCCCCAGCTGATCTTCGGGCCGCCGTGCGGTGCGCGGATCGCGGTCTCCTCGTCCTGGTCCCACACCAGCGGCCAGCCCAGCGCCCGGCTCCAGAAGAGACCGGTGGCGTGCGAGCCGTCGCAGGCGATCGCGCCGAGGAAGCCGCAGTCCGCGAGGAACGCGTTGCCCGGTTCGACGACGCAGAACTCGTTGCCCTCGGGGTCGGCGAGCACGACGTGCCCCTCGTCCGGCCGCTGCCCGACGTCGATCGGACCGGCGCCGAGGCCGAGCGCGCGTTCGACCGTCCGCTGCTGGTCGTCGAGGGACCGGCTGGTCAGGTCGAAGTGCATCTGGTTCGGGACGGTCTTCGGTGCGCCGGCGGGCTCGAAGCGCAGCGCGAACCCGGTGTCGTCGGGCGGGAGGAGCACGGCACCGCTCGACGACCAGCCGAGCAGCTCGCCCCAGAACCGCGCCAGGGCGGACGGGTCGTGCGCATCGACGCAGAGCGCGGCCAGCCTCGCGGCCACCGGTCAACCGCCGCCGTCGGCCAGCTCGGCGCCGAGCGGGACATCGCGGGAGTCGCGCGAGTCGAGCCATCCCTCGGGCAGCGAGACCCCGCGCCCGCCGCTCGTGCGCCCGCGCGGCTGGCCGAGCACGGCCTCGGGGAACGGTTCGCCCGGATCGAGCTGGGCCAGCAGGTCGTCGAGCTCGGCGAGCGACGACGCCGACGCCATGGCCGAGCGCAGCGTGCCGCCGACCGCGAAGCCCTTGAGGTACCAGGCGACGTGCTTGCGGAACTCGGTGACGCCGCGCTGCTCCCCCAACCACTCGCCGAGCAGCTCGGCGTGGCGGTGCATCATCGCGGCCACCTCCCCGAGCCGCGGCCGGATCCGCTCGCCGCGGCCGGCGAACGCCGCGGCGAGATCGGCGAACAACCAGGGCCGGCCGAGGCAGCCGCGGCCGACGACGACACCGGCGCAGCCCGTCTCGCGCACCATGCGCAGCGCGTCGTCGCCCTCCCAGATGTCGCCGTTGCCGAGGACGGGGATGTCGAGCAGGTCGGCGAGATCGGCGATGCGCGACCAGTCGGCGTGCCCGCCGTAGTACTCCTCGGCCGTGCGCCCGTGCAGGGCGACGTGCTTGACGCCGGCGTCCTGGGCGCGTAGCCCGGCCTCGCGGTAGGTGACGTGGTCGGCGTCGATGCCCACGCGCATCTTCACCGTGACCGGTAGCCCGCGCGCCTCGCGCACGGCGATCGTGACGATGTCGTCGAACAGGCCGATGCGCCATGGCAGCGCCGAACCGCCGCCCTTGCGCGTCACCTTGGGCACCGGGCAGCCGAAGTTGAGGTCGACGTGGTCGGCGAGGTCCTCGTCGACGATCATCCGCACCGCCGCCCCGACGACTGTCGGGTCGATGCCGTAGAGCTGGATCGAGCGGGGCGACTCGTCGGGCTCGAAGCGGATGAGCTGCATCGTCTTCGGGTTGCGCTCGACCAGGGCCCGGGTCGTTATCATCTCGCTGACGAACAGCCCACCCGCCTGACCCGGCGCGAGCTGGGACGCCATCGCTTCGCGGCACAGCCGCCGGAACGCGGTGTTCGTGATGCCGGCCATCGGCGCGAGCACCACCGGCGGGTCGGCGATCACACGCTCGGACAGGCGCAGCGGTGCCAGGGTGGTCGCGGTCATCGGGTGATCACCTCCAGGTCGGTGTGGCGGGCGATGGTGTCGAAGTCACGGTCGCGGTGGAGCACGGCCACGCGGTTGCGCACCGCGACCGCGGCCACCAGGCAGTCGGCCAACTGGCGTGGTGTCTCGCCGGACACCCGGCATCGACGGTAGACGTCGGCCGCGGCCAGCGCGTCGTCCCACCGGCGCTGCGGCAGGTAGGTGCACGCGCCGAGCGCCTGCTCGATGCCGGCCGCGCGGGCCGCCCCGGTGGCCCCGGCCAGCACCTCCATGATGACGATGTCGGTGGTCGCCACCTCGCCGGCCCGCAGCCGCTCCTGCAGGGCCAGGTCGGTGGGTGACCGGGTGCCGCGCAGCAGCTCGATCCAGGCCGAGCTGGCGGCGAGCACCGTCATCGGTCGAGGGGCACGTAGGTGCCTCGGAGGTCGTCGAGTTCGAGGCCGTCGCCCCACCCGGAACCGGACAGCGCGTCGATCTCGCGGGCGGTCAGCGGCCGCCGCCGCAGCTGGTTGAGCGCGAAGTTGACGGCGTCCCGCTTGCTGCGCAGGTCGAAGCGCTGCATGACCTCGGCGACGGCGTCGTCGTCCAGGTCGATGTTCGTCCGGCTCACCACACCACATTACACCTTGATGTGTACGGCCGGGCTTTCAGCAGCCGAGCAGCCGCGCACCCAGGTAGCGCTCGACCTGGTCGATGCCGACCCGCTCCTGCGCCATGGTGTCGCGCTCGCGGATCGTCACGGCGTTGTCGTCGAGCGTGTCGAAATCGACGGTGACGCAGAACGGCGTGCCGATCTCGTCCTGGCGGCGGTAGCGGCGGCCGATCGCCTGCGCGTCGTCGAAGTCGACGTTCCAGTGCTGCCGCAGCGTCGCGGCGAGGTCACGCGCCTTCGGCGACAGGTCGGCGTTGCGCGACAGCGGCAGCACGGCCACCTTGACCGGCGCGAGGCGCTTGTCGAGGCGCAGCACGGTGCGCTTCTCCATGACGCCCTTCGCGTTGGGCGCCTCGTCCTCGGTGTAGGCATCGAGCAGGAACGCGAGCACCGCGCGCGTCAGCCCGGCCGCCGGCTCGATGACGTAGGGCGTGTACCGCTCGTTCGTCGCCGGGTCGAGGTAGGTCATGTCCTTGCCCGACTTCTCCGAATGGGTCTTGAGGTCGAAGTCGGTGCGGTTGGCGATGCCCTCGAGCTCGGCGAACTCGGTGCCACCGAAACGGAAGCGGTACTCGATGTCGACGGTGCGGGTCGAGTAGTGGCTGAGCTTGTCCTTCGGGTGCTCGAAGTAGCGCAGGTTCTCGGGGTCGATGCCGAGGTCGGTGTACCAGTTCCAGCGCTGCTCGAGCCAGTACTCGTGCCATTGCGCGTCGGTGCCGGGCTCGACGAAGAACTCCATCTCCATCTGCTCGAACTCGCGGGTGCGGAAGATGAAGTTGCCCGGCGTGATCTCGTTGCGGAAGCTCTTGCCGGTCTGCGCGATGCCGAACGGCGGCTTCTTGCGCGACGTGTTCAGCACGTTGAGGAAGTTGACGAAGATGCCCTGCGCCGTCTCGGGCCGCAGGTAGTGCAGGCCCGACTCGTCCTCGACCGGGCCGAGGTAGGTGCGCAGCATGCCGCTGAACTGCTTGGGCTCGGTCCACTGGCCGCGGGTGCCGCAGTTCGGGCAGGCGATCTCGGCCAGGCCGCCCTCGGGCCGGCGCCCCTTGCGGGCCTCGAACTCCTCCTCGAGGTGGTCGGCCCGGTAGCGCCGGTGGCAGTTCTGGCACTCGGTGAGCGGGTCGGAGAACGTCGCGACGTGGCCCGACGCCTCCCACACGTCGGTCGCGAGGATGACCGCGGAGTCCAGGCCGACGATGTCGTCGCGGCTGGTGACCATCGACTTCCACCACTGCCGGCGGACGTTCTCCTTGAGCTCCACGCCCAGCGGGCCGTAGTCCCACGCCGACCGGCTGCCGCCGTAGATCTCGCTGGACGGGAACACGAAACCCCGCCGCTTGCTCAGGTTGACGACGGCATCGTTGTAGTTGGTGCCTCCGCGGGCAGCGGACGGGGCGGTGGACACGGTGTCTCCTGAGCGGGTTCGTCGGCGGTTTCGGGCGCAGTGTCTGCGGCTCCCAGGGTATCGGGGGCCGGTCGACGCATTCGCCGTCAGGCGGGGTCGGGCGTGCGATCGCTCGGGCTCGCGATCACCCCGCCGCCGGGAGCGACGTCCCGCAGCACCTCGAAGCCGCCCGGGAGGTCGATCGCCGACGCGAGCAGCGGGGTGGCGTGCAGCTTCACCTCGTAGCCACCGAGCGCGCGCCGGTAGGAACCGACGTTCTCCCACTCGGTGAGCAGCACCCAGGCGTCGGTGTCGTCGGTCGAGCGGCCGAGCGAGCCGCGCAGGTACCCCGGCCGGGCCGCGAGCGCGGCCAGGGCCGTCTCGGCCCGCTCGGCGAAGTCCGCGCTGTCGTCGCGGAAGTGGGTGATCGCGATCATCCGCCGGCACCGGGCGTCGGGGCGACCGGCCCGGCCCCGCCGAACCTCCGGTCGCGGCGGGCGTACTCGAGGCAGGCCTGCCACAGGTGCACGCGGTCGAAGTCGGGCCAGGGGGTGTCGACGAACGCGAGCTCGGCGTACGCCGCCTGCCAGAGCAGGAAGTTCGAGGTGCGCTGCTCCCCCGAGGTCCGGATCATCAGATCGACGTCGCCGATGCCGGGCTCGTCCAGATGGGCCTCGATCGTGCGCTCGTCGATCTTGGCCGGATTGATCGTGCCGGCCTGCACCTCCCGGCTGATCGCCCGCACGGCGTCGACGATCTCGGCCCGGCCGCCGTAGTTGACGCAGAACTGCAGGGTCAGCCGGTCGTTGTCGCGGGTGTACTCCTCGGCGTCCTCGAGCTGGCTGATCACGCTGCGCCAGAGCCGCGGACGGCGACCGGCCCAGCGGATGCGCACGCCGATCTCGGCGAGCTCGTCGCGGCGGCGGCGGATGACCTCCTTGTTGAAGCCCATCAGGAAGCGCACCTCCTCGGGCGAGCGCCGCCAGTTCTCGGTGCTGAACGCGTAGGCCGAGATGGTGTCGATGCCGAGCTCGATGGCGCCGTAGAGCACCTCCATCAGGCTGGCCTCGCCGGCGCGGTGGCCGTCGGTGCGCGACAGCCCGCGGGCCTGGGCCCAGCGCCCGTTGCCGTCCATCACTATGGCGACGTGCTTGGGGACGAGATCGGCCGGGATCGCGGGTGGCGTGGCACCGGAGGGGTGCGGTGGCGGAGCGGGCCACTCGGTGCGGCGACCGCGCAGCCGGGCCGCGACACCGGTCCGCGGGGCGGGCGTCGTCATCGCGCCAGGCTATCCGGATCGCGCGGGCGCTTGTCGCTGGACAGTCCTGGTGCAATGGCGGCATGAACCACGATCTCGTCCAACCGCCCGTCCTGGCCGCCGGTGATCGGGTCGCGGTGGTGTCGCCGTCGTTCGCCGTCCCGGCCGTGGCCCCGGCCAAGCACGAGCAGGCGATGGGGCGGATCCGGGACGAGCTCGGTCTCGAACCGGTGGAGTACCCGACGACCCGGCAGCTCGACTCGACACCGGCCGACCGCGCCCGCGACCTGCACGCGGCCTTCGCCGACCCGACGATCCGGGCGGTGCTGTCCACCCTCGGCGGGGAGGACCAGCTCACGGTGCTCCCCCACCTCGACCCGGCGGTGTTCCGGGCCGACCCCAAACCGTTCCTCGGCTACAGCGACAACACCAACCTGCTCAACTGGATGTGGTTCCACGGGCTCGCCGGATTCCACGGCGGCTCGACCCAGGTGCACCTCGGCCGGGGCGGCGGCACCCACCCGGCGTCGATGGCGTCGTTGCGCGCCGCCCTGTTCGGTGGCGACCTCGCGATCACCGAGGTCGACACGTTCAACGAGGACGAGATGGACTGGGACAACCCGGCCGCGCTGACCTCCGTCGCCTTCACCCTGCCGTCGGAGGGCTTCGTCTGGCACCGCCCCGAGCGGGTCGTCACCGCCCCGACGTGGGGCGGCAACGTCGAGATCCTGCAGTGGACGCTCGGGGTGTCGCGCTTCGTCCACCCGCCCGAGGTCTACGCCGGCTGCGTCCTGCTGTTGGAGACCTCGGAGGAGTTGCCGAGCGCGGACGAGGTCTTCCGCATCCTGCGCGTCATGGGCGAGCGCGGGCTGCTCGAGCAGTTCGCCGCGGCCGTGGTGGCCCGACCGAAGGCGTCCTTCATCCACACGCCCCGCTCGCCCGAACAGCGGGTCGTGTACCGGTCCGAACAGAAGGCGGCGGTGCGGCGCGCGTTCGAGCGCTACAACCCCGAGGCGATGATCGTGTTCGACGTCGACTTCGGCCACACCGACCCGCAGTGGGTGCTGCCCTACGGCGGACGGCTGACGCTGGACGGACCGAACCGCCGCATCACGGCGCACTTCGACCGCTAGCTCGTCCGGTCGACGAGGGGCAGTGAGCGCAGGCCGCGTTCGAGGTGCCACTGCAGGTGCGCCGCGACCAGACCGCTGGCCTCGCGTCGCGGCATGGCGTCGCTCGCGTCGGCCACGGCCCAATCGCCTTCGAGCAGGGCGATCAGCAGGGCGAGCGTTTCGCGCTGGGGCCGGGCCGAGCCGGGTGGGCGGCACGGCTCGCAGACCGCACCGCCCGCGGGCACGTTGAACGCGCTGTGCGGCCCGGGAGCCGAGCACTTGGCGCACTCGCGCAGCGCCATCTCCCACCCCGCGTTGGCCATGGCCCGGGTGAGGAAGGCGTCGAGGACGAGGCTGGCATCGTGCTCGCCCGCGGTCAGCGCGCGGAGTGCCCCGACCACCAGCAGGTAGAGCCGCAGCGCCGGCTCCCCCTCCTCGGTGAGCCGCTCGGCCGTCTCGCAGATGGCCGACGCGGACGTCCACCGGGCGTAGTCGTTGGAGAGCCGCGCGCCGAAGGCGTCGATGGACTCGGTCTGCTGCACGACGTCGAGCCCCCGCCGGCCGTTCGGGGACGCCTGCCCCTCGGGCAGGCGCGAGTAGAGCTGGACGTCGATGTGGCTGCCCGGTTCGAGCCGCGCCCCGAAGCGGGAGGACGTGCGCCGCACGCCCTTGCCGACCGCGCGCACCCGCCCGTGACGGCGGGTGAGCAGCGTGACGATGCGGTCGGCCTCGCCGAGCTTGTGCACCCGGAGGACGACCGCGTCGTCGCGGTACAGCGGCATGGGATCGATGGTCCCACCCGGCACCGACACCGGTGGCGCGCCGCGACCGGGCCGTGGCGCGTGTCGCCGGAGACCGGCGGGGCGTAGCGTCGGGACGGACCAGTCGCGCACCAATGGCGGACCACACTCGGACGCGTCCCTACCGCATGGCCGGTGAGCGGGCACCCGGAGGCGGCATGACCGGCACGAGGACCACATCCGATGATGGAGCGATGACCGAGACCGGTGGGCGGCGCCCGCTCCCCACCCCCGCCGCCCGGCCGCACCCGACGCAACGGCTCATCAGGCACAACGACATCCTCGACCTCGTCGTGCAGAACGCATCGCTGTCGAACATCCTGCAGGTGGTCACCGGCATGGTCGAGCGCGAGATCCGGGGCTGCCGGGCGTCGGTGCTGCTGCTCGACGAGCCCGGGCTGCACCTGCGGGCCGCGGCGGCGCCGTCCCTGCCGGCCGAGTACACCGCCGCGATCGACGGGGTCGAGATCGGCCCGCAGGTCGGCACCTGCGGCACGGCGGCCTACGAGAAGCGCGTCGTCATCACCACCGACATCGCCACCGACCCGGCCTGGGTCCCGTGGCTCGGGGCCGCCGCCGAGGCCGGGCTCGCGGCGTGCTGGTCCACCCCGTTCCTCGGCCTGCACGGCCGCGTGCTCGGCACCCTGGCGGTCTACTTCGACCATCCCTGCGCGCCCGCGGCCGGCGAGCTGGAACTGCTGCACGACGCCGGTCATCTCGCCGCCGTCGCCGTCCAGCACGACGCCGTGCGCCGGCTGCTGCACGACACGCACCGCACCCACCCGCTGACCGGCCTGCCCAACCGGGTGGCCCTGACCGAGCGGCTGCGGGCGGTCGAGGCCGACGCCGTCGAGACCGGCGACCGCTTCGCCGTCGTCCAGGTCGCCATCGAAGGCATGTCGCACATCAACGAGGGGCTCGGCCCGACCGTCGGCGACAGCGTGCTGCGCACCGTGGCCGGACGCCTCGGCCGGCTCATCGAGGGACGCGGCGTGGCCGCCCACCTCTGGGGCTGCGACTTCGTCGTCCTCGTCGTCGGCCTGCTCGACGACGACGACGCCCGCACGATGGCCGAGCAGATCCGCAGCGCGCTCACCGAACCGTTCGACGTCGAGGGCATGACCCTCGTCGTCGACGTGTCGATCGGGCTGTCGACCTACGGCTCCGACGTGCTCGATGCCGGCGATCCCGCCGACGAGCCGCTTCGCACCGCGAACGTCGCCCTCGAGCGGGCGAAACTCGCCGGCAACCAGGTCATCGGCGTCTACGACCCGCACTCCGACCCCGGCGCGGCCGTGCGCCTGCTGGCGCCGGAACTCCGGCGCGGCATGGACGACGAGGAGCTGACGCTCGCCTACCAGCCGGTCGTCACGCTCGGCGACGAGAAGCTCGACCACTACGAGGCGTTGCTGCGCTGGGCCAGCCCGCACGGCACGGTGTCGCCGGAGGAGTTCGTGCCGGTCGCCGAGCAGACCGGTCTCGTCGCCGACCTCGGCCGTTACGCGTTCAGCCGCGCGCTCGCCGAGACCGCCCGCGTGCGGGCGGCCGGGCGCGACGTCGGGGTGTCGGTGAATCTCAGCGTGCTGCAACTGTCCGACGAGGGGCTGCCCGGCCGCATCGCCGACCTGCTCGGCGAGTACGACGTGCCCGCGCACCGGGTGACCCTCGAGGTCACCGAGGGCGTGCTGCTCAACTCGGCGAAGGGCTGGGGCACGCTCGCCCGCATCCGCGACGTCGGGGTGCGGGTCTCGCTGGACGACTTCGGCACCGGGTTCAGCCAGATCGGCTACCTGCGTCGCTTCCGCTTCGACGAGATCAAGATCGACCGCACCTTCGTCCGCGACATGGAGAGCGACGTGATGGCCCGGGCCATCGTGGTCGGGACGATCGGGCTTGCCCGCGCCGCCGACATGGACGTCGTGGCCGAAGGCATCGAGAACCGCACCCAGGCCGACCTGCTGCGCGAGCTGGGCTGCACGCACGGCCAGGGCTACCTGTTCGGGCGGCCCGCCTCGACGCCGTCGGCGACGTAGCCGGGTTCGGCGACCGCCCGCAGCCGGGCGTGCAGAACCAGCCCGAGCCCGGCCATGAGCAGGCCGGCGCCGATCGTCACCGTGAACGCGGTGCGGGCGCCGTGCGCGTCGGCGATACCGCCGACCAGCGCCGCCCCCGCGCCGTAGCCGACGCTCAGCCCGGTGATGACCCAGGCCAGGCCCTCGGTCAGCGAGCCGCCGGGAACGAACTGCTCGACCAGGCCGAACGCGGTGATCAGCGTCGGGGCGATGCCCATCCCGACGACGAACGCGCAGGCGGCGAGCAGCCCCACGTTCACGGCGGCGAGGAACAGCAACGGCAGCAGCCCGAACACCAGGGCCTGGAGCCGGAAGCGGTCGAGCAGCGGCAGGTGCCAGGCCCGCGCGCCGTAGGCGAACCCGGCCACCGCGCTTCCGAAGGCGAGGGAGGCGAGCACCGCGCCGCTCACGCCGCGCTGCCCGTGCTGCCCGCAGAACGCGACGATGGTCACCTCGGCGCTGGCGAAGATCATGCCCATGGCGCCGGAGAACACGGTCAGCAGCGGCATGCCGCGCTCGCGCACGGCCGAGCGCGGACGCTCCGCGCCCGCCTCGTGCGGCGGCGGCTCCGACCCGCGCAGCAGGCTGAGGCGCACCGCCCCGGCGAGCACCAGCGCCACCGCCAGGTAGAGCACCAGCACCGGCTTCACCTGCACCGCGATGACGGTCGCGATGATCGGCCCCAGCACGAAGATCACCTCGTCGAGGGTCGACTCGAGCGAGTACGCCGTGCCGAGCTCGGGGCGACCGGCCAGCACGTAGGACCAGCGGGCCCGCACCAGCGAGCCGACCGACAGGTAGCTGAACCCGGCGATCGCGGTGGGGGCGACGAGGGTCCAGTCGGGCAGGTCGAGGGAGAAGAACAGGGCGAGCAGGACGGCCGCGACCGCGTGCACGAGCGACATCGGCACGAGCACGCGGCGCTGGCCGAGCCGGTCGCTGAACCGGGCGAGCGTCGGGTTGCCCACGCCGTTGGCGATGACATAGATACCGCTGAGCACCCCACCGAAAGCGTAGTGACCGTCGCGGGCCGACACGATCAGCACGAGCCCGATCGGGTACATCGCGATCGGCAGGCGCATGACGAAGCCGGCGACGCAGAAGGCCGTCGTGCCCGGCTGCCGGAAGACCGACCGGTAGGTGTCGAGCACCTCAGAACCCGAGGCGGTCGAGCTTCTTCGGGTCGCGCTGCCAATCGCGCTCGACGGCCACGTGCAGGGCGAGGTGCACCTTCTCGCCGAGCAGTTCCTCGATGGCCGGACGCGCGGTGGTGCCGATCTTCTTCAACCGCGAGCCGCCCGGGCCGATGACGATGCCCTTCTGGCTGTCGCGTTCGAGGTGGACGGTGGCGAAGACCTCCTGCAGCCCCGAGTCGCGCCGCTTGATCTCGTCGATGGTAACCGCGATCGAGTGCGGGAGCTCGTCGCGCACGCCGTCGAGCGCGGCCTCGCGGACCAGCTCGGCGATGCGGGTCTCGACGTCGTGGTCGGTCAGCACGTCGTCGGGGTACAGCATCGGGCCCTCGGGCAGGCGCGCGATCAGCAACTCGGCCAGCAGGTCGACCTGCTCCCCCGCCACGGCCGACACCGGCACGACCTCGGCGAAGTCACCGAGCTGGGAGAGGGCGAGCAGCTGCTCGGCGACCCGCTGCTTGGACGTCGCGTCGGTCTTGGTCACGATGCCGATGACCGGTGCGTTCAGCTGGGCGAGCTCGGCGGCGATGAAGCGATCGCCCGGGCCGATGCGCTGGTCGGCGGGCACGCAGAACCCGACGACGTCGACCTCGGCGAGCGTGCTGCGCACGACGTCGTTGAGCCGCTGCCCGAGCAGGGTGCGCGGCCGGTGCAGGCCCGGGGTGTCGACGAGCACGAGCTGGCCGTCCTCGCGCGACAGGATGCCGCGCACGGCGTGCCGGGTGGTCTGCGGCTTGTCGCTGGTGATGACGATCTTGCTGCCGACGAGGGCGTTGGTCAGGGTGGACTTCCCGGCGTTCGGGCGTCCGACGAAGCAGCAGAAGCCCGAGCGGAAGGTCACCCGGCCATCCTCCCACCTGGACGGGAGTGGGATTGACCCCTTCGCCGTGCGGTCGCCCAGGGGGCGATGACACGATGACCGGGTGATCCACCGCCTGCTCGCCACCGCAGTGCTGCTCGCACTGCTCGCCGGCTGCACGTCGTCGACGACGCCGCCCGCGCCCGGCTCCTCGGTCGTCACCCGCACGCAGACGCTGACCCGCCCGCCGTCGCCGTCGGGCGCCGTCGTGGCCGGACCGACCAGCGCCGTGCCCGCGCCGGCCTGTCCCTTCGCCGGGCAAGCCTTCGTCCGCGACACGATCGGCATGCGACTCGGCCGGGTCAGCGTGCTGAAGTCGGGTGGGCAGGTCGTCGGCTGCCGCATCTACGCGGTGCAGGACTCACCGTTCACGACGTCGGAGAACCTCCCCGGCCCGAACCAGCCGGTCGTCGAGGTCGTCATCACCGAGTACCCGACCGCGGTGGCTGCCCACAACGCGTTCGTCCGCATGGCCCAGCAGGGCCGCAACCCGCAGCAGAACGCGCTCGGCCGCGGCGTCACCGGCGTCTGCTTCCAGACGGACTTCTACGCCAAGGACAAGGGTCAGGACTGGGCCTGCGGGTTCAGCCTCGGCACCCGCGCCGTGCTCGTGCGCACCGTGGTGGTCTCCCCGGCGCTGAACGCGGTGCTTGTGACCCGCCGGGTACTGAGTGCCCTCTAGGCGGGCGTTCCTCGCCCTGGCCGGGGCCGGCGCGCTGTCCGCGTGCTCGACCCGGTCGAGCCGGACGACGAAGGGACCGAAGACCGTGAGCCCCACTCGCAGCGCCTACGGCACGGACGCATCGCAGTTCGGCGAGCTGACGCTGCCCGGCGCCGCGTCGGCGCCGGACGTGGTCGTCATCGTGCACGGCGGTTTCTGGCGGGCCCGGTACGGCCTCGACCTCGGCCGCCCGCTCGCCGCCGACCTCGTCGCCCACGGCTACGCGGCCTGGAACCTCGAGTACCGGCGGGTCGGCAACGGCGGGGGCTGGCCGCAGACGTTCGACGACGTCGCCGCGGGCATCGATCACCTGGCCGTGCTCGCCGCCGAGCACGAGGCGATCGCGGGCGCGGTGCGGGCCGGGCGGGTCGTGGCGGTCGGGCACTCGGCCGGTGGCGAGCTCGCCGTGTGGGCGGCCGGCCGGGCCGGCCTGCCGGCCGGTGCCCCGGGCGCGGCGCCGAAGGTCACCCTGGCCGGCGTCGTCTCGCAGGCGGGCGTGCTCGATCTCGCCGTCGCGGCAAACACCGGCGTCGGCAGCGGCGCGCCGCAGGACCTGCTCGGCGGCACGCCGGCCCAGCACCCGGACCGCTACCGGCTGACCGACCCGATCCAGCAGGTGCCGCTCGCCGCGCCGGTGCTGTGCGTGCACGCCCGCGCCGACCAGAACGTGCCCTACGCGCAGAGCACGGCCTATGTCACGGCGGCGACCCGGGCGGGCGGCCACGCCCGGCTCGTCCCGGTCGAGGGCGACCACTTCACGCTCATCGACCCGGCCACGCCGGCGTGGGCGGTCGTGCGCGACGCCGTGCCCGGGCTGGCCGCGGGTCGCCTGCCGGCCTGAGGTCAGCGGCGACCGAAGTCGATGGTCAGCCAGATCCGGTGGTGGTAGGTGTCCACGACCGCGCTGACGCCGACCTCGCGGAACTGCCAGCTGAGGATGTTCTGCCGGTGGGCGTCGTAGGGCGAGCGCTCGCCGTACATCGCACGCTGCAGGCTCACGACCGCCGCGGTGGTGAATGTGCTGGTGTAGGCGACGTTCTCGCCGCAGGTCGTCCACGGGTAGCCGGCGTAGTCCTCCCGGCCACCGAGGTTGCGTTCGCCCGCGAGCTGGTGCGACATCGTGTTGTACTTCGCCATCACCAGGCCGTGGCGGCGCGCGGAGAGCTGCAGGTGGTAATTGACGCCCAGCGGGGCCCGGCCGTTGGCCTTGCGCTCACCGTTCATCGTGGAGAGGACGGCCGCGGCCAGCGTGTTCTCGGCCGCGGTGTTGGCCGAGGCGGGTGGTGCCACGGCGACCAGCAGCGGGACGAACAGTGCGGTGAGGGCGATCAGGACCGAGGGGAAGCGTGTTTTGGCAGGCATTGGGGGGATACCGTCCGGGAGGCGTAGGGCAACCGGATCCGGGGGGGATGTCCGGCCTGAACCGAGTGGGGGATCGGCTCAGCACTGATGTTCTCACCGTAAACGTGATTTGCACGACCCACCTGGGTTCAACGTGGTGGAAAAATCACGCAGCATGCACCTGGCGTAACCGTCGTAACTGTGAGTGTTCGGACAGTGTTAGGAGGCGACCGATCCGTCCAGGTTGGCCCGGTGGATGACCGCCGACGCCGAGACGTCACGCACGGCCTGCTCCCCCGCCGGGTCCGTGGGGTCGGCGCCGAGCACCGCGGCCGCCTCGAGCCCGGGTGCCCCGGACGACACGGCCATGGCCACCGCGACCTGCAGCGCGGTGAGCGCCAGCGAGGGCAGCTCGACCGACGCGGCGACGTAGGTGCGGCCGTCGCCGTCGCGCACCGCCGCGCCCTGGGCCGCACCGGTGCGGGCCCGGGCGGAGCGCGCGAGCGTCACCAGCTTCGCGTCCTCGGCGTCCAACTCGTCCGACATCACTGACCCACCCTCGCCTCGGTCTCGCGACCGTTCTGGTCCTGCTCCTCGTCGACCGGCACCACTCGCGAAACGAGCACGGTGTCGACCCGGTTGCGCCGCCCGCCGACGTCCTCGGCCACCAGCTCAAGGCCGTGCACGACGGCCTTCGAGCCCGCGATCGGGACGCGGCCGAGCGCCTCGGCCAGCAGGCCGCCGACCGTCTCGACGTCGTCCCGGTCGGGCAGTTCGATCGCGAACAGCTCGCCGAGATCCTCGACAGCCAGCCGGGCGGTGACCCGGGCCGAGATGACGGAGTCATCGGACGACAGCACCTCGATCGGGGCCCGCTCGACGTCGTACTCGTCGGTGATCTCACCGACGATCTCCTCGAGGATGTCCTCGATGGTGATGAGCCCGGCGGTGCCGCCGTACTCGTCGATGACGATGGCGATGTGCGAGCGCGCGGCCTGCATCTCGCGCAGCAGCGCGTCGACTGGTTTCGACTCCGGCACGTAGGCCACGCTGCGCATGATCTCCCCGACCGTGGTCGTCCGGGCCCGCTCGGGGTCCTGCGCGCGGCGGGCGAGATCCTTGAGGTAGGCGACGCCGACGACGTCGTCGGCGTTCTCACCGACGACGGGGACGCGGGAGAAGCCGCTGCGTAACGCGAGCGCGAGGGCCTGGCGGACGGTCTTGGTGCGCTCTATCCAGACGACCTCGGTACGCGGCACCATCACCTCGCGGGCGATGGTGTTGCCGAGCTCGAACACCGACTGGATCATCTGCCGCTCGCCGTGCTCGACGACGCCGTGCTCCTCGGCCATGTCGACGAGTTCGCGGAGCTCGACCTCGGAGGCGAACGGGCCGTCGCGCAGGCCGCGACCCGGCGTGATCGCGTTGCCCAGCAGGGTGAGCATGGAGGCCAGCGGGTTGAAGATGCGGCCGAGCAGCCGGACCCAGCGGGCTCCGGCCAGGGCCACCTGGTTGAAGTGCAGCCGGCCGAGCGTGCGGGGCCCGACCCCGACGACCGCGTAGCAGATGACGATCATGATCAGGACGGTGAGCACCGGCACCGGCCAGCGCGTGCCGAAGTTCTCGCGGGCCACGATGGCGACGAGGACGGTCGCGCTGAGCTCGCAGGTCAGGCGCAGCAGGAGCAGCAGGTTCGTGTACCGGGCCCGGTCGGCCATGATCACCGCGAGCGCCTTGGCGCCCTTGCGGTCCTCGCGCACGAATTCCTCGGCCCGGGCCTTCGACACCCGGGCCAGGGCGGAGTCGACACACGCGAAGAGCCCGCCGATCGGGATCAGCGCGATCGCCACGAGGAGAGCGACTAGGTCGGAGCTCATGTCAGCGACGGGAGTCCCGGATCTCGCCGCCGGTGCCGGGCCGCGGGGCCCGGATCGGTCCGCGCTTGGTGGCGCGCGCCCAGTCCGTCACGAGCCGCGCCTGCAGTTCGAACATCTCCCGCTCCTCGTCCGGCTCGCCGTGGTCGTAGCCGAGCAGGTGCAGGATGCCGTGCGTGCACAGCAGGTGCAGCTCGGCCTCGGTGCTGTGACCGGCCGATGCCGCCTGGTCGGCCGCCACCGCCGGGCACAGCACGACGTCGCCGAGCATCGCCTCGCCCGGGTTCGCGTCGGTGCCGGGCGGCGCCGACGGGTCGACGCGCTCGGCCGGGCCGGCGGCGCCGTCCATCGGGAACGCCATCACGTCGGTGGGCCCGGGAAGGTCCATCCACTGCACGTGCAGGGCGGCCATCGTGTCGGTGTCGACCAGCAGCACCGACACCTCGGCGAGCGGATCGATGCGGAGCGCGTCGAGCACGAAGCGACCGAGTTGCGCGAGGGCGGTCTCGTCGATCTCGACGCCGGACTCGTTGTTGACCTCGATGCTCATGAGGGTGCGGTCACCGTCTCGGTTTGGCGTGCCGCGTCGTCCCCGACGGGGCCGCGTGGGACTGGGCGGCGGCGTCGTGCCGCTCGTAGGCATCGACGATCTCGCCGACGAGTCGGTGCCGCACGACGTCGGTCGAGGTGAGGTTCGCGAAGTGGACGTCCTCGATGTCGGCGAGGATGTCGCGCACGACCCGCAGCCCGCTGCGCTGATCGCCCGGCAGGTCGACCTGGGTGATGTCACCGGTGACCACGATCTTCGAGCCGAAGCCGAGCCGGGTCAGGAACATCTTCATCTGCTCGGGCGTCGTGTTCTGCGCCTCGTCCAGGATGATGAACGCGTCGTTGAGCGTGTTGTGCGTGACGATGAAGTCGTCGGTGACGTAGAGCGAGTCCGCGGCGGCGACCTGGATGCACACCGTCTCGGTCTCATCGACGGGCTCGATGGCCGTGATGAACCGCATGGGGCTACCGCCGCCGACAGCTTCGTAGGCGGCCCGCTTGCGCTGCAGGCGGAAGGGCACGAGCTGGGCGGGCAGGTGGATCTCCAGGACGTAGCAGTCGTGGCGGTCACCGACCGGTCGCCCGTTCGCGAACCCGGGCTTGCGACCTTCGGCCGCCCGCGTCCGCGAGTACGCGACGCCGCCCAGCGACCGCACCAGCCAGATGACGTCGTCGCGGAGTTGGGCCGAACCGGTCGTGTACTGGATGCGGCCGGTGCGGCTGTCCTGCGTGACCGGACCGCCGTCGCTGTCGAGCAGACCCTGCAGGACGGAGAGTCGGGTGTCGGCGGAGTTGACCAGGTACTCCAGCGGCACGAATTTCGTGTGCGACTTCGTGCCGAGCAGACGTAGTCGGCGCAGCATCCCCGTCACAGGGTTCTCGGTGATCACTCCCCCGTGGGAGCCACTGGTGGGGACGTGGTCGAGGCCGCCCTCGTGACGCACCGTGATCCGAGGGAGTGCAGCCTGCAGGGCGTCGGCGAGTTCAGGGTCGCTCGTCGCGAAGGAAGGGGTGGTCGACCCGGTGAGGCACCCGTCGCCGAGCAGCAGACCGAGCGCGTACGGATCCATCGGCACCGAAGCAGGCACGAACTCGACCGGCGCGACGACCGGCAACTCGTATCGATGGACGTGTCCACGGCGCAGGCTGCCGATCATGTCCTGCGTCTGCAGCGTGCGCCATGGCCGGCCGTGGGAGCGGTCATCGACCGTCCGCACCGTCCACAGGTGCTCGCCGCAGGCGAGGGTCGACGCGCCGTCCTGCGTGGTCACGCGGTAGACGTGCTTGCGGCCCTGCGGGTAGACGCCCAGCACCGGGGTCGGCCGGCCGTTCGCACCGACGACGAGATCGCCGACCTCGAGGTCACCGATGCGCCCGGCACCGTCTGGCGTCATGACCGTCGCGTCCAGCGGTTGCGCCCGGCCCCGCATGTAGGCCAGCGGCGCGATCTCGATGGTGCCGGCCTGCATCAGCCGGGGCAGCGAGTCGGGGTCGAGCATGTCGTGCAGCGCGTCGAGCAGCGGGCGCAGGTAGGGGTCGATCTTGTCGTGCAGCGTGCCGGGCAGGAAGCCGAGCCGCTCGCCGGCCTCGACGGCCGGGCGGGTGAGGATGATGCGGTTGACCTCCTTGGCCAGCAGCGCCTGCACGGCCTTGGCCACCGCCAGATAGGTCTTGCCGGTACCGGCCGGCCCGATGCCGAAGACCACCGTGTGCTCGTCGATGGCGTCGACGTAGCGCTTCTGGTTCACCGTCTTCGGACGGATGTTCTTCCCGCGCCGCGACAGGATGTTCAGGCTCAGCACCTCGGCCGGACGCGCTTCCCCGCCGGCGGCGAGGATGCCGTGCACGCGCGACACCGAGTCGGGCGTGAGGTGCTGGCCGGACTCGATCAGCTCGAGCAGCTCCTCGAACAGGCGCACCGCGACGGCGTTGTCGGCAGCCGAGCCGCTGATGGTGATCTCGTTGCCGCGGACGTGCACGTCGCTGTCGAGGCGGCTCTCGATGATGCGCAGCAGCTGGTCGCGCGAGCCGAGCAGCGCCACCATGGCCTGCTCACCCGGCACGACGAGAGTCGTGGAGACGCGATCCGCACCCGCGGACTGGTCTGACTGTGGTGACAATGCAGGCTTTCTGGTCGGGCTTCGCGGTCGCCGCGGGAAGGGGCGACGACTCCACTGTACCGGCGGGAAGGCCCCCGATAACGGGTCGATGTGGTTGCCAGACGACACGGACGCCGGCGCAGTCGC
>NZ_DASYFV010000060.1:0-15140 GCF_036000465.1 Jatrophihabitans sp. | reverse complement strand
CCGTCGGCCAAGCCGTCGTCGGTCGTCACGCAGGACAGCACCGGCAAGAACAAGACGATCGACCTCGCCTCGGCCGACAAGTCGCCGTCGGGCCAGCTGCCGGTCATCCTCGCGATCCTCGCGATCATCGCCCTGGCCATGGTTGCCGGCACGTACGCCCGGCTCTACCTGATCCGCCGGAGCACGCCGCCGGCCGCCTGATCGCAGCGCTCGTCGAGGGCCGTCACCGCAGTCCGGTGGCGGCCCTCGCGCATCCCCGCCCCCGCGATTTCGGGTTCGCGGCGGCGTCCGGGTACTCTGACGAGGTTCGTCTGCCCGCTCCGTCCACGTCGTGGCCGGTCCCGGGACCGCCGCGTAATCCCGAGTGCTCAGTGGCACCCGGTGCCGGCGGCGGCGAACACCTCCTGCCGCGGACCGTCCGCGGCCGACCAGTCCACAGGAGGAACGGCACACTCATGCGCCATTACGAAGTCATGGTCATCCTCGACCCCACCCTCGAAGAGCGGACGATCGCTCCGTCCCTCGACGCCTTCCTCTCCGTCGTGAAGAACGACGGCGGCAGCGTCGAGAAGGTCGACGTGTGGGGCCGGCGCCGGATGGCCTACGAGATCAACAAGCACGTCGAGGGCATCTACGCCGTCGTCGACCTGCAGGCCAACCCGTCGGCCGTCCAGGAGCTGGACCGCCAGCTCAACCTCAACGAGTCGGTGCTCCGGACCAAGGTCCTGCGCCCGGACCAGCGGTAGTCGTGGCCGGCGAAACCGTCATCACCGTCGTCGGGAACCTGACGGCCGACCCCGAGCTGCGTTTCACGCCGTCCGGTGCCGCCGTCGCCTCGTTCACGATCGCGAGCACGCCGCGCACGTTCGACCGCAACTCGAACGAGTGGAAGGACGGCGAGGCCCTGTTCCTGCGCTGCTCCATCTGGCGCCAGGCCGCCGAGAACGTCGCCGAGTCGCTCACCCGCGGCATGCGCGTCGTCGCC
Source organism: Jatrophihabitans sp. (assembly GCF_036000465.1). Lineage (GTDB taxonomy): Bacteria > Actinomycetota > Actinomycetes > Mycobacteriales > Jatrophihabitantaceae > Jatrophihabitans. Next base: position 14,155 of record NZ_DASYFV010000060.1, on the reverse strand, counting down.
CAGGGCCGGCTCAAGCAGCGCAGCTACGAGACCCGCGAGGGCGAGAAGCGCACGGTCGTCGAGATGGAGGTCGAGGAAGTCGGCCCGTCTCTGAAGTACGCGACGGCCAAGGTCAACCGCACCCAGCGCGGTTCGTCGTCGGGCGGCGGCTACGGCTCGTCCGGCAGCGACTCGGGCGGCGGCGCCGGCAACAGCGGCGGCGGCGGCAACGACGACCCGTGGGGCTCCGCGCCCGCATCGGGCGGCGGCTTCAGCGACGAGCCCCCCTTCTAACCAGCCTTCCTCGGCGACCTTCATGCCGGCCCGGCGTCCTGACGCCGTCGCAGCATGAAGATCGACTCAGATCTCAGACCAGACGGAGACATCAGCAATGCCCAAGCCACCGATTCGCAAGCCCAAGAAGAAGTCGAACCCGCTCGCCGCGGCGAAGATCACCTACATCGACTACAAGGACACGAACCTCCTGCGCAAGTTCATCTCCGACCGCGGCAAGATCCGCGCCCGTCGCGTCACCGGCGTCTCGGCCCAGCAGCAGCGGCAGATCGCCAAGGCGATCAAGAACGCCCGCGAGATGGCGCTGCTGCCGTACACCTCGACCGCTCGCTGAGCAGGGAGAACACCGTGAAGCTCATCCTCACCCGTGAGGTCGCGGGCCTCGGCCTGGCCGGCGACATCGTCGCGGTCGCCGACGGCTACGGCCGCAACTTCCTCGTGCCCCGCGGCGCGGCCATCCTGTGGTCGAAGGGCGCCGAGAAGCAGATCACCCAGATCAAGCGTTCGCGCGACGCCCGGGAGATCCGCGACCTCGGCCACGCCCGCGAGATCAAGTCCGACCTCGAGAAGCTGTCGGTCTCGCTGGACGCCCGCGCCGGCAAGGACGGTCGTCTGTTCGGCTCGATCACGACGTCCGACGTCGCCTCGGCGGTCAAGGACGCCGGCGGACCTACCCTGGACCGCAAGCGGATCCAGATCGACGGCCACATCAAGACGACCGGCACGCACACCGTGACGGTCGACCTGCACCCCGACGTCGTCGCGTCGATCCCGGTGACCGTGAAGGCCGTCTGAGGCCAGCACCTCGATCATCCGGAACGGCCCGGCCGCTGCGCACACGCGCAGTGACCGGGCCGTTTCGCTGTTCTCACACTGTCCGACGGTTTCCTGAGAACGCCGCCTGCCGAAGGACGTCAAAAATACTTGTGTCCACATCTCGCGGAGCCACGCAGGCCCCGCCGGCACGGCTCCGGATGCGCTTTCGGATGTCCTGTCCACACAGTTGTCCACCGGTTGTGAACAGCCTGTCCGGCGTTTCCCACAGGGTCACCCACAGCGACGTCCACAGGACGATTTGGCGTGTCCCGTGGCCTGGTCCTAGCGTCGCAGATTGCCGCCCCTCATCGCGCGCCGAACGGAAATTGTCAGATCCGTTCGGTACTCGTTGTGCGTGCGGGTGGTGGAGGCGAGTACGGGAGGGTCTGCGTCGATGACGCTGGTGAACGACGCGCGGGGAGCCACTGGGCCCTCGACGCAGGGCGGCGAGTTCGATCGCACCCCACCCCAGGCCATCGAGGCCGAGCAGTCGGTGCTCGGCGCGATGATGCTGTCCAAGGACGCGATCGCCGACGTCGTCGAGGTCATCCGCCCGGGCGACTTCTACCGCCCGGCCCACCAGCTCGTGTACGACGCCGTCCTGGACCTCTACGCGCGCGGGGAGCCCGCCGACGCCGTCACGGTCTCGGCCGAGCTCACCCGTGGTGGCCAGCTGTCCCGCGTCGGGGGCGCGCCCTACCTGCACACCCTGATCTCGATGGTGCCGACGGCGGCCAACGCCGCCTACTACGCCGCCATCGTCGCCGACCGGGCCACCCTGCGCCGCCTGGTGACCGCCGGCACCCGCATCGTGCAGATGGGCTACGACGCGTCGTCGGGCAACAACGATGTCGTCGGCAGCATCGACGACGTCGTCGACCGGGCCCAGGTCGAGATCTACGACGTCACCGAGCGGCGGACGTCGGAGGACTACGTCCACATCGAGACGCTGTTGCAGCCCACCCTCGACGAGATCGAGAAGATCTCGGCCACCGGCGGCATCGGCACCGGCATCCCCACCGGCTTCCAGCAGCTCGACGAGATCACCAACGGCCTGCACCCCGGCCAGATGATCACCGTGGCCGGGCGCCCCGGCTCTGGCAAATCCACGCTCGCCCTGGATTTCGCGCGCTCGGCCGCGATCAAGAACCAGAAGCCGACGGCCGTGTTCAGCCTCGAGATGGGCAAGCTCGAGATCATGATGCGGCTCTTCTCGGCCGAGGCCGGGGTGGCGCTGGGCAACATGCGCTCGGGGCACATGAACGACCAGGACTGGCGCCGGCTCGCGCTGCGCTCGTCCGAGCTGGCCGAGGCGCCGCTGTTCATCGACGACTCGCCCAACCTCACGATGATGGAGATCCGGGCCAAGGCGCGCCGGCTGCGGCAGCGGCAGGATCTCCAGCTCATCGTCATCGACTACCTGCAGCTGATGACGAGCGGCAAGCGCGTCGAATCGCGCCAGCAGGAGGTCTCGGAGTTCAGCCGCGCGATCAAGCTGCTGGCCAAGGAGCTCGAGGTGCCGGTCATCGCGCTGTCGCAGCTGAACCGTGGCTCGGAGCAGCGCACCGACAAGAAGCCGATGCTCTCCGACCTTCGTGAATCGGGCTCCATCGAGCAGGACTCCGACCTCGTGCTGATGGTGCACCGCCCCGACCTCTACGAACCCGAGACCGAGCGCGCCGGCGAGGCCGACATCATCATCGCCAAGCACCGCAACGGGCCGACGGCCACCGTGGCCGTCGCGTTCCAGGGCCGGTACAGCCGCTTCGCCGACATGCCCAGCTGAGCGAGCTCGCGCCCGTCAGGCGACCGGATCGCAGAGCGCGCGGATCAGCGCGACGCGGGCGGCCGTGGCGGCGGCGTCGTTGTGCCAGGCCGACGCGGTGATCGAGTCGGGTCGCCGGCGGTAGAACGTGACCGGCCGGTCGAGGTACCAGCCGGGTTCGTGCTGCGACACCTGCAGCAGCAGGGCCGTGTCCTCGCTCGAGGGCAACGGCGGGTAGCCGTTGTAGCGGCGGAAGACGTCGGTGCGCATGGCGAGCGACGTCGGGTGGGCCAGCCCGCGGTGCCCGCGGGCGAGCCAGCCGCGGTAGAGGACGCCGGGCTCGATCGGACCGGCGGGCAGCAGGTCGGCGAACGGGACGCGCGCGTCGTCGAGCACGTCGACGACCGGGCCGACCGCGTAGGCCACGGACTCGTGCGTGAACACCTCGACCGTCCGCTCGAGCACGCCGGCGTCGGCGAGCCAGTCGTCGGCGTCGAGGTTGCGGAGCAGGTCGGCGTCCAGCCGGGCCACGGCCCGATTACGGGCCTCGGCCGGGCCGGTCCGAAGGTCGGAGTTGAGCCAGCTGATCCGCGGATCGACGTCGGCCCAGGAGCGGGCCGACTCGGTCGGGCCGTCCTCGGCGATGACGAGCTGCCAGTCGGTGAGCGTCTGCGCGCGCAGGCTGTCGACGAGGGTCGGCAGGAACCGGCTGTCGGCGGCCGCCACCGCGGTGATGACGCCGATGCGGGCCACGAGCGGGATCCTACGACTCGGCGAGCCGCTTCAGGTTGAGCAGCTGGCGGCGGGCCATGACGAGGTCGCCGACCGACAGGAAGGGGGCCGCCCCGCGGCGTCCGCCCATGACGAGCTTGAGCAGCAGCCGGGCGCCGTCGCCGTCGGGCACGACGACGTAGGACATCACCGCGCCCATGATCCGCGCAGTGAGCTGCTCGCCGGGGGTCACCGACAGCACACGGCCGAGCGGACGCCCGGCGGTGGCGGTGAACGGATCGCCCACGACCGGCTCCGGGAGGCCGCGCAGCTCGCGCGGGGAGCGGCGGCCGAGGTTGTCGATCCAGTCGTAGGAGTACGGCGCCAGCCGGATCTGCGCGACCCACGGCCACACCCGCGACGGCGGCGCGGCGACATCCACCCCGCGCCAGGCCTGCAGCACCGGCGCGGTGACGAACTCGTCGCACGGGTAGGTCCGCCCGAGCTCGGCGGCGGTCACGCCCCACCGGTCGCCGATCACGGTGTCACCGTAGGGCCGAGGTTGTCCTTCGCCCACAGCGCGGCCGACGTGCGGTCGGCGACGCCGATCCGGTCGAACACGCGGGTCAGGTGCGCCTTCACCGTGCGCTCGGCGATGCCGAGACGGCTCGCGATCTGGCGGTTGGACAGCCCACCGGCGACGAGGCGCAGCACCTCGACCTCGCGCGCGCTGAGGTCGGGCGACCGCAGGGCCGGTCGCCGGCGGGCATCGAGCAGGGCCCGGGCCGCCCGCGGGTCGAGCGGCACGCCCCCGGCCGCCGCGGCGCGGATCGCCTCGAGCAGGTCGAGCGGGTCGGCGTGCTTGAGCAGGTAGCCGGCCGCGCCGGCGTCGAGGGCGTCCATGACGTTGCGGTCGTCGGCCATCGACGTCAGCACGACCACGCGCGCGTCCGGGGCGTCGGCGAGGATCGCGCGCGTGGCGCCCACGCCGTCGAGCACCGGCATGCGGAGGTCCATGAGGACGAGATCCGGACGCTGCTCCCGGTAGCGCTCGACCGCCTCCGCACCGTCGGCCGCTGTCGCGCACACGGTCATGTCGCCGGCGGTGGCGAGCAGCTGCTCGAGGCCGCTACGCACGATGGGGTGGTCGTCGGCGAGCAGGATGCGGATCATCGCGGCAGCTCCACGGTCAGGGTGGTGCCGTCCCCGGGTCGGGACGAGACCGCCAACCGGCCACCTGCGCCGCTGACAAGACCGTCGAGCGTGAGCAGCCCGACGTGACCCTCGCGCCGGGCCGTCCGGGTCGCCGCCTCGTCGAAGCCGCGGCCGTCGTCGCGCACCTCGAGGACGTAGCGCTGCGCCGTCGCGCGGACGCTCACCCGGATCGAGCGCGCGCCCGCGTGCGCCGCGACGTTGCGCACGCCTTCCTGCGCCGCGCGGTACAGCAGGCGGGCGGTGGCGTCGGGCGGCTCGTGTTCCAGTGTCACGTCGAGGGACGTGCGGACGCCGCGGTCGGTCGCGCGAGCGAGCAGGTCGCCCAGCGCGGCGTGCAGGGTGAGGTCGGCGAAGTCGGGTGGGTAGAGGTCGACGACGAGCAGCCGCAGGCCCTCGATGCTGCGCCGCACCGCCTCGGCCGAGCGGTCGAGGTCCGCGGGCTCGACCCGGCCGCGCCGCGCCGCCGCCTGCAGGTGCAGCGCAACCCCGGTCAGCTCCTGCACCACACCATCGTGCAGGTCGGCCGCGATGTGGCGGCGCTCGACGTCGGAGGCCTGCAGGGTGCGCCGCAGCAGCGTCTCCCGCTCGCGCATCCGTACCTGCAACCGGCGGGCCAGCGACCACGCCAGCGGCAGCTGCACGAGCTCGAGCACGATCAGCGCGCCCAGGGTGATGGGGGCGAAGTTGCGCCAGAGCCGCCGGCCGCTCGCGTCGACCATGTCGTACTTGAAGTAGGTCTCGAACAGCAGCGGCGTGCCGTCGGAGGCGGTGATCGGCAGGTACACCTCGAGCAGCTTGCGTTGTGACCGCTCGTACCGGTTCTCCGGCTTCCGCAGATCGCTGATGTCGGCCTCGATGCGGCCGGTGCCGAAGGCCGCCTGCTCGTCGGCGCCGAGGCGGTAGGTCTGCCCGATCAACCGCTGCTCGTCGGAGTAGAGGATCGTGCCGGCCCGGGTCCAGATCTTCACCCGGACGAGGGACGAGCTCAGCACGGCCGAGCGCACGACCCGATCGACCTGCCCGAGCGCGGCGGTGTCGCCGGTGCGCACCCCGGCCGCCAGCACCGGCCGGACGACCCGTTGCGCCGTCAGCGTGGTCTCGCGCGCCGCGGCGATCGCCTCCCGCGTGCCGATGCGGCTCGCCGCCAGCCCGGTCGTCACCCCGACGACGATCAGGGCGACGATGCCGGCGACGGTGAACTGGGCGACGAGCCGAGCGACGAGGTGCTTCGACCCGCGCGGCTCGGGCGGCGTCGGATGCGCGGCCGTGTCGTCCATCGGATGGACTGTAGTCACGGTGATCGAACCGGCGCGGCGTGACAAGTCGGGCAACGGCGTGGGTAGGACGGTCAAGATCCGCACCGGTCGACGAATGGGGACACGATGCCCGAAGCTCAGGACAAGGCCGAGGTGGACGCCGCCGGATCGGACGACGCCGCGCAGAGGGCCGAGGAATCCGAGCACGAGCAGGAGTACGTCGACCGCGCGAACCTCGACTTCGACCCCGACGACGGCCTGTACACCGGTACTGCGGTCAACGGCGGCACCAAGATCCCCGGACCGCACGACCAGGTCGACGACGTCGAGCCGGGCGACGAGGACGAGGAGCAGGTCGCCGACGAGTAGCACTCGGCCCCGGTAGCCTGCGGCGGATGCCCGTCACCCGACCGTCTCTCGACACCGTCGTCGCCCGCCTCCGCGCGGCCGGCTGCGTGTTCGCCGAGGACGAGGCCGAACTGCTGCTCGCAACGGCGACCACCCCGGAGCAGCTCGACGCCATGCTCGCGGCCCGGGCCGACGAGGGCCGCCCGCTCGAGGTGGTGCTCGGCTGGGCCGAATTCTGCGGGCTGCGGATCCTGGTCGACCCCGGTGTCTTCGTGCCACGGCGCCGCAGCGAGTTGCTCGTGCGCGAGGCCGCGGCCCGTACCCGTCCCGGCGCGGTCGTCGTCGATCTGTGTTGCGGCACGGCCGCGATCGGGCTGGCCGTAGCCGCCGTCTCGGGCCCGGTCGACCTCGTCGCCGCCGACCTCGCGCCCGCCGCCGTCGCCTGCGCGCGGCGCAACGTCGGCGGGCGCGGCCGGGTCTTCGCCGGTGACCTGTACGCCGCCCTGCCGGCCGAGCTCCGCGGCCGCGTCGACGTGCTCGTGGTGAACGCGCCCTACGTGCCGACCGACGAGATCCGCCTGATGCCGCCGGAGGCCCGCGACCACGAGCCCCGGATCACCCTGGACGGCGGCCCCGACGGTCTCGACGTGCAGCGCCGGATCGTGGCCGGCGCGGGTGACTGGCTCGCCCCCGACGGCCACCTGCTGATCGAGACCAGCGCGGCCCAGGCGCCGACGACCGCCACGGTGTTCGCGGCGCACGGCTTCCGGGCCCAGGAGCGGACCGACGACGACCTCGAGGCGACCGTCGTGATCGGCGTCAGCGGCCGGCCGGGAGCGGTGGCCGGCTGATCCCGGCCACACCGCAGAGATCGAGGGCAAGATCGAGCGCGAGCGCCCCGTGGGTCGCCAGCGTCATGGCCAGCTCCTCGTCCTCGACGGTGAACGGGCCGCGATCGGCGAACCGGGCCAGGCTGATCGCCCCGTGCACGCCGGTGGCTCCGCGCAGCGGCACGACCAGGGCCGGGCCGATCCGGTTCGTCCCGAGGGTCCTCCCGACCGACGGGTTCGCCCGGACATCGTCGACCCGTAGCGCCACGCCGGAGGACAGCACGTGATCGGCCAGCGTGCCGGCGCTCGGCAGGCGCCGCCCGCGCGGGTCGGCGTCACGGGGGAACCCGCGGGTCCGCACGACCTGCAGCTGCTCGTCGTCCTCCTCGACGATCAGCGCGACGCAGTCGGCGTCGACGAGTTCGCCGAGCGCCGTCGCCGTCTCGGTGAGCGGGTCGGAGCGGCCGTCGGTGGCGGCCCGGCCGACGCGCCGCATCGCCGTCATCAGCTGGGCCTGCCGGGTCGGCGCCGGCGCGCGGGGGCTCGCGGAGGTCAGCGGCACCTGCCACTCCACCGTCGTCCCGTGCGGCTCGGTCGGTCGCCAGCGGCACGTGCCGCCGAGCTGCTCGGCCCGGTCCCGCAGGTTGCGCAACCCGCTGGTCGACACCACGGCCGGGTCGAGGCCCTGGCCGTCGTCGCTGACGGTCAGGACGACGGCCGCGGGGGTGACCTCGATTTCGATGCGCAGGTGCGTGGCCCGGGCGTGCCGCACCGCGTTCGAGACGGCCTCCCGCAGGACGGCCAGCAGGTGAGCGCAGACCGGTTCGGGCAGCGTGTCGAGGTCACCCCGCAACCTCACCTCGGGCGGGGACGGCAGGACGGTCGCAGCACCCGCCATGATCTCGTCGATCGTCGCGGCCGGCCCACCGGCGTTCGGGGCCGCCGGAGCGCGAAGATCGTGCCGCGCAGCTCCCGCATGGCGTCGTCGATGCCGTCGATCGCCGACTCGACGACCGCCGGCTCGAGCGAGCGGCCGGCATCGGCGTCCAGCGTGAGGGCCACCGCGTAGAGGCGTTGGATGACGAGGTCGTGCACGTCGGCGGCGATGCGCTCCCGGTCGCGCAGCAACGCGCTGAGCCCGCGCTCGGTGTCGAGCTGGGCCGCGCGCTCGGCGACCCGCTTCTCGAGATCGACGTTGACCACCTGCAGCGCGGCCAGCGCAGCGGCCCGCCTCTCATCGCTGGCCCGCAGCTGCCAGGCGGTGTACCCAGTGGTGCCCACCAGCAGCGCCATGGCCGACACCGTCGTGATGGCCAGGCCGAGGTCGGTGCCGTACAGCCCGGCCTCCTGACCCAGCAGGCTCAGGTAGCCGACCGACGGGATGATCACCAGCGCCACCGGCAGCACCCGTCGCATGAGCACCGCCCCGGCGTCGTCGCCGTCGAGCAGCCACACCGCGAAGCCGCCGGGCACCGTCAGCAGCAGCGCGCACCCCAGCAGGAGGAGCGCGGTGGCGGTGGGCAGCGCCATCGTCGACTGGCGGCCGATCGAGTACAGCGACGGCGCCCGGTAGAGGTAGCCGAGCAGCGCCAGCAGCGCCGTCGCGACGACCCCCGAGGCCAGCAGCTCGACCACGCGGCCGAAGCGGCGGTCGCGGAGCGACACGAGCCGTCCCGCGGCGAGGGTCAGCAGGGCGACCGCGGTCGAGACCGCCATCCGGGCGGCGTGCGGGCCGCCACTCGCCGGGGCGGCGAACCACTCGTCGATACCTCGGCCGACACCGAGCAACACCTCGCCGATGGTCACCGCCGCGATCGATCCGGCCAGGACCGCGGTGAGGCGGATGACGGCCGGAGGGCCCAACCAGGTGAGCGCCAGCAGGAGGAGCGCGACCGCGGTGTTGGGTTTCGTGCTGGTCCCGCCCCCGACCCGGGTGGCCCAGCCGAGGTCGACGGTCCACCCGAGCAGGACGACGAGGGCCAGGATCGCCACGCCCCCGGCGACGATCCGGGCGGCGGTCACCAGGCGCGCGGTGGCGGAGAGGGGTTCGGTGGGCGGGATCGCCACGATGGAGTGCATCGGCACCGCTTCGCAGAGTGGGAGACCCGGCCGGCACCGGATCCGTCGCCCGGGGGTTGCGGTCGCGACGTGAAATCGAGGCTAAATCGGGCGGCAAGGCCGGTCAACGTTGTCCGAGCATTCCTTGAGGGAATCGGCCGGACAAAGTCGACCGATCGGCTCAGACCGTCGTGTCACCCGCGAAGCCGTGCTGGCGCCAGGCCTCGTACAGCGCGATCGACGCCGAGTTGGCCAGGTTCAGCGAGCGCCGACCGGGCAGCATCGGAATGCGCAACCGCTCGGTGATGTTCGGGTCGGCCAGCACCTCGGGCGGGAAGCCGGTGGGCTCGCCCCCGAACATCAGCACGTCGCCCGGGCGGAACGCGATGTCGGTGTAGGTCGTCGACGCGTGCGAGGTGAACGCGAACACCCGGGCCGGCAGGAGGGCCGTCCACAAGTGCGCGAGATCGGGGTGCACGGTGAGCGTCGCGAGATCGTGGTAGTCCAGCCCGGCCCGGCGCAGGTTGGCGTCGTCGAGGGTGAAGCCGAGCGGCTCGACGAGGTGCAGGTGCGCCCCCGTGACCGCCGCCAGCCGGATTGCGTTGCCGGTGTTGGGCGGGATTCGGGGCTCGACGAAGACGACGTGGAACACACGTCACCTTAGGACGCCTCGACGCGCGGGCGCGCCCGGACCGATGACAGAGTGGCCACCATGAGCCCCGCCGCCGACGATGTCGCCCGCCGCCTGCTCGATGCGCAGGTGGAGTTCGTGCTCGCCGAACTGACCGGAGACCGGTTGCGCGAGAACATCGCCCGCGACGTCGACGACGTGCTGGCCGTGGCGTCGGCGCTCGTCGTCGCCGAGGTCGTCGACGCCGAGCAGGTGAAGGCCACCGCGCGTCGTCTGGTCGACCGCATCGGCGGTTCGCCGATGGTCGAGGACCTCGTCGGCGCTGTCTCCGATGCCCTGTACGACCTGACGGCCAGCGAGCAGTACGACCTCGGCGCGGTGATCGCCCGCGAGCCGGTCGAGGCGCTCGTGGCCAAGGTGCTCAGCATGCACACGCTGCACGACCGCGCGCTGGAGCGCCTGACCGAGAGCCCGCTGGTCGCGACTGTGGCCTCGAAGTTCGTCACCAAGATCGTCTCCGACTTCATGCAGCAGAACCGGGCCCGGGCCGAGAAGCTGCCGGGCATGTCGTCGCTGCTCTCCCTCGGCGCGGGCGCCGCGTCCAAGGTCAAGGGCGCAACCGACAAGCATCTTGACCAGTTTCTCGGCGACGCGGTCGGCAAGGGGGCCCAGTACGGTCTGCGTCGCACGAACAACGCCATCCGCGAGCTCATCCGCGACGCCCCGCTGCAGGCCGCGGCGATGGAGGTCTGGGACCTGCACGCCGACGAGCCGATCAGCGGCCTGCGCGAGTACCTGAGCCAACAGGACCTGCGCGAGCTCGCCGTCCTCGTGCACGAGATCGTCGTGACGGCGCTGGCCACCGAGTACACCGGGCATCTGATCGACGAGTGCATCGACGTCTTCTTCGCCCGCTACGGCGACCGGGACGTGGCCTCGCTGCTGCCCGAACTCGGCCTCACCCGCGACGACCTCGTCGAGGACCTGCGCACGTTCGCCCCGCCGATCATCGAGGCGGCCAAGGCCGACGGCGTGCTGGCCGGGCACATCCGCGCGCGCCTCGCGCCGTTCTTCAGCTCGCCCGAGGTGGCGGCGATCCTGTCCCGCCCGTCGCCGAAGAGGGCCTAGCAGCCACCGCCCGACTCGAGGTGCTTCCCGGCCCACGCCGCCAGCTGGCCCAGGATGGGCTCGAGCGCCGCCCCGGACGATGTCAGCTCGTAACGCACGCCCGGCGGCCGGGCGTCGGTGACGGTGCGCCGCACGAGTCCGGCTCCGGCGAGCTCGGTGAGCCGGTCCGAGAGCACCGAGTCGGTGATCGACCCGACCCCGCGACGCAGGTCGGCGAAGCCGAGCGCTCCGCCGCCGAGCACACCGAGAATGACGCCGTTCCAGCGCTTGCCGAGCAGGCCGAACGCCGACCCGAGGCTCGCCTCGCAGGCCGGGACGGCCGCCGGGTCGTGCCCCGGCGGCGCCGCTTCCGTCGCCTTCGCCACGGCTCCACTCTACGATCGCTCGCCAGAGGGAATGCCGCTAGCCATTTCCTAGTTGGTAGGTGCAAGCACGTAACACGCCGTATGCGTGCACCAGCTCCGGAGGCCACCATGTCCCTGTTCCGCCTCGATGCCAGTATCCGCACCGCCGGCTCGCACAGCCGCGAGATCGCCGATCTCGTCGAGCAGGAGTGGCGCGCCGCCCACCCCGGCGACCCGGTCGTTCGCCGCCACGTCGGCACCGAACCGGTCCCGAGCACGGCCTGGGCGACCGCCGTCAACGCCTCGTTCACGCCCGAGGCCGACCGCACCCCCGAGCAGCGCGAGGCCACCGCCCTGGCCGCAGCCGAGGTCGACCGTCTCGTCGCCGCCGACGCCCTGCTCTTCGCCGTGCCGCTCTACAACTTCGGCGTCTCGCAGCACTTCAAGACCTGGGTCGATCTCGTGGTCACCGACCCGCGCATGGCCGCCGCCACGACGCCGGCCATCGCCGGCAAGCCCGCCGTGCTCGCCACCGTGCGCGGCGGCAACTACTCCGAGGGCACCCCGCGCGAAGGCTGGGACCACGCGACGGGCTGGATGCGCCGCATCCTCGAGGACGTCTGGCAGCTCGACCTGCGCGTCGTCGAGCGCGAGTTCACCCTGGTCGGCGTGAACCCGGCCCTCGACCAGTTCAAGGACGTCGCCGATCAGCTCGCCGAGCAGGCCCGCGAACTGGCGCGCCACCACGGCCGCGAGCTCGCAGGGCGCAGCGCCGCCTGATCCCTCCGCTTCTCCCCCGGCGCAGTCAGAGTTCGGCGCGAAAAATGACTGCGTCGGGGAGGAAGCACCTCGTCAGCAGCCGTCACCGCCTGGCGCCGGTGCGACGTCGCCCGGACCGCTCTGCGTTGCCCGCCACCACAGGTCGTCGATGTCCGAGGTGAACGGCGCCGAGTACGACGTGTACTCGAAGCAGCCGCCTTGATGCCAACCGCCAATCAGGCCGTCGACGTAACCGTGGTTGAGCCACGGGCTGCCGCTACTGCCCCCGACGAAACCGTGGCAGTTGAACGCGGGGTAGCCGTTCGCGTAGTACACGGTCGTCGTGCACTCGATCGGGTCGTCGTTGATGCCGTTGTTGTAGGCCACGTCGGTGATCTTCCATTTGCTGCCCGGCGCCAGGCCGAGGCTGTTCGCGCCGGTGATGTCCTGGATGCCGAGCAGGTTGCCGTGGTGCCACTGCCGGCGGATGCGCAGGAATGCGTAGTCGTAGTGCGGGTCCTGCCCGTCGAGCCACTGCGACGGCAGGTAGGCCGACATCACCGTCCAGACACCGTAGGGCGTCTTGCCCCGGTCGTAGCCCGGCGCGAACAGCCAGCCGTTCGGATCGCCGTCGAGGCAGTGCGCCGCAGTGATCAGCAGGTTGTGGCCGGGGCTCGCGACGACGCTGGCCGTGCACGAGTGCCGGCTGCTCGTTCCGTTGCGGAACAGCGCGCCGACCGTCGGATTGCCGCTGAACGAGGTGGCGGTCGGCGTCCCCGGCGGAGCCGAAGCCACAGCCGAGCCGGCGCCGAACGCGCACAGTAGAAGAACAGCAGAAACACAAGTAATCACCCGTCGCACGGGGTAACACTGTTCCCTATCGAAGTGCTGCCCGGTAGACCGTCAGCCGTTTGACTTGCTCGAACGCGCGTTCGACAATGGACGGATGCTCGACGTGGCGATCCGCAAGGCCGACGGCACGACCGCCGTCGACCTCGGCCGCCGGGCTGCTCCCCCGCTTCCGGTGCATCCGGCGCTGGCCGAGGTGCTGCCGAGCGGGCTGCGCAGGGGCAGCACGGTCGCTGTCAGCGGGTCGATCTCGCTGCTGCTCGCCACGCTCGGCGCGGCTTCGGCGCGAGGCGCGTGGTGCGCGCTGGTCGGGTTCCCGCGCATCAGCGCCGAGGCGGCCGCCGAGTACGGCATCGATCTGTCCCGGCTGGCGATCATCCCGGCACCGGGAACGTCCTGGACGACGGCGGTCGGTGCACTGCTCGACGCACTCGACGTCGTCGCGGCCCGTCCGCCCCGGCTCGTGCCCGGCGACGTGCGACGTCTGGCCGCCCGGGCCCGCACCCGCGAAGCGGTGCTCATGCCCTTCGTCGACCGCCGCAGTGGCGAGTGGCCCGGCGCCGACGTGCGACTGCGCGTCGAGGCCGGACAGTGGTCGGGCATCGGCGACGGCACCGGACGGCTACGCGCCAGGCGGGTCGAGGTGCACGCCGACGGACGCGGCCAGGCCGCCCGTCCGCGCTCGGCGACGCTGTGGCTTCCGTGCGACGGCGGCGGCATCGCCCCCGCCGAACCGGCCGCGCGTGCCCCGATAGCCCCCGTGATCGAACTCGCCGGCTGACGCGTCATCGGGTGCGATCGGCGCCCTGATCTGCCACTATTCCGGCGTGATCTTCGCCGACGGCACCCTCGCTCTCGTCATGCTCGCGGTGTGGATCTTCTGCATCATCGACGTGATCACCACGCCGGAACAGGACGTGCGCAACCTGCCCAAGCTGGCCTGGTTGTTCATCGTGATCATCCTGGCCGACATCGGCTCGATCGTCTGGCTCATCGCCGGCCGCAACTGGGGACCGCGCACAGGGACGTACCGCAGCGCGACCGCGGCCGGAAAGAGCTATCCCGAGTACGACCACCCCGGGCGCGCCGTGCCGGCCAATCCGGACGACGACGAAGCCTTCCTCAAGCACGTGCGCGAGCGAGCCGAGGCACAGCGCCGCGAGTATCAGGAG
>NZ_DASYFV010000059.1:0-79518 GCF_036000465.1 Jatrophihabitans sp. | reverse complement strand
TCGGCAGTTACGACGACAACCTCATCGAGCTGGCCACCCTCTGCCTGGGTGGCCTCGTCGCGTTGGCCGCCCTCTACCAGCCGTGGCTCGCGATCCTCGTCATCGCGCCCATGTACACGCTGCAGCGCGGAGCGCTGGTGCGCGAGCTCGAGACCGCGGCGACGACCGACGCCAAGACCGGCCTGCTCAACGCCGTCGCCTGGGAGCAGTTGGCCAAGCGCGAACTCGCGCGGGGCGAGCGGGAGACCTACTCGGTCGCGGTGCTCATCATCGACATCGATCGCTTCAAGCTCGTCAACGACCGCTTCGGCCACCTTGCCGGCGACGTCGTCCTGCGCGGCATCGGCCGCAGCCTGGGCGGCGCCATGCGGGAGTACGACACCGTCGGCCGCTTCGGCGGCGAGGAGTTCGTGGCCGTGCTGCCCGAGGCCGACGAGATCTCCGCCCTCACCGTCGCCGAGCGGGTGCGCGCGCGGGTCAACCGAATCCGGGTGTCCGACCTCGTCGAAGGCATCGACCCGATCGACGACGACCTGCTCGCCGTGTCCATCGGTGTCGCCTGCACGCCGGTCGACGGCTTCGAGCTGGCTGAACTGCTGCACGCGGCGGACCAGGCGCTGTACCGGGCGAAGGATTCGGGCCGCAACCAGGTGCAGCTCGCCTACCGCGGTACCGGCGAGACGCCCGTCCGCGCCTGACGCCGGACCGCTCCCGCTGCTGCGTCGCGCCGAGCGGCGGGGCGTTCCCGTTGCCGTCCCGCATCCCGTTAGGGTTGTGCCGACTGTGCCGCCGCGCAGTGACGAACGCATGCAGTGAAGGAGGCCGGCCGTGGCCAGCATCGACGCCGTAGGTGCCCGCGAGATCCTCGATTCGCGAGGCAACCCCACCGTCGAGGTCGAGGTCGCCCTCGACGACGGCACGCTCTCGCGCGCGGCCGTGCCGAGCGGTGCGTCGACCGGTGCCTTCGAGGCGGTCGAGCTGCGCGACGGCGGTGCTCGGTACGGCGGCAAGGGCGTCGCCCAGGCCGTCGCGGCGGTCATGGACACCATCGGCCCCGAGGTCATCGGCTTCGAGGCGAGCGAGCAGCGCATCCTCGACCAGGCGCTGCGCGATCTCGACGGCACGCCCGACAAGAGCCGTCTCGGCGCCAACGCGATCCTCGGCGTCTCGCTCGCGGTGGCCCGCGCCGCCGCCGGCTCGGCCGACCTCCCGCTGTTCCGCTACGTCGGCGGCCCGAACGCGCACCTGCTCCCCGTCCCGATGATGAACATCCTCAACGGCGGGGCCCACGCCGACTCCAACGTCGACGTCCAGGAGTTCATGATCGCGCCGATCGGCGCGCCGACCTTCGTCGAGGCCCTGCGCCAGGGCGCCGAGGTCTACCACGCCCTGAAGTCGGTGCTGAAGGGCAAGGGACTCGCCACCGGGCTGGGCGACGAGGGCGGCTTCGCGCCGAGCCTCGACTCCAACCGGGCCGCGCTCGACCTCATCATCGAGGCGATCGGCCAGACCGGCCTGACCCCGGGCGTCGACATCGCGCTCGCCCTCGACGTCGCCGCCAGCGAGTTCCACGCCGACGGCGCCTACGCCTTCGAGGGCAGCTCGCGCAGCGCCCAGTACATGATCGAGTACTACACCGGGCTGGTGAACGACTACCCGATCGTGTCGATCGAGGACCCGCTCGACGAGGAGGACTGGGACGGCTGGATCTCGCTGACCAACGAGCTGGACGACCGCGTCCAGATCGTCGGCGACGATCTGTTCGTCACGAACCCCGAGCGCCTCGCCCGCGGCATCGAGTCCGGTGCCGCCAACGCGCTGCTGGTGAAGGTCAACCAGATCGGGACGCTGACCGAGACCCTCGACGCCGTCGATCTCGCGCACCGGCACGGCTACCGCTGCATGATGAGCCACCGGTCGGGGGAGACCGAGGACACCACCATCGCCGACCTCGCCGTGGCCACGAACTGCGGACAGATCAAGACCGGTGCCCCGGCCCGCAGCGAGCGCGTCGCCAAGTACAACCAGCTGCTGCGTATCGAGGACGAGCTGGACGACGCTGCGCGCTACGCCGGCGCCGGCGCGTTCCCACGCTTCATCGCCGCCGACCAGGGCTGAGCACCGGTGCCTGATTCCCGTCGAGCCGAACGGGCCGAGCTGCGCTCGGTCGGCCGCCGCCGTGCCCGCGCGGCCGGCACCGGTGCCGTGCGACCGGTGCTGACCGGACGCGCGATGCTGCTCGGGGTGCTGATCGTGCTCCTGGTGGTCGTGCTGGCCTCGCCGGTGAACCGCTACCTCGGTTCGCGCAGCGACGTCGACCACGCGGGGCAGCAGCTCAAGCAGGACTCCGCCGAGCTGAAGCGGCTCTCCGCGCTCGAGGCGCAGTACTCCGACCCGGGGTTCATCCAGCAGCAGGCCCGCAAGCAACTGCAGTTCGCGATGCCGGGCGACATCGTCTACGAGGTCGTCGACCGCGGGCAGAAGTCGCAGATCGAGCAGACGCGCAGCACGTCGACGTCCAAGAGGGCGACCGGGCCGGCGTGGAACACGCGGCTGTGGGACAGCGTCCGTGCCGCCGGAGGCTGACCTCCCCCTCGCCGACGCCACCGACCGCGCCGTCGTCGGCGCGCAACTCGGGCGCGAGCCCAGGGCCATCCGCGCCGTGGCGCATCGTTGCCCGTGCGGCAATCCGGACGTCGTCGAGACCTCGCCGCGTCTGCCCGACGGCACGCCGTTCCCGACGCTGTACTACCTCACCTGCCCTAAGGCCGCCGCCGCGATCGGCACCCTCGAGTCGAGTGGCCTGATGCGGGAGATGACCGAGCGGCTCGGCACCGACGACGAGCTCGCCGCGACCTACCGGGCCGCGCACGAGTCCTACCTCGCCCGGCGCGAGGAGATCGGCCACGTGGACGAGATCGCCGGGATCAGCGCGGGCGGCATGCCGACCCGGGTCAAGTGCCTGCACGTGCTCGTCGGTCACGCGCTCGCCGCCGGGCCCGGGGTGAACCCGCTCGGTGACGAGGCGCTGGCCCTGCTGCCCGAGTGGTGGGCCGCCGGGCCCTGCGTCTCGCCGTGACCCGGGTGGCCGCGATCGACTGCGGCACGAACTCGATCCGCCTGCTCGTCGCCGACACCGCTCCCGGCGGGGCCCTGCACGACGTGCACCGCGAGACCCGCATCGTCCGCCTCGGTCAGGACGTCGACCGAACCGGCCGGCTCGCGGCCGACGCACTCGAGCGCACCCGGGTGGCGGTGGGCGACTACGCCGCGATCGTCGCGGGTCTGCGGGCCGAGCGGGTGCGCATGGTCGCCACCAGTGCCACCCGCGACGCCGCCAATCGGAGCGAGTTCGTCGACCTGGTCCGGGCCGAACTGGGTGTCGAGCCCGAGGTCATCTCCGGCGCCGAGGAGGCCGCGTTGTCGTTCGCCGGAGCCGCCGGCGGGCTCCCCGCCGGGGCCTTCCCCCTGCTCCTCGCCGACATCGGCGGCGGCTCCAGCGAGCTGGTTCGCGGCGGCGGGGCCGCGCCGCTGATCGCGCACAGCATGGACATCGGCAGCGTCCGGATGACCGAACGGCACCTGCACGACGACCCGCCGACGGCCGACCAGGTGGCCGCGGCCGAGCGCGACGTGCGCCGTGCGATCGCCGCCGCCCGGGCCGATGTGTCGCTCGAGCGGCCGGTGACGCTCGTCGGTGTCGCCGGCACGGTCACCACCGTCGCGGCCCTGGCGCTCGGGCTGTCGACCTACTCCCGCGACGCGATCCACGGGGCGGTCGTATCGGCCGAGCAGGTGCGCGCCGTCGCCCACCGGCTGCTGACCCTGCCGCACGACGAGCGGGCCGCAGTGCCGGTCATCCACCCGGGGCGCGTCGACATCATCGGTGGCGGCGTGATCATCCTGCGGACGCTGCTCGACGAGGTCGGGGTGGACGAACTCGTCGCCAGCGAGCACGACATCCTCGACGGAATCGCGCTCAGCCTGGTCTGAACCGGCCGCGGTCAGAGGCCGGCCCGCTCCGTCGCCCGCCGGAAGATCGCGTCCAGCATCGGCTCGGTGAGCCGTCCGGTGAAGGTGTTCTGCTGGCTGACGTGATAGCAGCCGATGACGGTCCGGTCGTCGACGTCGACCTCGACACCGTGGCCGAACGGCGGTCGGCGGGACGGGACATCGACGCCGGCCTCGCGCAGCGCGGGCCACAGGGCCGCCCAGCCGAAGCGGCCGAGCACGACCACCGCCCGGAGGCCGGGCCAGAGCAGGCCCAGCTCGCGGACCAGCCAGGTGCGGCAGGTGTCGCGCTCGAGCGTCGTCGGCTTGTTCGCCGGCGGGGCGCAGTGCACCGGGGCGGTGATCCAGGTGCCGCGGAGGGCGAGGCCGTCGTCGGCCGCCACCGAGGTCGGTTGCGAGGCGAGGCCGGTGCGGTGCAGGGCGGCATAGAGCCAGTCGCCGCTGCGGTCGCCGGTGAACATCCGGCCGGTGCGGTTGGCGCCGTGTGCCGCCGGGGCCAGCCCGAGGACGAGCAGGCGCGGGTCGGGGTCGCCGAAGCCGGGCACGGGACGTCCCCAGTACTCCTGGTCGGCGAAGGCGGCCCGCCGCTCCCGGGCGACCTGCTCGCGCCACTCGACCAGGCGCGGGCAGGCCCGGCACTGCACGAGCTCGCGGTTCAGCGCGGCCACCCCATCCGTCCCGGCGTCGCGCACCCCACCACTGTGGCAGGCTGGGCGAAACCAGACTGACGGAGGTCCGATGCCCGGCGGCAAGTTCTTCATGAAGATCCTGACGCTCCTGCTGCGGATCCCGATCGCCATCGCGATCCGCAAGGTGATCGCGCGGATCTGGGCGGCGGCGCGGCCGACCGCGGAGAAGCGGGAGCCGAACGAGGCGGGCGTGCGCGCGGGCGACGCGCTGGCCTGGGCCGCTCTGTCGGCGGCCGGGGTCGCCGCGGCCCAGCTGGCCACGCGCAAGACGGCCGAGGGCACCTATCGCGTGGTCACCGGCACCGAGCCGCCGCCGCCGCCGCCCAGCCGGGCGCAGAAGAAGGCGGCCAAGAAGGAGAAGAAGCAGCAGGCCAAGCAGGACGCCGCCAAGGCCAAGGCCTAAGCGGTCAGGGCCGCGCGCACGTCGTCCGGGATCGGCACGGGCCCGCCCGCCAGGTCAGCGAGCACGTAGACCGTCTCGACCGTGCAGCACTCACGCCCGCTCGCGCGGATGTCGAAGCTCAGCGTCGCGCTGGTGCGGCCGAGCCGCGTGCACCGCACATCCACCTCGACGGTGTCACCCCAGTGCGCCGGTCCGCGCCAGGTGAGCGTCGAGGTCGCCAGCCGCACCCGCTCGACGAACTCGCGCAGGCCGCGGGCGAGGCAGAACGCGCCCATGGCCTCGTCGCAGTAGAGCAGATAGTGCGAGTTGAACACGACGCCTTGCTGGTCGACCTCGGCGTAGCGGACGGGGGACGACCAGTCGCTCATGCCCGCAGTCTCCCGCAGAGCAGAATGGGGCCGCACCCCCGTAGCCCAATGGCAGAGGCAGACCCCTTAAAAGGGTCGCAGTGTCGGTTCGAGTCCGACCGGGGGTACCGGGTCGTCGACCGCGCCCAGTGCGCCGCGACGCGACAAGCGGCCGACCACCCGACCCCGCGAGTCGACGACGGCAGCCTCGCCGTCGGCGCCCACCACGATGTCGAGCGTCCCGTCGCGCTCGTCGAGATCGACCCCGCGGCGGCGGAGCTTGGCGGTGTACACGGTGTCGCGCGCCAGCACCTGGCTGACTCCGGTGGCGAGCACGATCGCCGTCATCAGCGGAAGGATGATCGAGTACTCACCGGTGAGCTCGAACAGGATCACGACCGCGGTGATGGGGGCCCGGGCGGCGCCGGCGAACACCGCACCCATCCCGATCAACCCGTAGGTGCCCACTGTCCCGGCCGAACCGGGTGCCAGGTCGTGCAGCGCGAGCCCGTAGGCGCCCCCCAGCATCGCGCCGACGAACAGGCTGGGGGCGAACACTCCGCCCGAGCCGCCGATGCCGATGGTGAGGCTCGTCGCGAGCATCTTCGCCGCGAGCAGTCCGAGCAGGACGGCGATGGAGTAGCCGCCGACCACCCCGCGATCGAGGACGGGATAGCCGACCCCGTACATCTGCGGAACGACGAGCAGCAGCATGCCGAGCAGCACCCCGCCGACGGCCGGCCGCAGCCACTCGGGGCCGCGCCACGCCCAGTCGCAGGCGTCCTCGATCCAGTAGAGGATCCGGGTGAAGATCACGCCGACCACGCCGGCCACGAGGCCGAGCAGCGCGAACCACACGTACTGCACCGGATGGCTGACCCGGAAGTGCGGCAGGGCGAGGAACGCGGCATCGCCGAACGCGGCCCGACCGATGACGCTGGCGGTGACCGAGGAAAGCACGACCATGCCGAAGGAGCGGGCGGTGAAGTCGCGCAGGATGAGCTCCATGGCGAAGAAGACGCCGGCGAGCGGGGCGTTGAAGGTAGCGGCGATGCCGCCGGCGGCGCCGCACGCGACGAGCACCCGCGTCCGGTTCTCGTCGACCCGGCTCACGCGGCCGAGGGTCGACCCGAGCGCGGAGCCGATCTGGACGATCGGGCCCTCCCGCCCGACCGAGCCGCCACCGCCGATGCACAGCGCGGAGGCGAGCGCCTTGACCGCGGCGACCTGCGGCTTGATGCGGCCCCTGTTCCGGGCCACCGCGTACATGACCTCCGGCACGCCGTGCCCCCGGGCCTCCCGCGCGAAGAGGTGCACCAGCGGCCCGTAGACCAGGCCCGCCACGACCGGGGCGAGCAGCAGGAACCAGACGCCGAGGAACGGCACGTGGGGGTTGTCGACCCGTCCCAGGCCGGCGTAGTCGGCGTGGCCGCTGAACGCGCGGGTGAAGGTCGAGATCAGCCAGCGGAAGGCGATCGCGCCGCCGCCCACGGCCAGGGAGAGGGCGACCAGACCCGGTTCGGACGTGCGGAGAGCGATCACGGCGCGGCGCGAGAATGTTGCTGACTGCATGTATTGCAGTATGTAACAATTCTCGGGACGGTGCGAAATGAGGGGCTGCAGAGGTGACCGGTCGAACGCGTCGCGACACCGACGAGTTCGTCGATGCGGTGCTCACCGCGTCGAGGGTGCTCGTGGCGGTGTCGGCCCGCTCGCTCGCCGAGGTCGCCGACTCGACAACGGTCGTGCAGTTCCGCACGCTGGTCGTGCTGCGCATGCGTCCGGACACCAACCTGCACGGGCTCGCCGAGGCGCTCGCGGTCAACTCCTCGACCGCGTTGCGCATGGTGGACCGCCTCGTCGTCGCCGGTCTCGTCGCACGACGGTCGAGTCCCGAGAGCCGACGCGAGGTCCGCCTCGCCCTCACCGACACCGGTGCTGCTCTGGTCGACGAGGTGACCGCCCGTCGCCGGGCCGAGATCACTCGCATCGTCCGGACGATGCCGGCGCACCAGCGCGCCGAACTCGCGCCCGCCCTGCGGGCCTTCGCCCAGGCGGCCGACGAACCGCCGGTGGCGGGGGGAGTCACCGCTTTCGGCTGGTGACCGGCCGCGCACTGTTGGCCGGCCCCGGCGCGGGGGCAGGCGTCAGGCGTCAGGCGAACTCGATCACCACGGTGGCCACCCGGTCGTCGGGCGTCCAGGCGATGCGCATGGTGCCGTCACCCCCGCCGTCCCAGGCGAACTCGACGATGTCGACCAGCCCCTCGGCCGCCAGGTTGAGCACGGTGATCGTGTCGTCCGGCGGGCTCGCGGCATAGGAGGTGGCAACCGCCTCGCGGCCGTCGAGGGTGTCCGGGCCGCCGTTCTTGAACTCCATCCGGACGTTCTCGGCGAGCTGGCCGAGGTAGGCCTCCCACTCGCCCGAGCGGACCCCGGTGTTGAACCGATCGACGAACTCGATGACCCGCTGCGGGCCTGAAGTCACGCTCAGCCGCCGCTCTTGCGACGGAAGGTGCGCTTGCCGCCGGCCGCGCCGTGGGTGTCGTGGATCTTCGAGTCGTTCGCGCTAGCGCCCTCGTGCGGGTGCTGCTTGCCGCGCTTGCGCTCGAGCGCCTCGCGGAACTTGTCCTTGGCCTCCGCGGCCGGGGCCTCATTGTCGTCGCTCATGTCGGACAGACTGTCATGCCCGCTCGAGAACCACGATCGGTATCTCGCGATCGGTCTTCTTCTGGTACTCGGCGTAGTCGGGCCAGACCTCGACCATGTGGGCCCACATCGCCGGCCGCTCGTCGGCGTCGGCGTCGTGCGCCTTCGCCGCGAACTTCTCGCCCCTGATCTGCACCCGAACGTCGGGCTGCTCGACGAGATTGAGGTACCACGCGGGGTGCTCCGGCGCGCCGCCCTTGGAGGCGACGACGAGGTACTTGTCGTCCCAGTCGCGGTAGATCAGCGGATGCGTGTGGTCGCGGCCCGACTTCCGGCCGGTGGTGTGCAGCAGGAGGATCGTCGTCCCCTTCTCCCAGTGGTAACCCTCCTCGCCGTCCGTGGCCTCGTAACGCTCGACGTGCTCCTTGCCGAACAGCATGATCGTCCTCTCCGGTGCCGGTTGGCTGATCTCGGAATAGCCTGCCCAGGACGGGCGTTCCGAAAGCAGTTGCAGATGCAACGATAACGAGGAGGTTGATGGAGATGGCCGCGGTCACCGCCGACACCCTGGTCCTGCCCCGTGTGAAGGGCGCCGGACTGGGCGACACCGAGCGTCCCGTTCTTGCCGTCACGGCCGGACCGACCGGATTCGAGGGCGAGGGCTTCCCGGTGCGCCGGACGATGGCCGGCATCGCCTACAAGTACCTCGACCCGTTCATCATGATGGATCACATGGGTGAGGTGGACTACGCCGCCGGTGAGCCCCGGGGCACCAACTGGCACCCGCACCGCGGCTTCGAGACGGTCACCTACCTGATCGACGGCCAGTTCATCCACCAGGACACCCACGGTGGTGGCGGCGTGATCCGTGAGGGCGCGACGCAGTGGATGACCGCCGGTGCCGGCCTGCTGCACATCGAGACGCCGCCGGAGAAGCTCGTCGAGGACGGCGGGCTGTTCAACGGTTTCCAGCTGTGGGTCAACCTGCCCGCGGCGGACAAGATGATCGCCCCGGCCTACCAGCCCGTCGAGGCGTCGGACCTGCTGCTGCTGGCCAGCCAGGACGGCGGCGCGCTGCTGCGGGTGATCGCCGGCGAGGTCGACGGGCACACGGGTCCAGGGTCGACGCACACGCCGATCACGCTGCTGCACGGTTCGATCGCGGCCGGCGCCCAGCTGTCGCTGCCGTGGCAGCCGACCTACAACGCGCTGGCCTACGTCTACGCCGGGTCGGGAACGGTCGGGCCGAAGGGCGAGCCGGTGCATGCGGGGCAGACCGTGGTGTTCGGGGCGGGCGACCGCATCACGCTCACGGCCGACGCCAAGCAGGACAGCCGCACCAGCTCGATGGAGGTCATCTTGCTCGGCGGCGAGCCGATCGGGGAGCCGATGGTGCACTACGGGCCGTTCGTGATGAACACCCGCGACGAGCTCGTCCAGACGCTCGAGGACTACCAGGCGGGCCGCCTCGGCGTCATCCCGCCGGACGCGATCATGCCGCACGTGCCGAAGGGTGCGCGCGACCCGCGGAGCTGACCGCGTGAGACCCGGGACTGGCGGATCGCCGGTCCCGGGGTCTTGTATGCGGACATGACTCCTGAAGCGGACAAATCACCCCGACCGGCCTCGCGACGCGCGTTCCTCGCCGGCGGCGCGGCCGCGGCGACGCCGTTCGCCGGGCCGGCGCTGGCCGACCCACCCCGGCCGCCGTCCCGCGGCGAGTGGCCGGACGGCCCCGGTCATCCCAACCACCCGCAGGAGGCCGATCCGGCGCTGCGCGAGATCCTGCGTCAGGTCGACCCGGCCCGCATCCGGGCGACGATCGAGAAGCTCGTCTCCTTCGGCACCCGGCACACGCTGTCGGCCCAGGACGACCCACGCCGCGGCATCGGCGCCGCCCGCGACTGGATCGCCGCGGAGCTGCGGACCTACGCCGCGGCGTCCGGCGGCCGTATGACCGTCGACGTGCCGTCCTACATCCAGCCGCCGGCCAGCCGGGTGCCGACGCCCACGCGCATCAGCAACGTGCGGGCGACGCTGCGCGGGTCGGTCGAGCCCGACCGCATCTACGTGATCTCGGGCCACTACGACTCGCGCGTCACCGACGTCATGAACTCCACCGCGGACGCGCCGGGGGCGGGCGACGACGCCTCCGGGGTCGCCGTCTCGATGGAACTCGCGCGCGTCATGGCGCGCTACCGGCCGGACGCGACGCTCGTCTTCCTGGCCGTCGCCGGCGAGGAGCAGGGACTCTACGGCTCGACCTACGCCGCCCAGCAGTACAAGGCCGAGGGCGCCGACATCCAGGGCATGTTCACCAACGACATCGTCGGCTCGAGCACGGCCGACGACGGCACGCGTGACCCCTACTGCCTGCGCCTGTTCGCCCGCGGCGTGGCCAATCCCGAAAGCGCGTCCGATCCGGCTCGCGTCGCGGTGGGCGGGGAGAACGACTCCCCGGCCCGCGAGCTGGGCCGCTTCGTCACCGAGGTGGCGGGCCGTCCGACGACCGGCATGAACGTCCGGCTGATCTACCGCCTCGACCGCTACCTGCGCGGTGGCGACCACCTGTCGTTCCTCAACGCCGGCTACGAGGCGGCCTGCCGCTTCACCGAGCCGAACGAGAACTTCGCGCACCAGCATCAGGACGTCCGGGTCGAGAACGGCGTGCAGTTCGGAGACCTCCCGCAGTTCTGCGACTTCGACTACATCGCTCGGGTCGCGAAGGTGAACGGCGCGGCGCTGTGGTCGCTGTCGCAGGCACCCGGCACGCCCCGGGGCGTCGTCGTCGACACGACCCGGCTCACCAACGACACCACCCTGGTGTGGACGGTCGATCCGCGGGCCGCCGGGTACGAGATCGTCTGGCGCCCGACGACCGAGGCCGAATGGACGCACGTGATCCCGGTCGGGAAGGTCGGCACCGCCACGGTCGACCTGTCGAAGGACAACGTGATCTTCGGGGTCCGGGCCACCCGACGGGCGCGGGCACCGCGGCCCGGCGGTGCTGCCGCTGCCGAAGGCCTGATCCGGGCCGGCCGGCGTTCGCTCTGAGCGGACGCCGGTCGGGGCGCGGTGCGGGAACAGTCTCCGGTTCGTCGTAGTTGAGCCGATTACGCTCAAGAAAACGAGGACCCCGTGACCGATGTGATCACCCTTCCGATCCTGTCCCTGCCCGACATCGTCGTCCTGCCGGGCATGGTCGTGCCGGTCGAGCTGGACAGCGACACCCGGGCCGTCATCGACGCCGCCCGCGCCGGCTCCGACGGCCGACTCCTTCTCGCCCCCCGCCTGGCCGACCGCTACCCCAGCTACGGTGTGGTCGCGACGGTCGACCAGGTCGGCCGGCTGCCCGGCGGTGCGCCCGCCGCGGTGCTGCGCGCCGGCACCCGGGCCAAGCTCGGCTCGGGCGTTCCCGGCCCCGGTGCCGCCCTGTGGGTGGAAGCCGAGCCGGTCGGCGACGTCCCTGTCACCGACGCCGTCCGCGAGCTCGCCGACGAGTACAAGAAGGTCGTCATCGCGATCCTGCAGCGGCGCAACGCCTGGCAGGTCGTCGACACCGTGCAGCGGGTCACCGACCCGTCCGAGCTGGCCGACATGGCCGGCTACGCGCCGTACCTGAGCGACGAGCAGAAGCGCGAGCTGCTCGAGACCCCCGACATCGAGGCTCGGCTGACCCTCGTCCTGGCCTGGGCCCGCGACCACTTCGCCGAGCTCGACGTCACCGAGAAGATCCGCGACGACGTGCGTGAGGGCATGGACAAGCGACAGCGGGAGTTCCTGCTGCGCGAGCAGCTGGCCGCCATCCGCAAGGAACTGGGCGAGGGCGAACCCGAGGGCGCCGACGACTACCGCGGCCGGGTGGAGGCCGCCGACCTGCCCGAGAAGGTCCGCGAGGCCGCGCTGCGCGAGGTCGGCAAGCTCGAGCGGGCGTCGGACCAGTCGCCCGAATCGGGCTGGATCCGCACCTGGCTCGACACCGTGCTCGACCTGCCCTGGGCGACCCGTACCGAGGACAACACCGATGTGCTCGGTGCGCGCGCGATCCTCGACGCCGACCACCACGGCCTCGACGACGTGAAGGACCGCATCGTCGAGTACCTCGCCGTCCGGTCGCGCCGGGCCGAACGCGGACTCGAGGTCGTGGGGGGACGCGGCTCGGGCGCCGTGCTGGCGCTCGTCGGCCCGCCCGGCGTCGGCAAGACCTCGCTCGGCGAGTCGGTCGCGCGCACGCTCGGCCGCAAGTTCGTCCGCGTCGCCCTCGGCGGCGTCCGCGACGAGGCCGAGATCCGCGGCCACCGGCGCACCTACGTCGGCGCGCTGCCTGGCCGCATCGTCCGGGCCATCACCGAGGCCGGTTCGATGAACCCGGTCGTCCTGCTCGACGAGATCGACAAGGTGGGCTCCGACTACCGGGGTGACCCGGCGGCGGCTCTCCTCGAGGTGCTCGACCCGGCGCAGAACCACACCTTCCGCGACCACTACCTCGAGGTCGAACTCGACCTGTCCGACGTGGTGTTCCTCGCGACGGCGAACGTCGCCGACACCATTCCGGCCGCGCTGCTCGACCGCATGGAGGTCGTGACCCTCGACGGCTACACCGAGGACGACAAGGTGGCGATCGCACGCACGCACCTGCTGCCGCGCCAGCTGTCGCGAGCCGCGCTGTCGGAGGACGAGGTGAGCGTCTCGGACGAGGCGCTGCACCGCATCGCCGGCGAGTACACCCGCGAGGCCGGTGTGCGTCAGCTCGAGCGGTCGCTCGCCCGGGTGCTGCGCAAGGTGGCGACCAAGCTCGCGTCGACCGACGAGACGTCGATCGCCGTCGACGACGCCAACCTGCGCGAGTTCCTCGGCCGCCCGCGCTTCCTGCCCGAGTCGGCCGAGCGCACCGCCGTGCCCGGCGTGGCCACCGGCCTCGCCGTCACCGGCGCCGGCGGCGACGTGCTCTTCATCGAAGCCACCGCGATGGCAGGCGAGCCGCGGCTGACCCTCACCGGCCAGCTCGGCGACGTCATGAAGGAGTCGGCGCACATCGCGCTCTCCTACCTGCGCTCGCACGGTCTCGAGCACGGCGTCGACCCCGCCGCGCTCGACCGCGTCGTGCACCTGCACGTGCCGGCCGGGGCGGTGCCGAAGGACGGTCCGTCCGCGGGCGTCACGATGGTCACCGCGTTGTCGTCGCTGGCCACCGGGCGTCCGGTGCGGGCCGACGTCGGGATGACCGGCGAGGTGACGCTCAACGGTCGCGTGCTGCCGATCGGCGGGGTGAAGCAGAAGCTGCTCGCGGCCCAGCGGGCCGGGCTGAAGACCGTGTTCATCCCGCTGCGCAACGAGCCCGACCTGGACGATGTCCCGGCCGAGGTGCTCGAGGCGCTGGACGTGCGACCGGTCGGCGACGTCGGCGAGATCCTCGCCTACGCCCTCGAGAGCACCGAGCAGGTCGCGGTCGACGCCGCCTGACCGGCGGATCTGAGCCCGGCCCGTCCGCCCCCCGAGACGGTGAGTGGCGAGTTGAGGCGGTGAGTGGCGCGTATTCGTGCGCCACTCACCGCGCAACTCGCCACTCAACGGCGGGACGGGCGGGACTCAGCGGGTGGCGCCCCCGGGCTTCAAGCGGCCCGGGGGCAGATCGGGTGCCGGTAATCGGTAGCCGTCGAAACCGTCGACGTCACCGAACCGGTCACCGTCCATCCACTCGGCCCGGGCGGCGACTATGTCGTCGTTGCTGCGACCGACGAAGTTCCACCACATGACGATGTGCTCCTCGAACGGTGCCCCGCCGAGCAGCAGCATCCGGGCGCCGAGGTCCGACGTCAGGCGCAGGTCCGGGCGGCCGCACCCGAGGTAGGCCATCGCTCCCGGCCCGAGCGGCGCCTCGTCGTCGATCGTCACCGAGCCCGACATCACCAGCACCGCATGCTCGAAGCCGGGCTCCAGCGGCAGCCGGAGCGCCCCCTGTACGGCGACGTCGGCCCCGACGAGCGGTGAGTGGGCGTGGCCCGGGGAGCGGGCGCCGTCGACGTCGCCCATGATCACGGTGACGGTGCCGCCCCGCGCGTCGATCACCGGCAGGGCGGCGCTGTGCTGCCAGGCGGCCGGCGTGGTCAGGGCGTCCGACGGCAGTGCGACCCAGAGCTGCACCCCGTGCAGGAGGGCCGGGTGCGGCACCGGTGACTGCTCGGCGTGCGTGATCGCGTGACCGGCCGTCATCAGCCCGAGCTCGCCGGGCCGGATCAGCTGGTCGCTGCCCAGGCTGTCGCGATGGTGCACCTCGCCGTCGAGCAGCCAGCTGACCGTCTGCAGGCCGATGTGCGGGTGGGGCGGCACCTGCATGCCGGGCGCGCTCGCGATGTCGTCGGGGCCGTAGTGGTCGACGAAGCACCACGCCCCGACCAGCCGCCGGCCCAGGTTGGGCAGCAGCCGGCGCACCATCGTGCTCTCGCCGAGCAGCACCTCCTTGCCGGCGAACACCTCGTACACCGGGCGCGGTGCGACGTCGGTCAGCCCGCCGCCGAGACGCAGCGCCGGGGCCCGGTCGAGGTTGCTCACGCCGGCAAACCTACGCCCGCCGGAGGGGTCACGACGTGGGCCGCGTCGGGTAACGGCTGCGCAACCAGAGCGCGGTGAGCGGGTCGATGATGCACCGGCGGGCGCCGCGACCTCGGGCTCGGGAGCCGACCCGGGATCGATCCGCAGAAGACGTGGGCCGCGGTGTCACGCTGGGCCTGGCCATAGGTCCGGATCAGGCCCTCGGTGCCGTTCACCGAAGCCGGCGACCGCGTCCTCCCGAAGGTGTGGAGAAACCATGCTCAGCCGGCCTGACGGAAACACCTCTCACACGCGGGAGCGGAGCGCCTTGCGGTCGAGCTTGCCGATGCTCGTGAGCGGCAGGGTGTCGACGACGTGCACCTCGCGCGGGTACTTCACTGCCGACAGGTGCTCCCGCCCGAAGGCGACGAGATCGTCCGGGGTGGCCGCCGCGCCGGGCACGAGCTGGACGAACGCGACGATCTCCTCGCCCTGCTTCTCGTCCGGACGGCCGATGACAGCGCAGACGGCGACGTCGGGGTGACGGATCAGCGCCTCCTCCACATCGCGCGGGTACACGTTGAAGCCGCCGCGGATGATGATGTCCTTCATCCGGTCGACCACGTAGAGGTAGCCGTCGGAGTCGAGGTGGCCGACGTCGCCGGTGTGGAACCAGCCGTCCCGCACGGCCAGCGCGGTGGTCTCGGCATCGTTCCAGTAGCCGGTCATCAGTCCGGGCGTGAGGATGCAGATCTCGCCGTCCTCGTCGGGGCCGGCGTCGCCGCCGTCGGGGAGCTCGATGCGCAGCTGCACGCCCGGGGCGGCGCGGCCGACGCTGCCGGCCCGGGCCTGGCCGGTCGGCGTCGTCGAGGCGAGAGCAGCGATCTCGGAGCAGCCGTAACCCTCGACGACCTCGACGGACGGCAACCGGCGCAGCCACTCGTCGCGGACCTCGGCCGGCAGCGGTGCGCTGCCACTGACCAGCCGGCGCAGCGCCGACAGGTCGTAGTCCTCGAGCGGTTGGGCGGCGAGCAGGCGCAGCATTGTCGGCACGGTGGCACCGGTCTGCACCCTCTCGTCCTGGGCGAGCGTGAGCCAGCCGACCGGGTCGAACCAGCGCATCAGCACGGTTCGGTTCGGACGCACCGCGTGCAGGCTCATCGTCGCCACGAGCAGCCCGTAGGCGTGCGCGAGCGGAAGCGGTAGCAGCGAGACGCCGTAGTCGTCGTCCTCGGAGGCGAGCACCGCCGCGTGCGCGGCCGACGACAGCGCGTCGTGGCTGAGCATCACGCCCTTCGAGCGACCCGTCGTCCCGCCGGTGTAGAGCAGGGCCGCCATGGACGTCGGGTCGGCGTCGACCAGCGGGGCCTCCTCGCCCGAGGCCAACTCGTCGAACGACGAAGCGCCGCCGGTGCCCGCACCGGTGACGACGACCCGTACGTCGAGTCCGGAGGCGGCGGCCAGCACCTTGGGCAGGAACTCCGGCGTCGTGACGATGGCCGCGGCGCCGGAGTCGCTCAGAGCGTGCTGCAGCTCGTCCTCGCTGAGCAGGAACAGCAGCGGTGTGACCGCGGCGCCGAGACGCCATACCGCATGGTATGTGGCCAGTACCTCGGGACAGTTCGCCATACAGACCGCGACGCGATCACCCGCTCGCACACCGATCGACGACAGCCCGGCCGCGAAACGCCGGCCGAGCGCACCCAGCTCGGCCGACGTCGTCGTCGTGCCCTCGAAGACCAGCGAACTCTCGGCGCCGAAGCGCTTCTCCGACTGCTCGGCCAGTACGGCCAGGGAACTCCCGCGCGGATCACTCAGCATTCCTGAAACGTACCGCCGAGCTAGCGCAAGG
The DNA here is from genome assembly GCF_036000465.1 of Jatrophihabitans sp. GTDB lineage: Bacteria > Actinomycetota > Actinomycetes > Mycobacteriales > Jatrophihabitantaceae > Jatrophihabitans. The sequence goes on along the minus strand of NZ_DASYFV010000059.1, from coordinate 63,037 downwards.
AGGCCAAAGCGGCCTCCACTGTGGGCCGGCGCGCGAGTTCCCGAGCGATGCGCCGGGCGGCCTCGCGCGGGTGCGCGTCGTGCAGGCACCGCCACACCGCCGCACGCAGGGCCGGCGCCGCGGCCGGGTCGTAGGTCGATCGCTGCGCCGCGGTGGCCCCGGCGGGATCGACGACAACGGCGACGCCGAGGCCGTGGAGGGCTCTCGCGTTGTGCAGTTGATCGGCGAACATCGCGTGGACGACCATCGGCACTCCGGCGGCCAGGGCGCCGAGTGCCGTGCCCGAACCACCGTGGCACACGACGGCCGACGCCTCGGCAAGGGCGTCCGCCTGGGCGATCCAACGGCAGACGTGCACGTTGCGGGGCATCGGGCCGAGGTCGAGGTCCTGTCCCGTGCTCATGAGTACCCGCAGCGGCTCGTCGGCCAGGGCTTCGGTGGCGGCCCGGTAGGCGCCGGTCCCGACCGTCCCGGCAACCGTGCCGAACGTGACGTACACCAGCGGATCGGTGCTCCCGTTCCACCAGTCGGGCAGGGGCTGGGCCGCGGCCGCCGGATCCTGATAACGGCGCGTGTCCGGATACGGCGACGGGTCGATCGGCGCGGGAAACCGGGTGAGGTACGGAGCCGCCCGGAGGGCGTCGACGACGGGTCCGTAGCGCGCGAGTGCGGGCGCCGCGACCGTCAGCGATCCGCCCTCCACCTCGGCCAGCGAGATGGCAACCTGTGCATGGCGGATGCCGGCCCGCATCGCCGCGATCGGACCCGCGTACTCCGTCGGTTCGTGGACGACGACGTCCGGGCGGTGCTGGGCGACCGCGCGTTCGACCGCGGGCAGCATCGCCGCGGTGTTCAGCCGACCGAACACCTCCCGGTTCGCGATCACCGACGCCTCCCGCGGGGGTGCGGCCCGGAAGTCACGCCAGAGGCGAGCGAGCTCGTCGGGATCGGGCGAGCCACCCGGGACCACCTGCGCCCCGGTGGTGCGCGCGCGTTCCGCCGCTGCCTCCGGAACCACGACGAGCACGGCATCACCGCGCGCGACGCCCGCCTCGACGAAGGGCACCAGCGGGCCGAAGTGACCGGCCATCGACGACCCCGAAACCAGAACTCGCATCGCCGCTGACCCTACGGGCCGGCGGCGTGAGCGCTACTTGAGTTCCGCCGAGGACTTGTTGAGCAGGCGCCGCGCGACGATCAGCTGCTGGATCTGCTGCGTCCCCTCGAAGATGTCGAGGATCTTCGAATCCCGCGCCCACTTCTCCAACAGCGAGTGCTCGCTGTAGCCCAGCGACCCGGCGAGTTCGACGCAGCGCAGCGTGATCTCGGTGCCGACGCGGCCGGCCTTCGCCTTGGCCATCGAGGCCTGCAGCGAGTTCGGCTTGTTGTTGTCGGCCATCCAGGTCGCCTCGAGGGTGAGCAGGTAGGCGGCCTCCCAGTCGGCCTCCATCTGCAGGTAGGCCGCGGCGGCCGCGGACTGCGAGTAGGCCGGCCGGTCGTAGTCGACCTCGACCCCGGCCTGCTTGAGCAGGTCCTCGGTCTCGTCGAGAGCCGCGCGAGCGCAGCCGACGGCCATGCCGGCGACGAGCGGACGGGTGTTGTCGAACGTCTGCATGACCCCGCCGAAGCCGGCGTCGGTCTCGATGTCCGGCGAACCCATCAGGTTCGCCTTGGGCACCCGGCAGTCGGTGAAGCGGATCGTCGCGGTGTCGGACGCGCGGATGCCGAGCTTGTGCTCGAGCCGCTCGACGACCATGCCCGGCGTGCCCTTCTCGACCACGAAGGACTTGATCGCCGCCCGCCCCTTGGACGGGTCGAGCGACGCCCACACGACGACAGCGTTCGCGCGGCCGCCGGCGGTGACGTAGATCTTCTCGCCGTTGATGACGTAGTCGTCGCCGTCGAGCACCGCCGTCGTCTTCACCGCGGCGGAGTCGGAACCGAAGCTCGGCTCGGTGATCGCCATGGCCGCCCACAGGTGACCGAAGCGGGCCAGTTGCTCGTCGTCGGCGACCGAGGCGATCGCGGCGTTGCCCAACCCCTGGCGCGGCATGGACAGCACCATGGCGACGTCACCCCAGCACGCCTCGATGATCGAGAGCACGCCGGACATGTTGGTGCCGTTGCGGTTGCCCTTGTCCTTCGCCTTCGCATCGCGCCGGACGCCGCTCGCGCCGGTCGAGGTCTCGCCCGAGGCGTTCATGCCGTCGATGAGCGAGGCGAGCATGTCGAGTTCCTTCGGGTACTCGTGCTCGCTGCGGTCGTACTTGCGCGAGATGGGACGGAAGATCTCCATCGACACCTGGTGCGCCTGGTTGATCAGCATGCCGAACTTCTTCGGCGTCTCCAGATTGATGGCCATCAGACCAACACCACACCTTCCATGACGCCGGCCGCTCGCAGATCTCGGTACCAGCGCTCCACCGGGTGCTCCTTCACGTAGCCGTGCCCGCCGAGCAGCTGCACGCCGCTGCTGCCGATCTGCATGCCGTACTCGGCGGTGAGGCGGCGGGCGAGCCCGGCCTCGCGGGCGAACGGGGCGCCCTGGTCGGCCCGCGAGGCCGCGCGCAGCATGACCAGCCGCGCGCCCTCGAGCTCGATGCCGATGTTGGCGACCATGAACGCCACGGCCTGCCGGTTGCTGATCGGCTCGCCGAACGCCACGCGCTCGTTGACGTAGGGGATCACGTAGTCGAGCACGGCCTTGCCGGTGCCGCAGGCGAGCGCGGCCCAGCCGATGCGGCTCAGCCGGATGCACTCGGCGTAGTCATCGGCTTCGCCGAGCAGGGCGGCGGCCGGGAGGGAGACCTGGTCGAGCACGAGGCGTCCGGTGGCCGCTGCCCGCAGGCCCATCGCCGGCTCGGCCTCGATCAGCACGCCGCTGGTGCCCGACTCGACGACGAACAGCCGGGGCGTGCCCTCGAGCGCGGCGGCGACAACGAACAGCTCGGCCGTGGCCGCCCGGGGCACGAGCGACTTCACGCCTTCGAGCACGTACCCGTCGCCCTTGCGGGTGGCCGTCGTCGTCAGCGTGAACGGGTCGAACAGCGGACGCGGCTCGAGCACGGCGAGTGCCGCGGCCGGCACGTCGTCGCCGACGAAGGACGGCAGGTAGGTGGCCTGCTGCTCGGCGCTGCCCCAGAGCGCGAGCGCGTTGCTGACGCCGGCCGGCGCGAGGCAGGCGACCGCGAGTCCCATGTCGCCGTGGGCCAGCGCCTCGGCCACGAGGGCGCCGGTGGTGGCCGAGCGCTCCTCGCTCATGCCGCCCAGCGACTCGGGCACGCCGAGCAGCGTGACCCCGAGCTCGGCGACCGACTGCGTGAGCACGGCGTCCGGCGCGGCGCACTCGACGTCGGCCTCGGCTGCGGCGGGGCGCAGCTTCTCGGCCGCGAACTCGCGCGTGGCGTCGACGATCATCTTCTGCTCGTCGGTGGGCGTGAGGTCGAACAGGCCGCGCTCGCCCGACGGGCTGGGCCGCTTCGCGCCGCCGCGCTTCGAGCCGACGGCGGCGAAGGTGCGGTTGGCCACGCCGACCGACCGGAAACCCACCTTGCTGCCGGTGAACACCGCGTTCTCGATCGGCCCGCGCAGCTTGAGCTTGTCGATCACGGCCACGCCGGCGAGCCGGTTCAGCGCAGCCAGACCGACGCCCATCGCGTCGCGTCCGCGCCTGTTTCGCCCTGCCATATCCGCACTCCCGAAAGTCAGTGGTACACCTAGTTCCGGGTAAATCTACCCGCCGGTAGCAGTGACGCAATGGCGAGTGACGGAGGACGCCCCGGGATCGGTCCTGTGGACAGCCTGCAGGGGGAACCGGGTATGTCTAGTGTTCGTTGCACTGATGTACCACCCACGCTCACCCAGGAGGACGGCACCGTGTCCAACCCCGCGCTGAACCGGTTCGGTCGACAGGCCGGCGGCTTCCCGCCACCCACGGCCGGCGAGCTGCAGGGCATGTACGACCAGCCGGCGTACACCGGCCCGCGTACCGCCGCCCGCTACATGACCCTCGACGACGTCGTCCAGCGCACCGCCGCGATGCTGGGCACGATCCTGCTGGCCGGCGCCGTCGCGTGGTTCGCGCTGCCCGACAACCTGTTCCTGCCCGCCCTCATCATCTCGGCGATGGGCGGCCTCGGTCTCGGCCTCTACATGTCGTTCACCATGAAGGTGAAGGCCCCGACGGCGCTGCTCTACTCCGTCTTCGAGGGGGTACTGCTCGGCGCGATCAGCCACGTCTTCGAGCAGCGGTTCCACGGCATCGTGATCCAGGCGGTCACCGGCACCGCGATGGTCGCCGGCGGCATGCTGTTCGTCTACAAGATCGGGGCCATCCGGGTCACCCCGAAGCTCACTCGCATCATCGTCGGCGCCACGATCGGCGCGTTCGGCCTGATGATCGTGAACCTGGTCGCCCACCTGTTCAGCTCCGACGGCCTGGGCCTGCGCTCGGGCGGACCCGTGGCGATCGGTTTCAGCCTGCTCTGCATCGTCATCGCCGCGTTCAACCTGGTGCTGGACTTCGACATGATCGAGCGCGGCATCCGTCAGGGCGCCCCGCAGCAGCTGGCCTGGTACGCCGCGTTCGGCCTGACCGTCACGCTGGTCTGGCTCTACATCGAGATCCTGCGCCTGCTCGGCTACGCCCGGCAGTAGCGTCCCCTGGCAGCGGACAAAGCGCGGAAGTGGGCGCAAGCACAACGAAGAAGGCCGGACCCGGGAGGCGGGTCCGGCCTTTCTCGTGTCCCGGGAGGCGGGACGGGTGGTGCTCTGCGAGGGGTGGAGCCGGGCCCGGAGTTTCCCGGATCCACCTCTCGCCATGCGGCCAGGCCGGCTATTCCCCCACGGAATCTCTATCTCCGGCCTCGCTTCTGACCAGTTCAACGAACGCCCTACGCAGAGGTTGCGCGGAATTTCGAAGAATTTTCTGTGCAGCGCGATCGGCCAAGGATTTCGTCCGGCTATGCCCGGTTTACGCGGGCCGGACAGGTCAGGAGAGCCGCTCCAGGATCATCGCCATGCCCTGCCCGCCCCCGACGCACATGGTCTCCAGACCGAACTGCCGGTCGTGCGTCTGGAGGGAGTTGATGAGGGTCGTGGTGATGCGGGCGCCGGTCATGCCGAACGGGTGCCCGACGGCGATGGCGCCGCCGTTGACGTTGAGCCGGTCCATGTCGATGCCCAGCTCGCGCTGCGAGCCGAGCACCTGCACGGCGAAGGCCTCGTTGATCTCGACCAGGTCGATGTCGCCGATGCTCATGCCGGCCTGGGCCAGCGCGCGCTTGGAGGCCTCGACCGGGCCCAGGCCCATGATCTCGGGGGAGAGCCCCGAGACGCCGGTGGCGACGATGCGGGCCAGCGGGGTGAGCCCCAGCTCGGCCGCCTTGGTGTCGCTCATGATGACGACCGCCGCGGCGCCGTCGTTGAGCGGGCAGCAGTTGCCCGCGGTCACCCGTCCGTCCGGGCGGAACACCGGCTTGAGGCCGGAGACCGCGTCGTAGGTGACGCCGGCGCGCGGTCCGTCGTCCTTCGACACGACCGTGCCGTCGGGCAGCGTCACCGGGGTGATGTCGCGGGGCCAGAAGCCGGACTGGATCGCGGCCTCGGCGAGGTTCTGCGACCGGACGCCGAAGTGGTCCATGTCCTCGCGGCTGATGCCGTGCAGCAAGGCCACGTTCTCGGCGGTCTGGCCCATGGCGATGTAGACGTCCGGCAGCAGGCCGTCCTCGCGGGGGTCGTGCCACTCGGCCGCGCCCGACTCGGCGACCTTCGCCGTGCGGGCCTGGGCCTCGTCGTAGAGGCCGTTGCGGCTGTTCGGCCAGCCGTCGGCGCTACCGTTGACGAAGCGGGAGACCGTCTCGACGCCGGCCGAGATGAAGGCGTGGCCCTCGCCGGCCTTGATGGCGTGGAATGCCATCCGGGAGGTCTGCAACGACGACGAGCAGTAGCGGTTCACGGTCGTCCCCGGCAGGAAGTCGAAGCCGAGCTGGACGGCGACGGTGCGCGCGATGTTGAAGCCCGACTCCCCGCCCGGCTGACCGCAGCCCATCATGAGGTCGTCGATGTCGTGCGGGTCGAGGCCGGGCGCCTTGTCCAGCGCGGCGCGCACCATCTGGGCGGCGAGGTCGTCGGGACGGATCGAGGTCAGCGACCCCTTGCCGGCGCGCCCGATCGGCGAGCGGGCGGTCGAGACGATCACGGCTTCGGGCATGGGGTGCTCCTTCGTCGGCGGGGCGTTGCCCCGATCGTGCCATTGGCCCGGGCGCGGGCTCAGGGCTGGTCCACCGCGAACTCGGCCGCGCTCGCGGTGCAGGTGAACACGGTCGGACGGGTCATGGCGTTGCCGCTCTGGCACGTGTAGCCGCCGAGATGCTGCACCGACTCGCCCTGTGTCCGGTACTGCGCCGCGACGTCGTAGGCGTCGGTACAGGTGATCTGGCCGCTGACGATGCGGATCCGGTACTTGTCGAGCTGCGGGCAGGTCTGCGGCCCGACGGCGTCGGCGGCGGTGAACTCGGCCCCGGTGGAGCTGCAGGTGAAGTTGACCGGACGGGTCCGGGCGGTGCCGAGCTGGCAGGTGTAGCCGTCGATGCGTTGCACGGCGTCGCCGCCGCGGGTGAACTGCGCCGCCACGGAGTCGGCCTGCACGCACGTCACGAGGCCCTTGTAGATCGTCACCTGATACGGCGGCTTCTGCGCGCAGCGCAGGGGGCCGGTGCTGGTGCTCGACGCCGGGATCGGGTGCTGCAGCGTCGCCGCCGGGGTCGACGGCGCGGACGACGAGGTGACCGGGCCGGAGCGCGCAGGCGAGCCGGCGCCGGTGCTGGCGCTCGAGGCGCACCCGGCCAGCAGCAGGGCGGCGAGAGCCGGCAGCGTCCGCATCAGACGCCGACCGCGGCTTCGGGGGACGACGCCGGGCCCCGGCGGCGGGGCACGCGGCGGCGGAGCTGGGCCAGCGGGCCGCGTCGGTTCTCCGACCGGCCGAAGCGCTCGGCGGCGGCGACCTCGGTGCCGGGACGCGCGGCGGCCTGGGCGGCGGCGCGGGCGACCGGCTTGACCCGGCGGGTGGTGAAGGTGCTGGCCGAGCGGGCCCGGGTGCGCAGCCCGAGGGCGTCCAGGCACGACGGCAGCACGGCCTGCGCCGCCTCGGCGTAGCCGGCGGCCGAGGGGTGGAAGCGGTCCTCGGCGAAGAAGTGCAGGTTGGACATGAACAGCGGGCCGAGGATGTCGCCGAGGGAGACGGTCCGGCCGCCGGCCTCGACGACGGCCACCGTCTGGGCCCGGGCCATCTGCCGCGACAGCCGCCGGGCGTATGCGCGCAGCGGCTGTGCGAGGGGACGGATGGTGCCGAGGTCGGGGCAGGTGCCAACCACGACCTCGGCGCCGAGCGAGCAGAGCCCGCGCACGGTATCGGCCAGGTAGGGCACGGCCACCGACGGCTTGGTCAGCTCGGTGACGTCGTTGGCGCCGATCATGATGATCGCCAGTTCCGGACGCGCCCGGCCCAGGGCGGTGAGCTGCTGCGGCAGGTCGGGCGACTCGGCGCCGACCACCGCCACGTTCGTCACGTGCACCGGCCGGCGGGCGGCCTCGGAGATGGCGATCGCGATCTGCGCGGCGGGGGTGTCCCGGTCGCGGTAGACGCCGTAGCCGGCCGCGGTCGAGTCGCCGAGCATCGCCATCCGGATCGGCGGGCGGCTGCGACTCACGCCGGCGGCGGCCCAGGTGGTGTCGTGGGAGACGGGCGGCGGGTCGGTGGCGACCGGGATGCGGCGCTTGGCGAGGCGCGTCTCGGCCCACATGACGGTGGCGAGCGCGCCGGTGCTCGCGATCGTGGCCGCACCCAGGCCGCCGCTCACGTAGAGCGCGACCCTCCGGAGTCGGTCGTCAGGCCTCACGTCGACCGAGGCTAGCGTGTCGCCCATGCGCTACAGCGAATCTCTGGTCGAGCTGATCGGCAACACCCCGCTGGTCCGACTCCGACATGTCACCGGCCTCGGCGACGACGGCCCCCTCGTGCTCGCCAAGGTCGAGTACTTCAACCCCGGAGGGTCGGTGAAGGACCGCATCGCGGTCAACATGATCGACGCCGCCGAGAAGTCCGGCGAACTCGAGCCGGGCGGGACGATCGTCGAGCCCACCTCGGGCAACACCGGCGTCGGCCTCGCCATCGTCGCCCAGCAACGCGGCTACCACTGCGTCTTCGTCTGCCCGGACAAGGTGAGCAAGGACAAGATCGACACCCTGCGGGCGTACGGCGCCGAGGTCGTCGTCTGCCCGACGGCCGTCGCGCCCGAGGACCCGCGCTCCTACTACTCGGTCTCCGACCGGCTCGCCCGCGAGCGACCGGGTGGCTGGAAGCCCAACCAGTACGCCAACGTGAACAACCCGCGCTCGCACTACGAGACCACCGGCCCGGAGATCTGGGCGCAGACCGACGGGCGCATCACCCACTTCGTCGCCGGCGTCGGCACCGGCGGTACCATCAGCGGCACCGGCCGCTACCTCAAGGAGCACGGCCCGGTGCAGGTCATCGGCGCCGACCCGGAGGGTTCGGTCTACTCCGGCGGCACCGGGCGGCCCTACCTCGTCGAGGGTGTCGGTGAGGACTTCTGGCCCGCAACCTACGACCGGACGGTCTGCGACGAGATCATCGCCGTCTCCGACGCCGCGTCCTTCGCGATGACCCGCCGCCTGGCCCGCGAGGAGGGCCTGCTCGTCGGCGGCTCGTGCGGCATGGCCGTCGTCGCCGCGGTGGAGGTGGCGCAGCGGTGCGGTCCGGACGACGTCATCGTGGTGCTGCTGCCCGACGGCGGCCGGGGCTACCTGTCCAAGATCTTCAACGACGACTGGCTCAGCGACTACGGTTTCGCCGAGGCGAGCGGCGAGGAGACCGTCGGCGAGGTGCTGCGGGCCAAGTCGGGCGACACGCCCTCGCTCGTGCACGGCCACCCGAACGAGACGGTGCGCGAGGCGATCGACATCCTGCGCGAGTACGGCGTCTCGCAGATGCCGATCGTGAAGGCCGAGCCGCCGGTGACGGCGGGCGAGGTCGTCGGGTCGGTGTCCGAGCGGGCCCTGCTCGACGCCCTGTTCGCCGGGTCGGCCTCGCTGGCCGACGCCGTCGAGCCGCACATGTCGGCGCCGCTGCCGATCATCGGGTCGGGCGAACCGGTCGCGGCCGCGGTCGAGGCCCTCACCGACGCCGACGCGCTGCTCGTGCACATCGACGGCAAGCCGGCCGGGGTCATCACCCGCCAGGACCTGCTCGGCCACCTCGCTGCGGGTTAGCCGCTCGCCAGGGTCGGCGCCGCCCCCGCGCACACGTGGTGGTCGTGGGCGGCGTCGAGGTCGACCGGCACCAGCAGGCACAGCCCCGCGGCCGCGGTGGCGGCGTCGAGCGCGCGCTCGCACATGGCCCGCAACGGGCCGATATCGCGGACCGGCCACAGCACCTCGGCGTCGCGCCAGGCCGCGGCCCGCGCGTTCGAGATCGTCCAGTCGCCCAGGCGGTCGGTCAGCCGTCCGAACCCCGGCGCCGACGCGAGGACGGAGTCGCCCTCGACCGAGAGCCGGATCTGCGGCTCCAGACGGTCGAGCACGGCGTTGACCCGGGTGAAGTCGGCGTGGCGGGCGGCGTCGTGCGGCGAGCCGCCGAGCTCCTGCAACGTCTCGACGACCGCGAGCGGCAGGTCGTGGTTGATGTGGGCGTTCATGCCGGCGAGCGCGAACTGCAGCGGCACGACGCGGGTGTCGGCGCGGCGGCTCCAGAGGACGTCCCAGCACCGGGGGACCGCTCCACCGGACTGCGCCGCCCGCAGCGCCGCGAAGTAGTGGTTGACGAAGACGACGTCGAGGCGGCTCATGAACGCCGGGTCACCGAAGTCGGTGGCCGCGATGTCCTGACTCACCGCCTCGGTGACCGCCAGGTACATCGTATTGAACGCCGCCACCCCGTCGCCCGGCGCGAGGGCCGCCGAGATGGCGGTGAGCTGGGCGACGGCCTGCTCGACCGAGGTCACGTCGTCGCAGGGCAGCACCGGGATCGCCTCCGACGTCATCACCGACCTCCGTCCGCCGGTGGTGACGATAGCGCCGATCGGGCTCGGTAGCGTCAGGGCCATGACTGGCTTCAACACCCGCGCCATCCACGCCGGGCAGGAACCCGACCCCCGTACCGGTGCCGTCGCGGTGCCGATCTACGCCACCTCGACCTACAAGCAGGACGGTGTCGGCGGCCTGCGCGAGGGCTACGAGTACAGCCGCAGCGCCAACCCGACCCGGACCGCGCTGGAGGAGGCGCTCGCCGCGCTGGAGAACGGCGTGCGCGGGCTCGCCTTCGCCAGCGGGCTGGCGGCCGAGGACACGCTGCTGCGGACGGTCTGCCGCCCGGGCGACCACGTGATCCTGCCGGGCGACGCGTACGGCGGCACGTTCCGGCTCGTCGCGCGGGTGCTCACGAACTGGGGGGTGGAGTACACGCCGGTGCCGCTGGCCGACCTGGACGCGGTGCGGGCGGCGATCCGGCCGAGCACGAAGGTCATCTGGTGCGAGACGCCGACCAACCCGCTGCTCGGCATCGCCGACATCGAGGCGCTGGCCGGCATCGCCCACGAGGCGGGGGCGCGGCTCGTCGTCGACAACACCTTCGCCTCGCCGTACCTGCAGCAGCCGATCGCGCTCGGCGCCGACGTCGTCGTGCACTCCACGACGAAGTACCTCGGCGGGCACTCCGACGTCGTCGGCGGGGCGCTGATCGCCGCCGACGCGACGCTCGGCGACGAGCTCGCGTTCCACCAGAACGCGATGGGCGCGATCGCCGGCCCGTTCGACTCGTGGCTGGTGCTGCGTGGCATCAAGACGCTGGGTGTGCGGATGGACCGGCACTGCACCAACGCCGGGGCGGTGGTCGACTTCCTGACCGCGCACCCGGCGGTGTCGTCGGTGCTCTACCCCGGCCTGCCGTCGCACCCGAACCACGACGTCGCGGCCCGGCAGATGAGCGGCTTCGGTGGCATGGTGTCGTTCACCCTGAAGGGCGGGGAGGAGACCGCGCTGAAGGTCTGCGGGCTGGTGTCGCTGTTCACCCTCGGCGAGTCGCTCGGCGGGGTCGAGTCGCTGATCGAGCACCCCGGCCGCATGACGCACGCCAGCGTGGCCGGCTCGCCGCTCGAGGTGCCGAACGACCTGGTGCGCCTCTCGGTCGGCATCGAGGACATCGGCGACCTGATCGACGACCTCACGTCGGCCCTGGCGTAGCGCTCAGCCCGCCCGCCACTCGTCGGCGAGGATCGCGAAGACGACCTCGTCGCCCCACTCGCCCTTGAACCACTCGTTCTCGCGCAGGTGGGCCTCCTGGCGCATCCCGACGCGACGCAGCACGGCGGCCGACGCGGCGTTGCGGGCGTCGATGCGGCCGACGACGCGGTGCAGGTCGAGCCCGTCGAAGGCCAGGGTGAGCAGCGCTCGGGTGACCTCGGTGGCGTAGCCGTTGCCCTGGAACCGGGGGTTGATGACGTAGCCGACCTCGCCGCTGCGGTGCTCGGCGCTGTGGAAGAACAGGACGACGTCGCCGATGAGCTCGCCGGTGTCGGCGAGCACCACCGCCAGGTTGAAGACCTGGCCCGGCTCGTCGATGACCGACACGGCCCGCTCCAACCGCTCGATCACCTGCTCGCGGTTGCTCGGCGTGTAGGGGATGTAACGGCAGACCTCCTCGTCGGACTGGTACTCGAGGCAGGCGTCGACGTCGGCGGCCGGGTCGAGCGGGCGCAGCAACAGCCGCTCGGTGCGGATCGGGTACTCCGGATGCAGCATGGCGCCACCCTCTCACCCGGGTGCGACAGCTACGCGTCCCTCGCTGAACGACGACACCCACACCCGACCGCCGGCGACGGCGAGGTCGACGTTGGCCTGGTCGCGCAGGGCGTACGCGCGGCCGAGGGGCTGCCGCCGCAGGATCCTCGGCGCGGCCGGGTCCGCGCTCATCTCGTAGACCGTCGGCCCCTCCGTCGCCGCCACGAACAGCCGCCCGGACACCACCCGCACGGCGTCCGGCTCGCCGCTGAGGGGCAGCCGCGCCGTGATGTGCAGCGTGCCCTCGTCGACCGCGAGCAGCCGCCCGTCGGTGGTGCAGGCGACCCACACGGTCGTCCCGGCCGCGGCCAGTCCTTGCGGCCCGTCGCACAAGCGAGCCGACACGACCCGCCGTCCGGACGCCGGGTCGATGCGGTTCAGCGTGCCGTCCCGGAAGTCGCTCACGAGCACGGATCGGGTCGAGGTGGTGACGAGCCGCGGTTCGGAACCGAGGGGCTGACTCTGCATGACGCGGCCGGCGGGCGAGATGCGGGTGAGGAGCCGGGCCGCCTGCCGCACGACCCAGATCGAGCCGAAGCCGGCCGCCAGACCTTCGGGTTGCCCGGGCACCGCGACGTCGCGGACCACGCGACCGGACTCCGGATCGACGGCCCGCACGCGTCCCGCCCCGAACACGCTGACCCAGACCAGGCCGCCCGCAGCCAGCACCCGCAGTGGCGTCGGCCCCACCTGCACCGTGTGCGTGAGCCGACCGGTCGCCACGTCCCGACCGACGATCGTGCCGGTGTCGGACGATGCGGCCCACACCTGTCCGGCGGCCACGGCGAGGCCCACCGGCGCACCGACGCGGAACGAGGCAACCGCCGTCGGGGTGGGATGCGGCGGTGCGGTGCCCGACGAGCCCGCGCAGGCGGCCAGCAGCAGGATCAGCCCGGCCGCCGCGGTTCGCACCCGAGAGACGATCACACCGGCAGGTCGCGGGGTGGTGACATCGGGGCACCGGGGTTGTCACGATGCCGACGGGCGGCGGGCGCACGAGCAGGGGCGCTTCAGTACCGTCGGTACATGGAGTGCAACGCAGGAGCGATCTGGGACGAGCAGTACCTCGCCTACGACTTCGGCGACCATCCGCTCAACCCAGTGCGGCTCGATCTCACCGTGCGCATGTCGCGCGAGCTCGGGGTGCTCGAGCGCCTCGCCATCACGCCACCGGTCGCCGCCGACGAGTCGCAGCTGCTGACCATCCACACCGCCGACTACATCGCCGCGGTGCGGCGGGCGAGCGTCGACCAGACCTACGAGGGCTTCGGCCTCGGCACCACCGACGACCCGGTCTTCGCCGGCATGTACGACGCGGCCGCGCTCGTGGCCGGCGGCTCGGTGGCGGCGGCGCTGCGCATGTGGAACGGCGAGGTCGAGCACGGCGTGAACATCGCCGGTGGCCTGCACCACGCGATGCGCGACCACGCGTCGGGGTTCTGCATCTTCAACGACGCCGTGCTGGCGATCCGCGCCCTGCTCGATGCCGGGGCGGCGAAGGTGGCCTACGTCGACATCGACGTGCACCACGGCGACGGTGTGCAGGCCGCGTTCTACGACGACCCGCGGGTGATGACGATCAGCCTGCACCAGGATCCGCGCACGCTGTTCCCGGGCACCGGGATGCCGACCGAGATCGGCGCCGGCGACGCGACCGGCACGTCGATCAACGTGGCCCTGCCGCCGGGCACGGACGACGCCGGCTGGCTGCGCGCGTTCCACGCCGTCGTGCCCGGCGCGGTGCGGGCGTTCGCCCCCGACGTGCTCGTCAGCCAGTGCGGCTGCGACACCCACCACGAGGACCCGCTCGCCAACCTGGAGCTGACGATCGACGGGCAGCGCGCCGCGATCGCGGCGATGCACCAGCTCGCGCACGACGTGTGCGGCGGCAAGTGGGTGGCGTTCGGCGGGGGCGGCTACGGGCTGATCCGCTGCGTGCCCCGTACCTGGACCCATCTTCTGGCCGAGGCGAGCGGGCTCGAGATCGCCTCCGACACCCCCGTGCCCGAGGCCTGGACGACCTACCTGCGCGGCCGCGGCGTGAAGAGCGAGCTGCCGTCCCGGATGGGCGAGGGCCCGCTGCGCGAGGTGATCCCGTGGGCGCCCGGCGGCGAGGGCTGGCTCGACGGCGCCATCGGCGCGACCCGCCGGGCGGTCTTCCCGCTGCTGGGCCTCGACCCCGACGACCCGCGGGACTAGGCGCAGCGATGAGCGAAGTGCAGCCCGACGTGGTCGATCCCGAGCCGCCGAGACACTGGGAGGCCGACGTCGTCATCGCCGACGGTGGGACGGTGCACCTGCGCCCGATCCGTCCGGGCGACGCCGAGGCCCTCGTCGCCTTCCACGCCGGTCTGTCGCAGCGCACCCGCTACCTGCGCTACTTCTCGGCCTACCCGCGCATCCCGGAGAAGGACCTCGTCCGCTTCACCAACGTCGACCACCACAACCGGGTCGCGCTCGTCGCCGAGCTGGCCGGCGAGATCATCGCGGTCGGACGCTACGAGAGCGTCGAGGGCAGCGACGAGGCCGAGGTCGCCTTCGTCGTCGCCGACGCCCATCAGGGCCGCGGCATCGGGTCGGTGCTGCTCGAACACCTGGCCGCCGCGGCCCGCGAGCGGGGGCTGCGCCGCTTCACCGCCGTCGTGCTCGCCGAGAACACCGGCATGATCCGCGTCTTCCGCGATGCCGGCTACGAGACGACCCGCCACATCGAGTACGGCGAGGTGACGCTCGAGTTCGCCATCGACGAGACGTCGGTGACCGAGGCCGTCATGCGCGAGCGCGAGCAGCGCGCCGAGGCCCGCTCGATCGGCCGGCTGCTGCACCCGCGCTCCGTCGCGGTCGTCGGCGCCAGCAACGACGAGGGCAAGATCGGCAACGCGGTCTTCGTGAACCTGCTGCGCTCGAGCTTCGACGGGCCGCTCTACCCGGTGAACCCCGACGCCCGGCACGTCCACGGCGTGCGGGCTTACGCCACCGTCCACGACATCCCCGACGACATCGATCTCGTCGTCATCGCCGTGCCCGCCGCGTCGGTGCCCGAGGTCGTCGAGCAGTGCGCCGAGCGCGGCGTGCGCGGCCTCGTCGTGATCACCGGCGGCTTCGGCGAGCGGGGCAGCGCCACCGAGCGCGAGGCCGGCCAGGCGGCGCAGCGTGATCTCGTCGCCGCGGCGCGGGTGCACGGCATGCGGGTCGTGGGTCCGAACTGTCTGGGCATCGTCAACACCGACCCGGCGGTGCAGCTGAACGCCTCGCTCGCGCCGCTGCCGCCACTGGCCGGACGGGCCGGCTTCTTCTGCCAGTCCGGCGCGCTCGGCGTGGCCGTGCTCGGCGAGGCGTCACGGCGCGGGCTCGGGGTGTCGTCGTTCGTGTCGGCCGGCAACCGGGCCGACGTGTCGGGCAACGACCTGCTGCAGTTCTGGGAGACCGACCCGAACACCGATGTCGTGCTCATGTACCTGGAGAGCTTCGGCAACCCGCGCAAGTTCGCCCGGCTCGCCCGCCGGCTCGGTCGCAGCAAGCCGATCATCGCGGTCAAGAGCGGCGGCGCCGGGCCGGTCGTGCCGGGGCTCGCCTACACGTCGGTCGAGCTGCCCGAGGTGAGCGTGCGGGCGCTGTTCGAGGCGTCCGGGGTCATCCGGGTCGACACCCTGGGTGACCTGTTCGACGTCGCTCTGCTGCTCACCTCGCAACCGCTGCCGCTCGGTTCCCGGGTGGCGGTCGTCGGCAACTCCACCGCGCTCGGCGTGCTCGTCACGAACGCGCTCGATGCCGAGGGGCTGCGGCTCGCCCGCATGGACGACGTCGGGGTCGAGGGCACGCCGGCCGTGTTCGAGGCGGCCCTGCGCGAGGCGCTGGCCGACCCCGACGTGGACGCGGCGGTGGTCGTCTTCGTGCCGCCGCTGCAGCGGGAGTCGTCGGAGCTCGTCGCGGCCGCGCTGCGTACCGTCGCGGCGACGAGTGACAAGCCGGTGGTCTCGACGTTCCTCGGCTTCGAGGGCGTGCCGGCGAGCCTGGCTGCCACCGGTGACTCGGCGCCACCGCGGGGCTCGGTCCCGTCGTACGCCTCACCCGAGCGCGCGGTGCGGGCGCTCAGCCGGGCGGTGCGCTACTCGACCTGGCGCCGGCGCGCGCCGGGCGTCGTGCCGGCGCTCGACGGTGTTTCGCTGAACGGGCCCCGCGAGCTGGTCCACGACCTGCTGACCACGTCCATCGTCGGCCGCGAACTGACGTGGGAGGAGTGCCGGGTGCTGCTCGACGGTGCGGGCATCACCCTGGCCGCGACGCTGCCGCCCGAGGGCGTCGACGTCGTGCTGAGCCTGCACAGCGACCGCTCGTTCGGCGCGCTGGTCTCGTTCGGGCTGCGCGGCGTAGCGACCGAGTTGCTCGGCGACCGGGCCTACGCCGCGGTGCCGCTGACGACCGCCGACGCGACCGACCTCATCGCCGCCCCGCGCGCCGCCCCGCTGCTCGACGGCTACGGCGGCGGTGCGACGGCCGACCGCGATGCGCTGGCCGAGCTCGCGCTGCGGCTGTCGTTGCTGGCCGACGCGCTGCCCGAGATCACCGAGGCGACGCTCGGTGTGACCGGCGGCCCCGACGGCGCGGTCGTCACCTCGGCGCAGGTGTGGATCGGCCCGTCGACGGCACGCCCCGACACCGGCCCACGCCGGTTGCGGGGGATGTAGGTCAGCCGAAGAGCGGGAAGCGGTCGGCGCGGGAGCCGACCGCGGCGCGCTCGTCGTCGGTCAGCGCGGCGCGGCCCGTGCCGACGCGGGCGTAGCGGACCGCGTCCCAGTGCGCGGGCGCGGGCTCGCCGAGCAGGGCATCGAGGGTGCGACGCACCTCGTCGAGCACGGCCGGCGCGGGCGGTTCGGGCAGCGCCGGTTCGAGGTCGAGGTGGTGGATCGCCGCCTCGACGGCGAGCGTGCGCAGCAGCGCGTCGACCGTCAGCGCGTGACCCTGCGTGCACACCACGGTGTCCGGGTCGGCCCGGCCGGCGGCGACGAGCACGGCCCGCGCGGTCTCGAGGTACTGCTCGGCCGGGCCGCGCACCGACGACCAGGCGCTGGCCATGATGCGGGTGCCGCGCAGGCCCGACTGCGCGCCCGGCGTGCCGGGCTGCCACGCGCTCCAGTAGCTGACCGCGTCGGTATCGGCCGGCCCCTCCGCCGGGGTCGACAGCGCGACGAGGGCGCGCTGGCCGTCCGAGGTCAGGTGGAAGATCAGGTCACGGACGGTCCAGCCCGGCAGCCGCGTCGGCGTCCACCCCTGCGTCTCGTCGACGGTCTCGACGAAGGCGAGGAGCGGGCGGTAGGCCGCGGCGAGGAGTTCGACGGTGCGCATGCCACCGTCCTACCGCACGGGCGAACCCTGGTTACCCGACGGCCCGGGGACGAGCGAGGCCGGCCCGGTCGGGTTGGCGCTGAGTTCGGCGAGCCCCTGCAGCAGCTCCGGTGGCGGTTTCCAGTCGTAGCGCACGGCGAGCCCGTTGGTCGCCTGCAGGTTGCAGGCGGCGCCGTCGACCGTTGTGGTCACGGCCGGGAGGGGCCGACCGGCGGCGGTGACCCCGATGATCACCAGTGCGGTCCGCTGCGCGTCGGTCACCGACGGGCAGGGCAACGCCCTCGGCGTGCGGGACGCGTTCTCCAACCGGTCGGCCAGATCGGTGGCCCGCAGGCCGACGAGCGCCAGCCGGACCGGAGGCGTCGCCGCCCGCGGTGAGCCGTAGGAGCAGACCACCATCGACGACACCGGCTCGGCGAACAGCGCCGTCCTGGTCGCCGGTCCGGTCGGGAGCAGGGTGCGCGGGTACTCGACCGGGCAGGGGACCGGCAGGGGGGCGGCGACGCGGGGCTCGGCCGCGCCGCCGGCCGCGGAGGACCCGAGCGAGTCGGCCTTGGGGGCGGTGAAGGAGCTCGCGGCCTTGCCGGCCGCACTGCCGCCGGAATCGCCCCCGCCGCCGCGGAACGCGAACGCCCCGCCGGTGCCCAACGCGCCGACCACGACGACGGCGGCGGCGGCGGTCAGGATGCGCGAGCGCCGCTCGGCCCGCCGGGCCGAACCCAGCGCGACCACCCGGTCGACGTCGACACCGTCGCCCTCACCGTCGCGCAGCGCCGCCCGCAGATCGAACTCCGACGGGCTCATCGTCCTACCCCCGCTTCGACCCGCAGCCGGGCGAGCGCCCGCGAACAGGTGCTCTTGACCGTGCCCACCGGCATACCCAGGGTGCGCGCCGTGTCCTGCTCGGAGAGGTCGCAGTAGTAGCGCATCACCACCACCGCCCGCTCCCGCGGCGACAGCCCGGCGAGGATGCGGCGCAGTTCGTCCCGCAAGTCGGACTCGACGACCTCGGGGCTCGCCACCGGCGTCTCGGGCAGGGTCTCGGTCGGCCGCTCGCCCCACCACTTGCGGCGCGACTGGTCGATGTGGGCGTTGACGAGCGCCTTGCGCGCGTAGGCCAGCGGTGCGTCGATGCGTCCCCACTTGAGGTACACCTTGGTCAAAGCGGTCTGCACGAGATCCTCACCCCGATGGTGGTCACCGGTCAGCAGCCGGGCAGCGTGCAGCAGCGTGGCTCCGTTCGCCTCGACGAACGCGCGGAAGCCCGCCTCGTCACGCACTGCCGCTCCTGTCGTCCGGTCCTTGCCCCCTGGGGGACGAGGTGGGCGTCGCGCCGGGTTCCCACCGTGCCCGATCAGCGTCCCGCGCGGTCGACGCGACGGGGTCGGGCCGAACGACCCGAGCTGACCTCCGACCAGTGGGACGGCTACCAGGCCGACCGGCGCGAGCTCATGACCCACCTGGCCACGCAGCCGGCGGTGAGCGGCGACGCCGTCGGGCTCACCGGCGACATCCACGGGTCAACCCGCGGGTGGGGGCGCCACCCGCTAACCGGCCTGCTCGGTGTGGGTCGGATGCGCAGCGTGGCGCCGGCAGTGCTGCCCGGAGCACTGGGGGCAGGTGGTGCGCGCGGGGAGGGAGCAGTCGGCGGCCTCGCAGTCGCCGTACTCCGATGTCGGGCCGTACTTGGGCGCGGCATAGGTCACAGGCGGCCGCGCCGGTCGGTTGCCACTGGCCTTCATGCGTCGACTCCGGGGTTGCGCTGTGAAGCGCCACTTCTTGACGCAGGGCCAGCTTATATCGCCCGCCGGTGGCGGAACCGCCGGCGTCCCGGCTCGCCAACCCGACGGCGCGGGGGGGTGATGCGTACGGAGGGGACGCCGACCGCCCGGGCGGGTTGCCGGCGCGATCACGCCGAGGGCGTGACCTTGATGCCGCACGTGCTCGTCAGGTAACCCTCGATGGTCTGCATGGACTTCGTGAACTCGGGCGTGTTCAGGCTGGTCAGAGCCGTCGGGTCGACCTTGCGCATGTCGAAGTTGGCGGCCTGCAGGGCGGAGTAGAGCTTCTCGTCGGCGGCGACGAGGGAGGCCAGGCTGCTCTTGATCTGCGACGGTGCCGTGGCGGTGAGAGCGCGCAGTTCGGTGAGGCCCTGCTGCTCGATCTTCTGCAGCGAGCCGGGCGAGCCCACGGTGAAGGCGTTCGCCGCCTTCGTCTGGGCCGCCTGGGCGAGCGTGGCCTCCCGGCAGAAGCCGGTGCCGGCGACGGGCTGACCGCCGCCCGCGTGCACCGGGGCGGCGGAGCTGCCGGGCTTCGGCTGCGCGCCACCGGAGGAGGAGGTGCCCGACGACGCGGTCTTCGAGGTGCTGCTGCTGCACCCGGTCAGGACGAAGGCCGCGGCCAGGACCGTCGAGGTCACGGCGATCGCGGACGAGCGGAGGAGGGAGGGACGGGTACCGGGCACGGCGGACTCCTCGGGGGCGGTCGCCGGTCTGTCCGGCGTCACGGGTCAGGAGTCTGGCAGGTCACGCGCGATACATGCGCGGCCGAATGTCGCGCGTTCGACCGGTCGGCCGGGCCGGCGACACGATGACGCCCCCGGGCCCGTGGCCGTCGGCCTCAGGCGATCGCCGTCCCGGCGATGTGGGTGTTGAACGGGACGAACGGTGAATGGATCCGGTAGGGCCGCAGCTCGACGCCGGCGAAGCCGGCCGACCGGATCAGGCCGGCCAGATCCCGTTCGCAGGAGCAGCCCTCGAAGACCCACGCCCATGGGCGACGCAGGAGCCGCTGCGACCAGCGTGTCGGCGTACGTGGACGCGCGACGACGTGCTCGGCGAAGCTGAAGCGCCCGCCCGGTCGGAGGATCCGGCGGATCTCGGCGAGCACGGCGGCCGGGTCGTCGACCGTGCACAGGACCAGGCTCGAGATGACGGCGTCGCTGCTGGCATCGGGCAGATCGATGCCCTCGGCGACGACGCCACGGATCTCGAGGTCGACCTTGCGCCGGCGCGCGGCGCGGGTGAGCCGGGCGTGCATGTAGGGATTGGGCTCGATCGCGGTCAGGCGCGCGCCCGCCGGCAGGTAGCGCAGGTTCGCACCCACTCCGGCGCCGATCTCGACCACGTTCGCCGGGAGGCCGGCGAACGCCGTCGACTTCTGCTTGCGCATGTGCCAGTTGATGTAGCCGCCCATGCCGGCGAAGAAGAGCGAGTTGAACCGGCCACGACCGGGGTGCGGTGCGAACGGCTTCGGGGTGGTGGACGGCGTTGCTGTCGTGGTCATGGGTTCAGGGTGTCGGACGGTGGGCGTGCGGGCAGCCGTGGAAATACCGCACTTCACGCGCCCGCTGTCGGGTTGGTCGCGACGTACCAGGCGGCGATCTGGGCCCGGGACCGGAAGCCCAGCCGACCCCGAATGCGTTCGACGTGTGACTCGGCCGAGCGCTCGGTGATCACGAGTTCCTCGGCGATCTGCCGGTTCGACAGGCCGCGGGCCACGAGCGCCGCCACCTCCAACTGGCGCGGTGTGACCGTCGGTGGGGTCTCGCGCTCGAGCGGCGGGAGTCCGAGACCGCGCCGCATCGCGCTCAGCACCGAGTGCGCGTCGCCGACGAACGGGATGTGGGTGCGGCCGGGCAGCACCGTCAGGTCCGCGCCGCGGATGCCGCCGGCCAGCCGTTCCCCCTCGGCGAGCGGCACTGCCCGGTCGTCCTGCCGGTGGATGACCGTGGTCGGGGCGGTGATGCGTTCGAGGTCGTCGGCGACGTCGATGTCGTAGCAGGCGGTGAGCAGCCGCCGGGCCGACGCGGCGGACGTGGACTCGCGCTGGTAGCGCGCGAAGACGGCGCGGAATCCGGCGTCGGCATCGGGTGCGAAGACCTCGGTCAGCACGTCGGAGGCGAATCCCCAGTGCTGGTCGACCAGGCCGAGCACGTGTTCGCGCACGGCGGGCGCCGCGACGACGTCGCCGTCGACCCACCCGCCGTAGAGGACCAGACGCGACACCGACTCGGGATGCCGAGCGGCCCACCGCACCGCCAACGGTGCCCCGAAGGAGGCGCCGACGAGGTCGAACCGGTGGGCGCCGACGGCCGCCGCGACCGCCTCGAGGACCTCCAACTCGAGCGCGACGACGTCGGTGCGATCGCTCGTGCCGGACAGCCCGCACCCCGGCCGGTCGTAGCGCACGAGAGTGCGCCCGGTCGCCAGGCCCTCGTAGAACGCCCGCTCGGCCGGGAGCGCCCAGCCGAGCTCGAGATGCGACACCCAGCCCGGCACGTAGATCGCGACCGGACCCCGTCCGGCGACCGCGAACCGTACCGGCGTGCCGTCCGCGAGCTCGATCACGCCCAGGCGCTGCTCCACGAGCCACATTCTGGCCCGGCGGCCATACTGCAACGATGACCCGTCCCGATTTCGCGTCCTACCGGGAGTTCTTCCCGTACTACGTGGCGATGCACTCGAAGCCGCTGACGCGCCGCCTGCACTTCGGCGGCACGATCGTCGGGGCGGTGCTCGCGCTCGTCGGCCTGATCACCCGTCGTCCGAAGATGCTCGCGCTGTTCCCGCTCAGCGGGTACGGCACGGCGTGGCCGGCGCACTGGTTCGTCGAGAAGAACAACCCGGCCTCGTTCGGCAACCCGCTGTGGTCGCTGCGAGGCGACTTCGAGATGGTGCGGTACATGCTCACCGGGCGTGACGCCGAGCTGACCGTGATCGCCCGGGACTACCTGCGCGAGAACGAGTTCGCGCGGACGGCGGCCAACTACCCGCAGGTGGAGAGTCTCGTCGCGGTCTAGTGGCCTGACGCTCGGGTCGGGGCCGGCCTCGAAGATCACGTGCGCCGGCGCGCAGCCCAGCCGGTGAGCACACCACGCTGCCCGAGCCGAGGATCCAGACCGACGGCCGCAACCACAGGTCCGTCATCGCCGGTCACGCCGTGCGGGGGTTCCCGGTCGGCGCGTCCGCAGCAGGCGGCGGCGGTGTTGTCGATGCCGCAGCAGGTCGTGCCGGTCTCGCCGACCGCCGAGAAGGTCGGGCTGTCGGCGAGCACGGTGTAGATCTCCCACCGCTCGCCGTTCGGCGCGCCCTCGACCCAGAACTTGTCCTGCTTGGCGTAGCAGCAGGTGGTGCCGCGCTCGTCGATCGAGGCGAAGCCGGCCGCGGAGAGGCGGGTCTGTTCGGCGTCCACGGTGTCGACATCGGCGACCTCGACCCCGAGGTGGTTGATCGAGCCGCCCTGGCCCGGGTTCTGCAGCAGCACCAGCTTCAGTGGCGGCTCGGTGACGGCGAAGTTCGCGTACCCCGGCCGGACCTTGGCCGGTGCGGTGTCGAACAGCTTGGAGTAGAAGGCGATGGACTCGTCGAGATCGTCGACGTTGAGGGCGAGTTGCACGCGGGACATGGGGTCCTCCAAGACATAGACAACAATCAATGTGACTGGAACCAGATTGCCACACGACATCAATGGGTGTCAATATTGATGGATGTCGAAGTCCATCGCAGGTCCCGGCGGCCGAACGCCGCTGAAGTTGACGCCGTTGCAGGCGGTCGCGTGCTGCTCGCCGCTGCTGGCCGAGCCGATGTCGACCGAGCAGGCCGAGCAAGTGGCCGCGCTGCTGAAGGCGCTGTCGGACCCGGTGCGGCTGCGGATCGTGTCGCTGGTCGCCGCGCACGCCGACGGTGAAGCCTGCGTCTGCGACATCACCGAGGCGTTCGATCTGTCCCAGCCGACGATCAGCCACCACCTGAAGGTCCTGCACGAGCTGGGGCTGCTCGACCGGGACAAGCGCGGGGTCTGGGTGCACTACCGGGTCAACGCCGACGCGCTGCGGAGCCTCGGTGCCTGGATCGGTACGTTGCCGGACATCGAAGGGGCACGGCCCACGGTCGACGCCTGAGGAGGCGCCCTCACGTTCTCCGCCGCGAGCATCGACGTCGAGCCGGCTCCGATCAGGAGGCGAGGCGGGGGGCGAGGTCCGCGACCCGGCGACTGAGTTCCTCGAGTGCGGCGTCGAAGGCGGCCGGTGTGTCCGCGGGCACCGGGTCCGGGATCGACCAGTGCAGGTCCGGCAAAGCGCCGAGTTCCTCGCGCGCGTGATCGCAGACCGTGATGACGAGGTCGCCGCCCCGGGCGCCGGGTCCACCGCGGACGTCGTCGAGGTGTTGCGGTCGGACCCGCGTCAGGGGCAGCCCGTGACGGTGGGCCGTCTCGACGGCTCCGGTGCTGACCCGCCCGGCCGGATGGGTCCCGGCGGCCACGGCCGGGATCCGGCTGGCCCGCCGCCACAGCGCGCGGGCCAGCTGGGAGCGGGCCGAGGCCCGGGTGCACACGAAGACCACCCTCCCGACCTGACGTCGCGGCGCGGGCGACAGTGACAGCAGCGGGGTCGACGCCAAGCGCAGGTAGGTGCGGCGACGGTCCGCCTCGGACCGGTGGCGGGTGAGCAGGCCGGCGGACTCGAGAACCTTGAGGTGGTGGGCGAGCAGGTTGGACGGCATGCCCAGTGCCTCCTGCAGCTCGGACGGTGACGCGTCGCCGAGGGCGAGCGTGTCCGCGATGGCGAGCCGCGCCGGGTCGGACAGCGCCGCATGCAGAACGGCGCGACGACGCAACTCCTCATTCACCTCAATGTTCATTGCCTCAAGTTTGACTGAGTTACCTGACCCGGTCAAGATGACGGGGTGACTGCCGCGCAACCCGCCCCCCTGCTCCGCCGACTCCTCGCCGAGTTCCTCGGCACCGGTCTGCTGATGACCGCCGTCATCGGCTCCGGCATCGCCGTGACCCAGCTCTCCCCACACGGCGACCTCGGCCTGCAACTGTTGGAGAACGCGATCGCCACCGGTCTGGCCCTCACTGCGCTGATCCTCATGCTCGGTCCGATCTCCGGAGCGCACTTCAACCCACTGGTCTCAGCGGCCGACTGGCTGCTCGGCCGCAGCGCCGGGCACGGCCTGACCCTCACCGAAGTCGGGGCGTACACCGTTGCCCAGGTCGCCGGCGGCATCGGCGGCGCGCTGCTGTCCAACGTCATGTTCGACGTCCGGCAAGGCTTCTCCACCCACCGGCGCGCCACCGGCGCGCACTTCGTCAGCGAAATCGTCGCCACCGCGGTGCTGATCGCGCTGATCTTCGCTCTGGCCCGCACCCATCGCGGCGCCCTCGCTGCCCCCGCGGTCGGAGCCGTGGTCGCGGCCGGCTACTTCTTCACCTCGAGCACGTTCTTCGCCAACATCGCCGCCGACGTGCCCCGGATGTTCTCCGACACCTTCGCCGGAATCGCCCCCTCCTCCATCCCCGCGTTCGTCGGCGCCCAGCTCATCGGGCTGCTCGTCGGCGTCGGCACGATCCGCATCCTCTACCCCGACGTCGCCACCGCCGCCGACGACGTCGTCCCGCACCACGCCGGCACCACCCACGCCACCGAGAAAGGCACCAGCCGTGCCCGTTGAGCCCAGCGTCCTGTTCGTCTGTGTCCACAACGCCGGCCGCTCCCAGATGGCGCAGGGCTGGTTGCGCCACCTCGCCGGCGACCGGATCGAGGTCCGATCCGCCGGCTCCGCGCCGGGCGACGCGATCAACCCCGTCGCCGTGCAGGCGATGGCCGAGGTCGGCATCGACATCACCGCCGAACGGCCCAAGATCCTCACCGTCGAGGCCGTCCAGGACTCCGACGCCGTCATCACGATGGGCTGCGGCGACACCTGCCCGATCTTCCCCGGCAAGCGCTACGAGGACTGGGAGCTCACCGACCCGGCGGGCCAGGGGATCGACGTCGTCCGTCGGGTACGCGACGAGATCCGCGCGCGCGTCGAGACCCTGCTCGCCGAACTGCTCCCCGACACCGCGCCCACCGAGGCTTGAGCAGACTGGCCGGGCATCACCCCGAGACCTTCCCCGACCCGCCCACGGTGGTTGCCGGACCGCGCCACATGTGGACGTGGGGGAGACCGGTCTCGGGCTGGACGTACTCGTCGCCCTCGGTCGTGAACCCGTGCCGCTCGTAGAACGCGACCGCGGGGAGACGGGCACCGCACCACAGCAGCCGGCCGCCGCGGTCGGCGACCAGGGCGACGGCGGCGTCGAGCACGAGGCCGCCGATGCCCTGACTGCGCCGCGAGGGAGCGGTGGCCATGCCGCGCAGCTGCCACGCCGCCTCGACCGCCGGTCGCTCCGGATACGGCGCGGCCAGCACGAGGCCGGCGCCGACGACCTCGTCACCGTCGAGGGCGGCGAGGTGCACCGCGCCGGGCCGGTCGTCGCCGGGCATGCGGGCGTCGGCGGGCCAGGTCGGCCGCAGGACGGCGAGGCGGAGGGGACGCGTGGCCGCCGCGTCGACCACCGCGACGTGCACGGTCAGTGGCCGGGGCGGTAGACCATCAGGAAGATGATCACCGCGAACAGGATGCCGACGACGCCACCGGCGGCGGCGATGCGGCCGGTGAGCGCGACCACCGACTGCTCCTCGCCGATGTGCTTCGTGGCCTTGTCGAGGGTGGGCACGACGAGCCCGAGCACGAGCCCGATCGCGACGACCCAGAGCACGAGCGAGAGCCAGATCCAGAGCTGGCTGATCTGGCCGACCTTCACGCCCTTCTGGTCCGGGTCGTCCGCGCTCATGAGTCCCATGCCGACGATCACGACGAGCAGCGAGGCGTAGGAGTAGAGCTTGAGCATGCGGGCCGAGGCCGCGGTGGCCGCGCCGTCACCCCGGCGCACCCCGCGCCCGGCCGTGGTCGCCGCGGCGACGAGCGGGCCGACGGCGAAGACGGCGAACAGCAGGTGCAGCGCGAGCAGGATGTCGAACATGAGCCGAGGCTATCGGCCGCGCCTACGCAGCCGGCGGAGCCTCGTCGATGCGACGTTGCACGTCCGGATGCCAGTGACCGGCGTAGCGCTGCTGCAGCTGCCTGATCTGCCAGTCGTCGCCGGTCACCATCTGCCGGCAGCGCGAGGACGGGCAGTGGCAGCGCAGCACGAACTCCCGGTCGGTGATCGCGGTCGAGTAGTCGGCCGTGAGCTCCTCACCGGCGGCGACGTCGCGCAGCGCGACGAGCGTCGTCGCGCCGTCCCAGCCGAGGTCGGGGTCGCAGCTGTGGTTGAGCGAGCCGAAGTCGGTGACGGTGGACACCGGGGCGTCGAAGGTGACGACCACCGTGCCGGCCGCGATCCGGGCGGCGGCGAGCACGCCCTGCCCGGCGACGGACGAGATGTCGACGGCGACGTGCTCGTGCAGCGTGGCGCTCACCCGGCGCGGCGGCGTCCGCGCCGGCGGCTCAGGTAGTCCTCGACGACGTACTCGCCGAGCGAACCACGCTTGGGCTGGAAGACCCGACCGCCGTTGCGCTGACCGACCTCCTGCATGAAGGCCACGAGGCGCGGGTCGTCGTCGAGCATGAAGACGTTGATCGTCGCGCCGCGGCGGGTGCACCGCTCGACCTCGGCGAGCGTGGCCGCGATCGTCTCGCGGGTCGGCGGCCAGGCGAAGTCGGCGAAGCCGTCGGCGGCGAGGTGCGCGGTCGGCTCGCCGTCGGTGATCACCAGGATCATCGGGTCGCTGCCGCGGTGCTTGTCGAGGTGCCGACGCGCCAGCATCAGCCCGTGCTGCAGGTTGGTGCCCTGCACGCGGTCCCAGTCGTGTTCGACGAGCGCGTTCGGCGTCATCACCCGCGCGTAGTCGCTGAAGCCGATGATCTCGATGGCGTCCTGCGGGTACTTCGTGGTGACGAGCGAGTGCAGCGCCAGCGCGGTCGTCTTCGCCTCGCCCCACGTGCCGCGCAGCTCCATCGAGTACGACATGTCGACGAGCAGCGCGATCGCCGCCGACGCGCGTCGCTCGGTCTCGACGACCTCGAAGTCGTCGGCCTGCAGCCGGACGTCGGACGGATCGCGCATGACCGCGTTGCGCAGCGAGCGGACGACGTCGAGCGGCTGCTCGTCACCGAAGCGCCACTCGCGGCTGGCGCCGGTCACCTCGCCGGCCGCCCCCGCGTCACGGACGTCGTGCGTGCCGCGACCGCGCGACTCGACGAGGGCGAACACCCGCTTCAACGCCGTGCTGCCGAGCCGACGCAGCGCGCGCGGACTCAGCCGCAGGCCGTCCCCACCCTTCTGCACGTAACCCTGCTCGCGCAGCTCGCGCTCGATCCGTCGCAGCTGGGCCATGTCGTCGACGGCGGCGCGGCCGAGCGCGCGCTCGATGAGCTCCTCGTCGATGTCGTCGAGGCTGGCGCCGGGGTAGTCCTGGCCCAGCAGCTCGTCGAGCTGATCGAGGTCGGCCAGCTCGGCGATCGCGCCGGTGGCGTCGGAGTAGCCCAAGCCCTCCTCGCCGTCCATGCGGGTGCGGCCGCCCCAGCGAAGATCGGGCCGGGCCGACTGCAGGCCCTGGCGCAGCCGGTCCATCTGCTCCGCCAGCCCGGACTGCCCCATCGCCTGCGCCATCAGCCCGGCCAGCTCGTTGCGCTGCTCGGGGGTGAGCGAGTCCAGGAGCTGCTGCGCGGCCGCGGCCCGGCGGGCGAGGGAGTCGATCAGCTGGTCGAGGTTCTGCGGCTGCTCCGGGAAGAAGTCGCCGTACTCGCGCATGAACTGCTCGAAGTCGTCCTGCGTGTGCTCGCCGCGCGCATCGGCGTCGAGCATGTCGTTCAGCGCGTTCATCATGTCGCGGACGCGGGCGAGATCCTCCGGCGTCGCGTTCTGCATCGCCTCGCGCATGCCGGCGAACTGGGCGTCGAGCACCTCGCTGCGTAACAGGTCCTGGATCTGCTGGTACGCCGCCCGCGCCTCGGGCGAGCGCCACTGGAAGTCGGCGAGGTCGCGCACGGCGCGGGCGGTGTCGCGGGGCAGCGCGTCGAGCTCGGCCTCGGCCATCCGAGCGGTGTCGGACGGGTCGGGGAACAGCGCGCGGCGCTCCTCCTCGAGCGCGGTGTCGAGCAGTGCGCGCACCTGGTCGAGAGTGCCGTCGAGGCGTCCACCCCGGCGCAGCTCGCGGGCCCGTTCGCGGGCCTGGCGGCGCAGCGAGTCGAGCCCGTCGCGGCCGGTGCTGCCCCGGCGCAGCAGCCGGTTCAACGCCGAGCGGGGTGACATGCCCGAGAGCACGTCGTCACCGATCTCGTCGAGGGCCTGCCGGATGTCGTACGGCGGCTCGAGCGGATCGGGGCCGCCGTGCCAGGCGCCGTAACGAACACTCATACAAAAGCACGGTAGTCCGAAATCGCGACGAGGCGGCCGGTCAGGCCTGCCGGCTGACGAGCCGGTGCGAGACCATGTCGTCGAGGAACGCGGTGACGTCCGGCCGGCACGCGTCGGCCGCGATGTCGTGCGGGCCCACGACGCGTCGGCCGCCTGGATGTCGATTGTGACCGAGGAGGCGCGCCGGGCCCGCGAGATCCGCCGCTCCTTCGTGCAGCCGTCGGCCGAGCTGTCGTTCGCCGCCATCGCCTCGGCTCGGGCGCCACAGGCCTGGCCGGCGTCCACTGCGATCCTGTCGGTGCGCGGGCTCACCGTCCGCCCCGGCGGTCTCGACGCCGACCTGCACGAGAACGTAGAGCTCTCCGGAGGCGAGCAGCAACGGCTGAGCATCGCGCGGGCCCTGCTGCGCTCGCCCGAACTGCTGCTGCTCGACGAGGCCACGAGCGCGCTCGATCCGGACACCGAGGAGCGGGTGCTGGGCCGCCTGCTCGACGGCAGCCGGGCGGTCGTGCTGGTGACGCACCGCGTCTCGCAGTTCGCGCGGCGCCGCACCGACCTCGCGGTCCGCATCGAGGCCGGTCTGCTCCGGTCGGCCTGACCCGCGCCGTAGGGTCCGCGGCATGGGACTGGAGATCAGGTCGCTGCGCGAATCGGAACGCGACGCGGGGTGGGAGCTGCGCCGGCACGCCTTCGGGTTCCCGGCGAGCGTGACCCCGCCGGCGACGCCACCACCGGGAGTGGTGCGCATCGGCGCGTTCGACGGCGACCGGCTCGTCGGCACCCTCGCCGACCTGGCCGACGACCAGTGGTGGGACGGCGAGGTCGTCGCGTCGTCCGACATCGGCGGCGTGGCGGTGCTGCCCGAGTACCGCCGCGGGGGAGTCGGCCGGGCCATGCTGCGGCACGTGCTCGCCTCGGCCCGCGAGCGCGGCGCGGCGATCAGCACGTTGTTCCCGACCGTGGCCGCGGCCTACCGCGCGAGCGGCTGGGTGACGGTCGGCCGGCTGCGCACCGTCGACCTGCCGACCCACGCGCTGCGCGTCACGCCGGGCGACGCCGGCCTCACCCTGCGCCCGGGCACGGTGGCCGACCTGCCCGCCATCGCCGACCTCTACACCGCCGTGGCGCGCGCCCGGTGCGGACTGCTGACCCGGCAAGGCGGCCGGTTCGGCGAGCGCACCGAACTGCCCGACGACGGCCTGTCCCTCGTGTGCGACGGCGACGACGTCGTTGGCTACGCCTCGTGGGAGCACACCGGCGGCTACCACGCCGGCTCGGTGCTCACGGTGCCCGACCTGTTGGCCACCACCGACGCGGCCGCCCGCGAGCTCGCCGCGATGCTGGCCGGCTGGGCCAGCGTGGCGCCGACGCTGCGGCTGCGCCCGCTCGCGTTCGACGCGTTCAGCCGGCTGCTGCCGTGGGAGATCGGCACCGAGCACAGCGCCGAGACGCTGATGCTTCGCCCGGTCGACGTGGTCGCCGCCGTGGCGCAGCGCGGCTGGGTGACCGGACGCGAGGGCCGCGTCGTCTTCGCGCTGCACGACCCGCTCGCGCCCTGGAACACGGGAACCTGGAGCCTCGAGGTGTCCGGGGGCGGGGCGACACTCACCCCCTCGTCCGCGTCGCCGTCGCTGGAGCTCACCGTCGCCGGGTTCGGGCTGCTGTACGCCGGGGCGGCCTCGGCCGCGCTGTTGCTCCAGAGCGGCGACCTGCGGGCGCCGACGCCGGCGGACGCCCGGGCGCTGGACCTGCTGCTGCCGTCGTCGCCGGCCCAGGTGCTCGACTACTTCTGAGCCAGCCGGGCCGCCATCGCGTCCTTCAGTGCGGTCAGTCCCGAGAACGGCCGCACGAACACGGTCAACTCGACGACGCGTCCGGCGTCGTCGTAGCGCAGCACGTCGATGCCGTCGACCGCGCGGTCGCCGATGCGGGCCGCGAAGCGCAGCATCTCCTCGTCGCCCTCGACGATCTGGCCGACGTAGCGGAAGTCCTCGAACACCTCGAAGACGGTGCGCAGCAGCAGCATCGTCGCCTGGAGGCCCTCGTAGGGCTTGTGCACGGCCGGGCTGCGGAACACGACGTCGGGGTGCAGCACCGCCTCGACCGCCGCCATGTCGTGCGTTTCGACCGCTCCTCGGAATGCGCCCATGGCCGGAACCTATCGGGTGTCACGTTCTCGCGGGCTACGCCGTCCCAGCGGTAGAACGTTCACGAGAGGGGATTCGCATGCGCGTGGCAGTGGTAGGTGGGACGGGTGTCGTCGGGCGGTACGTGGTGCCGGCGCTCAGGGCGGCGGGGCACGAGCCGGTGGTGGTGGCCCGCAGTCTCGGGGTCGACGTCACCACCGGTGCCGGGCTCGACGCGGCCCTCGAGCGGGCCGATGGCGTCGTCAACGTCAGCAACGTGACCACCGCCAGCCGCAAGGCCGCCGTGGCGTTCTTCGAGGCGGCCACCACCAGCCTGCTCGACGCCGGGTTCCGGGCCGGTGTGCGGCACCACGTGATCCTCTCGATCGTCGGCATCGACCGGGTCGACCTGGGCTACTACGCGGGCAAGCGGCGCCAGGAGCAGCTGGCGCTCGACAGCGGCCGGCCGGTGACCATCCTGCGGGCCACCCAGTTCCACGAATTCGCCGAGCAGACGCTCGACCGATTCGCCAAGGGGCCGCTGGCCGTCGTCCCCCGGATGCGGACCCAGCCGGTCGCCGCGCGGGAGGTCGCCGGCGCGCTGGCGGCGCTCGTCGCCGCCGAACCGGTCGGGCTCGCGCCCGAGCTCGCCGGCCCGGAGGTGCGCGAACTGCCCGATCTGGTGCGCGCGGTGCTACAGGCCCGCGCGCGGCCCGAGCGGGTGCTCGCGTTCCGGCTGCCCGGCCGGGCGGGCCGGGCGATGGTCGATGGCGGCCTGCTGCCGAGCGGCGACGGCCCCCGCGGCACGCAGACCTTCGACCAGTGGCTGCGGGCCACTGCGCCGGCATGAGCGTGGCCCGCACCGACGAGCTCGCCCGGGCCTACGCGGCCGCCCGGCCCCGGCTGAACCGGGTCGCCTACGCCGTCCTGGGCAGCACCGGCGACGCCGAGGACGTCGTGTCCGACGGCTGGCTGCGACTCGTGCGGGCCGATGCCCGCGAGCCGATCGAGGACGTCGAGGCCTGGGCGACGGTCGCGGTGGCCCGGCTCGCGCTCGACGTGCTGCGCTCGGCCCGCGTGCGCCGCGAGACCTATGTCGGCCCGTGGCTGCCCGAGCCGGTCGTCGCCACCGGATCGGACGACCCGGCCGACCGCGTCACGCTCGACGAGTCCGTCAGCTTCGCCCTCATGGTGGTGCTCGAGACGCTGTCGCCGGCCGAGCGGACGACGTGGGTGCTGCACGACCTGTTCGGCGTCCCGTTCGCCGAGGTCGGCGAGATCGTCGGACGCTCCCCGGCGGCGGTGCGGCAGTTGGCCTCGCGGGCCCGGGCCCACGTCGCCGAGCGCTCACCCCGCCTCGACGTCGCGCCGTCGGAGCACGACGCCGCGGTCGCGGCGTTCGCCCGCGCCACTGCGACGGGGGACCTGTCGGCGTTGCTGGGCGTGCTCGACCCCGACGTCGTGTTGACGAGCGACGGCGGCGGCCACGTGACGGCGGCGCGGCGGCCGGTCGTCGGGGCCGACAAGGTGGGACGTTTCGTCCTCGGCATCGCGGCCAAGGCCGAGGAGGGCCAGCACATCGCGCCGGTCGTCGTGAACGGTCGCACCGGCCTCGGTCTGTTCGCGGGCGAGCGGCTCGCCGGCGTCGTGGCGATCACCGTTCAGCGGGCGAAGATCGTCCGGCTCGACTTCGTCGTCGCGCCCGACAAACTGCCGCGCTGAGCGCCATTGACGACACCGACCTGTGCTGTCAGCATCCGAACCAACACCGCGTTCACGTGACAGCGAGGATTCCCATGAAGCGTCGTCCCCTCATCGTGCTCGCCGGAGCGGCGGTGCTCGCCGTCACCGTGCCGATCGCCTCCTCCTCGGCTGCACGGCCGACCGTCGTCGCCGACCCGGTGGCGCACGGTCAGATCCACGCCAAGGACGCCCGGTTCGCCAAGGCGGCGCGGCCGTCCAGAACCCCGAACATGACCTATCACGGCGGCGTCATCATGCCGACCGCGACCAGCACGGCGATCTTCTGGGGCCCGAGCTGGAGCAACAGCACCTTCGTCGGCGACAAGATCACCGGACTGGACAGCTGGTACACCGGGCAGAGCGGCTCCAACTACGCCAGGACATCCGACGAGTACACCGGCAGCAACGGTCAGGTCGGCGCGACCCTCTCCCACACCGGCCACATCATCGACGCGTCGACGGCGTCGGGCGGTGGCAGCACCTCAGTGATCCTGAACGAGGTCGCTCGCGCGCTGGCGGCCAACAACCAGAAGCCGGACCCGAGCGGCAACGGCTACTACCCGGTCTACACCGACGTGAAGCGCGGCAGCGCCCAGTACTGCGCGTGGCACTCGTCCGGCACGGTCAGCGGTGTTCGCGTCGAGTTCGCCTTCTTCTTCAACCTCGACGGCGACGCCGGCTGCGACCCGCAGGACTCGAGCGGCCTGCACAGCCAGGGCCTCGCGGCGCTGGCCAACGTGACCGCGCACGAGCTCTCCGAGGCGCGGTCCGACCCGGCCAGCCCGGGTGCCTGGTACGACGGCAGCGGCGCCGAGAACGGCGACAAGTGCGCCTGGACCTTCGGCGCCCCGCTCGTTACGTTCTCGAACGGCAGCCGATGGAAACTGCAGGGCGAGTGGAGCAACGCGGCCTACACCGGCGGCACCGGCTACCCGAACTCGTCGGGCCAGAAGGGCTGCCTCAGCGGGCTCTGATCACGCCCCGTACACCGTCCGGGCGCCGTCGGTGTCCTTCGCGAGCCGGCGGTTGAGGTAGAGCCCTTCGAGGGCGAACTCGACCACCGACGCGGCGACGCCGATGGCCGCCGGCCCCTCCCCGACACCGTCGGGCTCGAGGCGGTCGAGCAGCGCCGACAGCACCGGCACCGGGCCGAGCTGGGTCAGCAGCTCCTGGGCGCCGACGGTGTCGCCGGTCGTCACGGTCAGGCCGCCGTCGAAGCGCTCCTGCAGCACCCGCAGGTCGAGCCCGGCCAAGCGGGCGCGGAACGTCTCGACGATCGCGCGGCGCAGCAGGTGCTCGAGCACCTCGAACTCGCGGCCCTCGTCGGCGTCGTCGAACTCGACCTTGCCGCGCGAGGCCGGGACGATCGCCGGCAGGTCGCAGACCCGCGCGACGGCCGCGCCCTCCCCGACGATCGCCGCGCGACGCACCGCGGCCGCGGCCACCGTCTCGACCGCGGCGATCGCGAAGCGGGCCGAGACACCGGAGCGCTGGTCGACCTGCGGCGCATCGCGCACGGCCCGGGCGAAGCGACCGATCACCTCGAGCAGGTGCGAGGGCACGAGCGGCGCCGCGAAGTCGGTGTCGTCCCAGAGGACCGCCGCCTCCTGCGCGATGAGGGCCAGCTCGTCGGTCAGCTCGAGCGGGTAGTGGGTGCGCACCTCGGCACCGAAGCGGTCCTTGAGCGGGGTGATGATGCGACCCCGGTTCGTGTAGTCCTCGGGGTTCGCGCTCGCCACGACGAGCAGGTCGAGCGGCAGCCGCAGCTGGTAGCCGCGCACCTGGATGTCGCGCTCCTCGAGCACGTTCAGCAGCGCCACCTGGATGCGCTCGGCGAGGTCGGGCAGCTCGTTGATCGCGAAGATGCCCCGGTTCGTGCGCGGCACCAGCCCGTAGTGCACCGTCTCGGGATCGCCCAGGGTGCGGCCCTGCGCCACCTTGATCGGGTCGATGTCGCCGATGAGGTCGCCGACGCTCGTGTCGGGGGTCGCCAGCTTCTCGCCGAACCGCTCGCTGCGGTGCTTCCACGCGACCGGGGTCAGCTCGCCGTCCTCGGCGACGAGGTTCTGGCAGCGCACGCAGATCGGCGAGTACGGGTGGTCGTTGATCTCGCAGCCGGCGACGACCGGGGTCCACTCGTCGAGCAGGCCGAGCAGGGTGCGGATCAGCCGGGTCTTGCCCTGCCCGCGCTCGCCGAGCAGCACGAGGTCGTGCCCGGCCAGCAGCGCCCGCTCGACCTCGGGCACGACCGTGTCGTCGAAGCCGACGATGCCGGGCAGCGACGGCTGCCCCGCGGCCAGTCGGGTGATGAGGTTCTGCCGGATCTCGGTCTTCACCGAGCGGTGGACGTGCCCGGAGGTACGGAGTTCGCCGAGGGTCGCGATCGTTGGTGCGTTCACCCCATGACGCTACGTCGGTGGCACGCCCCCCCGCCACCGGTCGCGACGGCCCGCCGTCAGAACTGCAGGTACAGGTCGGTGATGACCTGCAGCAGCGCCTTGTCCTGCGACTGCGTCGGACCGTCGAGGTACCAGACATCCCAGACGGCGACGCCGTTGTCCTGGCCGATGACGCCGAAGGCCTCGCCGGGCGGGATGGACGTCGGGCCGCGGGGCAGCCGGTAGCCCTCGCTGAGCAGGTCGTTGATGCTGCCGGTGTTGTCGGCGAGTTCGAGCCGCTTGAACTCGGCGGCGTTGGCGTAGAGGTTGCCCGTGGTGCTCCGGAAGCCGGTGGACGACTCGGCGTACCCAACCGGGCGCCCGCCGACCGTGGTGGTCGCGAGGACGCGTTCGAGCCCGAGGCACGGGTGCTGCCGCAGGAAGTCGAGGAGCGGCTTGCCGTGCGCGTGCGTGATGCACTCGGTGTCGCGCTTGCGGACCCAGACCTGCACGACGTAGGTGCGGTTGTCCGAGGTGACGGTGTGGGTCTCGATCGGGGTCGCGGGCGCCGGGATGACCGGGCTGCTCGCCGGCGGCGAGGCCGGGCCGCTGCTCGGGGGGCTCGACCCGGCCCCGCCGGACGAGGCGGGGAAGTCGGCGGTCGACCCGCCCGAGGAGCCGGTCGGGGACGCTGCCACCCCGCTGCCGCGGGTTGTCGAGCTCGCGCAGGCGGCGAGGGTCGCCGCGACGACCAGCGTGACGGCGAGCCGCAGGCGCGCGTTGGGCATGGCCGTCATGCCGATCATGATGTCGTCCCCGCGCCGCGTGCGGAAGTGGCGAACGGCCGTGCCACGCTGTATCGGTGCCCGGCCCCGACGGCGATCGTCGCCGCATCGACGACCTCGACGCCCGCCTGCTGCGCGAGCTCGACGAGGCGCCCCGCGTCGGGGTGCTCGAGCTGTCGCGCCGCCTCGGCGTGGCCCGGGCGACGGTGCAGGCCCGGCTCGACCGGCTGGTGGAGCGCGGCGTGATCGCGACGTTCGCACCGACGCTCGACCCGGTGGCCCTCGGCTACGCGGTGACGGCGTTCGCCACCCTCGAGATCCGGCAGGGTCGCGGTCAGGAGGTGTTGGGTCACCTGCGTTCGATCCCGGAGGTGCTCGAGGTGCACACGATCACCGGCCAGGGCGACATGCTGTGCCGGCTGGTGGCCCGCTCGAACGACGACCTGCAGCAGGTGCTGGACCGGGTGACGGAGTTCCCGCAGATCGTGCGGACGTCGACGGTGATCGCGCTGTCGAACCCGGTGTCGCACCGGGTCCTGCCGCTGGTCTGACCGCCGGTCCGAGCCCGGCCGGCTCAGCCCTGGAAGGGCTTGGCCGTGACGAGGGTGACCTTGACGACCTTGCCGTTCGGCGTCTCGTACTCGACGGTGTCGCCCTCGCGGGCGCCGGTGAGGGCCTTGCCGAGGGGCGAAGCGGACGAGTAGACCTCGACGCCGGCGGTCTCGGCCTCCTCGCGGGAGCCGATGAGGAAGCTCTCCTCGTCGTCGTCACCGTCGAAGCGCACCGTGACGAGCATGCCGGGGCCGGCGACGCCGTCGCTGACCGGTGCCTCACCGACCTTGGCGCTGCGCAGCAGGGTCTGCAGCTGCAGGATGCGGCCCTCCTGCTTGCCCTGCTCCTCGCGCGCCGCGTGGTAGCCGCCGTTCTCCTTGAGGTCGCCCTCCTCGCGGCGGTCGTTGATCTCCTTGGCCATCGCGGGGCGGTTGGCGATCAGGTCGTCCAGCTCGTGCGACAGGCGGTCGTGGGCGTCCTGGGTGAGCCAGGTGACGTTGGCGGCGTCGGGCGTGGACACAGCAGAACTCCAAGGGGTTGCGCGGTGAAGCGGACGTGACGAAACCACGAAGGTAACACCGCTACGGCGCGGACGGGCAACCCGAACCGGCCGCGCGGCGGCCCGCGACCGGGGTGTGACGAGCCTGCGGCAGCGCGTTGTCGCGGCGTCGGGGACAATGGAGGCCGTGCCCATCCGACCCATCCCGACGAACGAGCCGCGCCGTGCCTGAGCCGCTGCGGTTGATGGCCGTTCACGCGCACCCCGACGACGAGTCCAGCAAGGGCGCGGCCATGATGGCCCGCTATGTCGACGAGGGCGTCGACGTCCTCGTCGTCACCTGCACCGGCGGCGAGCGCGGCAGCATCCTCAACCCCGCGCTGCAGCACCGCAAGGACATCGAGGACAACATCAGCGAGATCCGGCGCGCCGAGATGGACCGCGCCCGGGCGATCCTCGGGGTCCGCCAGCACTGGCTCGGCTTCGTCGACTCCGGCCTGCCCGAGGGCGACCCGCTCCCGCCGCTGCCCGAGGGCTGCTTCGCGCTCGTTCCGCTCGAAGAGGCGACCGAGACGCTGGTGAAGGAGGTGCGCAGCTTCCGTCCGCACGTCATCACCACCTACGACGAGTTCGGCGGCTACCCGCACCCCGACCACATCCGCACCCACGAGATCTCGGTCGCCGCCTTCGACGCGGCGGCCGACCCGGACAAGTTCCCCGACGCCGGCGAGCCGTGGCAGCCGCTGAAGCTCTACTACGACGTCGGCTTCAGCGTCGAGCGCACCGAGGCGCTGCACGAGGCGAT
Organism: Jatrophihabitans sp.; assembly: GCF_036000465.1. GTDB lineage: Bacteria > Actinomycetota > Actinomycetes > Mycobacteriales > Jatrophihabitantaceae > Jatrophihabitans. Next base: position 25,754 of record NZ_DASYFV010000059.1, on the reverse strand, counting down.
GCTGCGCCTGGGCCTCGAGTCGCCGTTCGCCGAGTGGCGCGAGCGCCGGGCCAAGTGGGGCGAGCGGCGCCAGCCCAACCTCACCACCCGCGTCCCGGTGGGCGACTGGTTCGAGCGCCGCGACGCCGCGCTGCTGGCCCACGCCACCCAGGTCGACCCGAACGGATGGTTCTTCTCGATCCCGCTCGACATCCAGCGCGAGGTCTGGCCGACCGACGACTTCGAACGCGTCCGCTCGCTCGTCGACTCCCCGCTGCCCGAGGACGACCTGTTCGCCGGCATCCGAGACCGGGTGACATCATGATCCGCGGCCTGCTGCTGGCGGCCGCGACGGCCACCCCGTCACCGTCGTCGAGCACGCCGTCGGGCGAGGGCGCCAAGGCCGGCCCGATCGGGCTGGCGGTCATCCTGCTGCTTTGCATCGCCTGCTACTTCCTGTTCAAGTCGATGTCGAAGCACCTGCGCACCGTCCGCGAGAAGTTCCCCTCGGGCGAGCACGCCGACGCGTCCACGTCGCCGCTCACGGGCCGGCCCGCACCTCCGGCGGGCGACGCCCCGCCGGCGAACCCGGCGGCTCAGCCGCCGCCGGGCGCGGCGTAGAGCGCACCCACGCGGGCCGCGGTGCGCGCGATCGCCTCGCGCAGCTCCGCCGGTTCCAGCACCTCGACGTGCTCGACGAGCTGCAACAGCGCGTGCTGGGCGTGCCGCACCGACTCGATCGGCACGGTGGCCTCGACCCAGTCGTCGGCGTCCGGGGCCGACATCGTGGCCCGGGCCCGCCGGGCCGGCACCGTCCCGATCAGGAACAGCAGTTGCCGGCCGGTCCCGGAAAGCCGCACGCGGGCGGCCTCGCGGTAGACCCGCTGCGCGTAGCCGCGCTGGTACTCGGCCCAGAACTCCTCGAGGACGAACCCGCCGGGCCGGGTGAAGGTGTCGTCGCGGACGGCCGCCGCCAGCACCCGCGACACCCGGTAGGTGCGCCGACCGGTGTCGCCGGCGGCCACGAGGTACCAGGTGCCGGCCTTGAGGACCAGGCCGAGCGGGTCGAGCACGCGCTCGTCGACGGCCCGGTTCGAGCGCTCGTACCGCACGTCGATGCGGCGCTGCGTCCACACCGCTTCGGCGACGGCGGCGAGGAACGGCGGCGCGTCGGCCTCGCGGAGCCAGCCGGGCGCGTCGAGGAAGAACCGGTCGCGGATGGTCGCCGCCCGCTCGCGCAGCTCGGGCGGCAACGCGGCCAGCAGCTTGAGCTGGGTCGCGGCCAGCACGCTGCCCAGCCCGAGATCGGCGGCGGCGCCGGGGATGCCGGACAGGAACAGTGCTTCGGCCTCGTCGGCGGTCATGCCGGTCAGCCGGGTGCGGTAGCCGTCGAGCAGCTGAACCCCGCCGGCCCGCCCGCGGGTCGTGTACAGGGGCACGCCCGCCGCGCTCAGAGCCTCGATGTCGCGGTGGACGGTGCGGACGGACACCTCGAGCTCCTCGGCCAGCTGGGCCGCGCTCACCCGTCCGCGCACGGAGAGGGTCAGCAGGATCGACAGCAGCCGGCTCGCTCGCACGGTGCCATTCTCGTCCAGAAACATGACATTCGATGTCAGGTTTTGCCGCGAGGCTGATCTCGGCAGGATGACCTTCTACGAACGGTTGGGGATGACATGGCGGTCGGCACGCTCTGGTCGGTGACGTTGGACTGCGACGAACCGGAGGCGCTCGGTGCCTTCTGGGCGGCGATGCTCGACGGCGAGGTGCGGTTCAGCAGCGAGAACTTCGTCGGGGTGGCGCTGCCCGGCGGCACCTGGATCGGTGCCTACAACGTGCCCGACTATCAGCGGCCGACGTGGCCCGAGGGCGACACCGGCAAGCAGTACCACCTCGACATCTCGGTCACCGATCTCGACGAGGCGGTCGACGCCGCGGTGGCGCTCGGCGCGACCCCGGCCGGGCACCAGCCCGAGCCCGAGCGGTGGCGCGTGCTGCTCGACCCGGCCGGGCACCCGTTCTGCGTGACGAACCAGGCGCCGGTCTGATGGTGCTCGAGGTCGGCCGCGAGCAGGTGATCGCGTACCGGATCGCGGCGCAGGGGTTGCACCGCGACGGGCGGTCGCTCGCGCGCCTGGCCGTGCTCGACATCGGCGTGCAGGAGGCGATGGGCCAGCCGGCCGGGCTCGCCTTCGCGGCCCGCCTCCCGCCGGGCACGGAGTCCCCCGAGATCGGGCCCGGCACCGACCTCGCGCTCACGTGGTCGCTGCGCGGCGCCCCGCACGTGCACCGGCGCGGCGATCTCGACGGCCTGGCCGCCGCACTGTGGCCGCTGTCCGAGGCCGACGCCGCCGGGCGGTTGAACGAGACCGGCCCGAGCGTGGCGAAGGCGGGCATCGCCGCCCTGGACCAGTTCACGACCGCGGTGAAGGAGCTGCGGGCCGTCGTCACCAAGGCGACGGCGAAGGGGGTGGCGAGCACCGAGGTGTCGAAGCGGCTCCCGGCCGCCATGCTGCGCGACTGCCGGCCGTGCCGGGCCAAGCACATCAGCGATTCGGCGATGCGGACCGCGACCCTGGCCGCCGGGCTGGAGCTCGAACCCGGCACGGCGCCGCCCGTGCTGCTGAGGCGTGCGGGCGCGAAGCTGCCGAAGCAGGTCGACCCCGAGGCGCTGGCGAAGCTGGCCCGCGGCTACCTCGAGCTGCTCGGTCCGGCCACCGACGCCGAGTTCGCCGGCTACCTCGAGGCGCGCCGGGCCGACGTCAGGGAGGTCTGGCCCGACGACCTGGAGGAGGTGTCGGTCGACGGCCGGCAGGCCTGGCTGCCGGGCGACTGCGTGGCCGCGCTGCGCCGCGCGCCCGAGCCCGATCTCGTCCGACTGCTCGGCCCGTTCGACCCGTACCTGCAGGCCCGCGACCGCGCGCTCATCGTCCCGGACAGGTCCGTCCACAAGACGCTGTGGCCGGTGCTCGGGCGCCCGGGCGTGCTGCTCGTCGAGGGCGAGGTCGCCGGGGCGTGGCGCACCCGGGCCAGCGCCAAGAAGCTGACGATCACGGTCGAGACCTTCGGCTCCGTCCCGGCCGCGGTGTGGAAACAGGTCGACGCCGAGGCCGAGCGGGTGGCCGCCGTCCGCGGCGCCGCCGACGTCGTCGTCATCGGCAGGACGTAGCCCGGGCCGGCGGACAAGTCGCGAACGTCGGTGGCGGGTCAGAAGGGGGCGCGGACGAGCAGCTCCACGTTGCGGTCGGCGAGCGAGCCGCGCTTGCCGTCGGTGGTGGTCGTCTCGGGGTCGCGTTGCGGGTCGTTGACGGCGAGCTCGCGGGAGAGCGCGGCCAGTTCGAGCGGGGCCGACGGGTTGCTCGGCCAGGTGGTCGGGGCCGCATGGTCGACGATCGTGCCGAAGATCGACAGGGTGCCGTCGCCGTTGTTCACCAGCTCGACGACGCGCGACTGCTCGGGCCAGTCGACGTGGGAGGCGGTGTTGACCTCCCAGAACCCGCCGCCGACGGCCGCACCGGTCGGCCGGGCGTGCGGCGTCACCGAGTTCACGTGCGTGTGCCCGTTGACCCAGGCGATGACGTTGGGGAAGCGCAGCAGCAGCGTGGCCACGGTGTTGCCGTCCACCCGTCCGACGCCGATGGTGTTGCCCATCGTCGCGACCGTGTGGTGGCTGAAGATCACGATCAGCTTGTCCTGACCCGAGCCGGCCACCCAGTTGCCCGACGCGTCGAGCGAGCGCGAGCTGTTGGTCGCCAGCTCCTGGGTCAGCCAGGCGAACTGCGCGGCGTCGAGCGAGCCGTCGGAGTAGCCGTTCGGGTTGACGGTGTCGAGCGAGATGCAGTGCACGCCCGCCTTCTCGAACGAGTAGTAGGCGGTGCCGGCGCTGACGTTCGCGCTCGTGTAGCCGTGCCCGACCGGGGCGCCGGTGGTGGTGAAGTGCTCCGACACGGTCTGGGTGCGGTTGAGCAGGCGGCGCCTCGCGTCGGGGGTCACCAGCTTGACCGGGGCGAGGGAGAGCAGCTGGGTCAGGGCGGCGGGGTCGCCCGCGGCGACGGCCTGCACGAGAGCGGTGACGTCGATGCCGAGCGGCAGTCCGGTCGGCTTGAGCCCCCCGGTGGCGATCGCGTTGAGGGCGGCGTTGCCCGGGACGTTGCCCTCGACGAGGCCGTCGTGGTTGCCGAAGACGCTGTACCACTCGGTACCCAGCCCGGTGGCGGTGAACGGGGCACGGCAGCGGTCGAGCAGGCCGGGCACGGTCGGGTACCCGTACTTGGCGCGGTAGTTGTCGGGCGTGCTCAGCAACGACGTGCCGTCGGGGTGCCAGTAGGCGGTGTCGAGGTCGCTCCTGCCGCCGACCCCCTCCCACGCCGAGGTGCTGCCCGAGTCGGGCCGGATCGACGCGTGGCCGTCGAGCAGGTCGATGTGCCAGCGCAGCTCGTTGTACTGGGTGTTGTCGGCGTTGTCGCCGGTGCTGATGGTGAAGTCGATCGGACGCCCGGTGACCGGGGCTCCGGACAGCGCGTTCAGGGCCTGCACCATCGCCTCGGCGACGTGCGCGGTCAGCATCTCCCACGGCCGGTAGGCCGACGAGAACGGCGCGGTGCTCGCGAGCGGGTTGCCGGGGTCGTTGAAACGGTCGAGGAACTCGACGCGGGCCGGTGACTGCGCGTCGACGATGTGCATGTCGGTCAGGTGGCTGAACGCGACGAGCGGCGTGCGGGTGCCCGAGCCGCGCGCGGCGCCGCCGAGCAGGTCGCCGCGCACGAGCGTCGGCTCGCCCGGGCCGGTGACGATCGGGCGGTAGCCACCTGCCTCGGGCGCGCCGTGCAGCAGCGTGCGGGCCAGCGTCGTGCCGCCGGGCGCGACGGGGTACGTGACGCTCGCGGCCTCGGCGGCCGGGGACCCGAGCACCGAGCCGGCGGCGGCCACGCCGGCGGCGGCCGCGGCGCCGAGCCCGAGCAGGCGGCGGCGGCTGATGCTGCCCGATTCGGTCGAACGGGGCGTCCGGTCGTCGGTCATCCGCGGGGGCCTGCTTTCGCGTCGGGGTCGGCCCGAGCGTGGCACGGGGGCCGGACCCCCGCCATTCGAAACGGGATCAGTCCTCCGCGGGCCGGCGCCGGGCCGCCTTGATCTCCCCGCGGTGCCGTTTCGCGTCGAGCCGGCGCGCGCGGGCTCGACGCGACGGCCGGCTCGCCCGCCGGGTCGGCGACGGCGGCTCGAGCGCCTCCGTGACGTAGTTCGCCAGCCGGGCGCGGGCGGCGGTGCGGTTCTGCAGCTGGGAGCGGTGCTCGGAGGCCGCGATCGACAGCACGCCGTCGACCAGGCGGTGCCCGAGGTGGTCGAGCAGGCGGGCGCGCTGCTCGTCGCTGACCGCCGTCGACGCCGCGACGTCCCAGCGCAGCTCGACCCGGCTGTCGGTGGTGTTCACGCCCTGCCCGCCCGGGCCGGACGAGCGGCTGAACCGCTCGACGAGTTCCGCGTCCGGGATCACCAGCCCGCGGGGCAGGCCGCGGGCGGGACGCAGGACGACATCGGCCACCGTCAGGGGGCGGCCGGTGAGCCCTGCGCGTCGCGCATCCAGGCGACGATCTCGTCCGGGTCGCGGGGCAGGTCACCCGACAGGTTGATCGGCGCGCCGTCGGTGACGACGATGTCGTCCTCGATGCGCACCCCGATACCGCGGAGCTCGGCCGGGACCGAGCGGTCGTTCGGCTGGAAGTACAGGCCGGGCTCGACGGTGAGCACGTGGCCCGCCGCGAGCGTGCCCTCGCGGTAGTTCTCCTGGCGGGCGAGGGCGCAGTCGTGCACGTCGATGCCGAGCATGTGCGACGTGCCGTGCAGGGTCCACCGGCGGTGCAGCCCGGCGCCGGGCGCCTCGACGTCCTCGGCGCACGAGACCTCGGCCGTGACCGGCAGGACGCCCCACGAGTGCAGGTGATCGGCCAGCACGAACATGGCCGCCTTGTGCGCGGCGAGGAAGTCGGCGCCGGCCTTCACCTCGGCGATGCCGGTGGCCTGGGCCTCCTGCACCGCGCGGTAGACCTTGAGCTGCGCCGGCGACCAGACGCCGTCGACCGGCATCGTGCGGGTGACGTCGGCGGTGTAGAGCTCGTCGGTCTCGACGCCCATGTCGGCGAGCAGCAGCGTGCCCGGCTCGATGACGCCGTGGTTGCGCCACCAGTGCAGCGTCGTGGCGTGCGCGCCCGAGCCGACGATCGAGGTGTAGCCGACCTCGTTGCCCTCGAGCCGGGCCCGACGCCAGAACGTGCCTTCGAGCCAGCGCTCGCCGCGCAGGTCGCCCCGCCCGATGACGTGCGGGATCTCGCGGGCGACGTCGGCGAAGCCGCGGGCGGTGATCTCGCAGGCGTGGCGCAGCCGGTCGAGCTCCCAGTCGTCCTTCACCAGGCGCAGCTCGTCGAGCGTCCGGGCGAGATCGGTGTCGTCGGCCTTGGGCAGCAGCGCGTCGACGGCCGGGTCGAGGCCGCGCAGCAGCTTGCCGGCGTCGTCGCGGAAGGCGGCGAGATCACCAGCGAGCGCGGCGAGCGGGCGTGTGCTGATCGCGAGCACGTCGGCGGTGTCGCCCAGGCTGGGCACGTTGCCGACCCAGATCGCCGCGTGCAGGCGGCTGGTGAAGTAGGAGACCTCGCCCGGCTGCGCGTACTCGCGGACGTAGAGCGTGGCGTCGTGGCCGGTGTCCGTCGGCGTCATGACCAGCACGGCGTCCTCGACCGTCTCGCCGGTCAGCCAGGTGAACGAGCTGGACGCGCGGAACGCGAAGTCGGTGTCGTTGGCCCGCGGCCGCAGCCCGCCTGCCGGGATCACGATGAGCTGGCGCGGGTACTTCGCCGACAGCGCGGCGCGGCGGGGCGCGGCGTGCGGCGCGACGTCGGGACGAGCGGGGTGGGGCATGACCGGGGCCGGGTCCCAATCGGCCGCGACCGCCTGGCGCAGATGCTCCGGGAACGGGATGTCGTGCGACTCGGTCTCGTCGGGCTGCGTCTGATCTTCGGCCATGCGCCGATTCTAGGCCCGCCGGGGGCACCCGGGCGCCCGAATCGGCCCGGCCGATGCCCTACCTTGGCGTCATGCATCCCGGTGAGCGCGAGCAGACAGGCGGCGTCCCCGCTGCGACCGACCGGCCCGGCCAGGCGCCGGCCGGGCAGCCGGGGCCGTCGTGGAACGCGCCGGCCGGCGGTTACCCGACCCCGGTCGCAACCCCCCTGCCGCCCGGCCCGGCGGTGCGGCGCGCCCGCACCGGCCAGGTGATCGTGGTGGCGTTCGTGGTCGAGCTGGTGATCACCGCGCTGGTCGGCAACACCGCGATCGCGAAGCACCTGCAGCACTACGTCGAGTCCCACACGAGCACGTTCCCCGGCCGGTTCGTCTACGCGGTACTGAACCTGTCCTGGCGGTTCACGCCGCTCGACAGCGACACCCAGCACATCCTGCTGAGCCAGCTGGCCGGCCTGGCCACGCTGTTCGTCGTCACCGCGCTGATCGTGCTGATCACCGCCCGCGGGCCGGTGCGCTTCGGCCGGGTGTTCGTCACGATCTGGATGGCGGTGCTCACGGCGACCGTGTTCGCCGGCGTCGTGCGTCGCGTCGTCGTCGACGGCTTCGGCCAGCGTGGTGTCGGACGTTTCACCGATGCCGTGTTCAGTCCGTTGAGCAGCTTCGACATCGTGCTCGGCCTGGCGCTCGGACTGGTCGTCGGCGCCGTCGCCGGCGCGGTCGCGACCTCGACGCAGCGGGTGAGCGGCACGGCCATCAACCCGGCCGTGGCCGGCGGGCCGATCCCGAGCTACGGCTCCTTCGACGGTCCGGGCAACCCGCCCGCCCCCGACGCTCCCGCAGCCGAGCCGGACCGGACGACGGTGCTGCCCCGGCACTCCCGCGGCAGCGACGACGACGGGCCTCCCGCCGGCACGGCGAGCGATCAGACGACCCAGCTGCCGCGCCCGCCCGACGAGCGCGGCTGATCCGGGTCAGCCCGCCAGCACCTCGAAGCCCATGCCGGCCTTGCGCAGCCGGTCGAGCAACGCGTCACCCATCGCCGCCGCCGTGGTCACCTGGCCGGCCGTGGCGGGCAGGTCGTCGAAGGCCAGGCTGAGGGCGGATTCGGCCAGCATCTTGGCCGTCTCGTCGTAGCCGGGATCGCCGCCCGAGACGCGGGTGACGACGCGTTCACCGCCGCCCTCGCCGACGAAGGTGACGGTGAACCAGCTCTGCGCCCGCTTCTCGGCCGAGGGCCCGTCGCCTGGCGAGATGCGTCGCAGCAGGGCCCGTTTCGCCGGCGGGATCTGGGCCAGCCCGGCCACCGCGCCGATGCCGAGCGCGGCGCCGGCGGCGGTGTAGAGGTGCGGCAGCGAGGCGAAGTGGGAGTACCGGAAGTCGGGTCCGTACCGCTCGAGGGCGCGGGCCGACCGGGTGACGATCTGCGGGTCGAGGGTGGGCAGCGGCAACGCCCAGCCGCCATCGATCGGGTCGCGGTGCGGGCGGCCGGTCACGGCGGTCGCGCGGCGGTTCGGCGGCCGGGTCTCGGCCGCCTTGCGGTCGCGCGCGGCCGAGAGGTTCTGCCGCGGCCGGGACATCGCGGTGATGGCCGAGTGGAACGTGCCGCCGGAGAACGCGGCCGCGGCCCGCACGTAGCCCGACACCGTCAGCGGCACGCCCTCGGGCAGCTGCTTCACGGTGAAGTACACGCCGAGGTCGTGGGGGATCGAGTCGAACCCGGCGGCGTGGATCAGCCGGGCGCCGGAGTCGAGCGCGGTGCGGTGGTGGCGCACGAAGCTGGTGTTGACGAATTCGGGCTCGCCGGTGAGGTCGAGGTAGTCGGTGCCGGCGGCGGCGCACGCGGCCACCAGCGCGTCGCCGTAGAGGGCGTAGGGACCGACGGTCGTGATGACCACGCGGGCGCGCCGGGCGACCTCCTGCAGCGATGCCGGATCGGTGACGTCGGCGGTGAGCAGGGGGAGGTCGGCCAGCGCCGGGTCGACGGTGGCGAGGTCGGACCGCACGGCGGCGAGCTTGGCCGGGTTGCGCCCGGCCAGGGCCCAGCGGCAGCCGGCCGGGGCGTTACGGGCCAGGTACTCGGCGGTGAGCTTTCCGGCGAAGCCGGTCGCACCGAACACGACGATGTCGAAGTCCCGCTTCGAGCGGGGCGTGGAGCGCGCGGGTCGGGGAGCACGGGGGACCATGCTCAGCGAATCTAGTGGCCGCGGCGGCGCCCGTCCGGTCGAGGTCGCCCGCGTCACGCCGCGGGGGCGCGCTCACGCCGGTTACACGGTCCGAGGGCGCGGGTATCCCGTTGGCGCCGCAAGTTGCGGTCGCTCGGTCCACGTCCGAAAGGGGCCCGTCGTCATGCGCATCGGAGCCAGTCTCTTCCTCATCGCCCTCGGCGCCATCCTCAAGTTCGCCGTGACCGACTCGGTCAACGGCATCAACCTCGGCGTCGTCGGAGTGATCCTCATGATCGTCGGCGTCATCGGCCTGTTGTTCGAGGTCTTCATGTGGGCGCCGCGCCGCCGCACCACCGTCGTGCACCGCGCGCCGGTCGCCCCGGCCAACACCGTCACCTACGTCTCGGACCCGGCCGACCCGGTCAACCGCGCGTACTGAGTCGTTCCGCGGCTCACCGAGCCGTCCCACGCAGGTCCGGTCCTGGTGCCCCCCTACCGGACCTCGGACGTGGGTCGCGAAGGCCGTCCGGCACCCGCCGGGCGGCCTTTGCGCGTTTCCTGGGCCGGTTGCCGAACCTGAGTGTCAGCGCAGGGTCGTGTAGGTGAAGTGCAGCTGGGCGTACTTGACGTCGAAGTCGTTGCGCCCGCGGTAGAGGCTGTCCAGCACGAGCGCGATGAACATCTGCCGCTGCGGGGTGACGTGGCCCGCGGCCGGGATCGTCGCGATCGTGTACCAGCGGTCGAGTCCGCTCGAGATCGTGATGTAGCGCGGCACCTCGAGACCACCGTCGCTGCGCTGGACCGACGCGGTGAGCTCCGACGGGTGCATTCGTGAGTGGCCGTAGGCGCGGATCGCGACGTTGCCGAAGCGGACGGCCGACGGCAGCGTGAACACGTAGTCGGCGAAGGCCAGGTCGTAGCCGTTGTCGGCGCACGCGTTGCTGAGCAGCACGCCGTGCGGGAACGCCGAGCGGGCCGTGCGGGCCGACGCGCAGGCCGGGTCGGTGCCGCCCGCCTCGAGCGCGGCCGCGCCGTTGAGGGTGAGGTCCTGCGCGACCGTCACGAGCCGCCGGGCCGAGACGGTGACGAGGAACTGGGGGGTGTGCACGCTGTTGCCGCCGCTGTCGGTGGCGCGGAACTCCCAGAGGTACCGGCCGGCGGGGACGAAGTGGCCGTGTCGGTCGATGCCGTTCCACGAGATGTAGGTCGGTCCGGCGCCGCGCGAGACGGAGATCGTGCGCACCCAGCTGCCGGCGGGCGTCCGGATGGTCAGCGAGAGCCGGGCCCGGCCGTCGAGGGTGACGTGGGGCGAGAAGAGGTCGCGGAAGCGATCCGGGCGTGGGTAGAACAGCGTCCGGTTCCCGGTGATCGACGTCAGCCGCGGGGCCCGGGTGTCGACGATGCCGACGCGCGACGCCCAGCCACGCAGTTCCGCGCCGTCGACCGAGCGCCGCGACGTGACCGCCAGCGAGTAGCGCCCGTCGGGCAGCGTCCGGCCGCCCGCCGCGCGGGCCCGCCAGACGAAGGTGCGCCGCCCGCTCGTCAGATACCCCAACGGGTTGCGGGCCACAACGCGCCCGTAGCGGTCGATCGTGTCGATGGTGACGTTCTCGGCGTCGGGCAGCGTGAACGTCAGCGTCGCGGCGTCCTGACGGCCGTCGGCGTTCGGGCTGACGGTGATCGGCGACAGCCCGGCGATGCTCGGGTGCAGCGCGACGACCGACACCGGCTGGACCGGCGACGACGGGCTCGCGCACCGGGTGCGCGTCGTGTCGCACAGGCGCAGCTGCAACGAGTGCGCCCCCCGGGTGAGGACGCTGCCGTTGACCGCGAACCCGTAGGGGGCGCGGCTGTCGAAGCCGGCCAGCCGGCCGTCGACGAGCAGCGCGACGCCTCCGCCGCCGGGGTGCGCGCCGCTGACGAGGAAGCGGCCGGTGACGGTGCGGCCGGGCGCCGGCGAGGTCACGACCGGCGCCGAGTTCTCGACCGGGAACGGGGACGCGGCGCTGGTGGCCGCGCACTCGCCGAACTCCGTGCAGTCCAGTGCCTGCAGCGTGTGCGGGCCGTTCGCGTAGCCGAAGGACGGCCAGGTGGCGGTGGCGGTGCCGCCGATCGCGGCAGCCGTGGCGACGAGGTGGCCGTCGACGCGGAACGCCACGCGCGGCGCGGTGGTCCGGGCCGTGAGCCGGATCGCGCCGGCCGTGCCGACGGCGGCGATCGCGGTGGGGCGACTGGTCGGCGGCACGTGGCGCAGCGCGAGTGCGAAGTCGACCTGGCCCGCGCCCAGCCCGAGACCGGTGTACCCGTGCGCCGACGCGACGAGCGCGTGGCGCAGTGCGGCCAGCGACATCGTCGGGTTCTCGGCCCGCAGCAGCGCCGCCTCGCCGGCGACGAGGGGCGACGCGAAGGAGGTGCCGTCGCCCTGGCCGTAGCCGGTCGTGGAGGAGAAGAAGTCCGAGCCGGCCAGCGGCGTCGTCGAGACCAGGTTGACGCCGGGCGCGGCGAGCGTGACCCAGGACCCGTAGGTCGAGAAGTCGGCCCGGGACCGGGCGGTCGTGTCGATCGCGCCGACGGACACGACGCCGGGGTAGGCGCCCGGGTACTGCAGCGTGGAGTCGGCATCGTTGCCCGCCGCCGCGACGACGAGCACGCCCTTGCTCTGTGCGTAGGCGACGGCACTGCGCTCGGCTGCGCTCGCGACCGGGCCGCCGAGGCTGAGGTTGATGACGGAGGCGCCGTGCGCGACCGCCCAACGGATGCCGGCGACCTCGTCGTCGATGGTGATCGAGCCGTCCGGGGCGGCGATCTTGGCGCCGAGGAGGGTGGTGTCGTAACCCGCGCCCGCGATGCCCACGCCGTTGTCCGTCGCGGCGGCGGCCACGCCGGCCACGAAGGTGCCGTGCCCGAGGGTGTCGGTGATGTCGGTGCCGCCGGTGCGGGCGTCGTAGGTCGCGACGACCTTGCCGGCGAGATCGGGGTGGCCGACGTCGATGCCGCTGTCGACGACGGCGATGCGCACCGACGCCGAACCGTGCTGGCGGGACCACGCCGCCGGGGCGGCGATCGCGTCGAGGTACGCGCTCTGGCTGCCGAACCGCGGATCGTCCGGGGTGCCGGAGAAGAAGCGGGGCGCCGACGTCTCGACGCTGGCGACGCCGGGCAGGGCGGCGAGGCGGGCGCGGGTCGCCGCCGCGGCCGAGCGGGTGACCTCGACGGAGAACAGGTGCTGGGCCGGGAAGCGGTGCCGCACCGCGAGGTGCGCGCTGCCGGCGCCGGCGATGGCCGACCGCAGACCGCTGTGGGTGTCCGTGGTGTGCACGAGGAACACGACGTGCGAGCTCTGGGCGACGGCGCGCTGCAGCCGATCAGCGGACACCGGCCCGACCGGGGCGGGCGTGGCCGGGTCGGCCGAGGCGGTGGTCGGGACGAGCAGCGCGCCGACCGACAACGCGGCCACGACAAGCGAACGGACCCGGGCCGGGGGTGTCATGAGGTGAGAACTCCAAGCTCGGACGAACTGTGGCCGCGTCCATGGCACGAAGGCGGACGTGCCCGCCGATCCTGAAACACTGTGATTGGCAAATGTACCGGTTGTCAATCGCCCGTCATGATCATGGAGTGGTCGGCCACCGGCGTCAGAGGGCGGCTCCGGCGAGCACGAGACTGCCGCCGCCCGTCTCGGGGGCGAGCGCGATCGCGACGCCGACGACGAGCACCACGGCCGCCGCCGCGGCGAGTTCGCCGGCGTGCACCTCGAACCAGCTCGGCTCGTCGACCAGCTCCGGGTCGGGCGTCGCGTTCGGCGTGACGGTGACGACCAGTTGATAGCCCGGCTGGCCGGTCACCTTGGCCGGCCCCTGCGCGGTGTCGGCCGGGTAGTCGATGTTGACCTGGCCGGCGAACGTCATCGTGTTCGGCGCGGTGAACTGGACGCTCGTCTGACCGAACTGGTTGCCCCACTGCGAGGCGATGGACGGCTGGCCGCTGACGAACCCGCTGACCTCGACACCCTCCTGCACGCCGTGCAAGGTGCTCTGCGCCGCGACCTTCCACTCGCCGTCGTTGAGGTTGAGCGTGTAGCCCTGCACCGACTGCTGGAACGTCACCTGCACGGTGCCGCTCAGGAAGAGCTGCATGTGCACGACCGCGTTCGGCGTCGCGACCGTCGCCTCGGCCAGCGTGATGTTGGGCAGCGTGTAGGTGAAGGACGGCACGCCGACCCCGGCCGCGGGGTTGGCCGAGCCGCCGGTCGAGGCCGGCTCGGCCGGCGTGTGGTGCTCGCCCTGCCCGTACCCCTGGTTGTCGGTGGCCGACAGCCCGTGCAGCGAGTCCCAGGTCGCGGCCCGCACCACGCCGTCGGCCGGCGAGATCGCGGCCGACTGCTGCAGCGCGATCACGGCCGTGGTCAGCTCCGGCGTGAACGTGCCGTCGTCCTGGCCGTTCCAGAACAGGTGGTGGCGCATGAGCTGCTGCAGGTACAGGACCCACTCGCCGCTCTCGCCCTCCTGGATCTCCGGTTCGCCCGACATGCTCGCGAACCTAGCCGCGGCGACCGGCCCGGCACGCGACCGAGAGGGCAGCCGAAGGGGCAACGCCGCGGGCGGCTGGCAGGGTGGGGTTCATGAACCGGCTCGGCTCCTCGACCTCGCCCTACCTGCGCCAGCACGCCGACAACCCGGTCGACTGGTGGGAGTGGTCGGACGAGGCGTTCGCGTCGGCCCGCGAGCGCGACGTCCCGATCCTGCTGTCGGTCGGCTACGCGGCGTGCCACTGGTACCGGGCACACAACGCCAGCATTGTGAGTGGCTACCTCGAGAACCAGCGGCTCGCCGAAGCAGAGAGCGCACCGGAGCGCTTCTTCATGAACGTTACGTTGGCGCGGGTCCTGTACACGCATGCGCTCGTTGCTGCGCCACGCCTCGCGCTAGGGCGATTCGCCGCCCTCGGCCGCATCCTCGGCGACCCGCGCCTGGGCATGGCCGCGGTATTCCTGTCCCTCGGCCGCGTGCTGCCAGACCGCTATCCGCTCGACAACCAGGTTGAGGCCTATATCGGCGACGAGCACCGTTTCGGCCGCCTGATCGACTACGCCGTAATCTTGCCGCGCCTGCAACGCCTGTACGAGTGGTCGGCCGATGAGCTCGGTGAACCGCGCTTGCGTGGGCTCATTCGTGACGGCAGCCCGATATACGTCTGGCATTTCGAGCAACGACAGGTGTGGCGCTCTGCGCACCTGAGCGTCATCGGACAGATGATCCGGCTTCTTACCGAGGCTCGGTGACCGGCCACGCTGTGAACCCGGCCGAGAGCGTCGATCAACCGTGGCCAAGTGCCCCGGCTTTCAGCTAGGGACCGCTGAACAATCCGCGCGGCTGACCCTGTTGATCTTCGGGTGTCGGGATGATTTTCCGGTGCAGGGGAAATCGCAGCGGCAGCGTGAGTTGCTGGATGTTGAGTCGGTCGCGGGTCATCTGTTGAAGCCGGGCAGTGTGTTCGCTTTCCTGGCCGGGCATCGGCGGCAGTTGTTCCCGGACGTGTTGTTCGAGGATCTGTTCCCGACCGGTCGTGGGCGGCCTTCGGTGCCGGCGGACGTGATGGCCGCGGTGATCACGCTGCAGGCGCTGCACGGTCTGTCGGACAGCGAGACCGTTGAGGCGGTGACCTTCGATCTGCGGTGGAAGGCGGCGTGCGGGTTGCCGGTCACGGCGGCGGCGTTCCACCCGACGACGTTGACGTATTGGCGTCGTCGCCTGGCAGCCAGCGAGCGGCCGAACCGGATTTTCGAGGCGGTCAAGCAGGTCGTGGCCGAAACCGGGGTGCTGGCCGGTAAGACCCGTCGGGCGTTGGACTCCACGGTCCTCGATGATGCGGTCGCCACCCAGGACACCGTGACGCAGCTGATCGCGGCGATCCGCCGGGTCCGCCGCGAGGTCCCCGGGGCGGGCGAAGTGATTGCGGCGCAGTGCCGCGCGCACGACTGCGACGACCCCGGCAAGCCGAAGATCGCGTGGAATGACGAGGCAGCCCGGGCCGACCTGGTCGACGCCCTGGTCGGCGACGCGCACCGGCTGCTCGGGCATCTGCCCGAGCAGGAACTCGACGCGAAAGCCGCCGACGCAGTGGCGCTGCTGGCGCTGATCGCCGGTCAGGACGTCGAGCCGGTCGAGGGATCAGACGGCACCGACGGGCAGTGGCGCATCGCCCAGCGCGTCGCTCCGGACCGGGTGATCTCCACCGTCGATCCCGAGGCGCGGCATGCGCACAAGACGGTGTCGCGGCGCCAAGACGGGTTCAAGGCCCATATCGCGATCGAGCCCGACAGCGGCATCATCACCGACTGCGTCCTGACCAAAGCCAGCGGCCTGGACAGCCACGACGCGGTCGTCGGCCTGGGGCTGCTCGACGGCGAGGACGAACCGCTCGAGGTGCTGGCCGACTCGGCCTACGGCACCGGCGATGCCCGCGCCGCGCTGGCCGAGGCCGGACACAGCGCGGTGATCAAACCCTGGCCGCTGCGCACCCCGGTGCCCGGCGGGTTCAGCATCGACGACTTCACCCTCGAAGACGCCGCGCAGACGATCACCTGCCCGGCCGGGCACACGAAGAAGATCACACCCAGCCGCAGCTTCGGCTTCGGAGTGCTGTGTCGCGGCTGCCCACTGCGCTCGCGCTGCACCACCAGCGCCACCGGCCGCAGCCTGAGCCTGCACGAGCACGAGACGCTGCTACGCGCCGCCCGACGACAAGCCGAGACATCGCAGTTCCAGAGCGTCTATCGACAACACCGGCCCATGGTCGAACGCTCGATCGCCTGGCTCACCCGCGGCAACCGCAAAGTCCGCTACCGCGGCACCGCCAAGAACGACCACTGGCTCCACCACCGCGCCGCCGCCATCAACCTGCGCCGCATGATCACCCTCGGCCTGGGCATCGACCACAACGGCTGGGTTATGGCCTGACCGGCGCCTGCCAGAACCAAAACCAGTCCCGCCACCACGCCTGGGACCAGCCCACCCCGAGCCAGATCCAGACCTGCAACAACAGCCGCACCCGAACCCGATGCACCACTCCGCCCGGCCACACCCACCGAACGCGACTAATTCAGCGGTCTCCTAGCTGACCTCGCCGCGGAAACGGGAGTAGAGCGCTGGGTACTCGATGACGGCTGGTTCGGTTCTCGCCGCGACGAGCGGGCGGGGCTCGGGGACTGGGTGGTGTCCGACGACGTCTGGCCCGACGGACTGGAGCCGATCGTCGACTACGTGAAGTCCAAAGGCATGGAATTCGGTCTTTGGTTCGAGCCGGAGATGGTCAACCCGAACTCCGACCTCTTCCGAAGCCGTCCCCAGTGGACCTTGAGTGTCGGGCAGCGGGCACCGCTGGAATCACGAAACCAACTCGTGCTCGACCTCGGCCGTCCCGAAGTCGTCGACTACCTCTTCGGGCAGATGTCCGCGGTGCTGTCGACCTACCGGATCGATTTCGTCAAGTGGGACCACAATCGCCCGCTCGCCGACGCGGGGTCAGGGCTGCGGAGTGGGGCACCAGGAGTGCATCCCGCGACAGTCGGGTTCTGCCAACTCCTCGATCGGCTGCGGGCGGAGCATCCCTCGGTCCAGTGGAAGAGCTGCGCATCCGGTGGCGGACGGATCGACCTCGGCGTCATCGAGCGAGCGGACCGGTTCTGGACCTCGGACTGTACGGATGCTCTGTCGCGCCAGCGGATACAACGTTGGACGAGCCAACTCGTGCCGTTCGAGTACCTCGGCGCGCACGTGGCGGCGCCGATCAATCATCAGACCGGACGTCGGCTCTCACTGGACTTCCGTTGCGCGACAGCGTTCTTCGGTAGCTTCGGCGTCGAGTGGGACCTCACTCAAGCAAGCGAAGAGGAACGGAACCGGCTGGCCGAATGGATACATGCCTTCAAGAGATACCGCGCCTTGTTGCACTCCGGACAGGCCTTTCGCAACGACGTGCCGGATGAGTCCGCGTACCTCTACGGTGTCGTCTCGGCCGATGGCACGGAGGCAATCACCGCACACGCGCAGCTCGACGAGACGGTGCGGGACATGGTGCCGTGGACAGTCCCTGGGCTCGAGCCAAGACGGCGATACCTAGTGCGGCAGGTCATGCCAACCCTGCGCGCGGGAAATGGTGAAGTCTGGTCATGGCGCGGGGACGGCATCACCCTGTCGGGTGAGACCCTAGCCACCGTCGGGTTGTCCATCCCGCGGCGAGCGCCCCAGACATGCATGATCGCGCACGTCGTGGAGTGGAGTAGCACGCTCCCTCGCGCGGCGCGCTCCTCGAGCACAGATCTGCGTGCCGTCGTCTTGCTCTCGACGAGCACACGTTCGCCATGGCGGGCCATGGCACTCCGCATCCGCCGCCGACGTTCTGGTCGCAGGTACAAATCGAAACTGGTCAACTCGTGTTCCCGTCTACAGCGGCATTGAATTCACCGACTGCGATCAATCCCGGTAGGTAGGCGAGACCGTCGACCGGCAGCGG
Organism: Jatrophihabitans sp.; assembly: GCF_036000465.1. Classification (GTDB taxonomy): domain Bacteria; phylum Actinomycetota; class Actinomycetes; order Mycobacteriales; family Jatrophihabitantaceae; genus Jatrophihabitans. The sequence goes on along the minus strand of NZ_DASYFV010000059.1, from coordinate 8,085 downwards.
CGCTTCGAAGCGGAAAGGCGACTCGCGCAAGCGCTAGGCGGGACCCGTCCTGTCTGCAGGTCGCAGGGTGACGAGCAGCCCGATGCGTCCTTCCTGAATCACTTGGTCGCGTTGGTCCAGGAGGGTGAAGCGCCGCGACACGACGCCGGTGTCGCCGCGGCTTGTCAGCCGTGTCGCGAGTATCTCCACGCGGCACCGCACCGTGTCGCCCGCGCATAGGGGACGGACAAAGGTCCAGCTTTCGACTTCGAGTAGCGCGACCGAACACGATTCGAATACCCCGAGCCGAGAGGTCAAGCCCATCGCGACTGAGAGGCCAAGAACGCCGTGGGCGATCCGCTGTCCGAACCGGCCGAGGTGGGCGGACTCGGCATCCGTATGCACGGGATTGGTGTCCCAGCTCCACGCTGCGAAGGTGACGATGTCGGTCTCGGTGACGGTCCGGCCTTGGGACAGGAAGACTTGTCCGGGGAAGAAGTCCTCGAAGTAGTACGGGTCCACTGTCACATCCCACCACGAGCGGCGCGACTCTTGCCCACCCCGCCGGCGTCCAGGCACGGGGCGGCCCGACCGTGACACCGGCGCCGCAAGGTTGCCTCGCAAGATTGGTGTCAACGCCGCTCGAAGTTTGATCCCTATCGATCCGGGTCAGTTTAAGCGGCGCCGACAATTGTGATACCAATGTGACGGTCAGCCTCAGTTCATCGATGTGAGTTTCTATTTGTGGTTAGGGCCGACTCTCCGAGGGCGTCGACTAGGTATCCGCCAATGCCAATCGGCCCACCGACGTCGTCGGGCTCGTGCACAGCATCGGACTGTCCTCGTTCCGGCTTGCGGGTGAACGACCGCAGCACTCACCCAGGAATCGACCGACGGCGCGGAGGGTGATCCTGCCGTCGGAATTTGCATGTAGACGATCGCCCTCGCCGTGCTGACAAGGCCTGACGACACGCCGGAGGAGATCGTCGCGGCGCTGATCGTCATCCCGGACCCGAAGTGGATGACGTACCGCGGCGGCGAACGAGACGTCGCAGACTGGCCGCACACCTCGTTGAGGCGGAATTGGTCCGGCGCAACACGGAAGCGAACAGATGGTTCGGTCTTCCTTGTCTGCAGGAAGGGCTTCTCGAGTCGCCCTGGGGTAGCGTCAACCGCGCGCGCTCGCATGTAGCAGCCGCAGGATTCACGAAGTTGTTCGCAGCCCGAGCAGCTGGCTCCTTCGGCGGTCGACCTCCTGTTGTAGCGCACCGAGGTACAACTGTGCCGCTCGCCGCCGCCGTGCTCGAGGGGCCAGCAAGGCGACGTAATGCAGAGGCACCGAAACCTCGTCCGGCAACAGCCGCGTCAGACAAGCCTCGCGGTCGGCGAGGTAGGCGGGCAGCAGTCCGATTCCGCTGCCAGCCTTGGTTGCCGCGAAATGGGCGAAGACGTTCGTCGAGGCAAAGCCGAGCGTACAGTCGGCAAACTCGCGCTGGATCACCTGCAGAGGGCCCACAGACATAAGCGGCTCGATATAAAAGATCATGCGATGTGCCGGCAGTTCAGCGCGAGAGGCCGGCCGGCCGTGACGGGTGAGGTACTCGTCCGATGCATAGATGCCAAGGCGGTATTCGCCAAGGCAGACCGTGCCCTCGGGTGGCGGCCCAGGGGCGATCACGCTTATTTCGACGTCGGCGCCGGTCGTTCCCAGGAGTGGGCGGGTGGCTGTCACGAACTCGACCGCGAGCTCGGGATGCTGACTCTGCATCTGTGCAAGGACGGGAGCCGCGATGTCGACGCCGAAGGCGTCGACCGAACTCACCTGCAGCAGGCCGCGAAGCTGCGCCGAGCCAGTCGAGCGGACGCTGCGGTCACGTACGTCGGCCAAGGCTTGCTCAATGCGCTCCGCAGCTTCGAGGATTTCACGGCCCAGATCCGTGAGCCGGCACCCATGTGCCGAGCGGATGACCACCGCGCCACCCAGCTCCTGCTCCAGTGCATTTAGCCGGCGAGACACCGTCGAATGATCGACTCCGAGCGCGCTCGCCGCCCCCAAGAGGGTTCCGCAGCGACTGACCTCTAGCAGCACCACAGTGTCATCGGCCCGCAAGACCATGATCGCCCTCCCGGCCCTTCGACGCAGATGCGAGTTGTGCACTTCTGCAGAATGAGCATGCCGAAGTGAGCCTGGTCACCGCACACCCACCTGACCAAGATGTTACTCAGGATGGTTTGCCGGTGACAGAGACGACGCTGAGCATGCCTGGCGACCCGCTCTCACTGCAAAGGAAGATTATGCAAATCGCGTGGATTGGCCTCGGGAACATGGGCGGCCCAATGGCCGTCAACCTGGTGCTGGCGGGACACGTCGTTCGTGGCGTTGACTTGGATGCTGCGCTGGCTCAGAAGGCCGCATCCCGGGGAGTCGCGGCCGTCGACACAATCGAGCAGGCCGTTGTCGACGCGGACGTCGTATTCACGATGCTGCCGCGTGGCGAGCATGTGAAGGCGGTGCTCACTGGCCCGGATGGTGTTCTTGCCCATGCGACCGCCGATGCGCTCATTGTGGACAGCTCCACGATTTCCACGCACCTGGCCCGTGAACTTCACGAGGCTGTCCGGGAGACGGGACGCCGCTTTCTCGACGCCCCGGTGTCTGGCGGGGTGAGTGGGGCGGTCGCCGGCACACTGACATATATGGTCGGCGGCCGAGCCGACGACCTTCAGTCCGCGCGCCCCTACTTGGACATCCTCGCAGCCCGCGTCGTACACGCCGGCAAACCGGGTAGCGGTCAGGCAGCCAAGGTTGTCAACAACATGATGGCAGGCGTCAATCTCGTCGGGATGTGCGAAGGAGCGGTCCTGGCCCAGCGTCTCGGTCTGGACCCGAACGTGTTTCACTCAATCGCCACTATGTCGTCCGCGGACTCGTGGATGGTGCGCAACTGGTACCCGATCAAAAGTGTCGTCGAAACTGCGGGCGTCAACCGCGACTTCGTCGGAGGGTTCTCAGTTGCGCTAATGCACAAGGACCTGGGGCTGGCTGTCGACGCCGGGTCTGAGACCGGCACTCCGTTGGAGTTCGCGATGCGCGCGCGCGATGCGATGGCCGCGCTCATTGACGCCGGTCTAGCCGACCGCGATTGCACGGTTTTCGTCAAAGTCATCGACGGTAGCCTCCCCCCACCGATCGCCGACCTCGCCAGCACGAGTCATTGAGACCGCGAGGTCGGCCGGGGGGCACGGATCGCGAGCCGACTGCGGTCGCCATCGTTGGCCGCTGGGCAATTCCGACGGGGAGCATCGACGTCTCATCCGGTGCGGGGACCGGACCGGGGTATACCGGCGAAGGACTCGGCATGATCATCGTCCACAGGATCGCGGGCTTGACGGCCCTGCACCTCAGGCCGGCGGTTATCCGGCGGCGCCAACGAGGTCACCCCTGCTCTGCCGCAGGAACGCCAGGCGTTCGGCGCGAGATGAAGTGATCATGCGAGGCCTTCCCGGTCGCCGCATGGCCGCAAAGTTGAACACAACGCAGGATCTCGAGGAGGACCGGTGAACATTCCATTCCCCGATGACGAGCGCGTCGTCGAACTATCGTCGCACTACGGCTTCGGGGTGAGCGCCGCCGACGTCACGGAATATGCGGCAGCTATCGCCGTTTCCCTATCTTCTTTCGACCACGTTGAGCGCCTTCACCAGCGCATCGCACCAACACCTCCTAGCCGGGCCTACCAGCTCCCAGACGATCGGAGCAGGGGTTGGGCAGTCACTACCGACATAACAGAAATAGCCGAAGGCCAGCTACACGGGCGGACGACAGCTGTCAAGGACAACGTCGCCGTTGCGGGCGTCCCCATGGAGAACGGGTCTGCCGCCGTCGCCGGGTTCATTCCTAGCCGCGATGCGACGGTCGTTCGGCGGCTCCTGAATGCCGGTGCGACGATCACCGGCAAGTCCGTTTGCGAGGACCTGTGCTTTTCGGGCGCAAGCTTCACCTCCTGGCGGGAGCCGGTCTGCAATCCGTGGGATCGGACGCGCGACGCGGGCGGGTCCTCGAGCGGCTCTGCGGCGCTGGTTGCGGGCGGCGAGGTCGACCTGGCCGTCGGTGGCGATCAGGGCGGCTCGATCCGCATACCCGCGTCCTTCTGCGGAATCGTTGGCCACAAGCCCACGCACGGCCTGGTCCCCTACACAGGTGCCTTTCCGATCGAGTCGACCATCGACCACCTCGGACCGATGACCCGTACAGTTGCCGACACCGCGCTCATGCTCGGTGTCCTTGCCGGACCGGACGGATTCGATCCCCGCCAACCCAGCCACCTGCAGCCGGTGGACTACGTGGCGGAGCTATCAAAGCCGGTAGCGGGACTGCGCATCGGGGTGCTCCGCGAAGGCTTCGCGAGCCCGGGCTCGATGGTCGGGGTGGACAACATCGTTCGGGCCGTGGTCGAGCGCCTCGCTAGCCGTGGCCTCCCGACGGAGGAGGTATCGGTCCCATGGCACCTCGACGCCAAGCATGTCTGGGACGTCATCGCCACCGAGGGAACGACCTTCCAGATGCTCGACGGGAACGGCTACGGCATGAACAGCTGGGGTCTCTACGACGATGAGCTGATCGCGCATTTCGCTCGAGAGCGGCTCGAACGCGCCGCCTCACTATCCACCACCGTAAAGGTCACCGCGATGACGGGACGCTACAGCTTCGAGACCGGGTGCGGCACCTATTACGCCAAGGCGCGGAACCTTGCCTATGAGGTGCGTGCCGCCTACGACGCGGCCCTGGTGAATCACGACGTACTGGTCATGCCGACCACCCCATTCACCGCGCGGGAGTTGCCTGTCGTCGCCGACCTGTCGGTCGCTGAGTACCTCGAATGCGCTTTGAGCATGCTGACCAATACCGCCGCGTTCGACGTCACGGGTCATCCGGCCATCAGCGTGCCGGCTGGGTTGCTTGACGGTCTGCCGGTCGGCATGATGATCGTGGGCAGACGGTTCGATGACGCAACGGTCCTGCGCGTCGCGCACGCCGTCGAGCAGTTGGCGGGGGAATTTCCGCGGCCGACAGTGGACCTGAACGTAGCCGCATGGTCGGCCAGCAGTGATCGTTGAGATACCGGCCGGACGTAGATGCCCGGTACTGCGGAGGTGTCCGAAATCTCCGAGCGACACGAGTTGCTAACTGTCCGTCGACGCAGTCGCCGAGCATCGCTTACGGCATGCGCGGCATCCTCAGCGGCAGGGTACGGCGCGAATGCCGCTCGCCGGCGCAGTTCATAGTGGCGGGATGGGTCAGAGGCTGACGGAACGCGAGCGCGTCGCCGTCATCCTGGTGAGAGTGGTGCCTGCGCCGATGTGCTGGGTGCGGGTCCACTCCGTGCGGCGGCGGAGGGTTCGGCTCGACGTGGTGCGTGCGCGGCACAACTGGCAGTCGCGCTCGAGCAGGTTGTCGCCGAGGGGCGGGGCGTCGTTTACCTGCCGGATGGTGAGCCGTCGGCGCATGAGTCTGCTCGCCAAGATCGCGGCGTACGGCCTGGAGAACTGGTGTTAACGGTCGCGGCGCGCACCGGCAGGTAGCGCTGGCGCCCGATCCGCCCCAGGCCGTGATTTGGCCCGCAGATTCTCACCGGTGTGGGGCGGTTACCGGGCCATAAATGGTCTCGCGTGCCAACGGCGGTCGGTGCGCGGCGGGGTTCGAGGCCGTATCGGCTGGGCTCGTAGATGTGCCTGCCGAATTCGACCGCTCGTGCGAGCTCGCCGTACGTGGAGCGTTGAGTAGTTATCACCGCCAGGATTGGCCTTGCGAGCGCTCTGCATCGCTCGCAGTGGCTGACCGGCGCGCCGATCACTTCACGGCCAATTGCAAGGTTCCGCCCGCGCGACGAAGTCGGTGGTGCCGGCCGACGGCGTAGAGCGAGCGCTCGTCGAAGGTCCACGAGATGAGCGGCAGGAGGTTGGTCATGACCGCGATGTGGAACTCACAGGCCGAGCGGAGTCAGCCGAGCCGGCACACCGAGCTCGGAGCGCATGTGATCGGCGATCGACCAGCCCACGATCCGGCGGCTGAACACGTCGAGCACGGCGGCGCAGTAGACCTTGCCCTCCCGCGTGGGGTGTTCGGTGATGTCGGTGCACCAAAATCGGTCCGGGGCGTCGGCGACGAAGCGGCGCTGCACGAGGTCGTCGTGCACCGCCGGCGCCGGCCGGTGCCGGCGGTGCGGGCCGCGCAGACGCCGGTGATGCTGAGTAGGCGCATCAGGCGGGCGATCCGCTTGCCGCCGACCCGCAGCCCGCGGTCGAGCCGAAGCTCGAACCCGACCCGCGGCGCGTCGTAGGTCTGGCGGGAAGCTGCGTGGATGTCGCGGATCTCGTTGGCCAGATACGCGTCCTCGAGATCACGCTGCGACGGACCTCGATCTTGCCACTCGTAATAGCCCGAGCGGGAGACGTTCAGGACCCGGCAGGTCACCGCGACGTCGAAGCCGTCGGCGGCACGCTCCTGGACCGCGGCCGGAACCCTATTTTGGGAGCACGTTCTCCCGCGTGAAATAGGCCGACGCCCGCTTGAGGATCTCGTTCTCCATCTCCAAGACCCGGGTGCGGCGACGCAGCTCGACCAGCTCCTTGCGCTCGTCGCTGGTCAGAGCGTCCTTGCGCCCGGCATCGACATCATCGCGACGCACCCAACTGCGCAGACACGACTCCCTGATCCCGAGATCCCGCGCGATCTGCGGCAGCGTCTGCTCACCGCGACGGACCAACTCCACAGCACGAAGCCGGAACTCCGGCGGCTTGGGAGCATGCATCTGACGGACTCCTCTCCAAGGCGATCATCGCCTCAGAACAGCTGTCCGGCAAAGCGGGTCAGGCTCCTTCACTCGTCTACGTCGATTCACGATGCCTCGCGCGGTAGACGCACCTAGTTTGCGCAGAGGAGGACCTCTTCGGTGATCAGGAAGCCGGTGCCGTTTGACCAGCAGTCCGTGCTATCGCGATGCAGCCGCCCGGACGGCTGCGGCGAAGGCGGCCGGCTCCTTAACATGGGCGAAGTGATCCATGCCGTCCAAGTAGGTGATCGATGCCGTCGGGAGGACGTCGACGAGTGCCTGAGCTGACGCGTAGAGGAACGGCGTCGTCTCGGTGCCCGCGATCAGGTGAGCCGCGGCGTTGATTGACGCGTAGTGCGTCAGGTCAGCGCCGAGGTTGTCGATCTGCTCCAGTTCGCGAGTCCATGTGGGGCTGAGCTCTACCAGGGTGGCCCACAGCGGCGCCTCTCGAAGCGCGGGGATTTGGTCGGGAGGTACCCGCACAATATTGATTACTGCGTATTCGATAGCGGCATCGTATTCGCCCGCCGCAATTAGTTCGCGGTAGGTATGAAGCCCTTCGCCCGCGACCGGGCCATCGACCGCGAGCGGAGGCTCGAAGAGCAGGAGCGTGCCCTCGACACGGCCGGTCTCCGCGTACGCGAGCGCACACAAGGCGCCATAAGAGTGACCCATGAGGTGGGCGCCAGGACCCGCAACTGCCATCACGGCGGCAATATCGGCGGCCTCGGTCGACAGGTCGTACTCGATAGCGTCACCGCTGCGGCCGTGGCCACGCCTATCCATTACTAGGCATGTGAAGTATGGCGCCAAGTGTTCGGTTGCCGGAATCCAGTCGTCTGACAAGGCGACGCTGCCGTGCGTGATGACAAGCGCGGGGCCGACGCCGCGACGGAAGTAGGCGATCTCCGTGCCGTCGGCGGAGGTTGTGGACTCCAGGGAGATGTCTTGCAGCATGGCGAAAGCTCCTGTGTTCGCTGGGACGGATGGGGCTTAGGACGAACGCACCTGACGCGCTACGGGATGAACTGCTCATTGGTGGTTGGGTTCTTCAAGAGGTTGCACTTCTCCATTTCGAACGCCGGCTTCACATCCGGGATGGTCTCGATAACCTTGAAACCATTCTTCCCGTTGGTCTGAGCGATGCTGACCGACTGTACGGCGTGGTGACTGCCGGGGTCGATCGTGACCGAACCGCCGGGGCCGTCGAATGAGACGCCGCCTGCTTCAAGCACCTTCGTAACTGCCGCGCGGTCAGTAGTCCCTGCCTTCT
>NZ_DASYFV010000058.1:0-66347 GCF_036000465.1 Jatrophihabitans sp. | reverse complement strand
CAGCACGGCGCTGCCCCGGTCGGCGGCGGTGATGAGGGCCAGGCTCCGGTCGGCGCGGCCGAAGTCGGCGGCGGTCTGCACGGTGACGAGCTGCGGGTAGTCGCGTTCGAGGCGGGCCCGCAGCGCCGCGATGTCGGTGCCGCTGCGCACCCGCACGAAGACGAGCGTCAGCTCGCCCGGCTGGCGCTGTCCGGCCTGGAACGGGATCAGCGGACGCATCGCGCCGGCATCGCCGAGGGCCTGCCCGGTCGAGTAGATGCCGACGACCCGCAGCCGGTCGCCGTCGATGTCGACGGTGTCGCCGACCCGGGCGCCGAGGTTGTTGGCCGCCCGCCACCCCAGCATGACCTCGCCGGCGGCGGTCGGGCCGAACGGCCGGCCGGACACGACGGTCACCCCGAAGTCGGCCAGCTTGCCCGGCTCGATGCCGATCTCGAGGAAGACGGGGTTGTCGGCGTTCAGCTTCGTCGTGCCGACGAGCACGCCGGTCGCGGCGGCGATGGCGGGCACCGCGCTGATGCGATCGAGCGTCGCCTGATCGATGTTGCTGTTGAGCAGATCCGACGTCCCCTTCTGCGCGATCGTGAAATCGGCCCGCCCCGTCTGCATGATCGACAGCGCGCTCTGCCGCAGGCTGTGATCGACGATGTTGAACGTCACGACCGTCATGACCCCGATCGCGATCGCCGTGGCGGTGAGCACCAGGCGCAGCTTCTTCACCGCGACGTTGTGCACCACGAGGCCGGCGAACGTCAGTCCCGCGCCGGTGCGCCGAGCAATCATGGGGTCAACGATCCGGGCCCGACCGCACCCGCCACAGAGGCGAAAGTCGGGCGGTCGGGACGCCTGGGACGTTCGCCCCACCCGGGCCGTTCCCTTCTGCTCTCAACGGTGACCGGTGGCGCGTGTTTCGGTGGAGGTCCGAGCAGGTCGAGCGGAGGAGCGGACATGGACACGACGAAGACGTGGAGGCTCGGCATCCACATCGACGAGCACGACGACCAGACCCACGCGCGCGCGCACCTGGTGACGAAGGACAGCGAGCTGACCGGTCTGGGTATCGCGCGGCTGAACCCCCGCGACACCGACGTCCCCGAGATCGGTGACGAGCTGGCCGTGGCCCGGGCGCTGTTGGACCTGGCCCACCAGCTGCTGGAGGCGGCGGCCGGCGACATCGAATCCGTGACCCATCAACGCGGCGCCATCTCGCTCTGAGCCGGCCGGCGTGCTCGATCCCGACTGGTCCGTGATCGAGGTGTCGAGCGATCCCCTGCGGCGCCGCATCACCGAGGCGCTGTTCACGCTCGGCGCGGGCGGATTCGGGACCCGCGGGTCGGTGGAGGAGCCCGTCCCCGACTCGGTCGAACTCGTCGTGTGCGCCGGGGTGTACGCCGGGCCGGGGCCGACGGACGGCCTGCTGCCGTGCCCCACCTGGACGGCCCTGGACATCGACCCGGCGGGTGATGACGAGGCGCCGGACGACCACCGGGTCCTCGATCTCCGCACCGGCGTGCTCGAACGGACCACGACCCGCGCCGACGGCGCCGTGCTGCGCACGCTGCGGTTCGCGAGCGCGGCCCGACCCGGTCTCGTGTGCCTGCGCGCGTCCGGGCCGGCCGACGTGCTGCGGGCCGGCGGCGGACCGCTGCGGGCCCCGAAAGGCGCGGTCTCGACCTCGGGCACGACCCGGGGGCGGCAGTGGGTCCGGGTCGTTGCACCGTCGGGCACCGGCGTCGTGGCGCTCGGCACCGAGCAGGTACAGCTCACCGGCACGACCCGTGAGGTATCGCGGATCGCGGCCTACGCACCCGACCGGCCGCGCACTCCCGGCCTCGCCGGCGCCCGCACGGTCTTCGACGACGCGGACGAGGTCGGCATCGACGGCCTCCTCGAGGAGCACCGGGCGGTGTGGGAGCGGCGCTGGGCGACCGTCGACGTCGCGATCCCGGGCGACCCGGACGCGCAGCTGGCGGCCCGCTTCGCGCTGTTCCAGCTGTGGACCAACGTCGCCCGGCACGACGAGATGGCCGCCGGAGCCCGCGGGGTGTCGGGCAGCGGCTACTCCGGGCACGTGTTCTGGGATGCCGACGTCTTCGTGCTGCCGGCCATGACCACCATCGATCCGCGGGCCGCGGCGGCGATGATCCGCTACCGCTGCCGCCGCCTCGACGCCGCGCGGCGCTGGGCCCGGGCGGCGGGCCGCTCCGGCGCCCGCTTCCCCTGGGAGTCGGCCGCGAGCGGCGCCGACGTGACGCCGCGGGAGGGGGCGCTCGGCGGCCAGCTCGTGCCGATCCTGACCGGTGTCGAGGAGGAGCACATCACGGCCGACGTGGCGTGGGCGCTCGCCCATCACCACGCGTGGTCGCACGGCGGCGCGCCCATGCCGCGCAACCACCGCGCGGTGCTGAGCGAGACCGCGCGCTACTGGGCGTCGCGGGTCACCTCCGACGGCGACGGGGCCGCGCACATCGCGGGTGTCATCGGCCCGGACGAGTACCACGAGGACGTCGACGACAACGCCTTCACCAACGGCATGGCCCGCTGGAACCTGCGGGCCGCCGCGCGCCACGCCGCCATGTCGGCCGACCCGGCCGAGATCACGCACTGGCGCGAGGTCGCCGACCGCATCGTCGACGGCTACGACCCGGTGTCCGGGGTGTACGAGCAGTTCCGCGGGTACTTCGCCCTGGAGCGCCTGCTCGTCGCAGAGGTCGCCACCCCCCCGGTCGCCATCGACCTGGTCCTCGGGCGCGAGCGGGTGCGCGCCTCTCAGCTCATCAAGCAGCCCGACGTGCTGATGCTGCACCACCTGGTCCCCGACGACGTGCGGCCCGGTTCGCTCCGGCCGAATGTCGACTTCTACGGGCCGCGGACGGCCCACGGGTCGTCGCTGTCGCCGGCGGTGACCGCGTCGCTGCTCGCCCGCGCGGGACGGGCGGACGACGCTCTCGCCCTGTTCCGGGTGGCCGCCCGGCTCGACCTCGACGACCGCAGCGGCATGACCGCGGCCGGCCTGCACCTGGCCAACATCGGCGGCCTGTGGCAGTGCCTCGTGGGCGGGTTCCTCGGCGCGACGGTGCGCGACGGCGTGCTCGTGCTCGATCCGCACCTGCCGGCGGCGTGGCCCGAGCTGGAGCTGCGGCTGCGCTGCCTGGGCCGCCGGATCCGGGTCCGGGTCGACCGGGGCGACGTCGTCGTGGACAGCGACCGGCCGCTGCGGGCGGGCCTCGCCGGCGGCCCCGTGCTCGACGTGCACGCCCCGACCGAACTCGCATCCGGGCGGGTCGTTGCGATCCGGCGGTCGTCGTCATGAGCTCCGTGGTGGTGGCGATCGTGTCGCCCGGGACCGAGGCCACGGTGACCGGCGCCGCGACCGCGCTGGCCGAGGTGCTGGGCGCATCCGTTCGCCGCGAGTTCGTCGACCCGGACGCCGCCGTCGAGGTCTCGATCGCGCGGTTCGTCGCCCTGCTGGACGAGCCCGACGCAGTGGCCGCCGCCGTGTCCTTCGCCTCCTCGAGCCGGGAACTGATGTGGGGCGTGCTGGCCGGCTCGCGCAAGCCGGTCGTCGTCATGCCGGACAACCGCGCGAAGCCGCCCGCGGCCGTGGCCCGCGCGCTCGTCCCCCTGGAGGCGACCACGACCTCCGCGGCGGCCCTCGAGGAGACCCTGAACGCCCTCGCCGGTGCGGGCGTCGACATCGTGGTCCTGCACGTGCTCGACCCGATGCGTGCCCCCGCCTACTGGGACCACCCGGGGCACGCGGCCGAGGCCTGGGTCACCGAGTTCCTGGCCCGGTTCTGCCGGCACCGCCCCGACGTCCGCATGACGGTGCGCACAGGCGCGGCCGAGGAGAGCATCCCCGACGTGGCGCGGGCCGAGCGCGTCGACCTGGTCGTTCTCGTGTGGTCGCAGCGGCTCGACCCGGGGCGGGCGCGCATCGTCCGGCGCACACTGGGCAGCGTCGGAGTCCCGGTGCTGCTCGTGCCCGCGACCTGACGATCCCGGGTCGAACGCCCCTGCCTCGCGTCGACCGCCCGGTGCTGCGATGGAGCCGTGACCACCTACGGGACCGACCTTGACTTCGGCGGCGCGCTCGCCGCTCCGAGCCGCTGCCCGGACTGCGGCAGCCACAACCTGCGCGCGGCCTGCCATGACGACCAGGCCGTCTTCTTGTGCCCCACCTGCGGGCAGGGCTGGCAGATCGAGATGGGCCGCGTGACCAGGGCCGAGCCCGCGACCGGGCCGACCGTCACGCCGAACTGAGGACGAGCGATGCGCATCGGCCTGATCGCTCCGCCGTGGGTGCCGGTGCCCCCGCCGGCCTACGGCGGCACGGAACTCGTCGTCGACACGCTCGCGCGAGCCCTGATCCGGCGCGGGCACGAGGTCGCGCTCTTCGCCGTCGGCTCGTCGACCTGCCCGGTGCCCACGTCCTACCTCTATCGGGAGCCGCCGACGCCGATGGGCTCCTCGCTCCACGAGGCCGCGCACGTGCTCGCCGCTTCCGAGGCGCTCGCCGACTTCCACCCCGACGTCATCCACGACCACACCGTGCTCGGACCGCTGCTGCCCACCGTCGACGGCTCGCCCCGGGTGCTCACCCATCACGGCCCGTTCGACGCCGCCAGCCGGCGGGTGCTGGCCGAGACCGCGAAGCGGGCCGCCGTCGTCGCCATCTCGCGCTCGCAGGCGGCCGATGCCGGCGCCGTCCCGATCGCCGCGGTCATCCTGCACGGCCTCGACCTCGACGCCTACCCGGCCGGTGACGGCCACAGCGGGCGCCTGCTGTTCATCGGCCGGATGTGCGCCGACAAGGGCGCCGACCGGGCCATCCGCATCGCCCGGGCGGCGGGTCGCGACCTGACGATCATCACCAAGATCCGGGAGCAGGAGGAGCGCGACTACTACGACCAGGCGGTCGCCCCCCTGCTCGGCCCGGACATCGAGGTCGCGGTCGAGCCGGATCTCGGGGTCAAGCTGGACGCGTTGCGCGACGCCGCCGCCCTGGTCAATCCGATCGGCTGGCCCGAACCGTTCGGCCTCGTCATGGCCGAGGCGCTGGCCTGCGGGACGCCGGTGCTCGCCTTCCCGTCCGGGGCCGCGCCCGAGATCGTCGAGGACGGCGTCACCGGCTTCCTGGGCGACAGCGAGTCCGAGCTGGCGGCCTGCGTCGAACGGATCGCGACCCTCGACCGGTCGGCGTGCCGCGCCGCCGCCGAGCGCCGCTTCGGCATGGACCGCATGGCCGCGGACTACGAGGACGTCTACGCCGCGGTGGCCCAGGCCGCTGACCCGCCGCCGCGCCGGTGGCAGACCCGCCGGGTGCGCGCAAGTGAGGTGGCCGCGATCCGCCGGTCGGTGCACCTGCAGTGACCGACCCGTGGAACTTCGCCAGCGAGCCGCCGGTAGCGGACGGTGGCGGCACGGTCACCCTGATCGAAGGTTCGACATTCTGCATCGGAGACGCCTCCGGGCAGGTCTTCCCCGACCGCGCCCAGGGCCTGTTCGTGCGCGACACCCGCGTCGTGTCGGGTTGGCGCCTGACGATCGACGGGACCGAGCCGAAGGCGCTCGCCGTCCACCAGGACGCGCCGTACGCCGCCACCTGCCTCGGCCGGCTGCCGCCGAAGCCCGGCCGGGCCGACAGCACGGTGCTCGTCGTCCGCGACCGGTACGTCGGCAACGGCCTGCGCGAGCGGATCACCGTCCGCAACACGTCGTCCGAGCCACTGGTCGCCGTGGTGGAGCTCGCGGTGCAGACCGACTTCGCCGACCTGTTCGAGGTCAAGGAGGGGCGCTCCCACCCGGTCGACGACCTCGCCGTGCGGATCGGGGACGGCGCCCTGCGCATCAGCCGGCGCCGGTTCGATCACGAGCAGGCCGTCCGCATCGAGGGCTCCGACGATCCGTCGCTCGGCATCGGGGGGCTGCGCTGGGACGTGGCCGTGGCGGGCCACAGCACCTGGTCCGCGACGGTCGAGGTCCGCGCGCTGTTCGACGGCGCCGTGCTGAGCACGACCTTCCCGAGCGCCGATCCGGCGGACGGTAGCGTGTCGGCCCGCCGGCTGCAGGACTGGCGCAGCACCCGGCCGCACGTGCGCACCGGCAGCGCCGCCCTCGCCGGCGCGCTGCGGCGCAGCGTCGAGGACCTCGGCTCGCTGCGCATCTACGACCCGACCCACCCGGAACGCCCGGTCGTGGCCGCCGGTGCCCCGTGGTTCATGGCCCTCTTCGGACGGGACTCGCTGCTGACCTCGTGGATGCTGCTGCCCTTCGACACCAGCCTCGCGCTCGGCACGCTGCGCACGCTGGCCGACCATCAGGGGCGGCGACGGGATCCGGCGACCGAGGAGCAGCCCGGCCGGATCCTGCACGAGATCCGCTTCGGCCCGGCGACCCAGGGCGCCTACGGCGAGCGGACGATCTACTTCGGTACCGCCGACGCGACCCCGCTGTTCTGCATGCTCGTCGGCGAGCTGGCCCGCTGGACCGGCCTCACCGACGACATCCGTGACCTGCTCCCCCACGTCGACCGCGCGCTGGCCTGGATCGTCGAGGACGGCGACCGCGACGGCGACGGGTTCGTGGAGTACGCCCGCAGCACCGACGAGGGGCTGGTCAACCAGGGCTGGAAGGACTCGTGGGACGGCGTCAACGACGCCGCGGGCCGGATCCCGCCGGCGCCGATCGCCCTCGCGGAGGTGCAGGCGTACTGCTACGGCGCGTTCGTGGCCCGCGCCGCCCTCGCCGCGGCCGATGGCGACACCGAGGTCGCGTCCGGGTGGACCGCGCGGGCCGAGGAGCTGAAGCGCCGCTTCAACGACACGTTCTGGCTGCCGGAGCGGGGCTGGTACGCGATCGGCCTCGACGGCGACAAGGCGCCGATCGACGCGCTCACCTCCAACATCGGCCACTGCCTGTGGACCGGCATCGCCGATGACGACAAGGCGGCCGCCGTCGCGGCGCACCTGACGTCGCGCGACCTGTTCACCGGCTGGGGCGTGCGGACCCTCGCCGAGTCGATGGGCGCGTACAACCCGATGAGCTACCACAACGGGTCGGTCTGGCCCCACGACTCGGCGCTGTGCGCCGCCGGGCTGGTCCGCTACGGGTTCGTGACCGAGGCGCACGCCCTCGTCACCGGGCTGATCGAGGCGTCGGCCCACTTCGGCCACCGACTGCCCGAACTGTTCTGCGGCTTCGGCTCCGACGAGTTCGCGATCCCGGTCGGCTACCCGTCGTCGTGCTCGCCGCAGGCCTGGGCCGCGGCCACGCCGGTGGCGCTGCTGCGCGCGATCCTGCGGCTCGATCCCGACGTGCCGGTCGGCCGGATCGCCTGCGCCCCCGCCGTCCCGGCGGCGTTGCGGCCGCTCGAGGTGAGCGGCATCCGCGTCGGCGGGGCCACCCTGACCATCACCGTCGACGACGACGGGTGGCGCGTCGACGGGTCCGACGACGCCGGACTCACCCTCGCCGGGCCCAACTCGGGATGAGGGGCGGCCTTCGTCCCTACCTGCCCCGACGCGGCGGCACGACGCTGGACCCATGCTGACCCACCTCGATCGAGAGCACACCGTCGCCGCGCTGTACCGGGCCACGGTGACCCCGCGGATCGTGGAGGTGCCCGAGCTGACCTTCCTGATGATCGACGGGCAGGGCGACCCGAGCACCAGCGCCGAGTACCAGGACGCGATCCGGACGCTGTTCACCCTCACCTACTCGGCGAAGTTCGCGAACCGGCGGGCCGGCGTCGCGCCGGCCCGGGTCGCGCCGCTGGAGAGTCTGTGGTGGGCCGACGACATCGGCGCGTTCGAGGCCGGCGACCGGGCGAGCTGGCGGTGGACCGCGATGATCCGCCAGCCCGACGACGTCACCGCCGACCTGATCGAACGGGTGGCCCAGGAGGCCCGGGCGAAGAAGCGGCTGGGCGTTACGCCGGCGGCCCGCCTCGAGTCCTTCCGGGAGGGACGCTCCGGGCAGATCCTGCACGTCGGGCCGTACACGAGCGAGGGCCCGACGATCCGCCGCCTGCACGAGTTCATCACCGAGCAGGGCGGCCGGTTCGACCCGATCGCCCAGAAGCACCACGAGATCTACCTCGGCGACCCGCGTCGCGCCGCACCGGAGCGGCTGCGCACGATCATCCGTCAGCCCATCGCCGCAACGTGATCGGTACGCACCGGTAGGGGCGAACGTCCGGGGCGGGAGAACTCCCGGTCCTTGTCGGCAGCGGTCGCCCCGTCGGATGATCGACGGCATGGACAGCGGCACCGGCAGCACCAGCCTCCAACTCGACAAGATGCGCTCCGCCCCCGGCTTCGTGGCCGCGCTGGATCAGAGCGGCGGCAGCACGCCGGGCGCGCTGGCCCACTACGGCATCACCGAGGACCGCTACAGCTCCGAGCAGGAGATGTTCGACCTCGTGCACGCGATGCGCACCCGCATCGTCACGAGCCCGTCGTTCGACGGCGACCGCATCCTCGCGGCGATCCTGTTCGTCCAGACCATGGAGCGTGAGGTCGACGGCCTGCCGACCGCCCGGTACCTGTGGGAGCGTCGCCGGATCGTGCCCATCCTGAAGGTCGACCTCGGGCTGGTCGACGCCGCCGACGGGGCCCGGCTCATGAAGCCGATCACGAATCTCGACGACACCCTGGAGCGGGCGAACCGCCACGGCGTGTTCGGCACCAAGATGCGATCGGTCATCGCCGACGCCGACGAGAAGGGCGTGCGCCTCGCGGTCGACCAGCAGTTCGAGTACGCGGCGCGGATCGCCGCCGCCGGGCTCGTGCCGATCCTCGAGCCGGAGGTCGACATCCACAGCCCGCACAAGGCCGAGGCCGAGGACCTGCTCCGCACGGCGCTGCGGGCCGGCATCGACGAGCTGCCCGACGACGCCGCGATCATGCTCAAGCTGAGCATCCCGGATCAGCCCGGGCTCTACGCCGACCTGGCCGCCGACCCCCGCGTGCTTCGCGTGCTCGCGCTCTCCGGCGGCTACAGCCGCGACGAGGCGTGCCGGCGGCTCGCCGCCGATCCGAGCATGGTCGCGAGCTTCTCGCGGGCGTTGCTGGAGGGCCTGTCGGCCGACCAGAGCGACGGCGAGTTCGACCGTGTCCTCGACGCGTCGATCGCGCAGATCTACCGGGCGTCGGTCGACAAGTAGACGGTGGTCCGGATGTGCCGGATCGTCGCGTCCACGTCCTCGACGAGCTGCAGGATCCGGGCCCGCTGATCGGGGCGGTCCAAGTCGTGCACCATGGCCTGCAGCCCGATGCCGGTGGCGAACAGGTCCGGGATCACGCGGTCGTGCAGCGCGGCCGCTATCCGGTCGTGCTCCTCGATCAGGGTCAACCGCTCGCGGCCGGCGCGGGCCCGGTGCAGTTCCAGCGCGTGGCCGGCCTGGCGGGCGAACTCGGTCAGGTGGTCGAGCTCGCCGCCGTCGAAGCGGGCCCGGCCCGCGCGCCGCGCCACCGACAGCGCCCCCGGCCCGCCGCACGCCGACGTGATCGGCACGACGAGCATCGACCCCGACCGGTCGCCCGACGGTACTGCCGAGGTGGCGTCCTCGACGTGGACCGGCGTGCCCTCGCGCAGCACCGGCCCGGCCGGGCTGTCGTCGAGTCGTACCGGTGGGCCGGCGGCCTCGTCCCCGTCGCCGACCGCGGCCTCGGCGTACACCCGGTCGTCGTCCCCGAGCCGCGCCAGCTCGGCCCGGTCGCCGTCCGCGGCCCTCCTCGCGTGCTCGAGCACGACCTCGGCGGGGTCGGCCACGTCGACGATGAGGGCCTGGGCCGTCGCGGTCGCGGCCTCCTGCCAGTGGCGGCGTCGCTCGGCGTGCTCGTACCGGTGCGCGTTGCGGATCGCGACGGCGGCCGACGTGGCCAGCGCGATGACCAGCTGCTCGTCCTCGTTGTTGAACCCCCCGCGCCGGCTACGGGCCAGGGAGATGACGCCGAGTTCGGTCTCCCGGAGCCGGATCGGCACGCTCAGGTGGCCCGAGATATCCCCGCGGGCGTCGTCCGGGTCGTCGTCGATGCCGACCGCGACCGAGGTCTCGGGCGCGCCGTCGCCGGCCTCGATGCGCACGCCGGCGTAGCGCGCCTCGCCGAGCTCGCGGGCGGCTTCGGCGAGGTGCCGCAGGAGGACGTGCAGGGTGAGATCGCCGGTCACGATGTCGATGGCCCGGATCAGCGCCCGGAGCCGGTCCTGGGCCCGCAGCACGCCTGGCGCCCGGGCGTGCTCCGGCGCGGTCGAGACGGCGAGGCTGACCGACGCCCCGACCAGGTTGCCCTCGACGTCGTCGCGCGGGGCGATCAGGACGTCGAACCAGCGGGCGGCGCTCGGGCTGTCGCAGGCGATCTGCACGGTGACCGGCGAGGCCAGCTCACCCCCGATCGCCGTCCGGATCGCCTCCCCCACCGCGGCGGCGGCCGGGTCGTCGGCGGCGGCGTCGCAGACGGACAGGTAGGACACGCCGACGCCCACCCGGCTCGGGTCACCACCGTTCTGCCGGCAGAACTCGTCCCAGGCGCCGTTGACCCACTCGATGACGCCCGCGCGATCCAGGAAGGCCACCTCGACCATGGGCGACACGATCTCGGCCGGGCCGGCGCCGCGCGGCACCGCGCCCGGTCGGCCAGCAGCGCTGTCGGCCATCTGCCTCATCCCCCGCGTCCGAGGCGTGCCGACCCGGTATACCTCGATCGCCGGGAACGGTCAATCCCGACCTTTGGTGCCTGATCCGTTCAGGTCCTCGGGGCCGCGTACAGCGCCTCGATCTCGGTGCCGAACTGGTCAGCCAGGACGTTCCGCTTGAGTTTCAGCGTCGCGGTCAGCTGCCCGGCGGCCTCGGTGAAGTCACCGTCGAGGATCGTGAAGGCCCGGATCGACTCGGCCTTCGACACGGCCGCATTGGCCTCGTCCACCGCGACCTGGATCTCGTGGTGCAGCCGCTCGTCGGCCAGGGCCTCGGCCGCGGTCACGTCGGTCAGGCCGTGCTCGGCCCGCCACGCCGCGAACGCGGTCGCGTCCAGGGTGATCAGGCAGGCGATGAACGGGCGCCGGTCGCCGACGACCAGGCACTGGCTGACCAGCCAGTGCGCCCGGATCCGGTCCTCGAGCGCGGTCGGGGCGACGTTCTTGCCGCCGGCGGTGACGATCAGCTCCTTCTTGCGCCCGGTGACGGTCACGAAGCCGCCCGCGTCGATCTGCCCGAGGTCACCGCTGTGCAGCCACCCCTCGTCGTCGAGGATCTCGGGATCGTCGACGCCCCAGTAGCCGCTGAACACGAAGTCGCCCCGCAGCAGGATCTCGCCGTCCTCGGCGATGCGGATCGAGCCACCCGGCACCGGCGGCCCGACGCTGCCGACCCGCTGCGAGGCGGGCAGGTTCAGCGTCCCGGCCGCCGAGGTCTCGGTCAGCCCGTATCCCTCGAGCACGGTGATGCCGCTGCCGCGGAAGAAGTGCCCCAGCCGCGCCCCGAGCGGAGCACCGCCGCTCACCGACCACCGCATGCGCCCGCCGAGGGCGGCCCGGATCTTGGCGTAGACGAGCCGGTCGTAGAGGCCGTGCTCCGCGCGGAGCAACGGCGACGGCGAACCGGCATCGATCTGCTCGCTGTAGCGCACGGCCGCCCGCTCGGCGAGGGTGAAGATCGCGTTCTGGACCGGGCCGGCCTCGTGGGCCGACCGCGCCGCGGTGTTGTACAGCTTCTCGAACACACGGGGCACCGCCAGCAGCAGCGTCGGCCGGAACGACAGCAGGTCCTGCGCCAGCTGGGCGGTGTCGGGCGTGTAACCGATGTGCACGCGCGCGCTGACGCAGCTGAGCTGGATGACCCGGGCCAGCACGTGGGCCAGCGGCAGGAACAGCAGCGTGGACGACCGGTCGTTGAAGATGTCCGGGATGCCCGGCGCGGCGGTCGTGTTGCGGTACTGCGCGGCCAGGTTCGCGTGCGTGAGCGGGCAGCCCTTGGGCCGGCCGGTGGTGCCCGAGGTGTAGACGAGGGTGGCCACCGCAGCGGGGTCGACGGCGTCGCGGCGCTCGCGCAGCTCGTCGTCCGTGGTGGGCCGGCCGGCCTCGACGAGCGCGGCCAGGTCGCCGTTCTCGATGCTCCACACGTGCACCACACCGCACCGGGCGCGCACCGAGTCGACGAGGTCCTGATGGCGCTGCAGTTCGACGATGACGGCGACCGCCCCCGAGTCGGTCAGGATCCATTCCGTCTGCTCGGCCGAGGATGTCTCGTACACCGGTACCACCACGGCCCCGATTGACCAGAGGGCGTAGTCGCACAGCGTCCACTCGAACCGGTTGCGCGACATCAGGGCGACGCGGTCGCCGATCCCGATGCCCGCCGCGATCATGCCGCGGGCGAGGGCCTCGACCTGCGCGGCGAAACCGGCGTAGGTGACCGGCTCCCACACGCCGTCCCCGCGAATGCTGAAACCGACCTGCGAGGGGTGCTCGCGGGCGTTGCGCTCCATGTCGTCGACCGCCGTCCCGGCGAGCGCGGCGCAGGCCTGGGTCTCGATCTCCCGGATCATCGCGACCTCCTTCAGCCGTGCATCCCTCACGGCGTGCCTTCGAGCGTCGTCGCCCCGCCGGCCGCCCGGCCAGTGTCCGAAGGCTCACTGCGTCCCGGCATTCGGCTCGGGCCGCCGTCACCTTCGCGGGACCTGCCTCGTTGATGGGAACAGACTCTTTCGACGGCGGGCCCGATCCCGACATGAGCTGCGTGTTTACCGGAATGCGTGCCAGGGCATCTACGTCGAGACCTTTCAGGGGGTAGTCATCGTGGGCTCAGCATTCGGCGATCGTGTGAAGGCCGCCGCAGCGTCGGTGAACCGTCGTGGCCAGGACGTCACGGCCCACCGGCACTTCCGCAAGACCGCCGGCGCGATCATCGCCGTCACCGTCGTGACGGCAACCGCCTCGCTCGCCGCGTCGTCCCCCGGCGGTGCCACCCCGACCCACAACGCGGCCGACACGCTGCCCCCCAGCAAGCCCAACTACCTGCTGCCGGTGGGCACCCTCGTGTCCAACGGCTCGCTGCCCCAGCCGACCCTGGCCGGCGACACCGGTACCAAGGGGGTCCCGGCCGGCACGCCGCCGGTGCCCACGACCAACACCTCGCCGGTCGACCCGAGCATCCAGAACTACGGCGGCGGTGCCGGCACGCTCACCCCGGTCGGCATCGCGACGCTCGCCCTCGAAGCGGGCTGCAGCGCGGCCGCGGCGCCCACGGCCACCGCGGTGTCGATGGCCGAATCGGGCGGGAGCCCGAGCGCGCAGGGCGACATCACCCTGATGACCGCCCAGTGGGACTGGTCGGCCGGACTGTGGCAGATCCGCGGGCTGCGGGCCGAGCGCGGCACGGGTGGGCTGCGGGACTCCGTCGCCAACCAGAACGCGGTCTCGAACGCCGCCGCCATGTACACGATCTCCAACGGCTGCACCGACTGGACGCCGTGGACGACCTACAACGTCGGCATTTACCAGCAGTACCTGTCCGTGGCCCAGAACGCGGTGGACTTCGTGCTCGCCTACCAGCGCGCGCACGGCGGGGCGTACCCGGCCGTCGCCCCGCCGGACCCGACCGCGGTGATCCCGGTCGGCGGTTCCGGCGGCGCAGCCGGCCCGGCCCAGCCGCAGGCCGCGCAGAGCGGCGCTGCGCACCCCTCCAGCGCGCCGAAGGCGACGAAGCCGACCCGCGCGGCCGGTTCGGCGGCGGCCCCGGGCACGCCCCGCTCGTCGGGCGCCCCGCAGCCGGCGGCGTCGTCGGCGGCCCCGGCCGGTCCCGCCGCCCCGGCGACCTCGGCGGCGCCGCTGCCGAAGTTGAGCCTGCCGAACCTGCTGCCGTCGTCGACGCCGAAGATCCTGCCGTCGGTCGCGATCACGCCGCCGACCCTGCCCGTGCCCCTGCCGACGATCACGCTGCCGAAGATCTAGACCACCATCGCGTCCGGCGCGGTCAGCGGGCGAAACTCGCGACGATGCGAGCCTGGCCCACCGCTCCCCGCGCGAGGGCGCTGACGGTGTCGGTCGCCGTAGCCGCAGCCGACACCTTCGCCTTCCCGCCCACGGCGTACAGGGTGAACTCGTAGCGATGCACGGCGCCGGTCGGCGGGCAGGCCCCGACGTAACCCCGCGTCCCGTTGCTCGCCCGGCTGATCTGCGCGGCCGCCGGGATCGCGTCAGCCGAGACCGTGCGCGTGCCGAGCGGGATGCCGGTGACGAGCCACTGCACCCATGGCCCGGGTCGCACGTCGAGGTCGGTCATGACGATCGCCCAGGTCGACGTACCGGCCGGTGTCGCTCCGTGCCAGGTCAGCGGCGGCGCGACATCGGCGCCCGAGCAGCTGAAGGTGACCGGGATGGAACCGCCCCGGGCGAAGGCCGAGCTGACCAGGCTGAGCGGACCGTGCGAGTCCGGCCCCGCGACGCTCGACGTGCAGGCGGCGAGCAGCGCCGCCGCCCCGACGAGCCCGGCCGGCCACGAACGGGCCCGGGGTCGGTTGCGCATGTCGCCCACCGCCGGCTCAGTCCGAGACCTGGACGTGCTTGATCGTCAGCCCGTCCTTCATGACGATCGTGACGAAGCCGCCGCTGTGCACGACACCGCCGGCGTTGCCGTAGACGATCGAGTAGCTCTGGCCCGAGACGGCGTCACCGTGGTGGAAGTGCATGAGCACCGAACTCGGCGTGATCCGCGCACTCGTCCCCTCGACCTCGAGGCTGGGCAGCTGGTTCGAGGTCGCATCGCCGAGGTGGATCTTCGCCGCCTTGGCGGCGTCGATCACCTGGTAGCGCAACTCCACCCCCCCGTTGTCGGCCAGCACGATGACGTCGGTGAACCGAAGCCCCCACACCGCCTCGACCTGCGGCGCGGCCGGGACCGGGGCGGCGGGATGGGCCACCGAGACCGGCGTCGGGAGCCCGCTCGCGTGGTGGCTCGCGAGCCGCATCCCGAGGATCGTCGCGGTGAGCGCCACGACCGCGGCGAGGTAGAGGGCGAGCGCGCGGCGCGAGACCGTCCGCAGCGCGTCGGCATCCGCGGCCGCCCCCGCGGACGGGTCCCGTTCCGACACGATCGCCGCCGTCACAGCTTCACCGCCGACGCCGCGCTCCAGTTGCCCGCGGCGTCCTGCACCCGGACGTTCACCGTGTCCCCGGCCTTGAACCCGCCGATCGTGAAGTTCACGGTCCCGCCCAGGGTGGGCGCGGTCGTCGGGGCCGGGCTCACCGCCGTGGCGTTGCCCGGTCCGGGATCGGTGCCGGTGAAGTACTCGGCCCCGGAGATCCCGCTCGACACCCCGTTGGCCGGGACGTCGTGCGCCGTCACCTGCACGCTGCCGGTGAAGGCGACGACCAGCTTCACCTGGGAGCCGCGGAAGATGTAGTTCCCCAGCTGCCCGCCGCCGGTACCGCCCGTGACGCCGGTCAGCGCGGCAGGGCCGCTCTTCACCCCGGTGTAGTGGAAAGTCTGGAGGCCACCCGGCGCGGTGACGATGGAGATGGTCCCACCCGTGGTCGGGAACCCGGCGGTGGATGCGACCGGCAGGATCACTCCGGCGGCCGGGAGCGGCAGCCGCACCGGCGGGAAGAGCGGTACCTGGGCCGTGGTGGTCGGCGCCGTTGCCGCGGGGTTCACCACGGAGTCCATCACGGGCGCCGAGTGGTCAAGGGTCACGTCGGCCGCGGTGAACGGTCCCCAGTTGCCGGCGACGTCCTGCGAGTGGACCCACACCCGGACGAGGCCGTCCGGCAGGCCCTGCAGGGCGGACAGCGGCAGGAAGGCCGTCGACGTCTCGGTCAGGCTGTGCCCCCACGTACCGCGGGACGGCGTCATCTCGGCGCCCTGCCCGAAGACCACGCAGCCGGCCGGTGTGGTCGGATCGGTGGTGCACTGCGGCGGGTCGAGGATCGTCGTGCCTCCGGCCCGGCTGGTCGGGGCCACGAACGCCTCGGCCAGCAGGATGTCCGCCGCGGGCGACGTCGAGGTCGCGGTCACGTCGAAGGAGTCGACGAGCCCGAGGTTGCCCGGCGCGGCGTCGAAGCCGTTGTTCGGGTTCGGGCTGACGCTCACCGCGCTCGTGCTCGGACCGGTCGTGATCATGGTGAGGGTGCGGTAGGTCGCCGGGTCGGCCGCGGCGTTGGTCGGGTAGTAGAGCCACGGGCTCCAGCGGCACGTGCCCGGCGCGGTGCAGGGCTGCCCGTCCGGACCCTCCTGGGCCCGCACGACGACCCAGTACTGCTCCGGGTCGAGGGTCGGGGTCGGCGGCGGCACGAAGCCGTTCACCGCGGCGAGGGCGGCCGGACCGTTCGTCGTCAGGTCGTAGATGTTGGCCGCCGTGCAGGCCGCCTCCACGCCACTCGCAACGGTCGGTGCGGGTGCCCCCAGCGGATTCACCGGCGTCGGATTCACCGGCGTCACGCAGGCCTGCGCGCCGTCGATGACCCAGCCCGGCAGCGAAGCCGTGGCGGTCGCGTCGACCGCGACATAACCCGACGGCACCGAGTCGAGCAGCACCGTGCCGCCGGTGCTGAACCGGTACACGCCGGCGGTGTCCGGGGCGACCAGCGCCAGGCCGGTGAACGTCGTCGGCGTCGTCGCGGCGTAGGTGAACGCCTGGTCCACGACGGCACCGGTCGACGGGCCGGAGGCGATCGTCGTACCCACGGTGATCTGGCACTCGGTCGGCGTCTGGCACTTGGCCGGGAAGCCGGCCGTCGTGTCGACGGTGAGGGTCGACTGCGGCAGGAGTTGACCGTTCGACGCGGCCGCGACGGTGGTGCTCGCCTGCTGCTGCTGGTTCGCATCGGTCGTGACGCCGTTGGTCACCTCGGGGCTGATCGACAGGGTCGAGATCACCGGGTCGCGCATCGCCAGGGTGAACGATGCGCCGATGGCCGGTCCGGGGTTGCCGGCCGAGTCGGTGGCCTGCAGCCACAGCGTGTGCTCGCCGAAGACGCGGTCGGGTTCGGTGCCGAGCAGGGCCATCAGCTCGACCGAGCTGACGGTGAAGTCGAACGCCGCGGTGGTCGCGGTCGGCGGTACCGGGGCGGCCGTGGTCGGCTGCCAGGGTCCGGTCGGGCCGGGGACCCCGTCGAGCGCCCAGTGCACCGAGCTCACCGTCGCGGCCGTCGCCTGGGCGGTGAAGTCGCCGTGGACGGCGAGCGACGGCACCTGGCCGTTGTCGACGTTCTGAAGGTTCGGGTCGAAGGTCGGGTCGGCGGTCGCGGTCGAGCCGACCGGCCCCACGTCCTTCGCCGTGGTCCCGGCGGTGACGTCCAGGTAGGTGTACATGCCACCGAGGCCGCCCGCGTCACCGTTGTTCAGGTGGAAGCCGGCGTCGTACAGCGGGAACCGGGTCCCGGTGACGGCATCGGCCGGGATCGTCACGAACGCGTCGGCGGACTCGCCGGCGTTCAGGAACTCGGTGTTCTGGCTGCCCGCGTACGGCAGGGCGAAGCCGTCGCGCGCCGTCTCGGACTGCAGCAGGTTGTCCAGGTTCATCGAGTGCTCGCGCAGGCCCAGGTCGGCGTAGCGCAGCAGCACCGAGTTGCCGGCCGCGGCATCGAGCCGCACGTTGTCGAGCGCGGGATCGAAGCCCGCCGCCGACGGGTCGAGGGCGGGTTTGCTCGGGTCGTAGGCCACGCCGTCGATGAAGTAGTTCGTGGGGTGGTACTCGGCCGTGTCGGACCCGAAGGGGTCGGCGTTGAACCCGGCGTCCAGCTCGTTGACGACGACCGTCTTCTCCTGGTCGAAGTAGTTGAGCGGGTCGTGCGCGGCCACGCAGTCGGCCGCCGTCGGCGCGGCCTCGTAGGCGCAGTGGGTGGCATTGGCCGCGGTGGCGACCGAGGGCCGGACGATCAGAACTCCGGACAGCCCCATCGCAACCTGCCGCTCGCCGCCCGAGGTCAGCCCGGCCTCGTAGACATAGGTTCCGGGCCGCGTCAGGGTGAGGGTGCTCGACGGCCCGCTCTGCCCCGGCTGCACGCCGGTCAGGTCCGGCGCGCCCGCCAGCGACGGCACGGTGATCGCAACGTTGCCCGCTTTCGGATCGAGCTGGTTGTGCACGGTGAACGCGAGCTGCTCCCCCTCGGTCGCGATCAGGGTCGGGCCGCCGAGGTGCGGGGTTGCCGCGTCGCTGAGGGTGAAGCCCCAGAACGGGATGGTCGACCCGCCGACCGTCACGCTGCCGGTCGACTTGGCGTAGAGGTCGCAGGTGCGCACCGCGCCGACGGCCGTGCAGGTCGCGTCCGGCGCCGGCACGGGTGGCGTGACGGCGACCAGGACCGAGGCCCGTGACGTCGCGGCCCCGCTGGCGAGCCACAGCGTCGCGGTGAACCGACCGGCGGTGTAGACGTGCGCGCTCGCGGTCGGCAGGGTGATGCGCGGGGCGGCGGGCGTGATCGTCCCGCTCGCGTCGGGGTGGGCGCGCGTGCAGTGGCGGCCGTCGCCGTAGCAGAACGCCCACGTGGTCCCGCGGCCGGCAACCGACTGGGTGGCGTCGAAGGCCACCGGCAGAGCACCGGTGCCGTGCCGGCCGTCGGCGGTCAGCACTGCGGTGAGGGTGTTGGGACGGACCTTGACGAGGTGGGCCGAGCTGATCGTGCGCGCCCCGAGAAGCACGGTGATGCTGGCCGGGTACCGTCCGGCGCGAGCGTAGGCGTGGCTGAACGGGGCCACCGCGCCGCCGGCGCCGACCGAGCCGTGCGCGTCCGGAGCCGCGGCACTGCAGGGCCGGTCGCCGAAGCAGGCCCACCAGTAGTCGCCCACGGCGGCCGTCGACGACGCCTGGAAGGTCGTCGTCAGGCCCCGCAACGAGGCGGCGAGGTGCACGCGCGGCCCGGTGACCCGGTGGGCCCGCGGCGGCGTCGGTCGGGGGGTGGCCTTCGCCGCCGCGGGTACTGCACCACCTGTCGCCGGCGCGACGAGCGCGGACGTGGTGGTCGCCAGGAGCGTCACGACCACGGCCGTGAGTGCCCGCCCGGTGCGCGACCCGCGCCGGCGCGGTGCCGGTCGCATCGGCCCGGACGCGTGTGAGGTCCTCGTGCTCATGTCAGTTCCCCGTCGTGCATTGCGCGTGTTCGCTGAAGGAGTTGGGTGGGTCGATGCGGATCATGGTCAACATGCCGCCCATGGACGCGCCGTAGTTGGTCGCCTGGAACAGGGCGTGGCTGTGCGCGACCTGGTACATCTCGCCGCACTGGTTGTACTGGGTGACCCCGGTCGACAGGTCGGCCTTGCGCCCCAGGTACGGCGTGCCGTTCCAGAACTGGCCCTCGGTGCGCGCCTGCTGCTGGGGGACGATCACGTCGCCGGCCCCGCCGCTGTTGATCGCGTGCGTCTTCGGGTCCCAGTTGGCCTGGTCGACCCACGCGAACTCGGAGTCGATGGTGCCGCCGGGCGGCACCACGATGCTGAACCGGTCCACCGACGCATCGGTCGGGGTCGCCGAGCCGGTCGGGTTGATCAGCGCGTGGGCGTCGAAGCCCACCTCGCGCTCGTTGTTCGAGTGCGGGTGGAACGGGTAGTCGACCGGTCCCGCGTTGAGGTAGCGCACCAGCGCCGGATCGGGGTTGTAGTCCGTCCCCGGCTGGGTGTTGCGGGGCTGGATGTGCACCAGGGCGCCGTAGGGCTGCGCCGGGACGTGCGCGGCGAAGTTGGGCGAGACCGTGTCGGGGAAGCTGCGTCCGTTGATGAAGAAGTACCGGGCCTGGTAGGCGGTCATGTCGTAGCTGTACGTGCCGGACTCCGCGTCCTCGTGCAGCTTCGGGTCGATCTCGCTCAGCAGGTGCAGGTACTCGTTCTTGGGATTGAACGTCGAGAAGCAGGCGAGTCCGCCGGACACCTTCGCGCAGCTCGCGGGGTCGGTGGCCATGCCGGGCGTGGCCCCGGGGTCGTCGTACACATGGGCCGAAGGGGTGCACACCGTGCCGGCGCTCACGCTTCCGGCAAGGCACGGGTTGCCGGCGCGCGGGCGGACGACGATCGCACCGGCCAGGCCCATCTGCACCTGAAGTTGCGGGTCGGTCCCGGATTCGTAGAGGAAGGTGCCGGGGTGGTCGGCGACGAAGGTGTAGGTGACCTTGGTGATGCCGCCCGTGTCGATGCGGTTCGGGGCCGACCCGGCGTCGGCGGCCGCCGGAGTGGCCAACGAGTCCGTCGCGCCGTCGGGCTGGGAGTCGCGCCCGTTGGCCTGCACGCCGGTCATGCCGGGGAACTGCAGCGAGGTCGCCACAGGCAGGGTGTTCCGCAGGGTGACCGTGACCGTGTCGCCCTCGTTGACGCACAGCACCGGGCCGGGGTCCTGGTAGTTCCCGCCACCGATGGCGTAACCCCACATGTAGATCGAGTTCCCGTCGGGCGTGGAGATGTAGCCGTCCTGGGCCGTGAGGACGAAGCTCGGATTCGTCGGCAACGGGGCCTTCGGCGGGTGGTAGAAGTCGGCCGTGGAGCCCGGTGCACACACCAGGCCCTCGGCCTGCGTCGCGGGGACGGGCCCGGCCGAGGCCGACGATCCGAACGTGAGCGGTGCGAAGCACGCGGCGAGTACGAGGGCGGCAGCGGGTAGCACGCGGAACGCCGTGCGGGTGCGAGCCGGCCGGGCCGGGCCGGCGGTGGGGTCAGCTGACATGTCGTCCCTCATCAGACGGCCGGGTAGATCTTGCCGGGAAAGGCTTGGACGATCGGGCTTCCGTCGGCGTAGGTCCAGCCGCCACCCGACTGCGCGAAGTTCTGGACGGTGTTGCCGGCGAGATCCAGCGTGCTGGCGTCCGCCCCGCCCGTCAGCAGGCTGATCTCCGACGAGGACGGTCGCTGGAGGCCGCCCGCGGGGTACACGTGCACCTCTGTGCGCATGCCCCCGTAGCCGGCGGTCGGGTCCGAACCGTTGAGGTAGCCGAACTCGCGGTCGTAGAACGGGAACACCGTCATCGCTGAGACCGTCGGCAGCGGGCCGATCAGGAGGTCACGGCTCTCGCCCGGGCCGAGGTCCACGCGATTCGTCTGGGTCTCGATGTCGCCCCGGACAGCGTCGGGCTCGCGCTGCTGCTGCAGGGCGGTGCCGTTGGCGTACTGGTAGTCCGGGTAGTAGCCGCTGCGGCCCGTGCCGAGGAACTTCGCGTCCTGCCCGATCACCGTCATCGGCAGCCCGGGCAGCACGAGCGAGTGCTGCTCGTAGCCGAGGTGCGAGACCCGCACCAGCACGTACTCGCCGCTCTCGCCCTGGATGAGCGCCGACAGCGGCTGGAACCGCAGTCGCTTCTCGTCCACCAGCGTGGCGCCGCTGCCCGTCATCGGCGCGTCCGGATCGCCCGGTGCGCCCGTCGGGTAGTCGCCTGCGTGCGGCTGGACGGTGTCGGGGTAGGCCCGCCCGTTCATCAGGCGGAAGAAGCCGGTGAAGTCGGTCCAGTCGGTGTCCTGGATGTGCGAGTCGCCGAAGTGGCCCTGCGGGAACAGCTCGGAGAGGTGGAGCGAGAACTGCCGGTCGAACCGGGTCGAGTCGGTGGGCGCTGCGTCGCGCCCGCCCGGCGCGTCGTAGGCGTAGTTGACGCCCTTGCGCGGCGCGATGAACACCTGCCCGTTCATGCCCATCTGCACGTGCTCCACGTCCTCGACGTGGCAGTGGTACATGTACGTCCCGGGGTCGACCGGCAGGTAGCGGTAGTGCAGCGCCTGTCCCGGCGGCACCGACAGCGACGCGTCCGGCACCCCGTCGAAGTAGGCGATCTGGTTGGCGAAGCCGTGGAAATGGATCGTGTGGCTGTCGAACAGGTCGGGCCGGTTGCCCATGCCCAGGTTGAACAGCGTGAGTCGCAGGTCCTGGCCGGCCTGCGCGTAGATCAACGGCGCCGAGATCTGGACGTGGTTCTTCACGTTCTCGACGAGGAACTGGGACACCGACGCCGAGGTCGCCGGGTTGTACCGGGTCACGTCGCGGAACCCGAACGCGTACATGTTGAACCGGTCCTGACGCGCATTGCCGGTGCTGTTGCCGTTGGCCGGAGCGAGCGGGTCCGGGAAGTAGGGCGGCATGGCACGGGCCTGGGCCGGCATCGACACCCAGCCGTCGGTACCGGCGAGGGAGTACGCCTTCACCGGGGCGACGCTCGACGCCAGCCGGGCCGGGCTCGCCTGCGGCGCGCGGTCCCGGCCGAGCAGCAGCGCGGCCCCGCCCCCGCCGGCCACGACCAGCGTGGTGAGCAGGCTGCGCCGCGAGATCGACCGCCCCAGCCCACCCCCGGCGGCGGGGGCCGGTGGCGTCACCCCGACCGCCGGGTTGTCTGCCATTTCACTCATCGGTCCGGACCTCTCTGGCTGGCTCTCGTGCACGGTGCTGGCAGGGGTGCGCCCTTGCCGGATTCGGGTCGGCCCGCTCATGACGTCGCCTGCGCCGCGCCGGCGTCGTACCTCGAGGCGCTCGGTGGTGTCATGAGCCGCGCGACGCCGTAGATGTCCACCGGCGGTGCGTTGATCGTGATGGCCGGATAGGGCGCGCCGGGCGTCGGACTCACCGTTCCCCGGCCCGCGGTGTACGCGGGCGACGTCGAGGTGATCCGGTAGTTGCCGATCGCGTTGTCCGGCAGCCCGATGTTCACGATCGCGGTGACGCGGAACCGGAAGTTGATCCGCATCGGCGCGATCTGCAGCGTGAGGTTGAACGGCGCGGTGAACCCGACGGCGTTGGACGACGCGGTCGTGGGGGGCGCGGTCACGATGTTGGTCGACGACCCCGTGTAGCCCTCGCCGCCGGCTGCGCCGGGCGCGGTGCTCAGCACCGAGCGGGTCGGGGTCAGCAGTCCCGGTAAGAGATCGGCGATGCCGATGTCCCAGACGTTCAGCCCGGTCTTGTCCCCCGGCTGGCCGATACCGCTCACATCGCTCACCCCGGCGTTCCAGGAACCGGCCCGGTTGTCGTAGACGATGTCGTTGGCGATCACCGGGTTGGACCACGCCGGGCTCCCGGTTGGCAGCGACGCCTGGAACGGACCGCTGTTGTACGCCGTCGAGATGCCGGCCGGGGCGGGCGAGCCGTTGCTGGTCGCCGCCGTGGCGGTGGTGATGTTCTTCGCGATCGTGTCGTTGATGATCGTGACCTGCGACGTGTCGTCGATCGAGATGCCGCCGCCCTCGTGCGCCGAGACGTTGTCGTTGATCATGTTGTTCTCGACCCGCATCGGGTAGTTGCCCGCCTGCAGGAACCGCAGCCCGCCGCCATCGTCGTTGGCCGCGTTCGCCGAGATCGTGTTCCCGGTGATCGTGACCGGACCGGCGCCCAGCGACGGCTTGGTCGAGTCCTGCGGCAGCTGGCCGGCGATCATGATGCCGCCGCCCTCGTCCTGGCTCTGGTTGAGCGCCACCGTGTTGTGCGCGATCAGGTTGGATGCGGTCTGGGCCGGCGCCGCGCTCGGGACGTAGCGGAACGTCAACGACCTGTTGAAGGTCGCCGCGTCGACCGATCCGTTCAGCGTCGCCGAACTGCCGTCCTTGCTGACGCTCCCGATCGTGACGCCGACCAGCCCGTCACCGGCGACCGGCCGGCCGCTGTCCCCGGGGGCGAAGCGCGCCGGACCGGTGCTCGGCAGGGTGAGGGTCTGGGTCCTCCCATTGCGTGACGAGGTGATCGTGCCGGTGAGGTCGACCGGGGCGACGCTCAGCCCGTACTGGCTCATCCCGCCGCCGTACTCGGCCGACTGGTTCCCGCAGATCAGGTTGTCGTGCACGTTGTAGCCGCCGGCGTCGTTGAAGATCGCCATCCCGCCGCCGAGGTTGTTGCCGCCGTTGGCGATGATCTGGTTGTTGCCGAACTCGACGTTCCAGTTGTGCTGGTTGTCCAGTTGCGGGCTGCCCACGCGGATGGCGCCGTAGGAACCCTGGTTGCCGTCGATGACGTTGTTGGTCACCTGGGTCGAGTCGTCGTGGCCGTTGAGGAAGATCGCGCCGCCCTGCGTGGCGTCGGCGCCGCCGGCCGGGCCGGTGCGCTGCCCGGTGCTGGCGTTGACGTTGGCGGGCGTGTTGATCGTGACCGAGGCCTGCACGCCGAACCCGTCGAGCACGGGGTGCGCATTCGGGCCGTACTCGGGCTGCCCCGCCTCCGCGAGCACGGTGACGTCCTGGCCCTCGGTCACCAGCTTGTTGTCGGTGGCCGGGGTGTTCGGGAACAGCTGGTTCGCGATGACCTGCCAGACGTCCACCGAGTGCTGGGCGCGGGCGTCCTGCGGCGCCGTCGACCAGTCGATGGCGGCCGGCGGGGTCGTCGTCGTGTCGGTCAGGCTGAAGTAGTACCGCCCGTCGATCACGGATCCCGGGACCGCGGTGGCCGGCGTGGCGCCCGCGGCCGGCTGCACCCCGCCCGGGCCGACGCCCTGCACGGTGACGGCCGAGTGCAGGATGATCGGCTCGTACCAGACGCCGGGCGACACCGCGCTGTTGGCCGGCGACTGCTGGTTGTGCGCGGCCGGGTAGACGACCACGATCGCGTTCGTCAGCCGGTCCGTGAGCTCGCGGGTGTAGGTCAGCGTGGTGCCGTTGTTCGTCGGCCGCAACCAGTAGCCGGCCGCGCGCTCGACGGCCTCCTGGATGCTCGGGAACTTGGTCTGCTTCTCCCAGCCGGCGAGGTTCGTGGCCTCGGTGCTGAAGTCCGGTCCGGAGCCGACCTCGAGCACCGGCGGGTCGTAGGTGGAATTCGGGCCGGTGTCGATGACGTAGTAGCTGATGCCGTTCACCGTCGTCGTGCCGGAACCGTTCGTGATCGACAGCTCGTACTTGCCGGGTACGACCTGGGTCGGCACGGTGACGTCGATCTCGGTGTCGGACCACGTGGTGACGGTCGTCGCGTTGGCCCCACCGACGCCGGTGAGGGTGACCTTCCCGGAGCCCTGCACCGCGCCGAAGCCGAGGCCCTTGATGACGATCTGGCGCGGGTGGGCCGCGGTCGAGTCCGTGTAGGGCCGGTTCACGGAGAACAGCTGCGGGGTGGCGGCCGGGGTGGCACTGGTGCTGCCCACGCCGCAGTCCGCGGCGGCGGAGAACTTCTGCCCGCTGTTGATGAAGGCGAGGGCGCTGCGGATGGGTGCGGTGTCGGCCGGGGTGAACACGCCCGGCAGGGCCTGGAAGTTCGCCGTGATGGTCTGGAACTGCGGGTTGTAGTTGACGTTCGGGTGGTCGATTGTGCCCGGGTCGTTGCCGACGAAGCGGTACGTGTTCTGGCAGGTGCCGGCCGGCGTCGCGCAGTCGGCCACGTCGGTGGAGGGCATGAGCGCCTCGGCGATGCCGTTCGGGTCGATGTTCATCTGGTCGACGAGGTTGCCGTGCCAGTCGTACACGCCCTCCGGCGAGTTCGGGATCGGGGCGGCGTCGCCGTACTGGGTCTCCGCCTTGTTCGTCGAGAGGTTCGTGTCGTCGAAGTTCTGCACGATGAACGTCGTCGGGATCGGGACGTCGGTGTAGAGGTAGAAGTTCGGCGCGACGGACTGGCCACCGCCCACGTGCACCAGGTGGACGTCGCACGCGTTGCGGGTGATGCCCTCCATCGGGCTGCCGCCGGCCGACAACAGCCCGGGGTCGGTGACGTGCACGGAGAACTGCGCTCCGGCGCACTGGACGTCCGGGGAGGGCGCCGCGGTGTTCGGGTCCTCGACCAACGACGTCGGGGAGTCGCTGCCGGTGACCGGCACGGCCGGCGCCATCTGGTCCGGCTTGGGCGCCTGGGGCGGGAAGCTGAACGCCACGCAGCCACGCGTGCCGCCCGTGCCGTCGAGACTCGGGCAACTCGAACCGAGGTTCGTGTGCGCCGAGCCGTCGGCGTTGTACACCTTGCTCAGGTCGGCGTTCTGCGGCACGAACTGGGGCGTGCTCGCGTGCCCGGGCTGGTCCGCCGCGCCGGTCCCCAGGTCGTCGGTGTACCCGGCGAGGCCGGCGCCGGCGAAGTTGTTGGCGCTCGTCTCGTCGGCGATCTTGTACAGCGGCCGGTCGACGCCGGGCGAGACCTGGTTGAGCACCTTGTCCCCCGGGATGTCGACCTTCACCAGGAAGTCGCCGGTGGCCGGGTTCCCGGCCTGATCGGTCGGGGTCAGGCCGAAGTTGCCGTCGACCGTCTGGGAGCCGTGGGTGTCGCCGTTCGGCACGTTCGGGTCCAGCGGCAGGTTGTCGGTGCCCAGGCCGAAGTTCACGCCGGCGGCGGGGGCCTCGATGCAGGCCTGCGCGTAGTGGCCCGGGTTCGCGCTGTTCGGGTCCACCGACAGGCCGGGCAGGAAGTCGGTGACGGTGACGCCGCCGGCCATCGTGCCCTGGACCGAGCCGTCGGCCCGGCGCGTGCCGGAGATGATCTTCCCGTTCGCGTCGCGGGCGACGCAGCCGGTCGCCCGTCCGTAGTGCTCGGTCTGGTAGGCGTTGACCGTGCCCGGGTCGGCACTGCCGTAGCGGTCAGTCGACGCGACCTGCCCGCCGCTGTAGGTCGTGGTATAGCCGCCCGACGGGCCGGTGGTGCGGTAGGACCCGTCGCAGTTGAGGTAGTAGTGGTTGTAGCTCACGTTCGGGGCGTTCTGACCGCTGCAGGTCTGGGTCGTCGGCGCGGTGTCCGGTGCCTTGACCGGCTGGAACAGCTCGGTGAGCAGGCCGGGGATCCCGGTGAAGTAGTCCTGCGGCACCTGGGTCCGGCCGAGATAGCGGTTGCGCACCGCGTCGTAGACGACGGTCGCGACGATGCCGCCGTTGTCGGCCCGGGTGATCTCGCGGCTCGGGTCGCGCTGCGTCGCGGTGGCCCCGGCATAGGGCTGGACGGCCCAGTCGAGACGCCCGCACTGCGCGATGACCGGGTTGTACTGCACGTCGACGGCCGCCGTCAGGGTGGTGTGCTCGTGCGGGTCGTTGCAGGCCTGCCAGGTGACGCCCGTCGTCTTCCACCGCGTGTTGAACGCCTGGATGACGTCGTTGTAGCCGAGCGGGTAGGCCTCGGTGAACTCGTAGTTGCCCTGGCTGTCGGTGGCGTCGGTGTTCTGCCCGCCCTCCTGCAGGTTGTTGGTGCGGTTGAGGTTCTGCACCAGGAACTTCGGGACGCCGGCCTCGCCGGGATCGCAACGACCGTTGCCGTTGGCGTCGATGCAGATCTTCCCGGTGATGCGGGTCCACCACTCGAGCAGCGGCACGACGCCCAGGTCGACGACCTTCCCCCCGGAGACCGTCACGTTGAAGGAGTCGAAGATGTAGTCCTGCATCTGGTCCCACACCGCGATGGAGTACGAGCCGTCGGCCACGCCGGTGATGTCGAAGCTGCCGTCGAGCGCTGCGTTGCCGGCCCAGATCGTCTTGTCGCCGTTGTTCAGGTCGGACAGCGTCACCCACGGGTGGTGCACCGGCCGATCGAACTTGTAGCCCGCGGTGCCGGTGTTGCCGCCCGTTCCGGCGAGGCCGCCGATGCCCGGGTAGTAGGCGTTCGCGCCCAGGATCCGGCCCTTGATCGCACCGCTCGGCGTAGCTCCGACCGGGCGGGGCGAGTGGCCGCACGTGCCCGGGCTCAACCAGCGGTTGGGGTCGGTCAGGCCGCGGTAGTCGACCGTGCCGGTCACCGGGTTCGCCATGCAGCCGGCCCGCACGAACCCGAACTGCACCTCGGGAACCAGCTCGCCGGCAACGAGCAGCTCGGTGTCGTAGCCGGTGGAGTTGGCCTGGGGCCACGCGTCGAAGTCGTGGTTGCCCTCGAGGGTCGTCGTCTGCACCCAGCACGAGTCGGTCTGGTCGGCGGTCGCGGTCGAGTGGTCGGCGGTACCGAGCACGGGGCACACGCTCTGCGGGTCGATCGTGCGACGTGTCACCGGGTCGACGCCGGCGACCGGGTCGGCGATGACCGACGCGGCGTAGCGGTTCGGGGCGAGGTACGGGATCAGGATGTCGCCGTTGGCGTCGCTGGTGCACCGGCCGGTGGCCGGACCGGCGACCTCGAAGTTGCCCCGGATGTGGTGCTTCGGGTCCACGATCGGCCGACCGTCGAGGCCGAGCTTCACCTGGTAGTAGGAATCGGTCGGGTCCGGGTGGGTCGCGGTGTAGTCCGGCTTCAGCAGGTAGGCGGTGCACAGCGGGTTGTTGTAGTAGTCGACGTTCACGGGTCCGACGAAGTCGGTGAGGTGGCCGGCGAACCCGGGCAACCCGAACTCCGACTGCTCGTCCCATTGCGCGTTCGTCGAGGCCATGTCGCCGTAGACCTTGAGCCGGATGTTGGCCAGCGGCAGCGGCAGCGGGTTCAGGCTCACCACCACGGCGCCGCCGGCGGTCGCGTCGAGGCCGCCGATCTTCCCGCCGCTGACGACGATGTGGGCGCCGCCGATCTGGTAGCCGTTGGCGGTCACCGACACGAGGTACTTGCCGTCCTGCAGGCCGCGTCCGGTCGCCGGGCTGTAGAACGGGATCTGGGTCGAGGGCCCCCAGTCGGCGTCGGTGCCGTTCGAGACGACCGGACTCGACGTGATGTTGTGGATCGAGGGCCAGTTGCAGGCTGCCGGGTTGGGACTGCCGTCGGCGAGGATCGGTCCGGATCCGTCGATGCCGTTCGGGTAGTTCTTGTTGCCGTTCGTCCAGGTGGACGTGATCGGGTGGCACTTGGTGACCTCGGCGGCGATCGGCGTCTTGCCGTCGGCCTGCATGGTGACCGAGCCGGTGTTGTCCTGGTTCAGCAGCCACTTGTAGTGCGGCACGGGATCGTTCTTGCTCGGGCCCTCGCCGCCGGCGCCCGGTCCGGGCAGCAGCGAGTCCTCGGCCGCCTGCACGCACAGGGACCCGTTACCGAGGGAGGTGCAGGTCGATTTCCGCGCGGGTGTCGGGTGCCCGGTCGCGGTGTAGCCGGTTGCGGCGGGCGCCGCGTGCGCGGCCGGACCGCCGATCCACGCCGTGACCGGCAGCACGGTGGCGGCGGCGGTCAGTGCCGCCAAGGCCGCGCGACGGCTGCGGCGGCGGGCCGCCCTCACGACAGTTCTGGCCATCGAATCCCCCTGTGATCACGCCTGCGCCCTGAGACGCTGTGCGGCAGTGAAGCGCATCGCGGGATCGCGGCGGGCCTGTCTGAGCAGATCGTCATCACCATGCCCGGGTTGTCATCACCGGCGGGCACATGACGCCGTGATCACTCGCGTGACAGACCTGCCATTCGGCACCCGTCGCCCGCTCGACGCCCCTAGCGTTGCGCGGTGCACGTTCCCGCGGACGGTCAGGAGCAGCGATGCGCGGACGCCTGGTATTCGCAGTAGCCGTCATCGTCGCCGCACAGGTGGGGTTGGCCTCCACGGCCGCGGCGCACGCCGTGCTCGTGTCGAGCAACCCGTCGGACGGGCAGGTGCTGGCCTCCGCGCCGGCCGCGGTGAACCTCGGCTTCAGCGAGGCCGTCGATCCGTCGGCAACCCGGCTCGAGCTCGTCGATGCGCGTGGACGCCACCTCGTCGTCGGAGGCGTTCGCGCGTCCCGCACGACCCACGTCGTGGCGATCCTTCCCCGGCTGCCCGACCAGACCTACCGGCTCACCTGGCAGACGGTGTCGGCCGACGACCGCCACCAGACGTCGGGGGTGCTCGTGTTCCGGGTGGGAACGGGCGCGGCCCCGTCGTTCTCCGAACCGCGCGATCGGTGGCCGAGCATCCGCGAGGCCACACTGCGATGGCTCGAGCTGATCCTCACCGGGGGCCTCGTCGGGGGGCTGGTGCTGTCGGCGCTCGCCGCGCGCCCGGCGAGTCGCCCGACCGGATCGGCGGAGCTCCGCGGCCGGGTGCTCGGCCTGGCCGCCGTCAGCGGTGCGCTCGCGGCGGTCGCTGCGCCTCTGCTCGCCGTGGATCGAGCCGGCGGCCCCACCCGCCTGTGGTCGTTGATGGACACGCCGTTCGGCCGGCGCAGCGCCGCCGTCGAGGGCGCGATCCTGGCCCTCGTCGCCATCGCACTGGCCGGCCGGCGGCGCCGGGTGACGCGCACCGGCATCGGCGCGGCCGCGGCCGCCCTCGGAGTTCTCGCGGTCGCGACGGCCGAACTCGGTCACGGAGCGACGTCGGTCCCTCGCACCCTGCTCGAGGCGAGCCATCTGCTGGCCGCCTACCTGTGGTTCGGCGTGGTGTTGCTGCTCCCGGCGGTGACGCTGGTGGGCACGCGGCACCCCGGCCGGCGCGCCCGGCTGCGCCGCGAGCTCCCCTCGCTGCTCGTCTCCTTCGGCGCCGTCGCCGGGCCCGCCGTCGGCTGGCTGATCGTGTCGGGGCTCCTCCTCACCGGGGACAGCGCGAGCACGGTCGACGCCCTCGCCACGTCGGTCTTCGGCCGGCTCCTCTTCGTCAAGCTCGCGCTCGCCGGCATCGCCGGACTGCTCGGGCTCCGGATGCGCCGGCGGGTGCGGTCGGTCGACCCGCGGGTGACCCCGCGCGGTCTCGCGGCTGAGGCCGCGGTCCTGCTCGCCGCCCTGGCCGCGGTCGGCGCCCTGGTGTCGTCGGCGCCGGCCCAGGGACTGCGGTGGCAGCCGGGAACCGTCCTGACGGGCAGCACCGAGGTCGCGGGCGAGCAATCCGGCCTGGTCGAGTCCCTCGTGATCACCCCGAACGTCGCCGGGCGCGACTTCGTCGAGGTGCACGTCTTCAACAGCCGCCGTCCGGCCCCCTCCGCCGTCTCCGGCGTGCGCATCGCGCTCAGCGGCCCGGCCGGCGAGCGGTTCGTCGCGCCGGCGACGCGCACGGCCGAGGGCGCGTGGTCGACCCCGGTCGGCGTGATCGACCGCGCCGGCCGGTGGTCCGTCCGGGTCCAGGTCGAGCGGAGCGGATCGGCGCCGGTGACCGCGACCTACGCCTGGCGCGTCGCCGGACACGTCGGCGGGCCGGCCCGCGAGCTGATCTCGACCGCGCGCGTGGCGCCGATCATGGGCGGACTGGCCGGCGGAGCGGCCGTGCTCGCCGTCGGGGCGGGGTTGCTCGGGCTCGCCCGAGCACGACGCCGGGCCGGGGCAGCGGCGAGCTCCGCGGGCCGCGCCCCGACCGGGGCCGACCGGCGATCACTGGTCAGCCACGGGCACTGACCGCGGCCCCTCCGACCCTCGGAGAAAGGTAAAGCGTCTTTACCTTGACCGGACCCTCGGGTTGAAGCTCGTGACGGTGCAGTCATAAGACGGGCATCGACCGTGTCGGCTCCATATCCTCCAGCAACGCCGTCATAACGGCGCACCATTTTGTCGGGGGGCAAATATGGCCAGGCTGTTGATCATCGACGGACCCGGGGGTCCACTCACCGAAGTAGCCGGAGTGCTCGAGACCTGCGGGTTCGAGACCGAGACGGCGCGGTCCACCGTCGACGGCGTGCGACTCGCGATCGCCGATCCGTCCGATCTCATCCTGCTGCAGCTGGCCCTGCCGGACGGATCCGGCGAGCACGTCCTGCACGCCGTCCTGGCTGAGCGGCCCCGGACCCAGATCCTGGTCGTGTGCGATGCCGCCGACATCGGCCGGCGGGTCGGTGCGCTAGGGATGGGCGCCGCCGACGCGATCGCGTCACCGTTCGTCATCCCGGAACTCCTCGCTCGGATCGAGGCCCGGCTGCGCTGGGCGACCATGGCCCGCGCCGCGGATTCCCCTCTCCCTGCCGGGTTCTCGGCCGACGACCTGGGCGATCCGATCGCCGAGGTCCACGAGCTGCAGTCCGCCCGCCACCCCCGGAGCGGGGGGATGCCGCCGCACGTGGCGGGTGCGACCGCCTTCGCCTACAGCGACGACCTCCAGCTCGACCCGATCCGCCGGTGCGCCGTCGTTCGCGGGCGGGCGGTGGACCTGTCCCAGCGGGAGTTCGTGTTGATGTCTCACCTCGTCGGGCGCCGGGGCCAGATCTGCACGCGGCGCGAGCTGCTCGCCGACGTGTGGGGCCTGGACTTCGCGGCCCAGACCAATGTCGTCGACGTGTACATCCGCCGGCTGCGCCTCAAGCTGGCGACGATCACGATCGACACGGTGCGGAATGTCGGCTACCGGCTCAACGCGTGGTGAGCCCGGCTCTTGATCTACGCTGATCGTCGTGAGCCGCCTGCTCCTCGTGGAGGACGACGACGACATCGGCGCGCGCCTGCAGGCGCAGTTCGAGCAGCACCATCACACCGTGGTGTGGGCCCGTAACGGCGCCACCTCGATCCTCGAGGCAGCGGACGGTGAGTTCGACCTCATCCTGCTCGATCTCGGCCTCCCCGACCTGCACGGGTTCGACGTGTGCCGGGCCCTGCGTTCGGCCCAACCCGGATCGGTGCTCGTGATCCTCACGGCGAGCATGGAGGAGGTCGACGTGATCGTGAGTCTGGAGGCCGGCGCCGACGACTACATCACCAAGCCGTTCCGGACCGCTGAACTGCTCGCCCGGCTGCGGGCCCACCTCCGCCGCCGCTCCGCCGCCGGATCGGTCGCGCCCCGGTTGCGGGTCGGCGCCCTCGACATCGACGGGTCGATCCGCGACGCGCACGTGCACGGCCGTTCGCTCGATTTGCCGGCGAAGGAGTTCGACATCCTCGTCCGCCTGGCCACGCAGCCCGGAATGACGATCTCGCGGGCGACCCTGATCGCCGATGTGTGGGGCCACGCCTTCACCGGCACTCCCAAGAATCTGGACGTGCACGTGTCGGCCCTGCGCCGGCGCCTCGCCGAGGCCGCCGATCCGGCGCAACCCGGCCCCCGGATCGTGACGGTGCGTGGACGGGGCTACCGTCTTGAAATCTGATCGGCCGGGCGTCGAGGAGGTGGCGTGCGACGACGGATCGTGCGACTGGCCGTACTGAGCGCCGCGCTGTCGCTGCTCCTGTTCGGCGTCCCGCTGGCCACCGGAACCTCCTACTACCTCCAGCTCCGGGACCGCGACGAGTTGACCCGGCTGGCCTACGCGGTCGCGTCCGCCGCGTCCGACAACGTCTCGACCGGCGTGAGTCTCGTCGCGCCGCCCCGCGTCGGACACTCCTACCAGGTCGGGCTCTACGACCGTCGGGCCCGGCTGGTCAGCGGCCACGCGCAGGCTGATGCGATCCCCCTGGTCCGGTCCGCCCTCGGCGGCACGGTGTCGACCCGTAACGATTCCGGCGCGCTGACCGTGGCCATCCCGGTCCGCGACAACGACGTGATCGTCGGCGTCGTTGTCGCCCACCGCGCGCGTGACGCGCACGCGATCGTGCTCGGTTGGCTGCTGCTCGCCGCGCTGGCGGTCGTGGTGCTGGCGGTGACCCTGCTCGTCGCGCGCCGGATCGCGCGGCGCGTCGCCGCCCCGCTCGAGCGGCTGGCCCAGCAGGCCGATCTCCTGGCTTCCGGACCGGCGCGGCGCAACGGGGTCGCGTCGGGAATCGCCGAGGTCGATGCGGTGGACGGTGCGTTGACCCGGGCGGCGACCCGCCTGGACGCCCTGCTCGAACGCGAGCGCCAGTTCGCCGCGGCGGCGTCACACCAGTTGCGGACCCCGCTGACCCGCCTGTCCCTCACGTTGGAAGGAGCTCTGGAGTCCGACGACCCGCGCCACGAGATCGATCGGGCCCTCGCGATCGTCAGTCATCTGGACAACACGGTGACCGACGTCCTGCACCTGAGCCGCGGCGAGACCACGGCCGAGATGCTGCAACTCGACCGACTGCTGGCCGACGTCGAGGCCCGCTGGACCGCCGCCGTGCACGATCCGTCCCGCTCGCTGACCTGCATCCGCGGCGGCGATGCCCCCGAGGTGCGCACCTCGGGGCGCGCGGTGCGACAGATCCTCGACGTACTGCTCGACAACGCCATCGAACACGGGCGCGGCGCGGTGCGGGTCGTCGCCCGGGGCGCCCGCGGTGCCCTCGCCATCGACGTGGTGCAGGAGTCGTCGGTCAAGGACGGATCGGTCGAGGCGTTCCTCGCCGGGGGCGCCGGCCTCGGCCTGCGCTACGCCCGGTCGATCGCCGAGACGCACGGTGCGCGCCTCGTCGTCAGCGGCACCGTGCCGGTCACCTTCACCCTCGTGATGCCGGCCTCGTGAGAGCGGATCCGGCCTACTCGTTGTCGGAGCGGTACCCGAGGTTCGGCGACAGCCACCTCTCGGCCTCGGCGACGCTCCAGCCCTTGCGCCGGGCGTAGTCCTGCACCTGGTCGCGACCGAGCCGCCCGAGCACGAAGTACTGCGACTCCGGGTGGGAGAAGTACCAGCCGCTGACCGACGCGCCCGGCCACATGGCCATGCTCTCGGTGAGCTCGATGCCGGTGTTGGCCTTGACGTCTAGCAGCTCCCAGAGCGTCTGCTTCTCGGTGTGCTCGGGGCAGGCCGGGTAGCCCGGCGCCGGGCGGATGCCGTCGTACTGCTCCTTGAGCAGCGCGACGTTGTCGAGATCCTCGTTCGGGCTGTAGCCCCAGAACTCGGTGCGGACCCGCTCGTGCAGTCGCTCGGCGAAGGCCTCGGCCAGCCGGTCGGCCAGGGACTCGAGCAGGATCGCGCTGTAATCGTCCAGGGCGGCCTTGAACTCGGCGATCTTGTCCTGGCTGCCCAGGCCGGCCGTCACCGCGAAGGCCCCGATGTAGTCGCGCAGCTCGGTGTCCTGCGGCGCGACGAAGTCGGCCAGGGACCGGTGCGGCACGCCCGGGCGGTGCTCGGTCTGCTGGCGCAGCTGGTGCAGCGTGGCGAGAACCTCGGTGCGCGTCTCGTCGGTGTAGACCTCGATGTCGTCGCCGACGGCGTTGGCCGGGAACAGGCCGACGACGCCCGAGGCGTGCAGCCAGCGCTCCTCGATGATGCGGTCGAGCATGACCTGCGCGTCGTCCCACAGCTTGCGGGCCGCCTCCCCCGAGGCCGGGTTGTTGAGGATGTCGGGGTACTTGCCCTTCATCTCCCACGCGTTGAAGAACGGCTGCCAGTCGATGTAGTCGCGCAGCTCCCACAGCGAGTAGTCGTGGAAGGTCTTGACGAACTGGGTGGGCTGGGCCGAGGCGTGGTAGTCGTCGGTGTGCATGTCCCGCGCCTGCTGGGCGATGAGGTGCGGCCGGGGCGGGCGGTAGTCGCTCCACTCGATCGGTGAGCGGTTGGCCCGGGCGTCGGTGATCGGCACGATCACCTTGGCGTCCGACCGGGCGGCGTGCCGCTCGCGGAGCGCGTCGTAGTCGACCTGCAGGTCGGCCAGCAGCGCCGGCCGCTGTTCGGGCGAGAGCAGGGCGGCCACGACGGGCACCGACCGCGACGCGTCCTTCACCCAGATCACCGGGCCGTGGTACTTCTTGTCGACCTTCACCGCGGTGTGGGCCCGCGAGGTGGTGGCGCCGCCGATCATCAGCGGGATGTCGAGCCCCTGCCGCTCCATCTCGGCCGCGAAGTTCACCATCTCGTCGAGCGACGGGGTGATCAGCCCGGACAGCCCGATGACATCGGCGCCGTGCTCCTTCGCCGCGTCGAGGATCTTCTGGGCCGGCACCATGACGCCGAGGTCGACGACGTCGTAGTTGTTGCACTGGAGCACCACGCCGACGATGTTCTTGCCGATGTCGTGGACGTCGCCCTTGACCGTCGCCATCACGATCGTGCCGTTGCTGCGGCCGACGTCGTCGGGCGACTTGTTGGCCTCGATGAACGGGATCAGGTAGGCGACCGCCTTCTTCATCACCCGGGCCGACTTCACCACCTGCGGCAGGAACATCTTGCCGGCGCCGAAGAGATCACCGACCACGTTCATGCCGGCCATCAGCGGTCCCTCGATGACCTCGATGGGCTGGCCGCCGCGGGCCTCGATGAGAGCGCGCAACTCCTCGGTGTCGGTCTCGGCGTAGTCGTCAATGCCCTTGACCAACGCGTGGGTGATACGCTCGTCGACGGGCAGCCGGCGCCATTCGTCGTTGACGGCCTCGGCCTTGGTGCCGGCCCCGGCGAACTCGGCCGCGATCTCGAGCAGTCGCTCGGTGCTGTCGGCCCGTCGGTTGAGGATGACGTCCTCGATGCGCTCGCGCAGGCGCGGGTCGACCTGGTCGTAGACGACCAGGGCACCGGCGTTGACGATGCCCATGTCCATGCCGGCCGCGATCGCGTGGAAGAGGAAGACGGCGTGGATGGCCTCGCGCACCGCGTTGTTGCCGCGGAAGGAGAACGACACGTTCGACACGCCGCCGGACACCATCGCGCCGGGCAGGTTCTGCTTGATCCAGCGAGCGGCCTCGATGAAGTCGACGCCGTAGTTGGCGTGCTCCTCGATGCCGGTCG
Organism: Jatrophihabitans sp.; assembly: GCF_036000465.1. GTDB lineage: Bacteria > Actinomycetota > Actinomycetes > Mycobacteriales > Jatrophihabitantaceae > Jatrophihabitans. The sequence goes on along the minus strand of NZ_DASYFV010000058.1, from coordinate 30,157 downwards.
CCACCGCGAAGATGTTCGGGTCGAAGATGATGTCCTCGGCCGGGAAGCCGACCTCATCGACCAGAATGCGGTAGGCCCGCTCGCAGATCGTCTTGCGGCGCTCGAGGTTGTCGGCCTGGCCCTCCTCGTCGAAGGCCATCACCACGACGGCGGCGCCGTACTTGCGGCACAGGGTGGCCTCGCGCCGGAACTTCTCCTCCCCCTCCTTCATGGAGATGGAGTTGACGATCGGCTTGCCCTGGACGCAGCGCAGCCCGGCCTCGATAACCTCGAACTTGGACGAGTCGATCATCAGCGGGACCCGGCTGATGTCGGGCTCGCTCGCGACCAGCTTGACGAAGCGGTCCATCGCGGCGACGCCGTCGATCATGCCCTCGTCCATGTTGATGTCGATGACCTGCGCGCCGTTCTCGACCTGCTGGCGCGCGACCGACAGCGCAGCGTTGTAGTCGCCGTCGCGGATCAGGTTGCGGAACCGGGCCGAGCCGGTGATGTTGGTGCGCTCACCGACGTTGACGAACAGTGATTCGGGCGTGATCGTGACCGGTTCGAGGCCGGACAGCCGGCACGCCGACGGGCGCTCGGACGGCACGCGCGGCGCCACACCCTGCACCACCCCGGCCATCGCCGCGATGTGCTCGGGCGTCGTGCCGCAGCAGCCGCCGAGCACGTTGATGAGCCCGCTCTCGGCGAACTCGCGCACGATGGACGCGGTCTGCTCCGGGGCCTCGTCGTACTCGCCGAAGTGGTTCGGCAGGCCGGCGTTCGGGTAGCAGGAGATGAAGCAGTCGGCGATGGACGAGAGCTCGGCCAGGTAGGGCCGCATCTCCTCGGCGCCGAGCGCGCAGTTCAGCCCGACCATGATCGGACGCGCGTGGCGCACGGAGTTCCAGAACGCTTCGGTGACCTGGCCGGACAGCGTGCGCCCGGAGGCGTCGGTGATCGTGCCCGAGATCATCACCGGCCAGCGGCGTCCGCGCTCCTCGAACAGCGTCTCGACGGCGAAGATCGCCGCCTTCGCGTTCAGGGTGTCGAAGATCGTCTCGATGAGCAGGACGTCGGCGCCGCCGTCGACCAGGCCGTTGGCCTGCTCGAGGTAGGCCTCAACGAGTTCGACGAAGCTGGTGTTGCGGGCGCCCGGATCGTTGACGTCGGGCGAGATCGACGCGGTGCGGTTGGTGGGGCCGAGCGCGCCGCAGACGAACCGCGGTCGGTGCGGATCGGCCGCCATCGCGGTGTCGGCCTCGGCGCGGGCCAGGCGGGCCGATTCCAGGTTGAGCTCGTAGGCGAGCTCGGACATGCCGTAGTCGGCCAGCGAGATCCGCTGCGCGTTGAACGTGTTGGTCTCGATGAGGTCCGAGCCGGCGTCGAGGTAGGCCCGGTGGATGCCGCGGATCGCGTCGGGCTGCGTCAGGGTCAGCAGGTCGTTGTTGCCGGTCAGGTCGCTCGGCCAGTCGGCGAAACGCTCGCCGCGGTAGTCGGCCTCGCTGAAGCCGTGCCGCTGGATCATCGTGCCCATGGCGCCGTCGAGGACCAGGATGCGCGACGCGAGGACGTCACGCAGCGAGGCGGCGCAGTCGGGACGGAGATCCGGTGTTTCGGGCAAGACACAACCTCGGGGTCGACAACGGTGCGGCACCCCCGATCGTACGGGCGTGCGCCATTCGCTTCAGGTTGAAACGGGGTCCGGCCGCGTGGGTCACAGTCCGGACGGGTCGGCGCGAGGCTCCGGGCGGGGCCGCGGCCGCGCGGCCCGACCCGAACCGGCCGACAGCACCGCCACGACGTCGTCGCGCCCGGCGCCCTGCGCGCTCACCACGATCGCCCGGCGCACCGGGTCGGGCAGGTCGTCCTTGATCTCGACGAGCGCAGCCCAGGCCGACGGGGCGAGGTCGGCGGTCAGCACCGACCCCAGTTCCGCGAGGGCGGCCGTGAGCACCGGCGCCGGCAGGCGTCCGATCGCCTGGGCAGCCCGCCGCCGCGGGTCGGGCGGCAGTTCGGCGACCAGCGGCACGAGCGCGGGCCACGCGCGCGTGGCCACCGCGGCGTCGATGATCGCGGCCAGCACGTCGTCACGCTGGACGAGCGGCAACGCGACCAGGCGGCGGCGGGCCTCCGGCGGCAGGACCGCCGCGATGGGCAGCAGCTCGCCCCACCCGTCGTGCTGGGTGGCGGCGGTGGCGATCTGGTCGAGCACGTCGGTCTCGAGCACGGCCGGCACCTGCAGCAGGCGGTGCAGGCTCGGCGGGCTCATCGCGGCGATCACCGGCAGCAGGTCCGGCCACGCCTGCATGCGCTGCGCCGCGCCGATGAGGGCGTCGAGAACGTCGTCGTCCTGGGTCGCGGCGAGGTCGCCGAGCTCGGCCCGGTTGGCCAGGTTCAGGTTGCTGATGAGGTCGAGCACCTCACCCCACATGTCGTGCTCGTGCGCCGCCCGGATCAGCCCGAGAATGCGGTCGCGCGCCACGTCCAGCAGCTCGTCGAGCCGGTCCTTGCCCTCGAGCACGAACGCCACCCGCAGCAGCGCGGCGTCGTCGGGGATCTCCTGCAGGGCCACCCGCAGCGTCTCGCGCGGCAGGAAGCTGACGAAGCGGCCCATCGTCACGTACTCGTCGCGCTCGATGAGGTGCCGGCCGACCTGGGCGACGACCTGCGCGGGCACGGCGGCGATCACGTCGGCGGCGCGGCGCGGGTCCATCATCGTGGCGATGTCGCCGAGGAACGGGATGGGCACGCGGGCCGAGATCCGGGCCGCCCGCTCGGGTTCGATGAGCCCGGACGTCGCCGCGCACAGCATCGGGCCGAAGGCGAGCTGGGCGATCTTCACGGTGAGCGGGATCGGCAGCAGCTTGCTCGACATCGCCACCCGCTTGAGCCGGCCGGCGTCGCCTGCGAACAGCCGGTCGGTGACCTGCTCGCGGAACTCGGCCAGGGCGGCGGCCGAGACGTGCTCGAGGTAGGCGAGGTCCTTCACGGTGACGTCCAGCAGGCGCGCGAGTTTCGTGATCTCGGCGCTGCGCTCGAGCTGCTCGGTCATCGGTTACAGCCCGAGCGAGCGGCGGACGGGACCGCGCAGCAGCGCCGGGATGTGCCGCAGCGATTCGTCGATCGCCTGTCCGAGGGCCTCGGAGCGCCGCCGGGCCGCGGACTCGACGAGGTCGGCCAGATGGGCGTGCTGGTCCGGGTCGAGTCGTACGAACTCGTCCGGCGGCGGGGTGCCGGTCGCCGATTCCAGGTCACTCATGCGGGCTCCTCGGGGTGCGAAGGGCACCCTACGTCGCGACAGGCCGCCCGTCGCGACGGCTCGACCTCCGTGCTGCCCGGACGGTTGGTCCGTAGGGTGGAGGGATGACGGCGCGACAGCTTTGGACTCCCCGCTGCGGGGTTCCGCAGTGACGCCGCACACCGGCGATTGGCCCGAGCTGGTCAACCCGGTGCTCGTCGGGGCCTTCGAGGGGTGGAACGACGCGGGCGACGCCGCCAGCGGGGCCATCGAGCACCTCGAACTGGTGTGGGACGCCCAGGCGCTGACCGAGTTCGATCCGGACGACTACTACGACTTCCAGGTGAACCGGCCGCAGGTGTCGCTGGTCGACGGCATCTCGCGCCGCATCAGCTGGCCGACCACCCGGTTCTCCTACTGCCGCCCGCCGGGCACCGACTTCGACCTCGTCCTGGTGCACGGCATCGAGCCGAACATGCGCTGGCGCAGCTTCTGCGCCGAGCTGCTGGCCGTCATCCGCGAACTCGACATCCGGGTGGTCGTCACGCTCGGCGCGCTGCTGTCCGACTCGCCGCACACCCGCCCGACCCAGGTGTCGGGCACGGCCTACGACCCCGAGTCCGCGGCTCGCTACGGCCTCGAACGCTCGCGCTACGAGGGTCCGACCGGCATCGTCGGCGTGCTCCAGGACGCGTGTGTCGCGGCCGGCATCCCAGCGATCTCGTTCTGGGCCGGGGTGCCGCACTACGTGTCGCAGCCGCCGAACCCGAAGGCCACGCTCGCGCTGCTGCACGGCGTCGAGGAGGTGCTCGACGTACCGATCCCCCTCGGCCAGCTGCCCGAGCAGTCCGACGAGTGGCAGAAGCTCGTCGACGAGATGGCCGCCGAGGACGAGGACGTCATCGAGTACATCCGCAATCTCGAGGAACGCGACGACGAGATCGACCGCACCGAGATGACCGAGGCCTCGGGCGACGCGATCGCCCGCGAGTTCGAGCGCTACCTGCGGCGGCGTGATCGCGGCGGCGGCCACGCCGGCGGCCCGAACATCCGCGACCGCGACTGACCCGGCGGTTCCTACGTCGATCTTCATGCCGACACCGGTCCAGACCCCGTCCGAGCATGAAGATCGCTAGAGCGCGACGCCGATCAGGGCGTCGACGAGGTCGCGCACGAGCGTCGGGGCGGCCGGGTCGCCGGCGGGCCGGTCCCGGGCCGTGGCCACCCAGCGGTCGATGGCGCCGAGCGCGGTGATCGTGTCGAGGTCGTCGGCCAGCGCGGCCCGGACCTCGGCCAGCAGCGGCTCGGCCGACGGGGCCGCGGGCAGCGCGACGGCGGAGCGCCAGCGGGCCAGCCGGGCCTCGGCCGCGGGCAGGCGGCCACCGGTCCACTCGCGGTCGGCGCGGTAGTGGCCGTCGAGCAGCGCCAGACGCAGCGCCATCGGGTCGATGTGCGCGCCCCGCAGCTTGGAGACGAGGACGAGGTTGCCGCGCGACTTCGACATCTTCTCACCGTCGAGGCCGATCATCCCGGCGTGCACGTAGTGCTTGGCGAACGGCGCGGTGCCGGTCAGGGCCTCGGCGTGCGCGGCCGAGTGCTCGTGGTGCGGGAAGACGAGATCCGAGCCGCCGCCCTGCACGTCGAAGCCCATCCCGAGCCGGTTGAGCGCGATGACGCTGCACTCGATGTGCCAGCCCGGGCGCCCGGCGCCGAGCGAGGTGTTCCAGAACGGCTCGCCGTGACGGCGTCCCTGCCACAGCATCGAGTCGAGCGGGTCCCGCTTGCCCGGGCGCTGCGGGTCGCCGCCGCGCTCGGCGAACAGCGCGAGCATGCGTTCGCGGTCGTAGCCGGACTCGGAGCCGAACCCGGGCGCGGCCGAGATCGGGAAGTACAAGTCTCCGTCGAGGTGGTAGGCGTCGCCGTGCTCGAGCAGCCGCTCGATGGCGTCGGTGATCTCGGGGATCGCCTCGACGGCACCGATGTACTCGTCCGGCGGCAGCACGCGCAGCGCGGTCATGTCCTCGCGGAACAGCTGGATCTCCCGCTCGGCCAGGTTCATCCAGTTGTCGCCGGTGTGCGCCGCCCGCTCCAGCAGCGGGTCGTCGACGTCGGTCACGTTCTGCACGTAGTGCACCTGGTGCCCGGCGTCGCGCCACACCCGCTGCACGAGGTCGAAGGTGAGGTAGGTGGCGGCGTGGCCCAGGTGCGTGGCGTCGTACGGCGTGATGCCACAGACGTACAGGCGGGCGACCGCGTCGGGGGCGGTTGCCCGCACCTCACCGGCCGCGGTGTCGAAGAGCCGCAACGGCCCACCCTCGCCGGGGAGATCGGGCACGGCGCAGGTGGGCCAGGCGTCCATGCCCTCACGTTATCGGGCGCTCGGATCGCGCCTGACCACCGGCATCTGCTCCAGGCCGTCGGCCCGCGCGGCGAGGTAGCGCTGCTCCGGTTCGCTCTGCGTCGCGGCGGCGGCGAGGCGGAAGTTGTGCCCGGCCCCGGCGCGGTCGCCGGTCATCGCGAGCATGTGGGCCCGCACGACCGCGACCCGGTGGTGTTCGGCCAGCCCGGGCTCGGTGGCTGCCGCCGCCAACCCCTCCAGTGCGGCCTGCGGGCCGTGCACCATGGCGACGGCCACGATGCGGTTGAGGGTGACCATCGGGCCGGGCGCGACGGCGGCGAGCAGGTCGTAGAGACCGAGGATCTCGGCCCAGTCGGTGTCCTCGACCCGCGGCGCCTCGTCGTGGACGGCCGCGATCGCCGCCTGAAGCTGGTAGGGCCCGATCGGGCCCGAGCGCAGCGCCGCGGTCACCAGCGCGACCCCCTCCGCGATCATCGCGGCGTCCCACCGGGTGCGGTCCTGATCGGCGAGCGGCACGAGCTCGCCGCCGGAATCGGTGCGGGCCGGCCGGCGCGCGTCGGTCAGCAGCATCAGGGCCAGCAGCCCGGCGACCTCGTCGTCGTCGGGCAACTGCTCGTGCAGGGTGCGGGTGAGCCGGATCGCCTCGGCGCTCAGCTCGACCCGGGTGAGCGTCGGGCCGGACGTCGCCGAGTAGCCCTCGCTGAAGATCAGGTAGAGCACGTGCAGCACCGCAGCGATGCGGGTCGGCCGCTCGGCCGCCGGGGGCAGCCGGAACCGCGCGCCGCCGGCCCTGATCTTCTGCTTGGCCCGGCTGATGCGCTGGCCGACGGTGGCTTCGGGGACGAGGAAGGCGCGGGCGATCTCGGCCGTGCTGAGCCCGCCGACGGCCCGCAGGGTCAGCGCGACCTGCGACGCCGGGGTGAGGCTCGGATGGCAGCACAGCAGCATCAGGGTGAGCGTGTCGTCGCGGTCGGGCACGAGCGGCGGGTCGGGCACGGCCTGGGTGGCGATCGTCTGCTCGCGGCGACGCCGGGCCCGGTCGGCCCGCCACATCTCGATACGGCGCCGCGAGGCCGCGGTGATCAGCCAGGCCCTCGGGTTGTCGGGCACGCCGTCCCGGGGCCACTGCACCGACGCGGCCAGCAACGCCTCCTGCACGGCGTCCTCGCACTGCCCGAAGTCGCCGTAGCGGCGCACGACGGCGGCCAGCACCTGGGGGGTGAGCGTCCGCAGCAGGTCGTCCACGCCCCGTCCCCTCGTCGCGATCCTCCGATGCTCCCACCCCTCGTGTCGAAGGCGGCCGGTCGGTTTCGACATCACGGGTACGGGTGGCACTAGCGTTGCCCCGGAGCGGAGGAGATCGACATGTTCGAGAACGTGCAGGCCTTCAGCGGCTTCTCGGTGGACGACATCGCCGCGGCGACGGAGTTCTACGGCGGGAAGCTCGGGTTGCGGACGTCGCAGGCCAACGGCATCTTGACGCTGCACCTGGCCGGCGGTCGCGACACCATCGTCTACCCAAAGCCCGACCACGTGCCGGCGGAGTTCACGATCCTCAACTTCCCGGTACCCGACATCGAGGCCGCGGTCGACGAGCTGGTCGCGCGCGGCGTCGAGTTCGAGCACTACGACTGGGTCGACGACAAGGGGATCAACCGACGCGGCGGCCCTCTGATCGCCTGGTTCAGGGACCCGGCCGGCAACGTGCTGGCCGTGCTCGAGCAGCCCTGACCCGCGCCGCTCAGGCCCAGACCGCGCGGACCTGCTCGACGACCGACGCCGCCTGGGCCCGCCCCGCCCGCACCGCCGGCCCGCGGGCGGCCGGGTCGAGCGCGTTCTTGCCGATGGCGGCGGTGGCGGCGTCGTCGGGCGCGATGATCACGGCCGGCACGCCCAGGCTGTCGACGTGCGCCTGCGTGCTCGGGATCGGCCCGATCGCGCGGGCGATCGGGGTCAGCGCCACGAGCCGGTCGCACCCGGCGGCGACGTCGGCGTTCGCGCCGGTGCGCACGCCACCGTCGATGTAGAGGCGGTCCCCGATCGGCACCGGTGGGTACACCGCCGGCACCGCGCAGCTGGCCGCGACCGCCTCGAGCAGCGGCACACCGTCGTCGCGGGTGAGCACCCGGAACTCGCCGGTGTGCGCGTCGACGACGGTGATCCGCAGGTCTCGCTCGGGCCACTGCAGCGACGGCAGCCGGGCGGTGATCGCGGCGAACCGTTCGTCCAGCGACGGCAGCCTGCCCGACTCCGCAGCCTTGATCGCGAGGGCGCCCATGCGCCGCCCGAAGGTGGTGAGGTCGCCGTGCGATCGCATCAGCGCGACGCCGTACGCGAGCTGGGTCTTGCCGCTGATGGCGGCGAGCGGGGCCGGGTAGGGCGCTTCGAGCTGGCGGGCGAACAGGGTCTCCAGCGGCGTGCCGCTCGTGGTCTGGGCACCGACGACCGAGCCGGCCGACGTCCCGACCACGATGTCGGCGCCGGTGAGGTCGAGGCCCGCGTCGGCCAGGCCCGCGAGCAGACCGGTCTCCCAGGCGATGCCGGTGACACCGCCACCGCCGAGCACCAGCGCCTTCACAGGCCGAGCCCGCTGAGGTCGCGCACCGGCCGGATCTCGACACTGCCCCACTCGACCTCGGGCATCCGGGAGGCCAGTTCGATCGCCCGCTCGATGCCGTCGCACTCGACGAAGTAGAAGCCGGCCAGGAACTCCTTGGTCTCGGCGAACGGACCGTCGGTGGCCACCACCTTCCCGTCGGCGACCGAGAGGCGGACGCCGGCGTCGGGTCCCTGCAGTGACGCCGAGGTGATCTTCTCCCCCGTGCGGGCCAGCTCGGCGTCGAGCTCGCGGTAGCCGGCGGTCATCGCGTAGCGCTCGTCGTGCTCCATCGCGGCGAACCGGGCCGCCCCCTCAGGGTTGGCGCTGATCAGGATCAGGTACTTCATGCCGTCCTCCCGGGAAATCGTCGAGAACCTACTACCGGCATGTCGAAGCCGGTGCCGCGGTCTCTACGTCCTGGGTGAGAGGCGCCCGTCCGGGCGTCGTCACCGAGGAGGTCACCATGACCGGCACCGTACCCACCACCGCCCGGGACGCGATCCGCGATCTGGTCGACGCGCACGCCGCCGCGTTGAGCGCCGGCGACGCCGAGGCGGTCGCCGCGCTCTACGCGCCCGACGCCCGCAGCTTCGACCTGCGCCCGCCGCTGCAGTACCGCAGCAGCCGCGAGCAGCGGGCCGACGACCTGCGGGCCTGGTACGGCGGCTTCGCCGGCCCGGCACTGTTCGAGGTCCGCGAGCTGACCGTCGAAGCGTTCGGCGACGTCGCGTTCGCGCACGGCCTGGCCCGCCTGACCGCCACGCCGCACGGCAGCCCGGGCCCGTTCTCGCTCTGGTACCGCATGACGCTCGGGCTGCGCCGCGTCGACGGCTCCTGGCTCATCACCCACGAGCACAAGTCGACGCCGTTCTACATGGAGATGGCCGCCGACCACTCGTTCAAGGCTGCCGTCGACCTCGAGCCCTGACGTCAGATCGGGGGCCACGGGACGGGCGGCCAGTCGCCGCCCGGCTCGGGGTGACGGCCGGTCGACAGCAGCGCCTCGATGCGGGACTTCGTCCGCCACACCTCGCGCCGGGTGAGCAGCTCGCCGAGCCGCTCGCCGAGGTCGTCGTCGAAGGTGTCCAGCAGCCGGCGCAGGGTATCGCGGACCGGGCCGGGCAGCTTGGCCCCGGCCCACTGCCACAGCACCGTGCGCAGCTTGTCCTCGACGCTGAACGTGACGCCGTGGTCGACGCCGTAGACGTGTCCCGCGCGGGTCGGCAACAGGTGGCCGCCCTTGCGGTCGGCGTTGTTGACGACGGCGTCGAAGACGGAGATGAAGCGCAGCCGCTCTAGGTCGCGACGCCGCATGAAGCGGGCGATGTCGACCTCGTCGTCGGTCTCGACCCAGAGCTGCACCATGCCCGGCCCGGCGGGACCCTCGCGGTAGACCGTCGGCGGCACGATGAGCCAGCCGGTGGCGGCCGACACCTCGTAGGCCGCGACTTCGCGCTCGGCCAGCGTTCCGTCGGGGAAGTCCCACAGCGGCCGCTCCCCCGCCACCGGCTTGTAGACGCAGGCTGCCTGCCGGCCGTCCAGCTCGACGCCGCAGTAGAACGTCGCGTTGGACGCGTCGACGACGCGGCCCTCGATTGACAGCTCTCCCGCGCTCAGCAGCGTGACCGCGTCCTCGACGCTGATCCCGTCGCCACCGTCGACGGACAGCGCCAACGGCGGCGTGAGCTCCTCGGGTGCGGTCACTCGGCGGGGTTGAGCGGCATGCCGCGGCGGTAGCCGTTGAGCCGCGCGCACACGTGCCCGCCCGACCCCAGCGGCTGGCCGCACAGCGGGCACGGCGGGCGCCCGGCCGACACGAGCCGGCGGGCCCGTTCGATGAAGGCCCGAGCGCGGCGCGGTTCGAGCAGGACGCGCAGCGCGTCCGGCCCGTCCTCGACGTCCTCGAGCAGGGTCTCCTCGGCGATCTCCGGCTCGTCGGCCGGCGCTTGGGCCTCGATGACGATCAGCCCGGCGTCGCCGTCCCAGGCGAGCCCCATGGCGGCGACGCGGAATTCCTCGTCGATCGGCTGGGACAGCGCCTCGGTGTCGGTGTCGCTCGCCGGCAGGGCCGTGCCGGTGCGGGCGACGATCTCGTCGAGCAGCTGCTCGAGCCGGTCGGCGAGCACGACCACCTGCTGCTTCTCCAGCGAGACGGACACGACGCGCGGGCCGTCGACGGCCTGCAGGTAGAACGTCCGCTCCCCCGGCGTGCCGACGGTGCCGGCGATGAACCGGTGGGGACGTTCGAAGACATAGAGCTGGCGCATGATGCGCTTAAGCCTAGGGTGTCGCGCGGCGTCGCGCCGCCTTCGGGGACGTGATCCCTGACCGGTTCGTCAGACCTCGCCGCCGCCGGCCCCGCCGCCGATGGTCGCGTCGTCACCGGTGCGGCGACGACGCCGCTTCTTCGGCGGTGCGAAGCCGGCGAGGTCGCCGCCGGTGTCGTTGACCCGGATCACGTAGGGACGTGTCGCGGTGTAGCGGATCACCGACACCGAGCACGGGTCGGGCACGATGCGCTGGTACTGGTCGAGGTGCAGGCCCAGGGCGTCGGCGACGATGGCCTTGATGATGTCGCCGTGGGTGCAGGCGACCCAGACCGCATCGTCCCCGAGTCGGGCGTCCCAGTCGCGCACCGCGCCCACGGCCCGCATCGACATCTCGGCCAGCCCCTCGCCGCCCGGGAAGTGCACGGCCGAGGGCTGGGCCTGGACGACCTTCCACAGCGGTTCCTTGACCAGGTCCTTGATCTGGCGCCCGGTCCAGTCGCCGTAGTCGCACTCCTGCAACCGGTCGTCGACGTGCCACGCGGGTTCGCGCTGCGCCGCGGTCTGGGCGTCGCTGATCGCCTGCGCGGTCTCCTGGCAGCGGTCCAGCGGGCTGGTGACGATCGCGCTCAGCGGCACGGCGGCGATGCGCTCGGCCACCGCGGCCGCCTGCTTGTCACCCCGCTCGTCGAGGTGGACGTCGGGGGTACGCCCGGCGAGCACCGGCCCGGTCATCGCCGTCAGCCCGTGCCGGACGAGCAAGAGGGTCGACATCAGTTGGTCGCGTCGAGCACGCCGGTGGAGAGCAGCACGATCAGCAGCACGCCGAGCGCGATGCGGTAGTAGATGAAGACGTAGGTGGTGTGGTTGGCCAGCCATTTCATCAGCCAGGCGATCGAGGCCAGTCCGACGATGAAGGCGAACACCAGCGCGATGCCGGTGAGCCCGGCGCCGGGGCCGACGTGCGAGGAGTCGTTGGCCGACTTGACCGCCTCGTAGCCGCCGGACAGCACGACGGCCGGGATCGACAGCAGGAACGAGAAGCGGGCAGCGGCCTCGCGGGTCAGGCCCCGGAACAGCCCGGCGGTGATCGTGACACCGGAGCGTGAGGCGCCGGGGATGAGCGACAGCGCCTGGGCCGTGCCGACCGCGATGGCGTCGGTGCGGTTGATCTGCTCCTCGTCGCGCTCGCGGCGGCCGACCTTCTCGGCGGCGAAGAGCACGATCGCGAGCCCGATGAGGGTGGAGGCGATCAGCCAGAGGTTGCGCGCGCCGGTCTCGATCTGGTGGCTGAACAGCAGCCCGAAGACGCCGACCGGGATGGTCGCCAGGATGAGGTACCAGCCGAGCTTGTACTCCAGCGAGTGGCGCACCGACTTGTCATAGAGCCCGCGGAACCAGGCAACCGACACCTGCAGCAGTTCGCGCCAGAAGTACAGGACGATCGCCGCCGACGTGCCGAGCTGGACGATCGCGGTGAATGCCGCCCCGGGGTCGTTGGTCGAGGCATGGCCGGCGTAGTGGAAGTGCCAGCCGAAGATCGCCGGGACGATGCGCAGGTGCGCGGTCGAGGAGATGGGGAGGAATTCGGTGAGGCCCTGGACGATGCCCAGGACGATGGCCTGCAGGAACGTCATGCGCCGGTCCCAGTGGGGCGAGGGGCGGGCGTCATGAGGCGACTCCTGATTTCTCGAGGGCCTCCGCGGCGGTGCGGAGGGCGGTGATGCGTTCGTCGGCGTTGCCGCCGAACGGGGACAGCGACAGCGTGGTGACGCCGGACTCGGCGAACTCGACCATGCGCGCGGCGATGCGCTCGACCGGGCCGAGCAGCGACGTGGCGTCGACGAACTCGAACGGCACGGCCGCGCAGGCGGCGTCGTAGTCGCGGGCCAGGTACAGGTTCTGCACCTGCTCGGCCGCCTCGCCGAAGCCCATCCGGTGCGCGAGCGCGTTGTAGAAGTTCTGCTCGCGGCTGCCCATGCCGCCGACGTACAGCGCGGCGTACGGGCGCACCGGCGCCGCGCACACGTCGAGATCGTCGCCGATGACGATCGGCACGGTGGCCGAGATGTCGAAGGTCGTCATGTCGCGCCCGGCCAACGCCATCCCGGCCTTGATGTGCGCGAGCGACTCGGCGGCGTGGGCCGGGGCGTAGAACACCGGCAGCCAGCCGTCGGCGATCTCGCCGCACAGCTCGAGGTTCTTCGGCCCGATCGCGGCCAGGTAGATCGGGATGTGTTCGCGCACCGGGTGCAGCATCAGGTGCAGGGCCTTGCCCGGGCCGTCGGGCAGCGGCAGCTGGTAGGTGGCGCCGACGTAGCGCACCCGCTCGCGCGAGAACGCCAGGTTCAGGATGTCGACGTACTCGCGGGTGCGGGCCAGCGGCTTGGCGAACCGGACGCCGTGCCAGCCCTCGGACACCTGCGGCCCGGAGACGCCGATGCCGAGCCGGAAGCGTCCCTCGGACAGTGTGTCCAGGGTCGCCGCGGTCATCGCGGTCATGGTCGGGGTGCGGGCCGGGATCTGCAGCACGGCGCTGCCGATGTCGATCTTCTCGGTCTTGGCGGCGATGTAGGACAGCACGCTCACCGCGTCCGATCCGTAGGCCTCGGCGGCCCACACCACCGCGAAACCGAGTCGCTCGGCCTCGCGGACCAGAGCGAGGTCTTCGCCGCTGCCTCCACGCATGCCCCAGTAACCGACGTTCAATCCAAGCCGCACCGCGCCACCATAGCGAGCACCGTGCGCGGCCTCCTCGCGACGAGCCGGTAGTTTTCCCAGCGTGAAACAGCGCACTGTCGGACGGAGCGGGCTCAAGGTCTCGCATCTGGGCCTCGGCACCATGACCTGGGGTATCGAGACCGATGCCGACGAGGCCGCGGCCCAGCTGGTGGCCTTCCACGACGCGGGCGGCACGCTCGTCGACACGGCGGCGTCCTACGGTTACGGCGAGTCCGAGGCGATGCTCGGCCAGCTGATGGCCGATGTCGTGCCTCGGGTCGACCTCACCATCGCCACGAAGGCCGGCATCACCCGCACCCCCGAGGGACGCATCGTCGACGCCTCGCGCGGCATGCTGCTGCGCCGCCTCGACGAGTCGCTGCGCAAGCTCGGCACCGACTGGATCGACCTCTGGTACGTCCACTACGTCGACGACAGCGTGCCGTTCGACGAGACGCTCGCCGCGCTGGACCACGCGGTCAGCTCGGGCAAGGTGCGCTACGTCGGAGTCTCGAACTACTGCGGCTGGCGCCTCGGCCGGGCCGCGGGCTGGCAGCAGGCCGTGCCGGGTCGGGCGCCGATCGTGGCCAACCAGGTGCGGTACTCACTGCTCGACCGCGGCATCGAGCGCGAGGTCGTGCCGGCCTGCGACGCGCTCGGGGTCGGTGTCATGCCCTACTCCCCGTTGGGCGGCGGGGTGCTGACCGGCAAGTACCGCGACGGCGTGCCGGCCGACTCGCGGGCCGCGGCGTCGCGCACCCTGCCGCTCGACGACAGCGCCGGCGCGGCCGGGATCGTCGAGGCGGTGGCCACCGCGGCCGAGGGGCTGGCGACCTCGTCGGTGTCGGTGGCGCTGGCCTGGCTGCGCGACCGTCCGGGCGTGGTGGCCCCGATCCTCGGGGCCCGCACCCTCGGGCAGCTGACCGCGGCGCTGGCCAGCGAGGCGCTCGAGCTGCCGCGCGAGATCGTCTCGGCGCTCGACGACGTCTCGGCCCCGGCGATCGAGTACCCCGAGGACGTGCGCTGAGCCCGGATCCGGTCTTCGCGGCGTTCTGCGACGCCGGGCTGTGGCCCGGGCTGGGCAAGCGCCTCGCCGCTGAGCTCGACGGCACCGGGATCCACGGGCCCGAGGACGTCAGCGCGGCCAACCTCGCCCTGCTGCCCAAGGTCGGCCCGCTGCGGGCCGGCCGGCTGCTGTCGGCGTTCATCGCCGCCGGGCCGGCCTACGAGGTCGCCCAGCTGATCGTGCCCGCCGGGCTGGACGCCCGGGTGGCCGGCCGCGCGGTCGACCTGCTCGGTCCGCCGGCGCCGCGGCTGCTGCGCGACGACCCGTGGCGCTTACTCTCCGTGTTCGGGGTTACTCCGGGTGAGGCCGATCGGGTCGCGCGCGCGGCGATCCCGGGCGTGGGCCGCGACGATCCGCGCCGGGCCCGCGCGCTCGTCGGCTGGGTCCTGGCCCGCGGGTCCCGCGACGGCCACACCGTCGACGTCCGGAGCGACGTGGCGTCGGCGCTGCTCGAATTCGGCGCCGGTGACGCCGAGGCCGCCGTCGACGCCGCCGTCGAGTCGGCCGCGGTCGTCGAGTCCGACGACGGCATGGTCGGGCTGGCCCGCTACGCCGAGGCCGAGGACGGCATCGCGCAGGGCATCGCCCGGTTGATCGCGACGGCCGAGCCGATAACGGTGTCGAAGACGCGGGCGAAGAAGGCATCCCTGGACGAGGCCCAGGCCGCGGCGGTCGCGGCCGCCCTGGCCGGTGGGGTCACCGTGCTCACCGGCGGCCCCGGCACCGGCAAGAGCCGCACCGTCGCCACGCTGGTCACCCTCGCCGAGAGCGCCGGGAAGACCGTGGCGCTCGCCGCCCCCACCGGGCGCGCGGCCAAGCGGCTCGAGGAGCTGTGCGACTCCCCCGCCTCGACCCTGCACCGCCTGCTCGGCGCCCAGCCGCGGGTCTCGGGCGATGCCGTCAGCTTCGACGGCGGCTTCGCCCGCGGTGAGGACTGGCCGCTCGACGAGGACGTCGTCGTCGTCGACGAGGCCTCGATGCTCGATGTCGAGCTGGCCGACGCGCTGCTGACCGCCTGTGCGGACGGCACCCACCTCGTGTTCGTCGGCGACGCCGCCCAGCTGCCGTCGATCGGACCGGGCCGCGTGCTCGGCGACCTGATCGACTCCGGGCGGGTGCCGGTGACCGAGCTCCGCACCCTGTACCGGCAGAACGAGGGCGGCACGATCGCCCGGCTGGCCACCGAGGTGCGCGAGGGCTCGCTGGCCGCGGTCGACGACCCGACGCACGAGGTCGTGATCGTCGCCGCCCGTGGCTCGGCCGAGGCGTCGCACCGGGTCGTCCAGCTCGTCACCGACTCGATCCCGCGCGCGCTCGGCATCCCCTCGGCGCAGGTGCAGGTGGTGACGCCGGTGCATCGCGGTCCGGCCGGTACCCAGCAGCTCAACGCCGCGCTGAAGGCCACGCTGAACCCGGGTTCGGGCAAGCGCCGCTTCGATCCGGGCGACCGCGTCGTCGCGACCGCCAACCACCTCGAGGCGGAGCCGAACGGCTACGCCAACGGCGAGGTCGGCGTGGTGTCCGCCGTCGGCGCCGAGGGGGCGGTGACGGTCGAGTTCGCGTCCGGGCCGGCCGAGGTGAAGGGCAAGGCGCTGGCCGACCTGCTGCACGGCTGGGCGATCACGGTGCACCGGGCCCAGGGCTCGGAGTTCCCGGCCGTCGTCGTGGTGCTGCCGCCCGAGGCCGGCGGGCTCATGTCGCGTCCGCTCGTCTACACCGCGCTCACCCGGGCGCAGAGGCACCTGTCCGTGGTGCACGCAGCCGGCCCGGCCGTCGCGCGGGCGGTGCGCCAGGTCGGCGCCATCCCCCGCCGCACCCGGCTCATCCCGCTGCTGCAGGAGTACGTCGAGGCCTGACCTTGCGTGGACGATCAGGTCCTCCCCTCGCCGGAACGGTCGCGCCGCTTGGAGTCACGCGGTCGCGGCGACCTCGTCGCGGGCGAGCGCGCGCGACTGGCCGCGCCGCCGCGCGCCGTCGGCCCGCTCCTTCCTCAGTTCGGCGAGGTGGTCGAGGAAGTCCACCTGGATCGTGTGGCGCTTCGACCTCACGTACCGCTTGACCAGACCGCGGTGGTAGGCCGCGATCTCGTCCGACATCTCCGATTCCGACGGCAGCGTGGCGGTGCCCTCGAGCAGGTCGGCCACCCACTCCGACTGCGCCTCGGCCAGCGGCATGATCGCGCCGAGCGGCTGCACGAGCCCGACGAAGTACAACCCCGGGTGCTGCGGGTCGACGACGCGGTGGAACAGCGAGATCTCGTTGTCGTGGGCGGCGAGCAGCGACTCGTCGAAGAACGGGAACGTGATCTTGTAGCCGGTGCAGTAGACGATCGTGTCGATCTGCTCGGACGTGCCGTCGACGAAGCGCACGGTGTCGCCGTCGATCCGCTCGATGTTCGGCTTCACCGCGATGTCGCCGTGGCCGAGCCGGGTGAGCAGGTCGTCGCTGATCGTCGGGTGGGCCGAGGCGATCTTGTGGTCGGGCTTGGGCAGCCCGTACTTCGTGACGTCGCCCCGCACCGCCTTCATGATCAGCCCGAGCATCGCCCGCTGCATGGGCCACCAGCCGATGCGGGCGATCGGCGACGTGGTCAGGTGATCGGTCGGGATGCCGAAGACGTACTTGGGCACGACGTGCGCGCCGCGGCGCATCGCCAGGAACGTCCGCTCCGAGACCTTGGACGTCTCGACCGCGATGTCGCACGCCGAGTTGCCGATGCCGAGCACGAGCACCCGCTTGCCCTCGTACCCGTCGAAGGTCTTGTAGTGGTGCGAGTGCGTCTGGGTGCCGGTGAAGGTGTCGGCGCCGGGGAACGCCGGCTCGGGCCAGCGGGCGTCCCAGTGATGGCCGTTGGCGACGATCACGGCGCCGTAGCGCGTCGTGGTCAGCCGCTTGCCGCCGCGCTTGCGCACCGACACGTCCCAGCCGCCGCCCTCGCCCGGCGCCACCCTGACTACCTCGGTGCGGAACGCGATGTGCTCGCGGAAGCCGAAATGGTCGACGAAGCGGTCGAAGTACTGGGCGATCTGCACGTGGTTCGGGTACGTCGGGTAGTCGTGCCGCATCGGGTAGGACTTGTACTCCATGATCTCGCGCGAGGTGTTGATGTGCAGCGAGCGGTACGACGACGACATGCCGTTGTCGTTCAGGTAGCGCCAGTTGCCGCCGACCTCCGAGCCCGCCTCGTAGCAGTCGAACTCGATGCCCCGCGCCTGCAGGACCTGGCAGGCCGCGATGCCCGAGGAACCGGCCCCGATGATGCAGACGCGATCGGTCATGCCAACCTCCACTTGCGCGTATATGACCAGGTGGTCATACACTAACGATGACACAGCAGGGAGGGTCGCGCAAATGCCTCGTCCGACGTGGGACAACCTCGACGCCGACCGGCGCGAGCGGGTGCTGCACGCCGCCATGGCCGAGTTCGGACGGCACGGCTACTCCGGCGGCAGCCTGAACGTGATCGCCCGCGAGGCCGGCGTCGCGAAGGGCTCGCTGTTCCAGTATTTCGACGACAAGTTCGACTTCTTCGCCCACGTCGCCGAGCAGGCCTCGCTCGGCATCTACGCCGTCATGCAGCCCTACCTCGAGAAGGCCGACACGCCGTTCCTCGAACACTTCACCGGCCTCGTCGAGGTCTGGATCGACTACATGCACACGCATCCGCTGGAGCGTGGCATCACCGCGGCCACGACCATGGAGCTCGACCCGCAGGTGCGCACGGCGGTGCGCGAGCCGGTGCACCGCCTCTACGCCCAGGGCCTGCGCCCGCTGCTCGAGCAGGCGCAGCGCGACGGCGAGCTGGCCGCCGACGCCGACATCGACGCGCTGCTGTCGCTGCTCATCCTGCTGCTTCCGCACCTCGCCCTCGCCCCGTTCGAGCCCGGACTCGACTCGGCCCTCGCGCTCCACGGCACGAACGCCGCGACCCGACGCCGCAACGCCCACCGCCTCGTCACGACCCTCTTCGCCGGAGCCGCCGCATGACCCACTACGACGTCCTGATCATCGGCTCGGGTTTCGGCGGCAGCGTCAGCGCGCTGCGGCTGACCGAGAAGGGCTACCGCGTCGGGGTCATCGAGGCCGGCCGCCGCTTCGCCGACGCCGACTTCCCCAAGTCGTCGTGGCACGTGCGGGACTACCTCTTCGCCCCGGCGGCCGGGTGCCACGGCATCTTCCGCGTCACCCCGCTGCGCGACGTGCTGGTGCTCACCGGGGCGGGCGTGGGCGGCGGGTCGCTCGGCTACGCGAACACGCTCTACCAGCCGCCGCCCGGCGTCTACGCCGACCCGCAGTGGGCCCACATCACCGACTGGCAGGCCGAGCTCGCGCCGTACTACGACCAGGCCCGGCGCATGCTCGGCGTCGCGACCTACCCGGGCACCTCCCCGGCCGACCGGGTGATGCGCGACGTCGCCGACGAGATGGGCATCGGCGCCACCTACCGCAACGCCGACGTCGGTGTCTTCTTCGGCGCACCCGGCACCCGGCCCGGCACCGACGTGGCCGACCCCTACTTCGGCGGCGCCGGCCCGACCCGCCGCTCCTGTACGCACTGCGGCGAGTGCATGACCGGCTGCCGGCACAACGCGAAGAACACGCTGGTGAAGAACTACCTCTACCTGGCCGAGCAGGCCGGCGCCGAGGTGCACCCGTCGACGACGGTGCACGGGGTGACGCCCCGGCGCAGCAGCGGGTACGAGGTGCGCACCCACCGCACCGGCCGCCGCCCCACCGGCCGCCGCGCGCAGGCCCGGACGTTCACCGCCGACCAGGTGATCTTCGCCGCCGGCGCGCTCGGCACGGCCAAGCTGCTGCACGCGCTGCGCGAGGACGGCTCGCTGCCGAACATCTCCTCGGGAGTCGGGCGCCTCACCCGCACCAACTCCGAGGCGATCCTCGCCGCCCGCGCCCGCGGCCACGACGTCGACTACAGCCGGGGCGTGGCGATCACCTCGTCGATCCACCCGGATCCGGTGACGCACGTCGAGCCGGTCCGCTACGGCCGGGGCAGCAACCTGCTCGCCCTGCTCGGCACCGTGCTCGTCGACGGCGACCAGCCGATCGCCCGCTGGCGGGTCGGTCTGCGCGAGATGCGCAAGCGGCTGCGCGAGCTGCCGGCGATGCACAACCCGAGGCACTGGTCGGAGCAGACCATCGTCCTGCTGGTCATGCAGAGCCTGGACAACTCGATCACCACCTCGCTGAAGCGGCGCCGGTTCGGGCGCCGCCGGCTCAC
The DNA here is from genome assembly GCF_036000465.1 of Jatrophihabitans sp. GTDB lineage: Bacteria > Actinomycetota > Actinomycetes > Mycobacteriales > Jatrophihabitantaceae > Jatrophihabitans. The sequence continues at coordinate 10,683 of NZ_DASYFV010000058.1, read as the reverse complement.
CAGCCGTCCCGGGGCGGGGGAACCGAACCCGACCTGGATCCCGGCCGGGCACGAGGTCACCCGCCGCGTCGCCGAGCACATCGACGGCGTCGCCGGCGGCACGTGGGGTGATCTCGTCGACGTGCCGGTCACCGGGCACCTGATCGGCGGCTGCGTCATCGGCGACTCCCCCTCCACCGGCGTCGTCGACGCGTATCACCGGCTGTTCGGCCACGACGACTTGCATGTGCTCGACGGTTCGACGGTGTCGGTGAACCTCGGCGTCAACCCCTCGCTCACCATCACCGCCCAGGCCGAGCGGGCGATGTCGATGTGGCCGAACCGGGGCGAGGCCGACGCCAGGCCACCGCTCGGCGCCGGCTACGAGCGGATCGCTCCCGTCGCGCCCCAGCGCCCCGTCGTCCCCGAGGCCGCCCCCGGCGCGCTGCGGCTTCCTCTCATCACGGAGGCGTCATGAGCTTTCCGCCCGAGCCGTGGGACCTCCGCGGCCAGCTGCACGCCTCGGCGTTCGTCGTCCCGCTCGCCGACGTGCCGGTCGACCTGCCGCCGGGCTGCCGTCCGGTACGGCTCGGCCGCTTCGGCGTCGTCGGCACCGCCTGGGTCTCCTACGAGCCCGGCGGCGTGCTCAGCTACCGCGAGGTGATGGCCACGCTCCTGGTGCGGCGCGGCCGGCGGGTGCTGCCGACCATCGTCCGCATCTGGGTCGACAGTGAGCAGTCCCGCGACGGCGGCCGCGCGCTGTGGGGTATCCCGAAGGACCTCGCCTCGTTCGACTTCGACGGCGACCGCCGCTCGGCCCGGGACGAGAAGGGCGCCATCGCCGAGGGCACCGTCCGCCCGCTGCTGCGCCTGCCCGGGCGCTGGCCGGCCGGCTTCTCGGTCGTCCAGTGGCTCGCGGGGGCGGCCAAGGTGAGCCCGGTGCGGGCACGGGCCGCGGTGTCCCTCGATCGCGCGACCTTCACGGCCGATCCCGGCGGACCGCTCGGCTTCCTGGCCGGCCGCCGCCCCCTGCTGTCGTTCAGCCTGAGCGATTTCCGGATGGCCTTCGGACGGGCGGGTGGTGTCACCGCGGCCGGGAGCGTTCAATAGTCCGGTATGACGGCCGTGCGTGAGCGCTCCGAGGGCGAGGCAGATCCAGACTGGGAGTACGCGCCGCTGCGCATCCCGGCCGACGTGACCCGGTTGAACGCAGCGGCGCAGCTCTCGCTCCACGCCGAGTTCGGCGGCTGGGAGCTCGCCCGGGTCGTCCGGTACGTGGACGGCAGCCGCCGGGTGACCCTGCGCCGCAAGCGGCGCAGGACCCCCCTCCCCCTGCCCGGACTCTCCGTCTAGAGGGCGACGCGCCTCCGCATACCTGCGCGCCGCGGGCGGCGTCGCCAGCGGCCGAAAGGCTAGTACTCGATCACGGGGCTGAGGTGCTCGCGCGCCCACAGCGCGGCCGAGGTGCGGTCGTTCACGCCTATGCGCCGGAACACGTTGCTGACGTGGACCTTCACGGTCTGCTCGGAGATGCCGAGCGCGCGCGCGATCTGTTTGTTCGCCAATCCCTTGCTCACCAGCAGAAGCACCTCGCGCTCGCGCGCGCTGAGCGGCTGCACCGCCGGCTCGGGCGGGCGCCGGCCGGGCAGCAGCGCCCCGGCCACCCGCGGATCGAGCGGGGCGTCACCGCGGTGGGCGGCGCGCACGGCATTGAGCAGGTCGGCCGGCTCGCAGTCCTTGAGCAGGTAGCCGACCGCCCCCGCCGCGATCATCTGGGCGACGCGGGTCTGGTCGCTGAACGAGGTGAGCGCGACGATGCGCAGGTCGGGGTTGCCGACGACGAGCGTCCGGGTCGCCTCGATGCCGTCCATGCCGGGCATCGACACGTCCATCAGGACGACGTCGGGCCCGGTCTCGCGCACCGCCTCGATCGCGCGATGACCGTCGGCGGCCTCGCCCACGACGACCATGTCGGGAACGGATTCGAGCAGGCCGGCCAGGCCGGCCCGGACGAGTCGGTGGTCGTCGACCAGCAGCACCCGGATCATGTGAGCTCCACATCCATGCGTACGCGCGTACCCCCACCCGGGGCGGAGGACAGCGCGAGCGCCGCCCCCACCTGCTCGGCGGCGTCGGTCATCAGGGCGAGTCCGAAGTGCCCGTCGGGGCTGGCGTCCGGGCCCGCGACGAACCCGGAACCGTCGTCGGCGACGAGCAGCCGGGCGTGCGGACCCGACCGGTGCAGGCGCAGTTCGACCCGGCCCGGACGGGCGTGCTTCGCCGCGTTGCGCAGGGCCTCCTGCGCCACCCGGAAGACGGCCTCCTGCTCGTCGGCCGCGAGCCGCTCGGCGACGTCGGGATCGATGTCGACCAGCACCTCGGCGTCGTGCGCCGCGACGCTCGAGGTCAGGTCGCGTAGCGCGGTCTCGAGTCCGGCGGAGCGCAGGCCGGCCGGGTAGATGTCGACGAGCAGCGAGCGCATGCCGCCGAGGGTGGTGCGCACGGTGGCCGCGGTGGCGTGCAGGCGCGCGGCCTCGACGGTGTCCCCGCCGGCGGCGGCACGTTCGGCCGCGGCCGAGACGGCGAACGACGCGGCGGCGAGTTGCTGCACCGCGCCGTCGTGCAGCGTCGCGGCGATGCGGCGCCGCTCGCCGGCCGAGGCGTCGATGGCCCGCAGCAGGGCCCGCTCGCGCGCGTGCTGCGCCCGCCGGGTGCGGCTGACCAGGGCCCACGCCACCGGCAGCAGCAGCACGAACACCGCGGCCAGGCTGCTGAGCAGGATGCCGGAGAAGCCGCGCCACAGGTCGTCGGCCCGGGCGGTGACGACCGAGTACGGGTAGTAGGCCTCGAACAGCAGCGGCACCCCGGTCGGCGTCCACACCGGCCGGTACACCTCGAGCAGCCGGCGGTCGCGCCGCTCGAACACGTTCTCCGGCCGGGTCAGATCGCTGATGCCGGCCACCGTGCTCGGCGTCGTCAGCGACGACACCGCCTCGTCGTCGAGGGTGAACACGCGGCCGATGAGCCGGCTGTCGTCGGAGAAGAGGATGCGCCCGTCGGCCGTCCAGATCTTCACCCGCGACACCGACGCGACGGTCAGGCTGTCGCGGACGATCGGCGCGAGCACCCGGCGCGCCAGCGCGCTGTCGGTGAGCATCGCGTCGGTGAGGGCGGGCTGGATCGTGCTCTGCGCCAGCAGATCGGTGGTCTGGGCGGCGTCGTGCACGCCCTGCTGCTCGGCCGAGCGCCGGCTGACCACGGACCCGACGAGCGCCACCGCGGCGAGGACGACGACCACCGCGGCCGCGAGTTGCACCACGACCCGCCGGAACCGCACCGGCCGTTCGCGCCGGCGCCGGGCGCTCGGCGCCGCGGCGAGCACGACCCAGTCGTCCTGCCCGTCAGGCGTGGTTCGTGGCGTCGCCGCCATGTCGACGGTCACTCGTGCTCCCCCCGGTCGGCGCGTCGTGCGAGGTGGTGCCCGATGCCGGGCCCGGGCCGCCCCGGGAGTCGCCGCCCTCGGAGGTGCGGGCCACCGTGCTCGGGTGCTCCTCGCGGCCGGTTCCGGTGCTGCGCGCCGCGGTCGGTCCGTCGTCGCGCGAGCCGCGGCTGCGCGTCGGAACGGGGTCGGCCGCCGTCGGGGCCGGGCCGTCGCCGGGAGGCCCTCCGTCGGACGGCCCGCCGTCGGAGGGCCGGTCGTCGGCGGCCTCGGCGCGTGATCGGGTCGCGCTCGGGGCGGGCGCGACGGACACCTCCGACGACCCGTCGACGAGCTCGACCGCTCGCGCCTGCGACGGCACGTGGACCGGCAGCTGGTGGCTGAACGACGGGTTCCCGCTCAGCCCGATGACCGCCGGCAGCGCGGCCACGGCGGCTGCCGCGACCAGGCTGCCGCCGAGCACGAGCAGGCGGTTCATGGGTGGCTCCCCCGTCGTCGGACGTACCTCGTCGACCCATTACCGCTCACCGTCAGGGCCGCCCGCCATCACCCTTTGGTGCTAGTACCTCCTTACTCGCGCTCGTAGAACGCGCGCACGGTGTCGAGGGTGTCGGCCTCGTCGGGTCGCTTGTCGTCGCGGTAGCGCAGCACCCGGGCGAAGCGCAGCGCCATGCCGCCGGGGTAGCGGGTCGACCCCTGCACGCCGTCGAAGGCGATCTCGACGACCTGTTCCGGCCGTACGCGCACGACGTAGCCGTCGGTCGGGCCGTCGGCGAGACCGAGGAAGCGCTCGGTCTGCCAGGCCAGCATCTTGTCGGTCATGCCCTTGAAGGTCTTGCCCAGCATCACGAAGCCGCCGGCCGGATCACGGGCGCCGAGGTGGATGTTGGAGAGCCTGCCGGTGCGCCGGCCCGAGCCCCATTCGACGGCGAGCACGACGAGATCGAGGGTGTGCACCGGTTTGACCTTGAGCCAGCCGGCGCCGCGGCGGCCCGCCTCGTAGGGCGCGGTCAGCGACTTCGCCATGACCCCCTCGTGCCCGGCGGCCAGCGTGCGCTCGAGGAATGCCTGCGCGTCGTCGGCCGACGACGCGACCAGACGATCGACCCGCTGGTGGTCGGGCACCACCGCGGCGAGCGCCTCGGCCCGCGCCTCGCCCGGCTCGTCGAGCAGGTCGACGCCGTCGAGGTGCAGCACGTCGAAGAAGAACACCGACAGCGGCTGGGTGGCGCGGGCGGCCGCGATGTCAGCGCTGCGGCCGAAACGTGAGGCCGTGACCTGGAAGCGGTGCGGGCGGTTGTCCGGGCGGAGTGCGATGGCCTCGCCGTCGGCGACGAGCGACGTGACGGGCAGGGCGAGGGTCGCTTCGACGACCTCGGGCAGGCGGGCCGTGACGTCGTCGAGCGAGCGGGTGTAGACCGAGACGTCGGTGCCGTCGCGGTGGATCTGCACCCGGGCGCCGTCCAGCTTGGCCTCGAACACCGCGGTGCCGCCGAGGCGGGTGAGCGCGTCGCCCACGTCGCTCGCCGTCTGGGCCAGCATCGGACCCACCGGCCGCCCGACCTGCAGGCTGAAAGCCGCCAGCGCGCCCTCCCCGTCGGCGAGCGCAACCGCGGCGACCGTCGGCAGGTGGCCGCCGAGCATCGCCGCCCGCCGCACCGCCGGCGCCGGCACCCCGGCGGCCTTGGCCACCGCGTCGGCCATGACGCCGAGCAGCGCGCCCTGGCGCAGCTCGTCCCCGAGCAGGCGGCGCAGGAAGGTCTGCTCGACGTCGGTGGCCGCCCCGAAGAGGTCGGCCAGTAGGGCGGCGCGGCGGCCCTGCGAGCCCGGTCCCGACGTCGCGCCGATCTCGGTGAAGGTGGCGTCGACCGCGACGACGAGCAGCGACGGGTCGGTGGCCGGCGCCGGCAGCGACTTCAGCGCGGCCCAGCCGACGCCGATCTGGCGCTGCGGCAGCTCGCCCGACAGCCACGACACGATGATCGCCACCTCGCCCGGCTCGGCCCCGGCGAGCAGCTCGGCGATGCGCGCGGTCTTGGCCAGCCGCGACGAGGTGGCGCCCACATCGGCGGAAGCGGAGGCGACATCGACGACCAGCATCCGATCACTCTGGCATGCGGGTACGACATCCCCGGCCGGCTACTCGGGGTCGTCGCCCACCAGGGTGCCGGCGGCCACGATGGCCATGGCGGGGTGGCGCAGCGAGCCCTGCTCGATCTGGTGCGCATCGCGTTCCGGCGTCGTGGTCGGGATGAGCAATCCGGCCAGTGCGGCGAGCACGAGGACGGCGGCCAGCACCAGGTAACTCGTCACGTATCCCGACTCGGTCGGCAACCCGCTCGCCTGCAGCTGCGCGGTGACGACGCTCGCGACGACGGCCGCCCCGATCGACCCACCGATCGTGCGGATGTTCGCGTTCATCCCGCTCGCGACACCGGTCTGGTGCGACGGTACGACGTCGACGATGATGTTCGACATCGCCGAGAACGCGAGCCCGAAACCGACCCCGAGCAGGCCCGTCGCCACCGACACCTCCCAGATTCGGTCGTGCGCGAGAGCCAGCATCAGGAATGGCAGGACGCTGACGGCCGAGCCGGCGATGAGCACCGACCGCGAGCCGAACCGGGACGACAGCGGCGCCGCGAGCTGACCGAACACGAACATGGCCACGGCCATCGGCAGCACGATGAAGCCGGACTCGGTGACCGAGGCGCCGAACCCGTACCCGGCAGAGCGCGGGGTCTGGATGAACTCGGGCAGGAACGCGAAGACGGTGTAGAGGCCGGCGCCGAACAGGAACGCGACGAGGTTGGTCGACCACACCGCCGGCGCGCGCATCATCCGCATGTCGATCAGGGGTTCGCGGGCCCGGAGTTCGACCCGGATCCACGCCGCGGCGAGGACGACGGAGGCGACGATGAGGCCGATGACGGTCACCGAGGTCCAGCCCCAGCGCGGCGCCTCACTGATGGCCAGCAACAACGCGACCAGCCAGCTCGACAGCAGGATCGCGGCGAGCCAGTTGACCCGCCCGGCTGTGCGTACCGGCGACGGCGGCACGACGAAGTGCGTCGCCACGGCCGCCGCACCGACCATGATCGCCGGGATCCAGAACAGCCAGTGGTAGTCAAGGGTATTGACGATCGGGCCGGCGAGGACGAGGCCGGCGCCGCCGCCCACGGCAAGCAGTGCGGCGACGGTACCGACCGCCGCCGGCACCTTGGGCCGGGGAAACTCGTCGCGGATGATGCCGAACGCCAGCGGGATGACGCCGCCGCCGACACCCTGGATCGCCCGGGCCACGATCATCACGCCGATGGACGAGGCGAGCGCGGCCAGCACGGAACCGACGGCGAGCACGCCGAGGGCAACCACCAGCATGCGGCCCTTGCCGATCATGTCCCCGACCCGTCCGATGATCGGGGTGAAGACCGACGCCGACAGCAGGTAGGCGGTGAGCACCCACGTCACCGTCGCCTGGTCGGTGTGCAGTTCGGTCTCGAGCAGCGGCAGCACCGGTGAGACGAGCGACTGCAGCAGCGAATACGCGCTGGTGCCGACCGCGAGCACGGCGTAGGTCGCCCGGTAGGGCCTTCTCCTGGTGCTGGGTCCCGGCGGCGATTCGGTCAGCACGAGCGGAGCAGTCGCTCCAGCACGCGCACCCCGAACTGCAGCCCCTCGACCGGGACGCGCTCGTCGATGCCGTGGAACATCGACATGAAGTCGAGATCCGACGGCAGCAGCAGGGGTGAGAAGCCGAAGCAGCGCATGCCGAGGGTGGAGAACGACTTGGCGTCGGTGCCGCCGCTCATCAGGTACGGCAGCGGGATCGCGCCCGGGTCCTCGGCCTTGAGCGCGGCCGACATCGCGTCGACGAGGGCGCCGTCGAAGGAGGTCTCGACCGCGATGTCGCTGACCTCGATCTCGCGCTCGACGTGCTCGCCGAGCAGCTCGTCGATGGTGTCGAGCAGCGCCTGCTCCTCGCCGGGCAGGAAGCGGCAGTCGATCGTCGCCTCGGCCGTGGACGGGATGACGTTGGCCTTGTAGCCGGCCTGCAGCATGGTCGGGTTGGCCGTGTTGCGGATAGTCGCGCCGAGCATGCGGGCCGCGCCGCCGAGCAGCGGCAGCCACTCGTCCGCCTTCTCCGGGTCGAGGTCGCGCTGCAGCACCTCGCTCAGGCCCTTGACCAGTGCCCGAACCGTGTCGGTGATGACGATCGGCCACTCGTGGGTGCCGATGCGCGAGACGGCCTCGGCCAAGCGGGTGACGGCGTTGCTGTCGTGCACCATCGAGCCGTGCCCGGGCACGCTCTTCGCCTTCAGACGCAGCCAGTCGATGCCCTTCTCGGCGGTCTGCACGGCGTAGATGCGGGCCTGCTCGTTGAGCGAGATGCTGTACCCACCGACCTCACTGATCGCCTCGGTGCAGTCGGCGAACAGGTCGGGGTGGTGGTCGACGAGGTAGTGCGCCCCCTGGCGACCGCCCGCCTCCTCGTCCGAGACGAACGCGAGGACGATGTCGCGCGGCGGCTTCTCGCCGGTGCGGGCCCAATCGCGCACGAGGGCCAGAACCATCGCGTCCATGTCCTTCATGTCGATGGCACCGCGGCCCCAGACGAAGCCGTCCTTGACCTCGCCGCCGAACGGGTCGACCGTCCACTCACTCGCATCGGCCGGGACGACGTCGAGGTGACCGTGGATCAGCAACGGTGCCCGCGACGGGTCGCTGCCCTCGATCCGCGCGATCGTCGACGCCCGACCCTTCGACGCCTCGATGATCTGCGAGTCGATGCCGACCTCGTCCAGCTTCGCGGCGACCCACTCGGCGGCGGGTCGTTCGGGATGGGTCGGGTTGGAGGTGTTGATGCGGATCAGCTCGACCAGCAGGTCCGTGACCTCGTCCTGGGCACTCATGACTTCAGTCCTACCAGTCCGGGCACCGGGCGCGGACCGATCAGCGGGAGTGGCGGGCCGTTCGCGGTGAGCGCCGGCCCCCCATGACCACGACCGTGCCGACGGCCAGGGCGCAGGCGAGCACGACGCTGCTGAGCAGCATCACCGGGTTGCCGGGCTCGAAGGCGCTCTGCAGCAACGACGGCGCGCCCAGCACGCGGTGCCGCGCCGGAACCGCGGTCTTCGTGGCGGTGACGGTGGCCGTGACCCGGGTCGTCGCGGCGGGCGGACCGGGCGCGGGCGGCGGTGCCTGGAGTGCCACCGCGGTCGACGGCCGCGGTCGCACGGGCACCGACGACGGGGGCGGCGCCGGAGGATGGCTCGTGCGCGGTGGTGTCGTCGGCGAGGTCGACGGAGCCGGGCTCGTGGGCCCGGCCGGCGTGGTCGGCGCCGCACTGCCGAGCAGCCCCCCGAGGTCGAGCGGCAGGTTCAGGTTGACGTGGATCGGGCCGACCGTGACGTTCAGGGGCAGGCCACCGTTGGGCGATGGGTTCGGGGTCGGCGTGCCGGCCCAGGCGGGCGTGGCGACGCCGACGGTGAGCGCCGCCAGCGCGACGCCCAGAAGCGTCCGCACGCCTGCGCTGCTCCGCTGCACGTAGTTCCCCTCGTTGGTCCCGTCCTCGCGACCCTGGCGAGGTAGGTTAGCTCTGTGTGAAGTAGGGCCGCATCCGCTAGGTCGGCATTACCTGACGAAAGCATAAATTCCGACCTGCCCCGCTCGCGACGAGGCGCGCGGAAGGCGGGTCGAGCAGTGGGTTAGAGTTAGCGCCGCACTCGGTCCGGGTGGCGGAATGGCAGACGCGCTAGCTTGAGGTGCTAGTGCCCTTTACGGGGCGTGGGGGTTCAAGTCCCCCCTCGGACACAAAATGATCTTGTTCGGCTCGCCGACGGTGCGAAGCCGATCGGCCTAGACGGATCGCGACTCAGGGCGCCGACTGACGACGACTCCGGCGGCGCTCGAACGCCAGTGTTGTGGCCTGCGCGCCCGTCATCACGATCAAGCCCCACAGCAGGCCGCGGCCCCAGCTGTCGCCTTCCCACCACACGCTGAGCGCGGCCATGATGACCGCACCCGTTATCACCCCAAGCACGAGTGGGACGACCGCGACGACGCGACTCACGCATCGATCATGGCATGAACCGTCCGTTCGCGGGAGCGGTGGATGCGTCCAACGAACGCGTCATCTCGCATGGGCCGTCCAGGTCGTCCTAGCTTGAGTCGATCCGTCGTGGCGACGCGTGCACAAGTGGATCGAGACCCTGGACAGCCCGCTCACCGGACGGGATGCTCGCCGAAATCGCGGCATGAGGGAGTCGTTGATATGGACGCTGGCTGGTATCCCGACCCGAACGACCCATCGCGGTCGAGCTACTGGGACGGCAGGCAATGGACGGCCCAGGGTCCCGCGCCCCAGGCGCCTCAACCCCAGGGATTCCCGAGCCAAGCTCCCCAGAAACGCAACAACCGGGCGTGGCTGCTCGGCGGCATCGGGGCCGCCGTTGTCGCCATCGTCGTCGTGATCGTGGTGCTCGCGACAAACGGCAGCAGCGGAAGCGACCGCAGCCTCAGCACGTTCTGCTCCGAGCAGCAGAGCTTCAGGACAGGCTTGAGCCATCGGGTTTTCACTGGTCTCAACCCGCCGAGCGCGGCCGACTACACGCAGGTCGCGGCGGAGCTGCGCAAGCTGGCCGGCGAAGTGCCGTCGACGTCAGTCCAGCACGATCTGACGGTTCTCGCCGATGCGGCCGACCAGGCATCGAAGACAGGATCGGGTTTCGTCGGATCGCCGGCTGTTACAGCGGCGAGCAACCGCATCGCCGTCTATGTCCATCAGAACTGCAAGTAGCTCCTTACAGCGTCCTACTTGATCGGAACCAGGAGCCGCGCTCCTGGTTCCGATCGCAGCAGACTCAGTGCAGCAGGTCGAGCTTGTTGGTCGCATCGTCGACGAAGTAGACGTGGCCGTGCGGTGCGATCGCCAATCCGAACAACGCCCCAGCGCCAGCCGGTGAACCCGAGCTATCGAGCTGCCTGGTGGCGACCTGAGCGCCGTTACGTGCGGTCTCGACAGCGAGCCCGTTGCCCGCGTTGACCGATACGAGGTGACCATTCGGTGCGATGACCAGACCGAGCGGACTGTTCAGGTGGCCGTTCGCGGTGACGTCGGTGCCGGTGTCGGCGGTGGACATGCGCGTCGCGGCGCGGTGAATCGCCGATATGCGGTTCTCGGCGGTGTCGGCGACGAACAGGATGCCGGTGCGCCTGTCGTAGGCGACGCCGGTCGGACCGACCACCAATGCGGCAGGGTCAGA
>NZ_DASYFV010000057.1:0-9508 GCF_036000465.1 Jatrophihabitans sp. | reverse complement strand
TGTTCACCGTCGGAACCAGGCTTCGGCGTACCTTTGGGACTCACCAGACAACCTCCCTTTCGGATCGATTTACGGTACATGTGCATACGGGCATACCCGCTACAGTCGGATTCGACGTCAACTGGAGGCACACCCATGGGGCTTCGACAGGCCCTCGACAAATGGCGCTCGTCCGACGACGGCGGACGTGAGCGTCGCGCCCGCCGCGCGGTGACCGACGCCCCGGTTCACCGCCATCAGGCCGACCCGTCCACCGGCCAGCTGCGGCTGCCCCGCAACGGCGCCCGACCGGAGCCCGTCGCGCCGGCCACCAACGGCTACTACGTGCCGCCGAAGACCGACACCACGAACGGGGCGGGGCTCAACGGTACGAACGGGGTGCACGCCTCCCCGCGCCCGTTGCCGCATCCACCCAGAGCCGATCTTGCCGGCGCCCCTAGACCCGATCTTGACGAGGCGCCGACCGCTCAGTTCTTCGCCCCCGGTCCCGCGGCCGGGGGTCTTGTCGTCGGTGCCGCCGACCTGCGCAGCGCGCCCGTTCCGGTGCCGGGTTTCTACACGCCCCCGAACCCGCCGGCCCTGACGCCGGTCGTGGCCAAGCCGTACGACCGCGCGGTCGTCCGCGCCGCCTGGGACTCCGTCAGCGACCGCGCCGACCTGCTCGTGCGCACCTTCTACGCCGAGCTGTTCTTCGCCCTCGGCGACGAGGCGTTCCGGATGTTCCCGTCGAACATGTCGACCCAGCGCGACGACTTCGGCCGGGCACTCCTCCAGTGGGTCGTCGCCGACGACCCCGAGTCGATGGCGGCCCACCTCGACCAGCTCGGCGTCGACCACCGCAAGTTCGACGTCGAGCCACGGCACTACGACCTCGCCGGCCAGGCCCTCGTCAACGCATTCAGGACGATCATGGGATCGGCCTGGACGGCCGAGACCGAGGAGGCGATCGTCGGCAGCTACACCCGGCTCGCCTCGATCATGATCGACGGTGCGCTGCGCAAGGCGAACGAGCCGGCCTACTGGGGCGCGACCGTGGTGTCGCACGAGCGGGTGCAGCGCGACTTCGCGGTGCTGCGCATCCAGCCCGACGCCCCGTACCTGTTCCGGGCCGGCCAGTACCTGACCCTCGAGACCGAGCGGCAGCGGCGCCAGTGGCGTCAGATGTCGATCGCCAGCGCGCCGCGTCCGGACAACACCTTCGACATCCACGTGCGCGCGGTGAACGCCACCGGGGTCTCCGGGGCGCTCGTGATGCACACCAAGGTCGGCGACCGGCTGCGGCTCGGCCCGCCGCGCGGCAACGACCTGGTCGTCGAGCCCGGCACCCTCACCGGTGGCGTGCTGTGCCTGTGCTCGGGCACCGGGGCGGCGCCGATCTCGGCCGTGGTCGAGTCGGTGCTCGGCTGGCGCGACTGCCCGCCGCTGTACGCCTTCGTCGGGGGCCGCACGCCGGACGATCTGTACCCCGTCGAGCACCTCAAGCAGATGGTGCGGGCCAGCGGCAAGGGCGAGCGCGTCCGCATCTACGGCGTGGTGTCCGACGACCCGACCTACGTGGGCTACCGCGGCCGGGTCGACCAGGTCGTCCCGACGCTGCTCGACTGGGGCCAGCTCGGCCTCGACGTCCTCGTCGCCGGTCCGAACTCGATGATCGAGAGTGCCGTCACCCGGCTCACCGAGCGCGGCGTCGCGCCCACGAAGATCCACTTCGACCAGTACGAGTCCACCGCCTGACCCGTCGCGCGTGGCAAGCTGATCGCATGTGCCGAAACATCAGGACGCTGCACAACTTCGAGCCGCCGGCGACGGGTGACGAGGTGCACGCGGCCGCGCTGCAGTACGTGCGCAAGGTCAGCGGCACGGCCAAGCCGTCGGCGGCGAACCAGGCCGCGTTCGACGCCGCCGTGCACGAGGTCGCCCACGCCACCCGGCACCTGCTGGAGGCGCTGGTCACCTCGGCGCCGCCGAAGGACCGCGAGGTCGAGGCGGCGAAGGCCCGGGCCCGCAGCGCGGAGCGCTACGCCCGCACCTGAACGCGACGAACCGCCGCCCACCTGGAAGTGGTGGACGGCGGCCCGGTGTTGCGTACGGGCGCCGCTCAGGCGTTCTCGAGCACGCTGAACTGCACCTGACCCTCGGGGTCGACGCCGGCGTCGAGCGTTTTGTCGTCGAGCAGCTGGCCGACGAGCGGCTCGAGGAACACCCGCGCGCCGTCGCTGTCGACGACCTGGTCGCCGTCGGCCGGGGCGCCGGTCAGGGCCAGGGTGAGGGCACCTTCGGGGTTGCTGGCGATGCGCACGCCACCCTCGTCGGGGACCTCGGGGTTGGCCACCAGGTTGCGGATCTCGGTGGCGGCGTTGTCGGTGACAGTGAGCACGGTGCGGCTCCTTCGTGGATTCGGGATGACGTCGCCGGCACTCTCCACGGGTCACCGCGAACTGCAGCAACAGCGGCGTGGGTGCCAGCCGGACGTCCTCCACATTTGCGAGAACTGCCGGATATGTCAAACCTGGCACCCGGCCCGCGCGTGTCGCGGGAGTTCTACCGCGCTCTGTTGAGGGCCTCGATCAGCGTCGCGGCGTCGGGGCAGCGGTCGAGCAGGTCGCCGACGTGGGCCTTGGTGCCGCGCTGCGGCTCGAGCATCGGTACCCGCACGAGCGAATCGCGCCCGACGTCGAAGATGACCGAATCCCACGACGCGGCGGCGACCGAGGCGCCGTAGCGGCGCAGGCACTCGCCCCGGAAGTAGGCGCGGGTGTCCTCGGGCGGCGTGCCCATCGCGGTCTCGGCGGCGTCGGGGCCGAGCAGGGTCTCGAACGCGCCGCGCGAGACGAGCCGGTTGTATAGGCCCTTCTCCGGACGGACGTCGGAGTACTGCAGGTCGACCAGCTGCAGGCGCGAGGAATCCCAGTCGAGGGAGTCGCGGTCGCGGTACCCCTCGAGCACCCGCAGCTTGGCGACCCAGTCGAGTTCGCGGGCGAGCTGCATGGCGTCGGTGCCGAGGCGCGTGAGCACCGATTCCCAGCGGGCGAGCACGTCGGCGGTCTGCGGGTCGACGTCGTCGCCCTGGCGGTCGTCGACGTACTTGCGGGCCCGGTCGAGGTACTCGCGCTGCAGGTCGAGGGCGGTGATCGTCCGGCCGTCGGCGAGCGTGATCGTGTGCCGCAGGGACGGGTCGTGCGAGACCTCGTGCAGCTCCCGCACCGGCTGGGCGATGCCGAGGTCGTCGGCCAGGAAATTGTCCTCGATCATCGCGAGCACGAGCGCCGTGGTGCCGACCTTGAGGTAGGTCGAGATCTCAGACATGTTCGCGTCGCCGATGATGACGTGCAGGCGACGGTAGCGGTCGGCGTCGGCGTGCGGTTCGTCGCGGGTGTTGACGATCGGGCGCTTGAGCGTGGTCTCGAGGCCGACCTCGACCTCGAAGAAGTCGGCCCGCTGCGAGATCTGGAAGCCCGATGTGCGGCCGTCCTGACCGAGGCCGACCCGCCCCGCGCCGCACATGACCTGGCGGGTGACGAAGAAGGGGACAAGGTGGCGCACGAGCGCGCCGAACGGGGTGTCGCGGCGGCAGAGGTAGTTCTCGTGGGCGCCGTAGGAGGCGCCCTTGTTGTCGGTGTTGTTCTTGTACAGGTTGATCGCGGCGTTCACGCCGGGCATGGTCGGCAGCCGACGGGTCGCCTCCAGCATCACGAGCTCGCCTGCCTTGTCCCACCGCACCGCGTCGAGCGGGTTGGTGACCTCGGGGCTGGAGTACTCGGGGTGGGCGTGATCGACGTAGAGGCGGGCGCCGTTGGGCAGGATGACGTTGGCCATCCCGGCGTCCTCCTCGGCGTCGATGAACTCCTGGGCCACCGTGCCGCTGCCGCCGCCGAGATCGAAGCCCCGCGCGTCGCGCAGCGGCGACTCCTCCTCGAAGTCCCAGCTGGCCCGGCGCGAGCGCCCGGCCGGCAGCGTGCTGGCGTAGGCGTTGACGACCTGCGCCGAGAGCAGCATCGCGTTCGCGGTCGGCTGCCCGGGCAGGCTGACGCCGTACTCGACCTCGGTGCCCATCACGCGTCTGACGGTCACGTTCGAACCTCGCTTCGCTCGTTTGGCCCTCTCAGGCTACGGCGCGCCGGGCCTCGCGTCCCCGGCCGGGTGATCGGCCGCGCCGGGGCTACGCCACGAGGGGCGGCAGCGGGCAGTGCAACAGCGCGCAGGTCGTGCGCAGCAGTTCGGCCTCGGCGATCGTCAGCACGCCGTCGTCGGATACAGCCACCACCAGCGCCTCGACCAGTTGCTGCTTGTGCGGCGGGGCCAGCGCGTCCAGCGTTGCCCAGCCGGCGTCGAGGTCGCGCCAGGGGTCCGCGGGCGGGGTGAACGGCACTCGTCGGCCCGGGTAGAGCCGGGCGGCCGCGGCGCCGAACGCGTGCTCGGCCGCGGCCGGGTCGGCGTTGCCGGCGGCGGAGATCGCGGCGAGCAGGGAGAGCGCGGCGTCGCCGGCCGAGCCGACGGTCCCCCGGCCGGGCCGGGATCGGGGGCCGGGCGCGGCCGCGTCGGAAAGGCTGCTGGCGATCATCCGCGTGAGGCAGTACTCGAAGACGGTGATGCGCCCGTCGACCCGGGCCATCTCGTCAAGCGCCGTGACCAGAGCCGCACGTTGATCGGCCGGTCGCGCCGCCAGCAACGGGGCCGCGATGGCGGCCAGCGGAAGCCGCAGCACCGGGTCCAGCGGGCTCACCTCGGCCGCGTACCCGGCGGCGGCCTCGGCCACCGGACCGCCCATGCGGGCCCGGACGACCTGCAGCTGGCGGGTCCGCACGTCCTCCCCGCCGTCGAGCAGGAGGGCGAGCACGAGCGGCACGGCGGTGCTCGACTGCGTGGCCAGGGTGTGCAGCGACGGCGGGATCTGACCGCTGAGCCGGGCCCCGCGGGCGAGGTCGTCGGGCGTGAGCCGGCCGACCCGGCCGCCGATGGCACCGGCGTCCAGCCGTACCGACGAGTCCGCCGACATCGCGGGAGCGGGGCGGATGACCGGGGCCGGCCCGGCCAGACCCAGCGCGGCGTCCTCGGCCATGCCGTCGGGGGGCTGCTGGGCGAAGTCCTGCTGCAGCTGCGCGATCTCATCGGGGTTGAAGGCGGGGTCGAGCGCCTTGATGCGTTCGAGCAGCGGCGGGTGCGTCGCGTACAGCTGCGACAGGCCGCGGCTGCCCTCGCCGAAGAGCATGTGGCTGATCTGCTTCTCGCCGTGCTTGTCGCCGAGAGCGGAGCCGGCCGGCAGTCCGGCGATCTTCTTCAGGGCGCCGACCAGCCCGGTGGTCTGCCGGGTGAACTGCACCGACGAGGCGTCGGCGAGCCATTCCCGCTGGCGGCTGACCGCCGCCTTGATGAGGCCGGCGAAGAACTGGCCGACGAAGCCGAGGATGAGCAGGGCGATCGCGACGGCCAGGATGGGGCTGCCCCGGCTGTCGCGCGAGCGCCCGCCCCCGAACTGGAGGAAGCGCAGCCCGATCAGGCCGAGCAGCAGGATGCCGTTGAGCAGGCCGATCAGCCGGATGTTCAGCCGCATGTCGCCGTTCAGCACGTGGCTGTACTCGTGGCCGATGACGCCCTGGAGCTCGTCGCGGTTCAGGGTGTCGAGCGCCCCCGAGGTGACCGTTATCGCGGCGTCGGCCGGGCTGTAGCCGGCTGCGAACGCGTTGATTCCGGGCTCCTGCTCGAGCACGAAGAGTCGCGGCACCGGCACGCCGGACGCGATGGACATCTCCTCGACGATGTTGATGAACCGCCGCAGCCGCGGATCGCTCGTGCTGGGGTCGATGGCGACGGCGCCGACCGACTGCGCGACGGCGACTCCCCCGGCCCGCAGCGCGATCATCTTGCTCGCCGTGCCCGCGGCGATGACGAGCAGTGTGAATGCGCTGGCCGCGATCAGGCTGCCGACGATCGTCGACGCCGTGGCCCGGCGCTCCACAATCAGCACGACGGCATCGACGGCGATGACGATCGACAGCACGCCCAGCGCGAAAAGGACAACCAGCTTGACCGTCGTCGCGCGCGACGCCCGCTGTCGCTCGAAGAAGTTCACGCGGCCCTGCTTCAGAACTGCACCTTCGGCGCTTCGCGGGTCTCGGGCTTGTCGGGGGCGATCTCCCACTGAGCGGCGGCATCGAAGTGGAACGCGCCGGCGATGACCGAACCGGGGAAGGCCTGGCGCCGGTTGTTGTAGGTCATGACCGAGTCGTTGAACGCCTGACGGGCGAAGGCGACCCGGTTCTCCGTCGACGTCAACTCCTCGGACAGCTGCATCATGTTCTGGCTGGCCTTGAGGTCGGGGTAGGCCTCGACCGACACGTTGAAGCGGCCGAGCGCACTGGTCAGGGCCCCCTGGGTGCTGGCCAGCTTCTGCATGGCCGCGGGATCGCCCGGACTGGCCTGGGCCGATGCGAGCCCGGCCATGGCCGCGGCCCGGGCCTGCGTGACCGCTTCGAGCGTCCCGCGCTCGTGCGCCATGTAGGCCCTGGCCGTCTCGACCAGGTTGGGGATGAGGTCGAACCGTCGCTGGAGCTGCACGTCGATCTGGGCGAACGCGTTCTTGAACGCGTTGCGGGCGCGCACCAGCCCGTTGTACGCGCTGATGACGTAGAGGATCAGCGCGATCACGATGACGGCGATGACGATGCCGATGACGAGTCCCATGGAGGGCACCTTCCCCGAGGCGACGTGTGCAGCGCAGCCTAGCGGGACGCACCGGGCGCGCCGAGGCGTCGGGCGCTCACAGCAGCAGCTTGACGATCGCGGCGAGGCCGACGACGACGATGGTCGCGCGCAGCACCGTCGGCGGCAGGCGGCGGCCGATGCGGGCGCCGAGCAGGCCGCCGATGATCGAGCCGACCGCGATGAGGGCGGCCGCCGCCCAGTCGACGTGGGTGGTCGCGATGAAGACGATCGCGGCGACGAAGTTGACGACGCCGGCGAGCACGTTCTTCAGTGCGTTCTGCCGCTGCAGCGACTCGGCGAGGAACAGCCCGAGAAAGCCCATGAGCAGCACGCCCTGTGCCGCGCCGAAGTAGCCGCCGTAGACGCCGGTGCCGAGTACGACCAGCCAGAGCGCCAACCCGACATGCTCGGTCGCGCCGTGCCCGCGGGTCGCGAGCCAGCAGGTGATGCGGGCGCCGAAGAGCACCAGCAGCAGGGCGAGCACGATCAGCACCGGCACGATGGCCTTGAACGCGCCGGCGGGCAGTTCGAGCAGCAGCACCGCGCCGATGATCGCGCCGACCGCCGACGCGACCCCGAGCACCAGGGCCCGGCGGCGCTGGCCCGCGAGTTCGCGCCGGTAGCCCCACGCACCGGTGAACGAGCCCGGGAAGAGCCCGACGGTGTTGGACACGTTGGCCGTCACCGGCGGCAGGCCGATACCGAGCAGCACCGGGAACGACACGAGCGTGCCCGACCCGACGACGGTGTTGATGGTGCCGGCCCAGACCCCGGCGACGAGGACGAGCAGACCCTGCCAGACCGTCACTAGACGAGAACGCTACGCATCCCGGAGCCCGATGCCGGCAGTGCGGGGCAACAGCGAGACCGAGGTAACGCCGGAACGGACCGACAACAGAGAAGGCGCGGCGGCGCGCACTACAAGTACTGGCCGGTGTTGCCGACAGTGTCGATCGCACGACCGGCGTCGGCGCCCTTGCCGCCGGACACGAGCGTGCGGATGTAGACGATCCGCTCGCCCTTCTTGCCGGAGATGCGGGCCCAGTCGTCGGGGTTGGTGGTGTTCGGGAGATCCTCGTTCTCGCGGAACTCGTCGACGCAGGCGGCCATGAGGTGCTGCAT
This sequence comes from Jatrophihabitans sp., assembly GCF_036000465.1. Lineage (GTDB taxonomy): Bacteria > Actinomycetota > Actinomycetes > Mycobacteriales > Jatrophihabitantaceae > Jatrophihabitans. The sequence continues at coordinate 1,684 of NZ_DASYFV010000057.1, read as the reverse complement.
CCGCAGGCCGCGCTGGCCGGTGGTGAGCAGGTCCTTGATCGCCATCTTCTTGCCGCGGTCGACGATGTTCTGGATCATCGCGCCCGAGTTGAAGTCCTTGAAGTACAGGGTCTCCTTGTCACCGTTGGCGTAGGTGACCTCGAGGAAGCGGTTCTCGTCGGTCTCGGTGTACATGCGCTCGACGGTGTGCTGGATCATCGCCGCCACCGTGGCCTCGGCGTCGCCGCCGTGCTCGGCGAGGTCGTCGGCGTGGATCGGCAACCCCGGCAGGATGTACTTGCCGAAGATGTCGCGGGCCGCCTCGGCGTCCGGACGCTCGATCTTGATCTTCACGTCGAGCCGGCCGGGCCGCAGGATGGCCGGGTCGATCATGTCCTCGCGGTTCGAGGCCCCGATGACAATGACGTTCTCGAGCCCCTCGACGCCGTCGATCTCGCTCAGCAGTTGCGGCACGATCGTGTTCTCGACGTCGGACGACACACCGGACCCTCGGGTACGGAAGATCGAGTCCATCTCGTCGAAGAAGACGATGACGGGTGTGCCGTCGGACGCCTTCTCCCGCGCTCGCTGGAACACCAGCCGGATGTGCCGCTCGGTCTCGCCGACGTACTTGTTGAGCAGCTCCGGGCCCTTGATGTTGAGGAAGAACGCGGTGGCCTTCTCGTCGCCGCCGTGCACCTTCTGCACCTGCTTGGCCAGCGAGTTCGCGACCGCCTTGGCGATCAGCGTCTTGCCGCACCCGGGCGGCCCGTACAGCAGGATGCCCTTCGGCGGGCGCAGCTGGTGCTCGCGGAACAGGTCACCGTGCAGGAACGGCAACTCGACGGCGTCGCGGATCGACTCGATCTGCTTGGACAGCCCACCGATGTCGGTGTAGTCGATGTCGGGAACCTCTTCGAGGATGAGCTCCTCGACCTCGCTCTTCGGCACCCGCTCGTAGGCGTAGGACGAGCGCGTCTCGAGCAGCAACGAGTCACCCGAGCGCAGCGGCTTCTCGCGCAGGATCTCGGCGAGGAAGACGACCCGCTCCTCGTCGGTGTGACCGATCACCAGCGCGCGGTCGCCGCCGTCGAGGATCTCCTTGAGCATGACCACTTCGCCGGTGCGCTCGAAGCCGCGCGCGGCAACGACGTTCATCGCCTCGTTGAGCATGACCTCCTGGCCGTGCTTCAGCTCGGGGAGGTCGACCTCGGGCGAGACGGCGACGCGCAGCTTGCGACCGCTGGTGAAGATGTCGACGGTGCCGTCCTCGAACGCCTCCAGGAAGACGCCGTAACCGCTCGGCGGCTGGGCGAGGCGGTCGATCTCCTCCTTGAGGCTGACCATCTGGTCGCGGGCCTCGCGCAGCGTGTCGGCGAGGCGGTCGTTTCGGTCGCTCAACGCGGCGACGCGAGCCTGGGCCTCGGCGAGGCGGTCCTCGAGCAGGCGCATGTGGCGCGGCGACTCGGAGACCTTGGCGCGCAGGAGTTCGAGCTCCTGCTCGAGGAAGACGGTGCGACGGCGCAGCTCGGCATCGCTCATGTCCGGACGCGGCGCGCGCGGAGTCCCGTCCTGGGCGTTACGCGGCTCTTGAGCCACTGCGGCCACCTCCCACTGTGTCGATCGCAATCGGCGCGGAGTGTTCGCGAAATCCCACCCTACACAGCGGGACCGTCCGCGACGGGCAACTACCCTCGAAGACAGA
>NZ_DASYFV010000056.1:0-21766 GCF_036000465.1 Jatrophihabitans sp. | reverse complement strand
CAGTGGCTGCGCTTCCACACCCAGACCGCGGGCGTCTCGCTCACCGCGCAGCAGCCCGACAACAACATCGTGCGCACCGCCGTCGAGGCTCTGGCCGCGGTGCTCGCCGGCACCAACTCCCTGCACACCAACGCGCTCGACGAGGTGCTGGCGCTGCCGTCGGCCCACGCGGCCCAGATCGCGCTGCGCACCCAGCAGGTCATCGCCGAGGAGACCGGCGTGCTCAGTGTCGCCGACCCGCTCGGTGGCTCGTGGTACGTCGAGGCGCTGACCGACCGCATCGAGGCCGACGCGGAGCGCATTTTCGAGCGCATCAAGGACCTCGGCGGCGACGGCACCATCACCTCCGGCCTGCTGCGCGGCATCGAGGACGGCTGGTTCATCACCGAGATCGCCGACTCGGCCTTCGAGTACCAGGTCGCGCTCGAGAAGGGCGACAAGCGGGTCGTCGGCGTCAACACGCTCACCGGCGACATCGGCGAGAACCTCGAGATCCTGCGGGTGTCGCACGAGGTCGAGCTGGCCCAGCGCGAGCTCGTCGCCTCGCGTCGCGCCGGCCGGGACCAGGCCGCCGTCGACTCGGCGATCGCCCGCATGGTCGCCGATGCCGAGGCCGACCGGAACACGCTGCCGGCGATGCTCGACGCCGTCCGGGCCGAGGCCACGATGGGCGAGATCTGCAATGCCTTCAAGCCGCTCTGGGGCGAGTACCGCGAGGCCGCCCGCTTCTAGGACCGGCACGGTGCGTGCCGTCATCCCGGTCGGCGCTTGACCGTCGACCGGGCCCGGAGTTCGCTCGGGTGCGGCCCGTCGCGGTCGCGCGGGCCTTCGCGGGGAGGGTCTGGGGGTTGGGCAAAATGCGCTACGTCATGGACTGCCGCAAGGAACCGAGTGAGAGCAACTGCTCGCTGACGATCGCCGGTGAGCGCGACGAGGTCCTCCGCGCCGCCGCCGAGCACGCGGCCTCGGTCCACGGCCACGAGGACACCCCGGAGCTGCGCGAGATGCTCGCCGGGGTGCTCGAGCCCGAGGCGGTGCCTGCCGTCTGAGTCGCCGCCCTACCGACTTGTCCGCTCGTGTGGCTGTGATTCCTACCCGGAACCACAGCCACACGGGCGGACAAGTCGCTTTCGGGGCCGGGTCAGAAGGAGCCGTGGCGACCCTCGCCGGACGCGAACCGGGTCGCGCCGGCGACGCCCTCGGCCCGCAGCGACGAAAGGCCGTGCCCGAACTCGATGCCCAGCGCGGTGGATTCGTCGTGCCCGAAGCCGTCGTAGACCGAGCGGCGGTCCGAACGCAGGCAGGCCTGCGGGAACGCGGCGATCTCGGCCGCCAGCGCCTCGGCGGCGGCCCGGCCCTCGCCCGGCGGCACGACGCGGTTGGCGAAGCCCATGGCCAGCGCCTCCTCGGCGCCGACCGGGCGCCCGGTCAGGATCAGGTCGAGGGCGCGGCCGAGGCCGACGATGCGCGGCAGCCGGACCGTCCCGCCGTCGATCAGCGGCACGCCCCAGCGTCGGCAGAACACGCCGACGACGGCATCGGACTCCATGACCCGGAGGTCGCACCACGACGCGAGCTCGATGCCGCCGGCCACGGCGAAGCCGCTGATCGCGGCGATCACCGGCTTGCCCAGGACGAGCCGGCTCGGCCCCATCGGCCCGTCGGTGGTCATGTCGGGGTCGAGACGGTTCGACATCTGCTTGAGGTCGGCACCGGCGCAGAAGGTTCCGCCCGCCCCGCAGAGCACCGCCACGCGGGCCGAGGCGTCGCCATCGAACTCGCGGAACGCGTCAGCGAGGGCCTGGGCGGTCGGGCCGTCGACGGCGTTGCGGGCCCCGGGGCGATCGATGACGACCGTCCAGATCTGGTCGTTGCGTTCGACATGGACGGTCACGGATCGCACGCTACCCAGCGAGGAGGGTCACCGATCGGTGGAAGAGCGGGCCGATCTGGGAAACTGGACGCATGCGTCCCGGTGCCCCACGACCCACCCGCGCCTCGCGCGGCCCCGCCCAGCCGAATCCGGCCTCCGCCGCCGCGATGGCCGGCGCCGTCGATCTCGCCGCGCTGAAGGCGCGTAACGAGGCGGCGGCCCGCGCGGCCGAGGCCCCGGCGCCCGCGGCCGGCCAGTACGTCATCGACGCGGGCGAGGCCTCCTTCCAGACCGATGTGCTCGACCGCTCCTTCCAGGTGCCGGTGCTGCTCGACCTCTGGGCCGAGTGGTGCCAGCCATGCAAGCAGCTCTCGCCGATCCTCGAGCGGTTGGCCAACGCGGCCGGCGGCTCGTGGATCCTGGCCAAGGTCGACGTCGACGCCAACCCGCGCATCCAGCAGCTGCTGCAGGTGCAGAGCATCCCGGCCGTGTTCGCGGTGATCGGCGGCCAGCTGGTGCCCGGGTTCCAGGGCGCGCTGCCCGAGGCCCAGGTCCGCGAGTTCGTCGACGCCGTGCTGCAGGCCGGGCGCGAGGCCGGGCTCTCCGGGCCGGGCACCCCGCCGCCGGCCGACGGGGCCGAGCCGGCCGCCCCCGAGCCGCCCGAGGACCCGCGCTTCACCGCGGCCGAGGACGCCCTCGAGGCGGGTGACTACGCGCTCGCCGCCGAGCGCTACCAGGCGATCCTCGATCAGGAGCCGGCCAACTCCGAGGCCTCCCTCGCCCTGGGCCAGGTGCGCCTGATGCAGCGCCTCGAGACCGTCGACCGGGACGCCTTCGCCCGGGCCGACGCCGCGCCCGACGACGTCGACGCCCAGCTCGCCGCGGCCGACCTCTCGCTCGCGAGCAACGACGTGCCCGGCGCGCTCGACCGGCTGCTGCGCACGGTGTCCCTCGTCGCCGGCGACGACCGCGACCGCGTCCGGCAGCGGCTGCTCGAGTTCTTCGACCTGCTCGGCCCGGACGACCCGCGCGTCCCGCCGGCCCGGCGCCAGCTCACTCGCGCCCTCTTCTGAGGCCGGCCCGCCGCCACATCCCCGGTTGAGTGGCGCGTAACGCGTCGAGTGGCGCGTACCTACTCGCCACTCAGCGCGTTACTCGCCACTCAACCCGATGGGCGTCGCCGGACCCGATGGGGTCAGCCGGCGTAGCGCAGCCACAGCGTGCCGAGCGGGGGGACCCGCAGCCGCGCCGAGGCGGGCTGGCCGTGCCACATCTCCTCGGTCGCCTCGACGCCGCCGAAGTTGCCGACGCCCGAGCCGAAGTACGTCTCGGCATCGGTGTTGACGACCTCGTCCCAGCGACCGGGGAAGGGCAACCCGAGGCGGTAGCCCTCGTGCGGCACCGGCGAGAAGTTCGCGACGCAGGCGAGCACCGAGCCGTCGTCGCCGAAGCGCAGGAACGAGTAGACGTTGCCCGCCGCGTCGTTGGCGTCGATCCAGTGGAAGCCGTCGGGCGTGGTGTCGCGCGACCACAGCGCACTGGTCTCGGTGTACGTGCGGTTGAGGTCGCCGATCAGGCGCGAGACGCCGCGGTGGCCCGGGTCGTCGAGCAGCCACCAGTCGAGCGAGCGCGACTCGGCCCACTCGGCGCCCTGCGCAAACTCCTGACCCTGGAACAGCAGTTGCTTGCCCGGGTGGGCCCACATGTAGGCATACATCGCGCGCAGCGTGGCCATCTGCTGCCAGCGGTCGCCCGGGATCTTGTTGAGCAGCGAGCCCTTGCCGTGCACGACCTCGTCGTGCGACAGCGGCATGACGAAGTTCTCGGTGTAGGCGTACATCATCGAGAAGGTCAGCTCGTTGTGGTGCCACTGGCGGTGCACCGGCTCGTGGGCGAGGTAGCTCAGCGTGTCGTGCATCCAGCCCATGTCCCACTTGAAGCCGAAGCCGAGCCCGCCGAGGTGGGTGGCGCGGGTGACGCCAGGCCACGACGTCGACTCCTCGGCGATGGTCACCGCGCCGGGCACGCGCTTGTAGACCGTCGCGTTCATCTCCTGCAGGAACGCCACCGCTTCGAGGTTCTCGCGCCCGCCGTGCTTGTTCGGCAGCCACTCGCCGTCCTTGCGCGAGTAGTCCAGGTAGAGCATCGAGGCGACGGCGTCGACGCGCAGGCCGTCGATGTGGAACTTCTCCAGCCAGAACAGGGCGTTGGCGACGAGGAAGTTGCGCACCTCGCTGCGGCCGAAGTCGAAGACGTAGGTGCCCCAGTCCATCTGCTCGCCGCGGCGGGGGTCGCCGTGCTCGTAGAGCGCGGTGCCGTCGAAGCGACCGAGGGCGAACTCGTCCTTGGGGAAGTGCGCCGGCACCCAGTCGACGATGACGCCGATGCCGGCGTTGTGCAGCGCGTCGACGAGGAAGCGGAAGTCGTCCGGGCTGCCGAAGCGGGCCGACGGCGCGTAGTAGGACGACACCTGGTAGCCCCACGAGCCGCCGAACGGGTGCTCGGCGACCGGCAGGAACTCGACGTGGGTGAAGCCGGTCTCCTTGACGTAGGCGACGAGCTCATCGGCGAGCTCGCGGTAGGACAGCCCCATGCGCCACGAGCCGATGTGCACCTCGTAGATCGACATCGGCGCCTTGTGCCACTCGGTCTGCGCCCGCCGGGTCATCCACTCGTCGTCGGCCCACTCGTAGCTCGACGTGGTGACGACCGACGCGGTGGCCGGCGGCGCCTCGCAGGCGAAGGCCATCGGGTCGGCCTTGTGCCGCCACTGGCCGTCGGCGCCGAGGATCTGGAACTTGTACTTGGCGCCGTCGCCGACGCCGGGCACGAACAGCTCCCAGACCCCGGTCGAGCCCATGACCCGCATCGGCAGCGAGCGGCCCGACCAGTAGTCGAACTCCCCGGCCACCCGCACGCCCTTGGCGTTGGGGGCCCACACCGCGAACGACGTGCCGCTGACCGGCCCGCCGGGGGTGTCGTAGGTGCGCACGTGCGCCCCCAGGACGTCCCAGAGATTCTCGTGGCGGCCCTCGCCGATCAGGTGCAGGTCGACCTCGCCGAGCGTGGGCAGCCACCGGTACGGGTCGTCGACGGTGAGCGTGTCCGAGCCGTAGGTGACCTCGAGGCGGTAGTCGGTGGCCGGGCCGTCGAGCAGTACCTCGAAGACGCCTCCGTCGTGGACGCGGGTCATCGGCGACCGGCTGCGGCCGACGATGACCGACACCGACGCGGCGTCGGGGCGCAGCGTGCGGACGACGGTGTCGCCGTCGGGCGTGGGGTGCGCCCCGAGCACGCCGTGGGGGTTGTGGTGGCCGCCTGAGACCAGGCGGTCGAGCTCGTCACGGGCAACCGTGGTGGTCATGAGGTTCCTCCATCGGTGGCGAGTCGGGTCAGGGTGGCAAGGGGGATGGGCAACCAGCTCGGCCGGTTGCGGGCCTCGTACACCGCCTCGTAGACGGCCTTGTCGGCCTCGAAGGCGCGCAGCAGCACGAGGTGCGAGCGGGGATCGCTGCCGGCGGCCTCGGCGTAGCCGTCGCAGAACGCGTCCCGGTTGCGCTTGGACCACTCGGCGGCACGGTAGGTCAGCTGCGGGTCGTAGCCCGCTTCGATGACGCGGTGGTGCCCGGCGTACTCGAACGAGCGCAGCATGCCGGCGACGTCACGGAGCGCGGAGTCGAGCTCGCGGCGTGCGTCCATCGCGGCCATCGGCTCGCCCTCGAAGTCGATGAGCACCCAGCGGTACACCGTGCGCAGCGCCTGGCCCAGATGCAGGTCACCGTGGATGCGCTGCATGGTGACGCTGTCGGTCAGCGTGGCGACCGCGGCGAAGACGTCGGTCAGCCCGGCGTGGACGTCGGCGAGCTCGGGAACGATCGCGACCGCGCGGTCGAGACGCTCCTGCATGGCCCGCGCCCGGCTGCGGAGCTCGTCGGCCGTCGCCTCGCGGGTGCCGAAACCCACGGCGAGGTCGGCGTGCACCGCGGCCACGGCGGCGCCGAGCCGGTGCGCCTCGCCGGCGAAATCGCCGCCGGCCTCGTCGGCGTGCAGGTCGGCCTCGGCCATGAGGTCGCGCACGCTGGTCTTGGCGAGCTCCCAGCCGTCGGTGGCGCTGGTCATGAACTCCTGCAGCATCGCCAGGGACGACGGCACGCCGTCGATGTCGGCCTCGACCGAGCCGAGCAGCTTGGCGATGTGCTTGGCGCCGAGCGTGCTCAGCACGGCCTGCACCTCGATGTCGGGGTTGATGCCGGGCTGCAGGCGGCGGAACACCTTCATGATCGCGATGTCGCCGAAGATCATCGAGGTGTTCGACTGCTCGCCGCTGAGCACGAGGCTCGGCTCGTCGACCGGGATCTCGTCGGGCTGGCCGTAGCTGGTGAAGCGGACAGCTCCCACCGGATTGGAGATGGTCTGGCCGTCGCGCATGTCGGCGAGCCAGGCGGGGGTGACGTCCTTGTCGTGCAGCGCGTCGTAGAGCCAGCGCTTGCCGACCTCGGTGTCGACCGTGCCGAGCAGCACGTGCTCGAGGTTGTCGACCGGCGCGTCCCGGCTGACCAGCGGCACCTGGTAGGTCTCGGTCTCACCGTCGCCGTAGTCGGCGTGGACGGCCCAGATCGTCACCTCGGGATCGACGGACAGCTCGGCGAGCCGGGTGGTGCTGAAGGTGACGCACCGGCCCTTGCCGGCGAACCAGCGTTGGGTCGGCACCCACGCCTCGACGAGTGGGAGGAGCATCTCAGATGTCGTCATGAAGGGTTTCTTCCTGGTTGCCGGCGGCGGCGGGTTCGGCCGTCGGTTGTGGCACCCGGGGGATCCGAAGCCAGTAGAAGCCGTGCCCGGCGAGGGTGAGCAGGTAGGGCAGCTCACCGATCTGCGGGAAGTGCGCGCCGCCCATCAGCTCGATCGGCTGGGCGCCTTCCCACGGGCGCAGGTCGAGCTCGGCCGCCTGGGGGAAGCGCGACAGGTTGTTCACGCACAGCACGATGTCGTCGCCGAACTCGCGCACGAAGCTGAGCACCGACGGGTTGCTGCCGCCGATGTCGTTGAACGTGCCGATGCCGAAGGCCGGGTTGGCCTTGCGGACGTTGATCATGCGACGCGTCCAGTGCAGCAGCGACGACGTATTGCGCGTCTGCGACTCGACGTTGGTGACCTGGTAGCCGTAGATGGAGTCCTGGTTGGCCGGCAGGTAGAGCCGGCCGGGGTCGGCCGTGGAGAACCCGGCGTTGCGGTCGGGCGTCCACTGCATCGGGGTGCGCACGCCGTCGCGGTCTCCGAGCCAGATGTTGTCGCCCATGCCGATCTCGTCGCCGTAGTACAGGACGGGCGAGCCGGGCAGCGACAGCAGCAGCGCGGTGAACAGCTCGATCTGGTTGATGTCGTTCTCGAGCAGAGGGGCGAGCCGCCGGCGGATGCCGATGTTGGCCTTCATCCGCGGATCCTTGGCGTACTCGTTCCACATGTAGTCGCGCTCTTCGTCGGTCACCATCTCGAGCGTCAGCTCGTCGTGGTTGCGCAGGAAGATGCCCCACTGGCAGTTGTCCGGGATGTGCGGCGTCTGCTCCATGATCTCCGAGATCGGGTAGCGACTCTCGCGCCGGACGGCCATGAAGATGCGCGGCATGACCGGGAAGTGGAACGCCATGTGGCACTCGTCGCCGCCCACCGACGGGTCGCCGAAGTACTCGACGACGTCGGCCGGCCACTGGTTCGCCTCGCACAGGAGCACGCGGTCGGGATAGTCGCGGTCGACCTCCTTGCGTACGCGGCGCAGGAACTCGTGGGTCTCGGGCAGGTTCTCGCCGTTCGTTCCGTCGCGGACGAACAGGTACGGCACGGCGTCGAGCCGGAAACCGTCGATGCCGAGATCGAGCCAGAACCGCAGCGCGTCGAGGATCGCCTCCTGGACGTCGGGGGAGTCGAAGTTCAGGTCGGGCTGGTGGCTGAAGAAGCGGTGCCAGAAGTACTGCTTGCGGACGGGGTCGAACGTCCAGTTCGACGGTTCGGTGTCGACGAAGATGATGCGCGCGTCGGGGTAGCGCGTGTCGTCGTCGTTCCACACGTAGAAGTCGCCGTACGGGCCGTCCGGGTTCGCGCGGCTCTCCTGGAACCACGGGTGCTGGTCGGACGTGTGATTCATGACGAAGTCGATGATCACCCGGATGCCGCGCTCGTGCGCGGCGTCGAGCAGCACCTTGAAGTCGTCGATGGTGCCGAACTCGGGCAGCACGCCGGTGTAGTCACTGACGTCGTAGCCGCCGTCGCGCAGGGGGGAGGTGAAGAACGGCGGCAGCCACAGGCAGTCGACGCCGAGCCACTGCAGGTAGTCGAGCTTCTCGGTCAGGCCGCGGAGATCTCCCGAGCCGTCGCCGTTGGAGTCGGCGAAGCCGCGCACGAGAACCTCGTAGAAGACGGCCCGCTTGAACCAGTCGGGTTCGTGGGTCACGGCTGATTCGGTGTTGTCGACGGCTGTCTCGTCAACGGACATCAGACGGTCTGCTCCCTCTGGACGTGGAATATGTGGGCACTGCGCGTGAACGGGTCGAGGCGCACGTAGTTGCGCTCGCCCCACCGGTACTCCTCACCGCTGAGCAGGTCGACCACGGTGAAGCCGCTGTTCCAGTCCATACCCAATGCCTCGAGGTCGAGCGACACGGTGGCCTCGCGCCACTCGTGCGGGTTCACCGTGCAGACGACGATGATCGTGTCGCCGGTGGCCGCATCGCGCTTGCTGAACGCGGTGATGTCGGGGTTGTCGACCTCGTGGAAGTGCACGTTGCGCAACTGCTGCAGCGCCGGGTGCTCCCGCCGGATCGTGTTCAGCTTTCCGATCAGCGGCGCGAGCGAGCGGCCGTCGGCCAGCGCGGCGGCGTAGTTGCGCGGGCGCAGCTGGAACTTCTCCGAGTCGAGGTACTCCTCGGCGCCCGGACGCAGGCCGAGGTGCTCGTACAGCTCGTAACCCGAGTAGACGCCCCAGGTGGGCGCCGTCGTCGCGGCGAGCACGGCCCGGATCGCGAACGCGCTCGGGCCGCCCGTCTGCAGGTAGAAGGGCAGGATGTCCGGGGTGTTCACGAAGAAGTTCGGCCGCATGTAGTGCGCGGCATCGGCGAGCTCGCCGATGTAGGTCTCGATCTCCTCGCGGGTGTTGCGCCACGTGTAGTACGTGTAGCTCTGGTGGAAGCCGACCTTGCCGAGCTCGTGCATCATGGCCGGCCGGGTGAACGCCTCGGCCAGGAACAGCACGTCCGGGTCGGTCTTGCGTACCTCGGCGATGAGCCACTGCCAGAAGTTGATCGGCTTGGTGTGCGGGTTGTCGACGCGGAAGATGCGCACGCCGGCGTCCATCCAGTGCCGCACGATGCGCAGGCACTCGGCGTAGAGGCCCTTGGGGTCGTTGTCGAAGTTCAGCGGGTAGATGTCCTGGTACTTCTTCGGCGGGTTCTCCGCGTAGGCGATCGTGCCGTCGGGCTTGGAGGTGAACCACTCGGGGTGCTCGCCGACCCACGGGTGGTCGGGCGCGCACTGCAGGGCGAGGTCGAGCGCGACCTCCATGCCGAGTTCCTCGGTGCGCTTCACGAACGCTCGGAAGTCGGCCATCGTGCCGAGCTCGGGGTGGATCGCGTCGTGCCCGCCGTCCTTCGAGCCGATGGCCCAGGGGGAACCGACGTCCCAGCTCGCCGCGACGAGGGTGTTGTTCGGGCCCTTGCGGTTCCGCTCGCCGATCGGGTGGATCGGCGGCAGGTAGACGACGTCGAAGCCGAGCGACGCGACGTAGTCGAGATGCTCGATCGAGTCCTTGAACGTGCCGTGCCGGGCCGGGCGGGCCGGGGCGATGGGGTCCTGGGCCAGTTCGGCGCCGATCGACCGGGGGAAGAACTCGTACCAGCTGCCGTAGAGCGCGCGGGGACGATCGACCCACACCGGGTACCGCGGCGACGCGGTGACGTACTCGCGCACCGGGTGGTCGTGGACCAGGCGCTGCAGGTAGTCGTCGAGCGCGGGCGAGACGCGGTGCGCGACGTCCAGCGTCGTGTCGCGCAGGGCCCGCGCCGCCGCCAGCGCGCGGGGGCGCTCGGGCTTCGGCAACGTCCGGGCCAGCTGGTCGAACAGCCGGGCGCCGGTCTCGAGGTCGTTGGCGAGGTCCTCGCTGCCCTGGCCCGCCTCGATCTTGACCGTGACGGAATGGTGCCACGTCGAGAACGGATCGCTCCACGCCTCGACGGCGAACGACCACGAACCGGGCCGGTCGAGCACGATGTCGGCGTGCCACCGGTCGGTGCCAGGGGCACCGGGCGACATTCGCACGACCGCGGTCTTGCGACCGGTGCTGTCCCGCACCACCACGCTCGCCCCGATGGCATCGTGACCCTCGCGGAACACGACGGCCGAGACGGGGAGCGGCTCGCCGACCACGCAGCGGGCGGGGAATTCGCCGGAGACGGTGGAACCGACCACCGGCCTGACATTGGTGAGTCCGAAGCGTCCTACCACTCACGTCACGTTACCCAGGTTGGGGTGGGTCACCGCAAATTCGGCCGGTAACGTTTTCATCGACCGACGCCCGGTCGCCGGGTAGGCCGGACATCCCGGACGAGACCGTACGTTCGCATCCCTGAGGTCGGTCCCGCCGCACGTCCCGGAAACCCTTACGGAACTGCTAGCGTCCGCGTACGTGAAGGCACTTCGACGACTCACCGTCCGCGCTGCGTACCCGGCCGAACTCGCAAAACTGGCCGACATCGTGGCCAACCTGCGCTGGTCCTGGCACGCCGATTCCCTCGACCTCCTCGAGTCGGTCGACCCCGAGCTCTGGCTCGCCTGTGGTCACGACCCGGGCCGCATGCTCGGCGAGGTCAGCGCCGACCGGTTCGCCCAGCTCGCGCGTGACCGCAAGTTCATCCGCCGGCTCAACGACATCCACGACGACCTCGTCGACTACCTCGAGCAGCCGCGCTGGTACCAGAACCAGCAGGCCGACGGCGGGGTCGACGCGGGCACGCTGCCCGAGACGATCGCCTACTTCTCGCCCGAGTTCGGCATCACCGAGGTGTTGCCGCAGTACTCCGGCGGCCTCGGCATCCTGGCCGGCGACCACCTCAAGGCGGCCAGCGACCTCGGCGTCCCGATCATCGGCGTCGGGCTGCTGTACGGCTCGGGCTACTTCCGGCAGTCCCTCTCGCGTGACGGCTGGCAGCTCGAGCAGTACCCCTCGCACGACCCGCAGGGCCTGCCGCTCACCGCGCTGGAGAACGCCGACGGCACCCCGGCCCGCATCGCGATCGCGCTGCCCGAGTCGCGCACGCTGCACGCCCAGATCTGGGTCGCCCAGGTCGGCCGTGTGCCGCTGCTGCTCATGGACAGCGACATCGAGGAGAACGACAGCGACGCCCGCCAGGTCACCGACCGGCTCTACGGCGGTGGCAAGGAGCACCGTCTCGAGCAGGAGCTGCTGCTCGGCGTCGGCGGCGTGCGGGCCCTCCGGGCCTACTGTGCGGCGACCGGCCGCGCCGCGCCGTCGGTGTTCCACATGAACGAGGGCCACGCCGGCTTCCTCGGCGTCGAGCGCATCCGCGAGATCATCGAGGGTGACGGCCTCACCTTCGACGAGGCGATCCAGGCCGTCCGCGCCGGCACGGTGTTCACCACCCACACCCCCGTGCCGGCCGGTATCGACCGCTTCCCGCGCGACCTGGTCGAGGCCCACCTGACCGGCGTCGCGAACGGCACGGCCCTGCCGGCCGAGCGCATCCTCGCGCTCGGGGCGGAGGAGGACCCGGCCATCTTCAACATGGCCCACATGGGCCTGCGCCTCGGCCAGCGCGCCAACGGCGTCTCACTGCTGCACGGCGACGTCAGCCGCGGCATGTTCAACGACCTCTGGCCCGGATTCGACAGCGCCGACGTGCCCATCACGTCGGTCACCAACGGCGTGCACGCCCCGACCTGGATGGCGCGCGACATCCTCGACATCGCCGAGCGCGTCGTCGGCGCCACCACGATCGCCCAGGGCGGTGGCTGGGAGGCCATCGACAAGGTCGACGACGCCGAACTCTGGCAGGTGCGCAACGTGCTGCGCGAGCGGCTCGTGCACGAGATCCGCCGGCGCATGCGCATCTCGTCGCTGCAGCGCGGCATGGCCGAGGCCGAGATCGGTTGGACGGCCCACGCGTTCGACCCCGACGTCCTGACCATCGGCTTTGCGCGGCGGGTGCCGTCGTACAAGCGACTGACCCTGATGCTGCGCGACCCGGAGCGGCTGCGGGCCCTGCTGCTCGACCCCGAGCGTCCGGTGCAGATCGTCATCGCCGGCAAGAGCCACCCGGCCGACGACGGCGGCAAGCAGCTCATCGCGCAGATGGTGCGTTTCGCCGACGACCCGTCGGTGCGCCACCGCATCACGTTCCTGCCCGACTACGACATCGGCATGGCGCGCTACCTCTACTGGGGGGTCGACGTCTGGCTGAACAACCCGCTGCGCCCGCTCGAGGCCTGCGGCACGTCCGGCATGAAGGCGGCGCTCAACGGCGCGCTCAACCTCTCCATTCTCGACGGGTGGTGGGACGAGTGGTTCGACGGCGACAACGGCTGGGCCATCCCGTCGGCCGACGGGCTCGCCGACCCCGACCGCCGCGACGACCTGGAGGCCGACGCGCTCTACGACCTCGTCGAGAACAACGTGGCGCCGCGCTTCTACGACCGTCCGACCGGCGACGTCCCGACGCGGTGGGTGCAGATGGTGCGCCACACGCTCAAGACGCTCGGCCCCAAGGTGCTCGCGAGCCGGATGGTCAGCGAGTACGTGCGGCGCCTGTACGCGCCGGCCGCCGCGTCGTCCGACCGCATGGTCGCCGACGGCTTCGCCAAGGCCAAGGAGCTCGCGGCCTGGAGCCGGGAGGTGTCCGCCGCGTGGCCGGCCGTCAGCGTGCTGCACGTGGAATCGCAGCTCTCCGGCGCCGGTGACGCCCAGCTGGGCGAGACGCTCACGCTGCGTGCGCAGGTGGCGCTCGGCGGCCTGTCGCCCGATGACGTCGTGGTCGAGGCCGTGTACGGCGGCGTCGACGGCGACGACCGGCTGACCGATGTCGCGACCTCCCGCCTGCGGGTCGTCGAGGCGATCGACGGCGTGACCCGCTACGAGGGCGAGGTGCCGCTCGAGCGGACCGGCGGCTTCGGCTACACGGTGCGGGTGCTGCCCGAGAACGAGCTGCTGGCCTCGTCGGCCGAGCTGGGCGTTATCGCGGTGGCTTAACACTCACTTGACATGAGTCGCGGCGGTGTGGTGTCGTGGCGACGTGAGCTCGACCCCAGCCGCTCGGCGGCTCCGGTCGGCCGACCGGGGGACACGGTCGATCCTGTTCTCCGCCGTCGTCACAGCCATCGTGGTGATCGGTCTCGTCGTGGCGCCCCGGGCCGGGGCGGTCACGACGTCCGAGGTGCGCCTGGCCAACGGCGTCGTGCTGTACCGGCAGGTGTTCACGAGCGTCGAGGGGCACGCCGAGCACGCGGTGCTCATGAACGTCGACCTGGGGGTCCGGGGCGTGCACATCGCGCCGGCCTCGCCGGCCCAGCTGGTGGGGGCCCCGCGGGCGACCGTCCCGACGATGGCCGATGCCACGCACGCGCTCGGCGGCGTCAACGGTGACTGGTTCGACATGCGCTCCTACACCGCGCCGCCGCGGGGCGCGCTGATCCGACCGGGCGCCGTGCTCAAGACACCGCGACCGGCCTGGGCCGCCAACTTCTTCATCCGGGCCGACGGGACGGCCGGCATCGGGCGCATCCCGTTCAGCGGCACGGTCACCCGCACGGCGCGAACCGGTCCGGCCGCGCCGAGCTCGTCCTTCCGGATCTTCTCGGTGAACACCGTCGCCGACGCCCGGGCCGGACGCATCACCCTGATCAACGCCGGCCTCGCGCGCATCGCGCCGGGCTTCGGCTGCACCGCGGCGTTCGGCTACAACACGAGTACCGGCGCCCGCCGCATCAGCGGCAGCGAGACCGGTGCCACCAGCATCCCGCGGCTGGCCCCCGGTCGATGGGCCCTCCTCGCGTGCGGCGGCACCGGCGCCACCTGGCTGCTCGGTCAGGTGCGGGCCGGCGACTCCATGGCGTTCACGCTCAGTTACGGTGCCGGCCTGCCCCGCGCGGCCATCTCGGGCGGGCGCATCCTCGTCGCCGGCGGCCGCGCCTACGACGACGTGGGTGGCCAGCAGTTGCGTCCGGATCAGAACCCGATGACGTTCGTCTGCGTCTCGCGCTACGGCCGCACGGTGCTGCTCGGCGTCGTCGACGGCCGCAGCTACCGCTCGGTCGGCATGGACTACTACGAACTCACCCACTACCTGCTCGCCCTGCACTGCTGGACCGGCATGACCCTCGACGGCGGCGGCTCGACGACGATGACCGCCCGGCTGCCCGGTCACTCGACGAACACGGTGCTGAACGTGCCGTCGAACAACAGCGCCCGCCCGATCGTCGACGGGTTGTTCGTCTACACCCGCTGAATCGTGGAGCTAGGCGCTCCAGGCACGCCCAGCGCTCCAGGCTCCGGCGGCGCGGCGCAGCGTGTGCGTCACCAGCTCGCCGACCTGGGCGGCCTCGATGAGGAAGCCGTCGTGGCCGTGGTCGGAGTGGATGACGTGCAGGCCGTCGGCGGTGGGCACGAGGTCGGCGATCTGCTGTTGCTGGCGCAGCGGGTAGAGGCGGTCGCTGTCGATGCCGGCGACGACGACGAGCGGTCCGGTGACGTCCCGCAGCGCCGCCTCGACCCCGCCGCGGCCGCGGCCGACGTCGTGGGTGTTCATCGCGTCGGTCAGCGTCACGTAGCTGGCGGCGTCGAAGCGGCGGGCGAGCTTGCCGGCGTGGTGGTCGAGGTAGGACTGCACGCTGAACCGGTCCGACCCCGGCTCCTGCGGCGACCGGCCGAAGCGAACGTCGAGCTCGTACTCGCTGCGGTAGGTCAGGTGCGCGATACGCCGGGCGATCCCGAGGCCGGCGTGTGGTCCGGCGCCGGTGCCGTAGTAGTCGCCGCCGTGCCAGTTCGGGTCGTTCTCGATGGCCAGTACCTGCGCGGTCTGGGTGCCGATCTGGTCGGCGCTCGCCGCGGCGCCGGTGGCGAGCACCAGGGCGGCCGCCACGCGGTCGGGGAACATCGCGGCCCACTCGAGCGCGCGCATGCCGCCCATCGACCCACCGATCACCGCGGCGAAGCGGTCGATGCCGAGGCGATCGGCCAGCAGCGCCTCGACCTGCACCTGGTCGCGGACGGTCACGCGCGGGAAGGCCGAGCCCCACGGGTCGCCCTTCGGCCCGAGCGACGACGGACCGGTGCTGCCCTGGCAGCCGCCGAGGACGTTGCCGGCCACGAGGAACCACTCGTCGGTGTCGAGCGGGCGCCCCGGCCCGATGATCGCGTCCCACCAGCCCGGGGTGGGCTGGCCCGGGCCGGCCGGACCGCTGAGGTGCGCATCGCCGGTCAGTGCGTGCAGGACGAGCACGGCGTTGCTGATCCGGCCGCGGGCGTCGTGACGCGGCTGCCCGAACGTCTCGTAGGCGACCCGCACGTCGGGCAGCGAGCCGCCGAACTCGAGCGCGACCGGGCCGAGCCCGGCGAACCGGCGTGACGCGACGGGATCCCCGTCGCGCCACGCCCCCGTGACGGGTGGGTCAGCTGGTCTTCGCGGCACGGAAGCCGGCGTCCAGGTCGGCCAGGATGTCGGCGATGTTCTCCAGACCCACGGCCAGTCGGACGAGGCCGGGCGTCACGCCGGTGGCCGCCTGCTCGTCGACGGTCAGCTGCGAGTGCGTCGTCGACGCCGGGTGGATGACCAGGCTGCGCACGTCACCGATGTTGGCGACGTGGCTGTGCAGCTCGAGGGCCTCGACGAAGCGCTTGCCCGCCTCGACTCCGCCGGCGATCTCGAAGGCCAGCACGCCGCCCACGCCCTGCGGAGCGTACTTCGCCGCCCGCTCGTGCCACGGGCTCGAGGGCAGGCCGGCGTAGTTGACCGACAGCACCTCGTCGCGCTGCTCGAGCCACTCGGCGACCGCCTGTGCGTTCTGCACGTGCCGCTCGACGCGCAGGCTCAACGTCTCGATGCCTTGCGCGAGCAGGAACGCGTTGAAGGGTGCGATGGCCGCGCCGATGTCGCGCAGCAGCTGCACCCGCGCCTTGAGGATGAACGCGAGGTTCGCCCCGAGCGGCGAGCCGACACCGAGGTCGCGGCCGTAGACGAGGCCGTGGTAGCTCGGGTCGGGCGTGTTGTAGTTCGGGAACTTCTCCGGGTCGGCCGCGAAGTCGAAGTTGCCCGAGTCGACGATGACGCCGCCGATCGCCGTGCCGTGACCGCCGAGGTACTTCGTCGCCGAGTGCACGATGATGTCGGCGCCGTGCTCGAACGGGCGGATCAGGTACGGCGTCGCGATGGTGTTGTCGACGACGAGCGGCACGCCGTTCTCGTGCGCGATGCTCGCGACCGTCTCGATGTCGAGGACGTCGATCTGCGGGTTGCTGATCGTCTCGGCGAAGAAGGCCTTCGTGTTCGGACGCACCGCGGCGCGCCACTCGTCCGGGTCGTCGGGGTTGTCCACGAACGTGGTCGTGACGCCCAGCTTCGGGAACGTGTAGTGCAGCAGGTTGTAGGTGCCGCCGTACAACCGCGCGCTGGAGACGATGTGGTCGCCCGCCTCGGCGATGTTGAGCAGCGCGAGGGTCTCGGCCGCCTGACCGCTGCTGGTGAGCAGGGCGCCGACACCGCCCTCGAGCGAGGCGATGCGGTCCTCCACCGCGGCCTGGGTCGGGTTCATGATGCGGGTGTAGATGTTGCCGAACTCCTTGAGGGCAAAGAGATTCGACGCGTGCTCGGTGCTGTTGAACGTGTACGACGTCGTCTGGTAGATCGGCAGCGCGCGGGCGTGCTGCTCACCGTCGGGCGTCTGGCCGGCGTGGATCTGACGGGTCTCGAAAGACCATTCTGCGGACATGGGTGTCTCCTGGAAACAGGGCGGGATGGCTCGGGCGGGCGGGAGCGGTCAGCGCGGACAGCGCGAGCTGCCGGTACGGCCGAGGTCGACGACCCGGCGTACGACGGCCCAGAAACTCATGGCGGCAGCGTATACGCGAGGCCGCCCGAGCGGGAATCGAATGTGATCGGTCGGTCGGTAGGTTCCACCTATGACAGATGAGGGCGAACTGCTCTGGGAACCGGACGCCGAGTGGATCGCCCGCGCGCGGATCACCGACTTCGGCCGGTGGCTGGCCGAGCACGCCGGGGTCAGCGCGAGCACCTACGACGAGCTGTGGCGGTGGTCGATCGCCGACCTCGGCGCGTTCTGGTCCGGCCTGGCGCAGTGGTACGGCCTGCGGTGGCAGACGCCGCCGACGACCGCCCTCGCGGACGCCGCGATGCCCGGCGCGCGGTGGTTCCCCGGCGGCACGCTGAACTACGCCGAGCACGCCCTCTACCCGCCGTGCGGGGTCGAGAAGGACGACGTCGCCGTCCACTTCGCCCGCGAGGACGGACTCGGGGCGACCCTGACCTGGCGCGAGCTGCGTACTCGGGTCGCGGCGATCCGGGCCGCGCTCGTCGAGCAGGGCGTGGGCCGGGGCGACCGGGTGGCCGCGCTCGTGCCGAACGCGCCCGAGGCCCTGATCGCCATGCTGGCCACCGCGTCGCTCGGGGCGATCTGGTCGTCCTGCTCGCCCGACTTCGGGGCGCAGGCGGTGGCCGATCGGTTCACCCAGATCGAGCCGTCGGTGCTGTTCGCCGTCGACGGCTACCTCTACGGCGGCCGGGCCTACGACATCCGCGCCACGGTCGAGGCGCTGCGGGCCGAGCTGCCGACCCTGCGCGCCACCGTGCTCGTGCCCTACCTCGACGACGCGGCCACGCTGCCCGACTCGCTGCGTTGGCCCGACCTCGTCGCCGTCCCGGCCACCCTGGCCTTCGAGCCGATGCCGTTCGACGCGCCGATGTGGGTGCTCTACTCCTCGGGCACCACCGGGTTGCCCAAGCCGATCCTGCACTGCCACGGCGGCATCCTGATCGAGCACGCCAAGCAGCTGAGCCTGCACCTCGACCTCGGCCCGGGCGATCGCTTCTTCTGGTTCAGCACGACCGGCTGGATGATGTGGAACCTGCTCGTCTCCGGTCTCGTCGTCGGGTCGTCGATCGTGCTCTACGACGGCAATCCGGCCCACCCCGGCCCGGACGCGCTGTGGGCGCTCGCCGAGCGCACCGGCATCACCTGCTTCGGGGTGTCGGCGCCGTTCCTGCAGGCGGGCATGAGGGCCGGGCTCCACCCCGGCACGACGTTCGACCTCAGCCGCATCCGCTCCGTCGGCTCGACCGGCGCACCGCTGCCACCGGAGGGGTTCGCCTGGGTCTACGAGGAGGTCGGGCGCGAGCTGATGCTGTCCTCGCTGTCCGGCGGCACCGACGTCTGCACGGCGTTCGTGGGCGGCGCGCCGAACCTGCCCGTGCGCGCGGGGGAGATCCCGTGCCGCATGCTCGGCTGCGACGTGCAGGCCTTCGACGCCGACGGCAACCCGGTCATCGACGCGGTCGGCGAGCTGGTCATCACCCAGCCCATGCCGTCGATGCCGGTCGGTTTCTGGAACGATCCCGACGGCAGCCGCCTCCGCGAGGCCTACTTCGAGCCGTACCCCGGGGTATGGCGGCACGGCGACTGGATCAAGATCACCGAGAGCGGCTCGTGCGTCATCTACGGACGCTCCGACTCGACGCTGAACCGGGGCGGGGTGCGCATGGGCACGGCGGAGTTCTACCGCGTGGTCGAGGAGCTGCCCGGCATTGCCGACTCGCTGGTCATCGACACCTCGGCCGCGGGCAGCGGGGGGCAGCTGTTGCTCTACGTGGTGCTCGACCGGGGCACGTCGCTCGACGACGTCCGCGAGGAGCTGCGCACCCGCATCCGCAGCGACCTCTCGCCCCGGCACGTGCCCGACGACATCGTCGCGATCGCCGAGGTGCCGCGCACGCTCAACGGCAAGAAGTGCGAGGTGCCGGTCAAGCGGGTGCTCGCCGGCGTGCCGCTGGAACAGGCGGTGAGCCAGGGGGCGCTGAAGAACCCCGACGCGATGACGCCGTTCGTCGAGTCCGCGGCGGCCCGCGCGTGATCGGCCGGTCCTCGCGTCGCGCCCGAGCCGCCCGGCGGGCCCGGGACGTGTCCAAGCGCCTGTCGCGGCTCGACCGGCGGCTGCTGTCCCGCGCCGCCGACGCCCGCTCGCCCGGCGCCGACCGGGCCCTCACCGGACTGAGCACCGCCGCCGACAACGGCCTGCTCTGGTACGGCGTGGCGGCGGTACTGACCGCCACGGGGCGGCGGCGTCCGCGCACCGCGGCGGCCAGTGGCCTGCTCGGCCTGGCCATCGCCTCGACGACGGTCAACGGGCCGCTGAAGTACGTGTGGCGCCGCGACCGCCCGCCGACCGACGTGCTCGGCAGCCGGGGTGCCCTGCTGCCCCTGCCGCGCACGTTCTCCTTCCCCTCGGGCCACTCGGCCTCGGCCTTCGCGTTCGCGACCGGCGTGAGCACGGCCATGCCGCCGGTAGCGCCTGCCGTGCTGCCGCTGGCCGCCGGCGTCGCGTACTCGCGGGTGCACACCGGGGTCCACTACCCGAGCGACGTCGTGGTCGGGGCCGGCCTCGGCGCGCTCGCCGGTGTCGTCGCGGCCCGGATCGCGATGCGGGTGCGGGCGTCCTCGGTGCACCACCCGGCCGCCCCACCCCTGGACGTCGCGATCCCGCGCCGGGCGGTGCTGCTGACCAGTGCCGACTCCGGCGCGGCCGAGGACCTCGACGACGCCCTGGTCGTGCTCGACCGGGCCGGCTTCACCATCGAGAAGCAGATCGCGGTCGAGGACCTCGCCGAGCTGCGCGCGCTCCTCGTCGCCGCCGGGGACGACCCGCCGCTCGTGATCGCCGCCGGGGGCGACGGCACGGTCGGGGCCGCGGCCGACGCCGTCACCGACACGCCCGCCGTCCTCGGCGTCATCCCGCTCGGCACCTCCAACGACGTCGCTCGCTCGCTCGGGGTGCCGCCCGATGCGCAGGAGGCCGCCCAGGCCCTGGTCGACGGCCAGGTGACCGCGGTGGACGTCGGGCAGCTGACCGTCCGCGACGGCACGCCCCGCACGTTCATGAACGCCGCGACGATCGGGCTCAACGTCGCCTTCGCCGAGCTGGCCACGACGAGCCGCATGCGGGAGCGCTTCGGCGGCCTGACCTACCCGGTGGCCGCGGCCGTCGCGGTGCGGCGGCACGTGCCGTTCCAGTGCGTCATCGAGCACGACGGCATCCGGCAGCGCCTCGAACTGGTGCACCTCTCGGTCAGCAACGCCCCGATCTTCGGGGGAGTGCTCGGCATCCGGGTGCCCGGCGCGAGCATCACCGACGGCCTGCTCGACGTCATCGCCATCGAGCGGCTCTCCGTCGCCCGGCTGGTGCTGGCCGTGGGCGACGCCCTGGTCGGGCAGCACCGGCCGGTACACGGCGTGCACGCGATGCGAGTGCGCTCCCTGACGGTCTCCGGCAGCAGTGGCGACGAGATCGCCCTGGACGGCGAGATCGTCGGCGGCCTGCCGGCCACCTTCACCGTGCAGCCGGAGACGATGCGGGTCGTGACGCCGCGGGTCGACTGACCCGTGGCGCCCCGGCAACTCGTCAGCGGCTGGCGGCCCGCTTGTACTGGCGCACCGACAGCGGCACGAACACCGCGAGCAGCCCGACGATCCACAGCAGCGTGTAGATGATCGGGTGGTGGAGCGACCACGGGTCCTTCGGCAGCGGCGCGGTACCGGTGTTGCCGAACAGCTGACGCGAGGCCTGCGTGACCGACGAGACCGGGTTCCAGTTGGCGATCGTCCTCAGCACACTCGGGAAGTGCTGGGTCGGCACGAAGGTGTTCGCGATGAACGTCAGCGGGAAGATGACCACGAACGAGGCGTTGTTGACCACCTCCGGGCTGGGCACGATCAGGCCGACCCAGGCCATGATCCACGAGATCGCGTAGGCGAACACCAGCAGCAGCAGGAAACCGCCGATCGCCTCACCGACCGAGCTGCGAATCCGCCAGCCGATGATCAGGCCGGTCGCTGACATCACCACGGTGATCAGCACGTTGTTGGCCACATCGCTACCGGTGCGGCCGATCAGCACAGCCGAGCGTGACATCGGCAGGGACCGGAACCGGTCGATGATGCCCTTCTGGATGTCATCGGCCATGCCGGCCCCGGTCAGGGTGGCCCCGAAGATCACCGTCTGCGCGAAGATGCCGGGAATCAGGAATTCCCGATAGCTCACGCCGGGCGCGGTGATCGCGCTGCCGAAGACGTAGGCGAACAGCAGGATGAACATGATCGGCGAGATGGTGGAGAACACCAGCAGGTCAGGCACCCGCTTGATCTTGATCAGGTTGCGCTTGGCCACGATGGCGCCGTCCAGCAGCGTCTTGGTGAAGGTCATCGGGTCACCTCCTGCAGGTTCTCGGTAGCGGTGTCATCGCCGGCTGATTCGGACGGGTGGCCGGTCAGCGTGAGGAAGACGTCGTCCAGCGTCGGCCGGCGCAGCGCCACGTCCAGCAGCGCGATCTTGGCCTCGTCCAGCCGGCGCAGCGCCTCCATCAGCGAATCCGCTCCACCGGCGACCGGGGCGACGATCCGCCGGCTGTGCTCGTCCAGCTCGAGTTGACCAGTGGCCAGGCTGGCCATGATGGACCGGGCCGCGGCGAGTTCTGCCGGATCCGCCAGCACGATCTCGACCCGCTCACCACCGAGTTGGGCCTTGAGCTGATCGGCCGTTCCGTGCGCGATCGACTTGCCGTGATCGATCACCACGATGTCGTCGGCGAGCCGGTCTGCCTCCTCCAGGTA
>NZ_DASYFV010000055.1:0-10421 GCF_036000465.1 Jatrophihabitans sp. | reverse complement strand
ACGAGCTGCGGCTCGCCCAGTTGGAGATGGCCGAGAAGGGCAAGCGGGCCGGGATCGGTGCCGGCCTGTTCGGCGGCGCCGGGTTGATGGCCGCCTACGGGGTCGGCTGCCTGATCGCCGCGGCCATTTTGGGTCTGGCGCTCGTCGTCTCGGCCTGGCTGGCCGCGATCCTGATCGGCGCGGGGCTGCTGCTGATCGCCGCGGTCGCCGGGCTCATCGGCAAGAAGCAGGTCAGCCGGGCGACGCCGCCGGTGCCGGCCGAAGCGGTCGAGGGGATCAAGCAGGACGTCCACACACTCAAGCCAGGGAGTTCGTCATGACCCACGCCGCCGAGCCGACCCCGCCGGCCGACGCCGACGCCGACGCGGTGCGGGCCGACATCGAAGCGACCCGCGCCGAGCTGGCGCAGACGGTCGACGCGCTGCAGGACAAGTTGAACGTGAAGGCCCGCGCGTCGGCCAAGGCTTCCGAGACGGCGCAGAAGGTCGCGCCGTACCAGAAGCCCGTCCTGGCCGGGGCGCTGCTCGCCGTCGTGACGCTGATCGTGCTGCGGAAGCGGCGGAGCCGGTCGTGACCGTCCTCTACAAGCCGTTCGGTCTGCTCGTGAGCGTCCTCGGCGGGGTGCTCGCCGGAGCTGTCTTCAAGCGCATCTGGCAGGCGATCGCCGGCGAGCGCGACACCCCGGACGCGAAGGACCGCCGGCGGGGGTGGGGCGAGATCCTGCTGGCGGCTTCGCTGCAAGGTGCGGTGTTCGGTGCCGTCAAGGCCGGGGTCGACCGGGCCGGCGCGACCGGATTCGCCCGCGCGACCGGGAGCTGGCCGGGCGACGACCGCGGTGGGGAGAAGGCTTCCTGAGGGCGGGTCGTCGCAGCCGTCGCGTCACGGTGTGCGGCCGACGGCCGCGACGATGGTCGCCTTCTCGACGATCTCGGCCGGGCCGTCCGGCACACCGCTCTGACCCACCCCGACGAAGCCGACGAATTCGTGCGTGGTCGCGTCGAAGGCGAGACCGTAGGAACCGTTGGTCATGCTCGTACACGTGACGCCGGTGAGTTTCTCGCCGGCGACCGGCGCGACCGTGATCAGGTGCAGGCCGGCGCAGCTCGCGGTGTAGCGCAGCAGGGCGGCGGCGGCCCTGGGCGCGGTGAGATCCTGGTGCAGCACCTGGACGATGATCTTGCCCTGCGCGTTCGCCGCCCTGGCGCCGGGCGCCATGCGCTCGAGGTAGGCGTCCCAGGCCGAGGGCGTGGTCGGCGCGTCGGCGAGGTAGTGCGGGACATCGTTCAGCGTGCAGGAGCCCGCTTCACCGGTCGACACGATCTGGCCGTCCTGGCAGCCGGAGACCCAGATCTTCGCGCCTTCGGCGGTCCGGCCGCCGCCCGCCAGCCGCCCGCTGACCGACGTCCAGGTCGTCGATTCGGTGGTCCTGACGTAGAAGAACGCCGACGACGCGGGCCGGCTCCAGGCCGGTGCCGCATCGAGCTTCGCGGCGGCGTCGTCGAGGATCGTGGCGGCGGTCGGCGACGGGGCGACGGAGCGGACGGCGGCGCTGAACGACGGTGCGACCTGCGCGACGGTGGGCCGGGCGGCGGGCTGGGAATCGTGCCGCTGGGTCGTGCCGGTCGACCCGCTGTCGCTCATCACGGCGGCGGTGACCGCCGCACCCGCGACCACCGCCGCGGCGGCGAGTGGCGGGATCCATCGCGGCACACGACGGTGGGTCGAGGCGCCGGGGCCGCGGCCCCGGTCCGCGGTCGCGGAACCGGTCAGGGCGGCGACGGGCGGAGTGCCGTGTTCGTCCGCGCGGCGTTCCAGCTCGTCGAGCGCGTCGCGTAGATCGTTCTCGGTGCGGGTCATGACGTCCTGCCTTCGGCGTAGGTGGTGGTGATGCGCAGGGCGGCGAGCCCGCGCGAGATGGCGCTGCGGACGGTGCCGATCCGGCAGCCCAGCACGGCCGCGATGTCGTCGTCGCCGAGGTCCTCGTAGTAGCGCAGCACGATCGCCGCGCGTTGCCGGGCCGGCAGCCGGGAGAGCTCGTCCAGCAACGCGGACCGTTCGGCCTGCACGTCACCGGGATCGGGTGCGGCCCGGCCGAGCCGGCTCGCCCGCAGGTCGGCGAGCTGCGTGACCTCCGCGTGCGGAACCGTGCGGGCCCGGCGCCGCTGCCAGCTGACGAACTCGTTGACCAGCATGCGCCGCACGTAGGCGTGCGAATCGCTCGCCGCCGAGACCTGGTGCCAGCGCTCGAACGCGCGACCGAGCACGTCGGTGAGCAGCTCCTCGGCGAGCACCGTGTCGCCGGACAGCACGACGGCGAAACGGTACAGCCGCTGGCGCGACTCGGTGACGTACTGCTCGAACTGCACGCCGGCGGACCTCTCGATGGACGCGGCTACCGAACCCGGTGCGGACATATCGTCCCCTTCTGTCGGACGCCCTTAGACGCGCGACCCGCGGTATCGGTTGCATCGCGCGCGCTCCGGCGTCCGCCGAACGTCCCGACCCCGCCGGCGGGCTCCGGATTAGTTCAAGTCGGTCGAGGATCGGCCGAATCTGTCCCCAGGTCGACTTGGGAGACCGATCCGGGCCCCTACGCGTCCGGACAGTCCGTTCTGGTCAGGGGAACAGATGAGGAAGCATCGCACCGCGCGTTCGGCATCGGTCGAGAGCCGGCTCGCCGGCGACACGAAGGTCGACGTCGTCGAGGACGCGACGCCGCGGCCGACCGGACCGCGCCTCGGCGAGTTGATGGTGGCCGCGCAGTACGTGACCCAGGAGGACGTCGACGCGGCCCTGGCCAAGGCGAGCGAGGAAGGCACCTCGCGCCCGCTCGGTGGCATCCTGATCGAGCAGGGCCTGCTCTCGGAGGTCAACCTCGCCCGCGCGCTCGCCGATCAGCACAAGCTGCCGATGGTCGACCTGCGCTCGGTCACGCCCGACCCGCAGGCGGTCAACCTCATCGACGAGGTCACCGCCCGCACACTCGTGATCCTGCCGCTGGCCATCGACGGCGACACCGTCCGTATCGCGGTCGCCGACCCGTCGCCCGGCATGCTGTCGCGCGTCCGCAACGTCGTCGGCCGCCGGGTCGTCGCCGAGGTCGCGCCGTCGCACGACATCCTGCTCTCGATCTCCGGCAGCTACCGCAAGCTGACCGGCCTCGACACCAAGCTCCAGGAGTTCGAGGCCCGCGACTCGCAGCGGCGCGACCAGGTGCGCGTCGAGGCCGTGTCGGTCAACGAGGACGCACCGGTGGTCCAGGTCGTGCAGAAGGTCATCTCGCAGGGCCTGCGGGACCGCGCCTCGGACATCCACATCGAACCGTTCGAGGACCGCGTCCGGGTGCGCTTCCGGGTCGACGGTGCGCTGCACGACGTGCTCGATCTGCCCGGCTCGATCGGGCCCGCGGTCGTCAGCCGCGTCAAGATCCTCGGCGGCATGAACATCGTCGAGCGGCGCCGCCCGCAGGACGGCCAGATCAGCACGACGATCGACGACCGCGATGTCGACATCCGGGTCGCCACGACGGCCGTGGTCGGTGGCGAGAAGGTCGTGATGCGGCTGCTGGACAAGAGCCGGCCGCTCTACGAGCTCTCCCAGCTGGGCATGCCCGCCGAGGCCGGCGCGCGGTTCTCCGAACTGCTGCGCTCGCCCTTCGGCATGGTCATCTGCGCCGGCCCGACCGGCAGCGGCAAGACCACCACGCTCTACGGCGCGCTGAGCGAGATCAACACGCCCGAGCGCAACATCATGACCATCGAGGACCCGGTCGAGTACACGTTCCCGTCGATCAACCAGATCCAGATCAACGAGCAGGCCGGCATCACCTTCTCCGGTGGCCTGCGCAGCATCCTGCGTCTCGACCCCGACGTCATCCTGGTCGGTGAGGTGCGCGACGTCGACACCGCCCGCATCGCGGTGCAGGCCGCGCTCACCGGACACTTCGTGCTGTCGTCGCTGCACGCCACTGACGCCGTCTCGGCCCTGCACCGCCTGCTCGACATGGGCATCGAGGGCTTCCTGATCGCGTCGTCGATCACCGCGATCGTCGCCCAGCGCCTCGTCCGTCGCATCTGCACCTACTGCACCGAGCCGTACGAGCCGTCGGTCCAGGAGCTGCGCTTCCTCGAGACCTTCGACGGCACCACCCCGCCCGGTGGGTACGTCCGCGGGGCCGGCTGCAACTTCTGCATGCAGACCGGCTACCTCGAGCGCATCGGCGTCTACGAGCTGATGACCGTCACCGACACGCTCCGCGAGGCGATCCTCGCGCATGCGTCCATCGACGAGCTCCGCACGATCGCGGCGAAGGAAGGCCTGCGAACCCTCACCGAGGAGGCCCTGCAGCTCGTGCAGGCCGGCACCACGACGCTCAGCGAGGTCATGCGCTCGATCTACGTCTCCCGCTGATCCCGCCCACTGACCGGTGGCGGACGAATGAGGTATGACCGACCCCACACGCGGGCCGTGCACCCTGTGCCATAGGACCCTGGCCGTCCCGGGATCGCGCTGTTGGTATGGAGCGACCTGCAGATCGCGCTGAGGAGCGAACATGGTCGAACTGGCACCGGCCCCCACGACGAACGTCGAACTGATCGACTGGGTACACGAGGTCGCCGCGCTCACCCGGCCCGATCGCATCGAGTGGTGTGACGGTTCGGCAGCCGAGTGGGTTCGGCTCACGTCCGAGCTCGTCGAGCGGGGGACCCTGCGTCCGGTCGATCCGGACCGGCGACCGAACAGCTTCCTCGCCTGCTCCGACCCGAACGACGTTGCGCGGCTGGAGGACCGGACGTTCATCTGTTCCGAGACCGAGGCCGACGCCGGGCCGACGAACAACTGGCTGCCGCCGGACGAGATGCGGGCGATCCTGGGCGGGCTGTTCGAGGGATGCATGATCGGCCGGACGATGTACGTCGTCCCGTTCTGCATGGGGCCGATCGACGGTGACATCTCGCAGGTCGGCGTCGAGATCACCGACTCGGCCTACGTCGCGGTGTCGATGCGGATCATGACGCGGATGGGCGACGACGCGCTGCGCATGATCGAGCGCCGGGGCACGTTCGTGCGGGCCGTGCACTCGGTCGGCGCACCGCTCACGGCGGGCGAGGTCGACGTCGCGTGGCCGTGTAACCGCACGAAGTACATCTCCCACTTCCCGGAGACCCGCGAGATCTGGTCGTTCGGGTCCGGGTACGGCGGCAACGCGCTGCTCGGCAAGAAGTGTTACGCGCTGCGCATCGCGTCGGTCATGGCCCGCGACGAGGGCTGGCTGGCCGAACACATGCTGATCCTCAAGCTGACCCCGCCGGTCGGCGAGCCGCGCTTCGTCGCGGCCGCGTTCCCGTCGGCGTGCGGCAAGACCAACCTCGCCATGCTGACGCCGACGGTGCCGGGCTGGCAGGTGGAGACGATCGGGGACGACATCGCCTGGATGCGTTTCGGCGCGGACGGCCGCCTCTACGCGATCAATCCCGAGGCCGGTTTCTTCGGCGTCGCGCCCGGGACGGGGGAGACGACGAACATCAACGCGGTGCGGACGTTGTGGGGGAACAGCATCTTCACCAACGTCGCGCGCACGGACGACGGGGACGTGTGGTGGGAGGGCCTGACCGAGACGCCGCCCGCCCATCTCGTGGACTGGCGCGGCGACGACTGGACGCCGGACTCCGGCCGGCCGGCCGCGCACCCCAACTCGCGCTTCACCACCCCCGCGGCGCAGTGCCCGACGATCGCCGCCGAGTGGCAGGACCCGGCGGGGGTTCCGATCTCGGCCATCCTGTTCGGCGGCCGGCGCGCGACCGCGGTGCCGCTCGTCGTCGAGTCGACCTCCTGGCAGCAGGGGGTGTTCCTCGGCGCCTGCGTGGCGTCGGAGACGACGGCGGCCGCGGCCGGCGAGGTGGGTGAGCTGCGCTACGACCCGTTCGCGATGCTGCCCTTCTGCGGCTACAACATGGGCGACTACTTCCAGCACTGGCTGACGCTCGGGGCGCGGGCCGACCGGGCCAAGTTGCCGCGCATCTACTACGTCAACTGGTTCCGCAAGGACGCCGACGGCAGCTGGCTGTGGCCCGGGTTCGGCGAGAACAGCCGGGTGCTGAAGTGGATCGTCGAGCGCCTGGACGGCCGGGCCGACGCGGTGCCGAGCGCGATAGGTGCGCTACCGGCCCCGGGATCGCTCGACGTCGACGGCCTCGATCTCGACGACGATCACCTGCAGCGCCTCCTCGGCGTCGACCACGACGTCTGGGCGCACGAGGCCAACCTGATCAAGACCCACCTCAGTACCTTCGGCACGCACCTGCCCACCGAGTTCTGGTACGAGTACCACGCCCTGCTGGAACGGCTGGCCGCCGGCTGACGACGGTCAGTTCTCGCCGATGTTCTGCACGGATGAGTAGCCCACGTTGTTCGACGCGTTCCACTGCTGCATCGTCGAACCGTCGCACCTCGCGGTGACCAGCTTCTTCCACGGGTCGTACGCCCCCGGCACGCCGGGGGACGGCATTCCACCGCTGGCCGGGTACGGGTCGGCCGATCCGGACAGCTGGTAGTACAAGGCCGCCGACAGGTCGGCGAGCGACATGCACTGGCCGTCGGCGTCCTGGAAGCGGTACTGCTGGGAGTACGGGATCGACGGGTCGCTGGCCGGCGTCGTGCGCGTCCACTGCATCTTGTCGGTCGTCACGCCGGTGTGGGTCGAGCACCGCGTGAGCAGGATCCGGTGGTTCAGCACGTTCGTGTCGGTCGCAGCCGGACGCTGGCTGTACAGGCACCAGGTCACGCCGCTGTAGGTGTAGTAGAGCTGCAGACCACCGATGCCGGAGATCGCCGCGTAGCTCAACTTCTGGTTCGCGCCCACCGAGGCCAGGTTCGGGTTCTGCATGCAGCTGCCGGCGATGAGGTACGGCGCGGCCGTGTCGGCCCTGGGGTCGTGGATGCACTCGCCGAACTGCAGGAAGTTGATGAACTGCTGTGACGCCGGATTGGTGGCGGCGCCCGCGCCCGCGGCGGGGCTGGCGACCCAGGTGTTGACCGGCGTCGGGAAGGTGCCGATGCAGGCGGCAAGGGTGATGGGTCCGGCCGAGTGGACGGTCGTCCCGCCGACGGTCATGCACAGCCCGGACAGCGAGCCGTTTCCGGCGCTGGCCGATGTCGGCGCCTGGAACGCGGCGTAGGTGTCGAAGGCCCACTGCTGTGACCACACTGCGCTGCCGAGCGCGCCGCACTGCTTGAGGACGAGCGCGCTGCCGGAGGCCGGTGCGGTGCCGTAGGAGTTCCGGGTTGCGACGTCGATGCACAACCCCGTGCGGTACGTGGTCCCGCTGACCGTGGTTCCGATCGACGAGACCAGCTGCAGGGTCAGGTCGCTGCGGTAGGCGAAGGTCTGCTGCGCCGTCGGCGGGTAGGCGGTGCTGCACTGCTGCAGCGTGACGGCCGCACCCTCGGCCGGGGTGTCCGAGCCGGCGTCCATGCACCAGTTGACCGTCTCGTTGGAATAGGGGTAGATGCGGATGATGCCACCGCTGATGTTGGAGTTGTCGACCTCGAGCGAGTAGACCGACGACAGCGTGCGTCCCTTGGACGACCCGGGGGAGTTCGTGGTGGTGTCCGTCCCGACCGACACGATGCGGGCGTAGCTGGGCACGACCGATTGCGACGCGACGTCGTACGGTCCGTGGCCGGGCACGCAGCGCATCGCCACGGTCGTCGGGTGGGCCACCGGGTCGGCGACGTAGTACTGCACGGTGACGCTGTAACTCGCCCGGTCGCCGCCGTCGCCGACCGAGGTGACGCCGGTGAGAGCGGCGACCCCGGAACCGTCGGCCAGCGTGGTGCAGGGCAGCGACGACGGCTGGCCCGCGCCGCTCGCATCCACGGCGTTGCGAATGTGCCCGATCATGACGTCCGTGCCCGCCTGCGCCGCGTTCAGATCGCGCACCCGGGT
The DNA here is from genome assembly GCF_036000465.1 of Jatrophihabitans sp. GTDB lineage: Bacteria > Actinomycetota > Actinomycetes > Mycobacteriales > Jatrophihabitantaceae > Jatrophihabitans. The sequence continues at coordinate 2,473 of NZ_DASYFV010000055.1, read as the reverse complement.
GACATCGAAGTTCGTCGTCGTCCGCATGTCGAGCAGGATCGGCATCATGGCGGCACTCAGGAGCACCCCGAGAAGCGTGGCGAGCATGAGCAGGGGGATCGAGCCGGTGTCGTCCCGGGCGGGCGCCCGCAGCGCTGAGATCTTCATGGCCGTCCTGGTCCGGTACAGATCGTGGTCGGGGCGGTCGGTGTGGTCAGCGAGTACTGGTAGGCCGCGCTGCTGTTGACCGCGGTGAAGGTCATCGACGACGGCGTGGTGGAGGTCGCCGACCCGAGCTTCTGGGTCGACGACAGGGCCACGGCGAGCTGCTCGAACGGCACGTCCGGTGTCGGATTCGTCGCTGACGCCGGGGGGTTCAGCTGGAACGGGCCCGCCGTCGCCGCCGGGTCGGCGACGACGTTCGAGGCGATGATCGTGAACGCGGTCGGCGTCGTGTAGGTGCTGCCGGTGACGGTCCAGGTGCGCTTGCTCAGCTGCTGGGTGGAGTTGTTGAGCTGCAGCTGCGTGCACACCGTCGCGCCCGTGTTGGTCGTCTGGAACTCGGCGTAGTAGTTGCCGGTCGCGGTGGCCGCGGCGTTCGGTTGGCTCATCGCCGAGGCGTAACGGATGGCCTTGTCGAGTTGCAGGAAGGCCGTGTTGACGCTGGCCGTGCTCGACCGCAGCGACGAGACGGCCGAGCTGGCGTTGTTCATCATCAGCACGACCGTCGTGAACATGCTCATGAACACGGTCATCAGGCCCATGCCGACGACGAGTTCCATCAGGGTGGTGCCGTCGTCACGGCCTCGATCGGCGCGCCTCATTGCCCGACCCACGACGTGGAAGAGGTTGCCACCGTGTTCGAGCCCGACTTGAACGTGACCGTCACGGTGTAGGTGCCGACGGTCGGCGGCATCGTCCCGCGCAGGTAGATGACGCCGGTGCCGGCGGCCAGGCTGAGCGAGTTCGTCGGCGTGGTGGTCGCGGCGTCGGGGGCGAGCCAGGCCGGCGCGGACGGCGTCGTGGACGTGGAGACCGTCGCCGTGCAGGCGGCGGCGCAGGAGTAGTTCAGGGCCTGCGGCGCGATCGTCGAGTTCGCGGCGGCCGTCACGGCGGTGGGGCCCATCGTCCAGACGGCCGTCATCGCCGTGCCGGTCACGCCGTTGGTCGAGTCCTTCGGGGTCACCGAGAGGGTCCAGGCCGAGCCGGTGGTGGGCACCGTGCCGACGACGAAGATCTGGCCCGATGCGTTCGTGACGTTGAGTTGGGAGGCCCCTGCGCCGGTCGCCGTCGTCGCGATCCCTATGCCGCTCGGCGCACCGCTCAGGGTGAGTTGGCAGCTCGCGGTCGGGCAGCTGTAGGTGAAGGACACCGGAGTCGCCAGGTTGCCCGGCTTGAAGCCGGGTTCGACGGTGAGCGCCGTCAGCCCGGTGACCGCGGGTTGCACGACAGTCCAGACGACCGTCACGGGGCGGGTGCGCTGCGCCGAGTCCGTCACCGTGAGGAGTGAGGAGAAGGTACCGGCCTGGGTGGGGGTACCGGAGAAGGCGCCCGCCGAGGTCATGGTGAGGCCGGGGGGAAGGGACCCGGCGCCGCTGGCCGGCACCGACCAGGTGTACGGGCCGCCGCTGCCGCCGGTGGCCGTCATCGACGGGGCCGGCGACGTCGCCAAGGCCTTGCCGCGGTTCAGGGTCAGCACCGGCGGCGGTGTCGCCGCGATGTCGGGCAGCACGGTCCAGGCGAACGTCTTGCTCGCGGTGCGCCCGAAGGCGTCCGTCGCGATCACCGTCACCGTGGCCTGACCGGTGGCGACGGTGCTGGTGAGCCCGGTGACGGTGCCGGCGATCGAGCCGTTCTGGCTGGACATCAGCAGGCCGGCGGGCAGGTTGGACGCGGTCCAGGTGATCGGGGCGACGCCCGTGTTCGCCGCGAGCGAGGGTTGCACCGTGGTGATCGTGTCGTTGATCGCGGCCGTCTGGTCGCTGATCGCGTTCACGACGGGGGAGTTGGGCGGGGCCTGGTTGAGCAGGAAGTTCGGGTCCGAGTCGCTGTTGAGCAGCGTGGACGTGACGAACGCGCAGGTGCTGTTGGCACAGTGCGAGTCCGACCAGGTGACCGCGACGACGACGCGGATGAAGTCGGCGACGGCCACGGAGGTCGCGTAGCCCGGCACGCAGGTGCCGACCGCGCGGTGCGTGATCGGCGGGCACGACTGCAGGCAGTCGGTGCCCGAGGCCGTGGCCAGCGGCACCGCACAGGTGCCGATGTAGTCGGTGGTCGTGAACGAGATCTTGCCGACCAGTTGGGTCGACGTCATGGCCAGCGGCGCAGCGGTACCGCTGTCGTCGTACGCGGGGTACATCTGGGCCAGCCAGGGGGTCACCTTGGCCGGTGCGCTCGCGATCTGCGCCAGTACGGCGGCCGAGGCGTGGCCGGCGTAGGTGTCCGACGGCGACAGTGCGCGGATCTGGTCGACCGTGTTGTCGGCCAGCAC
>NZ_DASYFV010000054.1:0-40310 GCF_036000465.1 Jatrophihabitans sp. | reverse complement strand
CGACGAGGTCGACGCCGCGAACACGACGAAGAACAGCGTGAACATCAGCACGTAGATGCCGATGCTGACGCAGAGCGAGATGATGCCGAACTTGCGCACCCGGCCCGCCTGGTACTGCGCCCCGGCGTAGTCGCCCACCAGGAGCGCGCGATCGATGTTGCTCCACGCCGAGACCAGCGAGTAGATCGCCAGCGGCCACAGGAACAGCCAGGTGACGATGAACCACCCGGTCGGCTTCGGGAAGTTGACCATCGCCGCGTAGGCGCCCTGCGGCGAGCCGTAGGGCGGGTAACCCGGCGCGCCGCCGTAGGGCTGGCCCGGATACGGCTGCTGCGGGTACGGCTGCTGACTGTACGGCTGCTGCGGGTACGGCTGCTGACCGTACGGCTCCTGCGGGTACTGCTGGCCGGGGTACGGCTGGGCGCCGTAGGTCTGGCCACCCTGGGGCGGCTCGCCCGGCTGGTCGCCCGCGCCCTTCTTCGTCCAGGGGTCGTGCGGCTGGTCCGGATTCGTCACGCCGGGCAGCTTAGTGGCCCCGCCGCTCCCAGCACCGCCACGATCTTCGTGCCACCGCCGCGCCCCGGCCCCGCCCGAGCATGCAGCTCGCGGGCGGGGCGGTCAGCGGGACGGGCGGTGCGCGGCCAGGCGGGCGAAGGCGGTGACGTCGAGCGTCTCTCCCCGCGCGCTGGGGTCGATGCCGGCCGCGCGGAGCGCGTCCTCGGCCGCTGCGGCTGAGCCGGCCCACCCGGCGAGCGCGGCCCGCAGCGTCTTGCGCCGCTGGGCGAAGGCGGCGTCGACGGCGGCGAAGACCTCGTCGCGCGTGGCGGTGGTGGCCGGCGGGTCGCGGCGGACGAGGCGCACGAGGCCGGAATCGACGTTGGGCACCGGCCAGAACACCATCCGCGGCACGGCGCCGGCGCGGGTGGTGGCGGCGTGCCAGGCGGCCTTCACGCTGGGCACCCCGTAGACCTTCGACCCCGGCGGCGCTGCGAGCCGCTCGGCGACCTCGGCCTGCACCATCACCAGACCCCGCTGGAGCGACGGCAGGGCGGCCAGGAGGTTCAGGACCACCGGCACGGCCACGTTGTACGGCAGGTTCGCGACCAGGGCCGTCGGCGGCGGCCCGGGCAGCGGGTCGAGCCGCAGCGCGTCGCCGAGCACCACGGTGAGATCCGCCGCCGGCACCCGCTCGGCCACCGTCTGCGGCAGGGCCGCGGCGAGCACGGGATCGATCTCCACCGCCGTCACCGGGTGCCCCGCCTCGAGCAGGCCGAGGGTCAGCGAGCCGAGCCCGGGCCCGACCTCGAGCACCCGCTCGCCCGGCGCCAGGTCGGCGGTGCGCACGATCCGCCGGATCGTGTTGGGGTCGTGCAGGAAGTTCTGGCCCAACGTCTTGGTCGGGCGCACGCCGAGCCGGTCGGCCAGCGCCCGGATCTCGGCCGGGCCGAGCAGCGCCGTCGTCACCGGGACGACCCTAGCTGCGTCAGTACCAGCCGTTGGCCTGCCACGACGCCCACGCGCCGCACGGGGTGCCGTAGCGCGACTTGATGTAGCCGAGGCCCCAGGTGATCTGGGTGGTGGCGTTGTTCTGCCAGTCGGGGCCGGCGCTCGCCATCTTCGAGCCGGGCAGCGCCTGCGGGATGCCGTACGCCCCGCTCGGGTTCGCCGCGTGCACGCGCCAGCCGCTCTCGTGGTTCCAGATCTGCACGAGGCAGTCGTACTGGTCCTGACCCATGCCCTCATTGGTGAGCATCTGCTGGGCGATCGCCTTGGCCGTGCCCGGGCTCGGGGCCGGCGCGGTGGGCACGCTGCTGCTGCTGCCACCGCTGCTCGGCGCGGAGCCGCCGGCGAGTTGCTGCGTGACGACCCGTTGGGTGCCGACCTTGACGACCTCGGTGCGCGGCTTGAGCACGAGCACGGAACTCAGCAGGGTGGTGCCGATGGCCTTGCCGTCGACGTAGACGACCGAGTAGGTGAGCTTGGACAGGCCGTCCCGCCCCGCGGTGAGGACCTTCGTCGTGCCGGCGGGCATCGTGCCGTCGGCGACGCGGGACGTGCTGTAGGGCACCGACTTCGAGCGGACCATGACGGTCGACCCGAGGCGCTGCACGGTGATGGTCTGCGAGGCCGACAGCACCGTGGGCAGCGCCGGCGACACCCGGTCCTGCGGGCGGAGCAGGATGCCCATGTCGTCGAGCACCTGGCCGACGGTGCCGTCCGTGGTCATCAGCTGGTTGCGGGTGCCGTCGTGCACGACGGTGACCATGCGCGGGGTGCGGATCGCGATGTCGGTGACGCCCAGCGGCAGGCGCCGCGAGCGCGACACCGAGACGAAGTCGGTGGTGGTGTAGCCCAGCTGGGCCAGGGCGATCTCGACGGTCGGCGCGGTGGTCCAGACCTCGGTGCGCCGGCCGTCGACGTTCAGCTGCAGCAGCCGCCCGCGGCGGAGCACGACCTTCATGCCGTCGGACAGCGAGGCATTCGGCGACGGCGCGACGAGATCGTGCGCGTCCGGGTGGTACCCCTTCGCCGCCAGAACCTGCCCGACCCGGCCGGCCGTGGTGTGCACCGTGGTGGTCGTGCCGTCGACGACGAGCTTCACGGTCTTGTCGACGGAGTGCCACGCCACGGGTGCGGCGATCAGTCCGGCAATGACGGCTCCGTGCAGGCCGTATCTCATGCTTCGCAGCACTGAGCGAGCTCCTCGGGGTCTCCGCGGGATGCGCCTTCGCTGGGCGGGGGGTCACGGAACTGTAACGGATGGGTGGCGAGCAGGTACACACCGGCTGGGGACAGACGGGCCACACCGTCACGAATTGCCCGACACCCGGGGTCGCCGGACGCGGAACGGCCGCGGTCACCTCTCGATGACCGCGGCCGCCCGCGTGCTTGTCGGTGAGCTCGGCTCACCGGGCGAGGCTCACCTCAGAGGTTCGCACCGCACACCGGCCAGGGGCTGGAACCCCGGGCGTCGTACACCTTCGTCGCGATCGCGATCTGCTGCTCTCGCGTGGCCAGGTCGGCCCGCGGGGCGTAGGCCCCGCCACCGTTGGACAGCCAGGTGCCGTAGTCGAACTGCAGGCCACCGTAGAAGCCGTTGCCGGTGTTGATCGACCAGTTGCCGCCCGACTCGCACGCCGCGACGGCGTCCCAGTTCAGACCGCTCGAGCTGGCCGCCGGCGCCGGGGCCGCCGGCTTCTGCTTCGTGCCGACCTTCTCGACCTGCGTGGTCGGCCGGGCCGTCACCGTGCGGTACAGGAGGGTCCGACCGGCGTACTTGCCGTCGACGAACACCACCGAGTAGGTGGCCCACGCCGAGCCTTCCTGCCCGTTCGTGATGACCTTGGTGTCGCCCTCGTACATCGACGAGTCGTTCTGCTGCACCGTCTGGTAATCGAGGGTCTCGTGCTCGCTCGAGCGCTTGAGCGTGACCCGCTGCACCACGACGGTCGTGCCGGCAGTGACCTGCGTGGTCGCAGCCGGCTTGACGCGGTCATGGGCGCCGAGCTTGATGTGCAGCTCGCTCAGCAGCTGGGCCACGGTCGGGGCGGTCGTGATGACCCGCTCGCTCGTGCGGTCGTGCTTGACCGTCACCGTCTTCGGCGCCCGCAGCTCGATGCTGGTGGCGTTCAGCGGCAACCGCTTGGACCGCGACACCGACACGAAGTCGGACGCCGGGTAACCCAGCTGGTCGAGCGCCAGCGCCACGGTGGGCGCCGTCGTCCAGATGTTCTTCTCCGTGCCGTCGACGATCAGGTGCAGGAGCCGTCCGCGCTTGAGGACGATCTTGCTGCCGTCGGCGATCTTGGCGTGAAGGTCGGGCGCGACGATGTCGTGTGCTCCTACGCGGTAGCCCGCGGTCTTCAGAGCGCCCTGCACATCGTTCGCAGAGGTCGTGATCGTTTTCGTCTGCCCGTCCACCACAACCGTGATGGGCGTGCCGCTGGCGGCGGTCGCGAAGGCGGCGGTGCCACCCACGACTCCGGCCAGAACAGCACCGTAGAGGCCGTACTTGACGCTGCGACGCAATTGGAACTCCTAACGTGAGTCGCACGCTTCGCGCACTCATTTGGTCACGTCAACGTAACGACCGTTTCCGGCCGCCTCCAAACCCGCGGGCCGCGCCCTGCCCGTTTTGTCCGGGTGTCTGCGACGGCGGCCACGCATCCCGACCGGCAGCGCTTACAGCCGCGCCGCCCCGCACCGGCAAGATCATCGGACGACGGGCCGGCGGCCTCGACCCCACAAGATCCGGGGGCTGCATCGCATTCATCAGTGAGCCCTCAACCACTCCTCGACCCCACCCAGGAAGACGGTTTCGAGCCTCCGTGCCTGCTATTGCAAGCACTTTTGTGAGGGCCACCACGCGACTCGAAATCAGGGTCTTAAGGCCCGCATTCCGGTCGCGGTCCGGTCACGTCAGGACGATGCCGAACACGCGCCGAGCGGTGGCCGTGACGGCCGCGCAGAGCGCGTCGACGTCGTGGCCGGCGGCCGCGGCCAGTCCGCGCACAGTGAGCGGAAGCAGCCGCGGGGCGTTGGGCCGCCCGCGCAAGGGATGCGGGGCCAGGAAGGGGGCATCGGTCTCGACGAGCAGGTGCTCGATCGGGGTGACGGCCGCCGCCTCGCGCAGGGCAGGGGCGTTCTTGAAGGTCACGACGCCGGGGAACGAGAGCACGTAGCCCGCGGCCGCGCACTCCCGCGCCATGGCGGCGTCGCCGGAGAAGGCATGGAAGACGACGCGCTCGGGGGCGCCCTCCTCGCGCAGGATGCGCAGCACGTCGTCGTGCGCGTCGCGGTCGTGGATCATCAGCGCCTTGCCGACCTGCTTGGCCAGGGCGATGTGGCGACGGAAGTGCTCCTGCTGCTCGGCCGGGTCGGTGCGGTCCCAGTAGTAGTCGAGCCCGGTCTCGCCCACGGCGACGACCCGGGGGTCGCGGGCGAGCCGCTCGAGCTCGGCGTAGCCGGCGTCGTCGAGACCGGCGATCTCGGTCGGATGCACGGCGACCGCGGCGTAGACGTCCGGGTGCTCGCCGGCTGCGGCGACGCACCACCGCGACGACGCGACCGTGTCGCCGACCGTCACGGCGGCATGGACGCCGACGGCCCGGGCCTCGGCCATGACGCCGGCGACGAACGCGGCATCGGCGGCGACCTCGCTGCGGAGGGCCATCGCGTCCAGGTGCGCGTGCGCGTCGAGGACCGGCGTGGTCAGCGGCTCGGCCGCTGCCGCCCGCTCACTCACCGGCGAGCCGGGCCAGCTCCTCGTCCACCACCGAGGGGTCGAGCTTGGTGAACACCGGCGTCGGAGGAGAGAGCGGCCGGCCGGCCTCGATCGGCCGCGACTCCCAGGTGGCGCCGGTGTCGTAGTCGCCCATCAGCACCGAGTACGACGGCGAGCCGACCGCCGTCTCCTCGTCGACCTCGACCAGGTCGGGCATCGCGGCCCACCGCTCGTCACCGTGCAGCAGCTGGTGGACCTTGGTCGAGGACGACGGCAGGAAGGGGGTGAGCAGGGTCTTGGCGTCGTCGACCACCTGCAGCGCGACATGCAGCACCGACGCCATGCGCTCGGGGTCGCTGTTCTTCAGCTTCCACGGCTCCATGTCGGACAGATACTTGTTCGCGGTCGAGACGACTCCCATCGCCTCGGCGATCGCCGCCTTCTGGCGCGACTTCGCGAGCAGGGCCCCGACCGACTCGAACGCAGCCCGGGACGAGGCCAGCAGGGCGTGGTCGGCGTCGGTCAGCGCGCCCGGCTCGGGGATGGCACCCAGGTTCTTGGCCGTCATCGAGACGGTGCGGTTGACCAGGTTGCCCCAGCCGGCGACCAGCTCGTCGTTGTTGCGCCGGACGAACTCCGACCAGGTGAAGTCGGTGTCTTGTGTTTCCGGACCCGCCGTAGCCAGGTAGTAGCGCAGCGCATCGGGGTCGTAGCGGGACAGCATGTCCCCCACGTAGATGACGACGTTGCGCGAGGACGAGAACTTCCTGCCCTCCATGGTCAGGAACTCGCTCGACACCACCTCGAACGGCCGGTTCAGCGCGCCCAGCGAGCCCGGCTCGCCGCCCTTGGCGCCGATGCCGGAGTAGCCCATCAGCATCGCCGGCCAGATCTCCGCGTGGAAGACGATGTTGTCCTTGCCCATGAAGTAATAGGACTGTGAATCCGGGTCCTGCCACCAGGCCCGCCAGGCCTCGGGGTCGCCCGTGCGCTGCGCCCACTCGATCGAGGCCGACAAGTAGCCGACGACGGCGTCGAACCACACGTAGATGGACTTGTCCGGGCGGTCACGCCAGCCGTCGAGCGGCACCGGGATGCCCCACTCGAGGTCGCGGGTGTAGGAGCGCGGCTTGAGGTCGTCGAGCAGGTTCAGGCTGAACTTCTGCACGTTCGGACGCCAGTGGGTCTGCTTCTTGAGCCAGGTGGCCAGCACCTCGGCGAAGGCCGGCAGGTCGAGCATCATCTGCTCGATCTCGACGAACTTCGGCGTCTCGCCGTTGATCTTGCTCACCGGGTCGATCAGGTCGATCGGGTCGAGCTGGTTGCCACAGTTGTCGCACTGGTCGCCCCGCGCGTGCGGGTAGCCGCAGATCGGGCAGGTGCCCTCGATGTAGCGGTCGGGCAGGGTGCGCCCGGTCGACGGGCTGATCGCGCCCATCTGGGTCTGCGGGAATACGTAACCGTTGGCGAGCAGGCCGAGGAAGATCTCCTGCGCGATCGCGTAGTGGTTCTGCGTCGTCGTCCGGGTGAACAGGTCGTAGGAGAGCCCGAGCTGCTGCAGGTCCTTGGCGATGATCAGCGCGTTGCGGTCGGCGAGTTCGCGCGGGGTGACGCCCTCCTTGTCGGCCTGCACCTGGATCGGCGTGCCGTGCTCGTCGGTGCCACTGACCATCAGCACCTTCTTGCCCGCCATCCGCTGGTAGCGGCTGAAGACGTCGGACGGGACGCCGAAGCCGGCGACGTGTCCGATGTGGCGCGGCCCGTTGGCGTACGGCCACGCGACGGCCGTCAGAACATGCTGGTTGGTCACCCGGCAAGCCTAGTGAGGCCGGGCGACCCGGTTCGCGCGAGTCGTCAGCGCTTGGCCGCGACCACGGCGTCGAAGACCGCGCGCTTCGGCACGCCCCGCGCCCGGGCCACCTCGGCGATGGCCTCCTTGCGGGGCTGTCCGGCCGCCTCGCGGGCCGCGACCTCGGCCGCGAGGTCGGCCGGGTTCGACTCGTCGGCGCCGGCGACGGCACCGGCGACGACTACGGTTATCTCCCCGCGGACGTCACCCGCGGCCCAGCCGGCCAACTCGCCGAGGCCGCCCCGGCGCACCTCTTCATAGGTCTTGGTGAGCTCGCGGCACACGGCGGCCGGCCGGTCGGGGCCGAACGCGTCGCGCAGGTCGGCGAGGGCGGCCCCGAGCCGGTGCGGCGCCTCGAAGAAGACCATCGTCCGGGGCTCGGCGGCCAGCGCCTCGAGCGCGCGGCGCCGCTCCCCCGGCTTGCGGGGCAGGAAGCCCTCGAAGCAGAACCGGTCGACCGGCAGCCCGGACACCGCGAGCGCGGTCGTCACCGCCGACGGGCCGGGCAGGCAGGTGACCGGCAGCCCCTCGGCGACCGCGGCCGCGACGAGCCGGTAGCCGGGGTCCGACACCGAGGGCATCCCGGCGTCGGTCACGACCAGCACGTCCTCGCCCGCGCGCAGGGCCTCCAGGAGCTGGGGCACCCGGCCCGACTCGTTGGCGTCGAAGAACGACACGACGCGCCCGGTCGGCGTGACCTCGAGGTCGGTGCACAGCCGGTGCAGGCGCCGGGTGTCCTCGGCGGCGATGATCGGGACGCTCGCGAGCGCGGCTCGCAGCCGGGCCGACGCGTCGCCGGCCTGCCCCAGCGGCGTCGCCGCGAGGATGACGGTGCCGTCGAGGTCCACGGACGAACCCTATTGCCCGGGCCGCCCCCTACTATCGACGGCGTGACGGCGACGCTCGAGGCACCGGCAGACGCCGTCGAACCCGAGGACGCCCCGGCCGACCCGCCGGAGCCGTCGCGCCCGGTGCCGGCGGCGCTCGCGCCGTGGGACGATCCGCACCCGATCATCGGCTGGGTGCTCACCCTGCTCGTCACCGCCGGGGCGGTCGTCACCCGGTTCTGGGCGCTGGGCTTCCCGCCCGGCCGGAACTCGATCCCGAAGACCGGGTTCAACTTCGACGAGGTCTACTACGCGACCGAGGCGCAGGAGATGCTGCGCTACGGCTACGAGGACAACCGCGGCTACATGTTCATCGTCCACCCGCCGGTGGGCAAGTGGCTGATCGCGCTGTCGGAGAAGCTGTGGGACAGCCCGGGCGGGTCGAACCAGTGGCTGACCAACTCGATCGGCTGGCGCATCGCGCCCGCGCTCGCCGGGGTGCTCGGCGTCGTGCTGGTGATGCGCATCGCCCGCCGGATGATGCGCTCGAACCTGTTCGGCTTCATCGCCGGGCTGCTGATGACCTTCGAGGGCATGTCGCTCGTGCTCGCCCGCACCGCGATCCTCGACATCTTCCTGCAGCTGTTCGTCATCGCCGCGTTCGGCGCCCTCGTCGTCGACCGCGACCGCATGCGGGCCCGGCTCGCCCGGCTGATCGCCGACGGCGCCGACCTCAGCGCCGGCGCGCCGTCGCTCGGCCCGCGCCCGTGGCGCCTGCTCGCGGGTGTCATGTTCGGGCTGGCCTGCGGGGTGAAGTGGACCGCGCTGTCCTTCTTCCTCGCCTTCGCCGTGCTGTCGATCGTCTGGGACCGCGCCGCCCTCAAGTCGGCCGGCGTGCGCAAGCCGGCCGGGTCGCTGCTGCGGCGCTCGATGCTGCCGGCGCTCGGCTCGCTGATCGTCGCGCCGGTCGCCACCTACCTGTTCACCTACCTCGGTTGGTTCACCGGCGAGAACTCGTGGAACCGGCACTGGGCCGACTCGCACTCGGCGTCGACGCACCTGAACCTGCTCGGGCTGAAGGTGCCCTTCGACTGGAGCTGGGTGCCCGGACCGATCCGCTCGCTGGGCTCGTACCACCTCGACGCCTACCGGTTCCACCAGGGCCTCGACAGTGGGCACGCCTACCAGTCGAGCCCGTGGAGCTGGTTCGTCCTCGGCCGGCCGGTCGACTTCTACTACGACGGATCGTCCACCCAGTGCGGCGCGTCGTCGTGCTCGCGCGAGGTGCTGCTGATCGGCACCCCGCTGATGTGGTGGGCCTTCGCGCCGATGCTGCTGTGGCTCGCGTGGCACTGGATCACCACCCGCGACTGGCGGGCCGGAGCGGTCTGGGTCGCGTTCCTGGCCGGGTGGCTGTTCTGGTTCCAGAACCTGGCCCGGACGATGTTCCTCTTCTACATGGCGCCGTTCGTGCCGTTCCTGGTCATCGGGGTCACCCTCGCCCTCGGCGTGATGCTCGGCCCGGCACTGGGCCCCGAACCCGATGCCGCCCGTGCGCACCGGGCCCGGCGCCGCCGGGTGTGGGGGATAGCCGGGATCTCGACCTACCTCGCGCTGGTCGCCGTCGACTTCGCGTGGATGTGGCCGATCTTCACCGGCGGCCTGCTCACCTACGACCAGTGGCACGCGCACATGTGGCTGCCGTCCTGGGTATGACGCGCTCGGCCTGGGTATGACTCGACGGAGTCGAACTTTCAGGAGGAAAACCGTCATGAGTCTGTCCGCCAAGATGCGGCGCGCCCCGATGCGCGCAGTCAGCGGCGCTTTCATCGTCAATTCCGGCGTCGGCAAGCTGGGGGTCGACGAGGCCACCGCGAAGCAGCTGCACGGCCTGGCGACCGGCACGTACGGCTTCCTCGACAAGGTCGACCCGAAGCTGTTCGCGAAGGCGCTCGGTGCGGGCGAGATCGCCCTCGGCGGCGCGCTGCTGCTCCCCCTCGTCCCGCCGTTCGTGGCGGGCGCGGCGCTGGCCGGCTTCTCCGGCGCGCTGCTCAACATGTACTGGAACACCCCGAGCATGCACGAGGACGGCAGCCCGCGGCCGACCCCGCAGGGCACCGGCGTCGCGAAGGACGTCTTCATGCTCGGCATGGGCGTCGGGCTGATGGCCGACTCCGTGTTCGAGCCCGCGCACGACAAGAAGGTCGAGATCGCTTCGACCGTCGCCGAGCGCCGCCACGGCAAGGCCGCCCGCAAGGCCCGCAAGGAGGCCAAGCAGGCCCGCGCCGAGGCGCGGGCCCACGCGTTGGCGGTCACCCGCGAGACGCAGGCCGACCTCACCAAGCGCGCGAGCAAGGCGCTGGACAAGGCCCAGAAGAAGGCCCGCAAGTCCGACGCGCTGAAGAAGGCCCAGCACGCGTCCGACGTCGCGGCCCAGCGGCTGGCCGGGATGCGCGACGAGTACGCGCCGGTCGTGGCCGAGAAGGCGAAGACCCTGCGCGAGGCGGCACTCGACGCCCGCGACGAGTACGCCCCCGTCGTCGCGGCCCGGGCCAAGCAGCTGCGCGAGGCCGCGCTGGACGCCCGCGACGAGTACGCGCCGGTCGTCGCCGGGAAGGCCAAGACCCTGCGCGACGCGGTGCTGGACGCCCGCGACGAGTACGCGCCGGTCGTCGCCGGGAAGGCCAAGACCCTGCGCGATGCGGCGCTGGACGCCCGCGACGAGTACGGCCCGATCGCGGCCGAGCGCGCCCGCCAGGCCCGCTACGCCGCGCGTGAGGCGTCGCTGCGCTTCGTCGACGCCACCTCCGAGGCCGCCTCGACCGCCAAGGAGAAGGCGCAGAAGGCCGTCCGCTAGAACATCCTGAACACACTGCGACCCCGGGAGATCCTCCCGGGGTCGCAGTCGTTTCGGTCGGGTCGGGGGTCAGATCAACGGCATCCAGTTCCGGCACATCGCCGTATGGGTGGTCTGTCCGGATCGGATCGCGCCGAACCCGGTCACACCGGAATCAGCGACCGCGTCTCCACTCCGGCTTCCGCTTGCCGAGGAACGCGTGCATGCCCTCGGCGGCGTCGTCCAACTGGCTCGCCGCGGCCATGACCTCAACGGCGTACGCGTAGGCCTTCGGCTGGTCGAGGTCGACCTGGGCGTAGAACGCCTGCTTGCCCAGCCCCTTGCTCTCGGCACTGCCGCGGGTGACCCGCTCGAGCAGGTCCTGCACCGCGGAGTCCAGCTGCTCGTCGGGCACCACCCGGTTGACCAGGCCCCACTCGGCCGCGGTGCGGGCGTCGACGACGTCGCCCGAGAGCGCCATCTCCAGCGCCCGCTTGCGCCCCACGTTGCGGGCGATGGCCACGGCGGGGGTGTGGCAGAACCAGCCACCCTTGCCGCCGGGCAGGCAGAAGCCGGCCGATTCGGCGGCGACGGCGAGGTCGCAGCTCGCGACGAGCTGGCAGCCGGCCGCGGTGGCCAGGGCGTGGACGCGGGCGACGACCGGCTGCGGGATCTCCTGCATCAGGTTCATCAGCCGGGTGCAGGTGACCAGCAGGGCTCGCACCTCGGCGTGCTCGTGGTCGACGACATCGGCGAAGTCGTGCCCGGCCGAGAAGACCGGGCCGGTCGAGGCGAGGACGACGCCCAGGGTGTCGCTCGCACCGACCGTGGTGAACGCGTCGATCAGCTCGTCGAGCGTCTGCCGGGCCAGCGCGTTGCGCTTGCCCGGATTGGCGAGCGTGACCGCGGTGAAGTCGCCCTCGCGCCGGACCGTGATGTTCTCGTAGTCGACCATGCCTCAGTCTGCCCCGGCCGGGTGCGCGACCGGAAGCCGCGCCGACCGCGCCGACCGGGCCGAGCGGGCCAGCCACAGCGCGGTGAGGGCCGACAGCCCGGTGAGCACCAGGATCGGCCGCACCAGGTGGTCGGTCGTCACGAACGCGGTGGTGAGCAGCGGCGCGGAGAAGCCGACGTAGGCCCAGGTGTAGAACAACCCGTTGCACGCCCCGCGGGTCGAGGGCGTCGACAGCTCGTGGACGAGGGTCAGCCCGGCGTTCAGGCACAGCCCGCCACCAGCGCCGAGGGACGCGCCGCCCAGGAACACCAGCCCGGCCGAGTCGGGCGCGGCCGCGAGGGCACCGAGCGCGTAGCCGGCCGCCCCGAGCGCGGCGCCGACCGCCCCGCGGTAGCGACCGAGGCGGGCGGCGAACGGCTGCACGACCGCCCCCATGCCGAGCGTCACCGCGCCCAACACCCCGAGGAACACGACGAGATGGTCGCGGTGGCTCAGCAGCAGCGGCAGGACGGTGATCGTCACCGACGGGAACGCGTAGACGCAGATGGCGGTCGGGATCAAGGTGCGCCGGAAGGTACGGCGGGCCGGCCGGTCGAGCCCGGTGCGCGGACGCAGGCTGGCCCCGCGCCACCCGCCGTGATCGCCGCTCCACGCGGCCCGGCCGCCGATGGCGCCCGCGACGAGCAGCATCAGCGCGACGAGCACCGCGTGCACCAGGAAGGGCAGGGTCAGCGGGTCGGGCCCGTAGCCGGCGAGCAGGCCCGAGGTCAGCGGGCCGAGGCAGAAGCCGATGTTGAGCGCGAGCGAGGCGCGGCGGGCCGCGGCCGGGGCATGGTCGGCGCCGACGATGTCCTGCAACCAGGCACTGCCGACGCTGAACGCAGCCCCCGAGGCGAGCCCCTGCACAAAGCGGGCGGCGTAGAGCAGCGCGGTGGCGTCGGAGCCGACGAGGAACAGCAGCGACGCCCCGCCCGCGAGCACGACCGACGGCACGAGCACCCGCAGCCGGCCGTAGCGGTCCGAGGCCGGTCCGCCGAGCAGCAGCGACGGCGCCAGCCCCAGCGCGTAGACCCCGAAGATCGCGTTCACGTCGGACGGCGAGAGGTGCAGCGCCGCGCGGTAGAGCGGGAGCAGCGGGGTGGCGACGTTGGTGCCGAACGCCGCGCCGAAGAGGAGGGCGACAGCGGCCCACCACAGGGGCAGGCGACGGAGCGGGACCGCCTCGGCAGCGGTCCCGTCGTCGATCCCGGGGAGCGTCATCGACCTCCTACCTGCCCATCCTGGCCCCGACTTCCGACATTTCGGTATCTCCGTCCGGGGAGGGTGCGACCGTCCATTCGGGTATGGCGCGCGGTGCCGGATGTCGGTGTAATCGCGATGGGGCCGTTCCGGGCGGCCGTGATTCGGAGGCTTGCGACGTGTACTACCCGCTGACCGTCAACGACTTCATCGATCGGGCCGAGCACGTCTACCCCGACCGCGTCGCGATCGTCGACGAACCCGACCAGCCGGCCCGCAGCCTCGGCGAGCTGACCTACCGCGAGATGGCGACGAACGCGCGGGGCCAGGCGGCGAAGCTCGACCGGCTCGGGGTGCCGGTCGGCGGGCGCGTGGCGTTCGTGTCGCAGAACTCGGCCCGGTTGCTGACGTCCTTCTACGGGGTGTCGGGCTACGGCCGGGTGCTCGTGCCGATCAACTTCCGGCTCAGCCGGGCCGAGATCACCTACATCGTCGAGCACTCGGGCTCGGACGTCGTCTACGTCGACCCCGAGCAGAAGGCGATCTTCGACGCGCTCGACGTTCCCCACAAGTTCCTGCTCGGCGAGGACGACGACCTCTACCTGCCCGACACCGAGCCCCGGCCGTGGGCCGAGCGCGACGAGGCCGCCACCGCGACGATCAACTACACGTCGGGCACGACGGCCCGGCCGAAGGGCGTGCAGCTCACCCACCGCAACAACTGGCTCAACGCCACCGTGTTCGGCCTGCACACGACCATCAGCGACCGCGACGTCTACCTGCACACGCTGCCGATGTTCCACGCCAACGGCTGGGGCATGCCGTTCGGTATCACCGGCGTCGGCGGGCAGCACGTGGTGCTGCGCAAGGTCGACGGCACCGAGATCCTGCGCCGCATCGAGCGGCACGGCGTCACCCTCATGTGCGCCGCGCCGGCCGTGATCGCCGCCGCCCTCGACGCCGCCCCGAACTGGGACGGCGAGATCCCCGGCCGCGACCGCGTGCGGATCATCGTGGCCGGGGCCCCTCCCCCGACACGCACGATCGAGCGGGTGCTCGACGAGCTGGGCTGGGAGTTCATCCAGATCTACGGCCTCACCGAGACCTCGCCGCTGGTAACTGTCAACCGCCAGCGCCGCGAGTGGGACGGCCTGCCCGCGCACGACCGCGCCAAGCTGCTCGGCCGGGCCGGCGCGCCCGCGCTCGGCGTGCGGGTGACGATCGACGCCGGGGGCGAGGTGCTCACCGCCTCGAACCACAACCTCGACGGCTACTGGCAGCAGCCCGACGCGACCGCCGAGGCCCAGGCCGACAACTGGTTCCACACCGGCGACGGCGGCATCCTCGACGACGACGGCTACCTCGTCATCTCCGACCGCAAGAAGGACGTCATCATCTCCGGCGGCGAGAACGTGTCGTCGATCGAGGTCGAGGACGCGCTGATGTCGCACGCCGCGGTGAAGGAGGTCGCGGTCATCGGTGTGCCGGACGAGAAGTGGGGCGAACTCGTCACCGCGCTCGTCGTCACCGACGGCAGCGAGATCACCGACAGGGAGCTGATCGCGCACTGCCGCGAGGTGCTGGCCGGCTACAAGTGCCCGAAGCGGATCGAGTTCGTCGCCGAACTCCCGCGCACGGCCACCGGCAAGCTGCAGAAGTTCAAGCTGCGCGAGAAGTTCTGGGCGGGCTACGAGCGTCAGGTGAACTGAGCTCGACCGCGACGGCGGCGCTCGCCCACCGCGTCGGTGGCGAGCGCCACGCCGGCGACGCAGGCCGCGGTCAGCAGGATCGCCCCGAGGGTGTCGGTGGCGAAGTGGTAGTGGTTGCGCACGAGCCCGGCCGCGGCGATCAGGGTCCAGAGCGCGAGCACGACGAGCAGCGCGGCCCGCAGCCGCCGGGCCATCGGCACGAGCAGCGCCAGCAGCGCGAGTTCGACCGTCACCGCCGTCACCCCGGTCTCGTGACCGCTGGGGAAGGCATAGCCGCGGGCCGCGACCAGCGTGACGCCGCCCGGCGGCCGGTGCGTCGCGTAGTACGGGTCCTCGGTGAGGTCGACCACGAGCCGGCGGCCGACCAGGGGTTTGAACACGACCTCGGCCAGCACGATGGCGAGCGTCGGGGCGATCACCGCCCAGACCACGGCGTCCCACCGGCGCGCGAGGCCCGCGGCCAGCACGACGAGCACGAGGATCGACGTCGTCACCTTCGGCTCGCTGAGCCCCAGCATGACGGTGGCCGTCCGGAACCCGACGTGGCTGAACAGCCATTCGTCGACGGCGGTGTCGGGGCCGGTCTCGGCGTTCGTGCCGACCAGCGACAGCGCGAGCGCGGTGAACCCGGCCAGGCCCATCAGAACGGCGACGAGGACACCGAGGCGCCGCCTCGGCGCGATCAGGGTCGGGCGGGTCACCCGCTGGGGGGCGAGGCCGACCGCTGTCATCCGTGCAGTCTCCCAGCGCGAACTGTGCGGCGCTCATGGGAGATCGGAATCGCCGCAGGTGCAGCGCGGAGCGATCCGGCGAGTTCCCCGTACCTGTCGCGTATTGAGACCAGAGACCGTCCGTCCCGTCCCGACAATGAGCCGCATGATTGAACGCGCGAAGCAAGCCGTCCCGCTCGCCCTGGTGATCGGTCTCCTCGCCGCCCTGTGGGTCGAGTTCAGCCTCAATTTCACCTTTCACTGGGTGACGGACGGCGACCTCGGTATCGGGCTGAGCCTGCCGAGCAACTTCCACCTCATCGTCCCGGCGGCGTTCGTGTCCTGGGGCTTCTTCTTCGCCGCCGGGGCCGACACCGCCGCCTTCACCAAGGTCGTGATCGCCTCGGTCGTGGGGACGGTCGGCGGCCTGCTGCTCATGGTCGTCGCGCCCGCCCTCGCCGACCTGCCCGACTTCTGGGGCATCGCGGTGACGGTCGCCGTGCTCGCGTTCGTCGTCGTGGTCGCGACCTGCATCGGCGACATGTACTACGTGCCCGCGGTCTTCGGCGCGTTCGCCGCCACGGTCTTCTGGTGGATCGCGACCGGCCTGGACGGCTGGGCCAAGAACGGCGGCGGCATCGGCAACAGCGTGGCCGCGCTCGCCAAGCCGGCCACCGCCGGCACCGGTGCGTTCGGCGGCGTGCTCTCGACGCCGGTCGCCTGGGTCTTCGTCGACACGTTGGTGACGCTGCTGATCGGCACCCTGCTGGGCGTCGCATCGGTGCGGCTCACCGCGATCGTCACACCGCGTCCGGCCGCGAGCGCACCGGCCCGCGAGACCGCGGCCACCGCCTGACTGCGTCGTTCAGCGCTACTGCGGCCTCGTCGCCGGCGATTGCGCCGGCCCGTCGTACGGCAGGCATCGCGGTGGCGGCGACTGTCAGATCCGGTCGTGGTGCTTCGGCGGCACCGGCTACGCCTGCTCGACGTCCCTCACGGCGCCGTCGTCGGGCTACCGGTCGCTAGTGATCTGGGAGAACCGCTGACCCGCAGCGCGGCGAGACCGCACGCGACCACGACGGTCTCGGCGACCACCGACACGATGCCGAGCGGTTCGAACCAATTGCCGACGTCATCGGCCAACTGCGGGAACGCGATGACGCGGGTGAGTACGTAGCCGACCATCGCCAGGCCGCAGGTCGTCACGGCGAGCCGGTAGACGATCGGCGGGTCGGTGCTGATCAGCGTCGCGCCGAGCACGATGCAGGCCGACGACAGCACGATGAACAGCACGCCCATGTAGGGCGCCTCCTGCAGGTGCGCGGCGATCACCGGGAGGTGCGCCGCCGCAGCGACGAGAACCGCCGCGGCGGCCACCCACCGGACCCGCGACTCCAGCGGGGTGGGGAACGACATCGGATCTCCTCCGATCTGTTGGGGACGGTGCCGCCGGTCCGGACGCTGCCCTGGGGCGTCCGGACCGGCGTCCCGGGCTAACCCTGGTTGGCGTAGAAGAAGAGGAACAGGTTGGTCGGGATCGGCCCGACGATGTTCTTGTTCTTCTTCGCGATCTGGTTCAGCAGGTAACCGGTCGACTTGTGCGCGCGCAGGTCGTCGAAGGTCGCCTTGCTCGTGACACCCACGACCCGGACGTCCCACCACTCGACGGCGCCCTGGTTCAGCGTGGTCAGGAAGTGGTCATGGCCGGGCGTGGCGAAGTTCTTCAGCGCGGCGGTCAGCTGGGCGGCGGTGAGCTGCGGGTACAGCCCCTTCAGCGCCGGCTCGAGCCGGGTGAGGTCCATCGTGCCCGGGTGGTCGATGCAGACGAGCTTGCTCGGGCAGTCGATCATCGCGCCGGGCTGGTTGAAGCCGAGCGGCACGGTGATGTACAGCGGGTCGAAGTTCTTGGCCGGAGCGTGGTTGTACTTCTGGCCGGCCTCGCAGGCGGTGGCCGCGGCCGACCTCACCGACGTGTCGCAGAAGTAGCCGCGCGTGTAGGTGAACGACACGGTCTTGCCCGCGTAGTACCCCTTCGTCATGCCGTACCCGTTGATGCCCTGGTGGCCGGTAGTCGCGGTGGCGGCCACCGCTACCCCGAGTCCACCGGTAACGACGACGGCGGCCGACGCGACGGTCAGCAGCTTTCGCCGCAAAGTCATGCTGGCAAATCCCATGACGGATTCCCCTTTCGTGCGCCGACCACCGTGATCGGCGTCTCATGGGGTTCGTCGCGGTGTCGGCTCGCGGTTTCACGAATTCTGGAGCCACTCTCAGTTCGCTGTCAGGGACTTGTCGTGTTCGATTATTTCCCTGGCTTATCCACACTTTTCGCCCGACTGGAGCGGGTAGCGGTGAACCTGTTCAATTATCAGCACGATGATCGACACGGCAGTTTCGGGAAAGGTCGCGGAGCTGTCCGCGTGCCTCGACGGGCTGCTGGAAGCCGACCTGACCGCGTTGTCCTCGGTCGAGGTGGCGGGGTTGTTGTCGGCGTTGGAGGTGCAGCGGCGCCGGTTGGATGCCGTCGATGTGGCGGTGGTCGCGGAGGTCGGGGCGCGGGTGTGGCCGGGGAGTACGCGCGCTGCTCCACGCTGGACCTGTTGACCACGCTGCTGCGGATCGCGCCGGAGGAGGCCCGGCGGCGGGGGGACGCGGCCCAGCTGCTCGGGGCCCGGCAGACGGTGACCGGCGAACCCCTCGCCCCGATCCTCGCCGCGTCGAGCGCGGCCCTGGGCGAGGGTTCCGTGTCGGCCGCGCAGGTCGGGGTGCTCGCGCGCTGTCTGCGGGAGTTGCCGCGACCTACCGGTTCCCGAGATCGATGAGCGCGTACAGGTCGTTGCCCTGCAGGTGGGCGAGCAGGTTCGGCACCTCGGCGATGTAGCTGCGCACCGGGTTCACGTACCAGGAACCGCCGTGCTGGGTGGTGACGATGCCGATGTCGGTCAGCCCGCTGAACAGGTGCTTGAAGGCGGTGGCCTGGGCGGGCGTCATGACGAACCCACCAGGCGGCGTGCTGCCGCCACCGTTCGCCGGCGCGGCGAGGCCGGTGAGTTCCTGGATGAGCCGGTCCAGGCAGAGATGCTGCGAGCGCCCGGCCATCGTCATGTCGATGCACGATCCGTCCACCGAGATCGACACCTCCTGATCGGATCCGCCGCTGTGGTCGATGATGTCGACCTTCGTCAGGCTGACCCGGGTCCCGCCGGCGACCGGCGTGTCCTTGAACGCGATCGAACGCAGGGTCACCGGCGCGGCCGAGTAGGTGGCCCGGTCGACGATGAGCTTGCCGTAGTCGTGCAGCACGCTGAGCTCGTCCGGCGCCGTCAGCGCGATCGCCTGGGCGACCTTGCCGGTGAGCAGCGAGGTGATGACGCCGCGCACGGCATCGTCCGGCGACGAGGCACCCGAGTCAGGAATCCGCTCGGCACCCGTCGGCGCAGCCAGACGCGCATCGGTCGCGGCGTTGTCGGCGACGCTGTAGAAGAGGCTCGGGTACCAGGAGCCACCGGAGAGCTGGACGGCGATCCGCAGCGGCCGGCCGGCCTTGGCCGCCTCGCGGGCGAGGTCGACCGTCTGCTCGGTGCTGCTGCCGGAGGTCGGCATGTGCGTGGCGGACAGGAAGCGCTGGGTGAGCGGCAGCTTCGCCGCATCGGCGCTGACGTGCAGCGTGCCGCCGGTGATCTCGACGACCCGCACGTGGTCGTTGATCGTTGTCGTCGATCCGAACGTCAGGCCGGACGTCGCGATCTGCACGCCGCTGACCTTCTTGAGGTTCGCATCCGGGCGGACGACGTCGTTGCGCTGCAACTCCCTGACCGTGTCCAGGACCGGCGTCACATAGGCCGCCCGCTCCCCCGGTGGCAGGTCGTCGAGCACGCCGACGAGATCGCCCCTGCCGAGATCGTCGGCGAGACCCTGCACCGCCGCCCGCGGCGACGACGCGCCGGCGCTACCGGAGGTGAGCTGCATCGCGGCGTAGGTGGCGATGCCGCCGGCAGCGACGACCACCACGGCCGTCGACGCGACGAGGCGGGTCCGCTTGCGCTTGGGTGCCGGCGCGGGCGGCGCGCCGTACGGCGGGTAGCCCGGCGAGCCCTGCTGCGGGCCGTGGGGCTGCTGCGGGTACGGCGCCGGGAACACCGGCGGCTGCGGCGCCCCGTGCGGGGGGTACTGCTGCGGGTACGGCTGCTGATAGCCGGGCGCGTTCGGCTGCTGCGGGTACGGCTGCGGGTAACCGGGCTGGTTCGGCGGCGGCGGGGGCCAGCCGGAGTAGTCGGTCAACGGGTCCTCCCAAGGATGATCACGGGCATTGCGACGAGCAGAGTGGTCGCGGCGCCGGCCACGGTGACGGCCGGGCCGAGGCGCGCCGGAGCGACGGTGAAGCCGCTGCGAACGGTGAGCGCGACACCTCCGACGGTGCCCGCGGCGAGCGCGGCGAAAGCGGCCAGCAGCGCGCCGGCGCGGGTCACGCCGATGACGAGCAGCGCGATCGCCGCGGCGCAGGTCAGGCTGACGAAGGGCCACGCGTCCAGCGCGAGGCCGATCTTGCCGCCCCGCCGATCAGGTCGTGCAGCGCGCCGCCGGTGGCGTAACTGTTGCGGTCGACGGATCCCGAGCGCAACCACGGCAGGAACGTCCCGACGACGACGAGAACCAGGCCGGCGGCGATCGCTGGTCCGGGCCGCCCGCGCAGTGCGGCGAGCGGGCGCGCTCGGGGCGGCGACGGCTGGGACACCGCGGCAGCCTACGACATAACGCGCATTTGACAAAGGTGAGAAGCGGACGTTCTCGCATCCTCACTCGCCGGCGAGCGCCGCCGCGAGGTAGCGCGCGGTGAAGCCCTGGCCGCCGGCGGCGACGTCGCTCGGGGTGCCGACGGCCACGACCCTTCCCCCTTCGTCCCCACCGCCCGGGCCGAGGTCGATGACGTGGTCGGCGCCCGCGATCACGTCGAGGTCGTGCTCGATGACCACGACGGTGTTGCCGGTGTCGACCAGGGCGTGCAGCAGTCGCATGAGCATCGCGGTGTCCGCCGGGTGCAGGCCGGTCGTCGGTTCGTCGAGGACGTAGAGCGTGTGACCGCGGCGCGAACGCTGCAGCTCGGTGGCGAGCTTGATCCGTTGCGCCTCGCCGCCGGAGAGCTCGGTGGCCGGCTGGCCGAGCGTCAGGTAGCCGAGGCCGACGTCGCGGACGGCTCGCAGGCTGCGCGCGACTCCGGGGACGTCGGCGAAGAACTCGGACGCCGCGTCGACACTCAGGGCCAGGACGTCGGCGATCGTGTGGTCGCGGTAGCGCACCTCGAGGGTCTCGGGGTTGTAGCGCGCGCCCTGGCACGTCGGGCACGGCGAGTACGTGCCGGGCAGGAACAGCAGCTCGACGGCGACGAAGCCCTCGCCCTGGCAGGTGTCACACCGACCGCCGGCGACGTTGAAGGAGAACCGACCGACTGCGTAGCCGCGCGACCTCGCCTCGTCGGTACCGGCGAACAGCTTGCGGACACCGTCGAACAAGCCGGTGTAGGTGGCGAGGTTCGAACGCGGCGTGCGCCCGATCGGCCGCTGGTCGACCTGCACCAGCCGGTCGACCGCGTCCAGCCCCTCGACCCGGCCCGCTGTCGCCGGCCGCTCCTCCCCCTCGTCGGCCTCCTCGTCGGCCTCGCCCCCGAGGTGGTCGTGCACGGCCTCGGCGAGAACCCCGGCGACGAGCGTCGACTTGCCCGATCCCGAGACGCCGGTGACGACGGTGAAGACGCCGAGGGGCAGGTCGACATCGAGGTCGCGCAGGTTGTGCCGGGTGATGCCACGCAGCCGCAGTTCACCGGAGCCCGCGCGCGGCCGGTGCGCCGGCGGATCGCCCGACGGGAACAGGAAAGGGCGGGTGGCCGACTCGGCGACGTCGGCCAGGCCGGCGACCGGCCCGCTGTGCAGCACGCGACCGCCGTTCGTGCCGGCGCCGGGGCCGACGTCGACGAGCCAGTCGGCGTGGCGCACGAGCGCGACATCGTGCTCGACGACCAGCAGCGAGTTGCCCGAGCGGCGCAGCCGGTCGAGCACCGCGAGCAGCGCCTCGATGTCGTGCGGGTGCAGCCCGGCCGACGGTTCGTCCAGGACGTAGACGACGCCGAACAGCGTCGAGCGCAGGGCGGTGGCCAGCCGCAGCCGTTGCAGCTCGCCGGCCGAGAGCGTCGGGGTCGAGCGGGCGATGCTGAGGTAGCCCAGGCCGAGCTCACCGAGCACCTCGATGCGGGCCAGGAGGTCGGGCACGATCGTCGCCGCCACCTCACCCTCGGCATGCCGCAGCAGGTCGGCGAGCGCGGTCACCGGCAGCCGGGCCAGGTCGGCGACCGTCCGATCGAGGAAGGTGACGGCCAGGGCCTCGGCCCGCAGCCCGGCGCCGCCGCACAGGGGGCAGGCGGTGACATCGACGTGGCGCAGCACCCGGCGCCGCAACGTCGCGCTCGCGGTGTCGGCCAGCGTGTGCAGGACGTAGCGCCGCGCGCTCTGGTACGTGCCCTGGTACGGCCGCTGGATGCGGTGCGCCTCACGCTCGGCGTGCACGGTGACGACCGGCTGCTCGTCGGTGAACAGGATCCACTCGCGGTCGGCGGCGGCGAGCTCGGCGAACGGGCGGTCGACGTCGTAGCCGAGGGTCGCGAGGATGTCGCGGTAGTTCTTCCCCTGCCAGGCGCCGGGCCAGGCCGCGATCGCACCGTCGCGGATGCTCAGCGACGGGTCGGGCACGAGCGACTGCTCGCTGACCTCGTGCACCCGTCCGAGCCCGTGGCACTGCGGGCAGGCGCCCGCGGGCGTGTTCGGCGAGAAGGCGTCCGAGTCGAGCCGCGGCGCGCCCGGCGGGTACGTCCCGGCCCGCGACATGAGCATGCGCAGCGAGTTCGACAGCGTGGTGACCGTGCCGACGGTCGAACGCGAGCCCGGCACGCCGCGCGCCTGCTGCAGCGCCACCGCCGGCGGCAGCCCGGTGATCTCGCGGACCTCCGGCGCCCCGGCCTGGTGGATCAGCCGCCGCGCGTACGGCGCGACCGACTCGAGATAGCGCAGTTGGGCCTCGGCGTAGATCGTCCCGAACGCCAGCGACGACTTGCCCGACCCCGAGACGCCGGTGACCACGACGAACGCGTCGCGCGGCAGGTCGACGTCGACGTCGCGCAGGTTGTGCACCCGCGCGCCACGCACCCGGATGGATGCGTCGTGCCCACCGGCATCGCTCGACCCGCTCATCGCCCGATCGTCCCAGGCGCGAGGACACGTGATCGACCCGGTCAGGCCGGCACGGGGGTCGAGTACATGGCCCCGACCGAGGACGCGACCCAGCGGTAGGCCTCGGCGAACGCGGCGTCGAGCCGGTCCTGCGTGACCTGACTGAGCCGCGGCGCATCGTGGCGGCCGAACTGGAACTCGATCGCGTCGGCCACGAGGGTGCCGACCGGGCCGTCGAAGCCGAACGCGGCCCGATCGAGGTCGTCGGTGAGCGGCAGCGCGGCGCGCACCTCCTCGGCGCACACGCCCAGCAGCAGGTCGACCGCGGACAGCATTCCGGCGGCGAAGCCGAGCGGGGCCAGCGTGGGACACAGGTCGGCCGCCAGCGTTTCGCAGGCACGGGCCCGGATGAGCGTGGTGGTGAATCGGTGGTCGTCGATCGCGGCCGAGGGGCGGGCCAGCAGCACCGCCAACCAGCTGCGCGCCTGTCGCGTGCCGGCGAGGACGAGCGCGTCGTGGAGACTGCCGACCGGACGCCGCAGGGCGCCCCGCCGGCCGAAGGAGGCGAGGCGCATGACCTCGACGGCAAGGCCGGGGTGATGCCGCACGACCTCCTCGATGCCTTCGAGGTCGACATCCGGGGCGAACAGGTCGACCGCTGCCCGCAGCCGGCCGAGGACGGACGCGTCGATCGTCGCGCCGACGACGAGTTGCGGCATCTCCAGGGCGTAACCCTGGAAGAGCTCGAACCCCATCTCGACGAGTCCCGCCACGTCGCGGATCGACTCGACCTTCTCGGCCAGCAGGGTGACGTCGTGGGGACGGCAGCGCTCGACCATCGCCGGCAGGGCCTCCGGTCGGGTCTGCAGCACGTCGACCTTCACGATCGAGACCAGGTCGAGCAGCCGCGGCGCGTCGGCGTGCCACACGAAGTCGTCCGCCGCGAGGGTGTAGCCCGCCGCGGCCAGACCCTCGATGGCGGCGAACACGTCGTCGTCGAGTTCCACCGTCTCGAGGATCTCGACGACCGTCCGCTCCACCGGCAGAGCGAACAGCAGCCCGCCGAGCAACACCTCACGGTCGGCGTTGACGTAGAGCGTCCGGCCGCGCGACACGTGGTCGAGCCCGAGCGTCAGCGCGCCGTACACGACCTCGGCCGTCATCTGGAGCCCGTCGACCGGGCGGGCCGGGTTGCTCGCCGCGCCACGGAACAGCAACTCGTAGGCGACCAAGGAGCCCGCCGCGTCGTACACGCCCTGACGACCGATGACGACGCGAGAGGCAGACGCTGTCTGCATGGACCCGCCTCCCTGTCCGGGCCGAACATCCCGGACATCGAGGTAGATCGACCGGCCGAAGCCGATCTTGAGCGGCTTTTGGGGGATTCTGCCCGATTGGCCGGTCTGGCGGCTCGTCCGCTCGCGGCCGAACCGGCGAGCTGACGATTTTGGTGGAGCTGAGGGGATTCGAACCCCTGACCCCCTCGATGCGAACGAGGTGCGCTACCGGACTGCGCCACAGCCCCGTGGAACGGGAACGGACCTTACGGCCGCCGCCGAGACTATCAGGGGCGGGCCGCCGGCTTCGCGCCGACGGCACCCCCTCGGCTCAGCTGGCGCGGCGCTGCGCGACCTCGACCGGAGGTTGCTCGACGTAGAGCCCGGTGAGGTCGATGGTGTCCATGCTGTGCAGCTCGATGTCGTCGTCGTCGATGCGGACGACGTTCTCCGGCGCCTCCTCGAAGCGGCCCAGCTCCTCGGTGGCGTCGTAGCCGGCCGGGCGGCGCGAGGCCGCGCGGTGCTGGCGGTTCTCGCGCCGGGCGCGGTCCCGTAGCGCCTGGTTGCGCAGGAACAGCACGTAGCCGGCGAGGCCGAGCAGGAAGGGCGCCGCGAGCAGCCAGGTGGCGCCGCCGACGACGAGGCCGAGCAGGCCGAACACGATGCTGCCGGCGAACAGGACGGTCAGCGAGCGCCGGCGGCGGGCGAGCATGTGGGCGCGCGCCTCGGAGAGGTCGGAGCGGTCGGGCGGGTACATCAGCGCCTCCTGGGCGGCGGGCACGGGCCGGCGGGCCGGGGCGGCAAGCGTGGCTCGGTTCTGGTGAGGGACGAATACCTCGGTGCGGGCGTCCGCGTCGAGGGTGCTGCCGGTGGTGACGCTGCGGCGGCCGAGGGCGCGCATGCCCCGCCCCCACTCTGCCACCGAGCGTTCACGACGGCGTTCGTCGTTGCGGCGCAGCACCATGGGCACCACGACGATCAACCAGAGCACGACGAGGACGACAACGGTCATGAACGGCGACAACACCAGGCACCTCCCCACAGCGCACGTACCGCAACTTCAGTCACACCAGTAACACGGCTGCCAACAAGCTAATGAGCCGACCGCCCGGTTCCCGGTACGTGCAACGGCGTGTCGGCCGAGAACCTCAACTTGAGGTTGAGAAGCCTGCACCGTCCGTGGCGGGAGGGCGGTCACCGCACCCGGCGCCAGGCCGGTTCCGGGGGCAGCTCGGCGAGCCGGCCGAGCATCCGTCGCCCGCCCATCTCCTCCTGCGTCACCGCGAACGCGAGGTGGTCGCGCCAGCCCCCGTCGATGTCGAGATAGCGCTCGTAGAACGCCTCCTTGCGCAGGCCGAGCTTCTCGACGACACGCAGGCTCGGTCCGTTCTCGGGGCGGATGTCGACCTCGACGCGGTGCAGCCCGACCGGGCCGAAGCAGTGGTCGATGACGAGCGCGAGCGCGGTCGGGGCGATGTTGCGCCCGGCCACCGCGCCGTCGACCCAATAGCCGATCGTGCACGAGCGCAGCGCGCCGTGCACGACGTTGGAGATGTTGATCTGGCCGACGATCCGGCCGCCGTAGACGATCATGAACGGCAGCATCGTGCCGCGCCGGGCGGCGGCCTTCAGGGCCGAGTGCAGCGCAGGCCACGATCCGACGGCGTTGCGCTCGTCCCACGTGTTGGGCGAGGTCGGCTCCCACATCGCCAGCCACTGCTCGTTGCGCATGCGCACCTCGCTCCAGGCCCGCGCGTCGCGCAGCCGGGGCGGGCGCAGCAGCACCGGGCCCGCCGTCAGCTCGGCCGGCCAGCCCGGAGTGTCAGCCACGGATCACCGGTTGGACAGCAGGAGCGGCATGACCGTCACCGGCTTGCCCGCGGTGACCTCGGTGACGTCCTCGTCGATGACGACCAGGCAGTTCGACAGAGCCAGCGACGCGATCAGGTGCGAGCCCGGCCCGCCGATGAACGACACCGAGTAGCCGCCGGCACTCTCGCGGTGCAGGACGCCGCGGCGGTACTGGCGCACCCCGTGCGGGCTCTTCGCGCTCTCCAGCGCGGTGGCCTGGACGGTGGCCCGGTGCAGGCTGCGCTTGCCGAGCAGCTTGCGGATAGCCGGCCGGACGAACGCCTCGAACGACACCAGGCTGCTGACCGGGTTGCCGGGCAGGCAGAAGATCGGGATGCCGTTGCCGAGATGGCCGAAGCCCTGGGGCTTGCCCGGCTGCATCGCCACCCTCATGAAGTCGACGGTGCCGATCTCGCTGAGCGCCTCCTTCACCACGTCGTAGGCGCCCATGCTCACGCCGCCGCTGGTGACCAGGATGTCGGCGCGCAGCAGCTGGTTCTCGAGCGCGTCGAGCAGTTTGGTGTGGTCGTCGGGGACGATGCCGATGCGGCGTGCGTCGGCACCGGCGTCCTTCGCGGCGGCCGCGATCATGTACGAGTTCGAGTCGATGACCTCGCCGAAGCCCGGCCGGTGCCCGACCTCGATCAGCTCGCTGCCGGTGGACAGGATGATCACCCGCGGGCGGGGGCGCACGACGACGCGGTCGCGGCCGATGGCGGCGAGCAGGGCGAGTTGCTGCGGGCCGAGCGCGGCCCCGGCGGCGAGCGCCGGCGAGCCGGCCGTGAGGTCCTCCCCCGCGCGACGCAAGCACTCGCCCGACTGCACGGGCCGGTGGATCTCGACGCGGGCCATGCCGCGGTCGGTGTCCTCGAGCGGGATCACGGCATCGGCGCCGCTGGGGATCGGTGCGCCGGTCATGATGCGCATGGCCAGGCCGGGTCCCATGCCCGAGCGCGACGAGGCGCCGGCGGCGATGTCGCCGACGACCTGGAGGCGGACCGGCTGCTCGCGGCTCGCGTCCAGGGTGTCGACGGCCCGCACGGCGTAGCCGTCCATCGCCGAGTTGTCGAAGCTCGGCAGCGGGAAGTCGGTGCTGACGTTCTCGGCGAGCAGCAGGCCTTGGGCGTCGAGCAGCGTCAGCTCGATCGGCTCGAGCGTGCCCACGCCGTCGAGAACGGTCGCCAGGTGCTCGTCGACCGTCCGCAGGCGATCGTCAACGGCCACGAGCGCGTCTCCTCGGTTGTCGGGTTCGGGGTCGGTCTACTCCGCCGTCGGGCGGCGTTCAGCCGTCCGTCGGTTCATAGTCCCGCAACCATGCCTGGAAATCGGCTCCGATGTCGGGATGTCGGACGGCAAGCTGGACAACCGCCTTGACGTATTCGAGCCGATCACCGGTGTCGTAGCGACGTCCGCGGAACACGACGCCGTGCACCGGCGTACCCGCGTTGCACAGATTGCGCATCGCGTCGGTGATCTGGATCTCGCCGCCCGCGCCGGGTTCGGTCTCGTCGAGCGCCGCGAAGATCTCCGGCGGCAGCACGTATCGGCCGATGATCGCGAGCGTGCTCGGCGCCTCGCCGGCCTCGGGCTTCTCGACGAGATCGGAGATCGCGACGACGTCACCCTCGGGGTCGGCGCCCTCGGCCGGCACGACGCAGCCGTACTTGCTGATCTCGACCGGGCCGACGTCGATGAGCCCGAGCACGATCCCGCCGTGCTCGGCGTAGACGTCGAGCATCGGGCCGAGCAGCGCGTCGCGGTCGTCGATGAGGTCGTCGGGCAGGAGCACGGCGAGCGGCTCACCGGCGGCGAAGTCCTTGCCGTGCCCGATCGCGTGGCCGAGCCCGCGCGGCTCCTTCTGCTCGACGTAGCTGATGGTGGCGAGCTCGGTCGGGCGGCGCACCGCGGCAAGGCCGGCCTCGTCACCCTTGGCCTCGAGCGCCGCCTCGAGTTCGGGCGCTGGCGCGAAGTACTCGTTGATGGCCGTCTTGCCTGCGCTCACGACGAGCAGCACCTCGCTGATGTCGTTGTCGGCGGCCTCGCCGATGACGATCTCGAGCGTCGGAGTCGTGACGATCGGCGCCAGTTCCTTGGGCACCGCCTTGGTCAGCGGGAGGAAGCGGGTACCGCGTCCGGCCGCGGGGATCAGGGCCTTGCGGGGACGGTCGGTCGACATCCCCCGAGCCTAACCGGCGAGAATCGGCCCATGCAGGCTGCGACGGAGAAGGCCCGGCTGCGGGCCGAGCTGCTCGCGGCCCGGCGGGCCCGGCCGGCCGGCGATGTCGAGATCGCCCGCGCGGCCGTGCGCGAGCGGGTGCTGCGGCAGGCCCGGCTGGACGGCTGGACGTGCGTCGCCGCCTACGAGCCGCTGCGCACCGAGCCCGGATCGATCGAGTTGCTCGCCGGGTTGGCGGCGCTCGGGGTGCGGGTGCTCGTACCGATCACCCAGCCGGACCGCGACCTCGACTGGACGGTGTGGGGCGCGGACGGCGACGGTCTCGGGCCGGCCGCGATCGCCACTGCGGACGCGGTGCTCGTCCCGGCCCTGGCCGTGGCTCGCGACGGCACCCGCCTCGGTCGCGGCGGTGGCTCCTACGACCGGGCCCTGAGGCGGGCCCGGCCGGCCGCGCCGCGCATCGCGTTGTTGTTCGACGGTGAGCTGGTCGCGGCCCTGCCCCGCGAGGAATGGGACGAACCGGTCACCGAGGTGGTCACGCCGGCCGGTCCGATCCGCCTGTAGCAGGGGCCGGCGGGAATCCGATGTCGCCTGCCCGCGTTAGCAGTCGTACCCTGAGAGTGCCAGTCGAGTCGGTCCGTCGGAGGAATGCAGGTCCATGCCCACCTATCAGTACGCGTGCACCGACCCGGGGTGCGGCGAGAACTTCGAGCTGGTCCAGTCCTTCACCGATCCGTCAGCCAGCGAGTGCCCGGTCTGCGGCGGCCCGGTGCGCAAGGTGTTCTCGGCCGTCGGCGTCGTGTTCAAGGGCTCCGGCTTCTACCGCAACGACAGCCGTGACTCCTCGAAGGCATCGGCGTCGGCGTCGGCCAAGTCCTCGGGCGACTCGGGCAGCTCGACCAAGGAGTCGTCGAGCTCGTCGAAGGATTCGGGCTCGAGCAGCTCGTCCTCGGATTCCTCGGCCGGCTCGTCGTCGGGCGGTTCGTCCACGGGCGGGTCGTCGTCGGCCGGCTCATCGAGCTCGTCGACCGGTAGCGGCGCCGGCTCGAAGGCCGCCGCGACCGCCTAGCACCCCGCTCCGACATCCGAGCCGGATCCGTCCACAGCCGGGTCGGCCGTCCACAGCCGTTGGCTGCACCCGGCCGGACACCCGGGTCGGTGCCTAGCGTCGGTGCATGCACCTCGCCCGTCGCCTCGCCGCCCGCATCGGGCGGCGCTCCCGGCTCGCCGCCGCCGGCGCCTGCCTGCTGCTCGCGCTCGGTAGCGCCCTGGGCGCCGCGCGGCACCCGAAGCCGGCGCCGCCGCGCACGATGCCGGTCGTGGTGGCGGCCCGGGCGCTCCCGGCCGGGCACGTCCTCGCGCCCCGCGACCTGCGAATCGCCCGCTGGCCACCCGGGCTGCAGCCGGCCGGCACGGCCGCCGATCCGGAGCCGCTGCTGCACGAGACCCTCGCCGGGCCGATCGCGGCCCGCGAGGCGGTGACCCGCGGGCGCCTGCTCGGCCCCGATCTGACCAGCGGGCTGGCCCCGGGAACCGTGGCCGTCCCGGTCACGCTCGGCCTGGACGCCGGCGGCCTGCTGCGCGCCGGCGACCGCATCGACCTGATCGCGATCGCGGTCGGCTCGCTCGACCGGCCCGGGCCCGGCGGCATGGATGCCGGCCCTCCGAGCGTGGTCGCGGCCGGCGTCCGCGTGCTGGCCTGCAGCCGGGTGTCCGGGGCAGACGGGTCCCCGGTGACCCGCCTCGTCGTGGCCACCGACCGCGCGATCGCCCTGCGAATCGTCGGATCGCTGGGCACTAAGACCTTCGCGGCTGTCGCAAATCACCCATAGCATTCCCGACGAGGCGGCAGGGGGTCGCCAGGTGCTCGATCAACTGCAGCGGAGGATCACATGCTCAAGGGGTTCAAGGACTTCATCATGCGAGGCAACGTCGTCGATCTCGCGATCGCCGTCGTCATCGGCACGGCGTTCGCGGCCGTCGTGAGCGCCTTCGTGTCGTCGATCGTCACGCCGATCGTGAACGCGGCCGGCGGCAAGAACACCAATGGCCTCGGCTTCTCGCTCCGCCACACCGCGGGCGCCGCCTCGGGCTCTCCGCAGGACGTGCTCGGCAAGTCCACCTTCATCAACTTCTCGACGATCATCAACGCGGTCATCGTCTTCGTCATCACGGCCGCGGTCGTGTACTTCATGTTCGTGATGCCGATGAACAAGTTCCAGGAGCGGCGGGCCCGCAAGGCCGCCACCGGCGAGCCTGACCCGTCACCGAAGGCCGAGGACATCGTGCTGCTCGAGCAGATCCGCGACCTGCTGGCCAAGCAGAGCGCCTGACGGTTCGGCGGCGAGCGTCACCCGTGGTGCGGGGGACGCTCCCGTCGGTACCAGTCGTCATCCCGCTCCCCGGGCTCGTCGCCCCAGCCGACGTCGAGTTCATCGCGCGACACGGTCGGCAGGACGGCCTCGTCGTCGGGCCGTTCGGCCGGCTTCCGGGCGTGGGCTTCGTCTCTGCGGGCGGTCACGGTTCCAGTGTGCCGCCAAACCCTGAAATGCTGGTGGGGCATGGCAGTTCCGCCCACAGCACAGATCCGCCCACAGCACAGATCCGCCCACAGCACAGGAGGCATGAACCATGGTCGACACGAACAAGATCGCTGACCGGGCCAGCGAGCTGGCCGACCAGGCCGTGCAGGCGGCCGGTCCCGCGCTGGAGCGGGCCAAGGAGGTCGCGGGCGAACTCGTCGAGAAGGCGGGGCCCTACCTCGAGAAGGCCGGCCCCTACCTCGAGAAGGCCGGACAGGCCGCCGCCCAGGGCGTCGCCGCCGCGGCCGACCAGATCGACAAGGTCACCGGCGGCAAGTACACCGGCACGATCTCATCGGTCGCATCGAAGATCGAGAACACGCTCGACCGGACCCCGAAGGTCTGACCCGTCGCGCCGGCGGCACCGCTCAGGGGCAGTTGACCCACTCGTCGGTGCCGTCGGTGAAGACCTGTCGCTTCCAGATCGGCAGCCGCGCCTTGACCTCTTCGACGAGGCGGCCGCACACGTCGAACGCCTCGCGCCGATGAGCCGTGGCCACGGCGGCGACCAGCGCGACATCGCCGACCTGCAGCACGCCCACGCGGTGGCTGACGGCCAGGGCGAGGACGCCCGGCTCGGCCGCGAACTCGGTGGCGATCTCGGTGAGCACCTGCTCGGCGCTCGGATGCCCCTGGTACTCGAGCTCGACGACGCCGCGCCCGTGGTCGTGCTCGCGGACGACGCCGCAGAACAGCACCCGGGCGCCGGCGCGCACGTGGTCGACGGCCGCCTCGTGCACCGACGCGTCGATGGGCGCGTCGGACACCCCGACCAGGCGCAGCACCGGGTCGACGTCGCCGCCGGGCTGCTTCATCCCGGCCCGGGCGGCCAGGTCCTGCGCGAACTCACTCATCGGCCTGCCCTCGGCTCTCGGTTCATCCGACACCGCCGCCCGGGCGGTGGTCGCCGCCGCCCATCTGGTCGACCGCGTGCTCCAGCAACGGCGCGAGCACGGCCATGCCGTCGCGCACGCCGCCCGGCGAGCCGGGCAGGGTGACGACAAGCGTCGCGCCGATCGTCCCGGCCACGCCGCGCGAGAGCACCGAGGTCGGCACCCTTTCCCGCGACACCAGGCGAAGGGACTCGGCGATCCCCGGGATCACCCGCTCGAGCATCGGGCCGACCGCCTCGGGCGTCACGTCGGTCGGGGTCAGACCGGTGCCGCCGGTGGTGAGCACCGCCTTCGCCCCCGCCATGACAGCGTCGTTGACGGCGGCCCGGATCGCCTCGACCTCGTCGGGGACGATGCGCCGCAGCACGACGTCGTGCCCGGCCTCGCCGAGCATCGTGGCGAGCAGCTCGCCGCTGTCGTCGGCCCGCTCGCCGCTCGCCGAGCGGTTCGAACAGGTGATGACCGCGGCCTTCACGACGGTTCGGCTTCGGCGGTCCACTCACCCGTCCGGCCGCCGGCCTTGGCCAGCAACCGGACGTCGGTGAGCCGGGCCGAGCGGTCAACCGCCTTGACCATGTCGTAGAGCGCGAGGCCGGTGACGACGACGGAGGTCAGCGCCTCCATCTCCACGCCGGTGCGGTCGGCCGTGCGGGTCGTCGCGACGATGTCGACGCCGTCGGCCGTGAGTTCGAGATCGACGGTCACGCCGTGTAGGGCGACGGGATGGCACAGCGGGACGAGATCGGGCGTGCGCTTGGCCGCGGCGATGCCGGCGATGCGGGCGACGGCGAGGGCGTCGCCCTTGGGCAGGCCGTCGCGGCGCAGCAGCGCGATGACCTCGGGCGTGGTGGTGAACCGGCCGGCGGCGGTGGCCACCCGCGTGGTGACGTCCTTGCCCGACACGTCCACCATCCGGGCCGCACCGTGCTCGTCGACGTGGGTGAGTTCGGGCGGGGTCGTCACGCCACGACAGTAGCGACCTACCGCACTACCACGGTGATGCGGTAGACGCCCTGGCCCGCGGTGCAGCGCATGGCCTCGCCGCAGCTGGTGCGCGTGGCCGTGATCGTCGCCGTGCCCGCGGCCTGCGCGTGGTAGGTCTCGCGGGCCGTGCCCTTACCCGAGCCGGGGACGCCGGCTCGGCTCGGCGGGTCGCCCTGCACGACCGGCGCCGCCTGCACGAGCACCTTGGGCGCCGAGGCCTGCTGGAACTGCCAGTAGGTGCTGTGCAGGGTCACGACGACGTCGGCGCCGCGGTTCACCGTCAGCGTCGTGCCGGCCTCGGCCTCGCTCACCGTCACCGTCGCCGCCGACGACGCCGACGACCGGGCTGACGACGGCGCCGGCGAGGGGGGTGCCGAGGACACCGACGCGCTCACCGACGAGCCCGTCGGCCCGGCCCCAGCGCCGGAGGCACCCCCGGTCGCGCTGCTGGCGCACGCCGCGAGCGCCGCGGCGAGGGCGATCGCGGCCGCCGGGAGGGCGATCGGTCGAGCGTTCATGGGGGCGGTCCTCTCCTCGTCGGTCCTGTCCTATCACTTGACGAGGTGGCCGGGCCGCCAGGTTTCACACCTTCAGCACAGGTAGCACGAGTAGCGCGCCCGCTGGCAGCTACGTGACATTCCGGAAGCTGCCACCACTCTCCGTAACCAGCGCGCTCGCCCCGGCCTTAGCTTGTGCGCGGCGCCCCAACCATGAGGGGGCCTGTTCACAACCCAGGAGGTTGTTTTGAAGCTCCGCGCTCGAGGACTCACGGTCCTCGTCGGGACGACGGCGTTAGCCGCGGCCGCACTCACCGCTCCGGCCATCGCCGGCGCCAATCCGACGAACGGGGAGACGAATCCCTACTCGCCGGCGAACGGGCACTCCTACCGGCACGGCGTCATGCCGACCAAGTCGGTCCAGAACAAGATGAACGCGTGGGCGAAGACGCACGCGGCCGCCGCGGCCACTGGCACCCAGACGCTGTCCTACGGTGGCGGGGTCGACGGCATCGGCGTGCAGAGCGGCCACTCGAAGGTCTACCTGGTCTTCTACGGCAACCAGTGGGGCACCTCCTCGACCGACGCGAACGGCAACCTGAAGTTCAGCGGTGACGCGAACGGCGCGGCCGGCGCGGCCCAGCAGATGTTCAAGGGCATCGGCACCAACAGTGAGCTGTGGTCGGCCGAGCTGACACAGTGGTGCGACGGCGCGGGTGTCGCCGCCGGCGCGACCAGCTGCCCGTCGGGCGCGACCCACATCCCCTACCAGTCGGGCGGCGTGCTGTCGGGTGTCTGGTACGACAACGGGGCGGCCTCGCCGTCGTCCGCGACGGGGCACCAGCTCGGCGTCGAGGCGGTCAACGCGGCGGCGCACTTCGGCAACACCACCGCGGCGTCGAACCGCTACGCCTACTACGTGGTCCTCTCCCCACACGGCACCAACCCGGACAACTACCAGAGCCCGACCCAGGGCTACTGCGCCTGGCACGACTACAACGGTGACACCACCCTCACCGGCGGCGCGGTCGCGTCGAGCTACGGCGACATCGCGTTCAGCAACCAGCCCTACAACATCGACATGGGCGCGAGCTGCGGCGTCGGTTTCGTCAACAGCCCGGGAACCCTCGACGGCTGGACGATGACGCTCGGCCACGAGTGGCACGAGATGATGTCCGACCAGAACCCGGCGGGCGGCTGGACCAACCACACCGGCAGCTCGTACAACGGCCAGGAGAACTCCGACGAATGCGCCTGGCTCTCGCCCGGCACGAACGGTGGTGCCGCCAACGTCTCGTTCGGCTCGTTCGGCACCTACGCCGAGCAGGCGTCGTGGTCCAACGACACCAACAGCTGCGCGATCAGCCACGCGATCGTCGGCGGCGGCACCACCGGCAACACGGTGACGGTCAACAACCCGGGTAGCAAGACGGGCACGGTCGGCACCGCCACCAGCCTGCAGATGACCGGCACCGACTCGGGCGGCCTCGCGCTGACCTACTCGGCCACCGGCCTGCCGACCGGGCTGTCGATCAGCTCGTCGGGCCTGATCTCGGGCACGCCGTCGACGGCCGGCACCTACTCGGTCACCGTGACCGCGAAGGACAGCACCAACGCCTCGGGCAGCGCCTCGTTCACCTGGACGATCAGCACCTCGGGCGGCGGCTGCGCCAGCCCGGGCCAGAAGCTGCTCAACCCGGGCTTCGAGTCGGGGGCGACCAACTGGTCGCAGACCTCTGGCGTCATCAACACCGACGGCGCGCACTCGCGCACCGGCGTCGGCTACTCCTGGCTCGACGGGTACGGCACCACGCACACCGACACGATCTCGCAGTCCGTCACGATCCCGGCGGGTTGCTCGGCCGTGCTGACCTATTACCTGTCGGTCTCGACGGCGGAGACCACCACCACCTCGGCGTACGACACGTTGTCGGTCTCGGTCAACGGCACCAAGGTGGGGTCGACGTACTCCAACCTCAACGCCGGCGGGTACGCCCAGCGGCAGGTCACGCTCTCGTCCTACGCGGGCCAGACGGTGACCATCAAGTGGACGGGCACCGAGGACGTCAGCCTCGCGACCTCGTTCTTCGTCGACGACACGGCGCTGACCGTGAGCTGACCGGCATCCCCCCGAGGCGGCGGGCCATCCCTTCGGGGGTGGCCCGCCGTTCCGTTCCGCGGCCCCGGCGGAACCTGATCGTCATGACGCCACGCCGTCCCGGGGCCGGCCGGGCATGAAGATCGACTCAGCCGGCGCTCTTGCGCGCGGCCTCGGGCCCCATCAGCTGGATCAGGTAGTCGCCCAGCATGTCCTCGACGGTGTGCTCGAGGGAGGCCGCGATGCTCGCCGTCACCGAGGTCATCGCCAGGGTGCGGAAGCGCACCAGCATGGTGATCAGCTCGGTGACGTCCTGGCTGCTCGGCTCCGACGCCGGGTCGAACTGCTCGGCCACGTGCTTGGCTCCGGCCCGGACGAGCAGCCGGCTGATCTCGTCGATCGCCGGCTGCAGCTGCTCGTGCAGTTCGAGCACGATCGCGAGCGGCATGCCATAGGTGCGCATCTCGGCGAAGGCGCGCAGCAGCTTGGGCCGTTCGGCGACGGCGTTCGCGCCGCCCTTGAGCCGCACGAGCCCGGCGTCGACGAGGCGCTGCAGGTCCTCGCCGCCTCCGGCGAGGTCGCGTATCTCGCGCAGCGGCATCGTCGTCGGCCGGTCCTCGCCCCACGGCGAGACGAGCGCCTTCTCCAGGCCGAGCACGTCGGCGAGGTCCCGGCCGTGCTCCCACGCGCCCAGCATCTCGAGGATGTGCGCGGTCGAGTAGCCGCGCTCGAGCATGGAACTGATCAGGCGCAGCCGGGAGAGGTGGGTGTCGTCGAAGAGCGCGACGCGTCCCGAGCGGCGCGGCGGGTGCAGCAGGCCGCGCTCCTGGTAGGCCCGGATGTTGCGGGTGGTCACGCCGGAGACCCGGGCGAGATCGTCGATGCGGTACTCGGCGGAGGTGACCCGCGGGGTTGTCTGGTGGCGCACCGAGCGCAGCAGCTGGGTGACGGCCGCGCCGACCGCCGCCCGCGGGCTGCGCGCGAGATCCCGCGGCCCCCGCCGCAGCGCCTCGAGGATCGCCTCGACGGTTGCGTTGCCCTCGCTCATGGCTCGAGTCTCCTACCCGACGCGGCGGTGTGGGGCGGCGGTCGCCACCCCACCCGGCGCGAGCTCGTAGTCGCTCAGCCGCCACGTCCGCATCTGGCGCAGGTACTGGGTGGCGAAGCCGGGGTACATCGAGGCGTTGAAGCCGTCCTCGGTGAGGTACCAGCTGGTGCAGCCCGACATCCAGGTCGTGCGGGTGAGCCGCTTCTGCAGCCGCCGGTTGTAGCGCTCCTGCACCTCGGCCCGGACGTCGAGGTAGCGCAGGTCGTTGCGGAGCACCGTCGTCACCCCGCGCACCGCGTAGTCGATCTGGCCCTGCGCGTAGACGAGCAGCGAGTTGTGGCCCGGCCCCGAGTTCGGGCCGGTGGTGAAGAACAGATTCGGGTAGCCGTGCGCGCTCGCGCTCTTGTAGGCCTGCGCCCCCTTCGCCCACTCCTGCTGCAGCGAGCGTCCACCGCGGCCGGTGACCGGGAAGGGCGGGCCGGAAAGGTGCACGTCGTAGCCGGTGGCGAAGACGATGCAGTCGACGTCGTGCTCGATGCCGTCGCTCGTGCGCAGCCCGCGGGGCGAGAGCGTGGCGATGGGCCAGGTGATGAGCTTGCAGTTGTCGGCCTGCAGCGCCGGGTAGTAGTCGCTCGACATGAGCATGCGCTTGCAGCCCGGACGGAAGTCGGGCGTGAGCTGCCGCCGCAGCCACGGGTCCTTCACCTGATGGTGCAGGTGCGCCTTCGCCGCCCGAGCGACGAGCGTCGTGACCGGCGAGTCCCACACGAGCCCGGTCGCCATCGCCTCGTGGCCGAGGAACAGCGCCGAGCGGGCCGCCTGCTGCGCCACCGGCACCTTCGCGAACAGGCCCTGCGCCAGCTTCGGCGTGGCGAAGTCGACCCGCGGCAGCACCCAGCCCGGGGTGCGCTGGAAGACCTTCACCGACTCGGCCGTCTTCACCAGTTCGGGGATGATCTGCACCGCGCTGGCCCCGGTGCCGATCACCGCGACCCGCTTACCGGCCAGGTCGTAGTCGTGGTCCCACCGGGCGCTGAGGATCTTCTTGCCCGCGTAGGTGTCGAGGCCGCGGATCGCCGGGAAGCTCGCGTCGGCCAGCGGCCCCGAGGCGACGACGACGGTGCGGGCGCGCCGATCACCACGGTCGGTCGCGAGCGTCCACACGCCCTCGTCCTCGTCGAAGGACAGGCCCTCGACGGTCGTCCCGAACTCGATGAACCGGCGCAGGTCGAACCGGTCGGTCATCTCCTCGATGTGGGCGCAGATCTCCTCGCTCGGCGAGTACGTGCGCGACCACGACGGGTTCCTGGCGAACGAGAACGAGTACAGCAGCGACGGGATGTCGCAGGCCGCGCCCGGATAGGTGTTGTCGCGCCACGTGCCCCCGACGCGGTCGCTGCGCTCGAGGATCACGAAGTCGTCGACGCCGGCCTCGACGAGCTTGACCGCCGCGCCGAGCCCCAGGAACCCCGCGCCGATGACGATCGTCGAGTAGGTCGGCTGCGCCTTCGGCCGCCGGGCCGCCGTCGCCCTCACGCCACCTCCCGCTGGCGGGTGGTGGTGCTGACCGGCTCGTAGGTGAGCTCCTTGAACCAGGTCGGCAGCGGCTTGAGCAGCCGGCGGGGGTAGCGCTCGCTCAGCCACACCATCCGGTTGGCGACGAGGTGATAGGGGTGGTTCGAGTCGATGACCATCGCGGCGTGCACCTTGAGCACCTGGTACAGCGGCACGTACTTGGCCCGCTCGCTGCGGTCGCCGAGCTTGGCGAACCGGCTCATCGCGGTGTAGAGCCGCTCGGGCGCGAGGCCCATGTCGACGATGTTGTTGCGCATGCGGTTGAGCAGCGGCACGTACATGATCATGCCGATGACCAGTCCGGGCGAGGCGACGTTGCCGATGAAGTCGATCGCGAGCTTGCGCGCCTTCGCGTGGCCGATCAGGTTCAGCACCTCGAAGTCGACGGCGATGTGGCGCGACTCGTCGTTGTTGATCTTCTCGAACACCTGGTGGCACACCGGATCGTGCACCTCTTCGAGCAGGAACTTCAGCAGCGCGCCGTCGAGGGCCACCTCGAGCATCGGGATGACCGTGCCGAGCACCGACAGCGGCATCTCGTCGGAGTACCGGTCGAGCCACTCGATCGCGAGCCGGATGTTGATGCTCGGCTCGGGCATCTCGGCGTCGTCGATCATGTCCCAGCGGCGCATGAGCGCGAGTTCGGCGTTGGCGTGCCGCTGCTCCTCGGCGTGGAAGTAGCGGTAGATCTCGGCGAGTTCGGGGGTCGGCGCCTTCTTGGCCATCGCCGCGAACCCGCGCGCCCCGACGTTCTCGATCCAGCACAGGTCGGCCATGAACGCCTTCAGCTTGGGGCGGAACTCGTCGGTGATCGTCTCCGCCCCGGGGGCGTCCCAGTTGATGTCGGCCAGCGCCCACTGCCGGTCCTTGATCCGGGTCAGCATGTCGTTCATGTCCATCGTCATGACGGGGTTCCCTTCGAGGAGTCGCGGCGCACTGGGGACACACGTTCGAGCACGCCGGTGCCGCGGGTGAAGACACCGGGGGCGGCGCGCTTGAGGCGCCACAGCGCCTTGGCGTCGAGCTGCGGCATGACGTAGAGCCCGCCGCGGTCGTGGGTGTCGAGGGTGGTGCGCGCGACCCGCGCCGCCGACATCCCGGTGAGGCGCATGAGGGTGCCGGCGAGGCTGTTCGACTCGGCCGAGATGCGTCCGGATTCCAGGATGTTCGTCTTGACGAACGTCGGGCACAGGACGCTGACGTGCACGCCGGTTCCGGCGAGCTCGCCCTTCAGCGTCTCCGACAGCGCGAGGACGCCGGCCTTGCTGACGTTGTAGGCGGCCATCCGGGGCAACGACCCGAAGCTCGCCGACGACGCGACGTTGATGATGCTGCCGCGGCCGGCCTCGCGCAGGATCGGCGCGAACACGTGGCAGCCGTGGATGACGCCCCACAGGTTGATGCCGAGGGTCCACTCCCAGTCGGCCAGCGAGGTCTCGCCGACCAGCCGGCCGCCGGCGCCGACGCCGGCGTTGTTGACGATCATCGTCGGGGTCGCGCCGAACCAGCCGCGGGCGTCGTCGGCCAGCGCCCGCACCTCCTCGGCCTGCGACACGTCGCACCGGATCGCGACCGCCTTGCCGCCCTGGTCGACGATCGCGTCGACGGTGCGCTGGGCCGCCGTCTCGTCGATGTCGCTGCAGACGACGCTGCCGCCGCGCCCGGCGAGCTCGGCGGCGAAGGCCTGCCCGATGCCGCTGCCCGCGCCGGTGACCAGCGCCAGGGTGTCGTGCGATCGCTTGCCGCCGATGCCGATCATGCGGTCCTCCGGTGGGTGGTCGGGCGCGCGACGGCGGGTACCGCCGCGCTGAGGAATCGGGCCGCGCGGGCGAGCGCGCGGTCGGCCTCGGGGATCACGCGGGGCAGCGCCTGGAAGACGTGCATCTGGTCGGGCCAGACCTCGAGCTCGCAGCGGGTGCCGCTGGCGCGCAGCAGCCGGGTGACGTGGTGCGCGTCCTCGGCCAGCATCTCCAGCCCGCCGGCCTGGATGAGGGTGGGCGGCAGCGTCTCGTGCGCGGCCGGCAGGTGAGCCAGCCGGGCGTGCTGCGGGTCGTGACCCCGCGTGTAGAGCGCGAGCATCCGGCGCGCCGCCGCGGCCGACATCATCGGGTCGGGCCGAACCTGCTCGCGCCGGGCCGCCAGGCCGAG
Organism: Jatrophihabitans sp.; assembly: GCF_036000465.1. Classification (GTDB taxonomy): domain Bacteria; phylum Actinomycetota; class Actinomycetes; order Mycobacteriales; family Jatrophihabitantaceae; genus Jatrophihabitans. Next base: position 615 of record NZ_DASYFV010000054.1, on the reverse strand, counting down.
GGTGAGGTCGGCGATCGGCGAGAACAGCGCCTGGGCCGCGGGCAGCGGGCGCCCGGCCCGGATCAGGGCGAGGCCGAGGTCGATGGCGAGATGCCCGCCCGCCGAGTCGCCGGCGAGCACGACGCGCTCGGCGGGGTGGTGGCCGAGCATCCAGTCGAACGCGCGCTGGACGTCGTCGGCCGCGGCCGGGAACGGGTGCCGCGGGGCGAGCCGGTAGTCGACACAGAACACCGGCAGCCCGCTCCGCGTCGACAGCCGCGAGGTCAGCCCGCGATGCGTCTCGGGCGAGCACAGCGAGTAGCCGCTGCCGTGCAGGTAGAGGATCGCGGCATCCCACCGCGTCACGCCCGGGCCGCGCACCCACTCGCCGCGCACCCGCCGGCCGTCGGCGCCCGGCTCGTCGACCTCGGTGACCTGCGTGCCGCGCTCGATCGAGCCGAACGCGGCGAGTGAACGCGCGACGATCTGGCGCGAGATCGCGGTGCCGGCCGCGGTGGACGGCACGACATACGTGAGCGGACGCAGGGTGACCCGGGTCAGCTCGGCGGCCAGGCGGGCGCGGCGCGACCCGCGCGGCACAGGGTTGGACGTCGCGGGCATGGCCACACCCCACCA
>NZ_DASYFV010000053.1:0-61885 GCF_036000465.1 Jatrophihabitans sp. | reverse complement strand
CGACGGCGGCTTCGGCCTCGACGGCGACCGCATCTGGGCCACCGTCTACCTCGACGACGACGAGGCCATCGACATCTGGCACAAGCAGATCGGCCTGCCGCTCGAGCGCATCGTGCGCCGCGGCATGGACGACAACTTCTGGTCGATGGGCATCCCCGGCCCGTGCGGACCGTGCAGCGAGCTCTACTACGACCGCGGCCCGGACTACGGCCCGGAGGGCGGTCCGGCGGTCGACGAGGACCGCTTCATGGAGTTCTGGAACCTCGTCTTCATGCAGAACGAGCGCGGCCCGAACCGTGGCGGCGGCAAGTCGGACTTCGAGATCCTGGGCGAGCTGCCCAAGAAGAACATCGACACCGGCATGGGCATGGAGCGCATGGCGGCGCTGCTGCAGGGCGTCGACAACCTCTACGAGATCGATGAGACCCGGCCGATCCTGCAGCGCGCGGCCGACCTGGCCGGCAAGGTCTACGGCGCGAACTCGGGCCACGCGGCGTCGGAGTCCCACCCGGACGACGTGCGGCTCCGGGTCATCGCCGACCACGTCCGCTCGGCGCTGATGCTCATCGGCGACGGCGTGATCCCGGGCAACGACGGTCGCGGCTACGTGCTGCGCCGCATCCTGCGCCGCGCGATCCGCTCGATGCGCCTGCTGGGCTACGAGGACCGCTCGTTCCCCGAGCTGTTCCCGGTCGCGCGCGACTGCATGGCCCCGTCCTACCCCGAGCTCGGGACCGACTTCGAGCGCATCTCGCAGTACGCGTACGGGGAGGAGGAGGCGTTCCGGCAGACGCTGCGGGCCGGCACCACCATCCTCGACGTCGCGGTCGCCGACGCGAAGAGGATCGGTTCGACCCAGCTGTCGGGCGAGCGCGCGTTCCAGCTGCACGACACCTACGGCTTCCCGATCGACCTGACCCTCGAGATGGCGGCCGAGCAGGGCATCGAGGTCGACGAGTCGGGCTTCCGCCGGCTCATGGCCGAGCAGCGGGCGCGGGCCAAGGCCGACGCGATGGGCAAGAAGACCGGCCACATCGATCTGTCGATCTACCGCTCGGCGCTCGAGCTCGGGCCGGCCGAGTTCAGCGGCTACACCGAGGTCGTGCGCGAGGCGACCGTCACCGCGCTCATCGGCCCGGACGGGCTGCTCGCCGCGGCGCACGAGGGCGACGAGGTCGAGATCGTCCTCGACACGACCCCGTTCTACGCCGAGGGCGGCGGCCAGCAGGCCGACTGGGGGCGCCTGACCGTCAACGCGCCCGATCGCGCAGCCGAGCTGACCGTCGTCGACGTGCAGTCGCCGCTGCCCGGGCTTCGCGCGCACCGCAGCGTCGTGCTGTCGGGTGAGGTGCGCCCCGGCGATGTCGTGCTGGCCCAGGTCGACATCGAGCGCCGCGCCTCGGTGTCGCGCAGCCACTCGGCCACCCACCTGCTGCACTCCGGGCTGCGCCGCGCGCTCGGCGACTCCGCCGCCCAGGCCGGCTCGCTCAACGCGCCCGGCCGGCTGCGCTTCGACTTCACCACGCCGTCGGCCGTGCCGCACAGCGTGCTCGGCGACGTCGAGGACGAGATCAACGAGGTGCTGCTGCGCGACCTCGAGGTGCGCTGGTTCGTGACCGACCAGGACGAGGCGCGTCGCCTCGGCGCGATCGCGATGTTCGGTGAGAAGTACGGCGAGCAGGTGCGCATCGTCGAGATCGGCGACTACTCGCGCGAGCTCTGCGGCGGCACCCACGTCGAGCGCAGCTCGGTCATCGGCATGGTCAAGCTGCTCGGCGAGGCGTCCATCGGGTCGGGCGTGCGCCGCGTCGAGGCGCTCGTCGGCCTGGACGCGTTCAAGTACCTGGCCCGCGAGCACGTGATCGTGCAGTCGCTGGCGGGGGAGTTCAAGGCCCAGCCCGACGAGCTGCCCGAGCGCATCGCCGGCGTCCTCGACAAGCTGAAGTCGGCCGAGCGCGAACTGGCCAGGCTCCGGGTCGGGCAGGTGCTCGCGAGTGCGGGCACGCTCGCGGCCGCGGCCGAGGACATCGACGGCGTGCAGGTCGTCGTCGCCCAGGCACCGGCGGGCGTGGGCGGCAACGACCTGCGCTCACTCGCCCTCGACGTCCGGGGCCGGCTGCGCTCGGGCGAACCGGCGGTGGTGCTCCTCGCCTCCCCGGCCGACGGTGGCGGCGTGGCGTTCGTCGCGGCGGTCAACGAGTCGGGGCAGTCCCGCGGGCTGGCTGCGGGCGATGTCGTGCGGGCGTTCGCGCCGGTGCTCGGGGCGCGCGGCGGCGGCAAGGGTGACCTCGCCCAGGGCGCCGGCGGCGACGCCGCCCTGCTGGACGACGCGTTCGCGGCGGCCCGCAGCCACCTGGCGGCGGCGCGGAATTGACCGAGCCGGGGGCGAACGGCCCGGACACGCCGGGAGTGTCCGGAATCTGGTTCGCCGTCGACGTGGGCTCGGTGCGGGTCGGCGTGGCCCGCAGCGACCCTCGCGGGGTGCTCGCCGTGCCGGTGAAGACCCTGGCCCGGGACGCGCGCACCGACCGGGACCTCGACGAGCTGGCCGCCCTCGTAGCCGAGTACGAGGCGGTCGGGGTGGTCGTCGGGCTGCCTCGCACGCTGGCCGGTCGCGAAGGCAGCGCCGCCGATTCGGCCCGCGCGTACGGTGACGCGCTGGCCGGGCGCATCGATCCGGTTCCCGTGGAGTACCTGGACGAGCGTCTGACCACGGTATCGGCGCAGCGTAAGCTCCACCAAGGCGGCGTTCGCGGCCGAGCCGGCCGGGCCGTCATCGACCAGGTCGCCGCGGTCGAGTTGCTGCAGCAGTTCCTGGATTCACGCGGGACCTGAACCTGGCCCACCCCGAGAGAGTCGGTAGACCATCGCCGGATGACCGGTCGGCGAAGCGAGCACGGAACGGAGCAGACTGGCGTGAGGCAGCGTGATCGGGAGTCGTTCGTGGACTCCGGTGGCTCGCACGACGATCTGTTCTTCGACGGCGACCACGACGGCGACGCCGACAGTGACCTGCTCGACGACCACCTCGACGGCCGCCCCGGCGACGACCAGCACGGCGACGACCATCACGACGGCGGGCCGCGCCGCTCGCGGGTCGAGGCCAGGCGGCACTCCCGTCGACGCAGCAAACGCCGGTTCATCACCCTGCTCGCCCTGCTGCTCGTCGGCGTTGTCGCCGTTGCCGGCTACTTCGTGGCCCTCCCGATCTATCACTACTTCTCGCCCGCCGACTACGACGGCCGGGGCAGCGGCAGCGTCGTCATCACGATCCGGGCCAACGACGGTGCCAGCCAGATCGGCGACACCCTGACCAAGCAGGGCGTGGTCGCCAGCATCCGCGCCTTCACCGACGCCGCCTCCGGCAACTCGGCCGCCCAGAACATCCAGCCCGGGTCGTACCGGCTGCGCCACCACATGTCGGCGAGCAACGCGCTCACCCTGCTGCTCGACCCGTCGTCGCGGGTGAACTCCGACATCGTGGTCACCGAGGGGGCGACCGTCCCCGACGTCGAGAAACGGCTGACCGCGCCGCCGTGCACCGCCACGTCGCCGGCGAACACGATCTGCGGTCTCGGGCTCGACCCGACGGAGGTGACGAAGGCGCTGGCCGACGTCAAGGCGCTCGGGCTGCCCACCGACTACAACGTCGGCGGCCAGGCGCCGTCGTCCGTCGAGGGCCTGCTCTACCCGGCCACCTACCCGTTCGACGACAAGACCTCTGCCGTCGACGCGCTGCAGCAGATGGTCGGCAAGTTCACCGACCAGGTCCGCGGCCTGCAGCTCTCGGCGGCGGCCAAGCAGCTCAGGCTGACGCCGTACCAGCTGCTGATCGTGGCCTCGATCGCCCAGGCGGAGGCCAAGTTCCCGGCCGACTACGCGAAGGTCGCGCGGGTGATCCTGAACCGCATCGCGGTGGGCCGGCACCTGCAGATCGACGCCACCAGCGCCTACTGGGCCAAGCTGACCGGCAAGGACCCGGCGAAGATCATCTACGCCGCGATCCCCGGCCCCTACAACTCCTACACGCACGCCGGCCTACCGCCGACCCCGATCGGCAACCCCGGGGCCGAGGCGCTCACCGGCGCGGCCAGCCCGCCCGCGGGCAACTGGCTCTACTACGTCAACGGCGACGCCGCCGGCCACCTGTTCTTCACCGACAGCGAGGCGGCGTTCACCAAGGCAGTCGCGAAGTGCAAGGCCCAGAACTGGGGCTGCGGGTAGTCCCGTGACCACCCCCGCCGGGCCGCGACGTGCCGCGGTGCTCGGCCGCCCCGTCGCGCACTCGCTCTCGCCCGTGCTGCACCGGGCGGCGTACGCCGACCTCGGCCTCGACTGGACCTACGAGGCCATCGACTGCGGCGAGGACGACCTGGCCGCGGTGCTGGCCGCGCGGGCGGGATGGGCCGGCTTCTCGTGCACCATGCCGCTCAAGCACGCGATCCTCGAGGTCGCGGTCGAGGTGGCGCCGCTCGCCGCCGCGGTCGGGTCGGCCAACACCCTGCTGCCGCACCCGGCTGGCTGGCTGGCCGACAACACCGACGTCGCCGGCATGGTGGCCGCGCTCGCCGAGCACGCGGTCGCGCCGCGCTCGGTGACGATCCTCGGCGCCGGCGGCACCGCCCAGGCGATGCTGGCCGCGCTCGTGGCGCTCGGCGTCGAGTCGGCCGTCGTGCTGGTGCGGGACCCGGCCCGGACGAGCGGCGTGCGGGCGACCGCCGATCGGCTCGGCCTCACGGTGACGGTGCGACCGCTCGAACCCGGGGCGAGCGCGCTCGGTGCCGATCTGGTCGTCTCGACCCTGCCGCGCGGGGCGGCCGATCCGCTCGCCCGGTGGGAGTGGCGCCCGGACCAGACCGTGTTCGACGTCGTCTACGACCCGTGGCCGACCGCCCTGGCCGGCGCGGCGAGCGCGCGCGGCGCCCGCGTGGTGAGCGGCGCGCTCATGCTGCTGCACCAGGCCGCCGTGCAGGTGTCGTTGATGACCGGGCGCGAGGCGCCGGTCGATTCGATGCGCGCCGCCCTGGACGCCGCGGCACCGGGTTCCGGCCTCTGAGGCACCGGCCCGGCGGCCCCGTCCGCGCCGCCCTGACGCGATCCGCGGGCCTGGCGTTCGTCTCGTCCCTCCCGCTGACGTGACGATCGGCTGCTCGCACGGATCTGTCAGGTTCAACGAGCGAGCCCGCCGGTGGCTACGCTCGAACGCATGGCCGTGACGATCACCCGGCGGGCGGTCGTCCGCCTGCAGTCCGGGGCGGAGCCCGCCTCGACGCCGGACGAGCTCGCCGTCGAGGGCCCGCTCGTGCTGGGTCTGCGGGGCGACAGGATCGCCACGCTGATGCGCACGCCCGGCCAGGATCTCGAACTCGCCGCCGGCTGGCTGGTCGTGGAATCCGGGGTCCGGGCCGCCGAGGACATCGTCACGCTGCGGTCCTGCCGCGAGGACGACACCGATCGGGTGCACATCACCCTGGCCGACGGCGTGCGCGAGCCGCGGCCGCGGGCGTTCGTCACGTCGGCCGCCTGCGGGGTCTGCAGCGCCGACGTCCTGGATCTCACGCTGCTCGCGGTCGGACCGTCGCGTTCGCCGGGGTTCCGGGTCGACGCCGACGTGCTGGTCGCGCTGCCCGACACGATGCGGGCCCGGCAACGCACGTTCGACCGCACCGGCGCGGTGCACGCGGCCGCACTGGCCGACGCGTCGGGAGCCCTCGGTGTCGTGCGCGAGGACGTCGGGCGGCACAACGCCGTCGACAAGGTGATCGGCCACGCGTTGCTCGAGGGCGCGCTGCCGGCCCGCGACCGGTTGCTGGTCGTCAGCGGCCGGGTGTCGTTCGAGATCGTGCAGAAGGCAGTGGCCGCCCGCGTCGCCGGCATCGTCGCCGTCTCCGCGCCGTCGAGCCTCGCCGTCGACCTCGCCCGCGAGCACGACCTGTTGCTCGCCGGCATGGTCCGCAACGGCCGCGTCAACGTCTACGCCGGCGCCGACCTCGTCGCGTCCTGAACGCCGCCCCCCAAACCGTTGAGTGGCGAGTCCGGGCGTTGAGTGGCGCGTAGATTCGCGCCACTGAACCGGCAACTCGCCACTCAACCCGGGTTGGCGGGGACGAGGGTCAGGCCTCGCGGGAGGTGGCGAGGCGCTGCGCCGTCGCGGCCGCCGCCGCCACGGCGTCCGCGCCGCCGCCGTGCAACGCCGCCGCGTAGCCGACCAGGAACGTCGTCAGCGGCGCGGCCGGGCGGGCCACGCCGTGCGCGGCGTCGCGGGCGACGTCGAGCAGCAGGTCCCGGTCGAGGACGTCGGCGTCGATCTCCAGAGCCGCTGCCAGTTCGGCCACCCACTGCGTCAGTGCGTCGTCACTCATCCGTGCCCCTCCCGGTCGCGCGCCCGGTCCAGATCGTCCCAGGTGTCGCAGTCCTGACCCCAGCCGGACGGGTCGGCGACCAGCACCGGCCCGACCGCGGCGACGAGCGCGCGCACCGCCGCGCCGTGCGGGTCGCCGAGCGCCTCCAGGGCCGCGGCCAGCGCCTCGCGCCGCCAGGCCCCGGCGAGGTTGTTCACCCGGCCACCGCTGTCGACGAGCAGGGCCGCGGCGGCGCCGTCGTCCAGGGTCGCCAGGAGCACCGGCACGGCCGGCGCGATCGCCGGCAGGTCGGCGGCCAGCACGACCACGGCGTCGCTGGACGTGTGCGCGAACCCGGCGGCGATCGCCGCGACCGGACCGCCGCCGGGCGGATCCTCCCGGCACCAGACGACGTCGCGGGCGAGCGGTCGCGGCGGCCCGACCACGACGAGCGCCTCGGCACCGCCGACGGCCGCCACGACCCGCTCGAGCAGGGACGAGTCGCCCACGAGCAGGCCCGGCTTGTCGGCGCCGTCCAGTCGCCGGGCTGCCCCCCCGGCCACCACGATCGCGTCATACATGCTCCCGACGCTATCGGGACCCCCGGCCACCACGATCGGGTCATACATGCTCCCGACGCTAGCCGGGTCGGCGCCAACTAGGCTGCTGCCCCGTGTCTCCCGAACTGACCGGCGCGCTGGCCGGGGGCGCGGCGTGCCTCGTGGCCTCGCCGTATCTCGCGCGGCTGACCCTCTCGGTGCCCGACCGCGAGCGACGGGACTGGTGGCGGGGCGAGCCGGCCACGCGGGCCCGGATGGTCGTCACCGCCGCCGTCGCGCTGCTGTTCGGCGGCCTCGGCGGCGCGGCCGCCACATGGGGCGCGCTGTGGCCGGCGTTCCTCGCCTACGCCCTGCTGTGTACCCCGCTCGCGATCATCGACCTCGAGTGCCACCGCCTGCCCAACCGGCTCGTCCTCCTCTTCGCCGGCGCCGCGGCCGCGTTCCTCACCCTCGCCGCCGCGGTCGACGACCACTGGCACGCCTGGCTCCGCGCGGCCGAGGGTGCGGCCGCCGTCTACGCCGTGCTGCTCGCCCTCGCGCTCATCTCACCCAAGGGCTTCGGCTACGGCGACGTCAAGATCGGCGGGGTGCTCGGCGGCTACCTCGGCTGGTTCGGCTGGCTCGACGTCTACTTCGGCATCTTCGCCGGGTTCCTGCTCGGCTCGGTCGTCGCGGTCGCGGTCATGGCCGCCGGGCGCGGCACGCGAAAGACCCTGATCCCGTTCGGGCCGATGCTGATCCTCGGCCCGCTCCTGGTGATCGCGTTCGACCTGGTGCCCTCGTTCAGCTCTTAGGGAGCGCTGCCTACTCTCGAAGGTATGGCCCCCTCCGCGTCCTCGCGTCCCGATCCGACCGTCTTCGTCCTGTTCGGGGCGACGGGTGACCTCGCCAAGCGCATGGTGCTCCCGGCGTTCTACCGGCTGGCCAAGGAGGGGCTGCTGCCGAAGGACTGGATGCTCGTCGGCAACGGCCGCGGCGACGTCGCCCACGAGGACTTCCGGGCGCACGTGCGCGGCGTGCTCACCGAGAACGGGGAGTCGCTGACCGACGGCTCGTGGGGCGAGTTCAGCCGCCGGCTGCGCTTCGCCGGCGGCGGCTTCGACCACCAGGACCCGGGCAGCCTGCTCGACGTCATCGCCGAGGCCCGCGAGGAGGTCGGTCACGACGCGCAGATCGTGCATTACCTCGCCGTGCCGCCGGTCGCGTTCATCGGTCTGACCAAGGGGCTCGGCGCGCACGACCTGGCCAAGGGCAGCCGGGTCGTCTTCGAGAAGCCGTTCGGCACCTCGGCCGAGGGCTTCAAGGAGCTCGACGACGCGGTGCACAAGGTGCTCGAGGAGGATCAGGTCTTCCGCATCGACCACTTCCTCGGCAAGGAGGCGACGCAGAACCTGCACGTGCTGCGTTTCGCCAACGGCCTGTTCGACGCCATGTGGAGCAACAAGCACATCCGGGCCGTCCAGATCGACGTCCCCGAGAAGATCGGCGTCACCGATCGGGCCGGGTTCTACGACGCGACCGGCGCCGTGCTCGACATGCTCGTCACCCACCTCTTCCAGGTCGTCGCCGAGATCGCGATGGAGCCGCCGACGAGCCTCAAGGCCGAGCACCTGCAGGCCGCCCGCGAGGAGGTCATCGGCTGCTTCCGGCCGATCGATCCGAAGGACGTCGTGCTGGGCCAGTTCGACGGCTACCGCGACATCGACGGCATCGACGACCGCTCGACCACCGACACCTACGTCGCCGCCAAGCTGTTCATCGACAACGAGCGCTGGAAGGGCGTGCCGTTCCTGCTGCGCACCGGCAAGCGGATGGCGTTCAGCCGACAGACGGTCAGCCTGATCCTGCGCGAGCCCGAGGGCACGCTCGCCGACGTCCCGAAGCACGGCAACGTGATCCGCCTCGACCTCAGCGGCAGCGGCGCGATCGAGATGCGCCTGGTCGCCAAGCGACCCGGACCGGCCCTCGACCTCGACGTCGCCGATCTCGACCTGCAGCTCGCCGCCCTGCCCGACGGCGACCCGCTGCCGCCCTACGTCCGCCTCATCAACGACGTCCTGATGGGCGACCGCTCGCTGTTCACCCGGCCGGACGGCCTCGCCGCGGTGTGGGAGGCGGCCGGTCCGCTGCTCGACTCGCCGCCGAAGCCGCAGCCCTACGCGCCCGGCTCCTGGGGCCCGGAGGCGGCGGACAAGCTGGCCGAACCGGACGGCTGGCTGCTCGGGCAGTAAGCCGCCCGGCCCCTTCTGAGAGACTTTCGGGCGTGCTGCGCTGGATCACCGCCGGGGAATCCCACGGCCCTGCCCTGGTGGCCGTCCTCGACGGCCTGCCGTGCGGGGTCGGGGTCACCACGACCGACCTCACCCGCGACCTCGCCCGGCGCCGCCTCGGCCACGGCCGCGGGGCCCGGATGAAGTTCGAGCAGGACGAGGTCGAGCTCACCGGCGGCGTGCGGCACGGCGTCACGATGGGCGGCCCGATCGCCGTGCGCGTCGGCAACACCGAGTGGCCGAAGTGGGAGCAGGTGATGTCGGCCGACCCGGTCGACGAGGAGATCCTGGCCGCCCTGGCCCGCAACGCCCCGCTCACCCGGCCGCGACCCGGTCACGCCGACCTCGCCGGCATGCAGAAGTACGACCTCGACGACGCCCGGCCGATCCTCGAGCGGGCCAGCGCCCGGGAGACCGCCGCCCGCGTCGCGCTCGGCGCCGTCGCCCGCGCCTTCCTGCGCCAGGCCGCCGGCGTCGAGATCGTCAGCCATGTGGTCGGCATCGGGTCGGTCACCGCCCCGGCCGGGGTCGTGCCGCGGCCCGCCGACGCCGACGCCGTCGACGAGTCCGAGGTGCGCTGCTTCGACGCCGCCACGAGCACGGCGATGGTCGAGGAGATCGACCGCACCCGCAAGGACGGCGACACCCTCGGCGGTGTCGTCGAGGTGCTCGCCTACGGCCTGCCGCCCGGCCTGGGCAGCTTCACCCACGGCGATCGCCGCCTCGACGGCAGGCTGGCCGCGGCGCTCATGGGCATCCAGGCCATCAAGGGCGTCGAGATCGGCGACGGCTTCGAGCTCGCCCGCATCCGCGGCTCGCTCGCTCACGACGAGATCGTCAACGACGACGGCGTGATCCGCCGCGTCTCCGGCCGCTCCGGCGGCACCGAGGGCGGCATGACCACCGGCGAGGTGCTGCGCGTGCGCGCGGCCATGAAGCCGATCAGCACCGTGCCGCGCGCGCTGCGCACCGTCGACACCGGGACCGGGGAGGCGGCCGTCGCGATCAACCAACGCTCCGACGTCTGCGCGGTGCCGGCCGCCGGCGTGGTCGCCGAGGCGATGGTCGCGCTCGTCCTCGCCGAGGCGGTACTCGAGAAGTTCGGCGGCGACTCCGTGCGCGAGACGCGCCGCAACCTCGACTCCTACGTCACCCGCCTCGTCGAGCGGGGCCTCACCCCGGCCTCGGACCCGCCGCGGTGACCCCTCGGGTCGTGCTCGTCGGGCTGCCCGGCGCGGGCAAGAGCACCACGGGGCGTCGGCTGGCGAAGATCCTGGCCGTCCCGTTCGCCGACTCCGACGACCTCGTCGAGGCCGCCGACGGGCGCACCGTGCGCGAGATCTTCGCCGAGTCGGGCGAGGCCGCGTTCCGCGCGGCCGAGTGCGCCGCGATCTCCGACGCGCTCACCGGGTTCGACGGCGTCCTCGCCCTCGGCGGCGGCGCGCTGACCCACGACGGCACGCGGTCGGCCGTGGCCGCGTCGGGCGTGCCGGTGGTGCTGCTGCGCGCGGCGCTCGCGACGCTGGGCGTGCGCGTGGGGGACGCGCAGTCGCGCCCGCTGCTGGCCGGCGACGCGGCCGCCCGCCTCGCCGAGCTGGAGCTCGAGCGCGCCCCGGTCTACGCCGAGCTCGCCGACCTCACCGTCGACACCGACGGCCGCACCCCGGGCCAGATCGCGGCCACCGTCGCGGCCCGGCTGCACAACAGCGGGAGGTTGTAGGTGGTCACACGCATCGAGGTTGAGGGGGCGACCCCCTACCCCGTGCTCATCGGGGCCGGGCTCGACGCCGAGCTGGCGCCGGTGCTCGCCGGCGCCGCCCGGGTCGCGATCATTCATCCGCCGACGCTGCGCGCCCGTGCCGAGGCCGCACAGGCCGGGCTGAGGGACGCCGGCGTCGCCGCCCACCTCGTCGAGGTGCCCGACGGCGAGGCCGCCAAGACCCTCGAGGTCGCCGGGCGCTGCTGGAGCGTCCTGGGCGAGCTCGGGTTCACCCGCTCCGACGCTCTCGTCGGGCTCGGCGGGGGAGCGACCACCGATCTCGCCGGCTGGGTCGCCGCCGCCTGGCTGCGCGGCGTGAAGGTCGTCCACGTCGCCACGACCCTCGCCGGCATGGTCGACGCCGCCGTCGGCGGCAAGACCGGCATCAACACCGAACGGGGCAAGAACCTCGTCGGCGCGTTCCACCCGCCGGCCGCGGTGCTGTGCGACCTCGACGCGCTGCGGACGCTGCCGGCCGACGACTACCGCGCCGGCCTGGCCGAGATCGTGAAGTGCGGCTTCATCGCCGATCCGGCGATCCTCGAGCTCATCGAGGCCGACCCGGGCGCCGCCGCGACGCCGGGCAACCCGGCCGAGCGCGAACTCGTCGAGCGGTCGGTGCGGGTCAAGGCGCACGTCGTCGGCGAGGACCTCACCGAGCAGGGCCTGCGCGAGATTCTCAACTACGGGCACACGCTGGGCCACGCCATCGAGCGGGCCGAGCGCTACCGCTGGCGGCACGGTGACGCGGTGTCGGTCGGGCTCGTCTACGCCGCCGCCCTCGGCCGGCACCTGGGCCGCCTCGACGACGCGACCGCCGACCGGCACCGCGCCGTCCTGGCCGAGGTCGGCCTGCCGGTGTCCTACGCCGCCGACGCGTTCCCGACGCTGCTCGACACGATGCGCATCGACAAGAAGGCTCGCGGCAACCGGCTGCGCTTCGTCGTGCTCGACGGCCTGGCCCGCCCCGTCTCGGTGGACGAACCCGCCGCCGAGATCCTGACCGCCGCCTACGCCGAGGTGTCACCATGAGCGACGCTGGCGGAGCGAATCCTGCAGACAGTGGCCCGTGGGTGGCCGGACCGAGCGAAGCGAGGGTAGGCCAGTGAGCAATCCCAAGGTCCTGGTGCTGAACGGGCCCAACCTGTCGCGCCTCGGCACCCGCGAGCCCGACATCTACGGTTCCACGACCTACGCCGAGCTCGTTGCGCTCTGCACCCGCGGCGGTGCCGAGCTCGGGCTCGACGTCGAGGTGCGGCAGAGCGAGCACGAGGGCGAGCTGCTGACCTGGCTGCACGAGGCGGCCGAGCGGGGAGTGCCGGTGGTGCTCAACGCGGCCGCGCTGACGCACACGTCGGTCGCGGTCGGCGACGCCTGCGCGATGCTCACCGCGCCGCTCGTCGAGGTGCACATCAGCAACATCCACCAGCGCGAGCCGTTCCGGCACACGAGCTACGTGTCGGCCCACGCCGCCGGCGTCATCGTCGGGCTCGGTGTCGAGGGTTACGTCCTCGCGCTGTCCTGGCTCTCGTCGCAGCAGCCGGCCGATGCCGGCTGAGGCCCGCTGGCACGACCGCGTCGTCGAGCGTGCGGCCGACACCGCCGTCGCCGCGATGCCGGTGCCGCTGCGCGTGCTCGACGTGGGCTGCGGCTCCGGGGCCCTGCTGCGCGAGCTGGTCGTCCGCGCGCCCTACAGCGACGCGTTCGTCGGGCTCGACCCCGACCCCGGGGCACTCGCCACGGCCGAGGAGCAGTCGGACCGGCGGATCGACTTCGTCCGCGGCCGCGCCGAGGCGCTGCCCTTCGCCGACGGCGCGTTCGATCTCGTCGTCAGCACCACGTCGTTCCACCGCTGGTCCGACCCGGAGCGGGGCCTGGCCGAGCTGCACCGGGTGATCGCGCCGCGGGGCAAGGTGGTGCTCGTCGACCTCTGCGCCGGGCCGCTGCGCCGCACGGCGGAGGGCGCCCGGCCGGCCCGCCGGATCGTCCAGCAGCTCACCGACGCCGGGCTCACCGTGCACCGGTCGGAGACGCTCCAGCGGGTCGCCTGGACCCTCCCGCTCGTCCGCGCCTTCGTCGCGGGACGCTGAGGCCCGGGCATGGACTGGACTCTCGCCGTCGCCGCGTTCGGCATCGGCATCGTCGTCGGCCTGACCGGCATGGGCGGCGGGGCGCTGATGACGCCGGTGCTCGTGCTGTTCTTCAACGTGCCGCCGCTCGCGGCCGTGTCGAGCGACCTCGTCGCCAGCGCGGTGATGAAGCCGGTCGGCTCGATCGTGCACCTGCGCCACGGCACCGTGCGGATGGACCTCGTGCGCTGGCTCTGCGTCGGGTCGGTGCCGGCCGCGTTCCTCGGCGTGCTGCTGGCCCGCGCGCTCGGGCACGGCTCGAACGTCGACGACACCATCCAGACCGCGCTCGGCATCGCGCTCGTGATCGCGGCCGCCGGGCTGTTCGCGCGGGCCTACCTGCGCCTGGCCGAGCGGGCCCGGCACCGCGACGGGACCCGCGACGCCGACCCGGCCGGACCGCCCGACGTCGTGCTCCGGGCGGTGCCGACCGTCGCCATCGGGGCCGTGGGCGGCGTGGTCGTCGGCATGACCTCGGTGGGCAGCGGCTCGCTGATCATCATCGCGCTGATGCTGCTGTACCCGACGCTGCGGGCGAGCGAGCTCGTCGGCACCGACCTCGTCCAGGCCGTCCCGCTCGTGGCCTCGGCCGCGCTCGGGCACGTCCTGTTCGGTGACCTCAAGCTGTCGGTCACCTACGCCCTGCTGGTCGGCTCCATCCCCGGCGCGTTCCTCGGCGCGCAGCTGTCCTCGCGACTGCCGGGCGCGCTCATCCGGCGGGCCCTGGCCTTCGTGCTGCTGGCCTCGGCGCTGAAGCTGCTCGGTGCCTCCACGACCGCCACCGGCGTCGTCCTCGCGCTGCTGCTGGTCCTGGCCGGCCCGGTCTGGATGGCGCTGCGCCGGGCGCACGGCTTCCCCGCGTGGCCGGCCCGCGAGCGGGCGTCCGTCTAGCGCGCGCGGATCCCGGCACTTCGGGCTATGTTGTTACTCGTCAGTAGCTTTAGTGGGGAGCCAGCCGTGAAGGTGCTCGATCTGTACGAACGGGCCAGCCGCGTGCCGGTGCTCGGCAAGGGCGCGTTCTCGCTCGCCGTCGCGCTGCGGGCGCCGTACTTCCTCACCATCGCACCGTCGCTGGTCGAACTGGAGCCGAACCGCGCCGTCGTGCGCATCCGCAAGTGGTGGGGCGTGCACAACCACCTCGGTACCGTGCACGCCATCGCCGTCGCGAACGGGCTCGAGATGGCGATGGGGGTGCTGGCCGAGGCCACCATCCCGACCCACCTGCGCTGGATACCCAAGGGTATGGAGCTGGAGTACCTGGCGCTGTCCGACTCGACCCTGCTCGCCACCGCCGACACCGACCCGGCCGACTGGGAGCGGCCCGGCGAGGTGCGCGTGGCCGTGCGGGCGACGCGCGAGGACGGCACCGTCGTCGTCCAGGGCACGATCCGGCTGCACACCAGCGAGAAGAAGCGGGCCGAGACGGTGAGCGCTAGCCCAGTCGCCGGCTGACGTAGGTCGGCAGCTCCTTGGCCAGGTTGGCCGTGCGGGCGATGCGGTGGTTCGCCGAGCGCATGAGCCGGGCCTGCAGCCAGGTCTCGGTCCAGAACGCGCGCCGCGACGACTGCGTCCAGGTCGAGTGGAACAACCGCTTGGTCAAGGCCACGGAGTCGGGGGAGCGGGTGAGCAGTTGCCCGACAAGGGCCTCGGCCTCCTTCGCCGGGTCGTCGGCCACGCCGGTGACGAGGCCGTAGGTCAGCGCCTGGCGGCCGTCGATGATCTCGCCGGTCATGGTGAGGCGCTTCGCGACGTCCATGCCGACGAGTTCGCGCAGCGTGACCGAGCCGGTCATGTCGGGGATGAGACCCCACTTGGCCTCCATGACCGACAGCTCGCAGCCGGGCGTGGCGAAGCGGAAGTCGGCGGCGAGCGCCAGTTGCAGCCCGCCACCGAAGCAGTGCCCGTGCAGCACGGCGATCACCGGCACCGGCAGCTCGCGCCAGGCCCAGCACGCCTGCTGGAAGAGGTTGGTGCGCTGCCCGGGCAGCTTGACGAAGCCGCGGGCGGTGGCGAGCGGGCCGGCCTGCGCCACCGAGGCGAAATCGAGCCCGGCGCAGAAGGCCTTGCCGTCACCGGCGAGGACGACGGCGCGGATCGAGCGGTCGGCGGCGACGCGTCCGGCCACCGCGACGAGGTCGTGCAGCATCTCGAGGTCGAGGCCGTTGTACTTCTCGGCCCGGTTGAGAGTCACGTGGGCGACCCGCCCGGCCGGTTCGTCGCGGACGTCCAGCAGCACTCGGCCCGTCATGAGCGGGCCAGCGAGCGAAGGGCGAATCGGCGTGGCCTTCGACGGCCGGAGCGAAGCGACGAACGGTCCATGGGCGCCAGCCTAGGCGGGCGTGGTCGGGGATGCCCGCCGGCGATGACTAGACTTCACCGACGTGGCAACGACTAACGACCTCAAGAACGGCCTGGTGCTGAACATCGACGGCGCCCTGTGGACCGTCGTGGAATTCCAGCACGTCAAGCCGGGCAAGGGCGGCGCCTTCGTCCGCACGACCCTGAAGAACGTGCTGTCGGGCAAAGTGGTCGACCGCACCTTCAACGCCGGCACCAAGGTCGAGACGGCCACCGTCGACAAGCGCGGCATGACCTTCCTCTACAAGGAGGGCACCGATTTCGTCTTCATGGACACCGATACCTACGACCAGGTCTACGTGCCGGCGGCCACCGTCGGCGACGCCGCGAACTACCTGCTCGACAACGCCGAGGTCGCGGTCGCGATGCACGAGGGCGTGGCGCTCTACCTCGAGCTGCCCACCAGCGTCGAGCTCGTGATCAGCCACACCGACCCGGGCCTGCAGGGCGACCGCAGCACCGGCGGCACCAAGCCGGCGACGCTCGAGACCGGCGCCGAGATCCAGGTGCCACTGTTCGTGTCGACCGGCGAGAAGGTCAAGGTCGACACCCGCGACGGCCGGTACCTCGGCCGCGTCAACAGCTGACGCCGCAGTTCGTGTCCGCTCGCAGCAAGGCCCGCAAACGCGCTCTCGACGTCCTCTACGAGTCCGACGTCCGCGGCGTGGACGCGCTCGGCACCCTGGCCGAGCGCGTGTCGCTCGCCGACCCGCCGGTCAACGACTACACGATCGAGCTCGTCGAAGGCGTGCAGGCCAACCGCCCCCGCATCGACGAGATCCTGGCCGAGTACGCCGAGGGCTGGACGATTGCGCGCATGCCCGACGTCGACCGAGCGCTGCTGCGCCTCGGCGTCTACGAGCTGCTGTGGCGGGACGAGGTGCCGCACGCCGTCGCGATCGACGAGGCCGTCGAGCTGGCCAAGACGCTCTCGACCGACGAGTCGCCGAGATTCGTCAACGGCGTCCTGGGACGAGTGCTGCGGGACCAGCCCGCGACCTAGGGCTCGCTGTCGACGATGACGGATTCGGGGGCCAGCACCTGCCAGCGGACGAGCCGCTCGGTGAGGGCCTCGACCGTGGTGTCGTACATGAGCGCGAGGGTGCGGAGATCCTCGTGCCGCACCGGCAGGGTGCGCAGATGGGCGTCGCCGCGCTGGCGCTGGATCGACGTGACGAACCGGCGCAGGATGTCGGCCGTGTTGTCGGTCAGGTTCATGACCTTGTCGAGGTTGAGCACGATGCGCGAGAGCGGGGTGCCGGTGGAGGCGCCGGCGAACGGGCTGTCGTCGGGCGGCAGCAGGTCGCTGACCGGCACGCCGTAGAAGTCGGCGAGTTCGGAGAGGCGCTGCACCGACACGGCGCGGTCGCCCCGCTCGTAGGAGCCGACGACGACGGCCTTCCACTTCCCGTCGGACTTGCGCTCGACGCCGTGCAAGGAGAGGTGTTGCTGCATGCGGACCGCCCGCAGCCGGGTGCCGAGGGCCTTGGCGTAGCCGTCGCTCACTACCGCGTCTTCCTCGGCCTGTCTGCCGGTCATCCCCACCCCGATGTCGTCGCGTCCGTGCTCATGGAGCCAGTGTTGCCCTGATCTCGAGCATTTCGACCGTAATCTTGTCCACAACGGCCTGTCAAAAATGAAATTCGATGTTGTGCATGATGCCGGACCCGCGCCGCCGTGGCCCCGATTCGTGCTGATAGCCTAGCCTCAATTACTCCTTTAAGGGCCCGTCCAGTGAGGCGGACAAGGAGGCGCTGTGCCCGAGCATGCCCGCACGCCCGCCGATCCGGCACCGTCCGGCGGCGCTACTGCCGATCCCGCTGCCTCCGATCCCACGGTCACCGTGCTGTCGGCCGCGGACGTCGGTCGGATCACCGACCGGATCGCGCACCAGATCATCGAGACCATCGCCCGCAGCGACTTCGATGCGGTGTTGCTCGGCATCCCGACCCGTGGGGTGCCGCTCGCGCACCGGCTCGCCGCCCGCATCGAGAAGTTCGCCGGCGTCGCGATCCCGGTCGGCTCCCTCGACATCACGCTGTACCGCGACGACCTGCGCCTGCGCGGGGTGCGCCCGCTTGGGGCGACGGCTGAGCCCGACGGCGGCATCGACGGCCGGGCGGTCATCCTGGTCGACGACGTGCTCTCGACCGGCCGCTCCGCCCGAGCCGCGCTCGACGCCCTGACCGAACTGGGTCGTCCGCGGGTCGTCCAACTCGCCGTGCTCGTCGACCGCGGTCACCGGCAGCTCCCGATCCGGGCCGACTACGTGGGCAAGAACCTGCCGACCTCGGCGACCCAGAACGTGCGGGTGCTGCTGTCCGAAATCGATGGAGAGGACGGCGTCCAGGTGCTCGACTCATGAAGAACCTGCTGTCCGCGGCAGACCTGACCCGGGACGAGGCGCTCGCGATCCTCGACACCGCGCAGCGCATGCACGCCGTGCAGACCCGCGCGGTCAAGAAGCTGCCGCCGCTGCGCGGGCGCACCGTCGTCAACCTGTTCTTCGAGGACTCCACCCGCACCCGGTCGTCGTTCGAGATCGCCGGCAAGTGGCTCTCGGCCGACGTCATCAACGTCAGCGCCAAGGGCTCGAGCGTGAGCAAGGGCGAGAGCCTGCGCGACACCGTGCTCACCGTCGCCGCCATGGGCGTCGACGCGCTGGTGGTGCGGCACAACGCGTCGGGCGCGGTGCAGCGCATCGCCGGCTGGGTCGGCTGCCACGTCGTCAACGCCGGTGACGGCACCCACGAGCACCCGACCCAGGCGCTGCTCGACGCCTACACGCTGCGGGCCCGGCTGGGGGATCTCACCGACCGGCACGTCGTGATCGTCGGCGACATCACGCACAGCCGGGTCGCGCGGTCGAACGTGCTGCTGCTCTCGACGCTCGGGGCCCGGGTCACGCTCGTGGCGCCGCCGACGCTCATGCCGTCCGGCGTGTCGAGCTGGGCGTGCGACACCAGCTGGGACCTCGACTCGGTGCTGTCGGGCAACGCCTCGGGCGACGTCGACGCCGTGATGATGCTGCGGGTGCAGCGCGAGCGGATGAGCGGCGGCTACTTCCCGACCGAGCGCGAGTACGCGATCGGCTACGGGCTCTCGCCGGAGCGACTCGATCTGCTCGCGCCGACCGCACCGGTGCTGCACCCCGGACCGATGAACCGCGGCCTCGAGATCTCCTCGGTGGCCGCCGACAGCAGCCGGTCGGTCGTGCTCGACCAGGTGCAGGCCGGGGTGTCGGTGCGCATGGCCGTGCTCTACCGATTGCTGGCCGGCGCGGAGGAAGTGGGCGTATGAGCATCCTGATCCGCGGGGCCGCGATCCTGGGCGGAGCGCCCACCGACGTCCTGATCGACGAGGGCGTGGTCGCCGCGATCGGTGGCCGGCACGACGCCGACGAGGTGATCGACGGCTCCGGGCTGGTGCTGCTGCCCGGCCTGGTCGACCTGCACACCCACCTGCGCGAGCCCGGCCGCGAGGACGCCGAGACCATCGCCACCGGTTCGGCCGCGGCCGCGCTGGGCGGCTTCACGGCCGTGCACGCCATGGCCAACACCGACCCGGTCGCCGACACCGCCGAGATCGTCGAGCTGGTCGCCCGCCGCGGTGTCGAAGCCGGGCTGGTCGACGTCCGTCCGGTCGGGGCGGTGTCGAAGGGGCTCGCCGGCGAGACGCTGGCCGAGATCGGCCACATGGCCCGCTCGGCCGCCGCCGTGCGGGTGTTCAGCGACGACGGCAAGTGCGTCCACGACGCCCGGCTGATGCGCCGCGCGCTGGAGTACGTCAAGCCGTTCGACGGGGTGATCGCCCAGCACGCGCAGGACCCGCGGCTGGCCGACCACGGCGCCTGCGCTCACGAGGGCGAGCTGTCCGGGCGGCTCGGCCTGGCCGGGTGGCCTGCGGTGGCCGAGGAGTCGATCATCGCCCGGGACGTCATGCTCGCCGAGCACACCAACTCGCGGCTGCACGTCTGCCATGTGTCGACCGGTGGCTCGGTCGAGGTGATCCGCTGGGCGAAGGCCCGCGGCATCGCCGTCACCGCCGAGGTCACGCCGCACCACCTGCTGCTGACCTGCGACCTGATCGAGGGCTACGACCCGGTGTTCAAGGTCAACCCGCCGCTGCGCCCGGCCGACGACGTCGAGGCCCTGCGCGCGGCGCTGGCCGACGGCACCGTCGACGCGGTCGCCACCGACCACGCGCCGCACGCGGCCCACGACAAGGACCACGCGTTCGGCGATGCCGCCTTCGGGATGCTCGGCCTGCAGACCGCGCTCGGCATCGTCGTCTCGACCATGGTCGAGACGGGCCGGCTCGACTGGGCCGGCGTCGCCGACCGCATGTCGATGCGCCCGGCCGCCATCGGCCGGGTGACCGGCCACGGCGCGTCGATCGAGGTCGGCGCCCCGGCGAACCTGACCCTGGTCGACCCGGCCGCGGCGTGGACGGTCGACCCGTCGGCGCTGGCCTCGAAGTCACGCAACACCCCCTACGCCGGGCGCGCGCTGCCCGGACGAGTGGTGGCCACGCTGCTGCGCGGTCGCCCGACCGTGTCCGGCGGCCAACTGGTCGGCCCGCTCGTGGGGACCGGAGTACGGAACGGGAGTGATCTGTGAGCGACGCGTGCGGAGCGAACCGGGGGCATGGCGCCTTCGGCGAGCCGAACGGGGTGAGGCTGTGAGCGACGCGTGCGGAGCGAACCGGGGGCATGGCGCCTTCGGCGAGCCGAACGGAGTGAGGCTGTGAGTCAGTCAGCGATCCTGGTCCTCGAGGACGGCCGCAGCTTCACCGGCGAGTCCTACGGCGCCGCGGGTGAGACCTTCGGTGAGGCGGTGTTCTCGACCGGCATGACCGGTTATCAGGAGACGCTGACCGACCCGTCCTACCACCGGCAGGTCGTGGTGCAGACCGCACCGCACATCGGCAACACCGGCGTCAACGACGAAGACCCGGAGTCGCGCCGTATCTGGGTCGCCGGCTACGTGGTCCGCGACCCCGCGCGCCGCCCGTCGAGCTGGCGCTCGCAACGCACGCTCGACGACGAGCTGGCCGCGCAGGGCATCGTCGGCATCAGCGGCATCGACACCCGCGCGCTCACCCGGCACCTGCGCGAGCGCGGGGCCATGCGCTGCGGCGTCTCGAGCGTCGACACCGACCGCGACTCGCTGCTGGCCAAGGTGCTGGCCTCGCCGCGCATGGCCGGCGCCGACCTGTCGGCCGAGGTCACCGCGCCCGAGGCCTACCGGGTCGACGCGATCGGCGAGCGCCGCTTCACCGTCGCCTCGCTCGACTTCGGCATCAAGACGATGACCCCGCACCGCATGGCCGAGCGCGGCATCACCTCGCACGTGCTGCCCTCCACGAGCTCGGTCGAGGAGATCGTGGCCACCGGCGCCGACGCGGTGTTCCTGGCCAACGGCCCGGGTGACCCGTCGACCGCCGACACCGCGGTCGAGACCGTGCGCGAACTGCTGCGGCGCGACCTGCCGATCTTCGGCATCTGCTTCGGCAACCAGGTGCTCGGTCGCGCGTTCGGCTTCGGCACCTACAAGCTCGGCTACGGCCACCGCGGCATCAACCAACCGGTGCAGGACCGCCTCACCGGCAAGGTCGAGATCACCGCGCACAACCACGGCTTCGCCGTCGACGCCCCGCTCGACCGGGCGAGCGACACCGAGTTCGGCGCGGTCGAGGTCAGCCACGTCTGCCTGAACGACAACGTCGTGGAGGGCCTGCGGGCGCTCGATGCGCGGGCCTTCAGCGTCCAGTACCACCCGGAAGCCGCGGCCGGCCCGCACGATGCGGCGTACCTGTTCGATCGGTTCGTCGAGCTCCTCGAAGGGACGAAGTAGTGCCCAAGCGCACCGACATCCAGCACATCATGGTGATCGGCTCCGGGCCGATCGTGATCGGGCAGGCCTGCGAGTTCGACTACTCGGGCACCCAGGCGTGCCGCGTGCTGCGGGCCGAGGGCTTCCGGGTCAGCCTGGTGAACTCGAACCCGGCGACGATCATGACCGACCCCGAGTTCGCCGACGCCACCTACGTCGAGCCGCTGACGCCGGACTTCCTCGAACGGGTCATCGCCAAGGAGCGACCGGACGCGATCCTGCCGACCCTGGGCGGGCAGACCGCGCTCAACCTGGCCATGGACCTCCACGCCGCCGGTGTTCTCGAGAAGTACGGCGTCGAGCTGATCGGCGCCGACGTCGAGGCGATCCAGCGCGGCGAGGACCGCCAACGCTTCAAGGAGATCGTGCGCACGGTCGGTGGCGACGTGCCCGACTCGCTCGTCTGCCACACGCTCGAGGAGGCCATCGCCTTCGCCGAGACGGTCGACAACAAGATCGTGGTGCGGCCGTCGTTCACGATGGGCGGGCTCGGCTCCGGCCTGGCCACCGACGCCGCCGAGGTGCGCACGATGGTCGCCCGCGGTCTCGCGGCCAGCCCGGTGCACGAGGTACTGGTCGAGCAGTCGGTGCTCGGCTGGAAGGAGTTCGAGCTCGAACTGATGCGCGACAAGCACGACAACGTCGTGGTCGTCTGCTCGATCGAGAACCTCGACCCGATGGGCGTGCACACCGGCGACTCGATCACCGTCGCGCCCGTCATGACGCTCACCGACCGCGAGTACCAGCACATGCGCGACATCGGCATCGCCGTGCTGCGCGAGGTCGGGGTCGACACCGGCGGCTGCAACATCCAGTTCGCGATCGACCCGGCCGACGGCCGGATGATCGTCATCGAGATGAACCCGCGGGTCTCGCGCTCGTCCGCGCTCGCGTCCAAGGCCACCGGCTTCCCGATCGCCAAGATCGCGGCCAAGCTCGCCGTCGGCTACACCCTCGACGAGATCCCCAACGACATCACCCGCAAGACCCCGGCGGCGTTCGAGCCGGCCCTCGACTACGTCGTGGTGAAGATCCCGCGGTTCGCCTTCGAGAAGTTCCCCGGCGCCGACCCGGTGCTCACGACGCACATGAAGAGCGTCGGCGAGGCGATGTCGATCGGACGGAACTTCACCGAGGCCTTCGGCAAGGCCCTGCGCTCGATGGAGACCAAGGCGGCCGGCTTCTGGACCCGCGCCGAGGACGACTCGACGGTCGAGGAACTGCTGGCCCTCGCCGCCGTGCCGACCGACGGTCGCATCTACTACGTCGAGCGGGCGTTGCGGGCCGGCGCGACGGTCGAGCAGTTGGCCGCGGCCACCGGCATCGACCCGTGGTTCCTCGACCAGCTGCTGCTGATCGTCGAGGTCGGTCACGAGGTCCGTTCGGCCCCGACTCTCACGGATGCCCTGCTGCGCAAGGCGAAGCGGCACGGGCTCTCCGACCGGCAGATCGCCGTGCTGCGTCCGGAGCTGGCCGGTGAGGACGGCGTGCGGATGCTGCGGCACCGCCTCGGCATCCGGCCCGTCTTCAAGACCGTCGACACCTGCGCGGCCGAGTTCGCCGCGACGACGCCGTACTTCTACTCGACGTACGACGAGGAGACCGAGGTCGACCACACCGGCCGGGAGAAGGTGATCATCCTCGGCAGCGGGCCGAACCGCATCGGGCAGGGCATCGAGTTCGACTACTCGTGCGTGCACGCGGTGATGGCGCTGCGCGACGCCGGCTACGAGACCGTGATGATCAACTGCAACCCCGAGACCGTGTCGACCGACTACGACACCGCCGACCGGTTGTACTTCGAGCCGCTGACGTTCGAGGACGTCCTCGAGGTCGTGGCGGCCGAGCAGGCCAGCGGTGACGTCAAGGGCGTCATCTGCACGCTCGGCGGTCAGACCCCGCTGGGGCTCGCCCAGAAGCTCAAGGACGCGGGCGTCACGGTGCTGGGCACCCAGCCGGAGGCGATCGACTTCGCCGAGCACCGCGGCGCGTTCGGCCGGGTGCTGGCGGAGGCCGGGCTGCCGGCACCGAAGCACGGCACCGCGACCTCGTTCGCCGAGGCGAAGGCCGTCGCCGACTCGATCGGTTACCCGGTGCTCGTGCGGCCGTCCTACGTCCTCGGCGGGCGCGGCATGGAGATCGTCTACGACGAGGCGCACCTGTCCGACTACATCAGCCGGGCCACCGAGATCACGCCCGACCACCCGGTGCTCGTCGACCGCTTCCTCGACGACGCGGTCGAGATCGACGTCGACGCGCTCTACGACGGCAGCGACCTGTACCTCGGCGGCGTGATGGAGCACATCGAGGAGGCCGGCATCCACTCCGGCGACTCGGCCTGCGCGCTGCCGCCGATCACGCTGGGCGCGAGCGAGATCGCGACCGTCCGCGCGTCGACGCTTGCGATCGCGCGCGGGGTCGGGGTGCGCGGGCTGCTCAACGTCCAGTACGCGCTGGCCGGCGACGTCCTCTACGTGCTCGAGGCCAACCCGCGGGCGAGCCGAACCGTGCCGTTCGTGTCCAAGGCGACGGCGGTGCAGCTGGCCAAGGCCGCGGCCCGGGTGGCGCTCGGCGCCTCGATCGCCGAGCTGCGGGCCGAGGGCATGCTGCCGGCGAGCGGCGACGGGGGAGACCTGCCCTCCGACGCGCCGATCGCGGTCAAGGAGGCGGTGCTGCCGTTCCACCGGTTCCGCACCCAGGCCGGTGATCAGGTCGACTCGATCCTCGGGCCGGAGATGAAGTCCACCGGCGAGGTCATGGGCTTCGACGCCACGTTCGGGATGGCGTTCGCGAAGTCGCAGGCCGCCGCCTACGGTTCCCTGCCGCTGAAGGGGACGGTCTTCGTCAGCATCGCCAACCGCGACAAGCGGGCCGCGATCTTCCCGGTGAAGCGGTTGAGCGACCTCGGCTTCCGGGTGCTCGCCACCGCCGGCACGGCCCAGGTGCTGCGCCGCAACGGTGTCGCGGCCGAGGTCGTCGGCAAGTTCAGCGACGGCCCCGACAACATCGTCGAGAAGATCCTGGCCGGCGAGGTCGACCTGGTGCTCAACACGCCGTGGGGTTCGGGCGGCCCGCGCCTGGACGGCTACGAGATCCGCACCGCGTCGGTCACCGCCGGCATCCCGTGCCTGACCACGGTGCAGGCCGCGGCCGCCGCCGTGCAGGGCATCGAGGAGCTCGCCCGGGGCGAGGTCGGGGTGCGGTCGTTGCAGGACCTCCACGAGCAGCTCAGGGCGTGGCGTTCGGGTGCCTCTTCGTGAGCGACGCTGGCGGAGCGAGTCATGGGCACAGGAGTCCTCCGGCGGCCGGACCGGGCGATGCGAGGGTAGGCCGATGAGCGCGGTCCAGGAGCAGGGCGAGATCTTCTCGGTGCAGAAGCAGGGCGCCTACCTGCAGTTCACCGTCGTCGCGCCGCGCATCGCCGCCGGCTTCCAGCCCGGGCACTTCGTGGCCGTCGCCGTCGGGGGCGAGAACACCGCGATGATCCTGCGCCGCGCGTTCGCGCTGGCCGGGGCCACGCCCACCGGTCAGTTCGCCGGCACCATCCAGTTCGTCGTCGCCGAGCACGGCCCGGGCACCCGCTGGCTGGTGCAGCGCCGGCCGGGCGACGTCCTCGACCTCGTCGGCCCGCTCGGCACGCCGTTCCCGCTGCCGTCCGGCCCGTCGCCGGCCGTGCTCGTCGGCGGCGGCTACGGCACGGCGCCGCTCATCCCGCTGGCCCAGGCGCTCATCGCGCAGGGGTCGCCGGTCGAGTTCGTCCTCGGTGCGGCCACCGCGTCGCGGCTGTCGGGGGAGATGACGGCCAAGCGGCTCGCCGGTCGCGTCACCGTCACGACCGACGACGGTTCGGCCGGGCAGAAGGGGCTCGTGACCGATGCCTTGCCCGAGGCGATCGAGCGGATCAACGCCGAGATCGTCTACGCCTGCGGGCCGATGGCGATGCTCAAGGCCGTCGGGCAGGTGGCCCAGAAAAAGGCGATCCGGGCCCAGGTGGCGGTCGAGGAGTCCATGGCCTGCGGCATCGGGGTGTGCATGACCTGCGTGCTGCCGGTGCGGGGTGAGGACGGCAGGAGCCGCTTCGTCCGCTCGTGCGTCGAGGGTCCGGTGTTCGAGGCCGGCCGGGTCCGTTGGGACGACGTCGGAAAGCTGCCGGCCGACCTCGTCGGTGCTGACGCGATGGGGGGTCACTGACCATGGCCGACATGACCGCGCGGCTAGGCCCGCTGACCCTGCCGAACCCGGTCCTGACCGCATCGGGCTGCGCCGCGGCCGGGCGCGAGCTGCACCAGTTCTTCGACGTCGCCTCGCTCGGCGCCGTCGTCACCAAGTCGATCATGACCCGGCCGCGATCGGGCCGTCCGACGCCGCGGATGGCCGAGACCCCGAGCGGCATGCTCAACTCGATCGGCCTGCAGGGTCCGGGCATCGACTCGTTCATCGAGAACGACCTGGCCTGGCTGGCCGAGCGCGGTGCCCGCACCGTGGTCTCCATCGCCGGCGGGCACACCGACGAGTACGTGGAGCTGGCCCGCAAGCTCGCCGGCAACCCCGCCGTGTCGATGATCGAGGTCAACATCTCGTGCCCGAACGTCGAGAGCCGCGGGCAGGTGTTCGCCTGCGACGCGATCGCGTCGTCGCGGGTCATCGGCGCGGTGCGGCGGGTGGCCGATCCGGGCCAGCCGATCTTCGCCAAGCTCTCGCCCGACGTCACCGATATCACCCACATCGCGCGGGCCTGCGCCGACGCCGGGGCCGACGGGTTCTCGCTGATCAACACGCTGCTGGGCATGGTGATCGACACCGACACCATGGCCCCGGCCCTCGGCGGCGTGACCGGTGGGCTGTCCGGCCCGGCGATCCGCCCGGTCGCCGTGCGCTGCGTGTGGCAGGTGCACAAGGCGTTGCCGCACCTGCCGATACTGGGCATGGGCGGCATCCGCAGCGGTCTCGACGCCCTGCAATTCGTCCTCGCCGGCGCCTCCGCCGTGTCGGTCGGCACCGCGGTCTTCGGTGACCCGTCGGCGCCGGTGCGGGTGCTCGGCGAGCTCGAGCAGGCGCTCGACGAGCGCGGCTTCGGCTCGCTGCGCGACGCCGTCGGCTTCGCCCATCTCGACCGGCCGGCCCGCGGCGGCCGGCTCGTCCCCGCCGCTGAGGAGGCCGCCGCGTCATGACGTTCGGGAAGCGCCTCACCACGGCGCTCGACACGCGCGGTTCGCTCTGCGTCGGCATTGACCCGCACGCCGGCCTGCTCGACGCCTGGGGACTGGGCCGCGACGCCGATGGGCTCGCCCGCTTCGCCGACATCTGCGTGCGGGCGTTCGCCGACACCGCGGCCGTCGTGAAGCCGCAGTCGGCGTTCTTCGAGGTGCACGGCTCGGCCGGCATCGCCGTGCTCGAGCGGACCGTCGCCGCCGTCCGCGACGCCGGCGCGATGCTGCTGCTGGACGTCAAGCGCGGCGACATCGGCTCGACCATGGCCGCGTACGCGCAGGCCTACCTCGACCCGTCCTCGACCCTCGCGAGCGACGCCATCACGGTCAGCCCGTACCTCGGCGTCGGATCGCTCCAGCCCGTGTTCGACCTGGTCGCCGAGCACGGCGCGGGCGCGTTCGTGCTGGCCGCCACGTCCAACCCGGAGGGGCCGCAGTTCCAGCACGCCGTCACCGCCACCGGGGCGACGGTGGCTCAGACCGTCGTCGACGAGATCGCCGCAGTGAACGCCGGCGCCGACCCGCTCGGCTCGCTCGGCGTCGTTGCCGGCGCGACCATCGGCGCGGGCGCTCCGCGCTTCGACGGTCTCAACGGGCCGATCCTCGCGCCGGGTGTGGGCGCCCAGGGCGGCACGGCCGACGACGTCCGCCGGGTGTTCGGGGCGTCGCTGCGCGACGTGATCCCGAGCGTCTCGCGCGAGGTGCTGCGGCACGGGCCCGACGTCGCGATCCTCCGCGGTGCCGTCGAGCGGCTTGTCGCGGAGTACGCGTTCCTACGTAGCTGAGTCCCGCCAGGTCACCCGCACCGGTCCGACGCGGAGCACGCCGTCGGTGAGGGGCTCGGCCCGCATGCCGCCGCGCCGGCGCAGGCCGCGCCACGCGCCCGGACCGACCGTGTGCTCCATCCACGCGCACGGCGACGCCGGCCGGTGCAGCCGCAGGGCCACCAGGCCCTCGCCCGAGTCCAGTTCGAGGATGCGTCCGCGCCCGCCGTCCACGTCGACCCCGCGGAACAGGACGTTGCGCCGGGCCCGGGCCAGGCCCGCGCCCCACGGGTCGAGCGACTCCGCGGCCATGACCGTCACCGACGCGTCGCGGTGAGCGCGCCGGCCGAAGTAGCGGTCGCCGACGATGCCGAGGCCGGCCCGGATGTCGAGCGAGTCGACCGTCTCGTCCGGCAGGTCCACCGGCGCCGGGCGGCCGTCCAGGCGGTGCACCGGCGACACGAGCAGCGCCACGATCTCGGCCCGCATGCGTCCACCCCTCTCGGCACCCACGATCGACCAGGCGCGCGAACAGGTCCTCGACGTCGGTCCCTACAACTCTGCTACGAGGTCCTGGGCGGTGCCGACGGCGCGCCGACCGTGCCACTCGTGACGGGGCTCGGCCCTCGACCTGCTCTGGTGGCTCGACCGGTCGCACGGGCGGGCCTGCTCGGCCTCCGTCGCCCCGCCCTGGCGGTGCCCGGCCGGCAGGACCCGGTCGTCAAGCCGTCCGGGGGAGAGGTCCGGGACGCGCCCAGCCGGCAGGGGTCGATGGTCCTGACTTCACGAAAACCTGACAAATGACCCCGCTGGTGGCGGTGCGCAGCCGATTCGCTAGGTAGTCTTCACGCGGGCTGTGGCCCAACTGTTCCGCTCCATTCCATGTCCTCGTTCCCCACAGGGAAGGCTCACCAGTGACCAACACCCTCGCCCTCGACGCAGTGACCAAGGCTGCGCGCGACATCGTCGACACCGGTTACGCGGTCGTCAAGCTCAGCGATCTCGACGCCGGCAACCTGCGCAACGCCATCGGCACCGCCGTCGACTTCTTCCAGCGCCCGCTGGAGGACAAGATGGCCCACGGCAGCACCGACCACAACTACGGCTACCGGCCGTTCGGCATCGAGTACTCGATCAGCCCCGAGCGCCCGGACATGAACGAGTGCTTCACGCTCTGGTCGAGCCGCCTCGACCTCATCCCGAACGCCGGCGACATCGGCGACCTCACCGGCGCGTTCCTCGATTGGCGCGACTCCCTCGCGCCGCTCGTGAAGGCCGTCCTGGACCAGGTCGCGCAGAACTTCGGCACCGACGCCGCCCCGGCGTTCGAGAAGGCCTCGTACCTGCAGATCAACTACTGCCTGCCGACCCCGGCCGAGCGTGACCTGCTTCAGGACAAGCACGAGGACGGCCACATGGTCACCGTGCTGCACGCGACCGCGCCCGGCCTCGAGATCTACGCCGACGGCGAGGACAGCGAGGACGTCAAGCCGATGCTGCCCGCGTCGGACGAGATCGTGATCATGCCCGGCTCGGTGCTGACCGCGCTGTCCGGCGGCAAGATCCAGCCGCTGTACCACCAGGTGCGCAACCACCTGCTCGACGACCGTCAGTCGATCATGTACTTCGTCAACCCGGAGATCGACGAGCCGCTGTTCGGCTGGATCGACGCCGCCGACGGCGAGCGCGCCGACATCCGCGAGCACGTGCAGAACGCGCCCTCGATGTTCGGCCTCCCGCCGGTCGAGGCGCTGTAGTCGCCTACCGCTTCATCGAAGCCCCGTGCCGCGCTGCGGCGCGGGGCTTCGTCGTTCGTGCCGCTGGGTGCGCAGTCCGGCAGACGCACCCCGACGCTGATCCGGGCGAGGAGCGGCCGTACGGCACGAGGACGTGGCGGCGGAGATTCTTCCAACGCTTTGTCGAATGCCGCGCGGGACCGTTCGACGCAGGGGTGAAGGCTGTCACCGCGTCCGGATCACCGGGCCCCAGCCGGAACGACTAGGGAGCAGAGATGCGATTTCTGATGATGCACCGCCTCGACGAGCGGGCGCCCGAGGCGTGGAACCCCAGCCCCGAGTTCATGGAGAAGATGGGCGCGTTCATCCAGGACGCCGCCGCGAAGGGCTACCTCATCACGGCGGAGGGCGTACACCCGTCGGAGAAGGGTGCGCTCGTGCGCAAGTCGCGCGGCGCGCGGGTGAAGGTCACCGACGGTCCGTTCGCGGAGGCCAAGGAGGTGATCGGCGGGTTCGCGCTGATCAACGCGAAGGACCTCGCCGACGCCAAGGCGTTCGCGGCGAGCTACGCCGAACTGTTCGACGAGGTCGAGGTCGAGGTGCGTCAGGTCGTCGAGTTCGACGATCTTCCCGCGCCGGCCTGACCGCGAACCCAGCCGTCGCCAATCTCGACTCCCAGTCCGAGCGCGCCTCTGGTGACGCCCACGGAGACGAGTCGTGGTGAGCCGACTTGGCGAGGCGCGCCGCCGGCCGGCTGCACTGCGCTCGAGGGTCGCGGCCATCCTGGTCGACATCCGCGCCGACGCCGTCAGCCGGTGATCTCGCGCAGTTCGGTGAGATCCTCGGCGCTCGGCCGCCAGGTGGCGGCCGCGACGTTCTTCGCCACCTGCTCGCGCGAGGTGGCGCCGGCGATGACGCTCGACACGGCCGGCTGCGCGGCCAGGCCGCCCATCGCGACGTCGAGCAGCACCAGCCCGCGCGCCCGGGCGAACGCCTCGAGCGATTCGAGCACGTCGAAGGTCTCCCCGGTCAGCGCGTCCTCGCGGTTCCAGACACGCAGGCGGCTGCCCTCGGGGGCCGACTGGCCGCGACGGTACTTGCCGGTGAGCAGCCCGCTCGCGAGCGGGAAGTAGGGGAGCAGCCCGACGCCGTAGTGCTCCAGCGCCGGAACCAGGTCGGCCTCGATGTCGCGCTCGAGCCAGCTGTACTCGTTCTGCGCGCTGACGAACCGCTCGAGCCGACGTGTGCGCGACACCCACTCGGCCTCGGCCACCTGCCAACCGGTGAAGTTCGAGCTGCCGAGGTAACGCACCTTGCCCTCGTGGACGAGGTCGTCGAGCGCCGACAGCGTCTCCTCGATCGGGGTGGACGGGTCGGGGCGGTGCATCTGGTAGAGGTCGATCCAGTCGGTCCGAAGGCGGCGCAGCGACGCCTCGACCGCCTTGCGGATGTAGCGCCGCGAACCGCGCGCACCCCAGTCCGCCCCGTTGCCGTTGCCGCGGGACGACGCGTCGGAGCCGAACTTCGTGGCGAGCACGATGTCGTCGCGCTTGCCCTCGAGCAGTTCGCCGAGGCGCGCCTCGGAGGCGCCGTAGGAATCGGCGGTGTCGAACAGCGTGATGCCCTCGTCCAGCGCGGCGTGGACGACCTCGCGACTCTGGTCGGCGTCGAGCTTCATGCCGAGGTTGTTGGTGCCGAGTCCGACGACGGAGACGACAAGGCCCGAGTTGCCGAGGCGGCGGAAGTCCATGTGACCCATCCTGCACCGCCGACGCGTTGCGGGGCCCGGCGGAGGGGTCACGGTAGTTTCGCCCTCATGCCCGCCCGCCTGACCGTGCTCTCCGGACCGTCGGGGGTCGGCAAGGGCACGATCGTCGCCGAGCTGCGCCGCACCGATCCGCACATCTGGGTGTCGGTGTCGTGCACGACCCGCGCGCCGCGGCCGGGGGAGCGCGACGGCGTCGAGTACCGCTTCGTCGACCGCGCGACCTTCGACGAGATGATCGCCGACGATGCGCTGCTCGAGCACGCCGAGTTCGCCGGCAACTGCTACGGCACGCCGCGCTCGCCGGTCCTCAAGCACCTCGACGCCGGGACTCCCACCCTGCTCGAGATCGAGCTGGAGGGCGCGCGCCAGGTGCGTCGCACGATGCCGGAGGCCCGCTTCGTCTTCCTGGCCCCGCCCTCGACCGAGGAACTGGTGGCCCGCCTCGCCGGCCGCGGTACCGAGTCGCCCGAGGCCGTCGCCGCACGGCTCGCCCGGGCCGAGATCGAGCTGGCCGCCGCGAGCGAGTTCGACCACGTCGTGGTCAACCACGACGTCGCCGAGGCCGCCCGCGAGGTCGCGGCCCTGATAGAAGCCGACTGACCCGAACTGGCCGCTCGCGTCCCGCCCCCACCTCGTTGAGTGGCGAGTTGCGGCCTTCAGTGGCGAGCAGTTGGGCGCCACTGAGCGCGGAACTCGCCACTCAACGAGGTGGAGGGGGCGACCGACCCGGGTCGGGCTACAGGGCCTTGATGATGTCCTCGACGCGCTGCTTCGCGTCACCGAAGAGCATCTGGCTGTTGTCGCGGAAGAACAGCGGGTTCTGCACGCCGGCGTAGCCCGCCGCCATCGACCGCTTGAACACGATCACGTTCTGGGCCTCCCACACGTGCAGCACCGGCATGCCGGCGATCGGACTGGACGGGTCCTCGGCCGCGGACGGGTTGACCGTGTCGTTCGCACCGATGACGAGCACGACCGACGTGTCGTGGAAGTCGTCGTTGATCTCGTCCATCTCGAGGACGATGTCGTAGGGCACCTTGGCCTCGGCCAGCAGCACGTTCATGTGGCCGGGCAGCCGACCGGCGACCGGGTGGATGCCGAAGCGCACCTCGATGCCGCGCTCGCGCAGCTTCTTGGTCAGATCGGCCACCGGGTACTGCGCCTGCGCCACCGCCATGCCGTAGCCGGGCGTGATGATGACCGACGTCGCATCCTTGAGCATTTCCGCGGCGCCCTCGGCATTGATCTCGCGGTGCTCGCCGTAGTCTGTGGAATCTTCAGCCGTCTGCTCAATTCCGAAGCCGCCGGCGATGACCGAGATGAACGAGCGGTTCATGGCCTGGCACATGATGTAGGAGAGGTACGCACCGGACGAGCCGACGAGCGCGCCGGTGACGATGAGCAGGTTGTTGTCGAGCAGGAAGCCCGACGCCGCGGCCGCCCAGCCGGAGTAGCTGTTCAGCATCGACACGACGACCGGCATGTCGCCGCCGCCGATGGACGCGACGAGGTGCCAGCCCAGGGCCAGCGCCACCGCGGTGACCGCGATCAGCAGGCCGAGGGAGGGGTGCACGACGAAGGCGACGGTCAGGCCGACGAACACGACCAGCGAGCCGAGGTTGAGGAAGTTCTTGCCCGGCAGCATGAGGGGGCTCGACTTGATGCGGGCCGACAGCTTGAGGAACGCGACGATCGAGCCGGTGAAGGTGACGGCACCGATGAAGACGCCGATGAACACCTCGGCGTGGTGGATGCGCAACGTCTGCTCCACGACGAGCCGCTGGGCCTCGACGCCGTTCGGCTTGGCCTCGACACCGTAGTAGCCGTCCCAGCCGACGAGCACCGCGGCGAGGCCGACGAAGCTGTGCAGCAGCGCGATGAGCTCGGGCATGCCGGTCATCTCGACGATGCGCGCGCGCCACAGCCCGATGACCGCGCCGATCACCATCGCGACGACGAGCAGCGCGACGCCGGTGGCGGCCAGGCCGTGGCGACCCTCCCCGCCATCGACGGCGAGCCCGATGGTGCCGGCCAGGGCGATGGCCATGCCGGCGATGCCGAACACGACGCCGCCGCGTGACGTCTCGTGCCGCGACAGCCCGGCCAGGGCGAGGATGAACAGCAGGGCGGCGACGATGTAGGCCGCTTTGGAGACGGTGTCAGCAGACATGTGCGGCTCAGCCCTTCGAGAACATGCTGAGCATGCGTCGGGTGACGGCGAAACCGCCGAAGATGTTGATGCTCGCGAGCAGGATGGCTGCGAACGAGAGCACGGTGATCACCGTGTCGTGATGGCCGATCTGCAGCAGCGCCCCGACCACGATGATGCCGGAGATCGCGTTGGTGATCGACATCAGCGGCGTGTGCAGCGCGTGGTGCACCTTGCCGATCACGTAGTAGCCGATGACCACCGCGAGCACGAACACGGTGAGGTTCAGGATCAGCTGCTGGGGCGCCGCGGCGGCGAGCAGGAAGAGCAGCCCGACGCCCACGCCGACGATCGCGAACTTGCGCGCGTCGGTGAGCGGCTTCTTCTCCACCTTGACCGGACGGTCGACCGCCTTGGGGGCGGCCGGCGCTGCCGACACCTGCACCGGTGGAGGTGGCCACGTCTTCTCGCCGTTGCGGACGACGGTCATGTTGCGCTGCACCACGTCGTCCCAGTCGAGGACGAGGTGGCCGTCCTTCTCCGGCGTCATCAGCTTCATCAGGTTGACGAGGTTGGTGCCGTAGAGCTGTGAGGCCTGGGCCGGCAGCCGGCCGGCGAGATCGGTGTAGCCGATGATCGAGACCTTGTTGTCGGTGAGCACGACCTCGCCCGCGACCGAACCCTCGACGTTGCCGCCGTTGGCCGCCGCCATGTCGACGATCACCGAACCCGGCTTCATGCTCGCCACCATCTCGGCCGTGATCAGCCGCGGCGCGGGACGCCCCGGGATCAGTGCGGTGGTGATGATGATGTCGACGTCCTCGGCCTGCTCGGCGTAGATCTCGGCCGCCCGGCGGTTGAAGTCGTCCGAGGTCTCCTTGGCGTAGCCGTCGCTGCTGACCTGCTGCTCGGCGATCTCGACGGCGAGGAACTCAGCCCCCATCGAGTTCACCTGCTCGCCGACCTCGGGCCGGGCGTCGGTGGCGCGGACGATCGCACCCAGGCTGCTGGCCGCGCCGATGGCGGCGAGCCCGGCCACGCCGGCGCCGGCGACGAGCACCTTGGCCGGGGGCACCTTGCCGGCGGCGGTGATCTGCCCGGTGAAGAAGCGGCCGAAGGTGTGGGCGGCCTCGATGACCGCGCGGTACCCGGCGATGTTGGCCATCGAGCTCAACACGTCGAGCGACTGCGCCCGCGAGATGCGGGGGACGGCGTCCATCGCCATCGCGGTGATCGGGCGCGTGGCGAGGTTCTCGACGAGATCGGGCTTGAGCGCGGGGCTGAGCAGCGCGACGAGGGTGGCGCCGGCGGTCATGCGGTCGAGCTCGGCGGGCTCGGGCGCGTTGACCTTGAAGACGATGTCGGCTCCCCAGGCGGCGTCGCCGTCGACGACCTGCGCCCCCGCCGCGGTGAACGCCTCGTCGGAGAAAGCGGACGCGACGCCGGCGCCGGACTCCACGGCCACCTCGTAGCCGAGCCCGATCAACTGCTCGACGGTCTTCGGTGTGGCAGCCACGCGGGTCTCGCCCCCGGCACTCTCCCGGACCACACCGATTCGCTGAGCAGCCATGCACTGACCTCCTGGTTGAACCTCGTGGATGTGCACCGGTGGTTCGCACTGATGGAATGCGGAGAACGGATTGCGGAGAATCTAGCCAACCCCGGGACGGAATAGCGCGACGGAGTGGCCTGCACCGCTCTTTGCAGCCGGGCCGGCGTGCGTTCGGCGGCCTCGCGGGCCCCGACTTGTTAGACTCAGGTCTCGCGGGAGTCTGCGTACGTGCCAGCACGGCCCCCGTTCAGCCCGGAACCCCGCTTCCGATCGTCGATGCAGAGAGTTGAAACGTGTCCGAAAACGTGTCCACCGCCGAAGGCATCACCAACCCGCCCATCGACGAGCTGCTCGACCGCACTCAGTCGAAGTACGCGCTGGTGATCATCGCTGCGAAGCGGGCGCGCCAGATCAACGCCTACTACAGCCAGCTCGGTGAGGGCCTGCTCGAGTACGTCGGCCCGCTGGTCGAGACCGCGCCGCAGGAGAAGCCGCTGTCGATCGCGTTGCGCGAGATCAACTCCGACCTCATCGAGTTCAAGCCCTCCGCCGAGGTCCCGGCCGAGGCCTGATCGACCCCCGATGAGTCGGATCGTCCTCGGCGTCGCCGGCGGGATCGCCGCCTACAAGGCGGCCGACCTGCTGCGCAAGCTCACCGAGGCCGGGCACGACGTCACCGTCGTGCCCACCGCGTCGGCCCTGCAGTTCGTCGGAGCCGCGACGTGGTCGGCGCTCTCGCACCACCCCGTCGCGGCCGACGTCTGGACCGGCGCCGCCGAGGTCTCGCACGTGCGGCTCGGCCGCGAGGCCGACCTCGTCGTCGTCGCCCCGGCCACCGCCGACCTGTTGGCCAAGGCCGCACACGGCCTGGCCGACGACCTGCTCACCAACACCCTGCTCACCGCCCGCTGCCCGGTGCTGTTCGCTCCGGCGATGCACACCGAGATGTGGGAACACCCGGCCACCGCCGACAACGTCGCCACCCTGCGTCGCCGCGGTTCGGTGGTCATGGAGCCGGCGAGCGGACGGCTCACCGGCCGCGACACCGGCAAGGGGCGCCTGCCCGAGCCGATCGAGATCGCCCAGCTCGCGACCCTGCTGCTCGACCGCCCCGACGCCCTGCCGTTCGACCTGGCGGGTCGCCACGTGGTCGTCAGCGCGGGCGGCACCCGCGAGGCCATCGACCCGGTGCGCTTCGTCGGCAACTCCTCCTCGGGCAAGCAGGGCTTCGCCGTCGCCGCGGTGGCTGCCGCGAGGGGGGCGAGCGTCACCCTGGTGGCCGCCAACGTCGAACTGCCCGACCCGGCCGGTACCGACGTCGTCCGGGTCGTCAGTGCCCTCGAACTGCGCGACGCCGTGCACAAGGCCGCGCTGGACGCCGATGTGGTCGTGATGGCCGCCGCCGTCGCCGACTTCCGGCCGAGCGACACCGTCGACCACAAGATCAAGAAGTCGGGGGAGCCACCGGCCCCCATCGGCCTCACCCAGAATCCGGACATCCTGGCCGAACTGGTGGCGAGCCGCCGGCCGGGCGCGCTGATCGTCGGCTTCGCCGCCGAGACCGGCGACCCGGGAGCAAGTGTCCTCGATCACGGCCGGGCCAAGCTCGAACGCAAGGGTTGCGACCTGCTCGTGGTCAACGACGTGAGCCCGGGCAAGGCGTTCGGGCAGCCCGACAACGCCGGGATCATCCTCGGTTCGGACGGTTCCGAGCGGGCGGTCGAGCACGGTCCGAAATCCGCGCTGGCCGCGGCGCTGTGGGACGCGGCGGCTGAGCGACTGCTCGCTTCGCCGCGCCCGCCCGGCGTGTGACCGATACACTCCAGGCAGCCGAAGACCACTTCCCGGGAGAAATTTGTGACCCGTCGTCTGTTCACGTCCGAGTCCGTCACCGAGGGACACCCCGACAAGATCGCCGACCAGATCAGCGACTCGATCCTCGACGCGCTGCTCGCCGAGGACCCGCAGAGCCGCGTCGCCGTCGAGACCCTCATCATGACCGGCCAGGTGCACGTGGCCGGGGAGGTCACCACGTCGGCCTACGCCGACATCCCCGCCCTGGTCCGCGAGCGCATCCTGGCGATCGGCTACGACTCGTCACGCAAGGGCTTCGACGGGGAGTCCTGCGGCGTCAGCGTCTCCATCGGCAGCCAGTCGGCCGACATCGCGCAGGGCGTCGACCAGGCCTACGAGGCGCGGGTCGAGGGCAGCGAGGACGCGATCGCCGCCCAGGGCGCCGGCGACCAGGGCCTCATGTTCGGCTACGCCAGCGACGAGACGCCCGAGCTCATGCCGCTGCCGATCTGGCTGGCCCACCGCCTGTCGGAGAAGCTGACCGAGGTGCGCAAGAACGGCACCGTGCCTTACCTGCGTCCCGACGGCAAGACCCAGGTCACCATCGAGTACGTCGACGGCAAGGCCGTCCGGCTCGACACCGTCGTCGTGTCCAGCCAGCACGCCGAGGACATCGACCTCGACACGCTGCTCAAGCCCGACATCGAGGAGCACGTGGTGCGCCCGGTGCTCGCGCTGCTCGACATCGAGACCGAGGGCTACCGCCTGCTGGTCAACCCGACCGGTCGCTTCGTCATCGGCGGCCCCATGGGCGACGCCGGCCTGACCGGTCGCAAGATCATCGTCGACACCTACGGCGGCATGGCCCGCCACGGTGGCGGCGCGTTCTCGGGCAAGGACCCGTCGAAGGTCGACCGCTCGGCCGCGTACGCGATGCGCTGGGTGGCGAAGAACGTCGTCGCCGCCGGGCTCGCCAAGCGCTGCGAGGTCCAGGTCGCCTACGCGATCGGCAAGGCCGAGCCGGTGGGCCTGTTCGTCGAGACCTTCGGCACCGAGACCGTGTCGGTCGAGAAGATCACCGAGGCCATCACCCAGGTGTTCGACCTGCGCCCGGCCGCGATCATCCGCGACCTCGACCTCAAGCGTCCGATCTACGCCGCCACCGCCGCCTACGGCCACTTCGGCCGCGAGCTCCCCGACTTCACCTGGGAGCGCACCGATCGCGCCGAGGACCTCGCGAAGCTAGCCAAGGATTGAGGCAGCGCACGTCGGCCCCCGTTCGCTGTGCGGACGGGGGCCGACTGCTGTCCGAGGCCGGAACGGTCGGGGACGGCTGGTAGAGATGCACGGGTGAGCGCAGCGACCAAGAGGACCGGCCGGGAGCCGGCGGCGGTGGCGCCGGTCGCGCGGCTCATGGTCGACGTCCCGCTGCCCCACCTCGACCGGCCGTTCGACTACGCCGTGCCCACGACGCTCGACGAGCAGGTGCAGGCCGGCAGCCGGGTGCGGGTCCGGTTCGCCGGCCGCCTCGTCGACGCCTACGTGCTCGAGCGGGTCGACGCGAGCGAGCACGAGGGCACCCTCGCCTTCGTCGAGCGCGCCGTCGGCACCGAGCCGGTCGTCACGGCCGAGACCTCCACGCTGTTCCGCGCCGTGGCCGACCGCTGGGCCGGCAACTACGTCGACGTCGTGCGCCTCGGCGTGCCGTCCCGCCACGCCGCCGCCGAGTCGTCGGCCCCGAAGCCGCCGGGCGAGCTGCCCGTCCCGCCGCCCGGCGGGTTCGCCGGCTACCGGGCCGGCGCGGCATTCCTCACCGCCGTCGGCGACGGCAAGGCGGCCCGGGCGGTCTGGTCGGCGCGGCCGGGGGACGACTGGGCGGCCCGGCTGGCCGAGGCGGTGCGGGTGGTGCACGACGCCGGGCGCGGCGCCGTCGTCGTCGTGCCGGACGGCCGCGACCTCGAACGTCTCGATGCCGCCATGAGGGTCAGCCTCGGCACCGGACGGCACGTCGCACTGGCCGCCGACCTCGGCCCGGCCGAGCGATACCGTCGCTGGCTCGCCGTGCGGCGCGGGCAGATCCGGGTCGCCATCGGCACCCGCGGGGCGGCCTACGCCCCGGTCGCCGACCTCGGCCTGCTCGCCGTCTGGGACGAGGGCGACGACCTGCACGCCGAGCCGCGGGCGCCCTACCCGCATGCGCGCGACGTGCTCGTGCTGCGCTCGTCGCTCACCGGCGCCGCCCTGCTCGTCGGCGGGTACGCCCGCACCGCCGAGGCGCAGCTGCTGGTCGAGTCGGGCTGGGCCCACGAGATCGTCACCGAGCGCACGGCCCTGCGGGCGTCGGCGCCGTCCGTCCGCCCGGTGGCCGACGACATCGAGATCGCCCGCGATCCCGCGGCCGCGGCGGCCCGGCTGCCCAGCCTGGCCTGGCGCACCGTGCGCGAGGCCCTCGCCGCGGGCAACCCCGTCCTCGTCCAGGTGCCGCGGCGGGGTTACGTGCCCTCGCTCGCCTGCGTGCAGGACCGCACCCCGGCCCGCTGCTCGGTGTGCGCCGGTCCGCTCGCCGCGCCGTCCGAACGGGCCGTGCCGGCCTGCCGCTGGTGCGGGCGACCGGCCGGCGAGTGGCGCTGCCCCACCTGCGGCGGGCGCCGGATGCGGGCGGTGGTCGTCGGCGCAGGACGCACCGCCGAGGAGCTCGGTCGGGCCTTCCCGGGCCATCCGGTGCGCACCTCCGGGGGAGACCGGGTGCTGGCCGAGGTGGGCGACGAGGCCGCGCTCGTCGTCGCGACGCCGGGCGCCGAGCCGCTCTGCCCGGGCGGCTACGGCGCTGCGCTGCTGCTCGACGGGTGGGCGCTGCTGTCGCGTCCCGATCTGCGCGCGGCGGAGGAGACCCTGCGGCGCTGGATGAACGCGGCCGCGCTCGTCCGCCCCCGCGGCCCGGTCGTGGTGGGCGCCGACTCCGGTCTGCCGACCGTGCAGGCGCTCGTGCGCTGGGACCCCGCCGGCGCGGCCGCGCGCGAGCTCGCCGAGCGGGCCGAGCTCGGGCTGCCGCCGGCCACCCGGATGGCCGGGCTCACGGGTACGCCGACCGCGGTCGGTGAGCTGCTGGGCGCCGCCGTGCTGCCCGACGGGGCGCAGGTGGTCGGGCCGGTGCCGGTCGACGCCGATTCCGAACGCATGCTCGTGCGGGTGCCGCGGGGCAAGGGCGCCGAGCTCGCGCACGCGCTCAAGACCGCGGCGGCCGGTCGCTCGGCCCGCCGCTCGGCCGAGCCGGTGCGCATCGCGCTCGACCCGCTCGAGGCCCTGTAACCCGATCGCGTCGACCCCGATCGCGCCCCCGAGCACGAAGCTCGCCCGGTACGAGGTACCGGGCGAGCTCGTGCCGTCTTGCGACCAGCCAGGGCCGACGTCGGAGGAGGGTGGCGTTCCTCGCCGTCGAGTTCCGGTCGCAATACCGGGATGGCGACCGGTTCCCCCGCCGTCATCGCGTCCAGTGTCTACGCCGGAGCGCGTTACGGCAATCAAACATCGGGATTAGTACCGGGGACGAACCGGACTCGGGCGGCGAACCCTTCGGATTCACCGCCCGCTGCCGTCCCGCTCCGGCGTCAGCGGCGCGCGCGACCGCCGGACAGCGCGTCCTCGTCGCGATCGGACGCCTCGAGCCCGGCCGGCACGGACAGCGCGTCGCCCTCGGCCGCGAGGGCCTCGGCGATGCGGTGGTGCTCCCCGGCGGCGGCCGCTCGATCGTCCGCAGCATCGTCGTGCACGTAACGCTCGCCGCGCATGAGGGAGGCGCCCGCGGCCAGGAGCAGCATGATGATCGACGCGGTGAACGCGATCAGCAGGCCGTGGCGGAACGGATCGGAGATCAGGTTCGGGAAGAAGTGGCCGTCGTAGATCCGATCGGCGACCGCGCCCTTCGCGTTCGGCACGAGATCCTTGATCGGGTTGTCACCGAGGAACGCCGCGAACAGCGAACCGACCGGTGAGACGTGCGACGCCGCCGCGGCCTGGGCCGGATCGACGCCGGCCGAGGTGAGGCCGCCCGCGAGCGCCTGGGGCAGGCGGCTGGCCAGCCCGACGGCCATCAGGGTGAAGAACCCGCCCATCGACAGCACCATGCCGGCGTTCATGCCGGTCGCGCGGATGCCGGACGCGGCGCCGCGGGACGTGGCCGGCACGGCGTTCATGATCGCGGCCGAGTTGGGCGCGGCCATCAGGCCCATGCCGATGCCGTTGAACGCGAGCAGCAGCGCGAACTCGACGTAGTTGAAGTCGGCCGGCAGCAGGATCAGCCCGACGAAGGTGACGGCCGTGAGCAGCAGACCTCCGGTGGCGAAGGCGCGGGCGCCGAACCGGTCGGACACCGCGCCCGAGGCCGGACCCGCGATGAGGAAGCCGACGGTGAGCGGCAGCATGTAGATGCCGGCCCACAGCGGGGTGTCGGCGAAGCTGTAGCCGTGCAGCGGCAGCCAGATGCCCTGCAGCCAGATGATCAGCATGAACTGCAGCCCGCCGCGCGACATCGAGGCCAGCAGGTTGACCGCCTGCCCGGCCGAGAAGGCCCGGATGCGGAACAACCGCATGTCGATCATCGGGTCGGCGACCCTGGTCTCGATGACCCCGAAGGCGACCAGCAGGACCACACCGCCGACCAGGCAGGTGAGCACCGTGGGGGAGGACCAGCCCATCGTGTGGCCCCCGTAGGGCTGCAACCCGTAGACGATGCCGACGAGCACGGCGACCAGGCCGACGCCGAAGGTCAGGTTGCCCCACCAATCGATGCTGATCCTCCGGCCGGGGTCGCGCGGCTTGTCGTGCAGGGTGCGGTACCCCATCCAGGTGCCCCAGACGCCGATCGGGACGCTGACCCAGAACACCGCGCGCCAATCCCATTCGGACAGCACGCCGCCGATGATGAGGCCGAGGAAAGACCCGGCGAGGGCCGACACCTGGTTCACACCGAGGGCGAAGCCGCGACGGTCGGGCGGGAACGCGTCGGTGATCAGGGCCGTCGAGTTGGCCATGACCATCGCGCCGCCGACGCCCTGGATCACGCGCAGCACGATGATCTCGAGCGCGCCGGCGCCGCCGCTGTTCGGCACGAGCGCGCAGCCGACGGAGGCGAGCGTGAAGATCAGG
Organism: Jatrophihabitans sp.; assembly: GCF_036000465.1. Taxonomy (GTDB): domain Bacteria; phylum Actinomycetota; class Actinomycetes; order Mycobacteriales; family Jatrophihabitantaceae; genus Jatrophihabitans. The sequence goes on along the minus strand of NZ_DASYFV010000053.1, from coordinate 20,456 downwards.
AAGCCCAGGTTGAACAGCTTGGCCCGCCCGTACTGGTCGCCCAGGCGGCCGAACGTCACGACCAGCACCGCGGTGACGAGCAGGAAGCCCATCAGCATCCAGAGCAGGTAGGAGATGTTCTCGGGGGCGAGGGGCTGCAGCCCGAGGCCCTTGAAGATGGCGGGCAGGGAGATCAGCAGGATGGAGGAGTTGAGCGTGGCGGCCAGGATGCCGACGGTCGTGACGGAGAGCGCCACGCGCCGGTCATGGGCTTCGGTATGGGGCACGGATGATCCTTTCATTCGTTAGCCATGCTAACTAATAATCGGACGCGGTGGGAGACGGCTCCATTGGGACGTGGGGCACAGCGGTCCGTCGCCTAGACTCGCCTCCCGTGACCGTCCAGCCCATCCGCCTCTTCGGGGACCCGGTGCTGCGCTCCGCCGCCGAGGTCGTGACCGACTTCGACAAGGAACTGCGCACCCTCGTCGCCGACCTCGCCGAGACCATGCTCGACGCGCCGGGCCAGGGGCTCGCCGCGCCGCAGATCGGCGTCGGGCTGCGGGTGTTCACCTATCACGTGGTCGGCGAGGGCGTCGGCCATCTCGTGAACCCGGTGCTGCACTTCCCCGACGACGAGGAGCAGGACGGCCCCGAGGGCTGCCTGTCCATCCCGGGGCTGGTCTTCGACTGCCGCCGCAAGGAACACGTCGTCGCCCACGGGCAGAACATGTACGGCGACCCGGTCACGATCGAGGGCACCGCCACCCTGGCCCGCTGCGTTCAGCACGAGACCGACCACCTCGACGGCGTGCTCTTCGTCGACCGCCTCGACACCGAGACCCGCAAGGCCGCGATGAAGGCGATCCGTGAGGCCGACTGGGCCGGCGGGCCGGCGCCGACGGTCAAGGTCAGCCCGCACCCGACCCGCGGATTGGCGCTCTGACGCATGAGGCTGGCCTTCGCCGGCACGCCCGAGGCGGCCGTGCCGACCCTGCAGGCGCTGCTCGACTCGGATCGCCACGACGTCGTCGCGGTCATCACCCGCCCGGCGGCGCGCGCGGGTCGCGGGCGCAAGGCCACCGCCTCGCCCGTCGCCGCGCTGGCCGAGGCGGCCGGGCTGCCGGTACTCACCCCGCAGCGACCGTCCGAGCCGGAGTTCCTGGCCGAACTGGCCGCGCTCGACGTCGAGTGCTGCCCGGTCGTCGCCTACGGGGCGCTGCTGCCGCCGGCCGCGCTCGACGTGCCCCGGCACGGCTGGGTGAACCTGCACTTCTCGCTGCTGCCGGCCTGGCGCGGCGCCGCCCCGGTGCAGCACGCGGTGCTGCACGGCGACGAGGTGACGGGGGCCTCGACCTTCCTCATCGAGGCCGGGCTCGACACCGGCCCGGTCTACGGCGTCGTCACCGAGGCGATCCGGCCGACCGACACCTCCGGCGACCTGCTCGAGCGGCTCGCGCACAGCGGCGCCGGCCTCATGGTCGCGACGATGGACGGCATCGCCGACGGCGCGCTCGTGGCCGTGCCGCAGAGCGGTGACGGCGTCTCGCTCGCGCCCAAGATCACCGTCGACGACGCGCGGGTGCCGTGGGAGAGCCCCGGACGCCACGTCGAGCGGCTCGTCCGCGCCTGCACCCCGGCGCCGGGCGCGTGGACGACGTTCCGCGGCGAGCGGCTGAAGATCTCGCCGGTCGGGCTGCGCGGCGCCAACGCGCTCGCCCCCGGCGAGCTCGAGGTCACCAAGGCCGGCGTCTCGGTCGGCACCGGCAGCATCGACGTGCAGCTCGTCATCGTGCAGCCGCCGGGCAAGCGGCCGATGGCCGCGGTCGACTGGGCCCGCGGGGCCCGCATCGAGGCGGGCGAGCGGCTTGGCTGAGCGGCGACCGCCGTCCGGGCGGGGCCGTCGCCCGGGCCGGCGTCCCAGCGGTCCGGCGGGACCGGGCGCGAAGCGGGCTCCGGTCAAGCGGGCGCCGGCCGATCCGGCCCGGGCCGTGGCCTTCGACCTGCTGCGCGAGGTCGACGAGAACGACGCCTACGCCAACCTGGTGCTGCCCGGACTCATCCGGCACCGCGGCCTCGGACCGCGCGATGCCGGCCTGGCCACCGAGCTCGCGTACGGGACGCTGCGGGCCCGCGGCACCCTCGACAGCGTCATCGCCCGCTGCGTCGACCGCGACCTCGACGAGGTGCAGCCCGAGGTCCTCGACCTGCTCCGCCTCGGCACCTACCAGGCGCTGCGCACGCGGGTGCCGCAACACGCGGCCGTGGCGACCACGGTCGACCTCGCCCACGCGACCGGGCTGGGGCGGGCGAGCGGATTCGTCAACGCCGTCCTGCGCCGCATCGTCGTCCGTTCCTGGGACGAGTGGCTGGACGAGCTGACCGAGGGCCTCGATCCGGTGTCCGCTCTGGCGCAGCGCACCGCCCACCCGGAGTGGATCGTCGAGGCCTTCGCGGCCGCGCTGCACGACGACCTCGACGGCCCGCTGGACGAGACCCGGCGCGCCCTGCTCGCCGATGACGAGCGCCCCCTCACCCACCTCGTGGCCTGGCCCGGCAAGGTGACCCGCGAGGACCTGCTCGCCAGCACGACCGACGGTCGACCCGGCCCGTACTCGCCGTTCGCCGTGCGCATGGCCGGCGGCGACCCGGGGGTCCTGCCCGCCGTGCGCGACCGCCACGCCGGCGTGCAGGACGAGGGCAGCCAGGTGTGCGCGCTCGCCCTGGCCGCCGCACCCCTCGAGGGTCGTGACGAGCGCTGGCTCGACCTCTGTGCCGGTCCCGGCGGCAAGGCCGCGCTGCTCGCCGCCCTCGCAGCCGAGCGCGGCGCCGTGCTGACCGCGAACGAGCGGCGCGAGCATCGGGCCGAGCTCGTGCGCCGCGTCACCGATCAGTGGGGGGTCGACGTCCGCGTCGGCGACGCCCGCGAGTTCCCGCGGCCCGAGGGCGGCTTCGACCGCGTGCTCGTCGACGCGCCCTGCACCGGGCTCGGCGCGCTCCGTCGCCGGCCCGAGGCCCGCTGGCGCCGCCGGGCCGACGACGTCGCCGACCTCGCCGCCCTGCAGCGCGAGCTGCTCGCCGCGGCCCTGCGGCTCACCCGCCCGGGCGGGGTTGTCGCCTACGTCACCTGCTCGCCGCACCCGGCCGAGACCACCGAGATCGTCGCCGGTCACCAACTGCTCGACGCCCGGGCCGTGCTGCCGCAGCCCGGCGATGCGGCGCCCGACCTCTGGGGCCCCGGCCCGACCGTGCAGATGTGGCCCCACCGGCACGGCACCGATGCGATGTTCCTCGCCCTGATCCGGCGGGTCTGACCCCCGCCCACGTCCGTAGACTCGCCGGGTGACGTCCTCCGGCTCGCCCGAGCCCATGATCGCGCCCAGCATCCTGTCCGCCGACTTCGCGCGACTGGCCGAGGCCGCCGACTCCGTGGACACCGCCGACTGGCTGCACGTCGACGTCATGGACGCCCACTTCGTGCCCAACCTGACCCTCGGCCTGCCGGTCGTGAAGAGCCTGCACGCAGCCACCGCCCTGCCGCTCGACTGCCATCTCATGATCGACGACCCCGACCGGTGGGCGCCGGGCTACGCCGAGGCCGGTGCGGCCAACGTGACCTTCCACATCGAGGCCGCGAACGACGCGGTGCAGACGGCGCGGGCGATCCGCAAGGCAGGCGCGCTCGCCGGGTTGTCGGTGAAGCCGGGCACGCCGCTCGAGCCCTACCTCGAGGTGCTGCGCGAGTTCGACACGCTGCTCGTGATGACCGTCGAGCCCGGGTTCGGCGGCCAGGAGTTCATGGCCGAGGTGCTGCCCAAGGTGCGCCTCGCCCGCGAGCACGTCCGGGCCGGGCATCTGCGGCTGTTCATCGAGGTCGACGGCGGCATCGCCTCCGACACCATCGAGGCCGCGGCCGAGGCCGGGGCCGACGTGTTCGTCGCCGGGTCGGCTGTCTTCGGCGCCGACGATCCCGGGAAGGCCGTCGAGGCCCTGCGCGCGCAGGCCCGCGGATCGATGAATGTCTGACGCCGAGCAGCCCGTCGCCCCGGCGTCCGACGCCGAGCACGCCGCGATGCACCGCGCGCTGGCCCTGGCCGAGATGGTCCGAGGTCGCACGAGCCCCAACCCGTCCGTCGGTGCCGTCATCCTCGACACCACCGAGCAGCTGGTGGGCGAGGGCGCGACCTCCCCGGCCGGCGGCCCGCACGCCGAGATCACCGCTCTCGCCCAGGCCGGCGAGGCCGCGCGCGGTGGGGTCGCGGTGGTCACCCTCGAACCGTGCGCGCACACCGGCCGCACCGGGCCCTGCACCGACGCGCTCATCGCCGCGGGCATCACCCGCGTCGTCTACGCGATCGACGACCCCAACCCCGACGCCGCCGGCGGGGCCGACCAGTTGCGCGACGCCGGCATCGAGGTGGTCTCGAACGTCGAGGAGCACGCGGCCGCCAGCGGGGTGCTGCGACCGTGGCTGCACGCCATCCGCTCGGGCCGCCCGTTCGTCACCTGGAAGTACGCCGCGACGCTCGACGGCCGGGTTGCCGCGGCCGACTTCACCTCACGCTGGATCTCGTCGGTGGCCTCGCGGGCCGACGTCCACGGCCTGCGCGGTGACGTCGACGCGATCGTGGTCGGCAGCGGCACCGTGCTGGCCGACGACCCGCACCTCACCGTCCGGGCCGGCGAGATGCTGGCCGAGCACCAGCCGCTGCGGGTGGTGCTCGACCGGCGGCACCGCGTCCCGCCCGGCGCCCGGGTGCTCGACGGCGCGGCCGAGACCGTCGTGCTCGACACCGCCGCCCCGCAGTTCGCGCTGAAGGCGCTGTTCGACCGCGGCGTGCGCCACGTGCTGCTCGAGGGCGGCCCGACCCTGGCCGGGGCGTTCGTCGAATCCCGCTGCGTCGACGAGGTCATCGCCTACATCGCCCCGATGCTGCTCGGTGCCGGGCCGGTGGCCCTCGGCGACGCCGGCATCGGAACACTGGCCGACGCCGCGACGTTGGACGTCGAGTCGGTCACGCGGCTCGGCGACGACGTGAAGGTGGTGGCCCGCCCGCGGTGGGCCGACTCCGAGACGGTGCAGCCGATGGTCGCGGCGATCCACGTCGTGACCGACGACGACGAGTGACGAGAGGCAGAACCGTGTTCACCGGGATCATCGAAGAGGTCGGCCAGGTCGTCGGCATCGAGCACCGCGGCGACTCGGCCGTGCTGCGCATCCGCGCCTCGCGCATCGTCGACGACCTGCGCCACGGCGCGTCCATCGCGGTGAACGGCGTCTGCCTCACGGTCGTGGGTTCCGAGCCACTCGGCGAGACCGTCGCGATCGCCTCGTTCGGAACGCTCGTCATCGACTTCGACGTCATGGGCGAGACGCTCAAGCGCTCGGTCATCGGCAACCTCGCCGCCGGTGACGCGGTGAACCTCGAACGCGCCACCCGGGCCGACTCCCGGCTCGACGGGCACGTCGTCCAGGGTCACGTCGACGGCACCGGGGTGGTCGTCTCCCGCACGCCGACGGGGGAGTGGGAGACGGTGCGCTTCGCCGTGCCCGTCGACCTCGCCCGCTTCGTCGCCGAGAAGGGCTCCATCGCCGTCGACGGCGTGTCCCTGACCGTGAGCGACGTCGGACCGGACTGGTTCGAGGTCGGCCTGATCCCCGAGACGCTCCGGGCCACGACCCTGGGCGAGAAGTTGCCGGGCGACCCTGTCAATCTGGAGGTGGACGTACTCGCGAAGTACGTGGCCCGACTCCTGGAAACGAGCGAGACACCGTGACCCTGCGGCTGGATTCCGTCGAACGCGCCATCGCCGACGTCAAGTCGGGCAAGGCGGTCGTCGTCATCGACGACGAGGACCGCGAGAACGAGGGCGACCTCATCTTCGCCGCCGAGCTCGCGACCCCCGAGCTGGTGGCCTTCATGGTGCGCTACACCTCGGGCTACATCTGCGTCCCGGTCACCGAGCACGACGCCGACCGGCTCGACCTGCCGCCGATGTTCCACACCAACCAGGACCGCCGGGGCACCGCGTACACCGTCACCGTCGACGCCCGCGAGGGTGTGTCGACCGGCATCTCGGCCAGCGACCGCGCGCACACCATCCGGCTGCTCGCCGACCCCGACTCCAACGCCGCCGACTTCGCCCGCCCCGGGCACGTCGTGCCGCTGCGGGCCAAGGACGGCGGGGTGCTGCGCCGCCCGGGCCACACCGAGGCGGCCGTCGACCTCGCCGTGCTCGCCGGGCTCCACCCGGCCGGCGTGCTGTGCGAGGTCGTGAGCGAGAAGGACCCGGCCGGCATGGCCCGCGCCGACGAGCTGCGCGTCTTCGCCGACGAGCACGATCTCGCGCTCATCTCGATCGCCGACCTCATCGCCTACCGCCGCCGCTTCGAGAAGCTCGTCGAGCGGGTGGCGTCGGCCCGGGTGCCGCTGCGCTACGGCGAGTACACCGCGGTCGGCTACTCGTCGAGCTACGACCAGCGCGAGCACGTCGCGTTCGTCTTCGGCGACATCGGCGACGGCGAGGACGTGCTGGTGCGGGTGCACTCCGAGTGCCTGACCGGCGACGTCTTCGGCTCGCTGCGCTGCGACTGCGGACCCCAGCTCGACGCCGCCCTCGCCGCCATCGCCCGAGAGGGGCGCGGGGTCGTGCTCTACGTGCGCGGTCACGAGGGCCGCGGCATCGGCCTGCTGCACAAGCTGCAGGCCTACCAGCTGCAGGACGCCGGCGCCGACACCCTCGACGCCAACCTCGAGCTCGGCCTGCCCGCCGACGCCCGCGACTACGGCACCGGCGCCCAGATCCTGGTCGACCTCGGCATCCACTCGATGCGCCTGCTGACCAACAACCCGGCCAAGCGGGCCGGCCTCGAGGGCTACGGCCTGCGCGTCACCGGCCGCGAGCCGCTGCCCGTCCACGCCAACCCCGAGAACCTGCGCTACCTGCAGACCAAGCGCGACCGGATGGGCCACGAGCTCGACTTCAGCGACGGGCAGGAAAAAGCATGAGCGACGCATGCGGAGCGAACCATGGGCACAGAAGTCCTTCGGCGGCCGCAGCGAGCGTAGGCCGATGAGTGGCGAAGGGGCGCCGAAGCTCGAGGTGGACGCTGCGGGCCTCAAGGTGGCGATCATCGCGAGCCAGTGGCACCAGACCGTGATGGATGGTCTGCTCGACGGCGCGCGTCGCGGCCTGGCCGACGCCGGCGTCACCGATGTCACCGAGCTGCGCGTGCCGGGGGTCTTCGAGCTGACCGTGGCGGCCGCGCGGCTCGCGACCGCCGGCTTCGACGCCATCGTCACCCTCGGCGTCGTGATCCGCGGCGGCACCCCCCACTTCGACTACGTCTGCGAGGCGGCCACCACCGGCCTCACCCTCGTCTCCGAGCGCACCGGCATCCCGGTCGGATTCGGGGTTCTCACCTGCGACAACGACGAGCAGGCGATCGCTCGCAGCGGGTTGCCGGGATCGTCCGAGGACAAAGGGCACGAGGCCGCCACCGCCGCGGTGGCGACGGCCGTCACGTTGTCCGCCTGGTCACGCTGACACCGGCGCGGAGCCACCCCGGTCGCAGCTATGGTCGAGGCATGGCTGCTTATCAGACCGTTCTCGTAGGTACCGACGGCTCCGACACATCGTTCCGCGCCGTGGACCGCGCCGCGGCACTCGCCGCCGACGCCGGGGCGACGCTCGTGATCGTCTGCGCCTACGCGCCGGGCAAGGCCGACACCGCGGCCCAGGACGCCCTCGGCGACGAGGCCTACCAGGTCGTCGGGTCGGCGCCGGCCGACGACACCGTGAGCCGCGCCCGCGATCGCGCGGTGCGGGCCGGGGCATCGTCGATCGAGACCCTCTCGGTGCAGGGCCGTCCCGTGGACGTGCTGCGCAACGTCGCCAAGAACAAGAAGGCCGACCTGCTCGTGGTCGGCAACGTCGGGCTGAACACGCTCGCCGGCCGGATCCTCGGCTCGGTGCCGCTCGACATCGCGCGGCACTCCGGTACCGACGTCCTGATCGTGCACACCAGCTAGATGGCCGACGACGCGCCCGGCGCCGACCTGCCCCGCCTCGTCGAGGCCGTCCGGGCCAACCTGCTCGGCGGCGACGCCGTCTACACGAGCGCCGAGGTCGCGGAGCAGGCCGGCATCTCGCTCGACGAGGCCCGGGCCCTGTGGCGGGCGCTCGGCTTCGCAACCGTCGAGGACGGCCAGCGCGTGTTCACCGAGGCCGACGTCGTCGCGCTGCGCAACGTGGAGGAACTGCGACGCGTCGGCGACATCGACGACGAGCTGATGCAGTCGATGACGCGCATCCTCGGGCAGACCTTCGCCCGCCTCGCGTCGTGGCAGGGCCAGCTCGTCACCGAGATCATCGCCAAGTCGCCCGAGCTGCTCGCCGATCCGGACGGGCAGCCGGCGCTGGACCTCATGGATCGGCTCAAGCCGGTCGTGACCGATCTGCACAGCTACGTGTGGAGTCGTCAGCTCGCGGCCTACTTCGCCCGCATCGTCGCCAACGCCACGACCGAGCCGGGCAGTCAAACGGCCATGGCCGTGGGCTTCGCCGACATGGCCGAGTTCACCGCGTTCACCCGGCGCTCCTCCGAGGCCGAGCTGCGCGACGTGCTCGGCCGCTTCGAGTCCGTGGCCACCGAGGTGGTCGGCGCCCACCGGGGCCAGGTCGTGAAGACGATCGGCGACGAGGTGCTGTTCATCGCGCACAGCCCCGGGGAGGCCGCCGAGATCGCGCTCGCCCTGCTCGAGGCGGCCGAGGCCGACGCCTCCCTGCCGCCGTTCCGGGCCGGGGTCGCCTACGGTCCGGTCGTCACCCGGCTCGGCGACGTCTTCGGGCAGACGGTGAACATCGCGAGCCGGCTGACCTCCCTCGCCCGCACCGGGTCGGTGCTCATCGACGAGGGTCTGGCCGGGCGGCTCGACGGCGACGCGCGGTACTCGTTGCGCACGCTGCGACCGGCCTCGGTGCGCGGGTACAGCCATCTCAAGTCCTGGCGGCTGCGCCGTGCATGACGGTCGGTAGGCTCGCGGTCACCATGAAGACCTTCGACCAGCTCTTCGCCGAGCTCAGCGACCGGCAGCGCGAGCGCCCGGACGGATCGGGCACCGTTCTCGCGCTCGACGCCGGCGTCCACGAGCAGGGCAAGAAGGTCGTCGAGGAGGCGGCCGAGGTGTGGATGGCGGCCGAGCACGAATCGGCCGATCGCACCGCCGAGGAGATCAGCCAGCTGCTCTACCGCGTCCAGGTCATCATGCTGGGCAAGGGCATCGACCTCGACGACGTGTACCGCTACCTCTAGATCACGGTCGGGGTCGGCGCGCGGGGCAGCTCCACGGTGACGGTCGTGCCGCGGCCGAGTTCGCTGTCCAACCAGACCTGACCGCTCTGCAGCGTCAGCAACTGGCGCACGCTCGCGAGTCCCAACCCGGTGCCGCCGTCGTTCTGCGCGAGCCGGCCGCGCACGAACTCGGTGAAGATCGTAGGCAGGTCGGCCGGATCGATGCCGCGACCCTGGTCGCTCACGCGCATGCGCACGCGATCGCCGGCTATGGCGAAGGTGATCGTGATGCAGGTGTCGGCGGGGGAGTACTTCGCCGCGTTGCTGATCAGGTTCTCCAACACCGTCTGCATCGCCGCCCGGTCGGCGAGAGCGACCGCCGGCGAGTCCTCGACCAGGATCTCGTGCTCGCCGAAGTGGAGCGCGTGATCGCGCACGCATTCGGTCGCGAGTTCCGACAGGCGCACCGGCTCGCGGTTGATGGGCATGCCGCCCGCGCGGAGCTTGGCGTAGTCGAACAGGCCCTCCACCATCTGCCGCACGCGATCGGCGATCGACTCGATGCGGTCGGCGAACTCGACCCGCTCCGCGGGGCTGACGTTGGGCAGCAGCGCGGCATAGGCCTTGATGAGCCCGATCGGCGCGCGCAGGTCGTGCGAGACGGCCGCGAACGAGGACGCCTGGGCCTGCTGGAGCCGGTGCTCTTCGGTGTGGTCGCGGGTGACCTTCGTGTACCCGGTCAGCCGCCCGGCCGGGTCGTGCAAGGCCGTGACGACGACGTTGGCCCAGAACGTCGTGCCGTCCTTGCGCATCCGCCAGCCGTCCTGCTCGAAGCGCCCGTCCGCGCCGGCCACTCTCAGGACGTGCGCCGGCACGTCGTTGGCGCGGTCGGCCTCGGTGTAGAGCATGGCGAAGTGCTGCCCGATCGCCTCGTCGGACGTGTATCCCTTCAGCCGTTCTGCGCCGGCATTCCACGACGCGATGTTTCCTTCGGGGGTGAGGGTGACGATCGCGTAGTCGAGCACCTGGGCGACCCCCGGGTCGCTCGGCACCGAGGCGAGCTTCCGCCTGCGGGGCTTGGGCGTGACCCCGACCGAGCGCGCGACCTGGGCCACGATCTCGTCCGGTGCCGCGCCTTTCTGGATGTAGGCGGACGCTCCGGCCCCGAGCGCGGTCGTCGCCATCTGGCTGCTCTCGAACCCCGACAGCACGACGATGCGAGCGTGCGGTGCCGCCGCCCGCATGAGCGGCAGCGCCTCGAGCCCGTCCATCACCGGCATCGCAAGGTCGAGCAGCACGGCGTCCGGCTGGAGCCGGGTCACGAGCTCGACACCGGCGCGGCCGTCACCGGCCTCGCCGACCACCTCGAAGTCGTCGTACTGGCCGAAGGCGAGCTTCAGCAGCAGGCGCACGTCGGGGGTGTCGTCGACGACCACGAGGGTGATCGGTGCGGATTCGGGCGCGGCCGTCACGTCGGAGGTTCCTTGCTGACGGCGGCGGCGCGGGTGCGCAGGAGGTCACCGGACTCCCGGGCCGAGGCCGGGCCGAGCAGGTCGCTGATCATCCGGCTCGCGACCTCGATGGATGCCTCGAGCGCGGAGCGGGCCTTCTCCGGCTGGTCGAGGTCGAGGGCCATCTTGGCCACCACGAGCCCCTGCAGCACCCCGTCGTTGAGCTCGAGCGCCTCCTGCTCGCGCTGCCGCATGTCCTCGAACAGCTGCGCGCCGCGCATCAGCGGCCCGTAGGTGCGGCGCAGCGTCCAGTAGTAGATGCCGACCAGGGCGCCGACGATGTCCCAGATCGCCGCCTCCCAGTCGTAGGCCGCCCGCATCGCGTATCCCTGGGGCGACTCGATGCCGACGAGCGGGAGCAACATGTGCACGACGTGCCCGCCGTGGTGCACGGCGCAGGTGAGGAAGATCGCCGCCGTCGCCGCCCCCAACGGGTTCGACCGCAGCTGACGATGTTGGACAAGCGGCTTGACGATCGCCCAGGCGATCATCAGGTAGGCGACGGCCAGCACCCCGTTCGCGCTGAGTCCGATCCGCCACCACACTGTGAGCTCCTCAGCGGCCGAGGTCGGCGGACCGCAGCACGATCCGGATCGGGTGTGGTTCGCGGTGGGCGAGCAGCCAGCGGGCCGCCGCCGCCAGCGCCACCAGTTCGGCCGCGGTGGCGATGACGTCGAGCGGCCCGACCGCCTCGACCTCGGCCAGCCCGAACGGCAGGCCCACCGTCCGCGTCGCGAGCCACACGAGCACGACCCCGGCGTCGAGCAGCGCGATCGCGACCACGAGCGGGCGCCCCGGGCGGCGCAGCACCTGCACCGAGGACGCGACCTGCACGACGGTGAGTGCGGCGAAGAACAGGCCGAAGCGCAGACCCTCGCTGAAGTGCCCGGGCCCGACGATCGCGTGCACGGTGGCAGCGGCCAGCCCGGCGAAGGACACGACGACGAGCGCGGTCTCGGGGCGGGGTGGGCGGGGGTGCAGCAGCCGCGACGCGCGCCGCTCGGCCTCCTCGACGAGCCGGCCCGCCGCGGCGGTCGCGCGCAGGTCGGCGACCCGGTGCGAATCGGTGAGCGAGCCGCGCAGGAGCAGGAGCACGGCGACGAACCCCGCGACGATCACACCGGCGTGCAGACCGTGCAGTACCCAGGTCATGATGGCCGAGTGTGGTCACGACGACGGGGCCTTGTCTAGCACGGACCACACACCGCCGGGTGTTTCGGACCGGTACCCCACGAATGTCGCTTTGCCGCCGCGCCCCGCGCCCGGCCCGGGTGTGCGCGGTGCCCCTTCGCGGACCACCGCCCAGTAACGGCCAGGTGCGCTGGTTTACCGTGAACAGACGTCCGTACCGAACTCCGCACCCGACGGGTGGTCATGCTCCGTATCGCCGTACCCAACAAGGGCTCCCTGTCCGATCCGGCAAGCCAGATGCTCGTCGAGGCCGGGTACCGGCAGCGCAGTGACAGCCGCGAACTCGTCCTGCTCGACGCCGACAACGACACCGAGTTCTTCTTCCTCCGCCCGCGCGACATCGCGGTGTACGTGGGCTCGGGCCAGCTCGACGTCGGCATCACCGGCGAGGACCTGTTGCTCGACTCCGGTGCCAAGGCCGAGTCGATCCTGCCGCTCGGCTTCGCCGGTTCGACGTTCCGCTTCGCCGCCATGCCCGGCACGGCCGAATCGGTCGCCGACCTGGCCGGCAAGCGCATCGCGACGGCGTATCCCGGCGTGGTGACGTCCTACCTGTCCGAGCACGGTGTCAGCGCCGAAGTCATCCGCCTCGACGGGGCGGTCGAGACCTCGGTGCGGCTCGGCGTCGCCGACGCCATCGCCGACGTCGTCTCGACCGGCACCACGCTGCGCAACGCCGGGCTGGCCATCTTCGGCGACCCGCTGCTCACCAGCCAGGCCGTGCTCATCCAGCGTCAGGGCATGGATCAGTCGGCGGCCGTCGAGCAGCTCGTGCGCCGGCTGCAGGGCGTGATCATCGCCCGGCAGTACGTGCTCATGGACTACGACATCCCCGACGCCCTGGTCGAGCAGGCCGTGGCCGTCACGCCGGGCATCGAATCGCCGACCGTGTCGCCGCTGCACGAGCGGGGCTGGTGCGCGGTGCGCTCGATGGTCAAGCGTCGCGACACCAACGCGGTGATGGACGAGCTCTGGCAGCTCGGCGCGCGCGGCATCCTGGTCACCGCGATCACGGCGTGCCGGCTGTGACGTCCCCCCAGCCGGTGACGGCCCGGCCGATCCGCACCGGGTACATCGCGAACGCGAGCGCGATCGTCGCCGTCTGCGTCTTCGTCGTCGTGGCCCTGCTGATGAAGCGCGAGAACGCCGGCGCCTACTTCGGTCAGAAGGACCAGCTGTTCACCATCGTCATCGGCCTGGTCGTCGCGGGCGGCCTGCGCCTGCCGGCCCGACCCCGGCTGCGGGCCGACCTCACCGGGGTCCACCTGCGCGGCTACGTGGGCAACTGGCGCACGATCCCGTGGGAGGCCGTCGTCGCCGTCGAGTTCCCGTCGTCGGTGCGCTTCGCCCGGCTGCGGCTGCCGGCCGAGGAGAGCCTCGCGATCTACGCCGTGCAGCGCATGGACCGCGAGAAGGCGGTCGAGGCGATGCGCGGCCTGCGGGCACTGTTCGCGGCCACCCATCCGGTCGTCGGTTAGTTCGCTCGTGCCGGCCGTGGCCGCCCTGGTGCTCCTGCTGGTGGCGCTCGGCGTCCCGCTCGCCGTCGTCACCTTCGCCCGCCGGCGCGATCTCGGCACCTCCGCCGACCAGGCGACCTTCGACGCCCTGCACACGGCGAGTCTCGCCGCGCCGAGCCTGCGCGAGGGACTGAGCACACAGGGCGCCGATCGGGCGGTGCGCCACCTGCGCGCGCTGCTCGGCACGATCGGGGTCGCGCTGACCGACCGCACCCGCACCCTGGCCACCGACGGCGACGCCCATCACCATGCCGAACTCGCGATCGAGCACGCGCGCGGCGTGCTCGACACCGGCCTGACGGTGGTTCTGCCTCCGCGTGAGGTGTCGTGCGGGCGGCCGGACTGCGAGGTGCGGGTGGCGGTGGCGAGCCCGGTGGTCGACGGGGACGCGGTCGTGGGTGCGCTCGTGGCCTACGCCCGCGGCACGTCGGCCATGCTTGTGCGCGCGGTCGAGGAGGTCGCACGCTGGGTGTCCGGGCAGATCGAGCTCGCCAGCGCCGACGCCCAGCGAAGTCGGCTCATCGAGGTCGAGCTCCGCGCGCTGCGGGCCCAGATAAGCCCGCACTTCATCTACAACTCGCTGACCGCGGTCGCGTCCTTCACCCGGACCGACCCGGATCGGGCCCGGGAGTTGCTGCTCGAGTTCGCCGACTTCACCCGCTACGCGCTGCGCCGCGGGGGTGAGTACGCCACGCTCTCCGACGAACTGCGCAACACCGAGCGGTACCTCGTGCTCGAGCAGGCGCGCTTCGGCGAGCGGCTGCGGGTGTCGCTGCGGGTAGCTCCCGAGGTGCTGCCGATCGCGGTGCCCTTCCTCGTCGTCCAGCCTCTCGTCGAGAACGCCGTACGGCACGGGCTCGAGGGCCACGCCGACCCGGTTCAGGTGTCCATCGTCGCGGTCGACGACGGCCCGGACGCGCTCATCTCGATCGAGGACGACGGGGCCGGCGCCGACCCCGAGGTCGTCCGCGCGGCGCTCGAGCGCGGCGGCGCGGGGGACTCGGTGGGCCTCGGCAACGTCGACGCCCGCCTGCGCCAGGTGTACGGCGACAGCTTCGGCCTCGTCGTCGACACCGCTCCTCGCGCCGGAACGAAGGTGAGCTTCCGCGTCCCGAAGTTCGCGCCGGGCGTGCACGCCAGTCCGACGTCCGGCTGACCTCCGGGCGGCGCCGGATGATCGCTGCGCGATCCGACGCGGGGTAGGTTGCCCGGCATGGGGGTCAACGGAGACCGCGTCGACCAGCCGGGCACCGTGGTGCGCGTGCTCGTCGTCGACGACGAGACCCCGGCGCGCGAGGAACTCGCGTTCCTCCTGCGCGACGACCCGCGGGTGGCCGAGGTACACACTGCGGCCAGTTCCGGCCAGGCGCTCCGGGTGCTCGCGGAGTCCGCCGTCGACGTGGTCTTCTGCGACATCAAGATGCCCGGCCTGGACGGGGTCGAGCTGGCGCGGGTGCTCAGCCGCTTCGCCGAGCGGCCGCAGGTGGTGTTCGTGACGGCGTACGACGATCGGGCGGTCGACGCCTTCGAACTGCAGGCGGTCGACTACGTGATGAAGCCGGTGCGGGCCGACCGGCTCGCCGAGGCCGTGCGGCGCGTGATCACCTCCGGCAGCGGCGACGGTCCTCCCGACGACGACGAGACGATCCCGGTCGAGCTGGCTGGTGTCATCCGCTTCGTGCGCCGGTCGCAGATCCGCTTCGTCGAGGCGCACGGCGACTACGCCCGGTTGCACACCGCGGGCGAGAGCCACCTGCTGCGCAGCACACTCGCCGAACTCGAGGAGCGTTGGGCCGACATCGGCTTCGTGCGTATCCACCGCTCCACGCTGGTGGCCCTCGCCCACATCGACGAGGTGCACGTGACGGACGGCCGCTACTCGGTGCGCGTGGGCGCCGTCGAGCTCGCGGTCAGCCGCCGGCACGCCCGCGAACTGCGCGATCGGCTGGTGCGCGCATGAGCGGGGACGGGTCGCCCCCGCAACGGGTGCGCGTCACGCACCCGCGCACCGTCGCGCCGCGCCGAGCGCCACTGCGTGCACCCACGCGCGAGATCGACGAGCAGACCGAGCTGGGTGCGGTGTACATGTCCTCGCTGGTGCGCAGCCAGGCTCGCCTGGCGCTCACGGTCTGCGTCGTGGTCGCGGCGCTCCTGGTCGGTACGGCCCTCGCCGGCGCCCTCGCGCCCGGGTTGGACCGCATCCGCCTGCTCGGCATCCCGTTGCCGTGGCTCGTGCTCGGCGCGCTGGTGTATCCGGTCCTGATCGGTCTGGGCTGGTACGCCGTCCGCACGGCCGAGCGCAACGAGCGGGCCTTCGCCGCGCTCGTGCGCCGCCGGTGACGCACGGACCGGCCAGCGTCGTCGCGGTCACGCTGGTTGTCGGTGCGACGCTGGTGGCCGGCTCGCTCGGCCTGCGCCGGGCCCGGACGACGAGCGACTTCTACGTCGCCGCCCGGTCGGTGTCACCGCGGTGGAACGCCGCGGCGATCGGCGGCGAGTACCTCTCCGCGGCCTCCTACCTCGGCGTGGCCGGGCTCGTGCTCGCGTACGGGTTCGACATGCTCTGGTACCCCGTCTGCTACACCGCCGGCTATCTCGTCCTGCTCGCCCTCGTCGCGGCACCGCTGCGACGCAGCGGCGCGTACACGCTGCCCGACTTCGCGCAGATCCGGCTGGGGTCGCCCGTGGTGCGCCGCGTCGCCAGCATCCTGGTCGTGCTGATCGGATGGCTCTACCTGGTGCCCCAACTGCAGGGCGCCGCGCTCACCCTGCGCACCCAGACCGGCGCACCCGGATGGGTAGGTGGCCTGCTGGTCGCGCTGGTCGTGATCGCGGCGGTGGCCGTGGGCGGCATGCGCTCGATCACGTTCGCCCAGGCGTTGCAGTTCTGGCTCAAGTTCATCGCGCTGCTGCTGCCGGCGCTCGTGCTCGTCGGGGTCTGGCAACACCGCCACGACGGCGTCGGGGCCGGCCTGCCCAGCGTCCGGCACACCACCACGGTCGACGTCGGTGCCGCGATCACCGTACGGGTTCCGCGCGAGGAGGTGCTCGACGTGCGCGGGAGCGTCGACGGCCGCGCGGCCGACGGCCCGGTGCGGCTGCTCCGCGGTGAGCACCGCCTGGGCGCGCACTCCCGGCTCACGCTCCGGCCCGGAGATGCGGTCCCGGTGCGTTCCGGGCTGCCCAGCCAGCGCAGCGACTCGTGGCTGCGCCCGCTCGGCTCCGGCACCGCCCACCCGCTCTACGCCAGCCTCTCGCTGATCCTCGCGATCTGCCTCGGCACGATGGGACTGCCGCACGTCCTCGTGCGCTTCTACACGAACTCGGACGGCCGGGACGCCCGCCGCACCACGCTGAACGTGCTGGTGCTGCTGTCCGCGTTCTACCTCGTGCCGACGATCTTCGGTGCGCTGGGGCGCGCCTACGTTCCCGACCTGCTCGTCACCGGCAACACCGACGCCACGGTGCTCGCCCTTCCCGAGCGCATGCTCGGTGGCGCACCCGGGGTGTGGCTCGGCGCGCTCGTGACCGCCGGGGCGTTCGCCGCGTTCCTGTCCACGGCGTCCGGCCTGACGGTGTCGGTCGCCGGCGTCCTCACCCAGGACGTTCTGCGTCGCCGGGTCGCCCGGCCGTTCGGCGACGGACGGGCCCGGCGCATCCGTACCTTCCGCGTCGCGGCGGTTGCGGCGATCGCGGTGCCGTACCTGTTGAGCCTGCCGGGTGGCCAGGTGGGCCTCGCCGCCATGGTCGGGTTGGCGTTCGCCGTCGCGGCCGCGACCTTCTGCCCGCTCCTGGTGCTCGGGATCTGGTGGACGCGCCTGACCGTGGCGGGCACGGTCGCCGGCCTGGTGACCGGTGGCGTCCTGGCCACGGCGGCCGTGCTCGTGACGGTGATCGGCGATCCGGCCGGGGGGTGGTGGGCGGCCCTGCTCGCGCAACCCGGCGCGTGGGCCGTGCCGATCTCGTTCGGCGTCATGATCGCGGTCTCCCTCGCGACCCGGCGCGGCATCCCGCCCGACACCGCCCGGGTCATGGTCCGCCTGCACGGGCCGGAGTTCCTCGCCGACGAGTTGCGCGCGGCCGACCGCTCGACCGGCTGAACCGACCGCTCGCCGGGCGGCCGGCGACCACACGTCGAACGATCAGTTGTGTCGGGCGCATCGGGACCGCGCACCCTTCACCCGTGACCGGCGTCACTGGCACGGTTCTGGGCACGCCCGCCGATGCGAGGCGGTCGACCCCCTCCGACCGAAAGGAACCGAGATGGCCCAGGACATGCAGAGCACACCGCGCCCGACCCCGGCCGCTGCGGGCGGACTTGCCTCGATCGCCGATCCCGGCCCGCTCGGCCTGGCCGGGTTCGCTGCCACCACGTTCTTCCTGTCCGTGGTCAACGCCCGGCTGCTCCCGGCCACCGTCGAGGCCGGCGTGCTCGGCCTGGCCTTCTTCTACGGCGGCATCGCGCAGGTGCTCGCCGGCATGTGGGAGTTCGCCAAGGGCAACACCTTCGGGGCGGTCGCCTTCACTTCCTACGGCGCGTTCTGGCTGTCGTTCTGGTACCTCATCACGAAGGGCGTCCCTGCCTTCATCGCCGCGAAGGCGACGGCGACCGACATCAACCACGCCGTCGGTACGTTCCTGCTCGTGTGGACGATCTTCACCATCTACATGACGATCGCGGCGCTGCGCACCTCGATCGCGGTGCTGAGCGTGTTCGTGGTCCTGTCGGCGACCTTCCTGTTCCTCACCATCGGCAACTTCGGTGGTTCGGAGGGCATCATCAAGGTCGGTGGCTGGCTCGGGCTGGCGACCGCCGCGCTCGCCTGGTACGCATCGCTCGCGGGTGTGGCGAACTCGACGTTCAAGCGGCCGGTCTTCCCCGTCCTGCCTCGCTGATCGGATGGTTTTGCTTCCCGTCCGGGCCCTACGGAAATAGGTTGGTCGCATGAGCGAGACTCTCTCGAACCTGTCCCACGAAGACCGCCGCTTCTCCCCGCCCCCCGAGTTCACCGCCTCGGCCAACGTCGGGGCCGAGGCCTACGGCGACGCCGACTCCGACCGGTTGGCGTTCTGGGCGAGTGCGGCCGAGCGGTTGCACTGGGCCGAGAAGTGGTCCGACGTGCTGGACTGGTCGGGCGCGCCGTTCGCGAAGTGGTTCGTCGGCGGGAAGCTCAACGTCGCGCAGAACTGCGTCGACCGTCATGTCGAGGACGGGCACGGCGAGCAGGTGGCGATCCACTGGGAGGGTGAGCCGGGGGAGACCCGCCGGATCACCTACGCCGAGTTGAAGGACGAGGTGTGCCGCGCCGCGAACACGCTGATCGACCTCGGGGTGCGCTCGGGCGACCGGGTCGCGATCTACATGCCGATGATCCCGGAGACGGTGGTCGCGATGCTGGCCTGCGCGCGGCTGGGTGCCCCGCACACGGTGGTGTTCGGCGGCTTCTCCGCCTCGGCGTTGTCGGATCGCATCATCGACTGCGACGCGCACGTGGTGATCACCGCCGATGGCGGTTACCGCCGCGGGGCGCCGTCGGGCCTGAAGCCGGTGGTCGACGAGGCGCTGCAGAAGTGCCCCGATGTCCGCAAGGTGCTGGTCGTCAAGCGCACCGGGCACGAGATCGCGTGGGACGACGCTCGCGACGTGTGGTGGCACGAGGCGGTGGCCACGGCGTCCCCGGAGCACGCGCCGGAGATGTTCGACGCCGAGCACCCGCTGTTCGTCATGTACACCTCGGGCACCACGGGCAAGCCGAAGGGCATCCTGCACACGTCGGGCGGCTACCTGACCCAGGTGGCGTACACGCACCACGCGGTGTTCGACCTCAAGCCCGACGAGGACCTCTACTGGTGCGGGGCCGACATCGGCTGGATCACCGGGCACAGCTACATCGTCTACGGCCCGCTCGCCAATCGGGCCACGTCGTTCATGTACGAGGGCACGCCGAACACCCCGAACGAGCACCGCTGGTTCGAGATGATCGAGAAGTACAAGATCACGATCCTGTACACCGCGCCGACGACGATCCGCACGTTCATGAAGTGGGGCGAGGACATCCCCGCGGCGCACGACCTGAGCTCGCTGCGACTGCTCGGCTCGGTCGGGGAGCCGATCAACCCCGAGGCCTGGGTCTGGTACCGCCGCAACATCGGCGGCGACCGCACCCCGGTCGTCGACACCTGGTGGCAGACCGAGACCGGGGCGATCATGATCAGCCCGCTGCCGGGCGTCACCGAGACCAAGCCGGGCTCGGCCACCAAGGCGCTGCCCGGCATCGGCGCCGAGGTCGTCGACAACGACGGCAACCCGGTGCCGAACGGCGGCGGCGGGCTGCTGGTGCTGACCGAGCCATGGCCGGCGATGACGCGCGGCATCTACGGCGACCCCGAGCGGTTCGCCGAGACGTACTGGTCCCGCTTCGCGGACCAGGGCTACTACTTCGCAGGCGACGGCGCGAAGAAGGACTCCGACGGCGACCTGTGGTTGCTGGGCCGGGTCGACGACGTCATGAACGTCTCGGGCCATCGGATCTCGACGACCGAGGTCGAATCAGCTCTGGTATCGCACCCTTCCGTCGCCGAGGCGGCCGTGGTCGGCGCAACGGATCCCACCACCGGACAGGGCATCGTCGCGTTCGTGATCCTGCGCGGCGACGCGGCGCCTGCCGGCGATGACCCGTCCGGCGGCGACGAGATCGTCGCGCAGCTGCGCAACCACGTCGCGAGGGAGATCGGCGCGATCGCCAAGCCACGTCAGATCCTGGTCGTCGCCGAACTGCCCAAGACCCGGTCGGGCAAGATCATGCGACGGCTGCTGCGGGACGTGGCCGAGCACCGCAGCATCGGCGATGTCACCACGCTGGCGGATTCAACCGTCATGGACCTGATCGCCTCGGGCCTGGGCACCGCGAAGTCCGAGGACTGACGGCCGGGCATGCGTTCAGTGCGGCCGCAGATTCAGGT
>NZ_DASYFV010000052.1:0-9259 GCF_036000465.1 Jatrophihabitans sp. | reverse complement strand
GCCAGTGGGCCGAGGCGATGAACCCGCCGCTGCCGTACACGATCGGGCACGAGAACGCCGGCTGGGTGCACGAGGTCGGCTCGGCCGTCACCAACGTCGCGGTGGGCGACACGGTGATCCTGCACCCGACCCCGACGTGCGGACTGTGCCGGGCCTGCCGGGCCGGTCAGGACATGCACTGCAGCGAGAGCGTGTTCCCCGGGCTCGGCGTCGACGGCGGGATGGCCGAGTACCTGCTGACCTCGGCGCGGGCCTGCGTGAAGCTCGACCCGTCCACCCGGCCCGAGGACGTCGCCGCCCTCGCCGACGCTGGCATCACGGCGTATCACGCGGTACGGAAGGCGATCCCGCTGCTGTATCCGGGCACCACAGCGGTCGTGATCGGGGCCGGCGGGCTGGGCCATATCGGCATCCAGTGCCTCGCCGCCCTCACCGCGACGAACATCATCGTGGTCGACCGGAATCCCGACGCGCTCGAACTCGCGAAGACGCTGGGCGCGACCCACGCGGTGCGGGCCGACGGCGGCCAGGTGGCCGGGGTGCACGCCCTGACCGACGGCGCGGGCGCCGATGTCGTCTTCGACTTCGTCGCCGAGCAGGGCGCCGAGAACGAGGGCTTTGCCATGACCCGTCCCGGCGGCTCGTACTACGTCATCGGCTACGGCGGCGAGCTGCACGTACCGACGCTCGACATCATCTCCACCGAACGCAACATCATCGGCAACATCGTCGGCACCTACAACGAGCTCGCCGAACTGATGGTGCTGGCCCAGGCCGGCCGGGTCACCCTGCACACCCGGACCTACGCCCTCGACGACGCCCAGCAGGCGCTGTCCGATCTGGACGCCGGCCTCGTGAGAGGTCGCGCGATTCTCGTCCCGTAACCGTCCGGCCCCACCCGATCACCCAAACCAGGAGGACCCATGGCCAAGGAACTGCGATTCGGTGAGGACGCCCGGAGCCTGCTGCTGTCAGGCGTCGACCAGCTGGCCGAGGCGGTCAAGTCGACCCTCGGTCCCAAGGGCCGCAACGTGATCCTGGAGAAGATCACCGGCTCGCCGGTGGTGACCAACGACGGCGTGACGATCGCCCGCGAGATCCACCTGAGCAACCAGTTCGAGAACATGGGCGCGCAACTGGTGAAGGAAGCCGCGATCAAGACGAACGACATCGTGGGCGACGGCACGACCACGGCCACGGTGATCGCGCAGGCCATCATCCGCGAGGGCACCAAGGCGATCGGGGCCGGCGGCAACCCGGTTCTGGTGAAGCGCGGGATCGACCTGGCCGTCGCCGCCCTCGTCGACCACCTGCACAAGGTGGCCCACCCGATCATCACCGAGAACGACTACGCGCGGGTGGCGGCGATCTCGGCCAACGACGACGACGTGGTCGGCGCGGTCATCGCGCGGGCCCTGTTCACCGTCGGCGACGCCGGCACGGTGACGGTCACCGAGTCCGACGCGCACGGGATGAGCGTCGACTTCGTCGAGGGCTTCGAGTTCGACAACGGCTACCTCTCGCCCTACCTCGTCACCCACCCGGCGAGCCTCGAAGCGGTGCTGGACGACCCGTACATCCTGCTGTGCAGCGAGAAGATCACCAAGGTGCAGGACCTCATGCCGGTGCTGGACAAGGTGATGCGCGATCCGCACCCGCTGCTCGTCATCGCCGAGAACGTCGAGGGCTCGGCGCTCAGCATGCTCGTGCACAACCACGTCAACGGCGTCTTCCAATGCACCGCCACCCGGGCGCCCGGCTTCGGCGACCGGCGGCTGCGCAAGCTCGAGGACATCGCCACCATCACCGGCGGGCAGGTGCTGAGCAAGACGTCCGGGTTCAGCCTGGAGACGATCGCGCTGGAGCACCTGGGCCGGGCCCGGCAGGTGCGCGTGACGGCCGACCGCTCCTCGATCATCGGGGGCGCCGGGTCGGCCGAGGCGATCGACTTCCGGCTCACCCAGCTCCGGGCCGAGCTCGAGCGGGCCACCTTCGGCATCGACGAGGACGTCCTGGTCGAGCGCATCGGCGCGCTGTCGGGCAAGGTCGCGATCATCCGGGTCGGGGCACCGACCAACGCCGAGCTGACCGAGCTGCAGCACCGGGTCGAGGACGCGCTGTCGGCCACCCGAGCAGCGATGGCCGAGGGCATCGTGGCCGGCGGCGGCGCCGCCCTCGTGCACGCCGCCCCGGCGCTCGACGACCTGACCGTGACGCCCGACCAGGCGATCGGCGTCGACATCGTGCGGCGCGCGCTCACCGAACCGGCCTTCCTCATCGCGTCCAACGCCGGGTACGACGGCCACGAGGTCGTGGCCGCCACGGTCGGGCTCGGCACCGACGAGGGCTTCGACGCGCTCGAGGGCCGCTACGGCAACATGATCGAGCTGGGCATCATCGACCCGCTGCGGGTGTGCCGGTCGGCGCTGCAGAACGGGGCGTCCGTCGCCGGGCTGCTGCTGACGACGAACACGCTGATCGCCGAGGAGCAGACGCCGTGGGGCGGCAGCCGGGCGTTGATGACCGAGTTCGGCCCGCTCGACGAGGGGCTGCACCAGCCCTCGCCGGACTCGAGCACGCCGCAGTCACTCGGCCTCGGCCCGTCGGTCGGGTGACCGTCGAGGATGCGCTTCCCCGCCGGCTGACCCCGGACGCACCCCCCGAATTCGGGGTCGACGAGAGGGGAGGCGGGTCGGGAGGCGACGACCCGAGCCCGCTCGCGCTGCTGCGCGCGCAGGGTCGGGTGCGCGGCGTCGTGTGCCTCGTCGGGCCGGCGTTCGTCGCGGCGGTGGCCTACATCGACCCGGGCAACTTCGCGACCAACTTCGCCGCCGGGGCCCGCTACGGCTACGCCCTCGTGTGGGTCGTCGTCATCGCCAACCTGATGGCCATGCTGGTGCAGTACCAGTCGGCCAAGGTCGGGGTGGCGACCGGCCGTGACCTGCCCGAGCTGTGTCGCGACACCTTCCCGCGGGCGGTGTCGGTCGGGCTGTGGCTGCAGGCCGAGGTCGTCGCCATGGCGACCGACATCGCCGAGTTCGTCGGGGCCGCGGTCGGGCTCTACCTGCTGTTCGGTGTGCCGCTGCTGCCGGCCGGGCTGATCACCGCGGTGGTCGCGTTCGTGATCCTCGGGCTCGAGCAGCGCGGCCACCGCCGCTTCGAGCTGGCCATCGCCGCCCTGCTCGGCCTGGTGCTGCTCGGTTTCGCCTACGACCTGGCGACGGTCGGGGCCGCGCCGGGTGAGGCGATCGGCGGTCTGGTGCCGCATTTCGTCGGCTCGGACAGCGTGGTTCTAGCGGCCGGCATCGTCGGGGCGACCGTCATGCCCCACGTCGTCTACCTGCACTCGGCTCTCACCAAGGGTCGGGTGGCCTGCCGCGACGACGGCGAGCGGCGCCAGCTGCTGCGCTTCCAGCGCCTCGACGTCGTCGTCGCCCTCGGCCTGGCCGGAATGATCAACATCTGCATGATCGTGGTGGCCGCGTCGGTGTTCCACCGGGTCGGGGGTGACGCCGCCGATTCGATCGAGGCGGCGCACGCCGGCCTCGCGCGTCTGGCCGGTGGCGGCGCAGCCCTGGCCTTCGCCATCGCCCTGCTCGCCTCGGGGCTGTCGTCGTCGAGCGTGGGCACCTACGCCGGCCAGGTCGTCATGCAGGGATTCATCCGGCGGCGCATCCCGCTGGTGCTGCGGCGATCGGTCACCATGCTGCCCGCCGTCACCGTGCTGGCCCTCGGGCTGCCGACGACCGACACGCTCGTCGTGTCGCAGGTGCTGCTGTCCTTCGGCATCCCGTTCGCGCTGATCCCGCTCACGCTCATCACCCGGCGCCGCGACGTCATGGGCGTGTTCGTCAACCGGCGCAGCACCACGGCCCTCATGGCCGCCGTCGCCGGCACGATCAGCCTGCTCAACGTCTACCTGCTGTGGACGACCTTCACCGGCTGACCCGAGAGGACACCATGCCTGACGACGCGTTACCCACCTCCGTCCGCCGCCTCGACGGACCGCAGTCGGCCCACCTCATCCGGCTCGTCGAGGCCTTCGACGACCTGCAGACCGTCCTGTTGTGCTGCGACCGGCTCGTGCCCGCGCTGGCCGCCGACGTCGGCGGCAACGTCACGGTCGAGGCGCTGTGGACGCTCGCACTGCTGAGTTACGCGCGACCGTTCGCGGTGGACGACGACGGCATCGCCGCGGTGACGGCCGAGGACCTCGCCGCCACCCAGCCCGACGGCAAGCTGCCCGCCTCCCACCAGCTGCTGCTGCACCTGCGCGACCACAACTGCGCCCCGGCCAAGAACCCGCGCGAGGTGTTCACGGTCGGCCTGGCCCAGGACGCGGACGGCGCGGTGAACGCCGTCGCCGTCACCTCGGTGCGCACACCGTCGGTCGACGAGGCGGCGGTGCGCCAGGCCGGGGCGATGGCGTTCGCGATGTGCGAGCTGCTCGACGAGCGCATCGGCGCGGCCCAGCAGGTGGTGTTCACCCACGGGCAGGCGATGAGCCCGGGGCAGCTCGCCGCGCTGGACCAGGTGGAGGTGGCGCCGGTCGACGCGTGATGCGTCAGAGCCGACCGATCACGACCAGTACGGCGACGACGAGCAGACCGAACAGCACGGTGCCGAGGCCCACGGCGAGGGGGAGGCGGAGGCCGTCGAACGGCGCGGGCGGCGGCTCGTGGCTCGGGCGCAGGAGCGGCACGGGTTCGTCCCACGTCCAGAGCACGGCGTGGTTGTCGTCGATGATGGTCACGGCCCGCCTTTCGACGTCGGGGAGCTGACCCCTTCAGGGTGACCGCCGCGACGCCCTCCCGTCCCCGATGTCGCCGCGAGTTCGCCGAACCGTCATCCTCAGGTCGACAGTTCGCGGAGCCGGTCCAGGAACTCGGTCTGGGCGGCGACGAGCTTGGGACGCGCGGCCGCCAGGTCGAACCAGGCGGCGCGGTCGACCTCGGGAAACTCCTGGCGGCGTCCCGATCGCGGCGGCCATTCCATCTCGAAGGTGTTGCTGACGACGGTCGCCACGTCGAGATCGCCGGCGACGGCCCAGGCGGTGACCACCTTGCCGTTCTTCTGCCGCACCTCGCCGAGGGGCCGGTAGTCGGCGCCGTCCGGCGGGGGTGAGCCGAGCTCCTCGGTGAACTCGCGCCGGGCCGCGGCGAGCGGATCCTCGTCCGGCTCGTACTCGCCCTTCGGGATCGACCACGCGCCGTCGTCCTTCTTCGCCCAGAACGGTCCGCCCATGTGCGCGAGCAGCACCTCGAGCCGATCGCCCGCGCCGCGGTGGAGCAGCAGACCGGCGCTGGGCCGCTTCGTCGTCGCCATGCGCCCAGCCTGTCACCAGCCGATGCCTGCTCGATGCAGCGTTCCGGCAACGTTGCTGCAGCGGGCATGCAGCGGGGCGCGACCTACTGTCGCCGGAACATCCCACCAGCGCGGTGGGTCATCCCGAGCCACGGAGGTCAACCCATGACCGTCCTCTCAGCCCCCGGCAGTGCCGACAGTCCGGTCGCCGTCGAGAGCCGCTACGACAACTGGATCGGCGGCGAATGGGTGCCGCCGGCGAAGGGCGAATACTTCGAGAACATCTCGCCGGTCAACGGCAAGGCGTTCACCGAGATCGCGCGCAGCACCGCCGAGGACGTCGACCGCGCGCTCGACGCCGCCCATGGGGCGAAGCGCGCCTGGGCCGCGACCTCGGTCGCCGAGCGGGCCAACATCCTCAACAAGATCGCCGACCGCATGGAGGCCAATCTCGAGGCGCTCGCCATCGCCGAGTGCTGGGACAACGGCAAGGCCGTGCGTGAGACGCTCGCCGCCGACCTGCCGCTGGCCATCGACCACTTCCGCTACTTCGCCGGCGCGATCCGGGCGCAGGAGGGCGGCATCTCCGAGATCGACGGCGACACCGTGGCGTACCACATCCACGAGCCGCTCGGCGTCGTCGCCCAGATCATCCCGTGGAACTTCCCGATCCTGATGGCGGTCTGGAAGATCGCCCCTGCGCTCGCGGCGGGAAACTGCGTGGTGCTCAAGCCGGCCGAACAGACGCCGTGGTCGATCCTCAAGCTGGTCGAGCTCGTCGGCGACCTGCTGCCGCCCGGCGTGCTCAACGTCGTCAACGGTTTCGGTACCGAAGCGGGCAAGCCCCTCGCGTCGTCGAGCCGCATCGCCAAGATCGCCTTCACCGGTGAGACGACGACCGGCCGGCTGATCATGCAGTACGCGTCGCAGAACCTGATCCCGGTGACGCTCGAGCTCGGCGGCAAGAGTCCGAACATCTTCTTCGCCGACGTCGCCGCGGCGAAGGACGCCTTCTACGACAAGGCGCTCGAGGGTTTCACCATGTTCGCGCTGAACCAGGGCGAGGTCTGTACCTGCCCGTCGCGCGCCCTCGTCCAGAGCTCGATCTACGACCAGTTCATGGGCGACGCCATCGCCCGCGTCGAGAAGATCACCCAGGGCAACCCGCTCGACACCGACACGATGATGGGCGCGCAGGCCTCGAACGACCAGCTCGAGAAGATCCTGTCCTACCTCGACATCGGCCGGCAGGAGGGAGCCAAGGTGCTCACCGGCGGCGCGCGGGCCGACCTCGGCGGCGACCTGTCCGGCGGCTACTACGTCCAGCCCACCGTCTTCGAGGGCCACAACGGCATGCGAATCTTCCAGGAGGAGATCTTCGGTCCGGTCGTGTCGGTCACCCGCTTCGACGACGAGGACGACGCCCTCAAGATCGCCAACGACACGCTGTACGGCCTCGGCGCCGGCGTCTGGTCGCGCGACGGCTCGCGGGCCTACCGCGCGGGTCGCGAGATCCAGGCCGGCCGCGTCTGGACGAACTGCTACCACCAGTATCCGGCGCACGCCGCGTTCGGCGGTTACAAGCAGTCCGGCATCGGCCGCGAGAACCACCGCATGATGCTCGACCACTACCAGAACACGAAGAACCTGCTGGTGTCGTACTCGCCCAACGCGCTCGGCTTCTTCTAGAGCGCGCACTCGTGACCCGACACGTCGACGTGACGGGTGCGGCGGCGGAACTGCTCCGCCGCCTCACCCGTCAGCACGGCAACCTGATGTTCCACCAGTCCGGTGGCTGCTGCGACGGCTCGTCCCCGATGTGCTTCGCCGACGGCGACTTCATCCTCGGTGACGTCGACGTGCACCTCGGCGATCTGGACGCCGGCCTCGAGCGACCGATCCCGGTCTACATGTCGCGGAGCCAGTACGAGTACTGGAAGCACACGCACATCACCATCGACGTCGTGACGGGGCGGGGAGTGGCTTCTCGGTCGAGGCGCCGGAGGGTGTCCGCTTCCTGATTCGGTCAAGACTCTTGACCGATGCCGAGTCCGAGGACCTCGGCGTGCGCTGAAGCGTCCGCTCGATGTTCGAGTAGTTGTCCACAGATTTGGGGGATGCTCCGAGAGCTGGCCGTCTCGAGTGTGGCCGGGCGGCCACATCCCAATCGAGGAACAGCAGGTGGAGAGGAATCGAAGGCGTGCGGCGATTCATCGCGACGGGTGCACCCGGCAGCGGCAAGAGCGCGACTCTCGCCCTGCTCGCCGGCTCGGCACACGTCGTGCGGGAGGCCGCGACCGACGTGAACGAAGCGATGTCGGCCGCGGGCATCGCGCGTCCCGAGGTCGACCCCGGTTTCTTGTCCCGCATCGTTTCGGTCCAGCGCGAACGTCGTCTCGCCGTGGTCGCCGAGCTGCAACTGCACGACCGCTCCGTGTTCTGCACCCTCGCCCTCGCCCGGTTTCTCGGACTCGGCGCGCCTCGTGCCCTCGACGAAGAGCTTCGGGCCACGCGGGGCTGGTTCGAGCCGCGGGTGTTCTTCTTCGAACCGCTCGGCTTCATCACCTCGACACCGGTTCGCCGGATCACTTATGCCGACGCCCTGCGGTTCGGCGAGGTGCACCGCGCGGTCTACCAGGAGCACGGCTTCGACCTGGTCCAGGTGCCCGCGGCGCCGCCGGCCGCTCGCGCTGCACTGATCTGCGGCTTGATCTCGTCGTGATCGTCGCTCTTTCTCGACGGGCGTCGATGCTGATCAGGTGGCCACCCTGCCGGTCGCCGCCGAGTCCGCGGAACCGGCTCGTCGCCACACCCGGCGTCGAGGCGCTCGTCGTCGACCCGGACGCACCCGCTGTCAGCAGCATCAACCAGTGGGCGCCGGCGGTGTCGGTGGTTGCTGACACGATCGGCCGATGCCAGGAGCAGCGCGGGACGTCGTGGACCTGATCGAGGGTATCGAGCCGGTGGACGAACTGGCGGCGGAGCATCGCAGCGCCGCGCTGCAGTGGCTGGCGGGGACGAATGACATCTACCGCCGGGTCAAGCCGCGCACGCCGTCGCCGCACCTCGTCGCGTACTTCCTGCTCGTCGACCGCGACGCGAACCGGGTGCTGCTCTGTGACCATCGGCTGTCGAGCCTGTGGCTGCCGACGGGCGGGCACGTCGAGCCGGGGGAGCACCCGGCCGACACCGTCCGCCGCGAAGTGGTCGAGGAGCTCGGCGTCGAGGCCGAGTTCGACACGGCGACGGGCGCCCGGCCGTTCTTCCTCACCGTGACCGAGACGGTCGGCGGCCCGGACGTGCGGCACACCGACGTCAGCCTGTGGTTCGCCCTCGCGGGCCGGACGGACCACCGGCTGACGCCCGACGACCGCGAGTTCTTCGGCGTCCGGTGGTGGTCACCGTCTGAACTGCGGGCGGCTGACCTCACCCGCTTCGAGCCGCACCTGCTGCGCGCACTCCACGCGCTGCCGCTGACGGCCGGGGCTCAGGCTGCGCCCTCGTCGGCGGTGCCCAGCGCGCGCAGGTAGCTCGAGAAGCCGAGGAGAGCGCGACCGTCGAGGCGGCTGCTGGTCCGCACGGGCAGCCGGCCGGTGCGCACGATGTGCAGGTTGCCGGCGGCGCGGGCACGGTCGGCGAGGGCCTGGTCCTCGCCGGTCGGGACGAGGGGCCAACCGCCTAGGGCGAGGTAGGCGTCGGCGCGGATGCCGAAGTTCGCCCCGTGGACGTGCGGGTGGTCGTCACGGCGGTGGTGCCGTTGCTGCCACGCGGCGTCGACGTCCGGCGGGAGACCGTGATCGGGCCGTACCGTGCCGAGCACGACCTGGGCGCCGCGGGCGGCTTCGTCGAGCATGCCGGCGAGCCAGCCGGGTGACACCTCGGAGTCGGCGTCGGTGTTCGCGATCCAGGTGTGCTGCGCCGAACCGCGGGGTCCGGTGCCCAGCAGGTGGGCAAC
>NZ_DASYFV010000051.1:0-33177 GCF_036000465.1 Jatrophihabitans sp. | reverse complement strand
AGATCTTTGCATCTACGATCCGGGACGACCGCATCAGCCGACGCCGTCGTGCCCCTTCGGCGAGGGCCGCCACCTGACCGTCCGCCCGCCCCGCAAGGCACCAATCCCAACCGATCGAACGTGTTCCGACAGACTGATATGCGCGGCGAGGCCTGCGAGTGCACCTGCGCGAGATCGGCTGATACACGGGTGATCTTCCGGTCTTCTTCGACGACCAGCACAGCAAAGATCACCCGTGTATCAAGCGTTAGTACGAGCCGCTTGCGGCGTGGTGATCTCCGATCACCCGGGGCTGCTGCACGATCAGGTGACAGGCTGCCGTGGTCGTGCAGGGTAGGGGAGCGCCGAAGCCGCTGATCAGTGGCTGACATCTCGACCTGCTCATCGCGCTCAACTCGGGCCTGCCGGGCATGTGCACCCTGCACGCCAACAGCGCGCGCGAGGCGCTGGTCAAGATGTGCACCCTGCCGCTGCTGGCGGGGGAGAACGTGTCGGCGTCGTTCGTGGTGCCGACGGTCGCGGCGAGCGTCGACATCGTGGTGCACCTGGCCATGGAGGCCTCCGGGCAACGGCGGGTGCGCGAGATCGTCGGCGTCACCGGGCGGATCGAGGGCGATGTCATCGAGACCTCGGAGGTCTTCACCTCGCGCCGCGGACGGCTCGAGCGGGCCGAGGGGTACCCGCCGCAGGCCGAGCGGTACGAGGCGGCCGGCGTCGACCTCGCCGACGTGCTCGCGCATCGCGGGCCGGCCGTCCACGCCGTGGGCGAGCGCTGATGGGTGCGCTGCTGGGGCTCGTCGGCGGCCTCGGCCTGCTGCTCATCTGGCGCAGTGGGCCGCGCGCGCCGCAGCGCCGGCGCCCGCACGCGCCGAGCTGGGCGACGCGGCGTCGCGACCTGCTGCGCCAGGCCGGCATCGACGGCGTCGGCCCGGCCCAGCTGACCGGGGCGCAGGTCGTCGCGGCACTCGTCGCGTTCGTGCTGGTAGTCGCGATGACCCGCACCACCGCGGTTGCGACCTGCTTCGGCATCTTCGGGTTCTTCCTGCCGCTGGTGGTGGTGCGCCGCATGCGGCGCCGTCGCCAGGTGACCCTGCGCGAGCTCTGGCCCGAGGCCGTCGACAACCTCGCCTCGGCGGTGCGCGCCGGCATGTCGCTGCCCGAGGGGCTGAGCGCGCTGGCGGTCCGCGGGCCGGTGGAGCTGCGCGCGCCGTTCGGCCGGTTCGCCTCGGCCTACCGCGCGAGCGGACGTTTCGGAGACTGCCTCGACGCGCTGAAGGACGACCTCGCCGACCCGGTCGGCG
The DNA here is from genome assembly GCF_036000465.1 of Jatrophihabitans sp. Taxonomy (GTDB): domain Bacteria; phylum Actinomycetota; class Actinomycetes; order Mycobacteriales; family Jatrophihabitantaceae; genus Jatrophihabitans. The sequence goes on along the minus strand of NZ_DASYFV010000051.1, from coordinate 31,876 downwards.
ACCGCGTGTGCGAGACGATGCGGGTCGCCCGAGAGGTCGGCGGCAGCGATCTCGGCACAGTGCTCCGCACGCTCTCCGAACTGCTGCGGGCCGACGCCCGCACCCGGGCCGAGCTGGAGACCCGGCAGGGCTGGGTGGTGAACGCGGCTCGACTGGCCGTCGCGGCGCCCTGGGTCGTGCTGCTGCTGCTCGGCACGCAGTCGCAGACGCTGACCGCCTACGACTCGCCCGGCGGCACTGTGCTGCTCGGCATCGGCGGCGCCGTCTGCGTCGTGGCGTACCGCGCCATGCTGCACATCGGGCGGCTGCCGGAAGAGCAGCGGGTGCTGCGATGAGCACCGGCGTGCTGATCGGAGCCGGGCTCGGCCTGCTCGCGGCTCTCGGGGTTGTCGTCGCGGTGCGGGCGACGCCGCCGATGCGCCCGGTGCGGCTGGCCGAGCGCGTCGCGCCCTATCTCGGCGACACCCCGCCACCGTCGCGCCTGCTGGCCCGCCCGAGCGCCACGTCGGCGCCGTTCGCGGTCGTGCGGCGCCTGTTCGGACCCGCGCTCGGCGAGGCCGTCGGCTTCCTCGACCGGGTCGTCGGCGGCTCGGCGTCGGTCCGCCGCCGGCTCGCCGGGCTCGGCGGTCCGATGACGGTCGAGGAGTTCCGCGTCGAGCAGGTGCTCTGGGGTGCGGGCGGGGCGGTCGGCGCCGGGCTGCTCGTGCTGCTCGGCTCGGCCGCCCGCGGCAGTATCGATCCGCTGGTCGTGGTGCTGGCCGCTTTCGGCGGGCTGCTCGGCGGCATCCTGGGCCGCGACTGGTGGCTCGGCCGGCAACTCCAGCGTCGCGAGCAGGCGATGCTGTCGGAGTTCCCGGTGGTCGCCGACCTGCTCGCGCTCGCCGTCGTGGCCGGCGAATCACCGGTCGACGCGCTGCAGCGGGTATGCCGCCTCACCGGCGGCGAGCTCGCGCGCGACCTCGACCGCGCGCTGGCCCGCGCCCGCGCGGGCACGCCGATCACGACGGCGCTGTCCGACCTGGCCGACCAGACGACGGTCGACTCGTTCGGCCGCTTCCTGCAGGGCGTCGTCGTCGCCGTCGAACGTGGCACCCCTCTCGCCGAGGTACTGCGGGCCCAGGCCGTCGACGTCCGCGAGGTCGGCAAGCGCGCCCTGCTCGAGGCCGGCGGTCGCAAGGAGATCTCGATGATGGCGCCGGTCGTCTTCCTGATCCTTCCGGTCACCGTGCTCTTCGCCCTGTTCCCCGGCCTGCTGACCCTGACTTCCCTGACGCATTGATCAGTTCACGGAGGAGATGTTCGATGACGAAGCTGACGGCGTACCTGAGGGTATGGACGCTCGGATCGGTGGCCCGGCTGCGCGAGGACCGCGAGCGGGGCGACGTGCCCGGATGGGTCATGGTGACGGTCATGACCGCCGTGCTGGTGGTCGCGATCCTTGGCATCTTCGAGCCGCAGGTGAAGAGCGCGCTGACCGGGATCATCGACTCGGTCAGCGGCAAGAACTGACGCGATTCCCGTGACCGTCCGCACGAACCGTCGCCGCCCGCGCGGCGACACCGGCGCGGCCGTGATCGACTTCGTGATGCTCGCCGGGCTGCTCGTCTTCCTGCTCTTCGCGGTGCTGCAGGCGGCCGTGTACTTCTACGCCCGCAACGTGGCCGCGGCCTCGACGGCCGACGCGGCGCGCTACGCCGCGGCCGAGGGCGTCGACCCGAGGGCGGGCGGTCCCCGGGCCGCGATGCTCCTCCGGCAGGGCCTCGACGACGCCGACGCGAAGGCGATCAGCTGCGTCGGCCGGGCCGACCGCGACACCCGTTCCGGCCTGGCCACGACGACCGTGCACTGCCGTGGACGGATCCGCCTGCTGTTCCTGCCGCTCGGCCTGCCGCTGACCGTCGACACCACGTCGTCGGTCCTGCGCGAGGGACGCCCGTGAGACGACCCGAGCGTGGCGACGACCGCGGCAGCGCGATCGTCGAGTTCGTGTTCGTCGCCGTCGTCGTGATGGTGCCGCTCGTCTACCTCATCGCCGCGGTCGCGACGGTGCAGCGCAACCAGCTGGCGGTGAGCCAGGCCGCGCGCGACGCCGGCCGCGCGTTCGCGACGAGCGACACCGCCGCCGAGGCCGAGCGGCGGGTGCGGGCGGCGGTGCGGCTCGCGCTGGCCGACCAGGGCCTGCCCGACGACGCGACCGTGCGCTTCGTGGCGTCCGGGTCGAACTGCGACGCCGGGTCGATCACGCCGAAGCTCGCCGCCGGCGCCGAGTTCACGGTCTGCGTCAGTCGCCGCACCCAGCTGCCGGCCGTGCCGTCGATCCTGTCCGGCCGCGGCATCCGCTCGATCGGTGAGTACGTCGTCCACGTCGACGACTTCCGGGTGAGCGGATGAGCGACGACGACCGCGGGTCCACGATCCCGCTCATCCTCGGCTTCTTCCTCATCGCGCTGATCATGGTCGCGGGATCGATCGCGCTGGGTGAGGCGTTCGTCCAGCAGCGCGACCTGCAGGACATCTGTGACGGTGCCGCCGCCGCGGCGGCAGCCGGTGCCGGTGACCTCGACCGGGGCGGTCCGGTCGCGGGCAGCTCGTCGCTCCCGTTCGCCGGCGTCGAAGACCAGGTGCGCGAGTTCCTGGCCCGCGACCCGGCGCGGCACCCGGTCCACATCGCCGCCGAACTCTCCCCGGACCGCCGCACCATCTCCCTGGCCTGCGACGACGCCGTCCCCCTCGCGTTCGGGAAGTTCTTCGGCCGATCGGTCGTCCACCACCACGCCACGTCGAGCGCTCGGGCCGCCGTCACCGGCTGAGCGGTCGCCCGGGCGGAACGGCCTGATGGTTTGTTCACCTTCGTCTCGTACCGTCCGTCCTATGTCTGAGCACACCGACGATCGGGCGATGCACATCGAGCTCGCCCTGGCCCGCTCCCAGCGCGACGAGCGCGACGAGCAGGCCCGCGATCTGGAACGGCAGCAGCAGGCCGACGAGGCCGTCGTGCGCGCCCTCGCGGAGGGTGGCGCGGATCCCGGTCTTGTCTGAAGTGAAATCCGTGTGAGATAGTTCGGGCACCGGATGCAGTGCAGGGACTGAGGGGACTCCGGCAGAAATTGCCCAAGTGCCCTGTTACCCGCTTCTGACTCGTCCGGCGACCGCATCGTCCCGACCTCTCGAAGCGGGCCGACGCAACCGCCGGAGGTTGTCGTGTCCGCTGCTCGAAACCTGCCCTCGTGGCCTGCCCGAGCGGTCTCCCTCGCGATCGGTGCCGTCGTGGTCGCCGCGACCGTAGGCGCGGTCCCGGCCGCCGCCGCACCGGCCCCCGCGGTCCACGCGTCCAGCGCGCACCGCAGCGCCCCGGCCAACCCGTACTCGCCGAGCTACCGGCACGCCTACCGCCACGGCGCGGTGCCGACCCGCGCGCAGCAGGCCCGGATCCGCGCCTACGCCGCGTCGCACCAGCGGGTGCGCTCCTTCGCGACGACCGCCGCCGCGACGGGCACCCAGACGCTCTCCTACCGCGGCGGGGTCGCCGGCATCGGCGTGACCAGCGGCGCCCCCAAGGTCTACCTCGTGTTCTGGGGTTCGCAGTGGGGCACGGCCGGCACCGACGCGGGCGGCAACGTCACGCTCTCCGGCGACACCGCCGGCGGCGCCCCGTACCTGCAGAAGATGTTCCGCGGGCTCGGCACCGACAACGAGGCCTGGTCGGGGACGATGACGCAGTACTGCGACGGCTCGCTCGTCGCGGTCGGCGCCACCACCTGCCCGGCCGGCGCGCCGCACATCGGCTATCCGACCGGCGGCGCGCTCGCCGGCGTCTGGTACGACAACAGCGCCGTCGCGCCCACCGCCGCCACCGGCTCGCAGCTCGGCGGAGAGGCCGTCACCGCCGCCGCCCACTTCGGCAACCTGACGCAGGCGGCGAACCGGTATACGCAGTACGTGGTCCTGTCGCCCCCCGGCGCGAATCCCGACAACTACCGCACCGGCGGGTTCTGCGCCTGGCACAGCTACACCGGCTCGAGCCACGGCTACGTCGCCTTCACCAACATGCCTTACGTGATGGACGCGGGCGGCAGTTGCGGCGCCGGCTTCCTCAACGGTGCGGGCGGCGCCCTCGACGGCTACAGCATGGTGCTCGGGCACGAGTACGCCGAGACCATCACCGACCAGCTGCCCGACAGCGGCTGGGTCAACGTCACCGGCAGCTCGTACAACGGCGAGGAGAACGCCGACGAGTGCGCGTGGCTCGGCAGCGGCCAGCAGGGCGGCGCCGGCAACATCGCCACCGCGTACGGCAGCTTCGCGATGCAGGGCAGCTGGTCCAACGACACCAACCGCTGCGACCTGACCCACGCCACCGTCGGCGCCACGAGCTCGAACACGGTCACGCTGACGAACCCGGGCGCGCAGGCCACCACGGTCGGCGTCGCGGTCAGCAAGCAGCTCACCGCCACCGACTCGGCCGCCGGATCGACGATCACCTTCACCGCGGCGGGCCTGCCGGCCGGGCTCACGATCAGCTCGTCCGGTCTCGTCGCCGGGACGCCGACGACCGTAGGCACCAGGACGGTCAGCGTCACCGCCACCGACAACACCGGTGCCTTCGCCTCGGCGTCGTTCACGTGGGCGATCAACTCGACGATCCGCACCGTCCGGGTGACGAGCCCGGGTGCGCTCACGAGCATCGTCGGCGCGCCGGTGAGCAAGCAGCTCACGGCCACCGACTCGGCCGTCGGTGCCACCCTGACCTTCACCGCCACCGGCCTGCCGGCCGGCCTCTCGATCAGCGCGAGCGGTCTGATCACCGGCACGCCGACGACCATCGCGACGACGACGGTCACGGCGCGCGCCACCGACGAGACCGGCGCGTACGGCACCGCCGCGTTCACCTGGGTGACGAAGAACCTCGTCACGGTGACCAACCCCGGCCCGCGCCGCGGCACCGCCGGTGTCGCGGTCAGCCAGCAGATGGCGGCGACCGACTCGGCCGCCGGCGCGACGCTGACCTTCACCGCCACCGGCCTGCCGACCGGCCTGGCCATCCGCTCGAACGGCCTCATCTCCGGGACGCCGACCACGGCGGGGACGTTCAACGTCACGGTGACGGCCACCGACCAGACCGGCGCGTACGGCACGGCGGTCTTCAGCTGGCCCGTAGCCGCGGCCACCGCGAGTTGCGCGACCGCCCCGCTGAAGAACGGCGGCTTCGAGAGCAACGGCACAAGCTGGACGCTGACCCCGGGCGTCGCCTCGACCGGACGTGCCCACAGCGGCACCTACTACGCCTGGCTCGACGGGTACGGCACGGCGCACACCGACTCGGCGGCCCAGACGGTCGTCATCCCGGCCGGGTGCCACGTGACGCTGTCCTACTACCTCTGGGTCACCAGCTCGGAGAGCCCGGCCACCGCCGTCGACACGCTCAGCGTCAAGGTCGGGTCGACCACCCTTCAGACGTTCTCGAACGCCGATCAGGGGTACGGCTACGTGCCCCGCGTCGTCGACCTGTCGGCCTACGCCGGCTCGACGGTGACGCTGTCCTTCGTCGGGGTCGAGAACGCCGGCAACCCGACGTCGTTCCTGATCGACGACGCCGCGCTCACGCTCAGCTAGCGCGAGCCCCAGACACGTCGGCCCGCCGCCGGGGATCTCGAACGGGGGGATTCGTGGAACGCGAGCCGACGACAGGTGCCCCGGGCGGACGACCGCCCGGGGCGCCGACCATTTCCGTCGGCTTCATAGACTCCCTCGGTGCCCCGTCTCATCGTGCTCAACGGCGCGCCGGGGAGCGGCAAGTCGACGCTGGCCCGCCGCTACGTCGACGACAACCCGCTCGCCCTCGATCTCGACATCGACGTGATCCGGCGCCTGCTGGGTGACTGGAAGAGCGACCCACACGCCGCCGGGTTGCTCGCCCGCGCAATAGCGCTCGCCGCGGCGCGCATCCACCTCGTCGGCGGCCACGACGTGATCGTGCCGCAGTACCTCGGCCGGCCCGATTACCTCGTGCAGCTCACCGGGCTCGCGGCCGAAACCGGTGCCGAGCTCCACGAGTTCATCCTGATGGACACCAAGGACGTCATGATCGCGCGGTTCCGGGCCCGCACCGTGGCGGCCGCGCATCCCTCGCATGTCGACGCGCAGGAGATGCTCGACCGTGTCGGGGGAGTGGCTCAGCTCGAGGCCATGTACGACCGGCTGCTGCTGGTCATCGCCGCCCGGCCCGGGGCGCAGCTGCTGCCGGCCCGCGAGGGCGAGATCGAGGCGACCTACGCCGAGCTGGTGCGCCGGATCGGCTGAGGTCAGATCCCGAAATCGACGACCACCGGCGCGTGGTCGGACGGCCCCTTGCCTTTGCGGGCCTCCCGGTCGACGTAGGCGTCGGTCACCGCTCCGGCCAGCGCGTCGCTGACGTACACGAGGTCGATCCGCATGCCCTGGTTCTTGTGGAACATCCCGGCGCGGTAGTCCCAGTAGGTGAACGGCGTGTCGTACTTCAGCGCCCGCGGCACGACGTCGCGCAGGCCGAGGTCGCGCAGGGCGGCGAGGGCAGCCCGTTCGGGGGCGGTGACGTGGGTGGCGCCGACGAACGCCGCGGCGTCCCAGACGTCGCCGTCGGTGGGGGCGATGTTGAAGTCGCCCAGCACGGCGAACGGGCGGCCGGGGGCGAGCTCGTCGGTCACGGTGTCGCGCAGCGCGGCGAGCCAGCGCAGCTTGTAGTCGTAGTGCGGGTGGCCGACCTCGCGACCGTTCGGCACGTACACCGACCAGACGCGCACGCCGCCGCAGGTGGCGCCGACGGCGCGGGGTTCGGTGGCCTCGAGCATCGCATCCTCGGGCTGATACCCGGGATCGCCGGCGAGGCCGCGGCGGACGTCCTGGATGCCGACGCGGGACAGGATCGCCACGCCGTTCCAGCGGCCGGTCCCGTGGGCGGCGACGTCGTACCCGAGGGCGGCGACCTCGTCGAGCGGGAACTGCTCGGCGCTGGTCTTGAGCTCCTGCAGGCAGAGGACGTCGGGTTCGACCGCGCCGAGCCACTCGACGAGGCGGGGGAGCCGGGCGACGACCGAGTTCACGTTCCAGGTGGCGATACGCACGTCACCAGCCTGGCAGAAGGGGGTGGTTACTCGAGGTCGGCGGTGCCGGCGACGTGCACCCGGGTCATGCCGACCGGGGAGAGCAACTGGCGCCGGCAGGTGATGCGGACGAGCTCGGCCCCGGCGACCGCCAGGACGACGACGATGAGTGCGATGAGTAGATCGGCCACGGCGATGAGGTACCCGTCGACCCGCGCCGACAAACCACGTGTGATCTCGTAAGCGTTCCGTTTCACCTGCGCCGGCGTCCGGGTGTTTGAATCGAAGACGGCCGTGCCCCGTCTCCCGAGGAGTTGCCCTGACGGCGACGTCGGACGTCCGCACGGCTGCTCCCGGACCGATCACGACCGTCGCGCCCGGCCCGCGGCTGTCCACCCGGGCCGTCGTCGTCGCCCTCACGGTGGTTGCGGCCTTCCTGCGCCTGTACCGGCTCCGCTTCGGCTACGCGCACTCCGTCGCCGACTACGACGGCGGCGTCTACCTCGGGTCGTCGCTCGAACTCGTCGACGGCCGGGTGCCCTACCGCGACTTCGTCCTCGTGCATCCGCCGGTCATCACGCTGCTGTTCACCCCGCTGGCCCTGGCGGCGAAGGCGATCGGCGCCGCGCAGGCCATGGGGCTGGCCAAGATCCTCACCGCGCTGGCCGGGGCGGCGAGCGTGCCGCTGGTCGGGCGGCTGGTCCGCGAGCGCGGGCCGGTCGTGGTCGGCCTCGCCTGCGCGGTGACCGCGCTGCAGGGCGATGCCGTCGCGTCGGCGTACTCGCCCCTGCTCGAGCCCTGGCTGGTGCTGTTCTGCCTCGTCGGCGCGGTGCTGGCCTTCGACGGCGGTCGCGTGCGGGCCGGCCGACCGCTGCTCTGGGCCGGGATGTTCTTCGGCCTGGCCGCCGCGACCAAGATCTGGGCCTTGGCGCCGATCCTCGCGTTCGTCCTCGTGTGCGGTCCGCGCCGGCGCACGTATCTCGGCGGGATGGCGGCGGGCTTCCTCGTCCCGGTGCTGCCGTTCCTGCTCGCGGCCCCGCGTGCCTTCGTGCACGAGGTGCTCACCGTGCAACTCCTCCGCACGACCGACGGGCCGCGGACACCGGAGGCGCTGCGGCTGCTGCACATGTTCGGCTCGCCGGCGCCGACCGGGGCCGACCCGTCGGTGGGTCGCGCGGCGTTGCTCGCCGGGGTGGCGATGATCGTCGTCGGCCTCGCGCTGGCCTGGCTGCGCACCTGGCGCCGGGCCACCCCGCTCGACCGGTTCGCGCTGGTCGGGGCCGTCCTCGTCGTCGTCTCCATGCTCGTGCCGGACGTCTTCTACTGGCACTACGCCGCCTTCTCGACCCCGTTCCTCGTCCTCGCGGCGGTCGCTCCGGCGGCCCACCTGCAGCGGCCGGGCCGGCGGGCCTGGTCGGCGGTGCTCGCCCTCGCCGTGCTCGGCCTCGCGGTCGCGATGACGCACCGTGACCTGCGGTCCTACCGGATGCTCAACGACCACGCCGCGGTCGACGCCGTGGTGCCGCCCGGCGCCTGCCTCGTGAGCTCCGAGGCGAGTGCGGCCATCGCGCAGGACCGCTATGGCTCGACCGACCCGGGCTGCCCGGTGCTCGTCGACCCCTTCGGCACCGTGCTCGCCCTCACCGGCGGCCGGACGCCGTCGGCCGCAGCGCTGCGCGACCCCCGGGTGCGCGGCTTCTGGCTCGCGCTCTACCGGCGGGCCGACTACCTCTACCTGACGCGTCCGAGGTCGCCCGTCGTGCCGAGCGACGCGGTGCTGCGGGCCTACCTGAGCACGCACTTCCGCATCGTGCCGATCCGGAGCGGGGGCACGCTCTACGAGCGGGTGGACGGCCGCTGACGACTCGGGCAGGCTCGGGTCATGAACGGCGAGCCGGTCGCGAGGCTGCGCGAGCTCTGCCTGGCCCTGCCCGAGGTCGTCGAGCGGGCAAGTCACGGCGAGCCCGGGTTCTTCGTCCGCGGCACGAAGCAGTTCGCCGCCGTCGACACCTACCACCACGGCGCCGAACATCTGGCGTTCTGGTGCCCCGCCCCGGCCGGGGTGCAGGAGGCGCTGATCGGCTCGGACCCCGAGCGCTTCTTCCGCCCGCCGTATGTCGGGCACCGCGGCTGGATCGGGGTGCGGCTCGAGGCGGACGGGCTGCCGGCGCCGGACTGGCGCGAGATCGAGGAGATCGTCCGCACGGCCTACCGGCAGGTCGCGCCGAAGCGGCTCGCCGACCAGGTCGTCTGAGCGCCCGCGCCACGACGGCGGGACCCGCCGACCAACCGCGTACTCTCGACCGACGTGGACGTCCCCGCCGAACTCAAGGAACTGACCGCGACGCTGGTCAGCATCGAGACCGTTCTCGACCTCGACGCGATGCGCCGCGAGGCGGCCGATCTCGAGGCGCAGGCGTCCGTCCCCGATCTGTGGAACGACCCCGAGAAGGCCCAGCAGGTCAACTCCCAGCTCTCTCACCTGCAGGGCGAGGTGCGCCGGGTCGAGGACCTGCGCCGCCGCCTCGACGACACGCAGACGCTGTGGGACCTCGCCGAGGAGATGGACGACCCCGACTCGCGGGCCGAGGCCGAGAACGAGATCGGCGGCCTGCGCAAGGCGATCGACGAGCTCGAGGTGCGCACCCTGCTCTCCGGCGAGTACGACGCCCGCGAGGCGCTGGTGACGATCCGCTCCGAGGCCGGCGGCGTCGATGCCGCCGACTTCGCCGAGATGCTGCTGCGCATGTACACGCGCTGGGCCGAGCGGCACAACTACGCCGTCGACGTCCTCGACACGTCCTACGCCGAGGAGGCCGGCATCAAGTCGGCCACCTTCCAGGTCAAGTCGCCCTACGCCTACGGCACGCTGTCGGTCGAGCAGGGCACGCACCGCCTCGTCCGGATCAGCCCGTTCGACAACCAGGGCCGCCGCCAGACCTCGTTCGTCGGCGTCGAGGTGCTGCCGGTCGTCGAGCAGTCCGACCACGTCGAGATCGCCGACGACGACCTGCGGGTCGACGTCTACCGCAGTTCCGGCAAGGGCGGCCAGGGCGTCAACACCACCGACTCGGCGGTGCGTCTCACCCACCTGCCCACCGGCATCGTCGTTACCTGCCAGAACGAGCGCAGCCAGATCCAGAACCGCGCGTCGGCGATGGCCGTGCTGCAGGCCCGCCTGCTCGAGCGGCGCCGCGAGGAGGCGCAGAACGCGATGGACGCGCTCAAGGACGGCAGCAACAGCTGGGGCAACCAGATGCGCAGCTACGTCCTGCACCCGTACCAGATGGTCAAGGACCTGCGCACCGACTACGAGGTCGGCAACCCGCAGTCCGTGCTGGACGGCGACATCGACGGCTTCATCGAGGCCGGCATCCGCTGGCGCCGTTCGGCCGCCGCCTAGTTCCGCACCCGCCGGGCGGCGAGCGCCGCGGCCAGCGTGGCCACGGCGATCGTCACGACGGCCCCGAGCATCAGCGCCGCCGCCTCCTGAGCGGTCAGCAACCCGAGCCGCGAACCGAGCGTGGCCGCCGCCACCGGCACGCCCACCTGCGCCGCCGCCAGCGCGCCGAGGGTGAGCGGCTGGCCGACCGCGCGCAGCGCCGCGTGGACCGCGATCGCGCCGAACCCGAGAGCCAGGCCGAGCACGATGTAGGACGGGTGCCCGCCGAGCGCGCGCAAGTCGAGCGTCGCCCCCAGCCACACGAAGAACAGCGGGCCGAGGAAGCCGTCGGTGATGGCGAACAGCTGGCGGGCCAGGCGGCGGGGCTCGCCGATCGCCGCGACGGCGAAGCCGTAGGAGAAGCCGGCCAGCATGATCGACACGTGGGTGTGCGTGGCCACGGCGGCGAGGGCGAACAGCACCAGCAGGTTGATGCGCAGCTCGAGCGCGAACTTCCGGCGCTCGGACAGCTTGTGCACGCGCCGCCGGCGGCCGTTGCGTTCGAACTCGCGCAGGACGATGTACAGCACGGCGGCCGACGCCATGACGGCCAACGACCCCAGCGCGGCGCGGGCGGCGTGACCCGGGTCCACGACGAGGGGCAGGGCGACGATGCAGGCGGCGTCGGCGATCGCGATCTGCGGCAGCAGCGCCACCACCCGCGGGCCGGTCAGCCCGATGTCCTGGATCACCGGCAGGATCAGCGCGGCCGACGACGAGGCCAGCAGCACGGCGTAGAGGGCCGCGTGTCCCGTCCCGAACAGGTGCGAGAGGCCGAGGGCCACCGGCACGGCCAGCACCCCGACGGCGACCGCCCGCGCGGCCCCGCCCGGCAGCGAACCGCGCAGGTTCGGGTCGCGCACCGGCAGGTGCGAGCCGGCCACGAACATGACGAGCGCGAACCCGACATCGGCCAGAAAGGTGAAGGTCGGGTTGTCGGGGTGCAGGTAGCGGATGCCGGTGCGGCCGAGCACGACACCGCCGAGCAACTCGCCGAGCACGACCGGCACGTGCCAGCGCGCCGGCGTCGCGAGCAGCGGGCCGACGATGCCGATCAGGGCGATCACCGCCAGCGTCGCGAAGTCCACGCGGCCAGTGTGGCGCGCGACCCCCCGACGGCCGAGTGGTCCCACCTGCGCGGAACCGGGCATTTGCGGCACTTAGCCCGTTCAAGCTGTGACGCGCAAGGGCCGCTTGGCCTCGGGTCAGGTAACTATTCGGTAAACTCGGCTCCCGTGAGCACGCACAGCGAAGTTTCCGGCCGGTCGACGGCGAGGGGCGAGACCCTCTCGTGATCAAGCTCGACAACGTCTCCAAGGTCTATCCCGCGGGCGCCCGTCCGGCCCTCGACACCGTCTCCATCGACATCGAGAAGGGCGAGTTCGTCTTCCTCATCGGCCAGTCCGGTTCGGGCAAGTCGACCGTGCTGCGGCTGCTGTTGCGTGAGGAACTGGCGACCAAGGGCGTGGTCACCGTCGACAGCCGCAACGTCGGCAAGCTGCCCAATCGCAAGGTGCCGGACCTGCGCCGCAAGATCGGCTGCGTGTTCCAGGACTTCCGGCTGCTGCCGAAGAAGAACGTCTTCGAGAATGTCGCGTTCGCTCTCGAGGTCATCAACAAGTCGCCGAAGGCCATCCGCCGCACGGTGCCCGAGGTCCTCGACCTCGTCGGCCTCACCGGCAAGGCCCAGCGCATGCCCACCGAGCTCTCCGGCGGCGAGCAGCAGCGCGTGGCCATCGCGCGGGCGTTCGTGAACCGTCCGCTGGTGCTTCTCGCCGACGAGCCGACGGGCAACCTCGACCCCGACACCAGCCAGGGCATCATGAGCCTGTTGGAGCGCATCAACCGCACCGGCACGACCGTCGTGATGGCGACGCACGACAACAACATCGTCGACGCGATGCGTCGGCGGGTCATCGAACTCGACAGCGGCAAGGTCATCCGCGACCAGAACCGTGGTGTCTACGGCGTCGGCCGCTGAGTCTGCGGCCCGTCCCGACGTCCGAACCCGTGGCCCCCGCCACGACCGAGCAGTGAGGAATTCATGCGCGCGAACTTTGTGATGTCCGGTGTCTTCGAAGGCATCCGGCGCAACGCAACGATGACGATTGCGCTGATCCTGAGCACCTCGATCGCGTTGGCCTTCCTCGGTGCGGCCGTGCTGGCCAACAAGGAGATCTCGCAGTTCAAGCGGGACTACGAGGGCAAGCTCAACGTGTCGGTCTTCCTCTGTGGCACGGTGCACGACCTGCCGTGCACGGCGAAGACCACGAAGGCGCAGACCGACGCGCTGCAGAAGGAACTCGGCAGCGACCCGGTCGTGACGTCGGTCAAGTACGTCTCCGAGGAGGAGAACTACCGCCGCGTCATCCAGATCCAGTCGCCCCGGGTCGCGCACCTGACCAAGCCTGGTGACGTCCCGGCGTCGTTCACCATCAAGCTGCAGGACATCAACAAGGACTACGACGGCTTCGCGGCGAAGTACACCAAGGCCGCCGGCGTATCCGGGGTCACGAATCAGATCTCGGTCATCCGCACGCTGCTCAACATCATCAACGGCGTACGGCTGTTCTCCATCGCGATCGCCCTCGTCGTGCTGATCGCGTCGATCCTGCTGATCTCCAACACGATCCAGGTGGCGGCGGCGCAACGGAAGAACGAGACCAGCATCATGCGGCTCGTCGGCGCTTCGCGCTGGATGACCGAGCTGCCGTTCATGCTCGAGACCGTCATCGCGACGGCCGTGGGTGGCCTGATCTCCTTCGGACTCCTCGCGCTCGGCAAGTACGTCGTGCTGGGCGAGATCTTCAAGCTCCAGGTCGAGAACGGCGTCATCCCGAACCTCGGCGTCAACGAGTTGATCATCGCCGGCGGCATCGGACTGATCGCCGGTGTCGTGCTGTCCGCCCTCACTGCGTTTGCGACGTTGCGCCTGTACGTCAGGCTGTAGGAGTGACGCAGGCAAAATCCAGCAACCGCCCGACCGATCGCAAGCTGATCGCGCAGAACCGCAAGGCCCGCCACGACTACGAGATCGTCGACGTCTTCGAGGCCGGCGTGGTGCTGACCGGCACCGAGGTGAAGTCGCTGCGGCTCGGGCGCGCGTCGCTGCTCGACGGCTTCGCCACGATCGACGACGGCGAGGTCTTCCTGCACGGCGTGCACATCCCCGAGTACGAGCAGGGCAGCTGGACGAACCACGAGCCGCGCCGCGTCCGGAAGCTGCTGCTGCACAAGGGCGAGATCCTGCGGCTGATCGGCAAGACGAAGGAGAGCGGGCTGACGCTCGTCCCGCTGTCGATCTACTTCCTCGCCGGCAAGGTGAAGGTCGAGCTCGCCCTGGCCCGCGGCAAGCGCTCGTACGACAAGCGCCAGGACCTCGCCAAACGCGACGCTGACCGCGAGGTGCAGCGCGCGCTCGGCCGGCGCAACAAGGGCATGTGACGGTGGAGGACGCGGACGTTCCCGGGTGGTGGCAGCGGCTCGGGCTCCCCGGGCTGATCGATGTCCACGTGCACTTCATGCCGAAGCCGGTGCTCGACGCCGTCTGGCGCTACTTCGACCGGGGCTCCGAGCACTACGGGCACGCCTGGCCGATCCAGTACCGCACGTCCGACGTCGAGCGCGTCGCCACCCTCGACGCGCTCGGCGTGCGCCGCTACCCGGCGCTGGTTTACCCGCACAAGCCCGACATGGCGGCCTGGCTGTCGCAGTGGGCGCGCGAGTTCGCCGCCCGCACGCCGAACTGCGTCGCGACCGGAACGTTCTTCCCCGAGCCGTCGGCCGCCGACTACGTGCGCGAGGCGCTCGACGCCGGCACGGTGATCTTCAAGGCGCACGTGCAGGTCGGCGCCTTCGACCCGCGCGACGAGCAGCTCGATGCCGTGTGGGGTCAGCTCGCCGAGGCCGGCACGCCGGTGATCGTGCACTGCGGAAGCGGTCCGCTGCCGGGCGCGCACACCGGCCCCGGCCCGTTCGCCCAGGTGCTCGCGCGGCACCCGCGACTCACCGCGGTCATCGCCCACGGCGGTGCGCCGGAGTACCACGCATTCCTCGACCTCGCGGGGCAGTACCCGAACGTCCACCTCGACACCACGATGGTCGGGACGTCCTACATGGGCCGCTTCGCGCCGATGCCGCCCGACGTCCTGCCCCGCTTCGCCGACCTGCAGGACCGCATCGTCCTCGGGGCGGACTTCCCGAACATCCCGTACCCCTACGGCGAGCAGCTGGCCGCGCTCGAGGCCTTCGATCTCGGCGACGACTGGCTGCGTGACGTGTGCTGGCACAACGGCGCGCGACTGATCGGGCCTCCGTAGCCCGAGGTCGTTTCGAGTGGCGGCGTCGGCGACAGCTGGGTAGAAAGTGGGTGTTCGCGCGACGTGAAGGGGGGACGGGTGGACCTCGCTGCAGCCGATGTCCCCCGCATCGTCGAGGGCGTGGTGGGGATCCTGCTCGTCCTCGTCGCCCTGGTGATCCTCGGCGTCCAGCTCGCCCGCCGCCAGGCCGCGCGCCGGCGCCACGACAAGGCCGACCCGGGCGTGCCGGCCCTCGCCCGTTTCGTCGACACCACGCTGAGCGACCCCACCACCTTCGGCGGCGGTGCCGACGCGGCCCGGGTGCGGCGCCGGCGCGACACCGTGACCTACGGCTATCTCGCCGTGGTGGAGGAGTACGGCGCGGTCGACGGCAGCGCCGTCTGGTGCACGCTGACCGTCATGCTGCCGGGACGGGTCCCGTTCCTCGTCGCCGACAACCGCGCGGCCTGGGGGCGCCCGAACGTGCCGATGGACTCGCCCTACGTCGCCGAGATCGACGACGCCGCCTTCGACTCCACCTACGCCGTCGGCGCGGCCGAGCCGTGGCTCATCGCCCGGGTGATGAGCGCGGAGGCCTGCCAGGCGCTCGTGGACAGTCCGGTGCAGCGGCTGATGCTGCACGAGTCGTCGGTCGTGCTGCGCACGTTCGACGGCGTCGAGCTCGACGACGACCTGACCGTTCGGCTCTCCGGCGTCGCCGAACGCTTCCTCGCCTCGACCCCGTCGTTCCTGACCTCGACCCGGGCGGCCGCCGGCAGCCCGACTCCGCGCGAACACCCCGACGACCCCCTTCCGCCGGGCTTCTACGGTCCGGACCGCCCCTGATTTGGCGGCATCGACTACCCTGGAGGGTGTTTCCGAACAGGGGGGTGAATGGTCTCGACTCCGGTCGTCGAGGCAGGGGAAGCGGGCCGAGGACCGCATTGCTGACCTCGTTAAAAAAGCGATGCAACAAAAAATAAGCGCCGATTCTCATCGCGCTGACTTCGCTCTCGCTGCCTAGTACAGCCTGAGCAAGTCTGTCAGCCCGGGTTCGTCACCGGCCCGGATGCTGGCATCAGCTAGGTGACTCACCGTCCCCGCCGGTCACGGGTGGGATCGGGAAAACCAACAGCGACTGGGCCCGTCACACCGACTCGTGTGCATGATCGGTGGGGCCGAGCAGAGACCACGCACACTGCGCCCGGAGAAGCCCTGTTGAAGCGGCGGAGGACGCGGGTTCGATTCCCGCCACCTCCACCCCGAGACAGCGAACGGGGCCGGCAGCCATCAGGCTGCCGGCCCCGTTCTGCATCCTGCCGACGTGCAACGCTCCGGCGCTCGATGTCGAGAACGTCTCGTGCGCGGTGGCGTTCGGGTCCGTGGATCGACGGACCGCCCCGAACCGTGGTGCGGCGCACCCATGACTGGTCCATTATGAGGAGGTGGACGGCCACGTAACTTCGAGCGAGACGCCGATGAGTGTGTGCGAGCGGGCATCCGTATCCAACAGGGGAACGAAATGAGCAATGTGCCGGCAGGGGCGACGATGTCAGAGGACGGCCACTACTGGTGGGACGGCACGGCATGGCAGCCGGTTCACGAAACCGCTGCGCCTGCCGGTCAGGCGGCTGATCCGGCCCACCGGCAGACGCTGCTCGACGGAGCGACGAACGAGGCCGGCCGGCGCCTCGAGATGATCCGTGACGACGTCGTGGGTGCGGTCAGCTCGTTCAACACCTTCGCCCACGACGACGTCGAGGACCTGCACGGCAAGCCCGAATCCGACATCGGGCTCGGCCTCTTCAAGGCCCTCGTCGACGTCGTGTGCGTTGCGTCGGGCATCGAGGAGGCGGTCATGACCTACAAGTTGGCGGCCGCTGCCATGAAGGGCTTCATCGACACGTTCTCGGAGGAGATCAACAAGCTGTCGGCCCAGTCCGCGGCCGGGCGCCTCGACGAGGCGAAGTCGGAGCTACGGCGCATCATCCGAGACCTGTCGGACGGCGCTGCTGACGCGGCCAAGGCCGCTCAAGAGCGGGCCGAGCCGTTGCTCGGATCATCGGCCGGTCATGCGCTCGATGCTCACCCCGCCTTCCTGCACCTCGAAGCCTCGCAGGACACCTACGCGGCGATCGCCGACGCGATGGCCGTCCCCGACCCGCGCGTGTCGATGCTGTCGCACAGCATCTACAGCCATCTGCTCGACCGGTACGCCCACGAGAAGACCCGGGTGATGGGGCGTGAGCGGTTCTACGACATGGACAACGACACCGACCGGCTCCTGCACCTGCTCGAGGTGATCGAACCGACGACGCCGGTCCATGACTACCTCACCTACATCCAGGCCGATGTGCCGTATTGGGAGCGGCGGGTCCAGCTGTTTCACGACACGTTCGGTACCGACATCAATGCCGTGAGCGCCTTCCAGGTCATCCAGCAAGCCGCGATGTCCGGCGACTGACCATCGCGCTCGGCCGTCGAACCGGCGCAGCTGGGACTGCGGGTACTCATCGGTGAACAGCCCAGCGGACACGCTGGTCGACGGTGGGTGCTGGGGTGATCGGGCTGCACGTCCGTTCCGGGAACCGTCTCGTCGCCGGCCATCACCTCAATCGTGGCCGACCGCTCGCGCGCCGGATGACCGGGTCGCGGCCGGTGGTCGATGACGGGCACGGGGTGATGGTCCGCCGCACCGAGCACATGGCGCTATCCGCGGGTGGCGCTCCACGTGCCGGAGCCTCCCGCTCCGCCGGCGATCTTGTACTGGCCGCTCATCGAGCTGCCCGACACCGAGCCGGTGTAGGTGATCGCCTGGGATCCCACGGTGCCGAACTGGATTCGGCCGCCCGCGACGGAGCCATTGATGGTCATGGCCCCCGGAGCCGTCGAGAGGTTGATCGTGCCGGTCAGCTTCGACGTCGACTGGGTCCATTGCAGGACGAACGTTCCGGTGTACGCGCCGCCGTACGTGCCTTTCCAACTGCCCGACAGCACAGGACCATTCACCGGTCGGGGGGATCTGGTCGGGCTGGTCGGCGCTGTCACACTCGCTGGTGGCGCCGACGTGACGCCGGCCGCCGGTGAGGTGGACGACTGGGCGGGCAGGGCGGGCGTCGAGGAGGTCGAGGACGTGGTCTTGCTCGACGAACATCCTGCGACCAGCGCTGCCGTCGTGCCGACCGCGAAGATCAGTTTCGTCCGGTTCATGGTCATCATCCCCGTGGCTCGAGAGATTGGCTGTCGCCGATTATGGAGCCGCGGAGGCGACGCGAGATACATCGGTGCGGGGCGTGGGACGGGGCCGCTTCTCAGATTGCGCGGCGCGGAGGCACGACCCGGATGGACCGCACGGGCGGGCTCCCGAGTGACTATCGGGGCATGATCAAGTCGATGGTGATCGTCGTACCGCCGCAGACCTTCACGTCGCAGTCCACCTGCCACACTTCGGGCCGCTCGAGCGTCAAGCTGGCATGGGGAGGGCACCGATGACCGACGCGATGAGCTTCGCCGACTTCGTCGCAGAGCACAGCCGGTCGCTGTTCGGGACCGCCTACCTGCTCACCGGCAACCGCGACGACGCCGAGGAGCTGTTGCAGGACACGCTGGCCAGACTGTTTCCCAAGTGGGCGGCGACCGTGGCCCGTGCCGATGCACCCGTCGCCTACGTGCGGCGGTCGCTGGCCAACCGCTTCGTCAGCGGCACACGCAGCCCGGCGCACCGGACACACGTCATGTGGGAGTTGCCCGATGCGGTCGCAGATGTCGACGTCGCGGGCGCGGTCACCAGCCGCCGCTTGTTGTGGCAGCTGCTCGGCGAGGTGTCGGAACGGCAGCGCACGGCGCTGGTCCTGCGTTACTTCCACGACCAGTCCGATGACGACATCGCGCAGGCTCTCGGCTGCCGCGAGGTCACTGTGCGCAGCCTGACGAGCCGCGGCGTGACCGCGATGCGGCAGCGAGCGATGTGCGCCGAGCGCGAGGGTGAGCGGTGATGGCAGACAGGAATGACTTCGAGAACGGGCTGCGCGACATGCTCACCGCGGTCGAGTCCGGCGCACGAGCATCGGACGGCCTCGAGCAGCGGTTGGCGGCCATCGACGGCAGCGCGGGGCACGCGTCCCAACCCCGCGTCGGCCCACATCGCGCGATCGGCCGTCGCTCGCCTCGCTGGGTGCCGCCGCTGCTCGCTGCTGCGGTGCTCGCGGTGATCGCCGGCGGCGCTGCCGTGGTGAGCACCGTGGCCGCGGACCACAGCCGCCCGGCTACCCGACCGCCCACGTTGACGCCCACGCCGACACCGGTGCCGACGCCGATCACCACGCCTGCTCCCCGCCCGTCGACTGCCGTGACCACCGCCCGAACCACTTCGTCGACCACCGCGCCAACCGGTTCGCCGACCAGCGCGTCGTCGAGCCCAGCCGGAAGCCGAACCGCGGCCGTGACGTTGGGGCCGCTCGGGTTCGGGACGTTGAAGCTGGGCATGAACGCCCAGCAGGCTCGGCTGACCGGTGAGATCAGCTCGCTCACCGACATACCCGGAGGGTGTTCGCGCTTCGACCTCAAGGCGATTACCACTCGGCCGGCTGGCGGCATCGACGGATACATAGATCTGAAGTACGGCGTCGTGTTCATCGCGGCGCCCCCCGGGGTGCAGACCCCGCAGGGCATCGGGGTTGGCTCCACTCTCGCCGCGGTGCGGGCGGCTTACCCGGACCTGATCGAAGGGCAGGGCGGTCCGAAGGTAGCTGTCCCCGGAAACCCGGCCGCGTTCTACGCGTTCGTGTACGACCGTTCGACGAGGATCATCGTCGGGATGGACCTCGTCACTGCCGGCCCGCAGAGCTGCTACGGCTAGGGCCTCGACGTCCCGCCCGACACCGGTAGTGGCCGAAGTGCCGTGCTTCGGCTCGGTCGGCTCGCCGGACCCGGCCGGTATCGGTGGGTTCTCGGCGGTATGCCGCGTCACCAGGGACGCTTCTCACCCGGGCTGAGTAGCGTCCGCCTCCCGGCCCACAGCGGGTGGTGCCAGAAGGGGGTTCTCATGCCCAAACTGATTGCTACGCACGAGGTCGACGACGTCGCACACTGGCTGTCGTCACCCAAGCGCGCCGAGGTTTTCGCGTCGGTCGCGAAGGACATCTGCACTTTCGTCGACCCAGCGAACCCCAACCGGGTCGGTCTGAGCATGGAGGTCGCCGACATGGCTGCGTTCCAGGCCATCATGACGAGTGACGCCGGCGCCGAGGCAATGAAGTACGACGGTGTCCGCCCGGAGACGCTGGTGGTGCTCGTCGCGAGCTGATCGGTCAGGGGGCGCCGCCGGCCCACCTTGGCTTGTGGTTGGGGCGAGAGCCGTAAGATCCGCTGCCAGCGACTTTCGCCCGCAGGCATCCGCTGGCGGGAACCCGCTCGGAGCCACGAGCGTCAGGGCGACGTGATGGGCGATCGCGGCGTCCGCCTCGGGTGCTCACCCGCGGTACGACGAGTGGGCCCTGCAGTTCGGAACTGGTCATCGCCGGCGGAGGGTGAGCCCGCGCGGCGTCGCTTCGGGGCACACTCGGCGCATGAAGACGGATCGGCTCGAGGCGTTCAGCGACGGCGTGCTCGCCGTGATCATCACGGTGATGGTGCTCGAGCTGAAGGTGCCAGAGGGGCACACTCTGCACGACGCGGTCACGACGACGGGCCACAGCCTGCTGACCTACCTGCTGAGCTTCATCTACATCGGCATCTACTGGAACAACCATCACCACATGTTCCAGCTGATCGGGCGGGTGGACGGCCGGACCCTGTGGGCCAACCTGCACCTGCTGTTCTGGCTCTCGCTGGTGCCGTTCACGACCGCGTGGATGGACGAGTCGCACTTCGCGCGAACCCCGGTCATGACCTACGGGGTCAACCTGCTCGCCGCGGCCATCGCGTACTTCGTCCTGCAGCTTGCCGCCACCGCGGCCGAGGGACCGGAGTCGCCGCTCCGACGAGCGCTCGGCGCCGACCGGAAGGGCAAGCTGTCGCCGGTGCTCTACATCGCCGGCATCGCGACCGCGGCCGTCAACGTGTGGATCGGCATGGCCCTGTTCACCGGCGTCGCGATCATCTGGTTGGTACCCGACCCGCGCATGGAACGCTTCATCGCCGAGAACCACGTGGGTGAATAGGGCTCGAGCCGGGAACGGGCTCGGCTAGTTCGGCGTCGCTCGGTCGGTGAGCCAGACGACCAGACCGGCGAGCGGGAGCAGTGCGGCGTACACGGTGACACCGGTCCACCCGACGCTGTCGTACAGCAACCCGGCGGCGAGGGAGCTGATCGCGCCGCCCACAAAGGTCGTGCTCATGTACACGGTGTTGATGCGGGCGCGGGCACTCGGCTGCAGCGCGTAGATGACCTGCTGGCTCATCACCTGATGCGACTGAACGGCGAGATCGAGCAGCACGCCGGCCAGGGCCAGCAGGATCAGCTGGTGCCGGCCGAGTCCGGCCAGCACCATCGCCGCGGCCGCGGCGCCGAGGACGACCGCCCGCGCCGGGCGTCCCCACCCCCGGTCGGCGATCCACCCGCCGACCGGTGCGGCCATGGCGCCGGCGGCACCGACGAGCGCGAACACCCCGATGCCGACCTGGCCGAAGCCGTGATCGGCGATGAGCTCGTAGGCGACGGCGGTCCAGAACGCGCTGAACGCGCCGAACATCGTCGCCTGGCAGAGCGCGAGCCGGCGCAGCACCGGCTCCGCGCGCACCAGCCGGCCCACCGAGGCCAGCAGGTTTGCGTACCCCGCAGTATGGTCCGGCTCCCGCCGCGGCAGGACCCGATGCAGCGTCAGGCCGAGCGCAATCATCAAGACGGCCGAGACGATGAAGATCGCGCGCCAGCCGAACACGTGCGCGACGAGACTCGCGACCGTCCGGGCGAGCAGGATGCCGATGAGCAGCCCGCTCATCACCCGCCCGACGTAACGACCGCGCTCGTCCTCGGGGGCGAGGTGCGCCGCGAGCGGCACGAGGATCTGGGCGACCACCGACGTGAGCCCGACGAGCACGGCGACGACGAGGAAGATCCCGAACGACGGCGCGAGCCCGGCGGCCAGCAGCGCCGCGGCCGTCGCCACCAGCGTGCGGGTGACGAGGACGCGGTTCTCGAGCAGGTCGCCGATCGGCAGCACGAAGACCAGCCCCGCGACGTAGCCGACCTGGGTGAACGTGACGACCAGCGTCGCGGTGCCCTGCGTGACGTGGAACGAGTGCGCGATGAGGTCGAGCAGGGGCTGGGCGTAGTAGAGATTCGCGACGGTGAGCCCGCAGGCCACGGCGAGAACCGCGGTGACGACCCGCAGCCGGTCGCTCGTCAGGGCGGTGTCCGGTTCGGTCGCGGTGCGTTGTTCCACTGGCTCCACGGTACCGCCGCGATTCGGCGACCCTGGCCATGCCGAGCGAGTCGCGCGATGATCGCTGTCGTGTTCGAGACGGCCGGCCCCCTGGATCGCGCAGTTCGCGACGACTACCTCAACCGGCTCGGGCTCGACGCCGAACCGCCGTCGGTGGACGGTCTCCGCCGGTTGACCCGGCGCCAGGTCGAGCGGGTGCCGTACGAGACGCTCTGGATCGCCGCCGGCGAGGCGTGGGACCTCGACCCGCACCGCTCGGCCGCACGCATCGCCCGGCTCGGGCGCGGCGGCTACTGCTACCACCTCAACGGTGCGCTGGGCCTGCTGCTGACGTCGCTCGGCTACACCGTGCACGGTCACGTCGGCGGGGTGCACGGTGCTGAGGGGCCGACCGACGCCGAACGCGGCAACCACCTGGTGCTGACCGTCGACGGCCTGCCGACCGCGGCGAACCCGGCGGGCGTCTGGTACGTCGACACCGGTCTGGGCGACGCCCTGCACGATCCGCTGCCGCTGATGGCGGGCCCGCACGACCAGCCCCCGTTCCGGCTCGTGCTCGAACGGATAGACGACGAGACGTGGCACCTGGTCCACGACCCGCTCGGCGGCTTCGGCGGCATGGTGTGGACCGCGGCGATTGCGCGCCGCTCCGACTTCGAGGCCAAGCACGGCTGGCTGTCGTCCTCGCCGGAATCGGGCTTCGTCCGGGTGCCGATGGCCGAGCGACGCGACGCGACCGGCGTCGACGTCATCCGCGGGCTCGTGCTCAGCCGGATCGGCGCAGGTGCCCGCACCGACGAACCGGTGACGCGGCGGGCCGACTGGTTCGACGTGCTGGCCGACGTGTTCGACCTGACCTTCGAGGCGAGCACCCCGGCGGCGCGCGACCGCCTGTGGGCCACCGTGCTCGCCGCGCACCAGGCCCGCGAGGCCGAGTCAGAAGCCGAAGGGTAGGCCGGCGTAGTTCTCTGCGAGACCGGCGGCGCCGGCGTTGCTGCTGGTGACCCAGCGCAGCTGTGAGAGCTGCAGCTGCGCGTCGAACGGGTCGGCGGAGGTGTGCAGCATCGAGGTCATCCACCACGAGAAGTGCTCGCAGCGCCAGATGCGGCGCAGCGCGGTGTCGGAGTAGGCGTCGGCGAGGCTGCGGTCGCCGGAGCGCAGCCAGGCGGCGAGTGCCGGGGCGAGCAGGGCGACGTCGCCGATCGCGAGGTTGAGTCCCTTCGCGCCGGTGGGCGGCACGATGTGGGCCGCGTCGCCAGCCAGGAAGAGTCGGTCGTGCCGCAGGGGGCTCTGCACGAAGCTGCGCATAGGCAGCACGCTCTTCTCGGTGATCGGTCCGGCCGCCAGCGACCACCCGTCGATGCCCTCGCCGAGACGGGTCTGCAGCGAATCCCAGATCCGGTCGTCCGACCACGCGTCCACGTCGGTGCCGTTGGGCACCTGCAGGTAGAGGCGGCTCACGTCGGCCGAGCGCATCGAGTGCAGCGCGAAGCCGTCGGGGTGCCAGCCGTAGATCAGCTCGTCGGTCGAGGGGGCGACGTCGGCGAGCACGCCGAGCCACGAGTACGGGTACGTCCGCTCCCAGGTCCGGCGCACCGACGCGGGCATCGCCGAGCGGCTGGGCCCGAACGACCCGTCGCAGCCGACGACCACGTCGGCCTCGATGCGCTCGGAGGCTCCGTCGGCGGTGGTGAACGTGACCGACGGCCGGTCGGTGTCCAGGTCGTGCAGCGCGGTGTCGGTGACGCCGTAGATCACCGCGCGGCCGGCGGCCTCGGACGCCACGACGAGGTCGTGCTGCACCTGCGTCTGCCCGTAGACCCAGACACTGCGCCCGACGAGGTCGACGAAGTCCAGGTGGTGCCGCTCACCCGGCCACTGCAGGTAGATGCCGCGATGCTCGTCGCCGTGGGCGGCGATGCCGTCGCCCAGGCCGGCCGCGGTCAGCAGCTCGACGCTCGCGCTCTCGAGGATGCCGGCCCGGATCCGGGCGGCCACGTACTCCTGGGTCCTCGTCTCGACCACGATCGTGTCGATGCCGTCCTGGGCCAGCAGGTGGGCGAGCAGCAGGCCGGCCGGCCCGGCCCCGATCACGGCCACCTGGGTGCGGGCCGTCGCGCGCGCGGGTTGGATCACGCCTCCTTCCTACTCGCTGTGCGGCCTGCTGCAGACTGGAACGATGCGGATCGAGCGGGGCACCGCGGCGGCGATGCCGTACGCGCAGACGGGTTCGGGCCGCCCGATCGTCTTCCTCGCCGGGCTGTCCCCGGTCACCGGCGTGGCCCGCGATCGCATCGTCCGGACGAGTCTCGGCACGCTGGGCTGGCTCGCCGGCACGCGGCGGATCACCGTGTTCAACCGTCGTCCCGGTCTGCCGCAGGGGATGCCGTTCGCCGAGTTCGCCGCCGAGCAGGCGGCGGCGCTGCGCGCGCTGTTCGACGCACCGGTCGACGTGATCGGGCTGTCGACCGGCGGCAGCATCGCCCAACAACTGGCCGCCGATCATCCCGACGTCGTCGACCGGCTGGTGCTGCTCAGCACCGCCTGCCGGCTCGGACCGCTCGGCCGCGACGAGCAGCGCGAGGTCGGGCAGGAGATCCGGGCCGGCCGCCACCGCCGCGCGATGGCCGTGGCCGCGGCCGGGCTCGTGCCGCACTTCGGGGCCCGCCCGGTCGTCGGCACGCTCGGCTGGCTGCTGGCCCACCGGGCGGTGTCGGCGCCGCACGACTTCGACGACCTGGCGACGACGGTCGAGGCGGAGGACACCTTCGACCTCGCCCGGTGCGCGGATATCGTCCGGGCCCGCACCCTCATCGTCGCCGGCCGGCGGGATCGCTTCTACGGCGTGGAACTCTTCGAGGAGACGGCCCGGCTGATCCCGGACAGCGAACTGCACGTGCTGGATCGCGGGCACATCACGGTGCTGCGCGACCCGACGCTGCGCCCGACCCTGGAAGGGTTCCTCGCCCGATGACCGACAGCTCGACGAACGAACCCCGCCGCAGCGCGGTCATCACCGGCGGCGGCACGGGTCTGGGCTTCGCGACGGCCGCAGCCCTGCACGCCGAGGGCTGGCACCTCACCCTCGTCGGTCGCCGCGCCGACGTTCTCGAGTCGGCGGCGACCCGGCTCGCCGGCCCGGCCGGGACGATCGCCACCGCCGTCGCCGACCTCGCCGAACCCGACGCACCGGCTGAGGTGGTCGCCGCGCACGTCGCCCGGTTCGGCGGCATCGACGCGCTGGTCGCGTCGGCCGGCAGTTACGAGCTCGTCGACACGCGGGAGATGACGGCGTCGGCGTGGGACTCGACGATGGACACGCAACTGCGCGGCGCCGTGCTGTGTGCCGCGGCGGCGGCGCGCCCGATGGTCGCGGCCGGATCGGGACGCATCGTCCTGCTGTCGTCGGTCAACGGCCTGCACTCCGAGCCGGCCAGCCTGGCCTACAGCGCGGCCAAGGCGGCGATCATCAGCGTCGCCCGCACGCTCGCCGTCGACCTCGCCGGCACCGGCGTGACGGCCAACGCGGTGGCGCCGGGGTGGGTGATCACGCCGATGACCGAGGCCTACCTCGCCACTACCTCACCCGAGCAGTTGCAGCGGGTCAACCCGCTCGGCCGCGCCGGCCGCCCGGAGGAGATCGCGGCGGTGATCCGGTTCCTGATCGTCGACGCCCCGGAGTTCCTCACCGGCGCGACCATCACCGTCGACGGCGGCCAGACGGCCATGGCCCCGATGCCCTGACCCGACCGGGTGGGCGGTGGCAGCCGCCACCTACGCTCGCAATCATGGCGACGGCGGCGGATCCCGAACCGGATCCGCGCCGGTGGCTGGCCCTGCTGACCTGCTGCTCCGCGCTGTTCATGACGCTGCTCGACGTCAGCGTCACCAACGTCGCGCTGCCGTCGATCGGACGCTCGACCGCGGCAACACCATCGCAGCTGCAGTGGGTGGTCAGCGGCTACACCCTCGCCTTCGGGCTGGTGCCGGTGCTCGCCGGGCGGCTCGGTGACGATCACGGCCGGCGGTTGATGTTCCAGATCGGCGTCGCCGGTTTCGTCGCCACGAGCATGCTGGCCGGGCTGTCCCCGACGGCGGGCATCCTCATCGGCGCGCGGGTGCTGCAGGGCCTGGCCGGCGGGTTGATCAACCCGCAGGTGTCCGGCCTGATCCAGCAGCTGTTCCGCGGCGACGAGCGCGGCCGCGCCTTCGGCATCCTCGGCACGACGGTCGGCGTCGGCACCGCCCTCGGCCCGGTCGTGGGCGGCGGCCTGATCGGGCTCGGCGGACCGCACAACGGCTGGCGGCTCGTGTTCTTCATCAACGTGCCCGTGGGCATCGCCGCGATCCTGCTCAGCCGCCGGCTGCTGCCCCGCGACGGGGCGTCCGGGCGGCACCGCCTCGACCTCGTCGGCGCCCTGCTCCTCGGCAGCGCCACGTTCTGCATCCTGTTCATGGCGGTCGAGTACGACGCGATCCGGGACCGCCGGCTGGGCGCGCTGGTCGTGCCCGCGCTCGTCCTCGTCGCCCTGTTCGCCCGGCGCGAGAGCCGGCTGACCCGCGAGCGACGCGACCCCCTGGTCGATCTGCGCCTGTTCCGCGTGCCGTCCTACAGCTCCGGTGTGGTGCTCGCGCTCGCCTACTTCCCGGCCATGGCCGGGCTGCCGCTCGTGTTGGCGCTGTACTACCAGCGCGGGCTCGGCTACTCGGCCCTGCAGTCCGGCCTCGGCATCACCGCCTACGCCCTCGGCAGCGGCATCGCGGCGCCGCTGGCCGGTCGCGTCGTCACCCGCATCGGCCGCCCGCTGGTCGTCGCGGCCACCATCACCTTCGGGGTGGGGGCGGCGGTGCTCGCGCTGCTGGCGATCCACGCGCCCACCGCGGCGGCGCTCGTCTTCGCGCCGGCCCTGTTCGTCATGGGCGCCGGGTCGGGCGCGGTGATCACGCCGAACCAGGCCCTGAGCCTGATGGAGGTCGACCCGGCGACCGGCAGCACCGCCGGCGGCGTGCTGCAGACGGCGCAGCGCATCGGTCTCGCGATCGGGCAGGCGGTCATCGGTGCCGTCTTCTTCGCCGCCCTCGGCACCGGCCGCGGCGTGGCCGCCTACGGTCACGCGCTGCGCATGGCGATCCTCACCGCGCTGGTCTTCGTGGGCCTCGCCGCCGTCGTCGGGGTCAGCGACCTGATGCGCAGCCGGCGCCGCGCCACCACGTCCGCCGGCTGACGCCGGCTCAGTGCAGCGGGACGGGCGCTGCGCTCGCGCTGTAGCCCAGGCGGGGCAGGCCGTAGGTGTCCTCGAGCGCGCGCAGCAGGCCGTAGTGGTCGACGTGCACCGAGGGACGCTTGACCGCCACCCCGGCGCCGACGATCACGGTCGGGATCTGGTTCGAGGCGCTGTGGTCGTCCTCGTCCCACGTGACGACGAGCAGGCTGTTGTGAGTGCGGGCCCAGCGGTAGTAGGCGTCCAGGTGCTGCTGCAGCCACGCGTCGCCCTGCCGAACGGTGCCGTCGTGCATGTCGTGGTTGACGTTCGGGACGACGAACGACACCGTCGCCAGCCGCGAGTAGTCGCTGGGCATCGTGCTCAGCGGACGGTTCACGTAGCCCGGCAGGTTGGTGAAGTCCGTCCAGGGCGCATGCCGCCGGGCGTAGGCGCCGTAGTTGCAGATCGTCGAACCGACCGACGGCAGGCCCTCGCTGTAGCCGACGAACGAGTAGCGCCGGGCCCGCAACGTGCTGGCGAGGTTCGCGCTCGAGTAGGTCAGCGGGCAGCGGTCGTCGCGCAGGCCGTGGGTGCTGCCGGAGAACAGCGCGAGGTAGTTGGGCTCGCTCGGGTGCGTGATGCCGTACATGCGGGTGAGCGAGATGCCGTGCCGGGCGAGCGCGTTGATGTAGGGCGCCTGGCTGCTGCCGATGACGTCGGCGTAGGAGTGGTTCTCCATCACCACGACCACGACGTGCGCCGGCCGGACGGCGGCCGCGGGGGAGACGGCGGCCGATGTGACCGTCCCGCTCGAAGGGCGGTTCGGCGACGGCGCGGGGCGGAGGCTCGACGTGGGTGTGACGCTCGCCGCACCTGCCCCCGAGGTCTGCCGCGAGCGCGGACTGGCGTTGCAGGCGGTGGAGGTGGAAAGGATCGTCACCGCGGCGGCGGCGAGGCCGCACGTGCGGAGAAGTGTGGTGTTCATGGGCACCTTTCGGCGGTTGCGGGGCCTTACGACCTACCTACCCTGTGACCCCCGTCCGCTTGCATCCCGCGCTGGTTAAGGTAAGGCTGTCCTAACCAACCTCGAACAGGCGGGAACCCCCATGGACTTGTCGAAGACCCTCGTGCTCGGCCTCATCGCCGGCATCACGATCGTCATCGGTCTGCCCATCGGCAGGCTGCGGCGCCCCATGCCCACCCTCAAGGTATTCCTCAACGCTACCGCGGTCGGCATCCTGCTCTTCCTCGTCTGGGACGTTCTGTCCGCGGCGTGGGAGCCGGTCGACGGTGCGCTGGCCGCCGTGCACAAGCACACCGGGGGCCTCGCGCCGGTCTTCGGCTACGGCGCACTGTTCGCCGGTGGCCTGGCCGCCGGACTCCTCGGGCTCGTGGCCTACGACAAGTACCTCTCGCGCGCCGCCCGGCCGAGCCGCGGCGGCCCCGGAGCCATGTCGGTGAGCGAGCGGCCCATGCCGCTGGCCGGTGTGGCCTCCTGGTCGCCGGCGCGGCGCATGTCCCTGCTCATCGCGGTCGGCATCGGCCTGCACAACTTCGCCGAGGGTCTCGCGATCGGCCAGTCGGCCGCCCGCAGCGAGGTCGCGCTGGCCACCCTGCTGGTCATCGGCTTCGCGCTGCACAACGCCACCGAGGGCTTCGGCATCGTCGCCCCGCTGGCGGCCGACCTCGACGAGAACGGCGTCGTGCGGCGTCCGAGCTGGGCCTTCCTGCTCTCCATGGCCGCCATCGGCGGCGGCCCCACCTTCATCGGCACCGCGGTCGGGCACAACTTCACCAGCGAGCCGGTGAGCGTCATCTTCCTGACCCTCGCGGCCGGCTCCATCGTCTACGTCGTGTGCCAGCTGCTCGGTGTCGCGGCGCGGGCCAAGCGGATGGATCTCGTGGCCGGCGGCATCCTGGTCGGCATGATCGCCGGCTTCGCCACCGACGCCATCGTCACTCTCGCCGGCGTCTGACCCGCGTCGGCGTCCCGGCGCCGGCCGCGCCAGGATGGCGGGATGACCGCTCCGCTGCACGGACTGCTCGTCGCCGACTTCAGCCGCGTGCTCGCCGGCCCGCTCGCCACGATGACGCTCGCCGACCTGGGCGCGACCGTCGTGAAGGTCGAGCGCCCCGGCGCCGGTGACGAGAGCCGGGCGTGGGGCCCGCCGTGGACGGAGTACGGCTCGTCGTATTACGAGAGCCTCAACCGCAGCAAGTACAGCGTCACCCTCGATCTGACCGACCCGGACGACCGCACCCGTGCGCTCGAGCTCGCGCGCCGGGCCGACGTCGTGGTCGAGAACTTCAAGCCGGGCAGCCTCGACCGGCTCGGGCTGGACTACGCCAGCGTGGCCGCGCTCAACCCGCGCGCGGTCTACTGCACGATCACGGGTTTCGGTGAGGCCGGCGGCCGCGACCGCCCCGGCTACGACTTCCTCGTCCAGGCCGTCGGCGGACTGATGAGCGTGACGGGCGATGCCGACGGCGAGCCGACCAAGGTCGGGGCCCCGCTCGTCGACGTGCTCACCGGCAAGGACGCGGTGATCGGCATCCTGGCCGCCCTCGCTGCCCGCGAGCGCACCGGCGAGGGGCAGCACGTGCGCGTCGAGCTGCTGTCGAGCCTGCTCGGCGGCCTGATCAACCAGACTGCCGGCTATCTGACCACCGGCGTCGCGCCCATCCGGATGGGCAACCGGCACCCCTCGGTCGTGCCGTACCAGACCCTGCACTGCGCCGACGTCCCGATCGCGGTCGCGTGCGGCAACGACGGGCAGTTCGCCCGCCTGGTCGAGGTGATCGGACGTCCCGAGCTCGCCGCCGACCCGCGCTTCGCCACCAACGGCGACCGCGTGGCCAACCGGGACGCGCTGGTGGAGGCGCTCGAGGGCGGGCTCGCCGCGCGCCCGGCGGCCGAGTGGGAGGAACGGCTCGTCGCGGTCGGGGTACCGGCCGGGCTGGTCGGCGACGTGGGTGACGCGCTCGCCCGGGCCGAGTCGTTCGGGCTGGCGCCGACGATCACCCCCGACGGTGGACGCACCCGGCTCGTGCGGCACCCGGTGCGCTACTCGGCCACGCCGCCCGCCCCGGCCGCGCCGCCGCCGGGATTGGGCGAGCACGCCGTAGCGATCGCGGCCTGGCTCGACGACCCGGCCGCGGGTTCCCTGCCGCACCCGGGCGAGTTCAGCGCACCCCGTGCGGACGGAACTGCACGCTGATCCTCGGCCCGACCGCCCGGGCCGTCTTCGGCACCGCGTGTTCCCAGGTTCTCAACTGAGGAATATGAGTCCTCCTGAGGCAGGTTGCACGTACCGAAGGGATCATCATGAGAGCACTGATTTACGCACGGATCAGCCCAGCATCGGCTGACAAGAACGCACCGAAGACGGCCAACCAGGTGGCTGATTGCGACGCCCTGGCTACCAAGTGCGGCTACCGGGTCACTGGCGTCTTCGTGGATGACAACCTCTCCGCATCCACCGGCAAGACCCGTCCCGACTTCGAACGGCTGCTTGAGGCTGTGAGGGCTGGCAACGCTGACATCGTGCTGGCCACCGAAGAGGAACGCTTCGCCCGGAACATGGGTGACAAGGAACGGCTGCAACTGGCCTGCATCGCCTCTGGCGCTACGTGGCACACGCTTCGGGATGGCCAGGTTGATCCTGCTGACGCTGCTGGTGAGTTCATGGGCACGATGCGGGCTGCTGTTGGCCGTATGGAGTCACGTCGTAAGGCCGAACGCCAGATCAACGCCAACGCCCATCGTCGGGCCAATGGTGAGCGGTACATGCAGGGTCCTCGGATCTTCGGCTGGATGGACGACAAGTCCACGCTTGAGAAGTCGGAGGCAGACCTGATCAAGGCCGGAACCAAGATGATCCTGGAAGGTTCCACCATCTACCGCGTCTGCATGATGTTCCGTGACTCCGGAGTCAAGCCGATCCGTGCTCAGGCGTGGCAGACGGTGGCCGTTCAGAACATGCTGTGCCGGTGGACCAATGCTGGCGTCATGTCCTACAAGGACGTGCCTGACTTCGGCGTGACTACCGACTGGCAGCCCATCGTCAGCCGTAAGGATCTTGAGGCTGTCAGGACGATCCTCAAGCGCAAGGGCCTGGCCCGTAATCGTGCCCAGTCACTCGCTACTGGTATCGCCAAGTGCGTCTGTGGTGCCACGGTGGTCGGCTCTGGTGCGAACGGCAAGAAGTTCTACGTCTGCACTGCCCAGCGGGCTGGCACCAAGAACGGTGGCCTTCACTCTTCGATCCTGTTCAACCTGCTGGACGAGAAGATCACGGAAGAGATCTGCCAGGCGTACCTGGAAGAGCCTGAGGCTGTCACTGACGACTCATCAGAGCTTGCTGGGCTGTACGACAGGCTCCACGGCCTTCAGAAGCAGCAAGAAGATCTTCTGGACCTTCACCTTGAGGGCACGCTGACCAAGCCGATCTACGTGAAGAAGAACGCT
>NZ_DASYFV010000050.1:0-23296 GCF_036000465.1 Jatrophihabitans sp. | reverse complement strand
TCTCTCCCACCACGGTGCGTACACACGTGCAGGCCATCCTCATCAAGCTCGGCGTCCATTCCCGCCTGGAGGCGGTGTCGCTCGCGACCCGGCACGGGCTGGTGCGCCCGCTCGACGAGGTCGCCGGCTGACGCTCGGCCGGGCGATTTCGGACCGATCCGCACCGTCTCCTCCAGATGGAGGAGACGGCGATTCCGGTCGCGGCTCCAAGGTCGTGCCGTACCTGATCTTGGGCGCGTGTCGGGGAGGCGCTCGCACGGGGCGCGCCAGATGCGTCCAGCCCAGTAATTGCGGCCGGGAACGAATTGCTGCTCGCCGGTATTCGCCGCGCCATTAGACGCCCGGTCACGCTACGCAATCTCCTCCGTTCGGAGGAGGCGGAATTGGTACCCGCGAATGAGGCGAGGTCATGCCGATTGCCGATTCTCAACCCGCTCCGGTTGCTTACGTTTCCGCCAGGCAACTAGCCGGTTGCCGACCGTTCACCGTGCGGCCACCGACGAAGGAGGGGGGCGGGGATGACCGGAGTGTGCCCGAGGCGCAATGGCACGACTGCGCGACTTACGAGCGTCGGCACGGGACCAAGTGCTAGGTGGCAAGCGGCCGCCGGTTGGGCACACTGGACCCGTGACGACGACCGTGCGAGCGAGCTGCGCACACTGCGGCCCGGTGGATCTGCCCATCACCGCGGCCCAACTGCTGATGACCCTCGACGGGCCCGACACCCGCAACACGCTGACCTTCACGTGTCCGACCTGCGGGGCCGGTACGAGCCAGCGGATCACCGAACGGGGTACTCGGCTGCTGTCGGCCGCGGGCGTCGTGCTGCTGGCGCCCGGCTCGTCGACGGTCCAGACCGAGCGCGGCAGCTAGCCGCTCACCGCGCTCACCCTGTCGGGGCCGTCGGTGCGGACCGCCCGTCCCGAGCGGGGATGCGATGAGCGCCGCGATCGACGTCGCCGCGAGCTCGCTCGCCGGCCTCGACGCCCCGACGGTCACCGTCGTCGTACCGACCCGCAACGAGGCGGGCAACGTCGCGCCGCTCGTGTCGCGCCTCGGCGCGGCGCTGCGGTCGTACCCGCCCGGGACGGTCGAGATCCTCTTCGTCGACGACAGCACCGACGACACCCCGGACCGCATCCGCGAGGTCGCGGTGAGCGCGCCACGACCGGTACGGCTCATCCACCGGGCGGCCGGCCAACGCGTCGGCGGCCTGGGCGGTGCCGTGGTGGCGGGCCTGCGGGCCTCCCGGACCGACTGGGTGATCGTCATGGACGGCGATCTGCAGCACCCACCGGAGACGGTGCCCGAGCTCGTCGCGGCCGGTGAGGAGGGCGGCGCGGACATCGTGGTCGCCAGCCGCTACGTCGGTGCCGGGGATGCCTCCGGGCTCGGCTCGGTCGCCCGCACCGCCGTGTCGCGGGGCTCGACGCACCTGACGAGAGCGGTGTTCCCGCGCCGTCTCGCCCGCTGCACCGATCCGATGAGCGGCTTCTTCGCCGTGCGCCGGTCGTCGATCCGCGTCGACGACCTGCGGCCTTCGGGCTTCAAGATCCTGCTCGAGATCGTCGCGCGGTCGCGCCCCCTGCGGGTCGACGAGGTGGCCTTCACCTTCGCCGACCGGCACAGCGGGGACTCGAAGGCGGGCTGGCGCGAGGGGCTGCTGTTCGGGCGCCGCCTCGTCAGCCTCCGGCTGGCGACGCTGGTCGGGGCGCCCACCGGCCGCCTCGGCGGCATGGCCGGGTTCGCCCTGGTCGGCCTGACGGGGGTTGGCGTCAACACGCTGGCGCTGTGGCTGCTCGTGCACCTGGCCGGCGCCCCGGTGGCCCTGGCCGCCACCGGTGCCACCCAGTGCTCGACGCTCTGGAACTTCGCGCTGATCGACCGCTACGTCTACCCCGGTCCGAAGCCGCGGCCCGCCTGGCAGCGGCTGCTCGGCTTCGCCGTCGTCAACAACGTGGCGCTGCTCGCGCGGCTGCCGCTGCTCGCCTGGCTGATCCGATCCGCCGGCATGCACTACCTGCTCGCCAACGTGCTCACCCTGCTCGGCGTCTTCGCCGTGCGCTACCTGATCTCCGACCGTTTCCTGTTCACCCGTGGAGGAAAGATGACTGCGACCCTGCCGAAGGCCTCCGGCTCCGACACCTCGTCGGCGCCCGAGGGCACCGATCCGTGCGACGGCGCGCCGCGGCGCTTCGGACCGGTCGACCTCGTCGTCGACATGACCGACGGCGCCGGGCCGCGGATCCGGCGTCGCCCGGCGACCCGCACCCACTTCTACGACGTGCACGGCATCGTCACCATCGGCTCGGCGATCGCGCTGCCCGAGCTCACCCACTTCGCCGCCGAGCCGGCCGGTGAGCCCGACATCGACATCGCCGTCGGCTCGTTCGCCCCGGCCCGGGTGCGGGGCCGCACCCAGGTGACCCAGTTCGCGTCGCGCCCCGCCGTGTCCTACCGCGAGCACCTGGGCCGGGCCGGCTCGGACGTCTACATCGACATGACCGACCGCGTGCAGATCACCGTCGGCCCCCTGCTGGCCCGCTCGCCGCACGTCCTGTACACGAACGTCGTCGAGGCGCTGCTGCGCTTCGTCCTCGTCTCGCGCGGCTACATGCTCCTGCACTCCGCCTGCCTCGACTTCGATGGGCACGGGGTCCTGCTGTCGGCGCTGACCGACACGGGCAAGACCGGCACCGTGCTCAAGCTGCTACGCGAACACGGTGGCCGCTTCCTCTCGGACGACATGACGATCATCGACGGCAAGGGCCGCGCGCTGTGCTACCCGAAGCCGCTGACGATCAGCCAGCACACCCTGCGCGCGGTCAACGCCGGCGACCTGTCGGCCCGGGAGTGGCGGCGGCTGCGGGTGCAGAGCCGGGTGCACTCGAAGGAGGGCCGCGGGATCGGCGCGCGCCTCGGCGAGATCAACCTGCCGATCATGAGCATCAACGCGATCACGCAGCGGGTGATCCCGCCGCCGAAGTACACCGTGCAGCGGCTCGTGCCGTGCGAGATGGGCGTCTCGGTCGACATCGAGAACCTGTTCGTGATCGAGCGGGCGCCGTACCGTCTCGACGAGATCGAGCCGGACGGGCTGATCGACGAGTTGATCGCGAACACCGACGACGCCTACGGCTTCCCGCCCTTCCGCTACCTGGCGCCGGCCTTCGTGGTCGGGGGCGAGGAGTACGAGGAGCTGCGGGCCCGCGAACGCGCCATCCTCGTCAGCGCCATGACCGGCATCCGGGCGCGTCGCCTGGCGACTCCCGACTTCACCTGGTGCGACCACATCCCGAGCCTCGTCCGCACGGGTACGGGTTCGACTGCTCCCGTCACCGCGGAGTAGCGATGAGCGCCGGTCTCGACGCCCAGCCGGTCGGCGGCGCCGCCGATCCGCAGGAAGAGGCCGCGGCACCGGTGACGCCGGTTTACCCCGTCCGGCGTCGCCGGTGGCGGCCCGCTCGCGACCACGTGGTGCCGATGCTGCTCCCGGGCAGCGCACTGCTGATCGCGTTCGTGCTGCGCATCGCCGATCTCGGGGCGGTGGGGCTGAACAGCGACGAGGCCGTGTACGCGGCGCAGTCGGCCTCGCTGGCGGGAAACCCGCACTTCGTCGGCCTCTTCCCGGTCGTGCGGGCCCACCCCCTGCTGCTACAGGTGCTGATGTCGCCCTGGTACGCCGACGGCGTGCCGGACGTGCCCGGGCGCTACCTCGCGGCCCTGTTCGGGGTCGGCACCGTCGGCCTCGTCTACATGCTCGGACGCACGCTGTACGACCGCCGCGTCGGCGGGTTGGCCGCGTTGTTCCTCGCGGTCATGCCCTACCACGTCGCCATCAGCCGGCAGATCATGCTGGACGGCCCGATGGCGTTCTTCGCGACCGGCTCGCTGCTGTGCCTGGCCGTGGCCTCGACCCGGCCGGCGCGGGCGCGCTGGCTGATCGCGGCGGGGGCCTGCCTGGGCCTGGCCGCCCTGAGCAAGGAGACGGCGGTCATCCTGATCGGCTCGGCCTTCGTGTTCCTCGCGCTGGTCAACCACTTGTGGCGCCCGCTGCGCTTCCCGCTCGCCGGGGCGATCGTCGCGGTGACCATCGCGCTCGCCTACCCCGTGCTGACCGCGGTCGCGGGCGGCTCGCACAGCGGGCAGTCCTACTTGCTGTGGCAGCTGACCCGCGAGCCCAATCACTCGTTCGGCTTCTACTTCGACTCGGTCGGCCGGTCCATGGGACCGCTGCTGATCCTCGTCGCCGCCGCCGGCCTGATCGCGAACCGGTTCACGCACCTCGACTTCAGCTGGCGCGAGACCCTGCTGATCTCGTGGATCGGAGTGCCGCTGCTGTTCTTCGAGGTCTGGCCGGTCAAGGGGTTCTCCTACCTCACGCCGCTCGCCCCGGCGGTCGTCGTGCTCGCCGCCCGCGCGCTCGCGGCGCCGGCCTGGCTCAACGCCGGTCGACGGGTGCGGGCCGCGGTCGCCGCCGTCGTCGGGCTGGTCGTGCTCGCCGCGGCCGTCCCCAGCGTGGCCTCGATCGTGGCGCCGAACTCGAGCGGTCTGGCCGGGGCCGGTGGGCTGCGCGGCGGCCGCGAGGTCGGCCGTTGGATCGCGACGAACGTGCCCCTGGGGGCGCGGCTGATGACGATCGGGCCGAGCATGGCGAACCTGATCCAGTACTACAGCGGGCGGCGCAGCGACGGCCTGTCGGTGAGCCCGAACCCGCTCCACCGCAACCCGTCCTACCACTCGATCGACAACGCCGACCTCGAGCTGCGGTCCGGGTCGTACCAGTACGTCGTCTGGGACGCGTACTCGGCCGAGCGCTCGCCGGTCTTCGCGGCCCGGGCGAACCAGCTCGCCGCGCGCTTCCACGGCCGGGCGGTGCACGTTGTGCGCGGCGAGCTCCACGGGCGCGCCGGCC
Source organism: Jatrophihabitans sp. (assembly GCF_036000465.1). Taxonomy (GTDB): domain Bacteria; phylum Actinomycetota; class Actinomycetes; order Mycobacteriales; family Jatrophihabitantaceae; genus Jatrophihabitans. Next base: position 18,381 of record NZ_DASYFV010000050.1, on the reverse strand, counting down.
AACGTCTGATCGTGGTCTACGAGGTGACCCCGTGAAGCGGGCTCTGGCCCTGCTCGGGCTGGCCGCCGCGGCCGTGGTGGCGCCCGGGGGCATCGCGCCCGCGGCGGCCCGGCCCGCGGCGCCGGCGCCGGCGCGCACGCTGCAGCACCTCGTGCTCATGACCCAGAGCGGCCGCAGCTTCGACAACTACTTCGGAGCCCGTCCCGGGGTCGACAACATTCCGACCGACGCCTGCCAGCGGCCCAGCCACGTCAACCAACCAGCCTGCGTCAAGCCCTATCCGCTGGGCCCGAGCCCGAAGCAGATCCAACTGCGCAGCGCCGCGGCGGTGCAGCAGGCGTCGGTGGCCAAGGGCGCGATGAACGGCTTCGTCCTGGCCCAGACGACGCGCGAGTCCGACGGCACGGCCGCGCTGGGCTACTTCCGCCCCGCCGACCTCCCGTTGCTGAACGACCTGGCCGACCAGGGCATGGTCTTCGACCACTGGTTCGGCGGGGTGCCCGGGGGCAGCGTGGCCAACCGGCTGTTCGACGTCACCGCCCGGGCCGCCGGAGACCCGTCGACCGTGCCCGTCTCGGGCTGGTCGAACCAGGCCGTCATCTTCGACCGGCTGACCAACGCCGGCATCCCGTGGCGCATCTACGTGCAGAACTACGAGCCCGCGCTCACGGTCGACACCGCGTCGAGCAAGCAGCGCCGCGGTGGTCAGGTCACCCGGGTCCCGCTGCTCGCGATGCGGCGCTACCTCGACGATCCGAAGGCGATGTCGCACATCGTCGACCTCAGCCGCTACTACCGCGACGCGGTCACCGGCACGCTGCCCGCGGTGTCGGTCGTCGTCACGACGTCCTCCACCGAGCAGGCCCCGCAGGATCCGGCCAAGGGCAACACTCTCGCCCGGGCGGTGGTCAACGCGCTGATCTCCAGTCCGGAGTGGTCGAGCTCGGCGTTCCTGCTGCAGTACGACAGCTCGGGCGGCTGGTACGACCATGTGCGGCCGCCGCGCCTGGCCGGCGCCACGGTCGGTCTGCGGGTGCCGGCGCTGATGATCAGCCCGTTCGTCGCGCCGGGCACGGTCGACCACCGCGTCTACGACGCGGCGTCCACCCTCCGCCTGATCGAGACCACGTGGTCACTCGAACCGTTGGCCGAACGCGACCGCACGGCCGGTGATCTGCGGCAGGCCATCGACCTGCGGGCCCGCCCGCGCCCGGCGGCGCTCATCGGGGTGCCGACCGACCAACCGGTGCTCCAACCGGACAGCACGTTCCTCTACGTCGGCTACCTCGGGGCGATCGCGGTGGCGCTGGCCATCGTGGGCGTGACCGTCGGGACGACGACCGTGCGGGATCGACGACGACGGATGGTGACGGCATGACGCCGCGACGGATCGGGCGGCTGCTGGCCGCCGTCGGACTGCTGGCCGCCGTCGGTGTGGTCGTGCCGCCGGGTGCGGCGGCCGACCCGAGTGGCACCGTCTACATCTCGACCGTCCCGGCGGTGGGGGGCGTGACCTTCCTCGTCAGCGGCGTCCCGGTCACCACGCGGTCCGACGGCACCGCGGCGGTCGGCGTCGGCTCGCTCAACGGCATCGCGAAGCAGATCGTGCTCGACGGTTCCCGGGCCGGGGCGAACCGCGTCGCGCTGACCCGCATCACGGCCGGGCCGCACGTGTTGCGCGAGAGCCACCTGCGGGTCGGGCTCGACGTCGCCGCGCCGGTTCGGCTGGCGGTCGTGGCCGGCAGCACCGGGGTCAACCCGTCGACGGTGCAGAAGATCCGGCTGCACTCCTCGTTCGGGCAGACGCTGGATCTCGACCTCCGCCGCACGGCGACGGTGACTCTCGCCGCGCGCCGGACGACCCTGGAGCACAGCGGGCTGATCGCCCGTCCGGTGCTGTGGGGGATCAGCCAGGTGGTCGTCAACTCCGGGGTCGTGCTCAGCGCCGCGACGCCGCAGTTCGACCCGTTCGGTCACCCGACCTGGACCCTGCGGCTCAACGCCGCCCACGGCACCGTCGTCATCCGCACCATCCCGCCGACGCCCGGTGTCGCGTTCCAGCTCGAGGGCGCCGAACTCGTGACCGACCGCAAGGGCACGGTCACCGCACCGGTTGCCGACCTCAACAACCTGGCGGACAAGCTTCAGCTCGCCACCAACGCCGCGGGTGATGTCCAGGTGTCGGCCCTGCGGGTGAGCACCGAACGGTCGAAGGTCGAGCGCCAGCGGCGCCTGGTGGCCGCGCTCGACGTCCGCCGGCCGGTGCAGGTCCACTTCGTCGACCTGCAGGGGCGCCCGGTCGGGATCTCCATCGTCGGAGACGTGCGGATGTCGGTCGGCAGCACCAGGGTGACCATGCTCGGCCGGGAGCTCGACGCGCCGACCCCGCTGCTCAGCACGACCTCCAGCCGGGTCGGCGGCTCGTGGGAGTCGCGGCCGGTCACCTACCTGCTGCACTCGGTGCGCATCAACGGCAGCGAGGCGGTGTTCGACGGACGGCAGCACTTCACGCCGAGCCGCTCGGGGGTGTGGACGGTGCGGCTGGCCGTGTTCCGCATGGCGGTGTCCGTGCACGACGCGCTCTTCGGCAACCAGATCGGCTCCCGCGCGCTCGTCACCCGGCCCGACGGCGTGCACTACGCCATCGAGCTGTCGTCCGGCCGGCCCGAGATCGTGCCGGCGATGGTGCGCGGCCTGTACGGGCTGTCCATCGACTCGGCGATCGTCGCCGGCCAGACGAAGATCCTGGTGACGCGCGACGACAGCGTCGACCTGCGCGTCGTGACCCTGGTCGACGCGGTGGTCATGCTGGCCATCGGACTGTTCGTGCTGGTCGCCTCAGTGATCTGCGGACGGACGCTGGCCCGCCGCCGGCTCGCGGCGAGGAGGGCGGCGCCGTGATCGTCCGGCGGGCCGTGCTCGCGGTGCTGCTGGCGGCCCTGGGAGTCGGGGCCTCGGCCGGCCCGGCGCGGGCGACACCTCCGCCCGCGCGACCGCACGTGCCGGTGTACGCGTACTTCTACCAGTGGTTCGACCCCGGTTCGTGGGATCGCGCGAAGCAGGACTACCCACTGGCCGGGCGGTACTCGAGCGACGATCCGCACGTGCTGCGGGACCAGGTGACGGCGGCCCGCGGCGCCGGCATCGACGGGTTCCTGACCTCGTGGAAGAGCACCCCGAACCTCAACCGCCGGCTCACCCTGCTGCTGCAGGTGGCGCACGACGAGAAGCTCGACATCGGCGTGGTCTACGAGGCGCTGGACTTCCAGCGCAAGCCGCTGCCGATCGCGACGGTGCGCGCCGACCTGCTCTACCTCGTCCGGCGCTGGGGGAGCGACCTGCGCTCGAGCTACTACCACCGCCCGGTGATCGTGTGGACCGGCACCGACCAGTACCCGGTCGCCGACGTCGCGGCCGTGCGGGCGGCGCTCGGATCCTCGGCCTACCTGCTCGCGGCCTCGAAGAGCGTCGCCGGCTACCAGCGGGTCGCGGCGCACGTCGACGGCGAGGCCTACTACTGGTCGTCGGCCAACCCGCGGTCGGCGTCGACCCGGCAGAGGCTCGTCGACATGGGTGCGGCGGTGCACCGCGACCGCGGCCTGTGGATCGCCCCGGCCGCCGGCGGCTTCGACGGCACGACGCTCGGGCACAGCCGGGTGATCGACCGGCGGGACGGCCGCACGCTCGTGCGCAGCCTCGACAACGCCTACGCCAGCCGCCCCGACGCCGTCGGGGTCATCAGCTGGAACGAGTGGTCGGAGAACACCTACATCGAGCCCGGACGGCGCTACGGCGGCGAGGAACTCGACGTGCTGCGCAGCTACCTGGCCGCCCGCACCGGCGCGAGCCCCTCGTCCTCGCCGCCGCTGTCGGCGCCGCCCGCGACGTCCGCTCCGCACGGGACGTGGACCGGGCTGAAGGCCGTGCTGCTGCTGACCGTCGTGGTCGCCGTCGGCCTGGTCGTGCTCACCCTGCGGGCGTCGGATCGCGGCCGTCGGGACGCGCGCGACATCGGTGTGCACCGCCACCAGGCCGACCGGAAACTCGACCGCATCCACTGACCGTGGAAGGGGAGCCGACGTGGCTCGTCAGGATCGCACCAACGCGCGGCGTGCCCGTGGCGCATTGCTCGCCGCCCCGGTGGCGATCGCGGTCACCGTCGCCCTCGGAGCATCCCCGGCCGCGGCCAAACCCGCCCCGGACACGATCATCGACAGCGCCCCGGCCGCGTTCACCTCGAGCGCGGGCGCGTCGATCTCGTTCCACTCGACCGGCCCGAGCGCGACCTTCGCCTGCGGGTTCGACGGGGCGGCGCCCGCGCCGTGCGGGAGCCCCAGAACCTTCTCGGCGCTGCCGGCCGGGCGCCACACCTTCTCGGTCGCCTCGACCTCGGGCGGCATCACCGATGCCTCGCCCGCCACCGCCACCTGGACCGTCGACCTCACCGCCCCCACCGCGCCGACCGCCCTCGCCGCGTCCGCGCAGAGTCCGACGTCGGTGGCCCTCACCTGGACCCCCGGCACCGACAGCAACGGTGTCACCGGCGAGAAGGTGCTGCGCGACGGGTCGGTGATCGCGACGCTCGGGGCCGTGCCCGGCTGGACCGACACCACGGTGGCGGCCGCGAGCACGCATTCGTACTCGGTCGCCTCCATCGACGCGGCGGGCAACCCGTCGAGCCCGAGCAGCCCGGCGACGGTGACGACGCCGGCGGCCGCGACGCCGCCGGACACGGTGATCGACACCGCCCCCGCCGCGTTGACCAACAGCGCGTCGGCCACCGTCACGTTCCACGCCACCGTGGCCGGCGCGACGTTCGCCTGCACCCTGGACGCCGGCCGGGCCGGGTCGTGCACGAGCCCGAAGACGCTCACCGGGTTGGCGAACGGCGCCCACACGCTGAAGGTGGCCGCGACGGCGAACGGCCTGACCGATGCCACCCCGGCCACCGCCTCGTGGAGGGTCGACACGGTCGCGCCGACCGTGCCGTCCGGACTGTCGGCGAACGCTGCGGGCCCGACGGTGAATCTCGCGTGGACGGCGTCCACGGATGCGACCGGGGTCGCGGGCTACGACGTCTTTCGCGGCGGGGTACTGCTGGCGACGACCACGCTCACCACCTACGCCGACCCGACGGTGTCGACCGGGCAGGGTTACGCGTATGCCGTGCGGGCCCGGGACACGGCCGGCAACGCATCGGCCCTGAGTGCCGCGGTCACCGTCGTGCCGATGGCGAGCTACGACCCGCACCTGACCCGCGCGCCGTACCTGACCGACCTCGTCGGGTTGCACGTCGACGTCAACTTCGCCACCGACCAGTCCGACACCACCGGCAGCGTGCAGTGGGGCACGGTCGGCACCGGTGGCGCGTGCACGCCGTCGACGACCGTGCTCGCCACGCGCTCGACGATCCTCGTCGGCACGGTGTACGAGTACCAGTGGAAGGCCGCGCTGACCCTGCCCGCGACCGGCGCGTACTGCTACCGCGCCTACCTCGGCCCGCTCGACCTGCTGGCGGCCAACGGGTCACCGCAGTTCAGCACCCAGGTGCAGCCGGGGGCCACCGACACCTTCTCCTTCGACGTGCTCGGGGACTGGGGTCAGGTCGACACCTCCGGCCAGAACCCGGGGGCGGCCGCCCTGATGACCCAGATCGCGCTGAGCGGCGCCCGCTTCGCCGTCACCGTCGGCGACAACGGCTACCCGAACGGCAGCCAGATCAACTACGGGGACCTGCAGCAGTCGGGCGCGAACACCAGCGCCATCTTCGGTCCCAACTTCTGGACGCTGCCCGGGCAGCGGATCCCGCTGTTCACCGCGGTCGGCAACCACGGCGTGTCGGGCACGGCGCACGCCGACATCGCCACCTGGACGCAGGACCAGACCGTGCTGCAGTCCGGTGGCCGCTACCAGAACGACGCCTACTGCTGTGTCAACGGCAGCAACCCGTCGAACTACGGCAGCGAGTGGTACGCGTTCACCGCGGGCAACGTCCGCTTCTACGTCCTCGACTCGGCGTGGGGCGACACGAACTCCGGCACGCAGAACCCGTATGCCAACGACGCGCTCGCGCACTTCGCCCCGGGCACGCCCGAATACACCTGGCTCCTCAATGACCTGACCACGCACCCGACGCAGCTGAAGTTCGCGTTCTCGCACTTCCCGTTCTACTCGGACAACAACACCCAGACGTCCGACTTCTACCTGCAGGGCCCGACCAACCTCGAGGGCCTGCTCGGCCAGCACGGCGTACAGCTCGTGTTCAACGGCCACGCCCACATCTACCAGCGCAACTCGGCCAGCACGTCGGGCATGCCGATCACCTACGTGACGGGCGGCGGCGGCGCCACGCTCGAGCCGATCGGCCCGTGCACGTCGCGCGACCTGTACGGCATCGGTTGGTCGCCGACGAGCAACAGCGGTTCCGCCTGCGGATCGGCGCGAGTGCCGTCGTCGGCCGCGAACGTCTACCACTTCCTCAAGGTGACGGTCAGCGGCACGACCGTGACCGTCGCGCCGACCGACTCCACCGGGGCGGTGTTCGACCAGAAGAGCTACACGTTCAAGGTGCCGACCGACACCTACCTCGACACCGCCCCACCGGCCGGCACGACTGCGACGTCGGCGACCTTCGCCTTCCACGCCAGCGGCACCCCGGCGACGTACACCTGCCAGCTCGACGCGGGCACGGCCACGACCTGCACCAGCCCGAAGACCTACACCGGTCTCGCCGGTGGGACGCACACGTTCTCGGTGGCGGCCACGGTCAACAAGTCGAAGGATCCCACGCCCGCGATCGCCACCTGGACCGTCGACTCGACCCCGCCGACGGCACCCACCACGGTGACCGCGGTCGCGAGCTCGCCGTTCAGCGTCGACCTCGCCTGGTCGGGAGCGACCGACAACACCGGCGTCACCGCCTACCGGGTCTACCGCGACGGCGTCCTGCTCGCAACCGTGACGGGAGCGACGACCTTCACCGACGACACGGCGCACGCGTCGGCGACCTACGTGTACTCGGTGGTGGCCCTCGACATCGCGAGCAACGCATCGCCGTCGACCGCCGCCGCACCGCTCACCACCGCAGCGCCACCCGTGCCGATCTTCTCCGACGGCTTCGAGTCGGGCGGCCTCGGGACGTGGAGCACGAGCCACGGGCTCACCGCCGAGACCACGACGGCGAACTCCGGCACGTACGCCGTCGAGGGCAACACCACCACCGGTGCCGTCTACGCCAAGAAGACGCTGTCCGCGACCTACCCCGACGCGTGGTCGCGGGTCGCGTTCGACGTGATCGCCCAGCCGAGCCAGGTCAACCTGCTGCGCCTGCGCGACGCGTCGGGCAACTCGCTGGGGTACGCCTACATCGAGACCACCGGCCAGCTCGGCTGGCACAACGACGCCCTGGGCACGAACACGCTCTCCGACACCTCGCCGTCGCCGGGCTGGCACACCCTCGAGGTGCATCGCCTCGCCGACGCCGCCGGCACCTCCAGCGGGGCCCTCGGCCTGTGGCTCGACGGCGTCCCGGTCACCGACCTCTCGAACGCCTCGCTCGACGTCGGCACCGCGCCGGTCGGCGCGATCCAGATCGGGGAGACCCAGACCAACCAGACCTACGACGTTGCCTTCGACGACGTCGCCTTCGCGACCAGCCGGCTCGGGCCGACCGCCGACACGACGCCGCCCACCGTCCCGGGTGGTCTCGCCGGCACGGCGACCGGGCCGTTCTCGGCGACGGTGACCTGGAACGCCGCGACCGACGACGTCGGGGTCGTCGGGTACGACATCGCCCGCGACGGCATCCTGCTCGCGTCGGTCGGCAGCACGCTCACCTACACCGACAGTTCGCTGACCGCGAACTCGACGCACACCTACGCCGTCCGGGCGCGTGACGGTTCGGGCAACACGTCGGCCTGGTCGGACCCCATCTCGCTGACCCAGCCGAGCGCGGCCCCGCCCCTGTTCGTCGACGGGTTCGAGTCGGGCGACCTGAGTGCCTGGACGACGACCGGCGGTCTGGCGATCGAGACGGTGGACGTCCGCACCGGCAGCTACTCCGTCGAGGGCAACACGACGACGACGGCCGGGCCGCAGTACGCGAAGAGGACGCTGCCCGGCTCGTACCCCGACGCCTACGCCCGGGTCGCGTTCGAGGCGAACTCGGTCGGGGCGAACCAGGTGGCCCTGCTCCGGCTCCGGGACACCCCGACCGGCAGCGGCGGCTACGTCTTCCTGACCCCGACCGGCCACCTGGCCTTCCGCAGCGACGCGCTCGCGGCGGCCTCGGTCAGCGCGCGGGTCCCGGGTCCGGGCTGGCACACCGTCGAACTGCACCTCGCCGTGAACGGCGCGAGCAGCACGGTCGAGGTCTGGCTCGACGGCGTCGCCGTCCCCGACCTCACCTTCGCGAGCACCGACCTCGGCGCGATCACCGGCATCGGCGTCCTGCAGATCGGCGAGACGGCCACGGTGAGCGCCGACGTGCTCTACGACGACGCCGCATTCTCGACGAGCCGCATCGGGGTGGCCGTCGATGCGACGCCGCCGAGCGCGCCGGGCACCGTGACCGCCACGGCGAACAACCCGTTCACGGTCGCGGTCAGCTGGACCGCGTCGACCGACGACATCGGCGTCACCGGTTACGACATCCTGCGGGGAGGTGTCCTCCTGACCAGCGTCCCGGCCACGACGACGTCGTTCGTCGACACCACGGTGACGCCCTCCACCTCCTACCTGTACGGCGTTCGGGCCCGGGACGGGTCGGGCAACGTGTCACCGACGACGACGTCGACCGTGAGCACCCCGGCGGTGGCGACACCGCTGTTCAGCGACGGGTTCGAGACGGGTGACCTCTCGGGCTGGAGCGCGTCGGCCGGGTTGTCGGTCGAGACGACCGACGTCCACTCCGGGACGACCGCGGCCGAGGGGGCGACGGCGGCCTCGGGCGCGTACGCCCGGCGGGTGCTGGCCGCGACGTATCCCGACGCGTACGCGCGGGTCGCGTTCGAGATCGTGTCGCAGACCAGCCAGGCCACCCTGCTGCGCCTGCGCGACACGTCCGCCGGGAACGGCGGCTACCTCTTCCTCACCGCGACGGGCGCGCTCGCGTTCCGCAGCGATGCGGCGGCGAGCGGCGTGATCAGCAGCGTCCGGCCCGGCCCGGGCTGGCACGTGCTGGAACTCCACCTGGCCGTCGCCGGGGCGAGCAGCCAGGTGCAGGTGTGGCTCGACGGGAACGTCGTGCCCGCGCTGTCGGCGACGACCGACCTCGGCGGGGTCGGCGGCATCGGCGTGCTGCAGATCGGCGACACGGCGTCCACGACCGCCGACCTCCGCTACGACGACGCGGCCTTCTCCACCAGCCGGATCGGGGTCGGCGGCGACGTCACGGCGCCGAGCACTCCGGGGTCGTTCACGGCCACCGCCGGCGACGCCTTCACCGTCGGGCTGAGCTGGACCGCCTCGACCGACGACACCGGGGTGACGGGCTACGACGTCCTGCGCAACGGGTCGGTCGTGGCCGCCGGCCTGCCCGCCGCGACGGTCGGCTGGACCGACACCTCGGCGTTCGCCTCGACCGGCTACACCTACGCCGTCCGGGCGCGCGACGCCGCGGGCAACTCCTCGGGCCTCGCGACCGCATCGGTGACGACACCGGCCGCAGCGCCCCCGCTCGTCTCCGACGGCTTCGAGACGGGCGACCTGTCGACCTGGGCGACGGCGAGCGGGCTGTCGGTCGAGTCGAGCGACGTCCGGTCCGGCGGCTACGCGGCCGAGACGAGTACTCCGACGACGTCGGCGCCGATGTACGCGAAGCGGACCGTGCCCTCGAGCACCGACGCCTACGCCCGGGTCGCGTTCAAGGTGAACGCCCAGACCAGCAGCCGGGTGACGCTGCTGCGCCTGCGCGACACGGCGACGGACACGCTGAACGGTGGCTACGTCTACGTGTCGCCGAGCGGCGCGCTCGGCTTCCACAATGACGCCACGAACACGTTCACCGCCAGCAGCGCGCAGGCCGCCGCCGGCTGGCACGTGCTCGAACTGCACCTGAACCTCACCGGGTCCGGCCTGGTGCAGGTGTGGCTCGACGGCGCGGCCGTGCCTGATCTGACTGCCACCGCCGTGGTCAGCGCGAACCCGATCACCAGCTTCCAGGTCGGCGAGACCGCAGGTGTCGTCGCCGACGTCGAGTTCGACGACGCTGCATTCTCGACGAGCCGGATCGGTGTCGGCGGTGACGTCGCCGCGCCGACCGCACCCGGGTCGTTCACCGCGACGGCGAGCGGCCCGTTCTCGGTCGACCTGAGTTGGACGGCCTCGACCGACGACACCGGCGTGGTCGCCTACGACATCCTGCGCAACAACGCGATGCTGGTCGTCGGCCTGCCGCCGGGGGCGGTCGGTTGGACCGACAGCACCGCCGTCGCGTCGACCTCGTACACCTACACGATCCGCGCGCGCGACGCGGCCGGGAACGTGTCGCCGCTGGTGACGGCGGTCGCGACCACACCGGCGGCGACCCCGCCGTCCTTCGCCGACGGCTTCGAGTCGGGGACGCTGGCGGCCTGGTCGACGTCGGGCGGCCTGACGCTCGAGTCGAGCGACGTGCGGAGCGGCGCCTTCGCCGCCGAGGGCAGCGCCCCGACGACCGCGGCGCCGATGTTCGCCAAGAGATCGGTCACCGCGGCCACCGACGCCTACGCCCGCGTCGCGTTCAAGGTGTTGAGGCAGACCTCGAGCCGCGTGACGCTCCTGCGCCTGCGCGACACCGCGACCGGCACGGGCAACGGCGGTTACGTCTACATCGCCCCGAGCGGCGCGCTCGGCTTCCACGCCGACGGCGCGAACACGTTCACGGCGAGCAGCGTGGCAGCCGGTCCCGGCTGGCATGTCGTCGAGCTGCACCTGACGATGAGCGCGACGGCCGGCGTGGTGCAGGTGTGGCTCGACGGCAACCCGGTGGCCGACCTCGGTTCGGCAACGGCCAACCTCGGCGCCAACCCGGTCGCGAACCTGCAGGTGGGAGAGACGGCGAGCGTGCTGGCCGACGTCGAGTTCGACGACGCCGCGTTCTCGACCAGCCGGATCGGGCTCGGCTGAGAACCTTCAGGCAGGTGCGGGCCGCGCCACCAGCTGCACGCGCAGCGCGGCCAGCCACAGCAGGCAGGCGCCGAGCATGTGCAGGCCGACGAGCAGCGGCGGCACGTGCAGGAAGTACTGCAGGTAGCCGATGAAACCCTGTGCCAGCTCGACGCCGAGCAGCGCGACGACGGCCTGGCGGAACACCTCGCCACTGCGAAGGGCGTAGGCCAGCACGACCATGCCGATCGTCAGGCCGATGAGCACCATCACCGCGTCGGCGTGCAGCTGGGCCACGGAGGAGACCTTCAGGCCGGTGCGGTGCACCTTGCCGCTCTGCAGGTCGCCGGCGTGCGGGCCGCTGCCGGTGACGACGGTGCCGATGACGAGGGTCGTCGCCGTGACGGCGGTCGTGGCCCAGGCGAGCCGGCGTCCGGCGGTGGGGAGCGGCGCGGCCGGCCGCGGCCCGAGACGCCACCACATCACGTAGGTCACCACGATGATCGCCATCGACAGCAGGAAGTGCAGGGCGACGAGCCAGGGGTTGAGGTGGGTCAGCACGGTCAGCCCGCCGAGGACGGCCTGGGCCGGGATGCCCAGCGCGGCCCAGGTCGCGAGCCCCCGCTCCGAGCGCAGCAGCATGGCCACGACCCAGGTGGCCACAGCGACGATCACGAGCACGAAGGTCAGCTGCCGGTTGGTGAACTCGATGATCCCGTGGATCGCGTACTTCTTCGTCGGGGTCAGCGAGCTGTCCGTGCACGACGGCCAGGTGGGGCAGCCGAGCCCCGAATTGGTGAGCCGCACCGCGCCCCCGGTCACCACGATGAGCACGTTGACGATCACCGAGGTGAGCGCGAGCCGGCGCAGGGCGACCGCGGTCTGCAGCCACGACGGCAGCCAGCGAACCACCTGGGCGTCGTGCCCGGGCGTGCCGGCGACGACCGGGTCGGTACTCACTCCCACCGGAACCACCGCGCGGCCGCGGGCAGGGCGACCGCGGCCCAGACGCTCAGCGTCAGGGTGTCGCGACCGGGCAGCCCGTGACCGTCGAGGAGCACCTGGTGCAGGCCGTCCGACAGCGCGGCCGAGGGCAGGTACTGCAGCACGTCGGCGAGACCGTTCGGGTACTTCGACAGCGGGATCGCGATGCCGCCGGCGAACAGCAGCACCAGCCAGATCAGGTTGGCCGCGGCGAGGGTCACCTCGGCCCGCAGCGTGCCGGCGAGGAGCAGCCCCAGACCACCGAACGCGAGCGTGCCCAGCACGACCAGCACGAGCACGAGGAGCGGGTCGCCGTGCGGGTGCCAGGCCAGCGCGAGCCCGAGCAGCGCGATGACGGCGATCTGCACGATCTCGAGCAGCAGCACCGAGAGCGTCTTGCCGAGCAGCAGCACCGAGCGGGGCAGCGCCGTGGCGCCGAGACGCTTGAGCACGGCGTACTTGCGCTCGAAGCCGGTGCCGATCGCCAGCCCGGTGAAGGCCGCCGACATCACCGCCAGCGCGATGATGCTCGGCACGACGAAGTCGATGCGGCGCGGCGAGGGCAGCGAGTACAGCAGCGGCAGGTTGAAGAAGACGAGCAGCAGCAGCGGGATCAGCAGGGTCAGCCCGACCTGCTCGGCGTTGCGCAGGAGCAGCCGGAACTCCATGGACGTCTGGGCGGCCAGCATCCGCGAGCGGGGCGCCGCCCCCGGCCTCGGCGCGAAGGAGAGCGTCACGTGCGCAGCTCCCGTCCGGTGAGGTCGAGGAAGACGTCCTCGAGGGTGCGCCGCTCGACCGAGAGCTCCTCGGCCAGCACCTGCTGCGACGCGCACCAGGCGGTGAGCGTGGCCAGCAGCTGTGGCGTGACGTCGCCGGTGACGAGGTAGCGCCCCGGCTCGGGCTCGCTGGCGTGCGAGCCGGCCGGCAGCTCGTCGAGCAACAGGTCGAGCCGCAGGTCGGGCACGGCCCGGAAGCGGATCTGCCCCTCGGCGCCCGCGCGGGTGAGCTCGGCCGGCGTGCCCTGCGCGACGACGCGTCCGGCATCGACCACCACGACGGTGTCGGCCAGCTGCTCGGCCTCGTCCAGGAAGTGGGTGGTGAGCACGACGCTCACGCCGTCGGCCCGCAGCGCGCGGACGAGCTCCCACGTGGCCCGGCGCGACTGCGGGTCCATGCCGGCGGTCGGCTCGTCGAGGAACACGAGCTCGGGTCGGCCGACGAGAGCGAGCGCCAGCGAGAGCCGCTGCTGCTGCCCGCCGGAGAGGCGCTTGACCGCGGTGCCGGCGACATCGCCGAGCCCGACGGTCGTCAGCAGCTCCTGCGGGTCCTGCGGGGTGGCGGCGTAGGACGCGAACAGGCGCAGGAGTTCGGCCGCGGTCGCTCCCGTGTAGCCGCCGACGCCGTCCTGCAGCATCACGCCGACCCGCGCCCGCAGCGTGGCGGCGTCGGCGACCGGGTCGAGGCCGAGCACCCGGACCGTGCCGCTGTCGGCCCGGCGGAAGCCCTCGCAGATCTCGATGGTGGTCGTCTTGCCGGCGCCGTTCGGGCCCAGCAGCGCCAGCACCTGGCCGCGGGGGAGCGTCAGCGACAGCCCGTCGACGGCGCGGCGCGCGCCGTAGGCCTTGACGAGATCGACGATCTCGACGGCAGGACTGGGCGCGGACACCCGCTCAGTCTAGGAACGCCCGGACATCCTTCCCGCGCCGCTCTCGGCCCCGGTGACCCGACCGACAACCCCTGTCCGCCTTGTCCGCCGCTGTGGTTGTGAATTCGTCGAAATTCACAACCACACGAGCGGACAAGGCGGCCTACTCGGTGACCTTCAGGCTGGACGCGAATTCGTCGACGTAGTCCTGCCCGCTGAGCTTCTGCACGGCTTCGCGGACGGTCTCGGTGACCTCGCGCAGCACCCGCGAACTGCGCTCCTCGGCGGCACGGTCGCCGAAGTGCAGGACCTCGCCGAAGTGCACCCCGACGGGGGCCCGGTGCCAGCGGTGCGAGTCGGGGGACTTGACGTCGCGGGTGCCGACCAGCCCGACCGGGAGCACCGGGGCGCCGCTGCGCAGGGCGACCCGGGCGACACCGGTGCGGAACTTGTGCAGCCGCCCGTCGGAGGAGCGGGTGCCCTCGGGGTAGATGCCGAGCGCGCTGCCGTGGCTCAGCACCTCGACGCCGATGTCGATAACCGCGGCGGCCGAGCGGGTGTCGGTGCGCGCGACCGGGACGTGCCCCATGCCCTCGAAGAACGCCTTCATGGCCCGGCCGCGCAGCCCCGGCGTGGTGAAGTACTCGGCCTTGGCGAAGTAGAAGATCTGGCGGCGGGCGGCGAGCGGGGTGAACACCTCGTCGGCGAAGGAGATGTGGTTGGCCGCGATGATCACCGGGCCCTCGGCCGGGACGTTCTCCGGCCCCGTCACCACCGGGTGGTAAACGGCGCGCAGCGCGGGGGCCAGCGTCAGCTCGAGGGCTCGGTACAGCATGGGGGAGAACCTATCGCGCTGCGAGGGCCGGTTCCTCCGGTCCGACGGGCTCGCCGGTGTGATCGACGCGGTCCATCGCCCGGAAGGCGGGGAGCACGAACGGTGCCAGCGTGGTCACGAGGTAGGCCGCGGCCGTGACGGCCAGGGCCGTCCGGATGCCGAGGACCTCGGTCAGCGCGCCGCCGGTGAGCGCGCCGAACGGGATGCCGGCCCAGGCCGTCGCACCGAGCACGCCCAGCACGCGCGCCTGCAGCGGCCGCGGCACCCGCTCGTACTCGATCGAGCCGAGGATCGGGTTGATGGCGCCCGCGGCCAGCCCGCCGACGACGCAGGCGACGAGGACGGGGGAGACCGTGGCGGCGAGGGCCATCGCGAACATGCGGGGACTGCCGGCGAGCAGGAAGCCGACGGCGTAGGTGCGGCGCCGCGGCAGCCGGTGGCCGAGCCAGGTCGTGGTGATGTTGCCGACGACCGCGCCGGCGCTGAACACCCCGCCGATCAGCCCGAGGGCGACCGAGCTGTGCGCGACGTCCTTGGCCCAGACCGGCGTGAGCACGGCCGACGACGCCTGGTCGAGCAGGTTGGTCACCATCACCATCAACCCGATGCCCATCAGCAGCCGGTCGGCCCGCAGGTACCGGAAGCCCTCGCCGAGCGAGGCGAGGTAGGAAGCGGGCGATTCGCCGCCCGCAGCGGACGGGCCGGGCTCGGCGGACCGGGGCACCAGCGTGGCGACGAGCGCGGCCGAGACCAGGAAGCTCGCGGCGTCCAGCGCCAGGACGTTCAGGGCCGAGGTGACGCCGATGAGCACACCGGCCAGCGGCGCCCCGACGAGCGAGGCCCCGCGCGACACGCCGTCGTAGAGCCCGGCCGCCCGCTCGATCGGTGTTCCGGCTGTCTCGCGCACGCCCGGCAGCAGCACGTAGCGGGCCGCGTCGCCGCCGCCGCGCAGCGCCCCTGCGGCCATGACGAGCGGGACGAGCGCGCCGATCGGCAGCGCCCCGAACGCGTGCAGCAGCGGGATCGCCCCGAACAGCACCGCTGCTGCGATGTCGGTGAGCACGCAGATGCGCCAGGCGCCGACCCGGTCGACCAGCGGACCGCCGAGCCCCTGCACCACGACGTAGGGCGTCATCTCGGCCGCGGCGACGAGTCCGGTCTGCGTCGGGCTACCGGTGGTGGTCAGGACGAACCAGGGCAGGGCCAGCGTCGACATGCGGGTGCCGAGGGTCGAGATCCCGACGGCGGTGACGAGGCCGATCAGGCCGCGCCGCTCGCTCATGACTCGGGCAGGGGGGCGAGCGGGAACAGCTGGACCTGGGCGACGAACTTGCGCGCCCCCTCGGGCGGCGGCGCGTCGTCGCGGTCGCGGTAGCGCGCCAGCACCTCGAACAGTTCCTCGTTCAGCGCCTTCGCCCGCTCGGCCGTCAGCGTCATCAGCCAGTCGCTCAGCGTGCAGGCGTCGGCCCAGTCCGGCCCGTAGGTCGCGGGAACGTCCTCGACGATGTCGGCGAAATCGAGCATGCGCTCGCTGTAGCTGCGGGCGACGGCGCGCAGGTACTGCCCGCCGGTCTCGCGGTTCTCGTCGTTGAGGGTCATGTCGAAGCGGGTGCCCCGGTGCACCGAGCGCCACCAGCGCTCGCGCTTCGTGCCGCGCTCCGGGTCCTCCTCGATGAAGCCGTGCAGCTCGAGCTGGCGCAGGTGGTAGCTCGTCGCGCCGGAGGACTCGCCGAGGTCGTGGGCCAGGCGGCTCGCCGTCGCCGGACCGTAGAGCCGGAGCCGGCCGAGCAGCCGGACCCGGAGGGGATGGGCGAGCGCCCGCAGACCGACGAGGTCGAGCTGGACGTCGCGGGCCGGGTCGAAACCGGTGATGTCGTCGGGCACGGGGCCCACGTTCCCACATGCAAAGAACCTTTGCAACGGATGTTTGCAACAATCTTTTGCATCTGGCGACGACGGGTGGATCACCCCACACCCCAGGTTCTGCGCGGCCGCAGCAAATACGTCATACTGGTGTTGTGAAAATCCGATCCGGGACGACCGTCAGTGCGGGCAGAGCCGCGCGCGCTGATGATGACCGGACGGCCGACCGCACCCGCGACGCCGTGGCCCGGGTCGTGCTCGAGAGGGGCCCGCAGAGCGCGGCCGCCCTCGCCGAGCAGCTGGGGCTCTCCGCCGCCGGGGTGCGGCGCCACCTCGACTGCCTCGTCGCCGACGGCCTGCTCGTCGAACGCGAGCCGCGACCGTCCTCGCACCGCGGCCGAGGGCGTCCGGCCCGCACCTACGCCCTCACCGATGCCGGTCGCGCCTCGTTCCCGCACGCCTACGACGACCTCGCCAACACCGCGCTGCGCTACCTGCGCGAGACCGGTGGCGACGCCGCGGTGGCCGCCTTCGCCGAGCACCGGGCGCAGGGACTCGCCGACCGGCTGGCCGGTCAGGTCGACACCAGTGCGCCGCTCGCCACACGGGCCGCGTCCCTCGGCGCTGCGCTGTCCGAGCATGGCTACGCTTCGACCACGGAGCAGGCGGGTGCGGGCGTGCAACTGTGCCAGCACCACTGCCCGGTCGCGCACGTGGCCGCGGAGTTCCCGGAACTGTGCGAGGCCGAGACCCGGGCCTTCGAGCAGGTGCTGGGTACCTACGTCCAGCGCCTCGCCACCATCGCCCACGGCGACGGCGTCTGCACCACGCACGTCCCCGACCCGCCGTTCCACCAGAAAGACCTGCACCGAACCGAGCACGCCACCGGCAATTCCGGGAGGAACTGAGATATGACGACCGCCCCCGAACGCTCCCTCGACACCCCGTTGACGCAGGACCAGCAGATCGACTCGCTCGGCCGCTACAGCTTCGGCTGGGCCGACAACGACATCGCCGGAGCCAGCGCCCGTCGCGGGCTGTCCGAGGCCGTCGTCCGCGACATCTCGGCCAAGAAGAGCGAGCCCGAGTGGATGCTGAACCACCGCCTCAAGGCGCTCGGCATCTTCGACAAGAAGCCGATGCCGAACTGGGGCTCCGACCTGTCGGGCATCCACTTCGACAACATCAAGTACTTCGTCCGCTCGACGGAGAAGCAGGCCGCGACCTGGGACGACCTCCCGGCGGACATCAAGAACACCTACGACAAGCTCGGCATCCCCGAGGCCGAGAAGCAGCGCCTCGTCTCCGGTGTCGCCGCGCAGTACGAGTCCGAGGTGGTCTACCACCAGATCAACGAGGAGCTCGAGAAGCAGGGTGTCATCTTCATGGACACCGACACCGGCCTCAAGGAGCACCCGGAACTGTTCCAGGAGTACTTCGGCTCGGTCATCCCGTCGGGTGACAACAAGTTCTCCGCGCTCAACTCGGCCGTGTGGTCGGGCGGGTCGTTCATCTACGTGCCGAAGGGCGTGCACGTCGAGATCCCGCTGCAGGCCTACTTCCGCATCAACACCGAGAACATGGGCCAGTTCGAGCGCACGCTGATCATCGTCGACGAGGACGCCTACGTGCACTACGTCGAGGGCTGCACCGCGCCGATCTACAGCTCGGACTCGCTGCACTCGGCCGTCGTCGAGATCGTGGTCAAGAAGGGCGGCCGCTGCCGCTACACCACCATCCAGAACTGGTCGAACAACGTCTACAACCTGGTCACCAAGCGCGCGAAGGCCGAGGCCGGCGCGACGATGGAGTGGGTCGACGGCAACATCGGCTCGAAGGTCACCATGAAGTACCCGGCCGTGTGGCTGACCGGCGAGCACGCCAAGGGCGAGGTGCTCTCGATCGCGTTCGCCGGCGAGGGCCAGCACCAGGACGCGGGCGCGAAGATGCTGCACCTCGCGCCGAACAC
>NZ_DASYFV010000049.1:0-8947 GCF_036000465.1 Jatrophihabitans sp. | reverse complement strand
CGCTGCTCTACCGCTTCCGCTGCGTCGACCGCCTGCCCGAGACGCCGTCGCGGGCCGCGACCCGCGGCACGATGGTGCACGCGGTGCTCGAGTCGCTGTTCGACCTGCCGGCCACCGAGCGCACCCTCGAGGCCGCGCGGGACCTGTTGCCGGGCGCCTGGGAGCGGGTGCGGGCCGAGGAGCCCGAGGTCGACACCTTGTTCGACACCGACGCGGACGGCACCGACATCGCGGCGTGGATGGACTCCGCCGCCGAGCTGCTGGGCAACTACTTCCGCCTCGAGGATCCCGCCCGCCTCGAACCCGAATCGCGCGAGCAACTGGTCGAGGTGATCGTCGAGGGCGTGCGCCTGCGCGGCTACATCGACCGCGTCGACGTCTCCCCGGCCGGCGACCTGCGCGTCGTCGACTACAAGACCGGCGCCTCGCCGCGCGAGGCGTTCGAGGGCAAGGCGCTGTTCCAGATGAAGTTCTACGCGCTCGTGCTGTGGCGCACCCGCGGCATCGTGCCCCGGCAGCTGCGCCTGATGTACCTCGCCGACACCGACACGCTGAGCTACACCCCCGACGCCGAGGAACTGGTGCGGTTCGAGCGCACCCTGATGGCGATCTGGGTGGCCATCCAGCGGGCGCTGCAGACCGGCGACTTCCGACCGAACCCGAGCCGGCTCTGCGAGTGGTGCGACCATCACGCGCATTGCCCCGCGTTCGGCGGCACTCCCCCGCCGTACCCGCAGCTGCCGGTGCTCACCGACCCGCGCGACGACCTGCCCAAACCGGCCGCGCCGTGACCTCAGGCCGCGGGCACGCTCGTCGGGGTCGCTCGCGGGGGTGACGACGCCGGGACGGCCCGGACGTGGATGGTGTCGACGTAGGAGAGTTCGCTCGTCGAATGCGCCGCCGCACGTGATCAGGTAGCGGGCCTCCAGCGGCGGGGGCTCAGCGGCGCAGCGCGATCAACGGAATGGCCGTCTCGGCCGGCGTGGCCGCACCGTGGTAGCCGACGAGCTTGGCCACCATCGCCGGCTCGTGCGCGGTCGCGAGCACCACCGTGTCGTCGCGACTCACGGTGACGACGTCGCCGATGCGAGGCAGGTGTTCCGGCCGGACGGGTCCGAACCAGCCGGCGGCCACCGCCTCCTCGCGCGACATCACCAGCGTGCTGTCACCGAGCACCGCGCGCCAGGCGGCGAGCACGTCGTCGGTCGCGCCCGGCTCGGTGTGCAGGTAGCGGGCCCGCGG
This sequence comes from Jatrophihabitans sp., assembly GCF_036000465.1. Taxonomy (GTDB): domain Bacteria; phylum Actinomycetota; class Actinomycetes; order Mycobacteriales; family Jatrophihabitantaceae; genus Jatrophihabitans. Next base: position 7,705 of record NZ_DASYFV010000049.1, on the reverse strand, counting down.
CTCACCGGCCACGACCCGCACCCCCGCGCGGAGCCGCGGGTCGGTGTCGAGGTCGAACCGCCGATCGGGCGGCACGTCCAGCCCACCGTGATCGGCGGTCACCAGCAGCACGGCGTCGGCCGGCAGCCGCTCGACGATCTGGGTGATGATGCGCGCGACGTCGCGCGCGGCCGCGCGCCACTCGTCGGAGTCGAGGCCGTGCAGGTGCAGCGAGGTGTCGAGCGCCGGGTGGTAGCCGTAGACGAGTTGCGTCCCGGCACTCACCTCCCGCAGCACGGCACGGGCGAGGCCGAGGCGGCGTCCGGTGCCGAGGTAGCGGGGCGCGCCGTAGGCCGCGGTCGACAACCCGCTGCCCGCGTAGTCCGCCGACGCCACGACGGAGGTGGTCACCGCCGCCGAGGCGTCGAGCAGCCGGGGTTGGGGCTGCCAGACCGACGGGTCCGGGTCGGCGCGCCACGCGATGTGGGTGAGCACCCGGTCCGAGCCGGGGACGTTGAGGGTGAAGCCGAGGATGCCGTGCGCGCCCGGCAGCGTGCCGGTACCGAGCGTGACCAGGCTCGTCGGCGTCGTCGACGGGAAGGCGCTCGCGAGTTCGCGCAGGGTCCCGGCCGTGCCGGCCACGATGTCGGCGAACAGCGGGTCGGCGTGGGCGGCTGCGGGCAGCAGGCGATGGCCCAGCCCGTCGACGAGCAGCACCACGACCTGCCGTACCGGGCCGATCGCGTCCGCGAGTCCGAGCGGGTCGGGCGAGCCCGTGCCGAGTGCTGCGAGCGCGCCCGGCAGCACGCCGGCCAGCGTGCCCGTGGGCGGGTGCGGGGCGGTCATGCCGGCGCGGGGCGGCGGCGTTCGCGCAGCAACCGGCGCAGGTCGTCGACGGTCAGGGTCTCCAGGCCGGGGACGATCGTGCGCCCCGGCCCGGCGGCGATCGGCACGTGGTGCGGCACGGCCAGCACGACACAGCCGGCCGCCTCGGCCGACGCGATGCCGGTGGGCGAATCCTCGATCGCGATGCACTGGTCCGGGGCGACCCCGAGCCGGGCCGCAGCCGTCAGGTAGGCCTCGGGGTGCGGCTTGCCGTCGGTGACCTCGTCGCCGGTGACGACGGTGGCGAACGCCCCCTCGGGCAGGTGATCGACGAGGGTGCCGGCCAGGCGCTGGTAGGACATCGTGACGAGCGCGCACGGAATGCCCGCCTCGCGCAGCCGGGCCAGCAGCTCGAGCGCACCCGGGCGCCACGGCATGCGCTCGAGCGATGCCGCGATCACGTCGTCCAGCAGGCGTTCGACGATGGTCGGCGGGTCCAATCGCACGCCCCCGACATCGCGCAGGTACTCGGCCGAGGTGAGCAGGGCGTTGCCGACGAGCGCGTGCGCGTGCTCGTCGCTCCAGGTGCCCCCGTACTCGCCGACCAGCTTGTACTCGGCGGCGATCCAGTACGGCTCGGTGTCGACCAGCGTGCCGTCCATGTCGAACAGGACGGCAGCCACGGTTTCCCCCGTATTTGCTGGGCTAGAGGTCACTGGGACCCTTCCTCGGTACACAACGGGTACACATGCGGGACGACGTGGCGCATGGTTTCGGCGATCGCATCGCGGCCGGCCTGCTCGTCGTCGGGCTTGAGATAGGCGTAGACGCGGTAGGTGATTTCCGGGCTCGAATGGCCCAGCCAGTGCGAGACGGCGACGACGGACACACCCCTCGAGATGAGACTGGCGCCGAAGTAGTGCCGGAGCGAGTGGGGCGACACGGTGAACCCCACGGCACGTTCGATGGCGTCGAACTCGTGCCCGGCCATCGCCTTGGTCAATGCGGTACCGCTGTTACCGCTGAAGACGAGGCCATCTCGGCGCGGGCGCAGTCGGATCTCCTCGGCGAGCGCGCTGAGGACGGAGTCGTCGGCCGGGATGTCCCGACGCGAGGAGCCCGTCTTCAGTTGACCCAGGTCGCCGCCCGGGCGCCGCTGCTGACGCACGTGAATCGTCCGGCGTAGGAAGTCGACGTCCTGGACACGGAGCCCGCAGGCCTCGCTGATGCGAAGGCCGGTGCCGACAAGCGTGATGACGAGCGTGCGGTGCGCGGATCGTGCGGCCGCAACGACCTGGGCGACGTCCTCGTCGGTCAGGTGCACCTCGCGTCGACGCGGTGCCGGCGGGCCCTTGACCGACTTCGCGGCGTTCGCCGGGACCAGGCCGTCGACGAGCGCGGCGTCGAGGATCTGGCGAACCTGACGCAGCACCTGGCCGACCGTGCCCGGCGCCATGGTCTGCGACCAGATGCCGACTGCTGACGCGACCGTGCTCGGCTTGATCGCCCCCACCGAGTACCGCCCGAGCGTCGGCAGGATGTGGCGATCGAGGACCGATCGCTTACGCACTCGCGTGGTGTCAGCCGCGAGCGTCGGCGAATAGGCCGCCCAGTGTTCCTCGGCGAACGTGCGGAACGAGATCGCCGCCCGCTTCGCGTCGACATAGCGGCCTGTCAGCTTGGCCGACTCGACGGTTGTGAGGTAGCGCTCAGCGTCGACGCGACGGTCAAATACCTTGACCTTCTGCTCGCCGGCTGGATCGCGGAAGCGCGCGTACCAGCGCACCTGTCCCTGACGAGTGCGCTTCTCGATACTCGCCACGAACTGATCCTCCTCGTCGCGTTCGGCCCTCTGCAGATTACGGGGGCAAGCTCACGGGGTGGACGTATCCGCAGCCTGGTTTTCGACCCAGGCGCGCAGGTCGTCGGTGCGGTAGACGACTCGGCGGCCGAGGCGGAAGCTGCGGGGTCCGGTGCCGAGGTGGCGCCAGTAGCGCAGGGTGGCGACGGGGGCGCGGAGCAGGTCGGCGGCTTCGGTGATGGTGAGCAGGTCGTGGGTGTCGCTGGGCTGGTGCTGCTGGGTCATGGTGGTCTCCGATCGTGGGGTGTGCGGGATGGCCTTCACTTGTTAAAGGCGTTCCGGTCGGGGCTCTCGCGCGCACGATGACCGAAATTGGTCGAGCAATTTGTGTCGCGGGTGTCGCCGCGTGTCGTGCAGTGCCGGTCTGTGCTTCAGATGCCGATGCCGCGGCTGGGAGCCGGTTGCGGGGTGTAGGGCTCGGGGCTGTGCACCGGTGCGCTGCGCCGATGGCCGGCGTAGCGGCTGGCGGTCTGGTGGGCGGCGCGGGTGAGAGCGACCTGGTCCTGGGCCTGTTGCTCGTCGCGCTGCTGTTGTTCGCGGTCGGCTGCCCAGGCGGCGTGTTCGGTGTCGAGGCGCCCGGGTGGCAGGGCGCGGATGGCGGGGTCACGTTCACTTCGTGTGACGGTGTGGTGCCGCTGGTCGAGGTCGGTTCTGGTCGCGGCGATGTCGCGGTCGAGCTCGGTCAGCTTCGCCTCTACTCTCGCGGGGTCGGCGGTGAGGGCGAACGGGCTGATCGACGCAAGCCTGTGGTAGCGCTGCTCGCGGGCGTCGGCGTCCGCGCGCGACGCCGCGGTCACCGCCGCGGCCGCCCGGTCGACCGCGGCTTGCAGGTGCCTGTGGTCGGGGTGGCGGCCTTCGGCGACCGTGCGGGCGTAGGCCTCAAGGTGCTTGCCGATGCTCGGCTGGTAGTTCTGGGCGGCGTAGCGGGCGATGGTGGTGGAGTGGGTGGGCATGTCGGGCAGGTAGGGCTGCCAGGTCATCGACCAGGCGGCGAGGTGTTCCTGGGCGCGGTTGACTGCGGCCAGCCGGAACCCGAGCCGACCGGGTCCGGCGTGCACGACCGTGGCCGCGGCGCGGGCAGCGTCACGGTGCGCATCCCACTCGCCCAGCAGCCGGTCGCGCAGCACGCTGGTGTCGTGCTCGATCGCGGCGCTGCTGGCCTCGAGCCTCACCACCGCTTCGTGGTGATCGTCGCGGGCGTGGTGCAGCGCGTCAGCGAAGCGATGGCGCGTCTGTTCGCCGCCGGCGCGGACGGTGATGATCTCGCGTAGCCGCTCGGCGAGCGGTTCGAGTTCGGCGAGCCGGTCACGGCAGTCGGCCTCCGCGCTCCAGGCCGCCCGCACATCCTCGAGCGCCTGCTCGACCGGGCGCGGGTGGGCGTAGCGGTCCGCCTCGAGGGCGGCGAGGTAGGCGGCGTGGCTGGGGCCGAGGTCGGCCCGGTCCCGGGAGAACGCCGTGGCCCACTGCTCCCGTGCGTCCTCGACCGACTCGGCGACGAGGTGGACGGTATTGCTCTGCCGGCCGCGGGTCATCCCGACGTAGGCCGACGCAGCGGAGGTGTAATCGCCGAGGAGCAGGTGGGCGTGGGTGACGGTGTCGCCCTGCACCCCGTGCGCGGTGGTGGCGTAGCCCAGCTCGACATGCCGCGCGACATAGCTGGCCCCCAACTCCCGCTCACCCCGGTGACAGCCGGTGACGCCCAGAAAACGGGCCTCACCCACCGCGCCACCCACGCCGTCGCGCACCCCGTCACCCATGCCGTCACCGAGGTGGGTGACGGTCCACGTATCGCGGTTCGCGATGTCCAGGCCGGTGTCGTTGCGGCGGGTCACTACGACGTCGTCGACTCCGATCCGCTCCCCCGCCGCCGTCGTCATCACACGGCGGTCATCGACCCGCCCGGTGGCGACGAGCCGCTCGCGGATGACGGCATTGAGTTCGGCCACCTGCTCACGGGTGTCGACCACGACCGCCGGCGGCGCCCCCTGGTCGGCGACCGCGTCGACGTAGGCGTCGGCGAGCGCGGCGAACCGGTCGGCGTCGCTGGGGTGCACCTGGACCTGTCCGCGCTCGAGCAGCGCGTTGAACACTGCGTCCGGGTCGTCGCCGGTGCGCATCGAGAGGCTGAGCTGTGCGTACTCGGTGTCCGCGACGGTGACCGTTGCTCCGTTCGCGTCGGTGTGGGCGCGGGTGAAGCGGTGCACCTCGTACAGGCTGAGGTGAGCGGCCGGGTCGACCCAGCGGGCGGCGAGGTCGAGCACGCCGCCACGGCCGACCGCGGCGAGCTGGTGCCGGTCCCCCACAAACGCCAACCGCACCCGATGCTCGTCAGCGAGGGTGAGCAGGGCGCGGGCGGTGTCCTGGTCCAGCATCCCGGCCTCGTCGACCAGCACCAGATCGTCGTGGGTGAGGACGGCGCGGGGGCTCGGCCCGTGGTAGAGGCTTCCGGTCGTGGGGTCGGTGTCGCCGACCTGCAGCCGTGCCCAGTGTCCGTCGCTGGTCCAGCGCCAGCCGTGCTGATGCATCAACCAAGCCACCGATGTCGCTACCGATGAGCCGGCGCTGCCGAGTTCGGCTTCGGCGACCTGTGCGGCCTTCAGCGTCGGCGTCACCACGACCAACCGGCGGTCCTGCGCCGTGATCTGGTCGCGGGTCGCGGCGAGGACGGTGGTCTTGCCGGCGCCGGCAGCTCCCTCGATCACGACGAGGCGCTGGTCGCCGGCCAGCGCGGCGACGACCCGCTGTTGCGCCGGGTCCAGGGGCCGGTCGCTTCCGGCGGGTGAGGCCAGCTCCCGCTCGCCGGCGGCCTGGACGCTGCGGTCGGCGAGGCGGGTGATGAGGTCGCCCTCGACCTGCAGGACGTGGCGTGAGGTGAGGGCGCGGATGTGTTCGGGGACGCCGGTGCGGTCGAGCAGCGGCATGCACAACGTCAGGGCGCGGGCGGTGATGTCTTCGGCGACCTCGAGCCGCACTGCGGGGTCGACGACCATGCCGAGGGCGACGAGCTGTTGTTCGACCTGGCCGCGCAGGTCGGCCGCGTTCCACCCCGACCGCGACGTCGCCACCACCCGCAGGACCTGTTCGGCGATCGCGTCGCGGTTGAGCCGACCGACGGCCGTCGACGTGAGAGTGACGGCCTGGTCGTATGGCCGGTAGCCGAGCTCGGCCAGCTCGGCCAGCCACCGGTCGTGCAACTCCGCGCCGGAGGTGGGGGTGACCTTGTCCGGACGCTGTTCGGCCCAGGCCCGTCGGTCCCACGCCTGCCGCAGCTTCGGTCCGGGTTCGCGGCCTGGGTTGACGGCTCGCCACTCGGCTTCGTAACGGTCGAGATGCCGGGTGATCTGCGCGGCGCGTTTGCTGAACGCCCCCACGAAAGGCGCCAACTCACGGATCTCCCCCGACGTCGAGTCGAGGGTGAAGCCGTGGCGGGCGAGCGCGGCCCGGAACTGCGGGTCGGTGGTCATGGCGGCGGTCCCGATGCCATTGACCGCATTCAGCGAGTCGCGGACGCCGACGGTGTGCAGACCTCGCCACCCGCCGGCGGCGAAGACGCGCGCGTTGACCTGCAGGTGCAGATGCCGGTGCGGGTCCCCCGCCCGCGACGTGTAGTGCCGCACCGTCACCGCCTCGAGGCGTTCGACGGGAACCTGCACCTGCCCGCCCCGCGGCCCCACCCGCGTCGTCGCATGCTGACCCAGCCAGCCGATCACCTGCGCCGCCGCTGCTTCCTGGGCGGCGTCATACGCCGCCGCGATGTCAGGGTGCAGCTCCGCCGCAAGCGACCACGACTTCGGCCCGTTCACTGTGACCTCGACGAACCGCACCCCTCGGGCGTCGGTCCGCAGCCGGCCGCGCGGCTCACCGGTGTCCGGGTCCAGCCCGGCCACCCACGCCTCGTACCCGTCACCGGCGAGCGGATCAAGCCGTACGACGTGCCCGTCGGCGTCGACGCTGAACCGCTCCGCCACCCCGACCCCTTCGGTGAGGTAGTAGTCATCGGCGCGGGACCGATCGGCCTCCACATAATTGCGCGCAGCCGCCGGCGAACCGATATACGTCTTCATGCCGCCGTGCAATTACCAACGCCACCCAACAACAACCATCGCATTTGTCGTTCCGGCTTTTAGGTCTACCGATATTGGTAGCATGCGTGCCGTCTCGAGTAAAGACAGGAAATGGCGAATCAAGTGATGGTTCGCATTGATTGCGAAATGACATGCGGGGCCGTGTTCAAGGGCTGGTTGCGTGGGACCTGGGTGGCCTCATAGGGGTGATAACGGTGTGCGTCAGGTACTCGAGGAGATCTCCGCGGCGAGCACAGAACTGCGCTGTCGGTCGAGGTTGTTCCGGGGATCGATCATCACGCGTCGCGGTTAGCGGATAGGCAAGCCAGGCATCGCCATGGGCAGCCCGGGGGCCCATTCCGATACCAGCATCGTGGCCACGATGTTGGGTACCTCACGGGCTCGGATAGCATCACGTTCGGTGCTCGCCAATGCACCGCAGCTGCGCGGTCACCGGATTAGCGCGCTTGCGCTACAGCTAGTGCACCACTCAGGTACGTGGCCCGCATTCGGTGACCTCAACCTCGGGATCAACTCATGCATTTGTTAAAGCGCAAGGAGCCCAGGTGTGAGCTCGCGGCGCGTCCTCAGTCGGTAGGTGGAACGATCGCGGCGTGACTGTTTCCAGACGAAAGATCCGCTCCATGGGCGGTCTTATCGCTGTCTCGGCCGCAGCCGGTTGCAGTCAGGCCGCCCGTGCAACTCGGGCCCGACAACGCCGACAACGCCGACAAAGCCACTCGAGGGTACGGCGTCATCGTCCACTCCGGCGAAGCCTGCGAGCACCTCAGCGGCGCCGCGCTCGTCGACCGCCGCACGCGCGACGCCCCGTACACCGGCTGTCGAATACGCGCACGGATCACGCTCGCGCAACCAGGTGGCGTTGACTTTTCACGGGGCGGGCGACCCGGCCATCGCCCGCGATCTGCTCGCGATCTTCGCCGCGCACCGGGCCAAGGTGACGGTGCTGGCAGTC
>NZ_DASYFV010000048.1:0-36643 GCF_036000465.1 Jatrophihabitans sp. | reverse complement strand
CTGGTGGGCGACTACGCCGGGGCGCAGTACCAGGCGGGCCGGGTGCGCAAGTTCGGCATCATCTCGCTCTGCGTCAGCATCGGCATCTACGTGCTGATGTTCACGCTGTTCTTCGTCGTGTTCGCGGCGTCGACCTCGTCGACGTCGGTGCAGATCGGGCCCTGACCGGCCTCAGCTGCGGCCGTGGAACAGGCTCGTGACCGAGCCGTCCTCGAAGACCTCCTTGATCGCCTGTCCGAGCAGCGGGGCGATCGAAAGGACGGTCAGCTTGTCGAAGCGCTGCTCCGGGCCGATCGGCAGCGTGTTCGTGACGACCACCTCGCTGATCCGGCTGTTCTTGAGCCGGTCGGTGGCCTCACCGGAGAAGATGCCGTGCGTCGCGGCGATGACAACGTCGGTGGCGCCCTGGTCGAAGAGCAGCTCGGCCGCCTTCGTGATCGAGCCGGCCGTGTCGATCATGTCGTCGATCAGCAGGCAGCAGCGGCCCTCGATCTCACCGACGACGCGGTTGGCGACGACCTCGTTGGCGACGTCGATGCTGCGGGTCTTGTGCACGAACGCGAGGTCACGCCCACCGAGCTCGTCGGCCCACTGCTCGGCCGTGCGCACGCGGCCGGTGTCGGGCGAGACGACGACGAGGTCCTCCTTGCCGTACTTCTCGCGGACGTAGTCGGCGAGCAGCGGCATGGCGAAGAGGTGGTCGACCGGGCCGTCGAAGAACCCCTGGATCTGCGCGGTGTGCAGGTCGACGGCCATGAGCCGGTCGGCGCCAGCGGTCTTGAACAGGTCGGCGATGAGCCGGGCCGAGATCGGCTCGCGGCCGCGGTGCTTCTTGTCCTGCCGGGCGTAGGGGTAGAACGGCGCCACCACGGTGATCCGCTTGGCCGAGGCCCGCTTCAGCGCGTCGACCAGGATCAGGCTCTCCATGAGCCAGTCGTTGATCGGCGTGGTGTGCGCCTGGATGACGAACGCGTCGGTGCCGCGCACCGACTCGTTCGGACGGATGAAGAGTTCGCCGTTCGCGAACTCGCGCCGCGTCGTCGGCGTGACCGACACCCCGATCGACGAGGCGATCTCGTCGGCGAGCTCTGGGTACGCGCCGCCGGAGAGCAGCACCAGGCTCTTGCGGCCCACGACCTGGAGATTCGACATGCTCAGCCTTCGTCCTCGGTGGGTGCCGCATCGGCAGCGAGGGCTCTCGCTGCCGCCTCGGCCGCGGCCGAACCGGCCCGCTTGCGTTGTACCCAGCCTGCCACGTTGCGCTGCTGCGCGCGGGCCACGGCCATGGCTCCCGGCGGGACGTCCTGGGTGATGATCGAACCGGCGGCGGTGTAGGCGCCGTCACCGACGTTCACCGGCGCCACGAACATGTTGTCGGCACCGGTGCGGGCGTGGCTGCCGATCGTGGTGTGGTGCTTGGCCACACCGTCGTAATTGACGAAGACGGTGGCGGCGCCGATGTTGCTGCGCTCGCCGATCGTCGCGTCGCCGACGTAGGTCAGGTGCGGCACCTTGCTGCCGGTGCCGACCTCGGCCTTCTTCAGCTCGACGTAGGTGCCGATGTGCACCTCGTCGTGCAGGACGGTGCCGGGACGCAGGTAGGCGAACGGGCCGATGGTGACCCCGGCGCCGACGCGGGAGTCGACCGCGACGCAGCGCTGGATCCGCGTCGCGGCACCCACGCTCGTGTTCGTGAGCGTGACGTCGGGGCCGATCTCGGCACCGGCCGCGACACTCGTCGCGCCGTGCAGGTAGACCGACGGCAGCAGCGTGACGTCGGGCTCGAGAGTGACCTCGGCGTCGAGCCAGGTGCTCGCCGGGTCGACGACGGTCACGCCGGCCCGCATGTGGGCCTCGAGCAGGCGGTCGTTGTAGGTACGGTGCGCCGCCGCGAGCTGCACGCGGTCGTTGCAGCCCGCCGTTTCGTCGGCGGACGCGATGACGGCGGCGACGCGGTGCCCGTCGGCCACGAGGATGCCGATGACGTCGGGCAGGTACTCCTCGCCCTGCGCGTTGTCGGTCGAGAGCCGGGTGACGGCGTCGCGCAGTAGCGCGTGGTCGAAGGCGTAGACGCTCGTCGCGACCTCGGCCACCGCGAGCTCGTCGGCCGAGGCGTCCTTGTGCTCTACGACGCGGGCCACGGCGCCGTCGGCGCCGCGGATGACCCGCCCGTAACCGGTCGGGTCGGGCAGCACGCTCGTCAGCAGCGTGGCGGCGGCCCCGCTCGCGGCGTGCTCGGCGACCAGCGCGCCCAGCGCGGAGGCGGTCAGCAGCGGGGCGTCGCCCGGCACGACCACGACGGTGCCGACGGCATCGGCCGGGACGGCGCCCTGCAGCGCGAGGCGGACGGCGTGACCGGTGCCGTTCTGCTCGTCCTGGTCGACGGTGGCGGCCTCGGGGGCGATGCCGGCCAGGTGCTCGACGACCTCGTCGCGCCGGTGGCCGACGACGACGACGGTGCGCTCGGCGGCCAGCGGCCGGGCCGCGGCGAGCACGTGGCCGAGCATGGAGCGGCCGGCGAAGCCGTGCAGCACCTTGGGCCGGGCCGCCGACTTCATCCGGGTGCCCTCGCCGGCGGCGAGGACGACGACCGCGGCGGGGGGAGCGGAGGAACCGGATGCTGTCTCGGGCACTGTGCAGGGTCCTCTCGCCGCGGGCGTCCGCGCTCGATCTCGTCTTTCGGTGGTGTGCGTCGGTGGACTGAAGCTGGGGGACTCGGACTCGAACCGAGACTGCACGGCTCCAAAGGCCGGCGGGCTGCCGATTACCCCATCCCCCACTGTTCGCGGGCTCCAGCGTATTTCATGAGAGGCGGGCCGCCGCCGACTGTCTTCCTACGTTTGCGTAAGTTACGCTGCCGTAACCGCAGGACGACCCGAGCGTAGGGACAGTGCACATGACTCTTCTCGACGACCGCCCGAGCGGGCCGCCGCCCGGTGGCACCAAGCCGGTGTTCGAGGGCACCAAGCGGCGCGGTGAGCAGCTCATGCTCTACACCTTCGTCATCGTCCCCTTCCTCGCCTTCGTCGCCGCGATCCCGGTGGCGTGGGGTCGGGGGTTGGGCTGGACGGACATCGCCCTGTTCCTCGTCTTCTACATCGCCTCCGGCCTGGGCATCACGGTCGGCTACCACCGGCTGTTCACCCACTCGTCGTTCAAGGCGAACCGGCCGCTGCGGATCGGGCTGGCGATCGCCGGCTCGCTGGCGATCGAGGGTCCGGTCATCCGCTGGGTGGCCGACCACCGCCGCCACCACGCGTTCAGCGACCGCGAGGGCGACCCGCACTCGCCGTGGCGCTTCGGCGACACCGTTCCGGCGCTGATGAAGGGCTTTTGGTTCGCTCACCTCGGCTGGCTGTTCGACCTCGAACACACGAACCGTGACAAGTACACGCCCGACCTCATGCGCGACAAGGACATCCGCCTCGTCGACACCCTCTTCCCGCTGTGGGTCGTGGTCTCGCTCGTGGCGCCCGCGCTGCTCGGCGGGCTGATCACGCTGTCATGGGCCGGCGCCCTCTCGGCGTTCTTCTGGGCCTCGCTCGTGCGCATCTTCGTGCTGCACCACGTCACCTGGTCGATCAACTCGGTGTGCCACATGGTGGGCGAGCGGCCGTTCACGGCCCGCGACAAGAGCGCCAACTTCTGGCCGCTCGCGATCGTGAGCTTCGGCGAGAGCTGGCACAACCTGCATCACGCCGACCCGACCGCCGCTCGCCACGGGGTGCTGCGGGGTCAGCTCGACGAGTCGGCCCGGGTCATCTGGTTCTTCGAGAAGCTGGGCTGGGCCACGGACGTGCGCTGGCCCAAGCCGGAGCGGATCGAGAAGCTCAAGGCCACCGCCTGATCAGGTGACGGCGGCGCGCTGCGCGTAGGCGGGGTTGCGCCACTCCTCCTTCGCGAGGACGTCGTGCAGCGTGTCCATGGCATCCCATACCTGCTGGTAGGTCAGGTACAGCGGTGCGAAGCCGAGGCGCAGCAGGTCAGGGGCGCGGAAGTCGCCGATCACGCCGCGGGCGATGAGCGCCTGGGTGACCTCGTAGGCGAAGGGCATGCGCAACGCCACCTGCGAGCCACGCCGGTGCGGTTCGCGCGGGGTGACGACCTCGACCGCGGGCAGTGCGGCGTCGGCGTAGCGGATCACCAGCTCGGTGAGCGCGAGCGACTTCGCCCGCACGTCGCTCATCGCGACGCCGTCGAAGACGTCGAGGGCGGCGTCCAGGGCCCGCATCGACAGCACCGGCGGCGTCCCGATCCGGGCCCGTTCGATCCCGGGCGCCGGCGCGTAGCCGGGCGCCAGGTCGAAGGGCGCGACGTGCCCCTGCCAGCCGGTGAGCGGCAGATCGATCAGCGGGTGGTGCCGCCCGGCGAGGTAGATCCAGGCCGGGGCACCCGGGCCGCCGTTGAGGTACTTGTACGAGCAGCCCACGGCCGCGTCGGCGCCGATCGAGTCCAGCTCGAACGGCAGCGCGCCCGCCGCGTGGGCGAGGTCCCACAGCATCAGCGCGCCGGCCGCGTGCACCTGGGCGGTGACCGCGGCGGCGTCCCACAGCGTGCCGGTGCGGTAGTCGACGGCACTGAACGACACCAGCGCGACGTTCGCGTCGAGCACCTGCGCCAGCTCCGCCGGGTGCACCCGCACCAGCTGCATCCCGAGCAGCCGCGCGGCCGACCCGGCGATGTACTGGTCGGTCGGGAAGTTGTCGCCGTCGGTCACGATCACGCGCCGCTGCGGGTTGAGCCGGGCCAGCGCGACGACCGCCTGGAAGAGCTGGATCGTCGTGGAGTCGCCACACATGATCTGGCCCGCCGCCGCGCCGACGAGCGCGCCGATGCGGTCGCCCACCCGGGCCGGCAGGGTCCACCAGCCGTTGGCGTTCCACGAGGTGATGAGGTCGCGGCCCCACTGCCGGTCGACGGTGTCCTCGAGCGCGGCCGACACCGCCACCGGCAGCGCGCCGAGGGAGTTGCCGTCGAGGTAGACGCCGTGCTCGGGCAGGTGGAAGCGGGCCCGCACGTAGCCGAGCGGGTCGGCCGCGTCGGCGGCGACGGCGTCGTCGCGGGTCCGGATCGGCTCAGGCACCGCGCACCGCCCACAGGTCGGGGAAGGCCGGCCGGAACAGGGTCGAGCGCAGGTAGGCCGCGCCGGCGGAACCGCCGGTGCCGATCTGCGCGCCGATGATCCGCTCCACCATCTTCACGTGCCGGTAGCGCCACTCCTGCATGCCCTCGTCGATGTCCACGAGCGCCTCGCAGACCTCGGCCGCGGCGCCGGTCTCGTCGGCGTAGACCGCCTCGAGCAGGTGCAGGATGTCCGGGTCACCCCCCGGCCACGGGGTCGCCGGGTCGCGCTCCAGTGCGGCGGCGGGGACGTCCTGCCCCGTGCCGGCGAGGAAGCGGAGCAGCGAGTCGAAGACCGAGCGCCGGGTGAGGGCGGCTGCGGTGCCGGCATGGCCACCGGCGTCGAGGTCGCGGCGTCCGAACACCGCCTCGATCTCGCGGAACTGCTCGCTCTGGAAGCCGCTCGACCCGCCGAGCTGCGGGCGGAACGACGCGAACTGGCGCGGGGTCATCGTCTCGAGCACGTCGAGCTGGCCGACGATCGTCTTGAGGATCTTGGCGATGCGCCGGGCGGTGTGCTGGGCCCCCGCGGCGTTGCCCGCCTCGAGCCGGGCCTGCAGCAGCGCCGCCTCGTGCAGGATCTGCTTGAACCAGAGCTCGTAGACCTGGTGGATGATCACGAAGAGCAGCTCGTCGTGCTCGTCGGTGCGGGGCGACTGGCAGGCCAGCAGGTCCGACAGCCGCAGATAGCTGCCGTACGTCAGAGGCTCGGTCGGTGCGGTCATGGAATCATCATGGGTGATGGACACGGAGTTGAACCATGAGTGAGGTCGAGTCGCGACCCCGCGTGCGGATGACCGGACGCGAGCGGCGCGAGCAACTTCTCACCGTCGGGCGCGCCCTGTTCGCCGAAAAGGGCTTCGAGGGCACCTCGATCGAGGAGATCGCCGCCCGGGCCGGGGTCAGCAAGCCGGTCGTCTACGAGCACTTCGGCGGCAAGGAGGGGCTGTACGCCGTCGTCGTCGACCGCGAGATGTCCAACCTGCTCGACCGCCTCACCCAGGCGCTGTCGGCCGGCGCCCCGCACGACCTCGTCGAGCAGGCGGCCCTGGCGCTGCTCACCTACATCGAGGAGGAGACGGACGGGTTCCGCATCCTCGCCCGCGATTCGCCGATGGCCGGGTCGCCCGGCACCTTCTCGTCCCTGCTGAACGACATCGCCAGCCAGGTCGAACACATCCTCGGCCGCGAGTTCGAGCGCCGCGGCATCAACACCGAGCACGCCCCGATGTACGCCCAGATGCTCGTCGGGATGGTCGCCCTCACCGGCATGTGGTGGCTGGAGGAACGCACCCCGAAGCGGGAGGAGGTCGCGGCCCACCTCGTCAACCTCGGGTGGAACGGGCTGGCCCACCTCGAGGCCGAGCCGCGCCCGCTCGGGAGGCGCCGCCGCCGATGACCCGCCCGGACGATCCCCTCGAGCAACCAGACGATCCCCTCGAGCAACCACCTGTGCGCGAAACTGCTGAGCCTGCGACGATGACCCCCATGCACGGGGAGCCCGCGACGTGGGAACAGACCGAGCAGCCGTCGGATCCGACGCTGCCCGGCCGGCCCACGCCGTTCCGTCGGCTCATCGGCTCGGCCCCGATGACGGCCGACCCTGACGCCGAGGCGCAGGCGATCATCGACGACGCGCTGGCTCAGGCCGCGCTCGTGGTCGCGCGGGCCGAGGATGCCGCCGACGCCCTGCTGGCCGATGCCCGCGAGGACGCCGAGCGTCAGGCCGTCGACAGCCGCACCACCGCGAAGGTGCTGCGCGACCAGGCCGAGGCCATCGTCGCCGCCGCCCGGCAGCGGGCCCAGGAGCTCGACGCCGACACCGATCGCCGCCGGACCGAGCACGAGGCCGAGCTCACCGAGGCGCGCCGCGCCCACGACGCCGACCTCGCCGCCCGCCGGGCCGAGTTCGACGCCACCCGCGACGCCGACGCCGAGGCCGAACGCATCCGGGTCGCCGCGCTCATCGCCCAGGCCGACGACGACGCCGACGCGATCCGGGCCGAGGCGAAGCAGCACGTCGACCGCGCGGTCGCGGAGGCCGAGAGCATCCGGGCCCAGGCCCGTGCCGACAGCACGAAACTCGTCGACGACACCCGTGAGAGCCTCGCCGCCGAGATCGCCGAGGCCGCCGAGCAGACCACCTGGACGAAGCAGACGATGGCCGACCTGCTGGCCGCCGCCGAGGTCGACGCCGACGCGATGCGCCGGCGCGCCCAGGAGGAGGCCGACCGCACCCTCGCCGAGGCGCGGGCCGAGGCCGAGAAGATCCGCACCGAGGCCGAGGCCCGGCGCGACGCGCTGGCCGAGGCCGGGGCCATCGAGCGCCAGGCCGCGAGCACCGAGGCCGCGGCCCTGCTCGAGAGCGCCAACGCCGACGCCGCCCAGATCCGGCAGCTGGCCGGCGACGACGCCGAGCAGATCCTGACCCAGGCCGACGAGCAGGCCCGGGCCGCGGCCGAGCGGGGCGAACACCGCCTGGCCCAGGCCGAGGCCGGGTCCAAGGCGGTGCGCGAGCGAGCCGCCGACGACCTCGCCCGGGTGCAGAACGAGACCCGGGAACTGCGTCGCAGCGCCAAGGACGAGGCGGCGCGTACGCTCTCCGAGGCCCGGACCGAGGCCGACGAGCTCCGCGCCACGGCCCGGACCCTCCTCGCCGAGGCCCGCGCCGAGGTCGCCGTACTCACCGCCCACCGCGACGAGATCAGCAAGCAACTCGGGGATCTCTCGGGCGTGATCAATGCCCTCGCGGTCGCCGACCGTCCGGCGACGACGCCGCTGTCGACATCGACCGAGCCCGAAGCACCACCACCTTCACACAGTGACTGAGAGAGCCCGATGAGCGAGCAGAGCACCAGCACCTTCCGGACCGTCATGCGCGGCTACGACCCGGCCGAGGTCGACCGCCACCTCGCCGAGCTCTCCCGGTCGCAGGCCGAGTCGGCCCACCGGGCCGACGAGCTCGCTCAGCAGGTGAGTGCCTTGCAGCAGCAGGCCTCCGCCTCGGCCGACGCGGTCAAGCAGGCCAAGCCCCAGCCGCCGGCCGAGCCGACCTTCCACGACTTCGGCAAGCGCGTCGGCCGCATCCTCGCGATGGCCGAGGAGGAGGCCGAGGAGATGCGCAGCGCCGCGGTCGCCGAGGTGCACCGCAGCCTCGAGGAGGCCGAGGGCCAGGCCAACACGATGCGCGAGGACGCCGACAAGTACGCCCGCGAGACCGTCGACGCCGCCAACAGCGAGGCCGCCCGCATCGTCGAGGACGCGAAGCGCAGCGCGGACCAGATGATCGACGAGGCCGAGCGGCGCGCGATGTCGCGGCGCAGCGAGGCCGAGGCGATGTACGAGGAGCAGCGGGCCCGTTCGGCCAAGGCCGCCGCCGACTTCGAGAAGACGCTCGCCGAGCGCCGCGACAAGGCCGAGGCGATCTTCCAGTCCCGCACCGACGAGGCCGAGCAGGCCCTCGACGAGGCGCGTGACCGCGTCGCCAAGATGCGGGCGCAGAGCGATCAGATCGCCAGCGAGGCGCAGCGCCGCGCGGCGCAGCTGCAGGCCGAGTCGGAGCAGAAGGCCGAGCAGATCGTCGCCGAGGCCACCGCCCGCGCCGACCGCGTCCGTGACGAGTCCGAGCGCGAGCTCGCCGCCGCCACGCAGCGCCGCAACGCGATCAACGCCCAGCTGACCAACGTCCGCCAGATGCTGGCGACGCTGTCGGGCACCAACCCGACGGCCAACTCCGGTGGCGAGGAGTAGGGCTCAGTCGGTCTCGTCGGCGAGCTCGAGCCACGCCTCCTCGGCCGCCTCGCGCTCGGCGACGACGTCGCGCAGCTCGGCGTCGAGCTCGGCCACCTTGCCGTAGTCGGTGGCGTGCTCGGCCAGCTGGTCGTGCAGCTTCTGCTCGCGCCGCTGCAGGCTCTCCATGCGCCGCTCGAGCCGGGTGAGCTCCTTGCGGGCGGCCCGGGTGTCGCCGCGCTTCTCCCGCCGCTCCTCGACCGCGGCGTCGGCGCGGGCCGCCCGCCGGGAGAGGTACTCGTCGACCCCGCCGGGCAGCGCGGCCAGCGAGCCGTCGCCGAGCAGCGCGACGGTCGTGTCGCACACCCGCTCCAGCAGGTAGCGGTCGTGGCTGACCACGACGATCGTCCCGGCCCAGCCGTCGAGCAGGTCCTCGAGCGCGGCCAGCGTGTCGGTGTCGAGGTCGTTGGTGGGCTCGTCGAGCAGCAGCAGGTTGGGCTGGGTGAGCAGCAGGCGCAGCAGTTGCAGCCGCCGCCGCTCACCGCCGGACAGGTCGCCGACCGGCGTCCACTGCTTCTCGTTCGCGAAGCCGAAGCGCTCGGCGAGCTGGCCGGCGGACAGCTCGACGCCACCGAGCTCGGCCGTGGTGCGCACCTCGCTGACCGCCTCCAGGACCCGGAGCTCGTTCGGCAGCTCGCGGATCTCCTGGGTGAGATGCCCGGTGTGGACGGTCTTGCCGATCGTCACCGTGCCCGACTCGGGGCGCAGGTCGCCGGCGAGCAGCCGCAGCAGGTGCGTCTTGCCCGACCCGTTCACGCCGATGATCCCGATGCGGTCGCCCGGCCCGACGTGCCAGGTGACGTCGTCGAGCAGGGTGCGCTCGCCGCCGACGCGCACCGTGACACCTTCGAGGTCGACGACGGTGCGCCCGAGCCGCCGCTGCGCGAGCGCCTTGAGCTCGACAGTGCTGCGGGGGGCGGGGACGTCGGCGATCAGCGCCTCGGCGGCGTCGATGCGGAACTGCGGCTTGGACGTGCGGGCCGGCGGACCGCGGCGCAGCCAGGCGAGCTCCTTGCGCAGCAGGTTCTGCCGCTTGGCCTCGGTGGCGTCGGCCTGGCGGCCCCGCTCGGCCCGGGCCAGGACGTACGCCGCGTACCCGCCGTCGAACTGCCGCACGACGCCGTCGCCGAGCTCCCAGGTGCGCTCGCAGACGGCGTCGAGGAACCAGCGGTCGTGGGTGACGACGAGCAGCGCGCCGCGGCGGCCGCGCAGGTGGGCCGCGAGCCAGGTGATGCCCTCGACGTCGAGGTGGTTGGTCGGCTCGTCCAGCACCAGCAGTTCGGCCTGCTGCACGAGCGCCCGCGCGAGGGCGACGCGGCGCCGCTCGCCGCCGGAGAGCCGGGCCACGTCGGCGTCCAACCCGACCGCGGCCAGTCCGAGCCCGGCCAGGATCTCGCGGACGGCGGCGTCGCCGGCCCACTCGTGCTCGGCGCCGTCGCCGACGACCACGGTGCGCACGCTGGTGCCGGCCGGCAGCTCGCCGCGTTGGTCGACGCTCGCGAGCCGGATGCCGCCGGTGCGCGTGACCCGGCCGGTGTCGGGCGTCTCCTCGCCCAGGATGAGCTTCAGCAGGGTGGACTTGCCCCCGCAGTTGCGGCCGACGACGCCGATGCGCTCGCCGTCGGCGATACCGAGGGAGACGCCGTCGAGGACGACGGTCGTGCCGAAGGTCTTGCCGACGCCCTCGAGGTTGACGAGGTTCGCCATCAGCCGGCCACCCTGGCTCCGGCGGCCGGGCCGGTCGCCGTCCGGGCCGAGCGGACAACGCCGTCGGCGGTCAGGTCGGCGGCCAGTTGCGCGGCGGCGGCGGCGTCCGGGCAGAGGAAGGCGCAGGTGGGCCCGGAGCCGGAGACGAGGGCGGCCAGGGCGCCGCGCCGACGTCCGGCGTCGAGGGTGGCCCGGAGGGTGGGCGCGAGCGAGAGCGCGGCCGGTTCGAGATCGTTGACGAGGGCGGCGGCGACCGCGGCGACATCGCCGTCGGCCAGGGCGGCGAGCAGGCGGTCCGGGTCACCGGCCGGCGCGGGGGCGGCGCCGGCCGCGCGCAGGCGGTCGAGTTCGCGGTAGGCGTCGCCGGCGGAGATGCCGAAGTCGGCCAGGGCGAAGACCCAGTGCAGCGTGGCCGCGCAGTCGACCGGTTCGAGGATCTCGCCGCGTCCCGTGCCGACGGCGGTCCCACCGAGCAGCGGGAACGCGGCGTCGCTGCCGAGGCGGGCGGCCAGGGCGGTGAGCTCGGCCGGGCCGGCGTCGAGGTCCCACAGGCGGGCGCAGGCGAGCAGGGCGGCCGCCGCGTCGGCCGAACCGCCGGCCATGCCGCCCGCGACCGGGATCGACTTCGTGATGTGCAACGCGGCACGGGCCGGGACACCGGCGCTCTCGGCGAGCAGCACGGCGGCCCGCCAGGCGAGATTGCCGGCGTCGAGCGGGAGCTCGGCGGCGCCCTCGCCGGACACCGTGAGCGACACGGCGCCGGCCGGCGCGGCCGTCACGTCGTCGGTGAGGTCGACGGCGTGGAAGACGGTGACGAGGTCGTGGAACCCGTCCGGGCGGAGGGGCCCGACCGACAGGTGGAGGTTCACCTTGGCCGGGACGCGGACGCGGATCAGACCGGGGGATCCGGCCGGCATCGCGGTGGGCACTGCGGCGTCGGGCACTCGGGCAACTCTACTGAGACCGCAGGCTGAGGCCGGGCGGCCCGTGTACGTCGGCACCCGCTGGAGCCGGTAAGCTGGTGTGGTTGCCCCGGCGAGGGACCGCCTTCCAGCGGAATCCGTGATCGACGCGGTGTCGTTCGTCGACGCGCGTCCCGCGTCCGAGGCACCGCGACGAGACACCGGAATAACCGCATCGAACGATTTCGAGGAGTACTGCTGTGTCCGAGGTTCGACTGTCCGCCGAGACCCGTACCGAGTTCGGCAAGGGCGGCGCTCGTCGTACCCGCCGCGCGGGTCTGGTGCCCGCTGTCATCTACGGCCACGGTGCCGATCCGCGCCACGTCGCGCTGCCGGCCCGTGAGTTCGCCAACGCGATCCGTCACGGCGGCACCAACGTGCTGCTGACCCTCGACGTCGAGGGCGGCGAGCAGCTCGCCATCCCGAAGTCGATCCAGCGCCACCCCATCAAGGGCCACTTCGAGCACGTCGACCTGCTCGCGGTCCGTCGCGGCGAGAAAGTCACCGTCGACGTCGCGATCCACGTGGTCGGCGACATCGCGCCCGGTGGCCTGCTGGCCCAGGAAAACACGAGCATCAGCGTCGAGGCCGAGGCCACCCACATCCCCACCAGCTTCGAGGTCAGCATCGAGGGGCTCGCGATCGGCAGCCAGATCACCGCCGGTGACGTCAGCCTGCCGTCCGGCTCGACCCTCATCACCGATCCGGAGATCCTGCTGCTCGCGATCAACGAGGCGCCGACCGCCGAGGACCTCGAGGCCGAGGTCGCCGAGGCCGTCGAGGAGCTGGGCATCGTCGAGGAGCCGTCCGACGCCGAGCAGGCCGAGGCCGCCGAGTCCGCGGACGGCGAGAAGCCGGCCGAGGACTCCGCCGAGTAGTTCTCCCTCCGCACCCCGAACACCGACGCCGTGGCCGACGACAGATTCCTTGTCGTCGGCCTCGGCAATCCCGGGCCCAAGTACGCTGCCACCCGGCACAACGCCGGGTTCATGGTCGTCGACCTGCTGGCCGAGCGGATCGGCGGGAAGTTCAAGGCCCACAAGGGCCGCGCCGACCTCGTCGAGGGCCGCCTCGGCGGCATCCCGGTCGTGCTGGCCGAACCCAAGTGCTACATGAACGAGTCCGGCGGCCCGGTCGTCTCGATCGCGCGGTTCTTCAAGGTGCCGATCGAGCGCATCGTCGTCGTCCACGACGAGCTCGACCTGCCCTACGGCTCGCTGCGGCTCAAGCGCGGTGGCGGCGACGGCGGCCACAACGGCCTGCGCTCCACGACCTCGGCGCTGGGCAGCAAGGACTACGCCCGCGTGCGCGTCGGCATCGGCCGCCCGCCCGGCCGCCAGGACCCCGCCGACTACGTCCTGCGCGAGTTCGCCGCCGCCGAGCGCAAGGACCTCGCCTTCCACATCGACCGCGCCGCCGACGCCGTCGAGCTGTTCATCGCCCAGGGCCTGGAAGCCGCCCAGAACCAGTACAACGACTGATCGGTGCGGTTGAGCCGCGCTGGTATGCCGGGCAAGCCGACCACGTACGCGATGAGCGCTCGCGCGAAGAGCCCGCCGCGGTGGATTCAGCTCAGGCGAACAATCCCAGCCGCGCGTGGTCGGCCTCATGGCTCAACAGCCAGCGTTTGGCGTCGAGGCCGCCGCCGTAGCCGGTGAGGGAGCCGTTGGCGCCGACGACGCGATGGCACGGGACGATGATCGAGATCGGGTTCTGGCCGTTGGCGAGGCCGACCGCGCGGGCGGCCGTGGGTCGGCCGATGTTCTCGGCCTGAGCGCCGTAGCTGCGGGTCTCGCCGTAGGGGATCTCGCGCAGCGCCGCCCAGGCCTTGAGCTGGAACGCGGTGCCCGTCGGGTGCAACGGCAGGTCGAAATCGGTACGGGTGCCGGCGAAGTACTCGCCGAGCTGGGTCGAGACGTCGTCGAAGGCGGTGTCGTCCTCGATCCACCCGGGCGCCGGGTCCTGACGGTGCTTGCCGGACGGCATCCAGAGCTCGGTCAGTCCGGTCTCGTCGCGGGCGACGAGCAGGACGCCGAGCGGGGAGTCGATGCGGGTGTACCTGATCATGGTGTGACGCTCCAGAGGTCGGCGTAGAGGTGGGCCCACAGGTGGTAGGTGGCGTAGGTGCGCCAGGGCGACCAGGCCGCCCGCCCGTCGGACAGGTCGAGGCCGAGGTCGGTGGCGGCGCGGCGCACGACGAGGTCGGTGTCGAGCAGGACGTCCGGATGGGCGGCCGCCCGCATGCGCAGGTAATCGGCGGTCCACGGGCCGACGCCGGCGAGCTCGAGCAGCCGGGCCCGGATCTCGTCGCGGTCGACGCCGGGGTCGAGTTCGAGCCCGCCGTCGGCGAACGCGGCGGCGACGGCCTGGACGGAGCGGCCCCGCGCCCGCGGCATCGGCAGCGTCGCCGGGTCCAGCCCGGCCAGCACCTGCGCCGTCGGGAACAGCCGCCACGGCTCGTCCGGGAAGGCGCCCGCACCGTGCTCGGCCACGATGCGACCGAGCACCGTGCGGGCGCCGCCCAGCGAGATCTGCTGCCCGACGACCGTCCGCACCGCCGTCTCGAAACCGTCGACGGTGCCGGGCGCGCGCAGCCCCGGCCGCTTGCCGACCAGCGGGGCCAGCACCGGATCGGCGCCGAGCACGTCGTCGACCGCGGTCGGATCGGCATCGAGGTCGAGCAGCCGACGCACCCGCGCCACGACCGTCACGAGATCGCGGGGGTCGTGCAGGCGGGCCCGGCACAGCACCGCGCCGTCGCCGGGCGCGAGCGACACGAGCGCCGGGCCGCCGGGCGCGGACAGCACCCGGGTGAAGGTGCCGCCCTCGTACCGCTCCAGCCCCGGCACCGCGTGGGCGCCGAGGAAGTCCAGCACGGTCGACACCGTCATCGGCTCGCGGTAGGGCAGCCGCAGCGTGACGATCCCCGCCTCGGCGACGCCCTTCGCGCGCCGCCCGGCCCGCAGCGCGGTCGGGGTCGAGGCGAACACCGTCCGCACCGTGTCGTTGAACTGGCGCACGCTGGCGAACCCGGCCGAGAACGCGACGTCGGTGACCGGCAGATCGGTCGTCTCGAGCAGCACCCGGGCGGTCTGGGCCCGTTGCGAGCGGGCGAGCGCGATCGGCCCGGCGCCGACCTCGGCCATCAGCGTGCGGTGCACCTGGCGCTCGGAGTAGCCGAGCCGTCGAGCGAGACCGGGTACGCCGTCGCGGTCGATGACGCCGTCGGTGATGAGCCGCAGGGCCCGGCCGGCGAGGTCGCCGCGCACGTTCCATTCCGGCGAGCCGGGGGAGGCGTCGGGCCGGCACCGCTTGCAGGCCCGGTAGCCCGCCCGCTGGGCCGCGGCCGCGCTCGGGTGGAAGGTGACGTTGCGTCGCTGCGGGGTGATGGCCGGGCACGACGGCCGGCAGTAGATGCCGGTGGTGCGCACGGCGGTGAAGAACCAACCGTCGAAACGAGGGTCGCGCGACTGCACGGCGCGGTAGCAGGTGTCGGGGTCAGGGAGCAGCACGCGACCCAGTCTGCCTCGCCCCTCCGACAACGGCTGGCGGTTTTCGGACACCGACGTCGTGGGCCTCGTCGCCCGTCGTGATCTCGACCCCTCTAGGCTCGCAGGCATGAGAGGGATCGTGCTGGCGGGCGGTACCGGGACTCGACTGCACCCGGTGACGCGGGCCGTCAGCAAACAGCTGCTGCCGGTCTACGACAAACCGATGATCTACTACCCGATCTCGGTGCTGATGCTGGCCGGCATCCGCGAGATCCTGGTGATCACCACGCCGCACGACCGCGAGCAGTTCGAGCGGCTGCTCGGCGACGGCGCGCAGTGGGGCGTGCGGATCGACTACGCCGTGCAGCCCTCGCCCGACGGCCTGGCCCAGGCGTTCCTCATCGGCGCCGACCACCTCGCCGGCGGCCCGGCCGCGCTCGTCCTCGGCGACAACATCTTCTACGGCCACGGCATCGGCGACACGTTCACCGAATCGGTCGCGACGGTCGAGCGTGACGGTGGCTGCACGCTCTTCGGCTACCGGGTCAGCGATCCCGAGCGCTACGGCGTGGCGATCCTCGATCGCGACGGCACACTGGTCGACATCGAGGAGAAGCCGGAGAAGCCGCGCTCGAACCTCGCCGTGACCGGGCTCTACCTCTACGACCCCGACGTCGTCGAGCTGGCCGGCCGGCTGCAACCGTCCGCCCGCGGCGAGCTCGAGATCACCGATCTCAACCGGGTCTACCTGCAGCGCCAGCAGGCCCGGCTCGTCGACCTCGGTCGGGGGGCCGCCTGGCTCGACACCGGCACCCAGGACGCGATGCTCGAGGCGACCCAGTTCGTGCAGGTGTTGCAGCACCGGCAGGGCATCACCATCGCCTGCCTCGAGGAGGTCGCGATGCGCCGGGGGTACATCACCGCCGAGCAGGCCCTCGTCCTCGGTGAGGAGATGGGGAAATCCGGCTACGCCGACTACCTGCGCCGCACGGCTCGGGAGTTCCTCGAAATGGGCACGCTGCCGTGACGGTCGTCCCGCTGCGCGCCGACGCGACCGCGATCGACGGCCTGCTGCGCATCACGACCAAGACCGTCACCGACCAGCGCGGGACGGTGCGCGAGTTCTTCCGGACCAGCGGCTTCCGCGAGGCCGGGGTGGACGTCCCCGAGCGATGGGCCCAGATCAACCTGACCTTCACCCAGCAGGGCGGCCTGCGCGGGCTGCACGGCGAGGCCACCGACAAGCTGATCGGCATCGCGTCCGGTGAGGCCTTCGGGGCGTGGGTCGATGCCCGCCCCGGATCGCCGACCCGCGGCACGGTGGTGACCGAACGTCTGGCGGTCGGCACGCAGATGCTCGTCCCGGCCGGCGTGTGCAACGGCTTCCAGGCGGTCTCGCCGGACGGCTGCGAATACCTGTACTGCTTCGGCGTGGAGTGGACCCCGGGCATGGCCGCGGTCGCGGTCAACCCGCTCGACCCGGCGCTGGCCATCGACTGGCCGATCCCGCCCGACCCCGGCGATCCGGCGATGGTGTCGGCCAAGGACGCCGCGGCCCCGCTCTTCGCGGAGCTCGCATGAGCGACGCCGGCGGAGCGAGTCATGAGTGCAGGAGGCCCCTGATGGCCGAACCGAGCGCAGCGAGGGTAGATCGATGAGCGGGCCCCGCGTCCTCGTCACCGGCGGCGCCGGGTTCATCGGCGCGAACTTCGTGCTCTACACCGCGCGGAACCGGCCCGATGCCACGGTCACCGTGCTCGACGCGATGACCTACGCCGCCAACGAGGCGACGCTCGCCCCGGTGCGCGATCGCGTCGAACTCGTCCGGGGCGATGTCGCCGATGCCGAGCTCGTCGACAGGCTGGTGGCCGGCGCCGACATCGTCGTCCACTTCGCCGCCGAGTCGCACAACGACAACTCGCTGCGCTCGCCCGAGCCGTTCGTGCACACGAACCTGATCGGCACCTTCACAGTGCTCGAGGCGGTGCGGCGTCACGGCGTGCGGCTGCACCACATCTCCACCGACGAGGTCTACGGCGATCTCGAGCTCGACGATCCGGCCAAGTTCACTCCCGAGACGCCGTACAACCCGTCCAGCCCGTACAGCGCGACGAAGGCCGGCTCCGACCTGCTCGTGCGCGCGTGGGTGCGCTCGTTCGGCATCACCGCCACGATCTCGAACTGCTCGAACAACTACGGGCCGTACCAGCACATCGAGAAGTTCATCCCGCGCCAGATCACCAACGTGCTCACCGAGCGCAAGCCGAAGCTGTACGGCGCGGGCGAGAACGTGCGCGACTGGATCCACGTCGACGACCACAACTCGGCGGTCTGGACGATCCTCGACCGCGGGCGTCCGGGCGAGACCTACCTCATCGGGGCCGACGGCGAGCAGGACAACCGGACGGTGCTCGAGACGATCCTCGAGCTGATGGACCGCCCGCGCGACTGGTACGAACACGTGACCGACCGCGCCGGGCACGACATGCGCTACGCCATCGACGCGAGCAAGCTGCGCAGCGAGCTCGGCTGGGCCCCGGCCTACCCCGACCTGCGCGCCGGGCTCGCGCAGACGATCGACTGGTACCGCGACAATCCCGAGTGGTGGCAGGCGGCGAAGTCCGGCGTCGAGGCGCGCTACGCCGAGGGCGGGCAGTGAGCGACGGCCGGCGCTGGCTGGTGACCGGTGCCAACGGGCAGCTCGGCGGGTTCCTCGCCGACCGGCTGCGCCTCGACAACCGCGACTTCGCGGCGCTCACCCGAGACGAGCTCGACATCACCTCGGCCGCGTCGATCGACGCCGCGCTGCGCGACGTCCGGCCGAGCGTGGTGATCAACGCCGCGGCCTACACCGCGGTCGACCGGGCCGAGGTCGACGAGGACCGCGCCCGGCTCGTCAACGCCACCGGGCCGCAGCTGCTGGCCGAGGCGCTCGCCGAGCGGGGCGGGCGGCTCATCCACGTCTCGACCGACTACGTCTTCGACGGCACTGCCGACCACCCGTACAAGATCGACGACCCGACCGGGCCGCAGAGCGCCTACGGCCGGACGAAGCTGGCCGGCGAGCAGGCGGTGCGCGCGGCGCTGCCGGAGCGGTCGCACGTGGTGCGCACGGCCTGGGTCTACGGCGGCCCCGGCGCCAACTTCGTGAACACGATGCGCCGCCTCGAGGGCGAGCGGGAGACCGTCCAGGTCGTGGCCGATCAGATCGGCAGCCCGACCTTCGCGGCCGACCTCGCCGCGGGGCTCGTCGAACTCGCCGGCGCCGATGTTCCGGGCGGGCTGCTGCACTACGTGAACGCCGGGCAGGCCTCGTGGTTCGAGCTCACCCGCGAGATCTTCCGGCTGATCGGCGCCGATCCGGCGCGGGTGCAGCCCGTCGACAGCGCGGCTTTCCCGCGCCCGGCCAAGCGGCCCGCCTGGTCGGTGCTGTCGACGCGGTCGTGGACCGCCGCCGGGCTGGGCGCGCCCCAGCCGTGGCCGGACGCGCTGGCCCGGGCGATCGCGCTCGACCCGCCGGGCTGATTCAGCCGGTGTTGCGCAGGCCGGCGGCGACCCCGTTGATGGTGAGCAGCAGCGCGCGGCGCAGCTCGGGGGAGACGTCACCGTCGGCCGCCGAGCGCACGCGGGCGAGCAGGTCGACCTGCAGGTAGGAGATCGGGTCGAGGTAGGCGTCACGCACCTCGAACGTCCGCTGCAGCACCGGCGAGTCGTCCAGCAGGTTCTGCTCGCCCGTCACCCGCAGCACCTCGGTCACGGTGCGCTGGTGCTCGGCCCGCACGACGTCGAACACCGGCTGCAGGTTGTCGGGCACGAGGGTGGCGACGTAATGAGCCGCGATGTCGAGATCGGTCTTGGCGAGCGTCATCTCGACGTTGGAGACGAACGTGCGGAAGAAGTGCCACTCGGCGTGCATCTCGGCCAGGACGTCGTCGAGCCCTTCCGCCCGCGCCGCCGCGAGACCGGTGCCGACCCCGAACCAGCCCGGCACGATCTGGCGGGACTGGGTCCAGCCGAACACCCACGGGATCGCCCGCAGCCCCTCGATGCCGCCGTCCGACGACGGCCGGCGGGACGGGCGAGAGCCGATGTTGAGCAGCCCGAGCTGCTCGACCGGGGTCGACGCGAGGAAGTAGTCGGGCAGGTCGGCGTTGTCGATGAAGGCCCGGTAGGCGGCATAGGCGGCGTCGCTGACGATCGTCATGCAGTGGTCCCAGCGGGCGAGCTGGCTCGCGCCCTGGCGCGGCGCCCGGTGCAGCACGGAGGCCCGCATCGTGGCGGCGAGGGTGAGCTGCAGGTTCTCGCGGGCCAGCTCGGGCAACGCGTACTTGTCGGAGATGACCTCGCCCTGCTCGGTGAACTTGATCTCCCCGTCGAGCACGCCCCACGGCTGGGCCAGGATCGAGTCGTAGGTCGGGCCGCCGCCCCGGCCGACCGTGCCGCCGCGGCCGTGGAACAGGCGCAGCCGCACGCCGTGCCGCCCGGCGACGTCGCGCAGGGTGCGCTGCGCCCGGTGGATCTCCCACTGCGACGTCGCGATACCGGCCTGCTTGTTCGAGTCGGAGTAGCCGAGCATGACCTCCTGGACGTCGCCCCGCAGCGCGACGATCAGCCGGTAGGTCGGGTCGGAGAGCAGGTCGTCGAGCACCTCACCGGCCTTGCGCAGCTCGTCGACGGTCTCGAGCAGCGGGACGAAGCCGATGCGGGCCGTCGGCTTCCGGTCGCCGCCGGAGACCGCGCCGTGGACGTCGACCAGGCCGGCCTCGCGCGCGAGCACGACGGCGGCCAGGAGGTCGTCGGCGCCGCGGGTCATCGACACGATGTAGCTCTCGACGATCTCGTCGCCGTAGGTGTCGAGGGCGTCGCGGATCGCGGTGAAGACGGCGAACGTCTTCGCGCCCGCCTCGTCCAGCGGCGGTGGCGAGCCGGCCAGCGGACGCCGCGACTTCAGCTCGCGTGAGAGCAGCCGCAGCCGGTAGTCGCGGGGCACGTCGGCGTAGAGCCAGGTCTCCTCGACGAGCCGGTCGACGAGCTGCCCGACAGCGTGGTGGTGCGCGTCGGCGTGCTCGCGCACGTCCATCGTGGCGAGGTGCAGGCCGAAGACGGCGACGGTGCGCTCGACCCGGGCCAGCAGGCCGTCGGCGATGAGCGTGCCGGCGTTGGCCCGCAGCGACTCGCCCAGCAGCCCCAGTTCGGCCAGCAGCTGGCCGGTGCCGAGGTAGTCGCGACCCGGCACGTGCGGGGTGTCGTCGTCGACCCGGCGGCGGGTGTTGGCGATCTTGGCCTTGATGCAGCTGAGCTTGAGCCGGTAGGGCTCGGTGGCGTTGAGGGTCAGCAGTCGCGGGTCGAGGTCGAGCACCGCGAGGTCGGCCTCGATGGACGCCGCGAGCTCGGCCGACGCGGGCACGACGGCCGTGCTCGACGACAGCTCGGCCACCAGGGCGTCGAGCGCCCGGTCGACCGAGCGGGCGGCCACGTGGTGCTGCAGGCGCAGCACGTCGCGGGTGACGGCGGCGGTGACGTTCGGGTTGCCGTCGCGGTCGCCGCCGATCCAGGTGCCGAAGGTGAGCGGACGGATGGTCGGGCCGAGCGTGACCCCGTGCCGCGCGGCCTCGTCGGCGAGGTCGGTGGTGAGCTCGGGCAGGGTCTCGTCGGCGAGGTCCTGCAGGTAGTAGATGACGTTGCGGGCCTCGTCGACCGGCGTCGGCCGGTTCTGCCGGAGCTCGTCGGTCTGCCAGATGAGATCGACGAGTTCGGCGAGGTCGCGGTCCTGCCGCGCCCGGGCCTGCGTGCCGGCCTCGGTGCCGGTGGCCAGGATGTCGGCGACCCGGCGCAGCTTGGTGAGGATCGAGCGGCGGCTGGCCTCGGTGGGATGGGCGGTGAACACCGGGCGCACGCTCAGCGCGTCGATGGCCTCGGCGAGCGCGGTCGGCCCGGAGGCGGCCACGACGTCGTCGACCACCCGGGTCAGCCAGCCCTCGTCGGCCGGGCGCTCGCGCAGCCCGCGCACGCGGTGGACCTGCTCGGCGACGTTGGCGAGGTGGAAGTAGGCGGCGAAGGCGCGAACCAGCACGGCTGCCGTCTCGATGGGCTGCTCGGCCAGCAGCTCGCGCACCCGGGCGTGGGCCTCCGGGGCGCCGGTCTTGCCCTGCTTGGTCAGGGCGCGGACCCGCTCGACGAGATCGAGCGAGTCCTGACCCTGCTGGCGGACGAGCGACTCGCCGAGCAGGGAGCCGACCCGCCGCACATCGGCGCGCAGGGTCGCGTCGCCCTGACCGTCGTCGAGCGTCGGGTCGGTTGCGGGGTCCAACGGGTCAGGCGTGGCATCTGCCTGGAGCGGTTCGGGCACCGATCCATCCTTGCGTATGCGCGCTGTCATTGCGGACGGTCCGCGGCCGGCTCGCTCGGGGATTTCGCGACGTTTCGGATCGCCGTGAAGCGGATATGGATCAGATGTGGATGCGCCGGACCCCTGGACAGCGAATTCGCTTCCAGGGAAGACAATTGCTATACATATAGGTGAGTGCACAACCATCGCCCGCGATCCGGACGATGTACACGGGCCGGGCGAGTCGACCAGCTGGTCGATCACCTATCGGCCCACGTCGATCTCGGGGGAGTCGGCATGGCTACGGGGGTAGTTTTCGTCGCGTCCACGGGCGGGCATCTGGAGCAACTGAAAAGGCTCCGGCACAGCGTCGTCTCGCCGCAGGACGAGGTCACCTGGGTGACCTTCGACAGCGCACAGAGCCGATCGCTGCTCGCCGACGAGGCGGACGTCCGCTTCGTTCCGGAGGTCGCTCCGCGCGCCTTCGGTGCGTTGCTGCGCAACGTCCTCCCGGCGCTGCGGCTGCTGTTCGAGCTCCGACCTCGCGCGGTGTACAGCACCGGTGCGGGCATCGCGCTCGCCTTCCTGCCGTTCGCGTTCCTCGTGCGGGCCCGCGCGATCTACTTCGAGAGCGCCACCCGCACGCACGGGCCGTCGGTGACGGGTCGCCTGCTCGCCCTTGCGCCGTGGATCCACCTGCGCACCCGCTACCGGTCGTGGTCGTCGCGCCGCTGGCTCTACGCCGGCTCGGCATTCGACGCCTGGGAGCCGGTCCAGCGCGACTCCGCCCCGACCCCGGTCCGGCAGGTCGTCGTCTCGCTCGGCACGCAGCCCGCGTACCCGTTCGTCAGCCTGGTCCGCCGGCTCCAGGAGATCACCCCGGACGGGGTCGAGATCCGCTGGCAGCTCGGCGGTGGATTCGCCGAGTCCGACCGGCCTTCGGGCGCCCGCGACTTCGTACCGGCCGCCGAGCTGCGCGAGTGGATGCGTTCGGCCGACGTGGTCGTCGCCCACGCCGGGGTCGGCTCGGCCCTCACCGTCCTCGACTCGGGTCACGTCCCGGTCCTCGTCCCGCGAAACGCCGACGACGGTGAGCACATCGACGACCACCAGACCCTGCTCGCCCGCGAACTCGCCGCCCGCGGTCTCGCGATCACGTCGCCGTCGCACGAGTTGTCCTGGGACGACATCGTGCGGGCCACCCGGGTGATGCCGCGCGACCGGGTGCCGCGCGGCCTCGCGGCCGGGTCCACCGCCGCCTGACCTGGGTAGGGTCGCCAGGTCGGCTGATCGCCAGGCGACGGGAACAGGAAGGCCGGCGCATGCGCGTTCTGGTGACAGGTGGGGCGGGCTACGTCGGCAGTGTCGTCACCGCCCAACTGCTCGCCGCGGGCCACGAGGTCGTGGTGGTCGACGACCTGTCGACCGGTCACGCCGACGCGGTGCCGCAGGGCGCGGTCTTCCACAACCTGTCGATCGCCGCTCTCGACCCGGTCCTCGGTGACTGGAACATCGAGGCCGCCATCCATTTCGCCGCGAAGTCGCTCGTCGGCGAATCGGTGCGCGAGCCCGCCCTGTACTGGCGCAACAACGTGGTCGGCACGATCGCCCTGCTCGACTCGCTGCGCGCGCACGGGGTGCCGCGCATCGTCTTCTCCTCCTCGGCCGCGACCTACGGCGAGCCCGAACAGGTGCCGATCCGCGAGGACCAGGCGACGCGTCCGACCAGCCCGTACGGCTCGTCGAAACTGGCGGTCGATCTCGCCCTCGGTGACTATGCCCGCTCCTACGGCATGACCGCGGTCAGCCTGCGGTACTTCAACGTCGCCGGCGCGATGCGCGCGACATCCGGTGTCTCCTACGGGGAGCGCCACGACACCGAGACCCACCTGATCCCGAACGCGCTGCGGGCAGCTGCCGCCGCGGGCGAGCCGCTGTCGCTGTTCGGCACCGACTACCCCACCGACGACGGCACCTGCGTGCGGGACTACATCCACGTCGTCGACCTCGCCGACGCGCACGTGCGGGCGCTGACCGTCGGCGGCCCCGGCGAGCACCACATCGTGAACCTGGGCAGCGGTACCGGTTACTCGGTGCGCCAAGTGCTCGACACGGTGCGAGAGGTGACCGGGCGCGACGTCCCGGTCGTCGAGGTGGCGCGGCGTGCGGGCGACCCGGCGGTGCTCGTCGCGTCCAACGAGCGAGCCGTCGGACTCCTCGGGTGGGCCCCGACCCGCGACCTCACCCAGATGGTCGCCGACGCCTGGGAGTTCGAGCAGCGGCAGGGCTGACCGACGAGCACCCCCGCGTCGTGCCGGGGTGAAGTCAGCTAGGCCGGCGATCGACCCGTCGCAAACATGCCAGATGTGTTTGTCACTATTCACCGAAATTCAGCCGGATCGGTTTGAGGTATCTTCAGCAATCGCACCGCATTGTCGTATTTCACATTGCTGTCAATTTGCGCGCGACCGCATTGCTCTGCGTGGCAGGTTCGCATTCCTGACTCCATACTTCCGCCGGGGAAAGTTCGCCTTTACCCGGTGAGCGATGGCCAGGGCCGCACTTGCCGGGTCTGGAGCGCACGGGGGCCGGTTGTCGGTGTCCCCTGCGCAGTGGGGGTCGGCAATGGGGAAGCATCAGCATGCCCGCGTGTGGTTCCGGGGGCGCGGAAAGCGGCGCGTAGCGGCGCTCGTGGCGTCGGTGGCGCTCGTCGGGACGGGGGCCGTCTTCGTGGCCGGCCCGGCCGATGCGGCGGCCTGCACGTCGGTCGGCGGCTTCGAGATCGACGGCAACATGGACGCGAGCACCTGCGCCGGCACCGACTGGGGCACTGCCAATCTGGGCGTGCAATCCACGACCTCCATCGGCACATATCAGGTCGTCAAGGACAACAGCAATCCGAGCGGTTGGTCCAACGGCGGCGGCACGCCCCCGAAGATCACTTTCTCGCGGGTGTATTCCTTCGCCCAGGTCGTCGCCGGCCATTACGACGCCTATGTCGGCTGGGAACGGGAATCGAATACAGGTACCGGCGGATATGCCATCGAGATCGACAATGCGGGCACCCGCGTGGGCAGCGACGGCGCCCCGCAGCCGGACCGTTCCGCCGGCGGCTTCGTCTTCTACGTGACCACCCAGGGCGCCGGCGCACCGGTGCTCGGCAAGTCGTGTGCCTTCACCTCGCAGGCCGGCTACCCGGGCACCTGTACGACCGGGCAGTCGGGGTACGCGGCCGCCATTAACACCGCGCAGATCCACGACCCGCTCGCGAACATCGACGTCGCGACCGGCGAGTTCCTCGAGGTCGCCCTCGACATCACCTCGCTGACCGGCATCGCGCCGAGCTGCCCCGCACCCGCGGCCGCGAGCCTCTACCTGCGCTCGTTCACCGGGGAGAACCCCGGCCCGACCGGAAACCTCAAGGGTTACGTGGCGCCGCTGTCGATCGCGCCCGACTCCACCTGCGTGACCCCGACGCTGACCACGGCAGCCTCCGGTGGTGCGCAGGAGGCCCGGGGCTCGTCGCAGCACGACGTCGCGACGCTGACCGGGGTCTCCGGCCGGCCCGACCCGACCGGTTCCATCGCCTTCTACCTCTGCCAGCCGGCGGACGTCACGGCCGCGGGCTGCCCCACCGGGGGGGACGAGGTCGGCTCGGCGGTGACGCTCAGCCAGGGCAAGGCGACCTCGGCCGACTCCACCAAGACCAGCGCCGACGGGAAGTACTGCTGGCGGGCCGAGTACACCCCCGACTCCGCCGGAGCCAAGAACTACCTGCCGACCACGCATACCAACGCCACCACCGAGTGCTTCACCGTCGTGCACGCCAGCCCGACGCTGACCACCCAGATCGCTCCTGACGCGGCCACCGGTGGACTCGGCCTGACCACCCTCACCGACACCGCGACGCTGCACGGCTTCGTCGCCCCGGTGACCGGCGAGACCATCACCTTCAAGCTCTACGGGCCGTTCGCAGCCGGGGTCACCCCGACCTGCGACACGACCGCGGTCTTCACCACCACGGGCGCGCTGAACGCTCAGGGAGTGGCTCCCACATCGACCGGTTACACGCCGACGCAGGCCGGCACCTACGTCTGGCGGGCGAGCTACCCGGGTGACTCGTTCAACGACGCGGCCGCCGACGCCTGCAACGAGACGACCGAGAAGATCACCGTCGTCGGGGCCACCATCGACGTGACCAAGAGTGCCGACGTCGGCACGGTGAGCGCCGGCGACACGATCGGCTTCACGATCGCGGCCGAGAACAAGGGTTCCATCCCCGCCCTGGGCACCGTCATCACCGACCCGCTGCCGGCCGGGGCCGATCTCAACTGGACGATCGACCCGACCGACCAGAAGTGCTCGATCACGGGTGTCGTGGGCAAGCAGACGCTCACCTGCACCGTCGGCACGCTGGCCGGCAGCACCACCTTCCCGGTGCACATCTCGTCGCCG
Source organism: Jatrophihabitans sp. (assembly GCF_036000465.1). GTDB lineage: Bacteria > Actinomycetota > Actinomycetes > Mycobacteriales > Jatrophihabitantaceae > Jatrophihabitans. The sequence continues at coordinate 10,790 of NZ_DASYFV010000048.1, read as the reverse complement.
ACCACCAGGGCCGACTGCGGCACCGTCGACAACAAGGCGACGGTGACCACGACCAACGGCACCGGCGGGGACAGCGACGTCGCCAGCATCAAGGTCAACTGCGCCCAACTCGGCCTGACCAAGACGGCCGACGCCGCGAGCGTGAACGCCGGCTCGTCGATCGGCTTCACCGTCACGGCGAGCAACAGCGCGGCGACCGGCACCGGCACGGCCCACGGCGTCGCCATCAGCGACCCGTTGCCGAGCGGCTCGGGTGTCAGCTGGTCGATCGACGCCCAGACGAGCGACAAGTGCTCGATCGCGACGGCGCTGGGTGTCCAGACGGTCACCTGCACCATCGGCGACCTCGCGCCGGGTGCGACCTACTCGTTCCACGTCACCAGCTCGACGGCCTTCGGGAGCTGCGGGGACTACAAGAACGTGGCCACGCTGAGCGCCTCCAATGCGAACTCGATCGAGAAGAACGCGACCACCTCGGTCCTGTGCTCCTCGCTCTCGCTGACCAAGACGGCCGACCACCAGGGGCCGGTCGACGCCGGCAGCCAGATCGGCTTCACCATCGCGGCCGCCAACGCGGGCAGCGGCTCGGCGACCGGCGCGGTCGTCAGCGACACGCTGCCGACCGGGGTCACCTGGTCGATCGCGTCGGGTCCGGCGAGCTGCAGCATCGCCGCCGGTCCGCCGCAGGTGCTGACCTGCACCGCGGTCACCCTGGTCGAGGGACAGTCGGAGTCGGTGCACGTCGTCGCCTCGACGACGTCCTCGGACTGCGCGGCCTACCTGAACACGGCCACGCTGAGCTCGACGAACTCGCCGTCGCCGGCCCCGGCCAGCGCCACCGAGACCGTCGTGTGCCCGAGCCTGTCGCTGACCAAGACCGCGGACAAGGAGACGGTCGACGCGGGCAGCCCGATCGGGTTCACGGTCACCGTCACGAACAGCGCCGATGCCAAGGGCACGGCGACGGGCGTGGTCATCGACGACCCGCTGCCGGCGGGCACCGGCGTCAGCTGGTCGGTCGACAAGCAGAGCGGTCTGGCGGACTGCACGGTGGCCGGTGCGACGGGCAAGCAGTCGCTGTCCTGCGTCTCGGTGTCGCTCGCTCCGGGTGAGTCGGAGTCGGTGCACGTCACCAGCTCGACCAGCTACCTGAGCTGCACGGAGTACGCCAACACCGCCACCCTGACCGGTACGAGCAACCACGACGGCGCGACCGCTTCGGCCTCGACCACCGTCCGGTGCCCGAACCTGTCGATCACCAAGACGGCCGACGCCCCGGCGGTCGACGCGGGTCAGAACATCGGGTTCACGGTGACGATCACCAACGCCGGACCGGGCACGGCCACCGGGGTCGCGCTCGACGACCCGCTGCCGATCACGCCGGGTCTGGTCTGGACGATCGACTCCGGGCCGGAGAGCTGCCAGATCATGGTGGCCGACGGTGCCACGCCGAGCCAGACCCTGGTCTGCTCGTCGACCGACATCGGCGCGGAGGACTCCCTCTCCGTGCACGTGGTGGCCGGCACGGTGTTCACCAACTGCGGCACCTACGACAACACCGCCACCTTCACCGCGACCAACGCCTTGGGCGACAAGGCGAGCGCGCGCACCGCAGTGCTCTGCCCGGACGTCTCGCTGGTGAAGTCGGCCGACGCCACGTCGGTGAACGCCGGTGAGTCCATCGGGTTCAGCATCACGGTGAGCAACGCCGACAGCGAGACCGTCGGCACCGCCACCGGCGTCACCGTGCACGACCCGCTGCCGGGCGGCACGGGGGTCAACTGGTCGATCGACAGCCAGACGACCGCCGGCGAGTCGAGCGACAGCTGCTCGATCAGCGGCGACGCGCCCACCCAGGTGCTCGACTGCTCCGGCGTGACCCTCGCGCCGGGCGAGAGCGAGACGGTGCACGTCACCAGCGTCACCGCCTTCGCGGGCTGCGCGACCTACGACAACACGGCCTCGGCCGCGGTGACGAACGGCGACAACCCCGCCGACGCCTCGGCGAGCATCGACGTGCTCTGCTCGGAGCTCGCGGTGACGAAGACGGCTGATGCCGCCAACGTCGCGGCGGGCAACCCGATCGGCTTCACGATCCACGCCAGCAATGCCGGCGCGGGGACCGCGAAGAGCGTCACGCTCACCGACAAGCTGCCGCCCGGCGTCGACGCCAACTGGTCGATCAGTCCCGATTACGCCGGCCCGGGCACGTGCGCCATCACCGGTGACGTGGGCCAGCAGACCCTCTCCTGCCAGGTGGGTGATCTGACTCCCGAGGCCACCGCCGAGGTCCACGTCGTCAGCGCGACCAGCGATGTCAGCTGCGCCACGCTGCCGAACACGGTGACCCTCGACGCGGCCAACGCGCCGTCGCTCTCCGCCTCGGCGAGCACGACGGTGACCGACGTCAACAACTGCCTCGGCACCTCGCCGACCGCGACCTCGCGGCCGCCGGCAACAACGGTGCCCGCTCCGTCGACGTCGTCCGGCGTGGAGCCGGTCGCGGCGACGGGCGCCGGTCCGCTCGGCGCCGAGCTCGGCTGGGCCGCGGTACTGCTGGGCCTGGGCATCGCGCTGCTGGCCCTCGCCCGCCGGCGCCGCTCGGGTGGTAGCCACGCCCGGTAGTCGCCGCACGTAGTACGAGGACACACCGGGCACGAGGTCACACCGGTTGGGGCGGTCGCAGCAGCGGCCGCCCCTTCTGGCGCGGGTAGGCTGGGAACGTCCCCTCCCCCCTGTGGTGCGGGGACGTTTGTGCTGCGCTGCCACAGCTTCGAAAGGCGATCCGTGTCCCTGTCCGGCCTGCTCGACGCCGCTCTCGCCGACCCCGCGCTGATCCGGGTCACCGAGGCGGTCGGCGCGCCCACGCTCACCGTCAGCGGTCCGGCCGCGGTGCAGCCGTTCGCCATCGCCGCCGCCGCGCGATCGGGCCGGCTGGTGCTGGCCGTCACCAGCGGCGGCCGCGAGGCCGAGGACCTCGTCGGCGCCCTGCGCTGCCTGCTCCCGCCGGACGAGGTCGCGCTCTACCCCGGGTGGGAGACGCTGCCGCACGAACGGCTCTCACCGCGCGCCGACACCGTCGGGCAGCGCCTCGCCGTGCTGCGCCGCCTCACCCACCCGTCGACCGACGACCCGACCAGTGGGCCGCTGTCCGTGGTCGTCGCCCCGGTCCGCTCGCTGCTGCAGCCGCAGGTGCCCCACCTCGGCGAGCTCGAACCGGTCGAGCTGCACGCCGGCGACGACCGTCTCGAGTTGACCGAGATCGTCGAGCGCCTCGTCGGCGCCGGGTACGCCCGGGCCGAGCTCGTCGAGAAGCGCGGCGACTTCGCCGTGCGCGGCGGCATCCTCGATGTCTTCCCGCCCACCGAGGAGCACCCGCTGCGGGTGGAGTTCTGGGGCGACGAGGTCGAGGAGATCCGCTACTTCAAGGTGGCCGACCAGCGCTCGCTCGAGGTCGCGGAGCACGGCCTGTGGGCCTCGCCCTGCCGCGAGCTGCTACTGACCCCTGACCTGCAGCAGCGCGCCGCGGCGCTGCTGGTCGAGCACCCCGAGCTCTCCGAACTGCTCGACCCGCTCAGCCGGGGCGAGGCCGTCGAGGGCATGGAGGCGCTCGCGCCGGTCCTGGTCGACGAGCTGACGCTGGTGCTGCACGAGCTCCCGGCCGGTGCCCACGTGATCGTCTGCGATCCCGAGCGCGTGCGTACCCGCTCGGCCGATCTCGTCCGCACCTCGCAGGAGTTCCTGGACGCCTCCTGGGCGGCGGCCGCCGGTGGTGGCAAGGCGCCGGTCGATCTCGGCGCCGCCTCCCTGCGGTACCTCGACGACGTGCGGGACGAGGCCGCCGAACTCGGCCTGCCCTGGTGGGGCATCACCGCGCTGACCGCCGACGACGAACTCGCGCCGGGCGACACCGCGCCGAGCGGTTTCGCCGCGCCCGCCAGCTATCGCGGCGACACCGACGCGGCGCTCGAGGACCTGCGGCGCTGGACGCGCGACGGGTGGCGCGTGGCCCTCGTGTTCGACGGCCACGGCTCGGCCCAGCGCGCCGTCGAGCGCCTCACCGCCGCCGAGATCCCGGCCCGCCTCGTCGCCGACGCGACCGTCGAGCCCGGCGTCGTCGATGTCACGACCGGACGCCTGCTCGGTGGGGTCGTCGCGCCCGACCGGCAGTTGGCCTTCCTGACCGAGGCCGACCTGACCGGGCAGCGCGGCTCGCTCACCAAGGACACCAGCCGGATGCCGTCGCGCCGGCGCAATGCCATCGACCCGATCCAGCTCAAGGCGGGCGACTTCGTCGTGCACGAGCAGCACGGGGTCGGCAAGTACGTCGAGATGGTGCGCCGCACGGTCAACGGCGGCGAGCGCGAGTACCTGATCATCGAGTACGCCCCCTCCAAGCGGGGCCAGCCGGGCGACCGGCTCTTCGTGCCCACCGACTCCCTCGACCAGGTGACCAAGTACGTCGGTGGGGAGGCGCCGTCGCTGAGCCGCCTCGGCGGCGCCGACTGGGCCAAGACCAAGGGCCGCGCTCGCAAGGCGGTCAAGGAGATCGCGGCCGAGCTGATCCGTCTCTACAGCGCCCGGATGGCGACCCGGGGCCACGCCTTCGCCCCGGACACCCCCTGGCAGCGTGAGCTCGAGGACGCCTTCGCCTACGTCGAGACGCCCGACCAACTCGCCGCGATCGACGAGGTCAAGGCCGACATGGAGAAGCCGCTGCCGATGGACCGCGTCATCTGCGGTGACGTCGGCTACGGCAAGACCGAGGTCGCGGTGCGGGCCGCGTTCAAGGCGGTGCAGGACGGCAAGCAGGTCGCGGTACTGGTACCCACGACGCTGCTCGCCCACCAGCACCTGCAGACGTTCGCCGACCGCATGGCCCAGTTCCCGGTCGTGATCCGCGAGCTCTCCCGGTTCACCCCGCCGGGCGACGTCGAAGCCATCAGCGCCGGCATCGTCGACGGGTCGATCGACATCGTCATCGGCACCCACCGTCTGCTCCAGCAGACCGTCCGGTTCAAGGACCTCGGGCTCGTCATCGTCGACGAGGAACAGCGCTTCGGCGTCGAGCACAAGGAGTACCTGAAGGGGCTGCGCACGGCGGTCGACGTCCTGACCATGTCGGCGACCCCGATCCCGCGCACGCTGGAGATGTCGCTGACCGGAATCCGCGAGATGACGACGATCCTGACCCCGCCCGAGGAGCGGCACCCGATCCTGACCTTCGTCGGGGCCTATGACGCCCGGCAGGTGGCGGCGGCGGTCCGGCGCGAGCTGCTGCGCGAGGGGCAGGTGTTCTACATCCACAACCGGGTCGAGTCGATCAACCGGGCGGCGTCGAGGCTGGCCGAGATCGTGCCCGAGGCCCGCATCGCCGTCGCGCACGGGCAGATGGCCGAGGGCGCGCTCGAGCAGATCATGGTGGGCTTCTGGGAGAAGCAGTACGACGTGCTGGTCGCGACGACGATCGTCGAGTCGGGTCTGGACATCCCGAACGCGAACACGCTCATCGTCGACCGGGCCGACATGTTCGGCATCTCGCAGCTGCACCAGCTGCGGGGACGGGTCGGCCGGGCCCGCGAGCGCGGGTACGCCTACTTCACCTACCCGCCCGAGAAGCCGCTCACCGAGACCGCGTACGACCGCTTGGCGACGATCGCCCAGCACACCGAGATGGGCGCCGGCATGGCTGTCGCGATGAAGGACCTGGAGATCCGGGGATCCGGGAATCTCTTGGGCGGCGAGCAGTCCGGTCACATCGCCGGCGTCGGCTTCGATCTGTACGTGCGGCTCGTCGGTGAGGCGGTCGCTGACTTCCGGGGCGACTCCCCGGAGGAGACGGCCGAGGTCAAGGTCGACCTGCCGGTCGATGCGAACCTGCCGATCGACTACCTGCCGGGCGAGCGGCTGCGCCTCGAGGCCTACCGGGCGCTGGCGTCGGCCACGACCGACGAGGCGGTCGACGCGGTGCGGGCCGAGTTGCTCGACCGTTACGGCCCGATCCCGACCGCGGTGGAGAACCTGCTGGCCGTGGCCCGGTTCAAGGTGCTGTGCCGGCGCTACGGGGTGAGTGAGGTGTCGTTGCAGGGCACGTCGGTGCGTTTTTCCCCCCTCGACCTCGCCGAGTCGGCCCAGCTGCGGCTGCAGCGCCTCTACGACCGCTCGCTCTACAAGCAGGCGGTCGGCACGATGGCGGTGCCGCGGCCGAAGGGTGTCGTCAAGCCCGACGGTTCGTTCGCGCAGGCCGCCTTCGGTGGGGAACCGCTGCGCGACATCGCGCTGCTGACGTGGTGCGGGCAAGTGCTCGAGGCGGTCACGGGGACGCCGGTCGCCGCCGCCGGATAGCGCGGGGCACCGGCCTGGCTGCTCGCCGGAGCGGTGGGCGTGAGATTGTTGCAGCGCAGCTTGTTCCGAACTCGGGAGATCGATCGTCGTGAGACTCCGTACGCGTGGCGTGGCCGCCGCGGCCGCCGCCGTCCTCGCGGTCACCGGTCTGGCCGCATGCCGCACCAATGTCGGCGTCGCCGCCACGGTCGAGGGCCACCGGATCACCGAGTCCGACGTCAATCAGTACGTCACGGCGAAGTCTGAGCCGCTGAAGTCCACGACGCAGTCCGGCGCCACCGAGTCCATCGCGCCGAAGCCGTTCGTGCTCAACATCCTGATCAAGCAGCGGCTCTACACCGCGCTGCTGAAGAAGACGCCGAAGGGCATGCCGTCCGACGGTGAGATCGCCGCCGCCGTCCAGTCCGAACTCAAGGGCCGCAGTTACCGCGCCGTGGCCGAGGGTCTCGGCGTGAAGGGCTACACGGCGGCCTTCGACCAGCTCATCGTCGAGTTCGGTGCGCTCGGCGGCCGGCTCGACTCCGACGTCCAGTCCGGCGTCGACGTCAGCGGGATCGCGGCCAAGCTGAAGTTCCCGGTGTCGGTCAACCCGCGCTACGGCACGTGGAGCCCGAAGCAGTTCAACCTCACCTCGGACGCGACCGCCGGACTGCCCAGCTTCGTGACCCTCCAGCCCACCGGCTGAACGTGACCTCGCCGCTCGAGCGCGCGGTGGCGGTCATGGACCGGCTGCGCTCGCCGGGCGGCTGTCCCTGGGACGCCGCGCAGACCCACGAGTCGCTCACCCGGTACCTGCTCGAGGAGACCTACGAGCTCATCGAGGCCATCGAGACCGGTGACGACGAGCTGCTGCGCGAGGAGCTGGGCGACCTTCTCCTGCAGGTGCTGTTCCACGCCCGCCTGGCCGAAGAACGTCCGGACGGTCAGGCCTTCGGCATCGACGAGGTGGCGACCGATCTCGTCGACAAGCTGGTCCGTCGACACCCGCACGTGTTCGCGGGCGCCGAGAGCGGCACGGCCGAGGATCTGAACGCGACGTGGGAGGCGCAGAAGATCGCCGAGAAGGGGCGCACCTCGGCGGTGGACGGCGTACCGATCGACCAGCCGGCCCTCGCCCTCGCCGCCAAGCTCGTCTCGCGCGCCAACCGGGCCGGAATCGTGCCCGCCGACCTCGCACCGGCCGAGCCGGTGGCCGGCGACGCCGCCGCCGAGATCGGGGCCCGGCTGCTGGCCGTGGTTCACGACGCGGTGGGTCTCGGCGTCGATCCGGAAGGGGCGCTGCGGCGAGCGGCGCGGGCCTACCGGGGAGCGATCGTGGCGTCCGAGGATGTGCCCGAAGTCGAGCATTAAATGGAAGTTCCCGGCCGGTAGCACGGGGGGAGCTACCGGCCGGGACCCGATCACCATAACTGTGGGTAGCAGCCAAGCACAAGGGGTGATCGACACCCATTTCTCAGCCTTTGTGACTGTCGCGCAATGACCGGGTCAGGCCGTAGTGTCGACTGATTATGCGGGCGAACGGCACGGAAGCCGCGAAATCCTCGGTTGGATTCCGCGAGGTGCTCCGTCAACGCCCGTTCACGGTGGCCTACCTGGCCGAGGCCCAGTCGATCGCCGGGGATCAACTCGCCCGCATCGCGCTATCGGTGCTCGTGTTCGACCGTACCAACTCAGCGGGTGCCACCGCGCTCACCTATGCCCTGACCTTCCTCCCCGCGATCCTCGGCGGTGTGCTCGCGGCCCGCGTGGGCGACCGCCACTCCCGGCGCGCGGTGATGGTCGGCTGCGATGTCGCGCGCGCCGCCCTGTTCGCGCTGATGGCGATCGGTGGGCTGCCGCTCTGGGTGCTCGGCACCCTGCTCGTCGTCGCCGTCTTCCTGGGCCCGGTGTTCGCCGCGTCCGAGGTCAGCTACCTCGCGGCCGTGCTCGACCCGGAGCGGTTCCGGGTGGGAACGGGCCTGCGCCTGATGACCAGCCAGGTCGCACAGGTCGGCGGGTTCGCCGTCGGCGGCGTGATCATCTCCTTCCTGAACCCGCGGGGCGGGCTGCTGGTCGATGCCGCCACCTATGCGGTCTCCGCCGTCGCGATCGGGCTGCTGCTGCCGGCGCCGCCCCGCGCCACGCCGACCACGCCCCTGGCCGAGCACGCCGCGGAGCGACCCGTGCCGTGGTCGAACCGTTCCCTGCTCTGGTCGCGCCTGCGGGTGCGCCGGCTCATCGCGCTGTGCTGGCTGGCCGGCTTCTTCGTCATCCCGGAAGGTCTCGCGGTGCCCTTCGCCGCCGAGATCCACGCGACGACGACCCAGGCCGGGCTGCTGCTCGCCGCCGTCCCGCTCGGTGGGGCGATCGGCGCCATCGCGCTCGTGCGCACCGCCGGCGGTGCAACGCGGGAGACCATTGCGGCCCGGATGGCCATCGCGGCCGGCCTGCCGCTGCTCGTGACCGCCTTCGAGCCGCCGTGGGGCGTGGCCCTGCTCGCGTGGGCCGTCTCCGGAGCGCTCGCGGCGTATCAGGTCGAGGTCAACTCGCTCATCGTCAACCGGTTGCCGGCCGCGCGGCGCTCGCAGTTGCTGGGCATCATCGGCGCGGGTCTGGTCGGAGCCCAAGGGATAGGCGTGGTCGCCTCCGGCGTGCTCGCCGACTGGTGGGGGGCCGGCATGGCCGTCGCCGTGGGGGGCCTGGCCGGCAGTGTTGTCGCTGCCGCCGTGCGCTGGGGGCCGGCGTTGCGGCGCCCCCCTAGGGGTGTGGCCGTTCCGGCGATCATTCGCGACGGCGACGATTCGCCGTACGAGCGGGGCTCTCAACCCGAGGATCAGGCGATAGCTGGGTCCTCCGCCAACTGACCGGGCGGGGTGGCCGTGCGTTCGATCCGGCCGATAACGAGCCGGGCGTAGGAGCCGATGAGCCCGCGGCGGCTTTGGCGGGCTTGAGGTGCGGCTCTTGCTGGTGATGAGGTGCGGGCAGGCGCGCAAGTCGTGCGCTGCCGGTACGGCCGTACGTGGATTCAGATGCCCCAGGTGTTGGTCATGTCGGTTCCTCTCGGTGTCGAGTTCGGTGTCGAGCGGTCGGGTGGACGGTTCGGCTCAGATGCCCCAGGTGTTGGTCATGTCGGTTCCTCTCCGGTGTCGAGTTCGGTGTCGAGCTGGCGGGTAGTGATCAGATGCCCCAGGTGTTGCTCATGGCTGGTCCTTTCTGGCCGATAAGGGTGGACGGGGGTGTGTTGAAGGCGGGTCTCAGATGCCCCACGTGTTGGTCATGGCGAAGGCTCCCTTCGGTGCGGGTGGTCGTGTTCCGCCGTTGAGAGCGGCAATGCTGCTGCATGCCGGCAATACGTTCCGGCGCAGCGCGGCGATGGGGGTGGGGTAGGAGGTTGAGTCTTTCTCGTCGGGGCGGTGGGGGACGCACTCATTGCTGTGCACTTGCGACGAAAAGGGTGGAGCTGAGCCGACCCGGGATATGGTCGATACGCAAGGCGCTACCCCGGACGGTTTGATTGTGCCCCGGTGGACTTGGTACCCCCGTGAAACGGCGGTTGCTCTCCGTATAGGCACGTATCTCTCCGTAAAGCAGCTGCATTTTTACTTCGGAAAAATCGGACACTTTACGACGGGGCATATGTTCCGAAGGTCTCCGCCGGTACTGTTGATATTTAGGACCAGCCAAGCCCCCACGTGAAGAAGCATTCAGCCCAGTGGAGCCCCCGCAAATGAATCGTTTGGGTCAGGTGAATCGCGTGCTCCGCGCGCGGGACTGGTCCATGTTCGAAGCGCCGCGGCCGTTGCTCCGCTACATCCTGCTGATCGACTTGCTGGCGCTTGTGTGGTGCATCGGTGAAGTCGCCGCATCTCGGGCGAGTGCCCGCGAGTTCGGAATCCTTCTCCTGCTGCTCGGTCTCGCTCTCGTGTTCGAGGAAGCCGCACGCCGAGCCGCCCGCCTGCAACTGAGGTTGAGTTCGGAACTGAAGCGGGACATGACCTCGGTTTGGGGCGTGGCGGCGGCAGTCGCCCTTGCGCCCGGCTACGGGGTGGTGCTGCTGATCTCAGTGCTCACCTACGTGTGGTTCCGGCAGCACCGTCCCGCCGGTGAGGCTCTCTACCGCAAGGTTTTCAATGCAGCCGTCACCGTTCTCGGTTTCCTCGGCGCTGCTGAGATCTTGCGAGTCGAGGGACGTCTGTGGGCCCACGGCAGCTGGCTTCTTTCGGGCACCGTCTCCGTCCTGGTGGCGATCGTCGGGTACACCCTCCTCAACCGCTTCCTCGTCACGCCGGCCCTCTTGCTCATGGGGGTACGTGGCCGGGCCCTGATCGGCAGTTACGACGACAACCTCATCGAGCTGGCCACCCTCTGCCTGGGTGGCCTCGTCGCGTTGGCCGCCCTCTACCAGCCGTGGCTCGCGATCCTCGTCATCGCGCCCATGTACACGCTGCAGCGCGGAGCGCTGGTGC
>NZ_DASYFV010000047.1:0-82868 GCF_036000465.1 Jatrophihabitans sp. | reverse complement strand
GCCGGCGATCCCGCGCTGCTCGACGCGGTCACGCTGATGATCGACGGCACCGAGCAGCTCGACGTGCTCCGGGCCGAGACCGGCGACGCCCGCGTCCGGGTCTGCCTCGACATCGACGCGTCGCTCCGCATCGGCCGCCTGCACCTCGGGGTGCGGCGCTCGCCCCTGCGCACCCCGGACGACGCCGCGACCCTGGCCCGCGCCGCCCACGACGCCGGTCGGCGCGTCGTCGGCGTGATGTTCTACGAGGCCCAGATCGCCGGGCTGCCCGACTCCTCGCCGGCCGTGCGGCTGGTCAAGAAGCGCTCGGCGGCCGAGCTCGCGCAGCGCCGCGGCGCCGTCGTCGAGGCGGTCGAGAAGGTCGTCGGCGCGCTGGAGATCGTGAACTCCGGCGGCACCGGCAGCCTCGAGATCAGCTCGGCCGACCCGGCCGTCACCGAGGTCACGGCCGGCTCGGGCCTGTACGTCCCGACCTTGTTCGACGGGTATCGCGCCTTCACCCCGCGCCCGGCGCTGTTCTTCGCGCTGCCCGTGGTGCGCCGCCCGGCGCCGGGGATCGCCACGCTGTTCGGCGGCGGCTACATCGCCTCCGGCCCGGCCGGGAAGACCCGGGTGCCCAGCCCGGCGCTGCGCGGGCTCGAACTGCTCGGCACCGAGGGCGCGGGCGAGGTGCAGACGCCGGTGCGCGGCCCGGCCGCCGCGGCCCTGCGGGTGGGCGACCGCGTCTGGTTCCGGCACGCCAAGGCGGGCGAGCTCGGCGAGCGCTTCGACACGATCCACGTGGTCGACGGCGGCCGCGTCGTCGAGTCGGTGCCGACGTATCGCGGCGAGGGCAAGAACTACGGCTGAACCAGGACGGTGAGGACGTCGGCGATCGCCGCCCGCGTTGCGGCGTCGTCGACCAGACCGTCCGGGCCGATCGCCTCGCGGGCCACCGGCACGTGCCGGCAGGCGTCCTCGACGATGCGGGTCTGCACGTAGCCGAGCACGACGGCGAGCGTGCCGTTCGCGCCGCCCCCGCGCCGGGCGTCGGCGGCGGCGTTGACCCAGGCCACCGGCTTGTCGCTCAGCTCGGTGCCCCCGACCGTCCAGTCGAGCAGGTTCTTCATCGACCCGGGCAGCGTGCCGGCGTACTCGGGCGTGCAGAACAGCACCGCATCCGACGCGGCGATCGCGGCGCGCAGCTCGGCGACGGCCGGCGGCAGCGGCTCGTGGTCGTCGTCGGGGTTGAAGTGCGGCAGCGTCGCCAGGCCCTCGTACACCGACGCCGCGATGCCATCGGGCGCGGAAGCCGCGGCCGTGCGCAGCAGCGCGGTGTTCGTGGACGCAGAACGGGTGCTGCCCGAGATGAGCAGCACCCGTGTCATGCGAACGTCCGGTGGATCAGGCGTGCGCGATGTCGTTCCAACCCTCGACGTCCTCCGGCTTGCGCGGCTCGGGGCCGATGTAGCGCGCCGACGGGCGGACGAGACGACCCGTCTTCTTCTGCTCCATGATGTGCGCCGACCAGCCGGCCGTGCGGGCACACGTGAACATCGCCGGCATCATGTGCGGCGGCACCTGGGCGAAGTCGAGGATGACCGCGGCCCAGAACTCGACGTTCGTCTCGATCGGTCGGTCGGGCCGGCGCTCGCGCAGCTCGGCGAGGGCGGCCTGCTCGAGGGCCTCGGCGGCGTCGTAGCGCTCGGCGCCGAGCTCCTTGCAGGTGCGGCGCAGCACGCGGGCGCGCGGGTCCTCGGCGCGATAGACCCGGTGGCCGAAGCCCATGAGCCGCTCGTGGCGGTCGAGGATGCCCTTGACCACGCCGGCGGCGTCGCCGGTCTTCTCGACCTCCTGGATCATCGGCAGCACGCGGGCCGGGGCACCGCCGTGCAGCGGGCCGCTCATGGCGCCGATGGCGCCGGACATCGCGGCCGCGACATCGGCCCCGGTCGAGGCGATGACGCGGGCGGTGAAGGTGGAGGCGTTCATGCCGTGCTCGGCGGCCGACACGAAGTAGGCGTCGACGGCCTGGATGTGCTTGGGGTCGGGTTCGCCGCGCCAGCGCGTCATGAACCGCTCGATGATCGTGTCGCACTGGTCGATGCGGGCCTGCGGGATGGCCGGGTTCGACAGGCCGCGGGCGGACTGCGCGGCGTAGGACAGCGCCATGACGGCGGCGCGGGCCAGCTGCTCGCGGGCCTCCTCGTCGCTGATGTCGAGCAGCGCGCGGTAGCCCCAGACAGGCGCGAGCATCGCGAGCGCGGCCTGGACGTCGACGCGGACGTCGCCGGTGTGCACCGGGATCGGGAACGGCTCGGCCGGCGGGAGGCCGGGGCCGAACTTGCCGTCGACCAGCAGGGCCCACACGTTGCCGAAGGTGACGTGCCCCGCGAGGTCCTCGATGTTGACGCCGCGGTAGCGCAGCGCGCCGCCGTCCTTGTCGGGTTCGGCGATCTCCGTCTCGAACGCGATGACGCCCTCTAGTCCGGGGCTGTAGTCGTCTGCCATGACTCCCATTCTGCTCACACCGCCGCGGGGTCGATCGCGGGGAGGGGCAAGATTGGCGAAATGACCGACCCCGCGCCCGATCCCGCCGCGCTCCGCCAGTCCTACGCCCGCGGCCGGCTGGACGAGGCCGGGGTCGCCGCGACCTGGCTCGAGCAGCTCCAGCGCTGGTTCGACGAGGCCGTGGCCGACCCGGCGATCACCGAGCCCAACGCGATCCAGCTGGCCACCGCCGACCGCTCGGGCCACGCGGCCGTGCGCACCGTGCTGGCCAAGGGCATCGACCCGCGCGGCGTCGTCTTCTACACCAACTACGAGTCGGCCAAGGCCCGCGACCTCGATGCGACCGGCTGGGCGTCGGCCGTCTTCGTCTGGCTGCCGCACGAGCGGCAGGTGCGCCTGAGCGGGCCGGTCGAGCGGGTCGAGCGAGCCGAGACCGAGGCCTACTTCGCGACGCGTCCCCGCGAATCGCAGATCGGCGCCTGGGCGTCGCCGCAGTCGCAGGTCGTGGCGTCGCGGGCCGAACTCGACGACGCGGTGACGGCGCTCGAGGAGCGCTTCGCCGACGGGCCGATCCCGCCGCCCCCGCACTGGGGCGGCTACCTGCTGCGACCCGCGGCGGTCGAGTTCTGGCAGGGCCGCAGCGGCCGGTTGCACGACCGCCTCCGCTTCCGCGCCGACGGGTCGGAGTGGGTCCGCGAGCGTCTGGCCCCGTGAACACGCCACCCACCGACGCCCCCGTCCAGGACGAGGCGGTCGAGCAGGTCCGCAACGTCCGCTCCCTGCTGCGCCGCCATGCGGTCGACACGCGCCCGATCGCCGTCCCCGCGTTCCGACGCCTGCTCATCGGCCAGGGCACCTCGTTCATCGGCTCGATGCTCACCCAGGTCGCGGTGCCGGTGCAGGTCTACGAGCTGTCGCACTCGTCTTTCTACGTCGGTCTCGTGGGCCTGGCCGGTCTCGTCCCGATCGTGGTGTTCGGGCTCTACGGCGGCGCGATCGCCGACGCGGTCGACCGCCGCAAGCTCTATCTCTGGTCCTCGCTCGGCACCTGGGCGGTCACGCTGGCGCTGCTCGCCCAGACGCTCGTCGGCGTGGGCAGCGTCTGGTTGCTGCTCGCGCTGGTGGCGGTGCAGTCGGGGGTCTTCGCGATCGCATCGTCGGCCCGCGGCGCCATCACCCCCCGCATCGTGCCGAGCGACCTGGTGCCGTCGGCGAACACGCTGAACTTCACCGTCGGCACATTCGGCCAGGTGGTGGGGCCGCTGATCGCCGGCCTGATGCTGACGCTGCCCGACGGCTTCGCCTACGCCTACGGCGCGGACGCGGTGCTGTTCACCGCCGCGCTGTGGTCGGTGCTCAAGCTGCCACCGATCCCGCCCGACGGCCAGGGCCAGAAGCTCGGCCTGCGGTCGGTCGTCGACGGGCTCGCGTTCATCGCCAAGCGACCCATCCTGGTCATGTCCTTCGGCGTCGACATCGCGGCGATGGTGCTCGCGATGCCGCGCGCGCTGTTCCCGGCCGTCGCCGACGCTCGCTTCGACAACAACGTCGGCCCGCTGTACGCGGCGATCGCGATCGGCGCCGTCATCGCCGGTCTGTCCAGCGGCTGGATCGGACGGGTCCGGCGGCAGGGGCGGGCCCTCGTCATCGCCATCATCGGCTGGGGCCTGGCCGTGGCGCTGTCAGGTCTCGCCCACCAGCTCTGGCTGGTGGTGACGCTGCTGGCGCTCGCGGGGGCGGCCGACCTCGTGAGTGCGGTCTATCGCCAAACGATCCTGCAGACCTACGCTCCGGACGAGATGCGAGGACGCATGCAGGGCGTGTTCATCGCGGTCGTGGCCGGTGGCCCGCGCCTGGGTGATCTCCGGGCGGGCGGCATGGCTGCGGCGACCGGTCCGACCGTCTCGTGGGTGGCCGGCGGCGTGGCCTGCATGATCGTGGTCGCGGTGGCCGGCTACTTCGTCCGTCCGTTCTGGAAGTACGACACGCACGACGAGCTGGAGGTGACCTTGTGACGCTGTCGGGCCAGGAGTTCACCATCACCTCGGGCGAGCACGCGGCGACGATCGTCGAGGTCGGGGCCGGGCTGCGCAGCTACACGGTCGGCGGGGTGCCCATCACGTGCACCTACGGCGACGACGTGCTGCCGCCGAAGGGCTGCGGGGCGACGCTCGTGCCGTGGCCCAACCGCATCCGCGGCGGTCGCTACACCTTCGAGGGAAAGGGCCAGCAGCTCGCGCTCACCGAGCCGGCGGCGGGCAACGCCATCCACGGCCTCGGCCGGTGGGCGCGCTGGTCGCTCGTGCAACACCTCGGCGAGCGGGTCACGCTCGGGCTCGACGTCGTGCCGCAGAACGGCTATCCGTTCCCGGTGCGGGTCGAGACGACCTACGCCGTCGACGCCACGCACGGGCTGATGGTGACCATCGGCGCCCGCAACCTCGGTTCGCGGCGGGCGCCGTTCGGCGCCGGTTCGCACCCGTACCTGTCGACGCGCGGGCACGCCATCGACGACGTCACGCTGACCGTGCCGGCGCGGGAGACGCTGGTCGTCGACGACAAGCAGGTGCCGATCGGCTCGCGCACCCTCACCGGCAAGGACGACTTCCGCCGCGGCCGGCGGCTGCACGCCACGCGGCTCGACCACGGCTTCACCGGTCTCGACACCCCGGGCGGGCGCGGCGTGGCCGAGATCCGGACGAAGTCCGGCGGCGCGCAGCTCTGGTTCGACGAGACGTTCGGCTTCCTGCAGGTCTTCACCGTCGACGCCCTCACCGAGGGCCAGCCGGGCATCGCCGTCGAGCCGATGACCTGCGCGCCCGACGCCTTCAACTCCGGCGCCGGGCTGATCGTGCTCGAACCGGGTGGGGCGTGGACCGGCAGCTGGGGGATCGTCCCGGTCTAGCGGCGAACGGGCGGGTCACGCGTGCGTGATGAGCTGCCACGGTGTCTTGCCCGCGTCGCCGACGACGATGCCGGGGACGTCGCCGACCGAGTACCACTTCGCCTGGTAGCCGACGCCGTCGTAGACGACCCGCGCGCCGGCCCGGTAGGTGGCGGCGGCCGACCACTGCGGGTAGGTCCCGGCGGAGACGGTCGGGGTCGGGGCCGGGTGCTCGCCCGGCAGTACCGGGCCGATGAGCGTCCACGGGGTGTCGGTCGAGGCGGCCACCGGGGCGTCCGGGGTGTCGCCCTCGGTCCACCACTTCGCCTCGTAGACGTTGTGGTGCCAGACGACCTTCGTGCCGTGGGCGTAGGGCAGCTCGGGGTTCCAGATCTCGTACGGCGAGGACGCGGGGTCGTCGACGATCGACGTCGCGGTCGTCCCGGACGTCGGGACCGCCGGTCGGGCGTCGGCCTTCGGCGTGCGGGCCGACGTGGCCCGGAACGAGGCCAGGATCGCGGTGAACGCCCCGGCCCGCTGGTCCACGCCGCTGCAGTTGTCCGACACGATCGACGCGTTGGCGTAGTTGGGGCCGCAGGCCTGGTCGCGGTTCACCGACCACATCGACAACCGCCGCAGGTGATGCGCCTGGGCGAACGCGACCAGTGATCGCGCATCGGCGAGTTCGAAACGTTCGGCCGCGACGTCGTTCTGACCGATCATCGGCGTCGCGCCGATGAGCTGCCATTCCGCACCGTGGGCGAGGCGGCGACCGGCGGCCGCGTACAGCGAGGTGAGCTGGGCGGCCAGGCCGGTGACCGCCGAGCGGTACGCCGAGGCCGTCGACCGGCCGGCGGCCAGCGAGCCGCCGTAGTCCATCGTCAGGCCGTTCACGCCGGCCAGGGTGACGTCGGCCGCGAGCGTCCGGGCGACGATGGCGCGCCCCGAGCGCGTCAGTCCGGACGGGTCCACCGGCAGCGTGAGCCACACCGCCAGGGTCCGCTTGGCGTGCTGCTCCTCGAGTTGCAGGGCGCGGATCGCGGTCGCCCGGCGCTGCACCGCGTCCGAGCGCGAGGCGCCCGCACCCTCGATGTCGAGATCGATGGTGTTGACGGAGTAGCGCCGCACCACCGAGCGGTAGGCCGCCAGGAGCCGGGCCGGGTCGGTGCAGGTGTCGGCCAGCTCGGAGTTGGCCTCGCCGCCGAAGGAGATCGCGACCTGACCGCCGCGCTGGCGCAGCCGGGCGATGCGCCGGTCGACGTCCATCGAGGTCGCCGCCTCGTCGAGCGAGTAGGCGCCGCCCCAGCTCGGTGTGCACGCGTCGCCCCGCGAACTCACCACGAAGCCGAGGACCATGTTGGCCGAGGCCGACCTCGACGCGTCCTCGAACGGGTACTGCGGGGTCGCGGTCACGTCCACGTACGGCATGAAGTCGCTCTGGACGGTGGCGGCGAGGGCCGGGCGGGTCGCGGTGCGGAAGCCGACCACGCCGGCGGCGGCGGCCGCGATCGCGACGACAAGGCCGAGCACGCGAACCCACGACAGGCGTCGGGTCGCGGCCGTCACCGAGTCGGGGTCGAGATTCGCCGCGGCGTGCGCGCGTTCTTCGGGGGTCATCGAGGTGTCCAGTCTGGGGGAGGTACCGGCGCGATCGTGACCATGGCGATCCGACCTAAGATCATGTTAGATTAGTGTAAAGTCTTGCGGTTTGCCAGTACTTGAGCGGCACGAGCGAGATGCGTCGGCCGGTCCCCGGCCGTGCCCCGTCCCCGAGGAGCCCCGATGAGACTGGCCCGACCGGCGTCTCGACCCCGCCGCCAATGGGGGTCCGACCGGCGCACCGCGCCGCTGCCTCCGGTGGCCCCCGCTGCCAGCGACACCCTCATCACCTTCGGCCGCCTCGGCATCGTCGTCACGCTGCTGGCCTGGCTCGCCTACCTCACGGTGACGATCGTGTCGCAGTTCGTGAACCGCGGCTTCCAGGGCATGCAGTTCACGTCGGAGACGCTGGGCTACGTCGTGATCGTCTCGTTCCTCACCCTGTCCTCGCTGCTCTACCTGCTGGCGCGCCAGGGCGCGCTGTACCGCACCCGCGCCCACCGCCGCGTGCCGCGGGCGGTCATCGACGAGGCCTTCGCCGAGAACCTGCCGACGATGACCGCGCTGGTGCCGTCCTACCGGGAAGAGGTCGCGACGGTCCGTAAGACCCTGCTCTCGGCCGCGCTGCAGGAATACCCCTTCCTGCGCGTCGTGCTGCTGCTTGACGACCCGCCCCGTCCGGCTCCCGGCCCGCACGCCGACTCGTTGGCGGCGGCCCGCGGCCTCGGCGCCGAGATCACCGCGTGGCTGAGCGAGCCGCGCGAGCGCTTCGCGGCGGCGCTCGAGCGTTTCGAGAAGTCCGACCGGGGCGACCCGCCCACCGCCGGCGAGGTGCGGGAGCTGGCCGGCCAGTTCGCCTGGGCCGCCCGGTGGCTCGATGCCCGCGCGGACGAGGAGGTCATCGCCGACCACGTCGACCAGTTCTTCGCCGACCAGGTTCTGCGAGCGCCGGCCCGGGACTTCGCGGCGACCGCCCTCGCCCTGCACTCGGCGGCCGAGGAGTCCGCCGCGATCGAGGACTCCCGGATGCTGCAGCTCTACCGCCGGTTGGCCTGGACGTTCCGCGCCGAGGTGACCTGGTTCGAGCGCAAGCTCTACGCCTCCCTGTCGCACGAGGCCAACAAGGCGATGAACCTCAACAGCTACATCGGGTTGATGGGCCGCAGCTTCGAGCCCCGCAACACCCCCGAGGGCCTGATCCTGGCTCCGTCGGCGAACAGCGGCTCCATCGTGATCCCGGACGCCGACTACCTGCTGACCCTCGACGCCGACAGCGTGCTGCTGCCGGAGTACTGCCTGCGTCTCGTGCACCTGATGATGCAGCCGGAGAACCAGCGGCTGGCCGTGGCGCAGACGCCGTACTCGGCCTTCCCGGGTTCCACCACCCGCATGGAACGCCTGGCCGGGGCGACGACCGACCTGCAGCACATCGTCCACCAGGGCATGAGCTATCACGCCGCGACGTTCTGGGTCGGCGCCAACGCGGTGATCCGCAAGCGCGCGCTCGACGACATCGTCGAGGTCGAGCACTCGGGCGGCCGCGAGATCCGCCGCTACGTGCAGGACCGGACCGTCATCGAGGACACCGAGTCCTCGCTCGACCTCGCGATCCACGGCTGGTGGCTGCTGAACTACCCCGAGCGGTTGAGCTACTCGGCCACGCCCCCGGACTTCGGGTCGCTGAGCATCCAGCGGCGGCGGTGGGCCAACGGCGGCCTGCTCATCCTGCCCAAGCTCTGGCGCAACGCGCGCGAGCGCGCGCGCCGCGGCGAGCACGGCAGCGTGGCCCAGACCCTGCTGCGGGTGAACTACATGGCCTCGACGTGCTGGAGCAGCGTCGGTCTGCTGTTCCTGCTCGCCTACCCGTTCAACAGCAAGCTGCTGAGCCCGCTCGTCGTGCTGGCCGCCCTGCCGTACTTCCTGGCCATGGCCAGTGACCTGCATCGCTGCGGCTACAAGCGCACCGACGTCCTGCGGATCTACGGCTTCAACCTGATCCTGCTTCCGGTCAACCTGGCCGGGGTGGCGAAGTCGCTGCAGCAGGCGGTGACGGGCAAGAAGATCCCCTTCGCCCGCACGCCGAAGGTGCGCAATCGCACCGCTACCCCGCTGCTGTTCGCGATCTCGCCCTTCCTCATCATCGGGTACTCGATCATCACCGTCGTCCGCGACTACCACGCCCACAACTGGGGCAACGCTGCGTTCGCAGCCGTCAACGCGCTCGGCGCCACCTACGCCGTGCTCGCCTTCATGGGCGGGCGCAACGTGCTCGTCGACATCGCCTTCGGCGTGCAAGAGCGGCTCTACGTGACCGACGCCCCCAAGGCCGAGGTGCAGGTCGTGCGCCGCCGCCGGGTCGCGCCGGAAGCGCCGGCCGCCACCTGGCAGGAGGTGCTCTACCGGGGCGCGCCGGCCACGGCATCCGGCGAGTACCACGACGGCGAAGGCGCGTTCAAGATCCTGGCGGTGCCGCCGACCGCGCCGGCCGCCCACAACCGGCGCGCGAGCGACCGGCACGGGCTCGACTCGCTCCGCCGCGACCGGAGGTCGACCGACCGCGCCCGCCGTTCCACCGACCGCGACAGGGTGGTCTGACCCGGTCTAGGAGCGGGCGGCCTGGTAGCGGGCCAGTGCCTCCTTGCGTTCCTCGGCGTGGTCGACGATGCGCTCGGGGTAGTCGGACGGCAGGTCGTCGCCGAGCTCCCACGGCTCGTGGACGGCCTTGCCCGCCACGTGGCGCAGCTCGGGGATCCAGCGGCGCACGTAGTCGCCGTCCGGGTCGAACTTCTGGCCCTGCGTGATCGGGTTGAAGACCCGGTAGTACGGCGCGGCGTCGGTGCCGGTGCCGGCGGTCCACTGCCAGCCGTGCTGGTTGCTGGCGAGGTCGCCGTCGACGAGGTGGCGCATGAAGTGCCGCGCCCCGTGCGTCCACTCGATGTGCAGGTCCTTCACGAGGAACGATGCGACGATCATGCGGACGCGGTTGTGCATCCAACCCTCGCCGAGCAGCTGGCGCATCCCCGCGTCGACGATCGGGTAGCCCGTCCGGCCCTCGCACCAGGCGGTGAACGCTGCCGAGTCCGGTCGGGCGTAGTCCATCTTCGCCATCTGTGGCAGGAAGTACTCCCGCGCCGAGTCGGGCCACTGGAAGAGCACGTTGGCGTAGAACTCGCGCCAGGCGATCTCCTTGCGGAACGTCTCATCGCTCGGCGAGAGGTCGGCCAGCATCGTGCGCGGGTGGATGGAACCCCACTTGAGGTACGGCGACATGCGCGAGGTGCGGTCGAGGTCGGGGCGGTCGCGGTTGTCGGCGTAGCCGGCGAGGCCCTTGTTGCGGTAGGCCCGCCACGCCTCGATTGCGGCGTCCTCGCCCGCCTCGGGCAGCTCCATACCGCGAGGTAGGTCCGGGTCGTGGGGGATGTCGACGCCGTCGAGCCCGGTGTGCCACTCGACCCGGCCCGTGATGGTGGTGGCCGGCTGGCGCCAGCCGTGTGAAACCCAGGCCAGGAAGAACGGCGTGTAGACCTTGAACGGGTCGCCGTCGCCCTTCGTGACGCGGCCCGGGGCGATCGCATAGGGCGAGCCCGTGCGCACGAGCGGCACGTCGCCCAGGGCCTCCTCGACCGCCTCGTCGCGGGCCCGGCCGTAGGGGTTGAAGTCGGCGCTGATGTGCACCGACGACGCGTCGGCCTCCTTGACGACCTTCGGCACCGCTTTCGTGGGGTCGCCGCGGCGGATCAGCAGCCGGCCGCCGTGCTCGCGCAGGTCGGCGTCGAGCGCGCGCAGGGTGCGGTACATGAAGGCGACGCGGGGCGCTCCGGCCGGCTTCAGCAGCGCCGGGTCGAGCACGAACAGGGCGACAACGGGGCCGTCCTCGGCCGCTTCGTGCAGGGCCGGGTGATCGCGCAGCCGGAGGTCGCGCCGGAGCCATAAGACAGAGGTCACGTGGGCATTCTGTCCGTGTACTTCCGCGGGCAATCGGGGAAGGGTGTGAATCGTGAAGGAACACGCGAACGAATCAGACGACCTGTACGTCGGTGCCATCGTCGACCACGACCAGGCCGACCCGTCCGACACCCTGACCGGCGACAACACCCAGGACCCGCTCGATGCCGGCTACTCGCCCCCGGACCGCCCCTCGCACTCGTGGCGCGGCGACACCGCCGAGGAGGCGCGCGAGGGCGAGACGCTCGACGAGAAGCTGGCCGAGGAGGAGCCGGACATCTCCGAGGCCGACATCGACGACGCCGACGCCGAGCCGCGCGCCGGTCGTCTCGTCGCTCCGGACGAGGGCGCGCACGAGGACGTCGACAAGATCGAGATCGCGACCGACGTCGGCCGGGCCGGGTACGCGTCGTCGGCCGAGGAGGCCGCCATGCATGTCGAGGACGAGAAGTAGCCGTGCAGGTCACGAAGTTCACCCACTCGTGTGTGCGGTTCGACGACGGCGACCGTTCGCTCGTCGTCGACCCCGGGGTGTTCAGCGAGGTGTCGGCCGCACTGGACGGCGCCGGCGCCGTCCTCATCACGCACGAGCACTTCGACCACATCGACGTCGACCAGCTGCGGGCGGCGGCGCAGCGTGATTCGCGGCTGCGCATCTGGGCCCCGGAGCCGGTGGCCACGGCGTTGGGGGATCTCGGCGAGCAGGTGCTCACCGCGGCACCCGGCGAGGCGTTCGACGCCGCCGGTTTCGCGATCCGGACGTTCGGCGGCCAGCACGCGCTGATCCACCCGACGATCCCGGTGGTGCCCAACGTCGGCTACCTGATCGAGGGCAGCGTCTATCACCCGGGCGACTCGCTGATCGTGCCGCCGGTGCCGGTCGGTGTGCTGCTCGCCCCGCTGCACGCACCGTGGTCGAGCACCGGCGAGGTCATCGACTTCGTCGTGTCGGTGCGGGCGCCGCGGACCGTCGGCATCCACGACGCGCTGCTCACCGACATCGGTCGCGGCCTGGTCGAGAGTCACGTCGGGCGGATCGGCGGCGAGCACGGGTGCGAGTACACGCATCTCGCCCCGGCCGACACACTGGACGTGTGACCGCCGACCTCGCTCGCGACCTTCTGGCCCGCCACCCGCTGATCGACGGGCACAACGATCTCGCCTGGGCGATGCGCGAACACTTCGACTACGACCTCGGGCGCTACCCCCTCGACACCGAGCAGGCGACGACCCAGACCGACCTCGTCCGGCTGCGGGCCGGTGGCGTCGGCGGGCAGTTCTGGTCGGTCTACGTTCCGGCCCGGTTGGGGGATCGGTCGGTCGTCGCAACGATCGAGCAGATCGACTTCGTGCTGCGGATGGTGGCGCACTACCCGGACGACCTGGCGCTGGCGCTCACGGCCGACGACGTCGATGCGGCCTGCGCGGCCGGGCGCATCGCGTCGCTGATGGGCGCCGAGGGCGGGCATGCGATCGATTCCTCGCTGGCCGTGTTGCGCACCCTGCACGCGATGGGCGTGCGCTACATGACGCTGACCCACAACGACAACGTGCCGTGGGCGGACTCGGCGACCGACGTGCCGGCGGCGGGTGGGCTCACGGACTTCGGCCGCACGGTCGTCGCCGAGATGAACCGGCTCGGCATGCTCGTCGACCTCTCGCACACGTCGATCGACACGATGCACGACGCTCTCGCAACGACGTCGGCGCCGGTGATCTTCTCGCACTCGTCGGCCCGCGCCGTCACCGATCACGTGCGCAACGTGCCCGACGACGTGCTCGCCGCGCTCGCCGGCAATGGCGGTGTGTGCATGGTGACGTTCGTGCCCGCGTTCGTGTCGACCGCCTGCCACGAGTGGGATCACGCCGTCCTCGTCGACATGGACGAGCGGGGCGAGAACCGGCGCGACTGGTCGGCGCACATGGCCGCCGCCGCCCGGCACGCCGCGATCGAGCCGCCGCCGGTCGCGACCGTCGCTCAGGTCGCCGACCACGTGGAGCACGTCCGCGCCGTCGCCGGCATCGAGCACGTCGGGATCGGCGGCGACTTCGACGGCTGCGAACCGATGCCGGCCGGTCTGCACGACGTCTCGACCTACCCGGCGCTGATCGCCGAGCTGCTCGAACGGTCGTGGTCGGAGCCGGAGATCGCCGCGCTCGCGCGGGGGAACGTGCTGCGTGTGCTGCGCGATGCGGAGGGCGTGGCGCGCGCGGGCTGACGCGCACCCACGAATGTCCGGGACGGCAGGTCGCACCGGCTGCTTCCCTCGTGATCAACTCGCTCGAGGCAGGCGTCCAGACCGGCCCCGAGCGAGATCACACGGCCATCAACGGTTCGTCGCTCTCGAAGACTGGCGGCGGCCAGGTTCGTGCGCCGCTCAGCCCTCGGGTGCCAGGTAGTAGCGCACCATCGGGTGCCGGCCGTCCTGCGTCCGCCAGCGGGCCCGGGCGCTGCCGACGTGCCGCCAGCCCAGGCTCTCGTAGAGCGCGATGGCCTCGACGGATCGTTCGATGACGTCCAGCCCGAGCGTCAGATCCGTGGCCGCGGCGTGCCCGGTGACGACCGACAGCAGCGCGCGGGCCAGACCCAGCCCCCGCGCGGCCGGCGTGACGAACAGCCGGGTGACGAGGACGAGTAACTCGACCGGGACACCCGTGGCCGCGGCGAGGCCGGGTTCCGAACGCCCCGCAGCGAGCCCGATGTGCCCGACGATGCGGTCCTCGCGTTCGGCGACCCAGGCACCGACGAGGTCGGGCGGGTCGAGCCAGGCGGCCGGATCGTCCGGCCAGCGGGTCGGGTAGCCGCTCGCGAGTTGGACGTCGCGCAGGGCGTCCACACAGGCCGCGGCGTCCCCGTCTGCGCGCATACGTACCGACACGTCGCAATCCTGCCCTGTGACCTCGATCCGAGCCGAATTGCCGTGGCCGCAGGGTCTGGGACGATGCGCGGGTGACGGAATCGCGCTACCCGAACCTGCTCGCCCCCCTCGACCTCGGCTTCACCACGCTGCCCAACCGCGTGCTGATGGGCTCGATGCACGTGGGTCTGGAGGACCGTCCGAAGAACCTGCACCGGCTGGCCGTGTTCTACGCCGAGCGGGCTCGCGGCGGGGTCGCGCTCATGGTCACCGGCGGCTTCGCGCCGAACCGCACCGGCTGGCTGCTGCCGCTCGCCGGGAAGATGACCACCAAGGGCGAGGCGAGCCGGCACCGCGAGATCACCGATGCCGTGCACGACAACGGCGGGCGCATCGCCCTGCAACTGCTGCACGCCGGCCGCTACGGCTACCACCCGTTCACGGCGAGCGCGTCGCGCTCGAAGTCGCCCATCACGCCGTTCTCGGCCCGGGCCCTGCGGGCGGGCGAGGTGCGCCGCACCATCGCCGACTTCGCGCACTCGGCCGCGCTGGCCCGCCAGGCCGGCTACGACGGCGTCGAGATCATGGGCTCCGAGGGCTACCTGATCAACCAGTTCCTCGCCGCCCGCACGAACAAGCGCACCGACGAGTGGGGTGGGTCGCCCGAGAACCGCCGTCGCTTCCCGGTCGAGATCGTCCGCCAGGTGCGCGAGGCCGTCGGACCGGACTTCATCATCGTCTACCGCATGTCGCTGCTCGACCTCGTCGAGGACGGGCAGAGCTGGGACGAGGTGACCGCACTGGCCAAGGAGATCGAGCAGGCCGGCGCGACGATCATCAACACCGGCATCGGCTGGCACGAGGCCCGCGTGCCCACGATCGTCACGTCGGTGCCGCGCGGCGCCTTCACCTGGGTCACGGCCAAGCTGCGCCCCGAGGTCGGCATCCCGGTCATCGCCTCGAACCGCATCAACATGCCCGAGACGGCCGAGGAGATCCTGGCCCGCGGCGACGCCGACATGGTGTCGCTGGCCCGCCCGTTCCTGGCCGATCCCGACTGGGTGCGCAAGGCGGCCGACGACCGGTCGGACGAGATCAACACCTGCATCGGTTGCAACCAGGCCTGCCTCGACCACACGTTCTCGCACAAGGTCGCGAGCTGCCTGGTGAACCCGCGCGCCGGGCACGAGACCGAGCTGGTGCTGTCCCCGACGCGGCACAGCAAGCGGGTCGCCGTCGTCGGCGCCGGCCCGGCCGGACTCGCCGCCGCCACCGCCGCCGCCGAGCGCGGCCACAGCGTCGAGCTGTTCGAGGAGTCCGGGGAGATCGGCGGCCAGTTCCAGCTCGCCCGCCGCATCCCCGGCAAGGAGGAGTTCGCCGAGACGCTGCGCTACTTCACGCGTCGCCTCGAGCTCACCGGGGTGAAGCTGCACCTCGGCCATCCCGTCACGGCGCGGGAGCTGATCGACGGCGCTTGGGACGAGATCGTGCTCGCCACCGGCGTCGCCGCGCGCGAGGTGAGCATTCCCGGCGCCGACCGGCCGAACGTCCACCGCTACGCCGACGTGATCACCGGCGCCGCCACCCTGGGCGAGCGCGTCGCCGTCATCGGCGCCGGCGGTATCGGCTTCGACGTCAGCGAGTTCCTGACCCACCCCGGCACGCACGGCGAGCCGCAGGATCGCGACGAGTGGCTGCGCGAGTGGGGCGTGGGCGATCCGGCCCAGGCCCGCGGCGGGCTGGTCACGGCGACCGCGCCGCCGTCCGTCCGCACCGTCTACCTGCTGCAGCGCAAGACGACCAAGGTCGGCGCCGGGCTCGGCAAGACGAGCGGCTGGGTGCACCGCGGCACGCTCAAGGCCCGCGGGGTCGAGTCGTTGCGCGGGGTCGCCTACGAGCGCATCGACGACGCCGGCCTGCACATCACGGTCAGCTCCAAGAAGGGCGAGCCCCGCCCGCGCCTGCTCGAGGTCGACGACGTCGTCGTCTGCGCCGGTCAGGAGTCGCGCCGCGACCTGCTCGCCGAGCTCGAGGCAGCGGGCGTCACCGTGCACGTCATCGGCGGCGCCGACGTCGCCGCCGAGCTCGACGCGAAGCGCGCCATCGACCAGGGCACCCGGCTCGCCGCCAGGCTCTGAACGGTCGTCCACAACCGGGCGGAGAAGCTGTGGACGCAGCGGTTCACAACCCCGGTTTCCGGGGGATAACCCGGCCCGTCCTGTGGACGGGTTGGGGACAACCGAAAAGATCCCGAAGACCTTGTCCGCAGGTATTGCGCGGGCCGTTTCGGGGCAGTAGAAATTGCACATCGCCTGGCGATGAGAACCGAGTCCGGGGGCAACTCCGGAAGCCGCAGACGGAACGCGGAAGGCCCACTTCGGTGGTCCGGATGCACCAGCTGGGGTTCGGGGCTTCAGGACCAGGAGATTGGTTGGGCAGGCAGGCCGGCCCTCGGGTACGGAGAGTGCGGCTCAATCAGTAGGGCCCCGTCATCTCATACATGACGGGGCCCTACCTCTGTTTCTGCCCAGAATCATGCCCCGACTCCCGCGCCGAATCCGCAGCGACACGGCCGATGTCGACGGAAGTCACAGTCGAGTTCGCGGCCGCGAAACATTTGCGGTGTCCGCGACATGCGGATTTGTTCCGACGGTAACCCGCGCCGAACCCGCTGTCCGTTGACTCGGTCCATGCCGGCCGCCGTGATCCCGCAGTCGCCGGGCGCCCGGGCCGGCTGATGGCCCTCATACGCGTGGCCGGCGCGGCGGCCCACTTCGGTCGCGACCTCGAGCGCTCGATCGAGCGCATCGGCATGGTGGTCCTGGCCGCCCGCAAGGTCGGCGTCTCGCTGCTCGTCCTGCCCGACGCCGCCCTCGGCGGCCACCCCGGCGCCCCGGCCGGACTCGACCCGGCGGCGCTGCCGTCGATGCTGACGCCGAACTCGCCGGAGGTCGAACGGGTCCGGGCCATGGTCGGCGACATGGTCGTCTGTGTCGGCTACTCCGAGGCCGTCGACGATCGCCGCTACCACGCCGCGCTCTGCCTCACCGGCGACGGCGTGCTCGGGCACTACCGCCAGGTGCACCGGTCACCCACCGTCGCCGCGATCTACTCCGACGGCGAGCGGCTGGCGGCGTTCGACACCCCGGTCGGACGGCTCGGCATGCTCATCGACTACGACAAGACGTTCCCGGAGGCCGCGCGCAGCCTGGCCCTCGACGGCGCTCGCATCATCGCCTGCCTGTGCGCGTGGCCGGCCAGCCTCACGCAGCGCGCGCCCCGCCTCACCCAGGACCGGCAGTCGCGCCTGTTCGACCTCTACGACTGCACCCGCGCCGCCGAGAACCAGGTGCTGTGGATCTCGGCGAACCAGACCGGCGCGACGGGCGGGTTGCGCTTCCTCGGCCAGGCCAAGGTGGTCGGGCCGGGCGGCGAGGTGCTGGCCCGCACGTGGGGCAAGGCCGGGCTCGCCCTGGCCGAACTCGACGTCGACGGCGAGATCGACCGGGCCCGCCTCGCCGCCCCGCTCCTGCAGCAACGCCGGCCGGACCTCTACCTGGAGAAGTGAGCCGTCCCCCACCCCGGTTGAGTGGCGACTTCCCGCGGTGAGTGGCGCTCGACAACGCGCCACTCACGCGAGGACTCGCCACTCAACGGAAGGGGGGCGGAGGCGTGAGCCCGAGTCAGCGGAAGCGGCGCAGGCGCAGGCTGTTGGTGACCACGAAGACCGAGCTGCCGGCCATCGCCGCCCCGGCGATCAACGGGTTGAGCAGCCCGAGCGCGGCGAGCGGCAGCGCGGCCACGTTGTAGGCGAAGGCCCAGAACAGATTGCCCCGGATGGTGCCGAGGGTGGCCCGGGAGAGCCGGATCGCGTCGCCGACCACCCGCAAGTCGCCGCGCACCAGGGTGAGGTCCGAGGCCTCGATGGCGACGTCGGTGCCGCCGCCCATCGCGATGCCGAGATCGGCGGTGGCCAGTGCGGCGGCGTCGTTCACCCCGTCGCCGACCATGGCCACGACCCGGCCGGCCTGCTGGCGCCGCCGCACCTCGTCGACCTTGCCGGTCGGCAGCACTCCGGCCACGACCTCGTCGATGCCGACCTCGGCCGCGATGGCCTCGGCCGCGCGCCGGTTGTCGCCGGTGAGCAGCACCGGATGCAGCCCGAGCCGCCGCAGCGCTGCGACGGCGCCGGCGCTCGTGTCCTTCACCGTGTCGCCCACCACGAGCACGCCGTGCACCGCGCCGTCCCAGCCGACGAGCACGGCCGTGCGGCCGGCCGCCTCGGCCGCGTCGGCGGCGGCGGACTGCTCGGCACTCGGCGCGAGACCGTGCTCGGCGAGCAGCTCGGCCCGACCGACGACCGCCTCGTGCCCGTCGACCACGCCGCCCACGCCGAGCCCGGCCGCGTTGGCGAAGCCGGTCACCGCCGGCAGTTCGCCCAGCCGCTCGCGCGCGGCCGCGGTGATCGCCGCGGCGATGGGGTGCTCGCTCGCCGATTCGAGCGCCCCGGCGACCCGCAGCGCGGCGTCGCCGCCGATGACGTCGTGCAGCGTCATCCGCCCGGTGGTCACCGTGCCGGTCTTGTCGAGCAGGACGGTGTCGACCCGGCGGGTGCTCTCCAGCATCTCCGGGCCCTTGATGATGATGCCGAGCTGCGCGCCGCGTCCCGTCCCGACCATCAGGGCCGTCGGGGTGGCCAGGCCGAGGGCGCACGGACAGGCGATGATGAGCACCGCGACCGCTGCGGTGAACGCCGCGTGGGCGCTGCCGTCGACGATGAGCCAGGCCGCGAACGTCGCCCCGGCCAGCGCGATGACGACCGGGACGAAGACCCCCGACACGCGATCGGCCAGCCGCTGCACCGCGGCCTTCCCGTTCTGCGCCTGCTCGACGAGCCGAGCCATCTGGGCCAGCTGCGTGTCGCGCCCGACGCGGGTGGCCCGCACGACGAGCCGGCCCCCGAGGTTCACGGTGGCGCCGACGACGGTGTCGCCCGGCCCGACGTCGACCGGCACCGACTCACCGGTCACCAGCGAGGTGTCGAGCGCCGAGTGCCCCTCCTCGACGACGCCGTCGGTGCCGAGCTTCTCGCCCGGCCGGACGACGAACCGGTCACCCACGACCAGCTGCTCGGCCGGGATGCGTTGCTCGCGATCGCCGCGCAGCACGGTGACGTCCTTCGCGCCCAGGTCGAGCAGGGCGCGCAGGGCGGCACCGGACCGGCGCTTTGCCCGCGCCTCGGCGTAGCGCCCGACGAGCAGGAAGACGGTGACGGCCGAGGCCACTTCGAGGTAGATGTCGTCGCTGCCCGTGGCAACGAACGAGAACGACATGCGCATGCCGGTCACGCCGGCGTCACCGACGAACAGCGCCCACAGCGACCAGGCGAATGCGGCGAGCACGCCGAGCGAGATCAACGTGTCCATGGTGGTGGCGCGGTGGCGCAGGTTCGTCCACGCCGCCCGGTGGAACGGCAGCGCCCCCCATACCGCGACGGGTGCGGCCAGGGTGAGGGCCAGCCATTGCCAGTTGCGGAACTGCCACGGCGGCACCATCGACAGGACAAGGACAGGCAGGGCCAGCGCGGCGCTGACCAGCAGCCGCTGCCGCAGACCGGCGGTCTCGTCGACCGGCGCGACGTCGGGCGTCTCGATCACCGGCAGGGTGGCCGTGTAGCCGGTCTTCTCGACGGTGGCGACCAGTTCCTCGACGGCCAGCGACGCCGGGAAGTCGACCAGTGCCTTCTCGGTCGCGTAGTTCACCGAGGCGGTCACGCCGTCCATACGGTTGAGCTTCTTCTCCACCCTGGCCGCGCACGACGCGCAGGTCATGCCCCCGATGGTCAGCTCGACCTGGTTCGCTCGGAAAGCGTCGCTCACGCCGGGTCAGCGGCGACCGTGTAGTCGCCCGCTTCGTCAAGCGCGTTGACGATCTCCTGCGGTGGGACGGGTTCGGCGCTGGTGACGGTGACGTTCGAGACGCCGCCGACCTCGAGCGTGACGCTGACCTCGGAGACGCCCTCGATCGCGGCGAGTTCGCTGCGCACCGCGGCGACGCAGTGGTCGCAGGTCATCCCGATGACGCCGTAGGTCTTGGTGATCATGTTTCTCTCCTCAGGATCGGACGAGGCGGGCGATGGCGGCCGAGGCCTCGGTGATCTTGGTGTCGGCCTCACCGCCGCCCTGCTGGATGGCGTCGGCGACGCAGTGACTCAGGTGCTCCTCGAGCAGGGAAAGGGCGAACGAGTCGAGCGCCCGCTTCGCGGCCGACACCTGGGTGAGCACGTCGATGCAGTACGTGTCGGCCTCGACCAGGCGCTGCAGGCCGCGCACCTGACCCTCGACGCGACGCAGACGGGTGACGTGCGCCTGCTTGTTCCCTGCGTAGCCCGGGGGCTTGTCCATGTCGTCTCCTCGATACCTAGCCGGGGTATGTGTTGAGCATACCCCCAGCGGGTATGAATGGCGTGATGATCGCCTCCTGGCGTGGAGTATCCGATTCGCCCCGAACGCTCCCGGGTAGGCCCAGCAGGACACCGAACCACGATGCCGAGGAGGCCCGGATGGGTGAGCACGGAGAGACCAAGGCGGCCGGCGAGGGCCTGAGCGACGCCGAGATGGTCGAGCAGGTGGCCGACCAGACCCCGGCCGAGGAGCGCTACGCCGACGTGTTCAAGCGCGAGGCCGACGGCGCCACCACCGACACCGAGGCGGCCAAGGCCAGCGGTGACGAACTCGCGGGCGAGTAGTCCGCCCGTGACCAGTGCTCGCCGGCGGCGCGATGCCGTCGTCGGCGGGCTGGTCGGCACGGCGGTGATGACCGCCTCGCTGGCCCTCGAGTCCCGGCTCCGGCCGCACGGCGACGGACCGGTCGACTACGACGCCAGCGATCACGTCGTCATCGCCGCCGCCAAGGTCACCCGGTGGAACCCGCGCACGCCGGCCGGTCGCCGCGTGCTGTTCAACCTCGTGCACTGGGGCTACGGCTCGGTCGTGGCGGTCGAGTACGAGCAGTTCCGCCGCGCCCTCGGCGGCAGCGACGCGGCGGCGTCTGCCGCCTTCTACGCGAGCTGCCAGGGCATGGCCTTCACCCTCTTCCCGCTGCTCGGCGACACGCCGCCGCCATGGCGCTGGAGGCGCAGCCTGCTGGCGAGTTCGATCGGCCAGCACGCCCTCTACGTCGTGACGGTCTCGGCCGTTTCGCGTCGTTTGAGCGCGCGGAGCCGCAGTTCACGAGCGGTCTGACGGACTGACTCGGGACCTTCGGTCCTGAGCGCCGGTGCCGGTGGCGTCGATGGGGGGTGCAACGGCGCCGTCCGTCCCGAGCGCATCGGGTCCCCGAAGGAGCACGACCATGACCGCACTGCCAGTGCCCGAGTGGGGGCACGACGCGCCGACGGCTGCGGGGCCGATCGCGCCGTCGGCCCTCGGGATGTCCGTCGCGCTGAGCGCCCTGTCGGCCACCGACGCGGCGCAGCTCGCCGGCGGTCCGACGGCCGGCGTGGCCGATCTCGTCGACGCGATCGCCGACCTCGTCCCGGCCCGGCTGACCGTGCACCAGCGCGAGTCGCTGGAGACGGCCCTCATCGGCGCGATCGACAGCCGGATCGTCGCCCTGCGGGCGCGCTGACCTCGACCGATCACGCGGCCACGGCGCAGGATCGCTCATCGCCCGAGCGGCCGACGGGGAGTGCAACTGCGGGACCAAAGTCAGGTGCGGACGCATCGATCGGCCCGATTCAGATCGGGCAAGAATCGGTCGAATGAGTGGGTAGAACGTGCCCGGCTTGGGTAAAGCTCGCTCGTGAGTTGCTCGTCCACAGGTGTGGGAAACCCTGTGGATTAGCGCAAGGGTTCGATTGTGACCCTTCGCGCGCCCGCCGTGGCCCCTACTTCCAGCCGTTGTTGTAGACGTCCAGCCCGAACCGGTCGAGACCGGCGGTCCTGGCGTAGCCGAGGTACGGCAGCCCGAAGATCTCCTCCAGCGACGCGAGCAGCGAGTAGTGGTTGTACGGCGTCGTGCTCCACGTGTTCCCGCTCGTCCAGTGCGAGAGCACCAGGGCACCGGTGCGGCCGCCACCGAGACCGGCGATGCCGGGCAGCGGCGAGTTCGGTCCCGGCCCCTCGCCGCAGCAGGCGGAGGCGTCGCTCTGCGGCGAGTCGGCCTCGTCGGCGGTGATGACGAGCATGCCGTCGGTCCGGTACGCCGGGGAGTCGAGGATCTTCGGCACCCATACCCTCAGCCACGTGTCGACCGAGGCGAGGCCGCCCGGCCGGCCGTCGACGCAGGGCGAGTCGTGCCCGTCGTCGCACAGGTTCGGAGTGATGTAGCTCAGCGCCGGGGTGGTCGAGGCTGACGCCAGGTCGGTCGTCAGGTTCGACAGGTCGACGACGTGCTGCGCGCACGACGGCGAGCCGGTGATGGCGCTGAAGTACATGAACGGGTCGTGCCGCACCGCGTACTGGTCGCCGACCTTGGCCGTCTGCGTGGTGTCCTGGGTGTTGAGCGCGGGGTGCCGGCACGGCGTCCCCATGTCCTCCATGTAGCCCTTCCACGAGATGCCGGCGCCGCTGAGCTGCGTCGGCAGGCTCGCGACCGTCGACGGGAAGACGCACCCGTTGCCGACGGCCTGGTCCGGCGCGACCGTCCCTGCCTGCACGAACTGGGAGTAGAGCTGGCAGTCGCCCTGCATCTGCGGGTTCGGTCCCTGGCCCGAGATCTGAGCGACGTAGTTCGGCTGGGAGTTGTGGGCCGTGCCGTAGTAGCTGTTGAGCAGCACGCCCTGGCCGCGCAGGGTCTGCGAGAGGTACGGAGCCGCCGAGGTCGGGCCCCACGTCGTGTCGTAGCCCTTGTTCTCGATGTTGATGACGAAGACGTGCCTGATCGCCGGGACGTAGGCGGGCCGGGCGATCGTCGTGGCATCGGCCCCCGGACCGGCGGCGGTCAGCGTGATGGCGGCCAACGCCGTGGCGGCTGCGGCGGCGAGGAGGCGGACGGGTCGGGAACGGCGGTTCATGCGGGCAGGCTCCATCCGAGGGTGATCGCGAGTTCCTTCAGGTCGGCCCACTCGCCGGCCTCGTTGGCCGGCAGCACCTCGCCCGGGCAGGCCGCGGCGACGAACTGGGGCACGGTGAACTGCGGGGCGGTGAGGTTCGGTGGCGAGGTGAAGTCGAGGGCCTGGGCGATGTTGGCCGCGGCGGCGTCGCGCGGGGTCAGGGCGGGCAGGCCCCAGCGCCACTCGATCGCCCGCAGCACCGACGTGTGGTCGTAGACGGTGTGGTCGACGAAGCCGCGGCGGGCCCGCGGCGAGACGACCAGCGCCGGGACCCGGAAGCCGCGCAGAGCGGTCGACCGGCTGACGTCGGGCGCGGTGCCGGGGGCGACATGGTCGAAGAAGCCGCCCCACTCGTCGAAGTTGATCACGAGCAGGGTGTTCGCCCAGTTCGGGCTCGAGGTGACGGCCGCGTACACCTGGTTGAGGAACGCCTCGCCGGCCCGGATGTCGGCGTGCGGGTGGTCGTCGTTCGAGGTGCCGGAGGACTCGTCCTCGAAGCGCGGGTCGATGAAGCTCACCTGGGGCAGCTGTCCGGCGGCGGCGTCGGCCAGGAATGCGGCGAACGGCTGGGAGATGCCGAGGTACTTGGTGCCCCAGAGCGCGGTGAACGGGACGTCGTTGAAGTAGTAGCGCCCGGTGCGCCCGGCGGTGGCGAGCGAATCCCAGATCGTCGGCAGCGTCGAGATCGCCGTCGAGTTGTGCAGCCGGTCGGTCTGCGCCGCGTGCTGGTAGAAGCGGTTGGGGTAGGTCTCGGCCATCGTCGCCGAGAAGTACCGGTCGCACGACGTCCAGGCCGTCGCCGCCCGGCCCAGGAACGGCAGGTCGGGCTGGGTGAAGTAGCTGATCGCGAGCTCGTCGTTCTCGCCCGCCTTCAGCCAGCCGTCGCACCTGCCGTCGTGCAGCTCGATCCGGCCCCCCTCGTAGGAGTGGTCGGGATCGGCGTGGCCGCAGCTCGCGTAGGCGGTCTGGTGGAAGGTGCTGTGCGGGATCGCGTAGCGGTCGACGAAGGTGAGCCCGGCCTGCCTGCCGTCGGCGCCGGGCAACCAACCGAGGACGTGGTCGAACGACCTGTTCTCCATCATCACGACGACGACGTGGTCGATGCCGGAGGCCGCCGGGTCGGGCAGCGTGGTCGCCGCCTGGGCCGGCCCGGCCGGGCTCAGCGGTCCGGCGGAACCGGCGGCCAGGGCACCGGCACCGACGAGGGCGGCCGAGGACAGGAACTGCCTGCGAGAAAGGGGCACGTCGGGTTAAACCCCTCAGCAGCGATTTGGTGACGCCCGCCCGAGCGAGTTCACCTCCGGTTCGCCCGCGGCTGGGTCGGCTCTCAGCCGCGCGGTCGGATGGCCGGACGGACCGGGCGCCCGCGCAGCACGGCCTCGGGGCCGTCCTCGAGACCTCGCCGGTACGCCGGCAACGCCGCCGCGACGATCTCGATCGTGCGCGCGGTCGTCTCGGCGTCGTGCGCCGCCCCGACCACGAACGACGGCGCCAGGACGCCGCGCGAAACGATCTCCTGCAGGAACAGGGTGCGGAAGATCTGGCTCGGGGCGCCGGCGGCGTCGCGGGCGACGTAGACGAGGTTGCAGTCGCGTCCGGCCAGCTGGAGGTGGTCGGCCAGCCCGGCGTCGGCGATCACCTGCTCGAGGCCGGCACGCAGCTCGGCGCCGGTCTTCATCAGCCGCTCGGCGATCTGCTCGCGCTCGTAGGTCTCGATGACCGCCAGCATCGCCGCCAGCGCCCACGGCTCGGCCCCGGCGGTGAGCGAGACGAGGAAGACGCGGTCGACGTCGTCGACGAACCCGCCGAGCCGCATGACCTCGCGGCGCCCGGCCAGGGCGGACAGCGGGAAGCCGTTCGCCATCGCCTTGCCGAAGGTGCACAGGTCGGGCTTGATGCCGTGGATGAACTGGGCGCCGCGCTCGTGCCAGCGGAACCCGGTGATGATCTCGTCCAGGATCAGCAGGGCGCCGTTCTCGTCGCACAGGCGGCGCAGGGCGGCGAAGAAGCCGGGCGCGGGTGGCTCGATCGTCTCGGCCTCGAGGATGACCGCGGCGATCTTCCCGGGGTACTGCGCGAAGAGGCGGGCCAGGCTCTCGGGGTCGTTGTAGTCGAACTGGACGGTGCGCGACTCGATGTCGGTGGGGATGCCCGCTGCCATCGGTGTCGTGATCATGAACCAGTCGTGCACCGAGAGCATCGGGTGCTGGCGGCAGGCCGCGATCATGCCGCGGCCGGTGTAGGCGCGGGCGAGCTTGACCGCGCCGGTCGTGGTGTCCGAGCCGTTGAGCCCGAACTTGACCATCTCGGCGCTCGGGATCAGGTCGACGAGCCGCTCGGCCGCCTCGCGTTCGAGGACGTGCGGCCGGACGAAGTTGACGCCGTCGCCGATGCTGCGGCGCACGGCCTCGACGACCGGCTCGTAGCCGTGGCCGAGCGTGACCGAGCGCAGCCCGCTGCCGTACTCGATGTACTCGTTGCCGTCGATGTCGCGCACGTGGCAGCCCCAGCCGCGCTCGATGATCGGCGCCATGCCCTCGGGGTACTGGTCGTCGCCCTTGGCGTAGGTGTGCGCCCCGCCGGGGATGAGCCGCTTGACCGCCGCCGTGTGGGCCGTGGAGGCGGCGAACCGCTCGGCTGCGGGCGTGACGCCACCCTCGGAACTGCCCTCGTCCTCGGTCTTCACACCCACCCCGTTCGGATCATCTGACCGTGATCATATTTCCTCACGCCGCGGTTCGGGCGCGTGGTGACCGTCTTCGTGACGGATCCACGTCGCGGCGCCCTCGTCGAGGCACAGTTCGGCGTCGCACAGCGCGGCGGCGTCGGGGTCGTGCGTGGCGACGAGGACGGCCGCGCCCCGGTTGCTCTCGGCCCGCAGCAGGGCCATCACCAGCGCCCGGTTCGCGGCGTCCAGCTCGCTGGTCGGCTCGTCGGCGAGCACGATGGCGCCGCGCTCGGCCAGCCCGCGGGCGATGGCCAGGCGCTGCTGCTGGCCGCCGGACAGCTCCTCGACCAGCTGCCCGGACGATTCGGCCAGGCCGACGGAGGTGAGGGCGTCGCGGGCCGCCTCGCGCACGTGCCGGTGTCGCCGGTCGAGCAGTGGTAGTGCGACGTTCTCCTCGGCCGACAGCAGCCGCACCAGCGCGTTGCCCTGCGGGATGAGCACGACGTGCCGGGCGACGGCGTCGTCGCGGTCGCGCAGCGGCGTGCCGTCGAGCTCGACCGTGCCGCCCGCCGCCGGGTACAGGCCGGCGAGGGCCCCGAGCAGCGACGACTTCCCGGCGCCGGACGGGCCGGTGACGGCGACGAGGCGGCCCGGATGGAGGTCGAGGTCGAGCGGCTGGACGGCGACGGTGGCGCCGAAGTGCACGCTCAGGCCGCGGGCCCGCAGAGTGGTGGTCACGACCGGTCGCCGTCGATGCGTTCGAGCATGACCTCGCCGCCGGGCAGGCGCCTCACCCGCAACAGCGATCCAGCTGGCATACCTTCGAGTATGTCGGGCGGCAGCTGTAGGGATCCGTCGCGTCCGATCACGGCGAGCTCCTCGGTGCCGTGACCCTCGGAACCGATGCGACCGTCGCGAATGGTGATGCGGCGCGGCATCCGCGCCGCGACCTCCGGGTCGTGGGTGACGAGCAGGACGGTCGTGCCGATCTGCCGGTTGATGCGGGTGATCGCGTCGAGCACGTCGTCGCGGTGTTCGTGGTCGAGCTGGCTGGTCGGCTCGTCGGCCAGCAGCAGGCCGGGCAGCGCCGAGATCGCCACCGCCACCGCCACCGTCTGCAGCTGTCCCGGGGTCAGCTCGCGCAGCCGGCGACGGGCGTGCTCGACCATGCCGACGAGGTCGAGGATCGCGCGGGGTTCGGGCACGCTCTTGCCGAGCCGCACGGCCGCCGCCTGGGCGAACGCGACGTTCTGCTCCGGCGTCGCGTAGGGCAGCAGGTTGCGGGCCGCGCCCTGCAGCACGGTGCCGACCTCGGTGGCGCGCAGCGCGTCGCGCTCCTTCGGCTCGAGGTTGGACAGGTTGTGGGTGCCGACGCGCAGTCGCCCGGCGCTCGGCTGGTGCAGCCCGGCCAGCAGGGTGAGCATCGTCGACTTGCCCGAACCGGACGGGCCGAGCAGGGCGACCATCTGCCCGGCGGCGATGTCGAGGTCGACGCTCGTGAGGGCCACGACGTCGTTGCCCTCGACCCGGTAGATGTGCACGAGCTGGTGGGCCGAGACGGCGAGCCCGCCCGAGCGGAACTGGTCCTCGGCCACGATGTAGTCGTCGATGATCACGGTCATGCGCCGGCTCCCGCCAGATCCTGCGGCCGGGCCGAGCTCACCAGGCGACGCGCCAGCCCGACGCCGGCGGTGGCGAGCAGGACCGCCGTGACCGCGACGGCGGTGATCAGCCAGGCCGGGTCCAGCCCGAAGTTCTCGGGTAGGCGCACCGTGGCCGGGGTCGCGAAGATCGGGATGGCCGGCAGGGAGGTGCGGACCGCGATCAGGCCGGCGATCGTGCCGCCGGCGACGCCGAGCACCACGATGACGAGGAACTCGAGCAGACCGGCCCGGCGCAGCCGCCGGCGCGTCAGGCCGTTGAGTCGCATGGCGGCGAGGTCCTGCTGCCGCACGCGGCGGGTCGTCAGCACGACCAGGATCAGCAGGGCCACGCCGAGGACGGCGGCGATCGCCGCGACGACCAGCGTCAACCGGGCCGACCAGCCGGCCGCCGACTCGGAGTACACCGCGGCCGCCGCCGCGCTGCTCCGGCGGTCGAGGACCGTCACGCCGCGGGACTGCAGCGAGGCGACCAGTCGCCGCTCGCGGGCCGGGTCGTCACGCGCGAGCCAGACCGCCGGCGGCGCGGTCGGGTCGAGCCGCTGGGTCGAGCGGGCGGCGAGATCGAGGTCGACCAGCAGCGCGTCACCGACCTGGGGCACGAACGACACCTGCCCGCGCACCACGATCCGGCGGGTTGTGCCGTCGAGGGTCGCGGCGGTGGCGAACCCCAGCGCGTCGCGCGTCTGCGGCGCCGCACCGCTGAGCACCGCCGGCGCCGCCACCGGCACGTCGAGGTGCTGGGCAGTGGCCCCGGTGCCGTCGTCGACGGCGTGGAACTGCACGCCGGCGCCGTTGCCGGTGACGGTCAGCGACTCCTGCCCACCGCCGTCGGAGAGGTCCTTCACGGGAGTGGTCGACGCCCAGTCGGCCGCCGGACCGATCGAGGCCGGTGCGTCGGCGCGTAGCCCGGTGACGACGGCCGTGATGTCCAGGACGCTCTGGTCGAGCACGGGGCGGTTCAGCTGGAGCCCGGTGACCCGGCAGCCGTCGGCGCAGCCCACCGCCGCCGACTGGGTGAGGCCACCGACGCCCTGCGCCGGCAGCGGCGGGAACGTCACCTGATCGGCCCGGCCGTCGTGATGGGCGAGGTCGAGGATCAGGCCGACCGATGGCGGGGTCGACCCGTCGGGCCGGTTGACGACGGTCCAGTGCGCCGATGCGAGTTGGACGGTGATGCGCGACCCGGCGAGTGAGATCGCCGGGGCGAGGTGCGTCGGCCGCAGCCGGGCGAGGGTCGCCGAGGCCGGGGCCAGCGCCGGGCGGCCCCACGACGCGACGTGGCCGAACGACGCCGGGTCGATCGCCACCACCGGGACGGCGCCGACCCCCGGCGGCCGGACGACCACGACCGGCGTCGCGTATCGCCCGGTCGGGTCGGCCGCGCGCACCGCGCCGGCGAGGACCGCACCGCTCGACGTCGTCACGTCGAGCACCACGGGGGCGCCGGTCTCGGCCAGCGCCCGCTGACCGCGGTTCGTCGCCGCGACACCCCACTGCTGGCCGGCGAAGACGACGACGGCCGTCGCCACGCACAGCACGGTGACGGTGAAGCGTCCCCCCGAGCGGCGGGAGAGGCTGATCGCCGCGGTCGCCCGCCCGAGCTGCCCGCGCCACAGCGCGCGGCGGCCGACGACGCGTCCGCCGGTGACGACGAGACGGCTGAGCGCGAGCCCGATGAGCACCGCGAGGAAGGTGGGCGTCAGCGTCGACAGCACGTTCTTGCGATCGCCGCTGAGTGACACGACGAGCCCGGCGATCGCCGCGACCGCGACGCCCACCTCGGCCACCCCGACCCGGGCCGACGACACCCGCGTGGGCACCTGGCGCAGCATGTCCGAGATCGGCTGGACGCTCGCGCGGTACCCGATCACCGCGACGACGGCGAGCGTGACCGCGAGCGAGCCGACCGTCGCCGCCAGGACCGCCGGGCGCAGTTCGGGCCGGACGCCCGGCTCGAGCCAGACACGACAGGCCGTGAGGGTGAGCAGGTAGGCCGCGACGAAACCCGGGACGGCCGAGGCGACGGCCAGCCCGCCGATCTCGCGGACGAACACCCCGGCCGTGCGGCGCAGACCCTGACCCCGCAGCCGGGCGAGCGCGAGCTCGGGGCGCCGCTGGTCGGCCGCCGCCGCGGCCACCACCCCGAGCGCGATGAGGGCGAGCAGCGCGAGCTGGGCGGCGATGGCCAGCACGATCGTCCGGGCGTCGTGGCGGCCGGCGTCGACCTCGTCGAGCAGGTCGGGCAGCGCGGTCAGCACCGACGTGTGGCCGTTGCCGGCGGCCTGGACGGCGCCGAGCCGGGCCAGGGACTGACGCAGGCCCGCGACGTCGTCGAGCGTGATGCGGTCGGCCAGCAGCGGGACGTCGACCTGCGAGCGCGGCAGCGGTTCGGCGCCGGAGCTCGCGATCTGGTCGGCGAGGGCCGCGACGTAGTCACGGCTGCCGAAGAAGGTGTCGGCGAGGGTCGCGTCGCTGCTGACCGTGATGCCCGCGGCGGAGGAGTAGTGGGAGCCGAACCAGTAGCCGCCGTCGCCGCGGAACGGCCGGTACAGCCCGACGACGGACAGCTGCACCGCGACGGCGGCGCCGGTCGACGCCGACGGGACGGCCACCTTCAGGGTCTGCCCGACCTGCAGGTGCACGGCGCGCGCCGTCGACGCGCTGGCCACGACCTCGCGGTCGGCCGTCGGGCAGCGTCCGGAGGTCAGGGTCAGGTGCCGGCAGACGTTGTCGCGGTAGGTGATGGTCGTCGACAGCCGGAACCGGTTGCCTGCCGTGCCGCCGCCGGTGAAGTCGGCCCCGACGTCGGTGGCGCCGACGGCGGGCCCGAAGAGCCGGGCCGCCGGTCCGGTCGGGGTCACGTCGGCCGTCGGCGTGTTCAGGGGGACGTCGATGCTGAGCCCGCGGCTGATCGGGTCGGCGTGGACCAGGGTGGAGCGCAGGGTCGCCTGTTCGACCGCCCGCTCGTAGAACGGGCCCATGGCGCAGGCCGTCACGGTCAACATCGCGAGGAGGAACAGGACCAGGCTCTGGCCGCGCCGGAAGTTACGGCGGCCGCGGGACAGCCCCCGCACGCTCAACGCCCCGACCGCCGGTCGGCGGTCTGGCGGGCGGGCGGCATTGATCGACCCTAACCACCGGCGTCCGCGATCAAGGTCAAGAATTCGCCACGATTCCGACCCGGTTCGCGGTCAGAGCAGCGGGGCGAGCAGACCGGGGAAGCGGGCCTCGAGCTCGTCGCGGCGCAGGGTGATGGTGCGCTGCCGGCCGGCCGGCTCGTTGCGGATCAGCCCGGATTCGCGCAGCGTCTTGAGGTGGTGCGAGAACGTGGACTTCGGGACGTCGGGGTCCACGGTGTGGCACTGGGCCACGGTCTGCGGGCCCTTGGCGGCGAGCTGGCGGACGAGGTCGAGGCGCGCCGGGTCGCTCAGCGCGAACAGCACCGTCGTCAGCTCGATGCCGGCGAGGTCGGGGTGATCGAACGTCCGCGCAGTGGTCGCCATCACAGTTCGACTTTCTTGGAACGATTGGTGGGGTGGTCCGGTTCAACCATTCGATGCAACTCGAACGGTACGACGATCGGAGCCCGCTATGACCACAGTGCTCGAGACGTCACAGTCGACGCCCACCGGCACCCGCACGCTGCCCCGCGCGGCCGCCTTCTGGCTGGTCGCGGCGACGACGGCTGGGCTCCTCGCGGCGTCCAGCGCACCGAGCCCGCTCTACCCGGTCCTCCAGCGGGAGTTCGGGTTCTCCAGCCTGACCCTCACCGCCATCTTCGCCGTTTACGTGCTGGCGCTGTTGATCAGCCTGCTGACGGTCGGGCGGCTCTCCGACTTCGTGGGACGCCGGCCGGTGCTCGCCGGGGCGCTCGTCGTCGAGGCGGCGTCGATGGCGCTGTTCCTCGGCGCCGACGGCGTCGGCTGGCTCGTCGCGGCCCGCGTCGTCCAGGGCTTGGCGACCGGCGCCGCCGTCGGCGTGCTCGGCGCCTACCTGCTCGATCTCCAGCCCGGGGACGGCTCGCGGCTGGGCTCGCTGGTCAACAGCGTGGCGCCGACCTCGGGGCTCGGGCTCGGCGCGATCGTCACCGGCCTCCTCGTGCAGTACGCCCCGCACCCGACGCGCCTCGTCTTCGCGATCCTGACCGGGCTGTTCGTCCTGCTGGCACTGCTCGTGGCGGCCCTGCCCGAGACCGTGCGCCGCGAGCCGGGGGCGCTCGCCGCCCTGCGCCCGAAGGTGGCCGTGCCGCCGCGGGCCCGGCGGGCCTTCGCCGCGGCCGTCCCGACCATGGTCTCCACCTGGGCGCTCGGTGGCCTGATGCTCTCCGTCGGGGGATCGCTGCTCGGCGCCGTCTTCGGGGTCACCGACCACGCCGCCGTCGGTCTGGTCATCGGGCTGTTCGCGGCCTCGGGCGCCGCCGCTGCGCTGGCCACGCGCGACCTGCAGCCCGCGCCGATGACCCGGCTCGGCACCGTCGCGCTCGTCGCCGGCGTCGCGCTGTTCATCGTCGCTCTGGCGGTCACGTCGCTGACCGTGTTCGTGGTCGCCGCGCTCGTCGCCGGGGCCGGCTTCGGGTCGGCGTTCCTCGGCGCGCTGCGCTCGCTGACCCAGCTCGCCGAGCCGCACGAGCGGGCCGCCCTGCTGTCGGCCGTCTACGTCGTCAGCTACATCGCCTTCAGCGTCCCGGCCGTCGTCGCCGGCCTGCTGATCACCCACGAGGGGCTGCGCGACACCTCGCTGGGCTACGGCGCGTTCGTCGCCGTGACCGCCCTGATCGCGGCGTACCTCGCCCGTCAGACGACCATCCAGGAGAGCACCGCCGTCGACTGAAGGTAGACGAGCAGGCACATGAAGACGACGAACGCGACGCTCCACCCCAAGACCTTGCGGAAGATGTCGCCCTCGCGGTCCTGAAGGCCGACCGCGCCGGCGGCGATCGCGAGGTTCTGCGGCGAGATCATCTTGCCCAGGACGCCGCCGGACGAGTTGGCCGCGGCGAGCAGGGTGGGCGACAGGTGCGCGTGCGCGCCGGCGGCCACCTGCAGGGCGCCGAACAGGGTGTTGGACGAGGTGTCCGAGCCGGTGACGGCAGTGCCGAGCCAGCCCAGGATCGGCGACAGCAGCGCGAACGCCCCGCCGGCCCCGGCCAGCCAGAGCCCGAGCGTGACGGTCTCGCCGGCGTTGTTCATGACGAAGCCGAGCGCGAGCACGGCCATCACCGTCACGATCGCGATCTTGAGCTGGTTGAGGCTGCTCAGATAGGTGCGCAGCGCCCGGGCCGGCCCGACGCCCAGCGCGATCATGGTCAGGATGCCCGAGAGCAGCAGCAGCGTGCCGGCCGCCGACAGGTAGTTGAGCTTGAACGTCGTCGCGACCGCCTTGCCGGCCGGATTGGTGATGTGCAGGCCGGGCCAGTTGACGATGTGGGTGACCGACTCGAGGCCGGTGCCCTTCTGCCCCGGCTTCTTCGGTGCGACGCCGGCGATGGCCGAGACGCGGGTGGCGATCACGAAGACGATCACGATGATCAGGTAGGGCGAGTACGCCCGCAGGATCTCGATCGGACGGTCGCGGACCTCGGTCTCGGTACGGGTGGCGGTGGC
The DNA here is from genome assembly GCF_036000465.1 of Jatrophihabitans sp. GTDB lineage: Bacteria > Actinomycetota > Actinomycetes > Mycobacteriales > Jatrophihabitantaceae > Jatrophihabitans. The sequence goes on along the minus strand of NZ_DASYFV010000047.1, from coordinate 50,102 downwards.
GACGGCCCCGCCACCGTTCGGCGCGGCCGTGCGGCTCGGTGCCGCGCCGCCACCGCGCACAGGCTCGTCGTCGGGCTCGTCCTCGACGTAGTTCTCCTTCGGGTGCCACACGCGGGTGAACAGCAGCACCGCCAGGGCCGACGCGAGCGAGGCGACGATGTCGGTGAGCGGGATCGACCAGAAGTTCGACGCGAGGTACTGGAAGGCGCCGAACACCAGCCCGCACAGCAGCGCCGCCGGCCACACCTGGCGCAGCCCGCGCCGGCCGTCGACGATGAACACGAGCGCCAGCGGGACGAGGACCGACAGGACGGGCGTCTGGCGTCCGACCATCGAGCCGAGGTCGTTCAGCGGCAGTTTGGTGACGGCCGCGAGCGTGGTGATCGGCACCGCGAGCGCGCCGAACGCGACCGGTGCGGTGTTGGCGACCAGTGCGACCGTCGCCGCCTTGATCGGCCGGAAGCCCAGGGCGATGAGCATGACCGAGCTGATCGCGACCGGCGTGCCGAAGCCGGCCAGGGCCTCCATCAGCGCGCCGAAGCAGAACGCGATGATGATCGCCTGGATGCGCTGGTCGTCGCTGATCGAGGCGAACGACCGGCGCAGCACGTCGAAGTGACCGGTCTGCACGCTGAGGTTGTAGATCCAGATCGCATTGACGACGATCCACATGATCGGGAAGAAGCCGAACGCGGCGCCGAGCAGGCCGCTGTTCAGCGCGTCCCCGATCGGCATCGAGTACGCCGTCACCGCGACGACGATCGCGACGGCCAGCCCGATGATCGACGCCAGCCAGGCCCGCATGCGCAGCACGCCGAGGAGCACGAACAGCACGATCAGCGGCAGCGCCGCGACGACGGACGAGACGCCCAGGGAATGGCCGATCGGGTCGGGGACCTGCTGGTACTCGGCAAGGATCATGACTTGATCTTCGCGAACCGGACAGGTCCTGACAACCCGGGCGTGACTCCGCCGGCGCCGCAGTCGGTCCCGCCGAAGACGTCGATGAGGTCGAGCGCCGGGGAGCGCGCGGGGGGCCCCACCCTTCTCCCCGGATCTGTACTACGCCGAACTACAACCCTGGGGCGCATCCCAGCGCCCGTTTCGGTGCGACCAGGTCGTAGACCGTCGAGGGTGCGGTGCGGCCACGGGGTTCACGAGCCGCTCGTGGTGGCGTGCGTGGTGCCGCCGGTGGTGCTGACCGTCGTCCCGCTGTTCGAACTGTTGTTGCTCGTCGCTGTCGTGGTACGGGTCGTGCCCGAGGTGTTGGTCGACGTCGTGGCCGTCGACGCCGCGCTGTTGCAGGCGGTGAGTGCCACGGTGCCGGCGAGCGAGGCCGCGACGAGCACGATCGTCGTGGCGCGCACCTTGCGGTCGCCGATCTCGCGCAGGTTACGGGTGGGGGCGGTGGTCCTCGGGGCCGATGTCGTTGTCATGCATCCAGGTTCGCCGCCGCGCCTGTCGTGGCGTTGTCGTGATTCTGTCGAAACCCTATGAGCCCGAACGGATCGGCAGATGCACGACGAACGCGGTCCGGCCCGGCCGGCTGGTCACCTGCACCGAGCCACGGTGCGCCTCGACGATGGCCCGGACGATGGCCAGCCCGAGACCGGTGCTGCCGGCCTCCCGGCTGCGCGACGACTCACCGCGCGCGAACCGCTCGAACACCGTCGGCAGCACGTCGGCGGGGATGCCGGGCCCGTCGTCGCGGATCGTCACGACCGCCGTGCCGGGCGAGCCGGTGCCGAGGTCGGCGGTCACGGTCGTGCCGGCCGGCGTGTGGACGCGGGCGTTGGCGAGCAGGTTGGCGAACACCTGGTGCAGGCCGTCGCGGTCGCCGGTCACCATGACCGGGTCGTCGGGCAGGTTCATCCGCCACTGGTGGTCCGGGCCGCTCGCGGTGGCGTCACTGACGACGTCGAGCAGCAGGTGGGTGAGGTCGACCGGCTCGGCGGCGAGTTCGCGACCGGCGTCGAGCCGGGCGAGCAGCAGCAGGTCCTCGACCATCGTCGTCATCCGGGCCGCCTCGGACTCCACCCGTTGCATCGCGTACGCGATCTCGGGCGGCGCGTCGTCGCGCACCCGGCGGGTCAGCTCGGCGTAGCCGCGGATCGCGGTGAGCGGGGTGCGCAGTTCGTGGCTCGCGTCGGCGACGAAGCGACGCACCTTGGTCTCGCTCTCGTGCCGCGCGGTGAGCGCAAGGGTCACGTGGTCGAGCAGCCGGTTCACCGATCCGGCGACCTGGCCGACCTCGGTGCGGTCGTCGACGGTGTGCTGGTCGATGCGCTCCTCGATCGCGACCTCGCCCTCGGACAGCGGCAGCCCGCTGACCCGCTCGGCCGTCTCGGCGACGTGCTGCAGCGGGCGCAGGGTGCGCCGCACGATGACGATGCCGACGACGGTCGCGAGCACGATCGCGCCACCGGCCACCGCGAGTTCGATGGCGATCAGGCGGTAGACGACCCGTTCGACGTCGTTCAGCGGGAGGCCGGTCACGATGATGTCGCCGTCGGCGGTGCGGGCGGCCATGACGCGGAACTCCCCGAGGGAGCCGACCTGCAGGGTATGGGGTCTCCGGTCCACCGGGACGGCCAGCAACGACCTGACCGACGACGACGAGACGGTCCGGATCGACCCGTCGTCGTCCAGGACTCCGGCCTGATCGACCTTGCCCTGCTTGATGCGCGCGCCGAGTGTGCCGATGGCCTGGCCCGGCTGCAGCAGGAACTGCGCGCCCTTGGGGTCGTTGCGGTCGCCGCCGTCGGACGGGCGGTCGCCGGCCTGGAACGACCGGCCGCCCGCTGCGGTGAGCGAGGCGTCCAACCGTCCGACGAGGAACCCGCGCAACGCGTACACGGTGACGACACCGATCGTCACCGAGACGAGCGCGAGCAGCGTCACCAGGACGATGATCAGCCGCGCCCGCAGCGACCGCCGCCTCCGGCGGGGTACCTCACTCACTCGGCTTCAACACGACTCACTCGGCTTCAACACGTAACCCACCCCGCGCACCGTGTGGATCATCGGGGTTCGACCGGCGTCGACCTTGCGGCGCACGTAGGAGATGTAGAGCTCGACGACGTTGGTCTGGCCACCGAAGTCGTAGTGCCACACGCGCTCGAGGATCTGCCCCTTCGACAGGACTCGCCGCGGGTTCTGCATCAGGTAGCGCAGCACCTCGAACTCGGTGGCGGTGAGCTCGACCGGGTCACCGCCGCGGGTCACCTCGCGGCTGTCCTCGTCGAGGGTCAGGTCGCCGACGGTGATCAGGCTGTCGTCGCGCGCCGTCGCCGCACCGACGCGGCGCAGCATCCCGCGCACCCGTGCGACGACCTCCTCGAGGCTGAAGGGCTTGGTGACGTAGTCGTCGGCGCCGGCGGTGATCCCGGCGATGCGATCGTCGACGGCGTCGCGGGCCGACAGGAACAGCACCGGCGCCTCGACCGTCTCGGCCCGCATGCGCTTGAGCACCTCGAGCCCGTCGAAACCGGGCAGCATCACGTCGAGCACGGCGACGTCGGGACGGTACTCCCGCGCGGCCCGGACGGCGTCCGGACCGTTCGCCGCGGTGCGGACGTCCCACCCCTCGTACTTGAATGCCATCGAGAGCAGCTGCGAGAGCGTGTCCTCGTCCTCGACGACGAGGACACGCATGGGCGAGCCGTCGGCGCGGCTCAACTGTGCTCGCTCGGTCATCCCGGCTCCGTAGGGCGGCTCGACGGTCCTTCGCGAGTCGACCCTAACGACGTGGCTCGCGGGCAGCGACGAGGCGCTGTGGTCGGTGGCTCCGGTGCTCATGCCCTCGACGGTGCCGGGCGTCCCGATCGGAGCTCTGTCGGCCGCCTATCAGAATCCTATGAATCGGTCCCCGGCCCATTCATAGGCTTATGACAGGAACACGCACGGGTCTCGATAGGGACGACCGGAAAGGTTCTCGGTATGACAACGACGAAGCATCCCCACACCGCGCCGCGGCGCCGGCGCAGCAACCTGCGTGAGATCGGTGATCGCCGGGTCCGCGTCGCCACGGCCGTCGTCGCTGCCGCCTCCGTGGCCGGCACGGTCGGCCTGACCGCCTACACGCTCTCGACCGCGCCCTCGGCGTCGCCCAAGCCGGCGACGCGCACCGTGCCCAACCCGGCGGCCGCGAAGGCGGCGGCCCGGGCCGCGGCGGCCGCGCAGGCCAGCGCGGCCAGGGCGGCGGCGGCCAGGGCAGCGGCGGCGGCGGCCTCGGAGGCCGAGAGCGCGGCGGCGAAGGCCGCGGCGGCCAAGGCCGCAGCCGCGGCGAACGCGGCGGCGGTCCGGGCGGCCGCGGCCCAGGCTGCCGCGGCGGCGCAGGCCGCCAACAACAACACGTCGGTGTCGAGCAGCAGCGGCGGCGGCCAGGCCACGACGGGTGGATCATGACCACCATGCTCGATCTCGACCGCTTCGGCGGCCCGCTCGAGACCGTGCGCGTCGCCGACGACACGGTCGAGTGGTCGGTCTGGAGCACCACCGCGCGCTTGGTCGTGACCGACCCGGCGGCGTTGCCCGAGGCCTACGAGCGGGCGCGCGAGTGCCTGCGTGACGTCGACGCCGCCGCGAGCCGCTTCCGGGACGACTCCGAACTCGTCCGGCTCGACGAAGCGGGCGGTGCGCCCGTCGCGGTGTCGTGGCTGCTCAAGGACCTGCTGACCGTCGCCCTCGACGCGGCCCGTTTCACCGACGGCGACGTCGACCCGACGCTCGGCAACGGCATGCGCGACATCGGCTACGACCGCGACTTCTCGCGGCTGGCCACCGGGCCGGCCGCGATCCGGCTGCCGTTCGCGTCGGTCTCGCCCGCCACCGGACGCATCGCGGTCGACCGGCGCGCGAGCTGGCGCGACATCGTGCTGACCGACGAGACCGTGACGGTGCCGGCCGAGCTGCGCCTCGACCTCGGCGCCACCGCGAAGGCCTTCACCTCGGACCTCATCGCCCGCGTCGTCGCCGACGAGCTCGACAGCGGCGTGCTCGTCAGCCTCGGCGGCGACATCGCGACCGCCGGCCCCGGGCCCGACAGCGGCTGGCGCATCCTCGTCAGCGACGGCCCCGGCGAGCCCGAGTGCGCGATCGCGCTGCCGGCCGGCTCGGCCGTCGCGTCGTCGAGCACGATCAGGCGCCGCTGGGCGCACGACGGTGCGCAGATGCACCACATCATCGACCCGCACACCGGCCGGCCGGCCGAGCCGGTGTGGCGAACCGTCACGGTGGCCGCCTCGAGCTGCGTCATGGCCAACACCCTGACCACGGCGGCGATCGTCCGCGGAGCGGCGGCCAAGCCGTGGCTCGGGACCCAGAGCCTGCCCGCGCGCCTCGTCGCGCAGGACGGCAGCGTGTCCGTGCTCGGGGGCTGGCCCGCCGATGCGGCGAGGGTGTAGGCGTCGGCCATGTCGACCACGCTCGCGGCGAGCGCATTCAGCAGCAACCCGCTCTGGTACACCACGCGCAGCACGGCCGTGGTCGGCTTCGTGCTGCTGACGATCGGCGCCGTCCTCGGCGTCGCCTCCACGCAGCGCACGCTCGCTTCCCGCGCGTGGCCCCGTTTCGCCACGCAGGCCCTGCACCGCAACGTGAACGTGCTCGGCCTGCTGTTCATCCTCGTGCACATCATCACGACCGTCGCCGACTCCTACGTGAACGTCAGTGCGGCCTCGGCCGTCGTGCCAGGAGCGTCCAGCTACAAGAGCCTCGACGTCACGCTCGGCACGCTGGCCTTCGACATCTTCCTGATCGTCGCGGTCACCGGCTTCCTCCGCGTGCGGATGAAGGAACCGGTCTGGCGCTGGATCCACCTGCTGTCCTACCTGGCCTGGCCGCTGTCGATGATCCACTTCATCAGCACCGGAACCGATGGTGCGAGCGGCAAGTGGGGGTTCTGGCTGGCCGTGCTCGCCACCTTCGCCGTCGCGGCCGCCGCCGTGCTGCGGATCGTCACGCCGAACGGCCCGCAGGGGCCGGCCCGGAGCGTGGCGTGATGACTAACCCGTGGACGCACCGGCTGCTGGCCGGGCTCGAGGGCAGCGGGTCGCTCTCGGCCGGCGACCATACCTCAGTGCATGGTGCGCTGCCGGCGGGCGCGACCCGCAAGGGCGGCGACCTCGCACTGATCCGCGAGATCGACGCGAGCGGCCTGCTCGGCCGCGGGGGTGCCGGCTTCCCGGCCGGGCGCAAGGTGCGCACGGTCGCCGCCGGCAAGCGTCCGGTCGTCGTGGCGAACGGAGCCGAGGGCGAGCCGGCGAGCGGCAAGGACGTGCTGCTCATGACCCGCAACCCGCACCTGGTGCTCGACGGACTCGCCGTCGCGGCCCGTGCGGTCGGTGCGGCCGAACTCCACCTCGCGCTGCACCGGGGCAGCGCGGCGCGGGCCACGATGACCGCCGCCTTGCGGGAACGGCGCGACCTCGACGTCACGATCCACGAGCTGCCCGGCCGGTACGTGGCCAGTGAGGCGTCGGCCGTCGTCCACTTCATCAACGGCGGTGACGCCAAGCCGATGTTCCGCTACCCCGAGGTCTACGAACGCGGCGTGGGTGGCCGGCCGACGCTCGTGCACAACGTCGAGACGCTGGCGCACCTCGCGCTGATCGGGCGTCACGGCTCGGAGTGGTTCCGCTCGGTCGGCGACGTCGACGAGCCCGGCACGATGCTGCTCACCGTCACCACACCCCGCGGTGCGACGGTCGCCGAGACCGTCACCGGCACGACCGTGGGCACGGTGCTCGATGCGGTCGGTCACACCTTCGCCACCTCCGGCGCGGTGCTCATCGGGGGCTACTTCGGCACCTGGGTCTCGCGGGAGCAGGCCTGGCACCTTCCCCTCACGCACTACGCACTCAAGGCGATCGGGGGTGGCCTCGGTGCCGGCATCCTGGTCGCGCTGCCGGCCGACGGCGTGTGCGGGCTGGCCGAGGCGGCGCGTGTGGCCGACTACCTCGCCCGCGAGAACGCCGGCCAGTGCGGGCCGTGCTTCAACGGGCTGCCGGCCCTCGCCGGCGGGCTGACCGCGCTGGCCACGAAGGGACACGTCGAGCCGGCCATGAGCCGCTGGCTGTCGGTCGTGCCGGGGCGCGGGGCGTGTGCCCACCCCGACGGTGCGACCCGCATGATCGCGAGCGCGCTGGCGACCTTCGCCGGCGAGGCCGACCGGCACGCCACCCGCGGTCCGTGCGCCGACGCGCACCGGCCACCCCTGCTGCCCGTGCCCGCGACGACGACCGACTGGAGGTGACGAGATGCGCATCCGCGTCAACCCGATCACCTGCGAGGCGCACGGCCTGTGCGCCGAGATGCTGCCGGAATGGATCCAGCTCGACGAGTGGGGGTACCCGATCCTCGACGGCCCGGAACTGCCCGAGCAACTGGCCGCGCACGCCCGCCGTGCCGCTGCCGCCTGCCCGACCCTGGCCGTCCTGCTCACCAAGGAGTAGTGGGGTCTTTGGTCACTACGCGTCGGTAGCCGTGCGACGGATGCTGATCCGGTGAGCGCGACACTGACGTTCCTGGGCGGGGTCGGCACGGTGACCGGGAGCAAGTTCCTGGTCGAGTCGGACGACTCGTCGATCATCGTCGACTGCGGGCTGTTCCAGGGCCTGTCGTCGCTGCGGCGCCGCAACTGGATGCCGCTGCCGGACAGCCTGCGGCAGGCCGACGCGGTCGTCCTCACCCACGCGCACCTCGATCACACCGGCTTCCTGCCGGTGCTGGCCCGGGCCGGCTGGCGCGGGCCGATCTACGCGACGGAAGGCACGGCCCGGCTGGCCGAGATCGTGCTCGTCGACAGCGCCCACCTGCTCGAGGAGGAGGCGCTGCACGCGAACACCTACGGCTGGAGCAAGCACCGCCCGGCCCTGCCGCTCTACGACGCCAAGGACGTCGAGCAGACCCGCCGGCTGCTGCGGACGGCGACCTTCGGCGAGTCGGTGCCCCTGCCGGGTGGCCTCGACCTGACCTTCGGTCGCGCCGGGCACATCCTCGGGTCGTCCTGGGCCCGCCTGACGACCCCGGACGGGCGGACGGTGCTGAGCAGCGGCGACCTCGGCCGCCAGCACCACCCGCTGCTGCGCGCGCCGCAGCCGCGTCCGTCGGTGGACACCCTGCTCATCGAATCGACGTACGGCGACCGGCGACGCCACTCGGAGAACGCCCGCGACGAATTCGCCACGATGATCAACCGCACCGCGCGCCGCGGCGGCTCGGTGCTCATCCCGGCCTTCGCGGTCGACCGCACCGAGGTGCTGCTCTACGAGCTGGACCAGATGCAGGCGGCCGGGATGATCCCCGCCCTGCCGATCGTGGTGGACAGCCCGATGGCGCTGTCCTGCCTGCGGGTGTACCGCGAGGCGCTGCACGAGGGCTGGCCCGAGCTGCGCACCGACCTGCCGCGCGACCTGTTCGACGCCGCCGGCGTGCGCGAGGTGCGCACGGCCAACGAGTCGATGGAGTGGAACGACCCGCGGGTCCCGTCGATCATCATCTCCGCCTCCGGCATGGCCAGCGGCGGACGCGTGCTGCACCACCTGCAGAGCATGCTGCCCAACCACCGGCACACGGTGGCGATCGTCGGCTTCGCCGCCGAGGGCACCCGCGCGCGGCAGCTGCTCGAGGGCGCCACCGAGATCAAGATCCACGGCCGGTACGTCCCCGTGCGGGCGGAGGTCTACTCCCTCGACGCGTTCAGCGCGCACGCCGACAGCGACGAGCTCGTCGCGTGGGCGACCGGCGCGCCGGCGCCGTCGACCTGCTTCGTCGTCCACGGTGAGCAGCACAGCTCGCACGCCCTCGCCGAGCGCCTGCGCGACGAGGTGGGCTGGACGGCCGTCGTCCCGCACGAGGGCGAGCGGGTCGGGCTCTGACCCGAGTACGAGGACGCGGCGGCAGGGTGCAGGCCCGGCAGCGCCTGCTAGCTCAGGCAGAGGCAGAACGGGTGGCCGGCGGGATCCAGGAACACCCGGAACGTGGTGCCCGGCTGGTGTTCGTGCTTCTCCGCGCCCAGCGCGAGCACGGCCTGCTCGCCGGCGTCGAGATCGTCGACGACGACATCGATGTGCATCTGCTGCGGCACACGCTGGCCGGGCCACTCGGGCCGCGCGTAGTCGTCGACCCTCTGGAACGCCAGCGAGTCGCCGTACTCGGCCCGGATGGACCACCAGTCGCCCTGCTCCTCGATCGGCCAGTCCAGCAGGGCGCTGTAGAAGCGGGCCAGGACCTCGGGGTCGGGGCAGTCGAGCACGACGACGGGGAAGCGGGCGATGGCCATGCCGAGGAGGCTACGGCGAGAACTGCTGCTTGACCTCGTTCTTCAGGATCTTGCCGACCTTCGACCGCGGCAGGTCGGGCCAGACGTCGAGCTGCTTCGGCGTCTTGACCGAGCCGATGCGCTGCTTGACGAACGCGATCAACTCAGCGGGCTCGACGGTCGCGCCGGCGCGGGGTTGGACGACGGCGGCCACCCGCTCACCCCACTTCTCGTCGGGCAGGCCGAACACCGCGCAGTCCTGCACGTCGGCGTGCGCGAGCAGCGCCTGCTCGACCTCGGTCGAGTACACGTTGAAGCCGCCGGTGATGATCATGTCCTTCGCGCGATCGACGATGAAGAGGTAGCCGGCGTCGTCGAGGTAGCCGATGTCGCCGGTGTGGTGCCAGCCGTGCCGCGACGCGTCGGCGGTGGCCTCGGGGTCGCGGTAGTACCCGGCCATCACGAGGGAGCTGCGCACGACGATCTCGCCCCGCTCACCACCGCCGAGCAACGCGCCCGACCCGGCCATGATCGCGACCTGCACGAGCGGCGTCGGCCGCCCGGCCGACGACAGCCGCTCCGTAGCGATCGAACCGTCGGCGCGACGATGATCGGCGGGGCTCATCGTCGAGATCATCATCGGTGCCTCGGTCTGGCCGAACAGCTGCGCCATCGGGCCGATCCGTTCCAGCGCCTGCTCGAGCCGGGTCGCCGACATGGGTGCGGCGCCGTACCAGAAGCACTGCAGCGACCCGAGATCCGTCGAGTCGAGATGGTCGTTGTCGAGCACCATGTAGATGAGCGTCGGCGGCAGGAAGGTGTGCGTCACCTCGTGCTGCTCGACGAGGGCGAGGAACCCGCCGACATCGGGCGCGCGCATCACCACGATGTGGCCACCGAGCGCGAGCACCGGGAAGCACAGCACGCCCGCCGCGTGGGTCAGCGGCGCCAGCGCGAGGTACGTCGGCCGGCCGGCGAACGGATAGCTCATCAGCGTCAGCGCGGTCATCGTCTCGAGATTGAGCTGGGTGAGCATCACGCCCTTCGGCCGCCCGGTCGTGCCGCCGGTGCCGACGATCATGGCGAGGTCGTCGGCCCGCGGGCGACGCTCGTCCACCTCGACGCCCTCACCCCGGGCGAGGAACTCGTCCCACCCCAGGGTGCCGTCGACGGCCGGGTCGTCGAAGCACACCCACGTCCTGACCCGGGGCAGCCCGTCGCGGATCGAGGCGACCAGCGGGGCGAACGCCGCCTGGAACACGACGACCTCGCAGTCGAAGAGCTCGAGCAGCTCGCGGTTCTCGGCCGCCTCGTTGCGCGGGTTGATCGGGCACCACACCGCCCCGGCCCGGCTGATGCCGAACACGGTCGTGAACGCCACCGGGTCGTTGGCCGACAGGATCGCGACCGACGTCCCCTCGCCGGCGTCCGACGCCACGAGCGCCGCCGCGATGCGGAACGACAGGGCCCGGGTCTGGGCGTAGGTGAGCGTCTCGCCCTCGGTGGTGAGGCAGGGCGCTGTCCCTCCCAGCGAGGCGCCCTTGTCCAGGTAGTCGGCAAGGCGCACGAGACCCTCCTCAGCCGCGCGGGAGGACCGGCGTCACATGCCCATCCCGCCGTCGACCGGCAGACCGATACCGGTGACGAAGCGAGCGGCGTCGGAGGCCAGGAAGACGACGGCGACGGCCATGTCCTCGACCGTGCCGAGGCGTCCCGACGGGGTGAGCTCGACGACCGCGCCGACCGCGGCCTCGGCCGAGGGGAACAGCCCGAGCGCGGCGACGTCGTTGGCGAGGCCGGCACCCATCGCCGTGGGGACGAGCCCGGGGTAGATGCAGTTCACGCGGACGCCGTAACCGAGCTTGCCCGATTCCATCGCCGCCACCCGGGTCAGCCGGTCGACCGCCGACTTGGTCGCGGAGTAGACCGAGATGCCCGGGAACGCGATGGTCGCCGCCACCGAGGCCACGTTGATGATCGCGCCGCCCTGACCGCCCGGGCCGCCCGGCCGCATCGCGCGGAGCCCGTGCTTGAGCCCGAGGGTGGTGCCGAGGATGTTGACCTCGAGCATCGTGCGGATGTCGTCGACCTCGACCTCGGTGATCAGGCTGGTGATCTCGACGCCGGCGTTGTTCACCAGGATGTCGAGCCCGCCGAGTTGGGCGCAGGCGTCGGCGACGGCGCTCTCCCAGTTGGCCTCGTCGGTGACGTCGAGCGCGACGAACCCGTGCCCGTCGCCCGGCAGCGCGGCGGCCACCGCCTGGCCGGCGTCCTTCTGCAGGTCGGTGATCACGACCGACGCGCCCGCGCCGGCCAGCGCCTTGGCCATGCCCTCCCCGAGGCCCTGGGCGCCACCGGTGACGAGGGCCTTGCGGCCGCTGAGTTCGAAGACGGACATTGCGGCTCCAGAGGGTCGGGGGTGTGATGGGCACCACCTTGGTCGGATCTCTGGACGACTGTCAAGACATTCTCCGGTCAACTGTCAAGAAGATGCTCCGACTGCCCTTAGACTCGCGGCGTGGCCACGACGACCGCGCGCCGGACGCGCGAGGAGAGGTACGACGAGCGCCGTACGCAGCTCGCCGAATCGGCGCTGACCACGCTCGGTGAACTCGGCTACGCCCGCACCAGCCTGCGCGAGATCGCGCAGAACTCCGAGTTCACGCACGGCGTCGTGCACTACTACTTCGCCAGCAAGATCGAGCTGATCACCTTCTGCGTGCGCCACTACAAGGCGCAGTGCGTCACCCGCTACGACGCGATCGTCGCCGAGGCGGCAACCGCGGACGACCTCCGCGCGTCATTCGCGGCGAAGCTGGCCGAGACGCTGCTGGCCGAGTCCGCGATGCACCGGCTCTGGTACGACCTGCGCACGCAGAGCATGTTCGAGGCCGACCTCCGGGCCGACGTCGTCGACATCGACCGCGCGCTCGAGCAGATGATCTGGCGCGTGCTGTCCCGCTACGCGGAGCTGGCCGGGTGCTCACCGTCCCTCGACTCCGCGACGGCCTACGCCCTGCTGGACGGGCTGTTCGAGAAGGCGTTGCTGGCGCACCTCACCGGTGCGGCCGAGGCCGGTGAGCAGCTCCGACAGCGGGCCGAGCAGCTGTTACCCATGCTGATCGGTTAGGAGCCCGAGAGGGGGAGCGCGACCGTCACCGTGGTGCCGGCGCCGACCTGGCTGTGCACGTCGAGGGTGCCGCCCATCGCCTCGGTGAGCCCGCGGGCGAGCGGCAGCCCGAGCCCGACGCCCTCCTCGGAGTCACGACCGAGCCGGTCGAACGGGGTGAACAGGCGGCCGAGGTGCTCGGTCGGGATGCCGGGACCCGAGTCGCGCACGTCGATGCGCACCTCGTCGCCGTCGACCTCCCAGTCGACGCGCACCGTGCCACCGTCGGCCCGGTTGTAGCGGATCGCGTTCGTCACCAGGTTCAGCAGCACCTGGGTGACCCGCCGCTCGTCGGCCCGCACGCGGACGGGACGGGCCGCCGCCGGGTGCAGGGTCACCCGCTCGGCCGCGGCCAGGGGCTGCACCATGGCGAGCACCCCGGCCACCACCGGTTCGAGCTCGACGTCGACGAGCGTGAGCGGCAGCGCCCGCGCCTCGATCCGGGCGACGTCGAGCACCTCGTTGACCATGGTGAGGATGTGCCCGGCCGCGGCCGAGATGTGGGTCAGGGCGGCGGCGCGACGGCCGGCGTCGAGCTCCAGCGTGCCGAGCAGTTCGGTGAACCCGGTGATGGCCTGCAGCGGGGTGCGCAGCTCGTGGCCCAGGGCCGAGACGAAGTCGGTCTTGGCCCGGTTGGCGGCCTCGGCGGCGGCTCGGGCCAGCTCGGCCTGTGCCCGCCGGCGGCGCTCCCGCTCGGCGGCGCGACGGCCGGTGACATCGAGGACGTTCACTGAGAGCGCCCGCGGCGCGCCCTCGGTGTCGCGGATCGGGGACACCGCCACCACCAGGTCGAGGATGCGGCCACCCGCCGTCCGGGCCGTCGCCTCGTACTCCTCGTGCTCGTCGTGGACGACGCGCTCGCGCACCGGCGGGAACAGCGCGTCGAGCCGGGTGCCGACGAGCTCGGGCTCGGCGCGTCCGAGCAGCGCGCGCATCGCGTGGTTGACCCGGGTGATCGCGCCGTCGAGGGTCGCGAGCGCCATGCCGACCGCGTTGTCCTCGAACGCGCGGCGGAAGCGCTCCTCGCTCTCGGCCAGCGCGCCGAGCAGGCCGTCGTGGTCGATGGCGATCGAGGCGAGATGGGTCAGCCGCTCGACCAGGTGCTCCTCGCGCGGCGTGGGCCGGTGCGGGCTGCGGTGGTAGACGGCGAAGGTGCCGCAGATGCCGTCGCGACCGCGGATCGGTGTCGACCAGCAGGCCCGCAGGCCGAACCGGTCGGCGAGGTCGCGGTAGCGCTCCCACCGCCAGTCGTCGCGCAGGTCGGCCGCGACGACCGGCGCCCCGGTGTACGCCGCAGTCCCGCACGATCCGGCGTCGGCGCCGATGCCCATCCCGTCGATGCTCGCGGAGTACTCGGCCGGCAGCGACGGGGCGGCGCCGTGGCGCAGGGTCGCGGCGTCCCGGTCGAGCAGCAGCACCGAGCACGAGCAGTCCGGGACGAGGTCCTCCAGCGCCGACGCGATGGCGGTGAGCACGCCGGTGAGCTCGACGCCGGTCGCGATCTGCTCGAGGATCTCGGTCTGCCGGGTGAGGAGCGCGACCGAGTCGGCGTGGTCCAGATCGCCGGCGACGGTCGTCACTAGGGCTCCAGCCGGTAGCCGACGCCGCGGACGGTGACGAGGTGGCGCGAGCCGAGCTTGTGCCGCAACCGGTGCACGTGCTCGGTGACCGTCGCCTCGCTCTGCCAGCGTTTCGAGCTCGACCAGACCTGTTCGAGCAGCTGGGCCCGGGTGAACACCCGGCGCGGGTGTGCGGCGAGGAAGGCGAGCAGGTCGAACTCGCGGGCGGTCAGCGGCACCGGCGATCCGTCGAGCGCGACCTCGCGCGTCCAGGGATCGATGTGCAGGTTCGAGCCGGGCTCGGTCGCCGCCGACGGCGCGGCGACCGGTGACCCGCTGCTGCGGCGCAGCACCGACCGCACCCGGGCGGCCAGTTCGCCGGGGGAGAAGGGCTTCACGAGGTAGTCGTCCGCGCCGAGGTCCAACCCGACGATCCGGTCGCCCTCGCCGCTGCGGCCGGACAGCACGACGACCGGGGTGCGGTCACCGCAATCGCGCAGCCGGCGCAGCAGGTCGAGTCCGGACAGGCCGGGCAGCGACAGGTCGAGCACGACGAGGTCGAAGCGCCGCTCCTCGAGGCACTGCCACGCCGCGTTGCCGTCGGCCGCCTCGTGCACGCTGTAGCCGTCGGCCTCGAGCTGCCAGCACACGACGGTGCGCACCCGGCTGTCGTCGTCGACGACGAGCAGCGACGGCCGGACCTCCGGTGTTGCGCTCGCTGTCATCCGCGCTCCTACCGACCTCGGGTGGCTGCGACCGTACCGGTCGCGTCTGTGGGAAGCGAGCAGCACCGTCAGCCCGGGAACAGCGCCCGGACCTCCTCCGGCTCCGGACCGCCGGGACCGATGACGACGACGGCGTCGTCGAATCCGGCGTCGGCGTAACGCCGCAGCACGTCGCGGGTCGGGCCGAGATCGGCGCGGCCGTTCACCGGCACCGCGCACACGATCGCCCGCCCCCCGCCGGCGGCCCGGAAGCGCTCGAGGGCGGCGACGATCTCGGCGGGCGTGCGGCGGAACCCGGAGGCCAGCCAACCGTCGTAGTCGCGGGCGGCCCGCTCGACGTTGGCGCCCCACGAGCCGAGCAGGAACGCCGGAGGGTCGCCGAGCAACCCGCGCAGCGTCGTGACGTTGCCGTGCAGGGTCGCGAAGCGGGTGGCGAAGTCGCGGTCCAGCGTGGCGTAGTCGGTCGCGGTCGAGCCGGGGCTCACGCCGAGGGTCAGCCGGTCGCCGCACACGGCGATCAGCGACAGGATCCGGTGGGCGAGCTCGGCCGGGTGGAACAGCGGCACCTGAACGGTGGCGGTGCCCAGCTCGACGCCCTCGATCGCGGTGGCCGCCACGGCGAGCGTCACGAACGGGTCGGGCACCAGCGGCCCGCGCCCGACGATGTGCGGCGTCCACAGGCTCTCGAAGCCGGCGGCGGCCAGCCGCGCCGCCCACTGCGCGACCGGATAGGGCGGTGCGTCGGCGAGATGGGTGAGGGTCGCCCCGAGCCGCACGTCGGGCCTACCCGCCCGTCGCGGCGCGGCGTTCGGTCGCGAACCGCTCGTACCAGCGCAGCGCGTCGGGGTCGTCGACCGAGGCGATGTTGGCCGCTTTCGCCAGCGGCGTCCCACGCAGCAGCTTCTTGATCGGCACCTCGAGCTTCTTGCCGCTCAAGGTGTGTGGCACCGCGGGGGCTTCGAGGATCTCGTCGGGGACGTGCCGGGGCGTCAGCCGGGTGCGCAGCGTCGAGACGATCTTCTGCTTGAGGGTGTCGTCGAGCGCGTGCCCGGAGGCGGGAACGACGAACAGCCCGAGCCAGTAGCCGTCGTCGCCCTGCTCGACACCGATCACGAGCGACTCGACGATCTCGGGCATCGTCTCGAGCACGTCGTAGAAGTCGCTGCTGCCCAGCCGCACGCCCTGCCGGTTGAGGGTCGAGTCGGAGCGGCCGTGCATCGAGACGCTGCCGTCGGCGTGCAGCGTCACCCAGTCGCCGTGGCGCCACACGCCGGGCCAGGTGTCGAAGTAGGAGTCGGTGTAACGCGCCCAGTCCGGGTCGTTCCACAGCCCCACCGGCATCGACGGCATGGGCTGGGTGACGACGAGGTCGCCGACGGTGTCGACGACCGGCCGGCCGTCGTCGTCCCAGGCCGCGCAGTCGACGCCGGCGAGCCGCCCGCCGATGCGACCTGCCCGCACCGGGGCGTACTCGTTGGAGCCGACGAACGCGCCGGAGATGTCGGTGCCGCCGCTGGTCGAGTCGATCCGCAGGTCCGGGCTGATGTGCTCCAGTACCCAGTGATAGCCGTCCGGCGGCAGCGCCGAGCCGCTGACCATGAGGTGGCGCAGCCGGCTCAGATCGTGCTCGTCGTGCGGTGACACCCCGGCGTTCGCGGAGGCGGTGATGACGGCCGCGCCCAGCAGCATCACGTCGGCGCCGGTGCGCGCCGCGACCTCCCAGACCGCACCTTTCGGGTGGCCCGGGCTGCCCTCGTACAGCACGATGCTCGCGCCCTGGGTCAGCGCGCCCAGCTGCATGTTCCACAGCGCCCAACCGGTGGAGGTGAAGGTGAACATGCGCTCGCCCTCGCGCAGCCCGCAGTACAGGCCCGACCACTTCGTGCCTTCGAGGGTGATGCCGCCCTGGCTGTGCACGAGCCCCTTCGGCAGCCCGGTCGTGCCGGACGTGAACAGCACCCACAGCGGGTGTGAGAACTCGACCGGTTCGAAGCTCAGCGGCGGGTCGCCCGAGGTCACGTCGTCCCACGAGGTCGAGCCCTCGGGGTCCGGACGGTCGCCGAACACGTAGGCGACGTGGACGAACTCCCGCACCGTCGGCAGGTGCTCGCGCAGCTGGGCGACGATGTCGCTGCGGTCGACGTCCTTGCCGTTCCAGTGGTAGCCGTCGGCGGCGACGAGCACGGTGGGCTCCAGCTGCGCGAGCCGCCCGATGGTGCCGTCGGCGCCGAAGTCGGGGGAGCAGCACGCCCAGACCGCGCCCACCGCGGCGGTGGCCAGGCAGCCGATCACCGCGTGCTCGGTGTTGGGCAGGTAGGCCGCGACCCGGTCGCCCGGCCGCACCCCGGCGCCGCGCAGCCACGCCGCCGCGGCGGCCACCGACTGCCGCAGCTCGCCGCGGGTGATCTCGCGCGCCGGCCCGCCGCCCTCCTGCACGCACACCAGCGCGGTCGCGCCGTCGGCGCCGCGGCGCAGCGCGTTCTGCGCCCAGTTCAGCCGGGCCCCCGTGAACCAGCGCGTGTGCGGCATCGGGTCGGCGGTGCGCACCTGCGTCCACGGCGTGGAGAACTCGATCCCGTAGTGGTCGACGATCGAGATCCAGAACCGGTCGAGCTCCTCGACCGACCACGCCCACAGCGCGTCGTGGTCGGGGAACGGCCGCCCCTCGCGCTGCTCGAGCCGGTCCAGGTACCCGCGCAGCGCCGACTGCTCGATGCGGGCGGCGGTCGGGCGCCAGAGCGGTTCGGCGGGCGGGCTGGACATGGCTCGACCGTAGAGGCGGCCGCGGGCGAAGGGCAGCGGTCGCCGGTCCCGTTGAGCGAGCGTTGATGTTCGGGCCAGCGCGTGTTGAGCGGGTCGGAGAACGCTGGCCTCCACTGATCCGAGGAGGCCTTCCCCATGAAGCTCGCTCTCTACCTGCCGAACTTCCGCGACGAGGTGACCGTCAAGGAACTGGAGGATCTCACCGCGCTCGCGGAGGACCTCGACTTCGACTCGGTCTGGACGCTCGACCGCATCGTGGTGCCCGAGGCCTCGGACCGCGAGGAGCTGCAGTTCCCGTTCGGCATGATGACCGACTTCCCGAAGATCATGCCGGTCATCGCGCGGGGCAAGTGGTTCCAGGGCATGACGCTGATCCCCTGGCTGGCGGCGAAGACGGAGAAGGTCCGTATCGGTATGAGCATCATCGATACGCCCTACCGCTCGCCCGGGGTGCTCGCCGCCGAACTCGCCACCCAGGACCACCTCTGCAACGGCCGGCTCAACGTCGGCGTCGGCTCCGGATGGATGCCCGAGGAGTTCGCGGCCGCCAGCGTCTCGCACCTGTTCCCGCGCCGGCACGGCCACGTGCGCGAGACGATCGAGATCATGCAGGGCATCTGGGACGAGCGCAACGACCTCTTCGAGTACCACGGCGAGTTCGCCGACTTCGAGCGCTGCGGCTTCGGGCACAAGCCGCTCCAGCAGCCCGGGCCACCGATCTACTTCTCCGGCCTGAAGGACGCGACGCGGTCGGCCAAGCGCATCGCGAAGTACGGCCTGCAGGGCTGGATCGGCATCCAGGACTCCCCCGAGGACATCAAGCGGTGGAAGGGCGAGATGGAGCGCGAGCTCAACGAGCTCGGCAAGGGCTTCCCCGACAACTTCGACATGTGCAGCATGATCTGGTTCGTCATCACCGACGAGCCGATCGACCAGACCCCGGCGGGCAAGGGCAGCAACCTGCTGGCCGGCTCGGCCCAGCAGATCGAGGACATGCTCAAGCGGTACAAGGACGCCGGTCTCACCATGCCGCTGCTCTGGCCGCCGTTCCGCGACGTGCCGACGTCGAAGACGCTCGACGACCTCAAGCGCCTGACCGAGGAGATCATGCCGAAGGTCAACGCCGGCTGATGCGGATGGTCGGCGCTAACCCCCGGCGGCCGACCATCCTGTGACGCCGACGATGCGGCAGACGAGCACCCGGTAGAAGGGCTTGTCGGCGTATTGCGGCACGGTGCGGGCGAGCCGGTCGGCCAGGTCGTCGGTCAAGGACACCGGCGGCGCGGGCACATGCCGCAGGCTCGCCCGCACCCACCACAGGCGTGACCAGTCGTCGGCGTCCCAGTGCTCGATGAGCAGGGTGCCGCGCGGGTCGGCCTCGAGGTTGTCCTCGCGCTTGAGCCGGGTCGAGCTCTTAGGCTTCACGCTGTCGATCGGCACGCCGACGTGCCCGTCGCCGCTCACCGCATACACCACCGGCTGCGGGTCCGGTCCCCGCTCCGGGTGCAGGGTGCACAGCACCCCGTGCACCTGGGCGGCCAGCCGGGCCCGGGCGTCGTCCTCGGGCAGCTTCATGGGCCGCAGTCTGGCACGCCGCGCCCGTGGCGCGACGCGGTTGACCTAGGCTGCGATCCGTGAGGTCCAGGCTGCCCACCCTGGTGCCTCCAGCGGTGTACGCGCTCATCGCCGCGGGCTACTTCTCCAGCTTCCTCGCCCATCCGACCCGCGGGGTTCCGGGTGGTCCGGACGGCATCCTCTACGCCTGGTACTTCGAGTGGGTCCACCAGTCGGTGATCCACCTGCACAACCCGCTCTTCTCGCAGGCCATGAACGCGCCGTACGGGTTCAACGTCATGTGGAACACGCCGATCTTCGTCCTGTCCCTGCTGTTCCTGCCCCTGACGGCGACGATCGGCCCGATCCCCACCGTCGGGATCCTGATGCTCCTGGCGCCGGTGGTCTCGGCGAGCACCTGCTACTTCGTGCTGCGCCACATCACGGGTCGGACCCTGGCTCCGGCCGTCGCGGCGACGATCTACGGCTTCGGACCGTTCTTCGCCGGCCAGGCCGGACACCTGAACCTGAGCTTCGACGTGCTGCCGCCCCTGCTGCTGCTGTTCGCCCACCAGCTCCTCGTCGAGCGGACGGCGACCCCGATCCGATCCGGCCTGTGGTTCGGTGCCGTGCTCGGGCTGCAGCTGCTGATCTCGGAGGAGATCGTGGTGCTGTGCGCGATCGGCGCGGCGATCACCCTCGGCTGGTCGGCGGTGTTGTACCCGCACGGGGTGCGATCGCGGCTGCGTGACCTGTCGGTCGGTTCCGGCGTCGCGGTCGCGGTCGCGGCGGTCCTCGCCGGCGGACCGATCGGCTACCAGTTCCTCGGCGCGGGCGCGTTCGCGCACGGGCTCGGCTTCAAGCCGGAGCGCGCCGACCTCGCCGCCATCGTGCGTCCGAGCGTCATCCAGCTCTTCGCCTCCGACGCCGACATCCGGGCCAACTACCGCTTCCACTCCGACCCGATGGAGAACACCGGCTACCTGGGCTGGCCCCTGGTGCTGCTCCTCGTCGGCCTGTGCGTCTGGTACATGATCAGGAAGGATCCCTTCGGGTACTGGTGGCTCGGCAGCGTCGTCACCGTCGTGCTGCTCAGCGCGGGAAGCACGGTCGAGTACAACGGCGCGGCCCTATCGCGCGGGCCGTGGCTGCTGGTGCGCAAGATCCCGCTGCTCGGCGGGGTGGTCACGCCGCGGTTCTCCCTGCTCACCACGCTGCTCGTCGCGCTGATCCTCGCCCGCTGGCTGGCGCGCCTGCAGGGCCGAGCCCTCGTCGCCGGCACCGCCGCTGTTGCGCTGGCCTTCGTGCCGCTCGTGCCGCGCGGCCCCTACGACCACATCTCGGCCGTGCGCGCCCCACGCTTCTTCACCACCTCGGCCGTCGGGACGATCCCGGCCGGGGCGACCGTCTACGTCATGCCGTACCGGGGCGACCCCGACGACGACGCCGCCGCCCGGGTGATGGCCTGGCAGACCAAGGCGCACCTGCGGTTCCGGATCATCGGCGGCTACAGCGTCTTCAACCGCGACGGCGAGCTGTCCTACGCCGGTGTCGAGCCGGCCTACACGACGCTGCTCGACGCCGCCGGCCGCCGCGGCGTGATGCCCACGGCCGCCGCGCTGGCCGCCGCCCGGCCGAGCGTGCGGGCCAGCGGTACCGATTACATCGTGATCACCCGCCTCGTGGCGCACCTCGCTACGGCGACGGCGGCCGCGCAGGCATTGACCGGCTGCGTGCCGCGAGAGGTCGCGGACGTGACGCTCTGCGCTGCTCGACCCGGCGGGCGGTGACCGTCGCGCCGGCGACGCACGCGAGCATCGGCAGGAGCAACGCGGTACCCGTGTGGGTGAACTCGAGGACGAGCAGCACTGCCGTGATCGGCGCTCGCATGGTGACGGCCAGCAGGGCGGCGGCGGCCACCATCGCGTACTCGACGGGCGCGGCGCCGGGCCAGAGCATCGACCACAGGCGGCCGACGAAGATCCCGGCCGCGGCCCCGGTGGCCAGGGCCGGTGTCAGCAGGCCACCGATCGCGCCGCCGCCCAGGCACAGTGCGGTCGCGAGGGGCTTGAGCAGGACGAGCACCCCGGCCGTGCCGAGACCCAGCACGCCGTCGAACGCGAGCCCGGTCATGCCCTTGCCGTTGCCCAGCAGTTCGGGGTAGGCCGACGCCAGGGCGCCGAGCGCAATGAACACGACGACGGTCGCGGGAAAGGCCCGCCATCCGGTCGGCGCGTGCGTGCGGGCCCGGGTCATGACCCGGCTGAACAGCACCCCGGTCACGCCGACGATCGGCGCCAGCAGGAGCGACCACACGAGCACCGGCGCGTCCAGGTGCACGGTGGGGATCGGGTAGGTCGGCCGGTCGCCGAGCAGCGGCCAGGCGACCACGGTGGCGAGCGCGCTGGCGGCGATCGCCGCGGCGACGTCGGCGAGCGCCAGGGAGCCGAGCAGTACCTCGAGGGTGAATGCGGCCCCGCCCAGCGGCACGTTGTAGACCGCGGCGAGCCCCGCTCCGGCGCCGCAGGCGAGGAGTCGGCGCTGCGCGCGGGCGTCGACGGCCAGCCGTTCGGCGATCCAGCCCGCGATCGCGGCCGCGCCCTGCCGCGGTGCGCCCTCGCGGCCCATCGACGCGCCGGTACCGACGGCGACGATCTGCAGCAGCGCGTCGGACAGCGTCGCGAGGACCGGCAGGCGCGGTCGGGGTTCGCGCAGCGCGTGGGTGACCGAGACCGCCTCGTTGTCGACCCACCGGCGCCGCCCCCACCACCCCGCTCCGACCAGCAGGCCGCCCGCCGCCAGCGCCACCAGGCGCCGGGCCGGGCTCGCCCGTTCGACGCCGACGAGGAAGGTGTTCTCGGTGTAGCCGAAGGCGACGTGCTGCACGAGGTGCAGGACGAGCGTCAGGCCGGTGCCGACCACGCCGGCGGCAAGGCCGGTCAGGACCACGGCCGCAGCCACGACGATCACCCGGCCGCCAGGCCGGGGATCAGCGGGGCGATCGAGCACGGACCGACCCTAGTGGCGGCCGGCGCGGGGACCGCTCGGAGCGGCACCGTGCTCCTGCGGTTTGTATTACGGCGTAAACGGAAACGGCGGCTCCGTATACGCCGTAAGACAAACTGCGGGGAGCACCCCTACTCCTGCGCCGGACTAGGCGAGGCTGAGGAAGAGCTTCTCCATCTCGGCCGGGGTCATCGGTTCGGCCTCCCCGGCGGCGGTGGCCGTGAGGCACTGGCGCATGCCGCTGGCCAGCAGCTTGAAACCGGCCCGGTCGAGCGCCTTGCTGGCGGCGGCCAGCTGGGTGACGATGTCGGCGCACTCGCGGCCGTCCTCGAGCATGCGGATGATGCCGCCGACCTGGCCCTCGACGCGGCGAAGCCGCTTGACGAGGTCGCCGGTGGCGTCTGCTTCGAGCTCCATGACCGTGAGTGTACTCATACCCGCAGGGGTATCACGCGCGAGAGCGGACCGAACGGGCCGGCTAGAGACACGCCGCCGGTAGCTCGAACCACCGGAGCTCGTCGAAGTCGTGCGACAGGTGGGCCGGGGTCTCGTCCGGTGCCGCGCCCGCCGCCTCGAAGTGGCGCCGGGCCTCGTCCAGGTATCCCGCCAGGGCCGATTCCGGAGCGCGGTCGACGCGGCGGGGGTAGCGCAGGTTCCCGTCGGGGTCGTAGTGCAGGTCGGTCAGGCGCAGCGGCGGCTCGACGACGCCCTCGCGGTGCCGCCACAGCCCGTCGGCCGGGTCGAAGCGGTAGTCGGTGAGCAGGCGCCACCCGTCGCGCGCGACCATCTGCACCGCGGCGACGAGGTAGTCGAGCACGGTGTCGGAGATGAAGTAGTTGAGGTTGACCCGGATCCAGCCCGGCTTGATGCCCTCGCAGCCCCGCCCGATCTCGCGCTCGAACTCGTGGGACCGGTCGAGGTCGATCCCGAGCAGCTGGTGCCCGTAGGGCCCGGCGCACGAGCAGCCACCGCGCGACTGGATGCCGAACAGGTCATTGAGCAGCGCGACCACGAAGTTGTGGTGCAGGTAGCGACCGCTCGGCGCGCGCACGACGAACGACACGATCGACAGCCGTGGGGCGTCGAGGTTGCCGAGGATCTCCAGGTTCGGCTCGTCCTTCCAGGCCGTCACCGCGGTGCGCAGCAGGCGGTCCTCGCAGGCGCGGATAACGTCCGTCCCGACCGCCTGCTTGAGCTGGAAGACGACGCCGGCGCGGATGGAGTCGATGATGGCCGGCGTCCCGCCCTCCTCGCGGTGCACCGGATCGTCCAGGTAGCGGTGCTCGGTCGGGTTGACGTACAGGACGGTGCCGCCGCCGGGGACGTCGGGCACCCGGTTGCGCGCGAGTTCGCGGCGCATCACCAGGACGCCCGGGGTGGCCGGCCCGCCGATGAACTTGTGCGGGCTGAGGAAGACGGCGTCCAGGTACGCGTCCGGATGCCCGGCCGGCCCGCTCACGGCGATGTCGAGGTACGGGCCGGCGGCCGCGAAGTCCCAGAACGACAGCGCGTCGTGGGCGTGCAGCAACTCGGCGATGCGCGTGGTGTCGCTGAGCACGCCGGTCACGTTGCTCGCCGCCGAGAACGAGCCGATGCGCAGCGGGCGGTCGGCATGGCGGTCGAGTTCGTCCTCGAGGACGGCGAGGTCGATGTGGCCGTCGGCGTCCTGCGGGATCACGACGACGTCGGCGATCGACTCGCGCCACGGCAACTCGTTGGAGTGGTGCTCGAACGGCCCGATGAACACGACCGGGCGGGCCGCGGCCGGCAGCGTCGAGGCGACGCCCCACCGGTCGGCCGCCTCGGACGGGACGCGGAGGCCGAGGATGCCGATCAGCTTGTCGATGGCGGCGGTGGCGCCGGACCCGGTGAAGAGGACGACGTCGTCCGGCCCGGCGCCGACGGCGTCATGGACGATCGCGCGGGCGTCCTCGCGCAGCCGGGTCGTCTGCAGTCCGGTGCCGCTCGACTCGGTGTGCGTGTTGGCGTAGCGGGGCACGACCTCGTCGCGGATGAAGTCCTCGATGAAGCCGAGGGCGCGGCCGGAGGCGGTGTAGTCGGCGTAGGTGACCCGGCGCGGTCCGTACGGCCCGTGCATCACCTGGTCGTCGCCGATGACGGCCTCCCGGATGCGGGCCAGGAGTGGAGTCTCCGCGTCTTGCATGAGGTGACCGTAGGCGATGCTCCGCAGCGCGGCAGCCAATACCTTAGGGGGTATGGTACAAAGAGAGCCAGGCGATCCACATCCCGAGCCCGGGATCAGCACGAAGGAGCTTCTGTGACCACGACGGCATCCCGTCAAGCACCGCCCGCGGCCCTGGGCACGTCGCCGGGTTTGCTCGCCCGCCTGGGGGCGTGGTCCGGCACCCGTCTGCGGGTGGTGCTGCTCGGCTGGCTGGTGGTCGTCGGGGTGTTCGGCGCGTTCGCCCCGCAGGTCGAGTCGGCCCTCGCCGGGGCGGGCTGGCAGGACAGCGGCAGCCAGTCGGTGCAGGCGCGCAATGTCATCGCGAAGCAGTTCGCCGGCCTGAACTCGACGGCGTTGCAGGTCGTGGTCGTCGACAGGCAGGCGCCGATCGCGACCGATCCCGCGGCGCAGCAGGTCATCGCGCGGGCCACCGCGCTGTTGCGGGCCGACCATCGGGTGAGCACGGTGATCGCCCCGCAGCCGGGCAGGTCCATCTCGAAGGACGGCCGGACCGCGATCGTCCAGGCCGGGGCGAAGGGCGACTCCAACGCGATGGTGCGCGCGGCGGACGAGCTCGTCGGTCCGTTGCGCAAGCTGTCCACCCCGGGCGTGTCCGTACAGCTGACCGGCTCCAGCGCGCTGTGGGCGAACTTCAACCAGGTCAACCACGCGGCGATGATCAAGTCCGAGGTGCTGTCCTGGCCGGTCACCATGCTGGTCCTGGTCCTGGCGTTCGGCAGCCTCGTCGCCGCCGGCCTCCCGCTCATGCTGACCCTCGTCGGCCTGGTCAGCGCCGCCGGCGCGCTCGTGCTCTCCACCCACATCGCGCCGGTCAGCATCTGGGCGATGAACTTCGCGATGATGTTCGCGCTCGCGCTCGGCATCGACTACGCCCTGTTCATCGTGGTCCGTTTCCGGGCGGCGCTGCACCGGCGGGCCGACGAGCCCGACCGGAAGGCCGCGTCGATCGCGGCCATCGCCGAGACGATGGGCACCGCCGGCAAGGCGGTCGCGTTCAGCGGCCTGACCGTGCTCGTCTCGCTGTCGACGGTGCTGCTCGTGCCGAGTCCCGCGTTCCGCAGCATGGCGCTGGGCATCATGCTCTCCGTCGTCGCCGTGCTGGCCGCCACGCTGACCCTGCTGCCGGCCGTGCTCGGCCGCCTCGGCCACCGCATCGACTCGGGCAAGGTGCGGATCCGCCGCGCTCGCCACCGAGCCCGGCCGCATCACCATCCGCAGGCGATGGTCGGGCTCGAGCGGATACTGCACCACTGGGGCGCGTTCCTGCACCGCTGCCCGTGGGTGGCCGGCGGTCTCGTGGTGGTCGTGCTCGGACTGCTCTCACTACCGGTCCTGTCGCTGCGCACGGGCATGCCGAGCATCGCGATCATCCCGCCGAGCCAGAGCGCTCGGGCGGGTTACAACGAGGTCGTCCACGCGTTCGGCCCCGGCGCGCCGGGCACGCTGTCGATCGTCTCGCCGGCCTCGGAGCGAAAGCAGGTGCTGGCCGTGCTCGCGCAGGACAAGGGGGTGGCGGCGGCGATGCCGGCCGGCCTGTCGCAGTCGAAGGATCTGGCGATGACGCTCGCCATCCCGACCACCGACGCCTCGGCTCCGGCCACTGGCACCACCATCGACCGGCTGCGCCACGAGTTGCCGGCCGGGTCCCTCGTGGGTGGTGCGGCGGCCGAGAACCACGACCTGGAGAAGGTCCTCTCGTCCCGCACGCCGCTGGTGTTCGGGCTGCTGATCGGGCTCGGCTTCCTGCTCCTGCTGGTCGCGCTGGGCTCACCCCTGGTGGCCTTCGTCGGCGTCGTCACCAACCTGGCCTCGATGGCCGCCGCGTTCGGCGTCGCCAAGCTGATCTTCCAGGACGGTCACCTGTCCGGGCTGCTCAACTTCGAGCCGCAGGGGTTCGTCGATGCCTGGGGGCCGCTGTTCTTCGGCGCCATGCTCTCCGGCGTCGCGATGGACTACACGCTGTTCCTGCTCTCCGCCGCCCGCGAGCACTACGACCTCACCGGCGACCCGCAGCACGCGATGCGGATGGCGCTGCGCACCTCGGGGCGTGTCGTCGTCGCCGCCGCCGGCGTGATGGTGGCCGTGTTCCTGACCTTCGCGCTCTCCGGACCGCTCGCCCCGAAGGAGATGGGCATCATTTTGGCCGTGGCCGTGTTCCTCGACGCCCTGTGCATCCGCATGGTCGTGCTGCCGGTCGTGCTTCGCTTGACCGGTCACGCGGCCTGGCACCGGCCGGCCTGGCTCGACCGCGTCCTGCCCCACGTCCGCTTCGCCCACTGAGACCGATCAAGGAGACATCGATGTCCGACTACGGAATGGCCGTCACCCTGGCCACCGACTTCGACGATGCCGTGACCCGCACCCGCGCGGCCCTGGCCGAGCAGGGCTTCGGGGTGCTGACCGAGATCGACGTCGCCGCCACCATGAAGACCAAGCTCGACGTCGACCTCGCGCCCTACCTCATCCTCGGCGCCTGCAACCCCCCACTGGCCCACCGCGCCATCACCGCCGAGGCCTCCATCGGCTTGCTGCTGCCGTGCAACGTAGTCGTCCGCTCCATCGACGCCGGCACCACACTGGTCGAGGCGATGGACCCCGCCGTGATGGTCAAGCTGACTGACCACCCCGACGTCCGCGCCGTCGCCGACGAGGCCAGGACGAAGCTCGCCGAGGCCCTGCGCACCCTCGCGGTCGAAGTGTCGGCGTGAGGGAGGGCGTCCCCCGGCAGCGCCACGGCGGATCTCGGATCCATGCCCACTCCCTGCGACGACCGAGGACGGCGGTCAGCAGGATGCCGCGGGCCGTACGGGAACCGTGATGGTCAGCGGCGCAGCCCGCGGAGCGCGAGCACGCCGACGACCCCGGCGGCGAGCAGACGCAACGGGCGCGGGCTCGCGGAGGAGTCGGCCCGGCGGCGCACCTGGTCGCCCGATGGCGCGGGGCGGTGGGCGGCATCGGGCTCGCGGGTCTGCGACAGGTGGGCGGCGAGGTTCAGGTTGGGTGCAGTGCGGCGCAGTTGTGCGGCGTGCCGGGCTTCGCCGAGTCCGTAGCCGGAGTCGCCGTGCGGGCCGCAGAGGATCGAGGTGACCGCCGCGAACGCGTCGGTCCACCTGTCCCAGCCCTCGCTGTCGTCGGGGCCGGTCGGCGACGCGCCAGTCGTGGGATGCGGGCCGGGTGTGCGCGGGTCCGGCGGCAGGCTGTTCATCAGGTAGGCCCGCATGGCGTTGGCGGTGTCCCAGAGCTGCTGGGCGTAGTCGCAGCTCTTGTGGAGTGCGTCCTCGAGCAACGCGGCTCGGGCCTCGTGATCGGTGGTGAAGTCGCCCCGGTCGTTGTCCAGGACCCGGTTCGGGTCAAGGACCTCGGGGGTGGGGATCGGTTGCATCGGTTCTCCTTGTGTGGCGGGGTGGGTGCTAGGTCGCGAGGCGGGTCGCGGTCTCGATGGCGAGGGCGTGGACGAAGGCTTGCGGGAGGTTGCCGCGCATCTGGTGCTGCACGGCGTCGTACTCCTCGCTGAACAGCTGCGGCGGCCCGCAGGCGGCCCGGGTGCGCTCGTACCAGGCGCGCGCTTCGACCGACCGGCCCTGCTGGTGCAGGCTGAGCGCGACGAGGAAGCCGCACAGGAGGAAGGATCCCTCGGCCTCGGCCAGCGGGCGGTCGTCGTGGCGGAAGCGGTAGGCGTAACCGTCGCGGGTGAGTTGGGCCAGGTACGCGTCGAGGGTCGCGACGGTTCGCGGGTCGTCGGCCGGCACCGCGCCGCGCAGGCCGGGGAGCAGGAGGGCCGCGTCGAGCGTCGGGTCGTCCGGGGAGCGTTGCCAGTACCCGTCGGGGTGCAACGACGTCGCGGCGGTGTCGGCGACGATGTGGTCGGCGAGGGCCAGCCAGTCGACCGTGGCGGCCGGATCCGGATGCGCCGCGGCGATGGCCCGCAGGCCGGCCGCGGCGGTCAGCCGGCTGTGGGTCCACGGTCGGTCGTCGATCTCCCAGATGCCGGCGTCGGGGTCGGTCCAGCGGGCGGTGATCGCCGCCACCGCGACTTCGGCGGCAGCCCAGTGACGCCGGCCGAGACGGTCGTGACCGGCGGCCGCGGCGAACAGGAGCAGCGCCTCGCCGAAGGCATCGAGTTGGAACTGCTGGTTGACCCAGTTCCCGACCACGTCCCCGCCACCGGGGTAGCCCGGGAGTCCGAGATGCCGCTCGTCGGGCACCGGGTCGCCGGCCGCGGTGTAGGCGGGCGCGAGCTCGCCGCCGTGTTGGAGCAGGCGTTCGGCGACGAAGGACACGGCGTCGTCGAGCAGCGGGTGCGGGTGGTCCGCGGCGGCGACCGCCTGGCCGGCGTAGCACTGATCCCGGATCCACACGTAGCGGTAGTCGTAGTTGCGGCCGGCCTCGGCGCGCTCGGGCAGGCTGGTCGTGGTCGCGGCGACCATGCCACCGCTGCGACCGGTGAGCCCGCGCAGGACGGCGTAGTCCCGGCGCGTGTCGTGCGGGCTCAGCACGTCCTGCAGGGGCGGTACGGCCTGCTGCCACGCGGCCTCGGTGGCGGCCCAGGCTGCGGTCGGGTCGGCCGGCTCGCCGGGCAACGGGTGCTCACCGATCTCCAGGACGAGGTCGTGGTGCTGGCCGGCGTCGAGATGGAGTTCGAAGCCGAGAACTTCACCGTCGTGCCGGGCTCGGGCTCCGGGCGCTCCGGTCCAGCGCACGGCGAGTTCACCGCAGCGTCCGGTCCAGATGCCGGCCCGGAGGCGGACGTCGGTGAGGGGGTCCTGGTCGTAGCCGGCGCGTGGCTGCAGGGTGACCCGGAGGGTTGTTGCGGCGTCCAGCGCGTGGATACGGCGTAGCAGCACGATGTGGTGCGGGTCGCCGGGGTAGGCGAGGGCCTCGCGACACTCGACGGCACCGTGGTCGGTGATCCAGCGGCTGCGCCAGATCATCGACCCTTCCTCGTAGTAGCCGCCCCACACGTGGCGCTCGGCCGGGGTGACGGCGTAGCCGCCGTGGCCGCCGATCAGCGTGCTGAACACCGATCCGCTGTCCCACCGGGGCGCGCACATCCAGGCGACGTCGCCGGACGGACCGACCACCGCGGCTCGTTCGCCGTCGGCCAGCAGCGCGTACTCCCGCAGGACGTGCGGCCGGATGTCGTCGAACGGATGACCCGCTCGTGCGGTCATGACCGCCAACCCCGGTGTGCGGTGGCGAGTCTCGCCGAGACGGCGGTTGACCCGAACGCGACGAGGGCGTTGATCAGGGCGGCCCGCCGGTGACGGCGGCTGACCCCGGCGACGAGCAGCATGCTCGCACCGTGGGTCGCGTCCACCGCCGCGCTGACCCCGATGGCCTCCGGGCCGGGCAGCGCCAGCGTCGCCGCCCCCTGGACGAGCAGCCGGAAGCCCAGCAGCCGCACGACCGAGCGCGGCGGTGCGGTCGCCGCGGCGCCGCTCAGCGCGCGGCCGAACGGGCCCGGTCGGCCGAGCAGGGCCACCCCGAGCAGAGCCTGCGCCGCGGGCAGCGCGACGGCGAGGGAAGTGCGGCAGGTGCCGCCGGTCTTGGTGGCGGTCATCGGCGGTGCCACCGCCGGGCGGTAAGTGCACCGGTACCGAGGGCCACGGTGGCGAGGGTGCCGAGCAGACCGTGGTGGTGGGACGCCCACAACTGCGGGTCCTGGGAAACGGACTGGGCGTCGAAGATGCCGTGGGCGCCGAAGTCGTGCCCGTCCGGCCCGTCCGCGGGGTCCCACAGATTCACCGGCGCGTCCGGATCCTGCCGCTGCGCCGTCTGTTGGGCCTTGAACCCGGTCCAGGCCAGATAGCGGTCCAGCACGCCGGGCGCGACCGCGTTCGCCGCGAGGGTTCCCACGGTGCTCGACCCGACCCAGTACTCCCGACGGTGCGGATGGTCGGCCGCGTGGAGGACGCCGCGGGCCGCGAATTCGGGCTGGTAGATCGGGGGCACCGGCTGCGCGTGCCGCGGCAACCGGGACAGTACCCAGGAGAACTGCGGGGTGTTCACCGCCGGCATCTGCACCATCGTCACGTGCACGTCGCTCTTGTCGTGCAACAACTCGCACCGCAGTGCCTCGTGGAAGCCTTGAATCGCATGTTTGGCCCCGCAATAGGCGCTCTGCAGCGGGATCCCGCGATAGGCGAGCGCCGAGCCGACCTGCACGATCGTGCCGCGGTTGCGCGGCTTCATGTGCTTCAGCGCCGCCATGGTGGCGTAGACGTAGCCGAGGTAACTGACCTCGGTCACCCGTCGGTACTCATCGGGCTCGATCTGGTCGAACGGAGCGAACACCGACGTGAATGCCACGTTCACCCAGGTGTCGATCGGGCCGATGTCGGCCTCGATCTGGTCGGCCGCGCCGCTGACCGCCTTGGCATCGGCGACGTCCAGTGGCATCACGATCGCTCGACCGCCGGCCCGCTCGACGTCGCGGGCCGCCGCCTCCAAGCCCACGCGGCCCCGTGCGATGAGCACCACGGTGTCACCGCGGGCTCCGAAGGCAACCGCGCTGGCGCGGCCGATCCCCCCACTCGCTCCGGTGACGACAACTGTTCTTGGCATGGCTGAACTCCTCGAGGGCTCTTGATCGGGTCGTCCCTAGGGGGCGACTGGGACGGGCGACGGCCGGCGGCCGTTGCGGGGGCAGCGGGCTGGTTCAGGTGGCCCAGCCCATGAACCACAGATCGGTGTCGGCGGGTTCGTCCCCGGCTTGGGAGAACTCCCGAAGCACGGACACAAGTTGTGAGCGGCGGTCGGGCGGCAGGCGGCGCACGACCGGTTCGAGCGCGGCTCGACGGCGGCTCATGACGTCCGCGACGAGACGGCTTCCCTTCCGCGTCAGGGTCAGGACGAGTTGCCGACGATTGTGCGGATCGTCCGTCCGGTCGATCAGGCCCAGACCTACCAAGCGATCGCACATTCGGCTCGCGGTGGACAGGTGTAGACGAACCGCAACGGCCAGCTCGCCGAGTGACACAGATCCGCGACCGGCCATCACCACGAGTGCCCGGAACTGGGCGAGGTCCACCTCGTCCTCAACCGCGGCGATCGACTGCGCACTGATCGCCACCAGCACGCGACAGGCTGCCTGCACTGCGTCGATCTCGGCATCGATCACCCCCTGTCCTCGACGCCGGTCGGGCGACCCGCCGACGGCATCGGGACGGAAGCGGCGGTCCTCGGGCATGGACCCATCCTGCCTGCATTGATTGCAAAATGCAAAGATTGTTAGGACACAGGATTGCAGGGTAAGGCTATCGGTGGCTGCGCGCTCGGCCATCGAGCGCGGTCGTCGACGTGACGGGCTGCGCGGCTGTCTGGTTCATCGATGAACGACCTAGGGAGAAGCACATGGCGGACACCGTCGCCGACGTCCTGCTGGCCCGGCTGCGCGAATGGAACGTCGCACAGGTCTTCGGTTACCCCGGGGACGGCATCAACGGGTTGCTGGCAGCGTGGGGACGGGCGGGAAACGAGCCGCAGTTCGTCCAGGCCCGGCACGAGGAGATGGCCGCTTTCGAGGCGGTGGGTTTCGCGAAGTTCTCCGGTCAGGTCGGGGTATGTGTCGCCACCAGCGGACCCGGTGCCGTGCATCTACTCAATGGTTTGTACGACGCCAAGCTCGATCACGTCCCGGTCGTCGCCATCGTGGGCCAGACCGAGCGGTCGGCGATGGGCGGGTCGTACCAGCAGGAGATCGACCTGCTCAGCCTGTTCAAGGACGTGTGCAGCGACTACGTGCAGATGTGCACCGTCCCGCAACAGCTACCGAACCTGATCGACCGGGCCATTCGTATCGCGCAGAGCGAGCACGCTCCCACCTGCATCATCATTCCCTCGGATGTGCTGGAACTGGAGTACGAGGCGCCAGGGCACGCGTTCAAGCAGGTGCCCTCCAGCGTAGGCATGACCAGCGTGACCCCGCGCGCGGACGACCGCGCGGTGCGGCAGGCCGCAGGCATCCTCAACGCGGGGGAAAGGGTGGCGCTGCTGGTCGGGCAAGGCGCCCGTGACTGCGTGGCCGAGCTGACCCAGGTCGCGGAGCTGCTCGGTGCCGGCGCCGCCAAGGCGCTGCTGGGCAAGGACGTGTTACCGGATGACCTGCCCTGGGTGACGGGCTCGATCGGCCTGCTGGGCACCACCGCCTCCTACAAGATGATGATGGGCTGCGACACGCTGCTGACCGTCGGCTCCAACTTCCCGTACACCCAGTTCCTGCCCGAACTCGATCAGGCCCGCGCCATCCAGATCGACCGCTCGGGCAAATGGATCGGGATGCGCTACCCCTACGAGCTCAATGTCGTCGGCGACGCCAGGACAACGCTGCAGGCGCTCATCCCACTGCTGTCACGCAAGGCCGACCGCGGCTGGCGGGAGGAGATCGAGTCCGACGTCGCCGACTGGTGGTCGACCATCGAAAGACAGGCCACGCTCGACGCCGACCCGGTCAACCCACTGACCATCTTCCACGAGCTGTCCGAACGGATGCCCGACAACGCCGTCATCGCTGCCGACTCCGGCAGCTCGGCGAACTGGTATGCCCGCGTGCTGAAGTTCCGCGGCAATGTGCGCGGCTCGCTGTCCGGCACGTTGGCGACAATGGGGCCGGGCGTGCCGTATGCGATCGGCGCGAAATGGGCCCACCCGGACCGCCCGACTCTCGCCTTCGTCGGCGACGGCGCCATGCAGATGAACGGCCTGGCCGAGCTGATCACGATCAAGCACTACTGGCAGCAGTGGGCCGACCCGCGGCTCATCATCGCCGTCCTGCACAACAACGACCTCAACCAGGTCACCTGGGAGATGCGGGCCATGGAAGGTTCCCCCAAGTTCGCCGAATCCCAGACCCTGCCCGACGTCGACTACGCCGCCTTCGCTCGCTCCCTCGGCCTGGCCGGTCACAACATCGACACACCCGAGCAGCTCGCCCAGGCGTGGGACGAGGCGCTGTCCGCGGACAGGCCGACCGTGCTCGACGTGCGCTGCGACCCGAACGTCCCGCCGATCCCGCCGCACGCCACGTTCGAGCAGATCAAGTCGCTGGCCGGCGCGGTCCTGCACGGCGACGAGGACACCTGGGGTTTCGCCAAACAAGGCCTCAAACAGAAGGTTCAGCAGTACCTTCCCCACCGCACGGAGAGTGAGTGACGTGCCGCGGTCCCGCCGCCGACCCGCCGCCGCTGCCGCTCTGCTCGGCACGGCGCTTCACGACGTCCGGACGGGTCGCTTCGAGCGCACCCTCGCCGCGCTGACGGCAGCCGGGGCGACCGTTACCGCCGGGGAAATCTACCTGTCTCACGACGGCGCGAGCTTCGGCAACAAGATGATGTGGTGGCCGGTCGTGGTGGTGCCGACCGCCGTCCCGGCCGGAGTCGCCGCCGTCTTCTCCCGCCGCGCGGCGCACACGGTGTTGCCGCTCACGTCGGCCGCGATCGTGGTGAACGGCCTACAGGGCACCTACCTGCACTGGCGCGGCATCGCCCAACGCCCCGGCGGCATCACCCGCTACAACCTCGAGGGCGGCCCACCACCCTTCGCTCCGCTGCTCGCCTCCCTCGTCGGCGGTATGGGACTGCTCGCTGCAGTGCTGCGCCGTGAGGGGCGCCCCTCCGACCCCGGGCGCTCCTGATGGGGTATCGCAGCCCTGACCAGCGCGCCGTCACCCCGCAACGCCGGGGCCGATTCCCCGGCTTCGACGTCCTGGACAGCGTCGACGTGTGGGACGACGTCACCGCCGGCGTGGTCCTGGCCCGACTCGCCCCGCCGGGCGAATTCGCGTTCTTCACCCCGGCCGAAGTCGCCGTCGCCGCACCCCTGACCCATCTGCTGTTGGCCCAGGACGCCGAACCCCGAGTCCCCGTGCTGACGCTCATCGACCACCGCCTCGCCGTCGGCGAGACCGACGGGTGGCACTACGACGAGCTGCCCGAGGACGCCCAGGCCTGGCGCGAGAGCCTCGACGCGCTGGACTCCGATGCCCGCGACGCCCACTCCGGGCGGAGCTTTCCCCATCTCGTCCCGAGCGAGCAGGCGGCGCTGCTCCAAGCCGTTCAGGATCGCGTCACGGATCAGGGCCGCTGGCACATGTGGCCGGCCAAACACATCTGGAGCCTGTGGACCCGCTACGTCTGCACCGCGTTCTACTCCCACCCCTGGGCGTGGAACGAGATCGGCTTCCCCGGCCCGGCCTACCCGCGGGGCTACCTCAACCCCGGGGTGAACGCCCGCGATCGATGGGAGGGCGCCGAACTCCGCGCGGTGGATCCGCTCCCGTTCACCGCGCGCGTCGAGCAGGAGCGCCACAACCATGACCGCCTGACCGGCCGAGAGAGGCCGGCGTGAGAAGCAACGATGCCGACATCCGATCCCGCAACGAGTCCGCCTGGTTGCTGCCCACCGACGGCGCGCGCACCGACCACCGGCTGCGAACGGACATGCGCCGCTACGCCGACGGCGACGAGGTCGACCTGGTCGTGGTCGGCGCCGGAGCCGGTGGCGGCGTCCTCACGCAACGCCTCGCCCGCGCCGGCTGGCGCGTCGCGTGCCTGGACGCCGGACCGTTCTGGGACCCCGACACCGACTGGGTGTCCGACGAACGCGGCGCGCACACCCTGTACTGGACCGAACCGCGCCAGATCGGCGGCACCGACCCGGTACCGCTCGGGTCCAACAACTCCGGCCGCGGTGTCGGCGGCTCGATGGTCCACTACGCCGGCTACACGCCCCGCCTGCACCCGTCGGATTTCGCCACCCGCAGCCGCGACGGGGTCGGCGCGGACTGGCCGATCTCCTACGCCGACCTGAAACCCTTCTACGCAGCGATCGAACAGGAACTGCCGGTCGCCGGACAAGACTGGCCCTGGGGCGACCCGCACACCTACCCCCACCAGCCGCACCCGGTCGGCGGCAACGGGCAGATCTTCCTGCGCGGCGCGAAGGCCGCCGGCATCGACGCCCGCGTCGGCCCGGTCGCCATAGCCAACGGCCGCTTCGGCAACCGACCGCACTGCATCTATCGAGGCTTCTGCCTGCAAGGCTGCAAGGTCAACGCCAAGGCCAGCCCCCTGATCACCCACATCCCCGACGCGCTCGCCCACGGCGCCGAGATCCGCCCCGACTCCCACGTCACTCGGATCGTGATCGACGACCGCACCGGCAGCGTCACCGGGGTGACCTACCTGCGCGGCGGCCGCGAGCACTACCAGCGCGCTCGCGCCGTCGCCGTCGCCGGCTACTCCATCGAGACGCCGAGGCTGCTGCTGCTCTCGGCCACCGACCGCTACCCGAGCGGTCTGGGCAACGACCACGACCAGGTCGGGCGCTACCTCATGGTGCAGGGCGCCCCGCAGACGGCCGGCCGGTTCGACGACGAGATCCGCATGTACAAATCGCCACCACCCGAGGTCTCCACCGAACAGTTCTACGAGACCGACCCCACCAAGCCCTACAAGCGCGGCTGGTCCATCCAGAACGTCAGCCCGCTACCGATCACGTGGGCCGAACACGTCGCCGCCCAAGGTCACTGGGGTGCCCCGTTGCGCGAATACATGCGCGATTACATCCACTGGGCCACCCTCGGTGCCCTCTGCGAGTACCTGCCGCAGCCCGACAACCGAGTCACGCTGGCGGACGAGAAGGACCGCCACGGCCTTCCGGTCGCGCACTTCGCCTACAGCTTGTGCGACAACGACCGACAACTCACCCAGGCCGCGACCAGGGCCATGGAGACCATCCTGAAAGCCGCGGGAGCCACTGAGGTCATGACCATCGACCGCTACGCCCACCTCGTCGGAGGGGCCCGGATGGCGGCGCGGGCCGAGGACGGTGTCGTCGACGCGAATCACCGCGTCTTCGGCGTCCCTAACCTCTACATCGTCGACGGCAGCACCCTGCCGACGCAGGGCGCCGCCAACCCCGCGCTCACCATCATGGCCCTGGCCGCACGCGCCGCCGCCCGGCTCGTCCGCCAGGGCCGCCGCGGACTCGCCGAGTCGCAGACGGAGACATCGTGACCGCCGCCGCCCGAGGTGCCGAGCCGTCCCTCAGTGCCGTTCGAACGGCCACCTACACCTTCCCGACGCCGCAGCCGGAGGCCGACGGCACCCTCCGGTGGGACTCGACCACCGCTGTCGCGGTCACCCTCGAGGCCGGCGGCCGGACCGGGCTGGGCTGGACCTACAGCAGCCCGGCGGCTGCGGCCGTGGTGCACGACAAGCTCGCCGATGCCGTGTTGCACCGGGATGCCTGCGACATCACCGCCGGCTGGACCGCGATGCGCCAGGCGTGCCGCAACCTCGGCACCCGCGGCCTGGTGATGCAGGCCATCAGCGCGGTCGACATCGCCTGGTGGGACCTCAAAGCCCGGCTGCTCGACCTACCCCTCACGTCCCTGCTCGGCCGCTGCCGCACCCACGTCCCGGTCTACGGGTCGGGCGGCTTCACCACTCTCACCGACGACCAGTTGGCCGAGCAGGTCGAGCAGTGGCGCACGTCCGGTTGCACCGCCATGAAGATCAAGATCGGTGAGGGCTGGGGGACCCGAACGGCGCGAGATCTCGCCCGCGTAGCCCGACTCCGCGAGCACGCCGGCCCGGACGTCGAACTGATGGTCGACGCCAACGGCGCCTACAGCATCGGCCAGGCACGACGGATCGGCGCCGCACTCGACGAGCACGGTGTCACCTGGTTCGAGGAACCGGTGAGCAGCGACGACACCGCCGGGCTGGCCACGCTGCGCGACGCCCTGCGCTGCGATGTGGCCGCGGGGGAGTACGCCGCCGATCTCCACGACGTCGCTGCCCTGCTTCCGGTCGTCGACTGCATGCAACTGGACGCCACTCGCTGCGGCGGATATACCGGCTGGCTGCAGGGCGCGGCTCTCGCCCAGTCCGGCAATCGGCAGGTCTCGGCGCACTGCGCCCCGTCGCTTCACGCGTTCGTAGCCGCTGCGGTACCGAACGTGCGTCACGTGGAGTGGTTCGTCGACCACGCCCGACTCGAGCCGCTGGTGGTCGACGGCACCCCCGCCGTACGCGCGGGCGCGCTGCACCCGCGCGGCGACGTCCACGGCCATGGCATGCTGCTGTCCCCGCGCGCAGCCCGATGGCGCACCGACTGACGGCCCGGGTTCGCAGTGGGCCGAGGCGGACGCGATCTCGCACCACGCCCAGCGGTCAGCGAGAACCCTCCCGGCGAGGCAATCTCGGGCTGATGACCGTTGCTGCATGCAAAGATAGGGTCATGCGGTCGAATCCGGGGTGTCTGCGATGAGGCTGCTGCGAGCCGACGAGGCGGCTGCCTTGATCGGGGTCGGAGTCGAGTCCGTGTTCGAGTCGATCGCACGCGGCGACCTGCTGACGATCGACAACGATCTGTACGGACCGATTCCCTCGCCGCAGCTGGCCGAGGAATTGCCGGGGGGTGTCCTGCCCGGGCTGAGGCAGCTGAGGCGCACATTCCCCGGGACGACGGCGGAGTTCCTGACCTGGCTCATCCTGCCCAATGATGGCCTCGACGGCGAGACACCGCGGGCTGCACTTCGCCGGGGCGAAGTCGACGCCGTGTCAGCCGCCGTCGGCGCCCGGAGCCGACGCAGTTAGGTCCGCTCCATCGTGTGCGCGCCGACCGCGAGTGACGAGCTATGGTCTTGTCGATACGCCGAACTTGTCTACTGCAAGGTTTGCGATGAGTCGAGAGGATCCAGTGCCGGTGAGCGGTCGAACGACGGCCTCCGCCCCGCGTCGACGCGCGGGCGAGTCCGAGGTCGATCGCCTCGTCACTGCGGTACTGACGGCATCCCGCGTGCTGGTCGGAGTGTCGGCCGCATCGCTGGCCGACACGGAGGACTCCCTCACCCTGACCCAGTTCCGCACTCTGGTCGTGCTCGACAGCCGCGGAGCCACCAATCTCAACGGCCTGGCCGACGGCCTGGGGGTCAATGCGTCGACGGCGATGCGGATGATCGACAAACTGCTGGCCGCGGGTCTGGTAACCCGTCACGACAACCCGGACAATCGGCGCGAGGTCGTGATCGATCTGAGCGCGGCCGGTCGCAAACTCACCCGACAGGTCATGGACAAGCGCCGCGCGGCCATCTCGCGGATCGTCCGCAGCATGCCCTCGACCCAGCGCGAGGACCTGGTGCGCGCGCTCACCGCATTCGCCGACGCCGCCGGAGAACCGCACGCGTCGGACCCGGTCGCAGTCATCGGCTGGTAGGTCCGCAAACGACGTCGGTCGTCGGTACACCTTGGCCGGCGGCCCGGACGCGGTCAGGAGCCCCGCCCGATCGGGGTGTCCGGGCGTCAGTTCTCGCTCGTGCGTCATGACTAACCGGCGACATCTCCCTTGCGCGTACGATTGCAGAACGCAATGCTTGTAGTGGCGCATGAAAGCGAGAGGTGACCTGATGACCCGAGTCGTGGAACCACCCGGTCGCACCCGGGGGGCGGGATCCGCGCCGATGCCCGTGCCGGGTCGGACCGCGAGCGATCCGCACCACGCGAAGGGCGCGATGTTCGCGCGCATGCTGCGGACAACGGATCCCAAGATGATCGGACGGATGTACCTGGTCACGTCCCTGGCGTTCTTCGCGCTCGGCGGGGTCATGGCTCTGCTCATGCGCATCGAACTCGCCCGCCCAGGGCGCCAGTTCCTGTCCTAGGAGCAGTACAACCAGCTCTTCACGATGCACGGCACGATCATGCTGCTGCTCTTCGCGACCCCGATCGTGTTCGCGTTCGCGAACCTCGTGCTGCCCCTGCAGATCGGCGCACCCGATGTCGCCTTCCCGCGCTTGAACGCCCTGTCCTACTGGCTGTACCTGTTCGGTGCGATCGTC
Organism: Jatrophihabitans sp.; assembly: GCF_036000465.1. Classification (GTDB taxonomy): domain Bacteria; phylum Actinomycetota; class Actinomycetes; order Mycobacteriales; family Jatrophihabitantaceae; genus Jatrophihabitans. The sequence continues at coordinate 11,016 of NZ_DASYFV010000047.1, read as the reverse complement.
ACCGTGTCAGGCTTCATCACCCCGGGCGGCGCGGCCGACTTCGGCTGGTACGCCTACTCGCCGCTGACCAACGCCGTGAACTCGCCCGGCGCCGGCGCCGACCTGTGGATTCTCGGCCTGGCCATCTCCGGCCTCGGCACGATCCTCGGTGGCGTCAACATGGTCACGACGGTCATCACGCTGCGGGCACCCGGCATGACGATGTTCCGGATGCCGATCTTCACCTGGAACATCCTGGTGACCAGCCTGCTCATCCTGCTCGCCTTCCCGATCCTCACCGCCGCCCTGCTCGTCCTCTATGCCGACCGGCATCTCGGAGCGCAGGTCTTCGAACCGAACAACGGCGGCCCCATCCTCTGGCAACACCTGTTCTGGTTCTTCGGCCACCCCGAGGTGTACATCGTCGCCCTGCCGTTCTTCGGCATCGTCACCGAGATCTTCCCCGTGTTCAGTCGCAAACCCGTGTTCGGCTACAAGGGCCTCATCATGGCCACCCTCGGCATCGCCGCGCTCTCGCTCACCGTGTGGGCTCACCACATGTTCACCACCGGAGCCGTCCTGCTGCCGTTCTTCTCCCTGATGACCTTCCTCATCGCGGTACCCACCGGGATCAAGTTCTTCAACTGGATCGGCACCATGTGGGGTGGATCGCTGACCTTCGAGACCCCGATGCTGTTCTCCATCGGCTTTCTCGTCACCTTCCTCTTCGGCGGTCTCACCGGCGTGCTCCTGGCCAGCCCGCCGATCGACTTCCACGTCGCCGATTCCTACTTCGTCGTCGCCCACTTCCATTACGTCCTCTTCGGCACCATCGTGTTCGCCGTCTACGCCGGCATCTACTTCTGGTTCCCGAAGTTCACCGGCCGCTACCTCGACGAGAAGCTCGGCAAGGTCCACTTCTGGCTGACCTTCATCGGTTTCCACATGACCTTCCTGGTCATGCACTGGCTGGGCGCCGAAGGTATGCCGCGCCGCTACGCCGACTACCTGCCGACCGACGGCTTCACCGCTCTCAACACCTTCTCCACGATCGGCTCGTTCGTTCTCGGCGCGTCCGTCCTGCCGTTCGCGTGGAACCTGTACCGCTCGTACCGCTACGGCGAGATCGCCACCGCCGATGACCCCTGGGGCTTCGGCAACTCCCTCGAATGGGCCACGACCAGCCCGCCGCCACGACACAACTTCACCTCGATCCCGCGCATCCGCTCCGAGCGGCCCGCGTTCGAGGCCCACTACCCGCATCTCATCGGCCGACTCGATGCGGAGGCCCACGCGGGGCGTCGCGCGTCGTTCGCTTCGGGCCCTGCGCGATCGAGCGACCCGGCGTCGGTGCCGACGAGTGAGTGAGGACGCTCCCGTGCGACGTGCTGTCGCGTCAACGCGCGGGAAAGCGGGCGATCATGGCTGGTGCCCCGCCCCGAGACCGCGCTGCCATGGTCAGCGGCGGTTCGCCGTCGACGGGCCCGATGTCCGGGCGCCGCTGTGAGGAAGTCCCGCCGGCGGCCGCGGCCCATCGTTGTCGGGGTAAACGGAGCCGCCCAGGGCATCGACGCCGCGATCTGGGCCGGCCGCGACGCACAACGACGTGGTGCAACGGTCGAACTGATCCATGTCTGCCGGTGCAACTCGATCAGCGTGGCCGCGGCAATGAACGGCGTGTACGTCGATCCCCGGGTCCACGACGACGGCGCCGAAGCCGTGGCCGAGGCGACTCGTGCGCTGCGCGTCCTCTTTCCCGGCGTGCCGGTCAGCGGGCGGGTTTGCCTCGGTGACGTCGGATCGGTGCTCGGAACCTTCAGCCGAAATGCGGAGGCGATCGTTATCGGTTCTCATCGCACCGGATCGAGATTCAGGGGCTCTGGCGTTGCCCGGCTGGCCCGGTGCTCCTCGGCGCCGGTTGTGGTGGTGTCGAAGCATCTCCGCGTGCGCACGCGCGTAGAGCCGGCCACGTCTGCGGTGGTCGTGGTCCTGGAGTCGCGACACGGGGCCGAAGAGGTACTCGCGTGGGCGTGCCGACACGCCCGGCGGGAACGTTGCCCGATCCGCGTGCAGCTCGGTCTTCGTCGATCCGAGTACGGGCGCACCGAGCGTCATGCGGCGGAATGCTGGCTGTTCGACTTGTTGGTTGCGTATCGGGCGGCGACGGTGGGCGTTCACCTCAGCGGCGCCGTTGCACCAGGCGCGCCCTTGGACGGCGAAGCGCCTCTGTCCGAGGCGCCCCTTGTCGTAGTCGGAGGGACTCAGCGCAATCACTCGGTGCGTCGATGGGCTCAGCTGGTCGACGAAGGCGACATCCGCGCTCTCGCCCTCGTTCCGACAGCCTCGAGCCGAGTCCCCGGCGATCATCTGCTGATCTGACGCCGGCGGCAGGCGCCCTTCAGCACGTCCGCACGCCACGCGCGCTCGTCGTCCTCTTGCGCGCAGTCCGGCCGTCAGGCGAGGGGCCCGCCTGAGCTAGCGAGTCGAAGCGTTGCCGATCGTGAGCGCCGGTCGGCGCGGGTGCACGGTGATGTAGCTGAGGCCCGTCGCTGCGGCAGTGAACGATCGTTGAGATCGGCGTGGCAGCCAGACGAGCATCCCGGACCCGAGAGCCACGGTGCCCGTTTCGGTCGTCAGGAGACCGCTGCCGGTGAGGATGTACACCAGGACGTCGAGGTGAGGTCCGGCGTGCATCTCGATCCCGCTGTGCGGCTGTAGGTGAATGACGTTGGCGTCGAGGTGTCGCTGGCTGATGTCCAGGGCCCAGATCGCTCCGGCCGCGTCGTCGGTACTGGCGTCATCGGGCGTCAGGTCCTGCACGTTGCACAGGACGCGGGGCAGGTCGGTCTCGATGAGCCGGGTGATCCGGATGCGCCATACGGGGCCGCTCTCGAGGTAGGTCCACTCGTAACTGCCGCGGTGGTCGCGGTCGAATTCCTGGCGTAGATGTCGTGGATCGTGATTGTTGACGAGCACGAACGACTCCGCCGCGGAGAGTTCGGCGAACCGCGCGAAGATCAGTGGATGGCGCTGCGGTTTGGGCACGTCGCGCACGTCCAGGTCGGGCGTCGCAGGTCCGCGGACGGTAGTGGGTTCAGGCATGAATCGATCCTATTCTTACAATCGGTTCTTGTGTAAACTCCGCACTGTGGCGTACGTGATCGCTCTTCCGTGTGTGGACGTCAAGGACCTGGCCTGTGTCGAGGAATGCCCGGTCGACTGCATCTACGAAGGTGCGCGGATGCTCTACATCCATCCGGACGAGTGCGTGGACTGCGGGGCTTGTGAGCCGGTGTGTCCGGTCGAGGCGATCTTCTACGAGGACGACGTGCCCGAGCCGTGGCACGACTACACGGCGGACAACGGGCGGTTCTTCTCCGAGGTGCTGCCCGGGCGCGAGGGTGCCCTCGGCTCGCCCGGGAGCGCGGGGAAGGTCGGCGCCGTGCCTGTCGACACACCGATGGTGGCCGCCCTGCCGCCGCAGAGTTCATGACCCCGCGCCGCGATCAGCAGGCTGCGAGCCGGCACCGCGGTGCCCGGCGCGAGATGGTTCTCGCCACCCTTCGCGCGTCGTCGGCACCGCTGACCGTGGTGGACATCGCAGCCGAGCTGGACGTGCACCTCAACACCGTCCGGTTCCACCTCGACGCTCTCGTCGAGGCCGGCCGCGTGGAGCGTCTGCCGGCTGAGGGCAGCGGGCCGGGACGGCCCCCGATCGAGTACCGGTTGAGCCGGACGATGGATCGCAACGGCCCTTCGAACTACCGTCTGTTGGCGGCGATGCTGAGCGACCATCTCGCCTCCAGCGCCAGTGACCCCGTCAAGACCGCCACCGCGCTGGGGCGGTCATGGGGAGGCGCGGTGCTCGATTCTCGACCTGGCGGCAAGTCGACCAAGTCCGAGGCGCTGACCCGGGTGGTCGATGCGCTCGCCGATCTCGGTTTCCAACCCGAACCCCTCGCCCGGCCGCGCGCGACCCAGATCCGGCTGCGGCACTGCCCGTTCCTGGAGCTCGTCGACGCCCACGCAGACGTGATCTGCTCCTTGCACCTGGGTCTGATGCAGGGCGCGCTCGGCGCCCTCACCGGCCGGGTAACGGTCGACCGCCTCGAGCGATTCGTCGAGCCGGACCTGTGCGTCGCGCATCTCGCCTCGATCGGATCCCGATCGTGATCTCGGCCTGGGCCGGCGCGATCGCTGGGAAGAGGTGGAGCATGACGAGCGTCGGTCACATCGACGTGGGCCGCATCTACGACGCGCGTCCTCCGAGCGGCGGGTACCGGGTGCTGGTCGACCGGGTGTGGCCGCGCGGGCTCACCAAGGCCACCGCCGACCTCGATGAGTGGTGTCGCGACGTCGCACCGACCACCGAACTGAGGCGGTGGTACGGACACCGTCCGGAGCGTCTCGCGGAGTTTCGCGAACGATATCTGGTCGAACTCGACGACGCCGATCATGCCGAGGCGGTGGCGCACCTGCGAACCATCGCCCGGCACGACCGGATCTGGTTGCTCACCGCCACCAAGGATCTGGCGCTGAGTCACGCGCGCGTGCTCGCGGAACGAATGTCGTGGGGGCAGGCCAGCAGCGGGCCGACCCTGTACCACGTTCACCTCAACCAGCCATGAGATTGCCCAGGTGACAGCCCGATGACGCAGAAACGCTCCCTGACCGCGCTCGCGCGAGAACAACTCGACGTCGCCCGGCGAACGTCGAACGGGCGTAGCTCGCAGACGGTGTTCGGCGGCCACGAGCACACCCTGCGGCAGACCGTCATTGCGCTCGTCGAAGGCCAGGCGCTCCATGAGCACGAAAGTCCGGGCGAAGCCACCGTGCATGTCCTCAGCGGCCGGGTGCAGGTCAGTGCCGGCCAGTTGGTCTGGGAGGGTTCGGCCGGCGACCTGATCATCATCCCGAACGAGCGACACGCCCTGCTCGCCCTGGCCGACGCGGCTGTTCTGCTCACTGGCGTGAATACGCGCACGCCGTGACCGGCGTTTCTTCGCGCGACATCGGCAGTGACTGGGGCGGCGACAACCAGCACCACAAGTTCTTCGACTACCCCACAGGAGCGATCATGAACGGCGTCGCGCAATCCAACTCCGAGCTCGAGGGTCTCCGCGCCCAACGCGCCTCGCTGAGGGAGGAACACGCACTGCTGATGCGTGAGGTGAGAACGCGCGCGCAGCCGGTCATCTCTGAGGCCGATGAGGGCCGCTGGCCCCAAGCGCCGTTGCGCGAGCTACTGAACTACCTCCACCTCGAGACCCTGCGGCAGCTGGTCGACGAGGAATGGCTCTTGTTCCGCGTGGTGCGACACGTCCCTGATGTCGTCGCCCAGCTGCGTCGCGATCACCTGGAGTTGCGGCTCACGATCGAACTCCTCGATCAAGCGGCCGCCACGGCGGGAAGTGTCTCGGGTCCGTCCTGCGGTCAGCTGTCCGCAATCACGACCGACCTGCTCACCCAACTCGAAAGGCACCTGGCGGACGAGGACGAGCTCGCCATCGGGGGCGAGTACGCACCGGCCACCGCCAGCTTCGGCGCGCAGCCCCACGAGTGGTACGCCCTCACCGAGGGCCCGGTGGTCGACCTGGACCAACTGCACGGCGCCCAAGGTGCCGACGCCGTGCTCGCTCGCCTCCTGCGTCTCGATACCGATGAGACGGTCACGATCGGCTCGAGTAACGACCTCGGCTCGCTGTGTCAGCGACTGACCGCAGTCGATCCCGGTGGCTACGGCGTCACCTACCTCGAGCGCGGTCCGCACCACTGGCAGGTCGAGATCAAGCGCCGGGCTGTGGCACCGAGCTCGAGTCCGTAGCACCGGGGGCGCGGCCGGAGTCGTGCGTTCGCCGGACCCGGCGAGCACGAGAATCATGACGTCCAGATCGGGTCCGGCGTACGGTCCGTTGCTGCCCTGCGGGGCGCTGCGCACGACGGTGGTGTCGAGTCGCGGTGATCGTAGGTCAGGCGCCCCACCGCGCCGGGACGGTCACGCGGGCGAGAGGGCGGCCGACGGACGCGTCCGAGTCGCGCGATGTGCGCGGTCGCGCGCGGCCGAGAGCGTGTCCCAGTCTGCGGTGGTGAGGGTGGCGAGGGCGGCCGGGAAGACGCCGTCCTGCTCCTTGAGGATGTGGTCGAACAGGTGCGCCAAGGCGAGCTGCGTTCGTAGCCGCCAACCGGTCTGGGGCTGTCCGGATGCCAGCTCGCACAGGACGGCGTCGATGTCGCGGTGCTCGGCGACGAGTTGGGCGAGCTGATCTGCGAAGTCGGCGGCGAGGGCCGGGAACAGCGCGGATTCCTCGACCTCGGTGTGTGGACCGAGCACGGCGTGCATCTGCTCGGCCAGCCGACCGGCCGCGGCGAGGTCGGCGGCGTTCACCGCCGCATTGAGGGAGCGGGCGAGATCGCGCAGCCGGTCGTGTTCGGCGGTCAGCTCCGCGATGACGTCCCGCTCCTGACATCCGCAGTACTCACACATGCTGGACCGTCCGGGAGGCCGAGGCGGGCCGGCGTGCGGTCTGCACGGAGAGCAGCGCGACGAGTGCCGCGACGGCGGTGAGCGCGATCAGTCCGGTGGCGTAGCTGCCGTACCTGCCGTAGACGGCTCCCATCACCAGTGGGGGAACGAATCCACCGAGTCCGCCGGCTGCCCCGACGAGGCCGGTCACCGAACCCACCCGGTCGGCCGGAGCCCGCTGGGCGACGAGGGCGAACACGGCACCGGACGCGGCTCCCAACGCGGCGGCCATGGCGAGGAAGGCGACGGTGCCGACGGGCATCAGCGTGGGTGTGGCGGACTGGACCAGCGACGCGACGGCGACGACGCCGAATGCGCCGACGAGGACGCGCGCGGGGTGCACGCGGTCGGACAGCCAGCCGCCGACGGGCCGCATGACGACGGCGATCAGCACGAAGCCGGCCATCTTGTCGGAGGCGTCGGCCGGGGTGAGGGAGTACCCGGTCTTCAGGTAGGTGGGCAGATACACGCTGAAGGCGACGTATCCGCCGAACGCCACGGCGTAGAGGACCGACGCGCGCCAGGTGATCGGCAGCCGGGCGGTGGCCACGAGCCGGGTGAGGAACGGCTCGGTGGTCGTGGCCGGACGCGGCGCGTCCCGCAGGATCAACGCCGCGACGATGCCGTACACGGCGAGCGCACCCGCCGTGAGAAGGAAGGGTGCGGACATGCCGTGCGCGCCCGCGAGCTTGACGGTGGTCAGGGCACTGACCGCGGTGCCACCCATTCCCGCGCCGAACACACCCACGGCCATGCCGCGTCGGTTCGGCGGGAACCAACCGTTGACGAACGGGACGCCGACCGCGAAGGCGGTGCCGGCGACGCCGAGGAAGAACCCGCCCACGAGCAGCGCCGCGTAGCTGGAGTGCCCGGCCAGTCCGAGGAACAGGACCGGAACGATGGTCACGAACGACACGGCCGGCAGCATCACGCGTCCGCCGAAGCGGTCCGTGAGCGCGCCGACCGGGATACGTCCGAGCGACCCGACGAGCACCGGCACCGCGACCAGGACGGCCTGCTGGAACGAGGACAGGTGCAGCGCGACCTTGAACTTCGGCGCGAGCGGGGACAGCAGGGCCCAGGCCCAGAAGTTGAGCGCGAAACCCAACGTGGCCATCGCGAGCATCACGGTCGGGCGACGATCGCGCTGCCGCGTCGGGTCGGCCACCTCGGCGTCGATCGTCACTGCTGCTCCTCGGTACTTGACAACGATGGGCTCGCCGTCGAGGTCCCGGCGTGGGGCGGCCGGCTTCCGATACGACGATCGTCCGACGCCCGGCCTGCGGCATGGGCCCTTTGTCCTGACCCGACCGGTCGTAGGACCGAAGTCCCACACCCTTGATCGAACTAGGTTCGGTCCCGTAGACCTCGCCGCCGACCCAAGATCGGTGGGAGCATCGGCACGGTCCATTCGGGTCGGACGCCACCTGCAGGATCGCCGGAGAGGCATTACGTGTCTGACAAGGTCACCCCGCACCGCACCCAGTCCGATCGGATCGCGGCCGCGGGCGAAAGCCTCGAGGACGCCCTGGTGAGCAGTCGGCGCTTCTTCACCAACGCGACGGTGTCGTCCGATCTTCGGACGCTGCACAAGATCGGCGGGCGCCAGGCCGACGAGTTCTACCGAGACCGGTGGAGTCACGACAAGGTCGTCCGCTCCACGCACGGAGTGAACTGCACCGGGTCGTGCTCGTGGAAGATCTACGTCAAGGACGGGATCATCACCTGGGAGTCGCAGCAGACCGACTACCCTTCCGTCGGCCCGGACAAGCCCGAGTACGAGCCGCGCGGATGCCCCCGCGGCGCTGCGTTCTCCTGGTACACGTACTCGCCGACCCGCATCCGCTACCCCTACGTGCGCGGGGTGCTGCTGGAGATGTTCCGTGAGGCCAAGGCCCGCCTGGGTGATCCGGTGCTGGCCTGGGCCGACATCGTCAACGACCCCGCCCGCTCGAAGAGGTACAAGTCCGCGCGCGGAAAGGGTGGACTCGTCCGGGCCAGTTGGGACGAGGCGATCGAACTCGCCGCGGCCGCCCACGTGCACACGATCAAGCGGTACGGACCGGACCGGATCGCCGGCTTCTCACCCATCCCGGCCATGTCGATGGTCTCCCACGCGGCCGGGGCGAGGTTCTACAACCTCATCGGCGGGACGATGCTGTCGTTCTACGACTGGTACGCCGACCTGCCGGTGGCCTCACCGCAGGTGTTCGGGGACCAGACCGACGTTCCGGAGTCCGGCGACTGGTGGGACGCCGGCTACCTGATCATGTGGGGCTCGAACGTGCCGGTCACCCGCACCCCGGACGCGCACTGGATGGCCGAGGCCCGCTACCGCGGCCAGAAGGTCATCGCGGTCGCGCCCGACTACGCGGACAACGTCAAGTTCGCCGACGAATGGCTGCCCGCCGCGCCGGGCACGGACGGCGCGCTGGCGATGTCGATGGGGCACGTGATCCTCAAGGAGTTCTTCGTCGACCGGCAGGTGCCCTACTTCACCGACTACGTGAAGAGCTACACCGACCTGCCGTTCCTCGTCATCCTCGACGAGTCCGACGGCGACACGTACCGGCCCGGGAAGTTCCTGACCGCGGCCGACCTCGGGGGCGACGAGGCCGCGGCCGAGAACTCACACTTCAAGACCGTCGTCCTCGACGCGGCGACCGGGCTTCCGGTGGTACCGAACGGCTCGCTGGGCTTCCGCTACGGCGACGCGGGCGTGGGCAAGTGGAACCTGGAACTCGGCGAGCTCGACCCACTGCTGACCGCGCTCGGCGGCGAGGCGGTGACCGTCGAGCTGCCTCGCTTCGACGCCCCGGACGGGTCCGGGGCGACCCTGCAGCGCGGCGTTCCGGTTCGCCGGGTCGGCGGGCATCTGGTGACGACGGTCTACGACCTCATGCTCGCCAACTACGGCGTCGCGCGCCGTGGGCTGCCCGGCGTCTGGCCGAGTGGGTACGACGACGCCGACGAGCCGTACACGCCGGCCTGGCAGGAGTCGATCACCGGCGTGAAGGCACCCACCGCCGCCCGCATCGCCCGCGAGTTCGCGGCGAACGCCGAGGAGTCCCACGGGCGGTCGATGATCCTCATGGGAGCGGGCACCAACCACTGGTTCCACTCCGACACGATCTACCGCTCGTTCTTGGCCCTGACCACCCTGACCGGGTGCCAGGGCGTGAACGGCGGTGGCTGGGCGCACTACGTGGGTCAGGAGAAGGTCCGCCCCCTCACCGGCTACAACGTGCTGAGTACGGCCTCGGACTGGAGCCGGCCCGGCCGGCAGATGATCCAGACCGCCTACTGGTACCTGCACACCGACCAGTTCCGCTACGACCCCTTCGCGGCGGACACGCTGTCCTCGGCATCCTCGGCGAAGAACGGGCTGTTCGCCGGCATGACCACGGCCGACGTCATCGCCAAGTCCGCCCGCATGGGTTGGATGCCGTCCTACCCGACGTTCGACCGCAACCCGCTCACCCTGGCGAACGAGGCCGCGGCGCACGGCCGGACCGCCGCCGAGTGGGTCGTCGACCAGTTGCAGGCGGGCACCCTGCACTTTGCCGGCGAGGATCCGGACAACCCCGAGAACTTCCCACGGGTCTTGACGATCTGGCGGGCCAACCTGCTGGGCTCCTCGGCCAAGGGCAACGAGTACTTCCTGCGCCACCTGCTCGGCGCCGAGCATGCCGTGCGCGCGAGCGAGGCACCCGAGGGCGCGCGCCCCCGCGACGTGACGTGGCGCGAGAGCGCGCCGACCGGCAAGCTCGACCTGCTGCTGACGCTGGACTTCCGCCAGACCAGCACGACGATCTATTCCGACGTCGTGCTGCCGGCCGCCACCTGGTACGAGAAGCACGACCTCAACACCACCGACATGCACCCGTTCGTGCACTCGTTCAACCCGGCCATCGCCCCGCCCTGGCAGACCCGCACCGACTGGGACTCGTTCACGACCCTGGCCGCGAAGTTCAGCGAACTCGCCGCCACCCACCTGGGGGTGCGCACGGACATCGTCGCCGCGCCGCTGCTGCACGACACCCCCGATGCGATGGCCAACCCGCACGGCGTCGTCCGCGACTGGAAGCTCGGCGAGTGCGACCCGACACCGGGCGTGACCATGCCCAAGCTGGTCGCCATCGAGCGCGACTACGGCGCGATCGCCGAGAAGATGACCTCGCTCGGGCCGCTGCTCGAGACCCTCGGCGCCACGACCAAGGGCGTGACCTTCGACCTCTCGACGGCGCTCGACTACCTCAAGCACAAGAACGGCACGACCCGCGGCGGTGTCGCCGACGGCCGCCCGTCGATCGCCCGTGACGTGCAGGCGTGCGAGGCGATCCTCGCCATGTCGGGCACCACCAACGGTCACCTGGCGACCCAGGGATTCGAGACGCTGGAGAAGCGCACCGGGGTGCGGCTGGCCGATCTGGCCGCCGAGCACGAGGGCAAGCAGATCACCTTCGCCGATACCCAGGCCCGGCCCGTCCCCGTCATCACGTCGCCGGAGTGGT